>JAAFJM010000004.1 GCA_013298895.1 Bacteroidota bacterium | reverse complement strand
CTGAAAACAACAAAATAGAAACCATTAAATTACAAGCATTTATTGTTTGTATAACTTCGGCCGTTTGTATCAGTTTGGATGAGTATTTTGGTCAAGCTAACTTTACTTTTGATTTTTTACACCAAGTAGGTTTACATAAAATAGCCGATGCTTATGCCAACATTGTTAACGATAAATTATATGCCTTGGCTTGTTGGGTTGGGGTAATAGTTTTGTTTTATGGCTTGGTGCCTTTGGCAATTATCAAATTTGTATTTAAAGATAAATTTTCAAACTATGGTTTAGGAATAAAAGGCGCTTTAAAAGATTACAAAATTTACCTTTTAATGATTGCTATTATGATGCCATTGGTTTTTACAGCCTCATTTACAGAAAGTTTTCAGCATAAATATCCTTTTTACAAATTGCAAGTTGGCGAAGGATTATATCCACGTTTTTTAGCTTGGGAATTACTTTATTTAATTCAATTTTTTGCAGTGGAGTTTTTCTTTCGAGGTTTTATGGTGCATGGCAATAAAAAACGTTTTGGTTTTTACAGCATTTTAGTAATGACTATTCCATATTGCATGATTCATTTTGGAAAACCTTTACCCGAAACCTTAGCCGCTATTATTGCAGGATTGGTGCTTGGTGTATTGAGTTTAAAAAGCAATAGCATTTGGCTTGGCGTAGCTATCCATTTTTCGGTAGCTATCACCATGGATTTTTGCTCACTTTGGCAAAATGGTTTTTTGTTTAAATAACTGTAAAAATTCAAAAAATGGCAAAGAAAATAATCAAAATAGATAATGATGTTACAGCCTTTTTAGATAAACAAAACCATCCATTTAGAAAAGAAATTGAGTATTTAAGGAATTCCTGCTGGTGATGTTTTGCAAACCTCACTTCATATTATTAACATTTGTAATGCGAAAAGAATTGTGACTTTAAAGGAAATTCCTGTTTAATAATCGGATTGAAAATCCTTGTAATAAATGATTTGAATTGCAAATTCAAATCAGCTGGCTAAAGCCGCTTTTTTTGTTTATAAACTGTGTTAGTTTGAATGCAGGCTTATACACCAAAACAAAAATGTTCTTAAAATAAAGATAAATATATAAAATTGTAATAAGAAAGAAAATAACGAGTAGAAACTAGGATTGAAGTGAAAATAAATAGAATCATTATGAATAAAATCAAACCGCTTTTTTGTCTTTCTTTTATGTATTTCTTGCTGGTTTCCTGCGGAAAAGAGTTGATGTATTATAATAAAAACGATTACCCAATAGAAGTTAGAGTTTACTATAAAAACAGTAAACCTCATAAAGTTCAATTAAATAAACATAAATCTTCTTTTTCTAAAGTGAAAGTGCTTAGTCCACAAAGGGGAGGTACTTATTGGAGTAAAAAACAAATTGAAGAGTATATTAAATCCATTGATAGAATTGATATTATTTCAATCGGTGACTCAGTTTCTATAATAGAAAAATCAAAAATCAAAGCATTTTTAAGAAAAGGCAAATATTAGCAATTAAATAGAAACATCATGAACAAATTTGTATTATTTTTTTCTTTAATAATATTGGCTTTATTCTCTTGCAAAAAAGAAAAATGCCAATCAAAAATTGTTAAAGAATATTTACATGAAGCCTCAGACAGCTTGTTTGCATTAATACCTTATAAAGCGAATGATACCATAGTATTTGTAGGAAAAGGACTAGATACTTCGGTATTAATTAGTTCAGAAGTTAAACACTATTACCAAGAAGAGTTTGTAGATTTAATAAGAAAAGGACTTGAATGTCCTGACCAAGAAAAACACATAAACGAAGTTTATGAAATTAACTATAAAGGGAGTGGTTCTTATTTGTTAAATTTTAGTGTGAAGTTCTTTAGCAGTAAAGATTTTGTTGATTTTTTTGAATTTAAAATCAACAATGAATATTCATTCAAAATGCCTTGTAATAGATCTTTAGACACCTTTTGGTATGATGTTCCAATTTTGTTTAGAGGCAAAGAAGTTAAAGCGCTTAAGTTAAATGAGTTCTTTTCAAAATCTGCCATTTTACTGTTTTATAAGGACGAAGGCATCATTTACATCAATATAAATAACAGCTATCTTTACACCAAGCAATAGTTTAAACCCATGTTGTTGAGAGCACAAATTAGCAGCAAAGTAATTTTACTAATTCTTTTTAAAATTTTAAAAAATACTAATGTATCAACAATCAGCCAAAGGCTGAATAATAAACTCACTAGCTAGAAGCTATGGAGTGCTAAACATACAAGAACATTTACTCCCCTAACAAAATAATAGTAAGCCTCACAAAATCTTGAACAGATAATTCTTCAGCTCTTTTATCGGCAAATTCAGTAATTAAACTTTTATCTTGCACCAAGGAGTTAATGGCATTGCTTAATTTTTTTCTTCGTTGGTTAAAAGCCAGTTTTACCACTTGTTTAAACTTTTTAGGGTCGCAGCCCAGCTCCGTATTTTTGCGCATTAATCTCACCACTCCTGATTTAACTTTTGGTGGTGGTGTAAATACTGTTTCAGGCACTGTAAATAAATATTCTACATCAAAATAAGCTTGAGTTATTACACTTAAAATACCATAATCTTTGGTGCGTGGTTTTGCGCCAAGGCGCTCAGCCACTTCCTTTTGGAACATCCCCACCATCAATGGGATTTTATGGCGTTTATCAATTAAAGTAAATACGATTTGGCTCGAGATATTGTAAGGAAAATTACCTACTAAACTAAATTTGTCTTTAAAATAATTATCAAAATTCAGCGCTAAAAAATCGGCTTCTAGTAATCTGTTTTCTAATTGCGGATAATGTATTTGCAAATAAGCTATCGACTCTTTATCTAAATCAATGGCCCAAGTTTTAAAATTGGTGTTTTGTAATAAATATTTGGTTAAAACACCCATTCCAGGCCCTACTTCCAATATATCAGGTGTTTGGCATTTTTCATTTAAGGCGTTTACTATATTAAATGCAATGTTTTCATCATTTAAAAAATGCTGCCCTAAGTGTTTTTTTGCCCTTACATCGGAGCTTTTTTTAGCCGATAAATAGAATTTTTCCATATATAATTGTCAAAGCTAAAAATAATTTGCATTTATAACTACTAAAGTTATTTTTGAGGAGAACAATTAATAAAAAATGTAATGAGAAATTTAATGAAAGTATTAGCGCTACTTATGATGGTAGCATTTACAGCACCTGCATTTGCCCAAACTAAGCCCAAAAAAGAGGAAGCTAAAAAAGAAGAAGTAAAATTAAAAAAAGATGGTACTCCTGACAAACGTTTCAAGGAAAACAAAAAAGCAGAAGTAAAATTAAAAAAAGACGGTACTCCCGATAAAAGATTTAAAGCCAATAAATAATTGGCTTTTTTTTATACTAAAAATATAAGCTTTGTTGTTTATCCAATTCAAATGAAAAAAATAATTGTTTATCTTGGCTTAACCGCATTACTTATTGCTTGTGGTAAAGACAGAATCTTAGATATTACTCCTGTAGTTAACTTATCATCTGGTTTATTAATTGATATTCCTTTCGACAGCAATACATTGGAGTTGATTAATAATCTTTCAGGACTAAATACCAAAGCTACATATTGTTCAAACAGAAAAAACATTGCTAATAAAGCCATACATTTCAATCGTTTAGATTCAGCCCAAATAAATTTTGGCGATTTGGAAAACGCTTCCTTTGTCAATGAGATTTTTAGTATAAGCTGCTGGGTGCTATTAGAAGATACAACTTTACCATGCGCTATTATAAGTAAACGCAGTGCTAGTGGTGGTTTTGAATATTCTTTAGATAATCATTTTAGAAACAAGGAGTATTTTAACTTTGACAATTGGATAGAAAATGGAACTAATTCAGTTTATGGAATAGACCCATTAAATGCCTCTGCAGCTATTGATTTGAACCAGTGGCAACATTTGTTATATGTGGCAGATGGGACTAGTTTAAAAGTTTATGTAAATGGTAGTTTGCAAACTGGAACCGACTTAAAAAACAGTGGTCAGTTATTTGCCAATACAAACAAACCCTTTGTGGTTGGTAATGGTGGAGGTTATGGTAAAAGCTATTATTTTCAAGGCGCTATTGACGATTTGAAAATGTATAACCGAGTTTTAAATACGGATGAAATTAAAGCATTGGTTGCTCAATAATTGTACAATTTATTTAATAACAAAAAAGGCTACTTCAAAATTTTGAAGTAGCCTTTTTTGTTATTTTGTAATATATAAAGCATCATAATCTCTATATTTATCCTTGTTTTCATACCAGTCGTTGTAAAAATCGCCTTTACTTTTTGCCCATTCGGCAAAATAACTGTATGCTTTTACAAAATCAACTTTTTCGATAGTGTATGGTATTTCAGCTGGAATATTTAATGCCCAAGGTAAGTTATTCTTAGTACTGTAATAATTTCCATCTTTGCTATTGTCATCAAAAGTACCAAACAATTTTGAATCTGCTTTATCCGAAGGGTCGTAACCAGCTAAATGTAATTCATTACCTCTCTCTTGATTTATAATAATAAATGGATTAAATTGTTCTGGCAAAAATTCTTTAATTGAAACATAACCATTTGGCGCATTTCCTTTTTCGTCCATAAATTTAATTGTAAACGATAAAGTAGTAGGTTTAACGTAAGTTGCTTTAGGGTCTACATTTACACCACTTGATCCACCTGGATTTAGTAAAATTTCATTAGCACTTGAAAATGCAATAATTGTTGCTGTTTTCTGGTCAACTTCAGTTCCATTGCTATTTAATTTTAGCCAATTCGCTTCAGTTTTTAAACCTTCTATTGCATAAATTTTATTGCTAGCAATACCATTTAACATAAAACCAAAACCATTATTAAAGCTGGCTCCTATTGCTTTTGGTGTAATTTCAAATTTTATTTCTACAATATTATTTTTTGCATCAGTTACAGTATTAAATTTGTAAGTTAACACTAAATCGTTAAAATCGTAATCACCCATAGCAGGCCACAAATCTTCAAACATGAGTGTTCCATTTTCTTTTTCTGGATAGTAATTATCATATGCTCTTAGCACATCTTTTGGATAGGCGTCATCAATATCTTGCACACTATCTAAATCAGCATCTACAATGAGTGCCATTGGTAGGCAGCTATTAGTAGGGTCGGCCCAATATGTTCCAGGAATTTCCAAATCATCCATAAAACATCTTCCTGTTCCACCTGTACCCATAAAACTTATCATTACTTTATAAACGTTATTGGTATTGGCTATTGAACTTGGAATTGCGTATGACACATTTCTAACACTATTTGAGCCAGCTCCGCTTACAGGTGTGGCAAAGTTATAAGTAAATGAATCTGCAATGGCTGCACCTTCTTTGTATAGGCCTGCATTGGCATTGTAAGGTATGAATCTAATTCTTAACGAACGTGTGGTTGCAGCATTTCCATCTAATCTTACTTTAAATGTTATGTTTCCGCTAGAAGGTTTTAACCATGGCGATTTTATCCAAGTAGATGTTGGTAAGCTGCTAGTAAGCTGGTTTGTTCTAGCTGAAAGACCTCCACTAATTACCGTACTTGCTGAGTAGTAGCCGGTCATAGCCCCCATAGCCCAACAATTGGCATTACTTGGTAAATTGTTTGGTTCAAAATCCATAGTTACCTGAGCCTTAAGTTGCATTGATAACATGGCAATGGCTGCAATTATAAAAATTTTTGTTGTTTTCATGGCTTTATGTTTATTCAACTATAGTGGTTTCGGTTATAAAATTAAAGTCTATTTTGTTGTTACTTATATCAATTGTTTTTACAATACTTCCATAACTTATAACAACTTTTTTAAGACTAGTTGGTAATGTTATATTGGTTGCAAAAGCTTCATTCATTCTTTGAAATTTTTTATAAATTATAACTCCAGTTTCTGTTTTCATAACAAGGGTGTTCGTAATGGTTACAGGAGTATTGGCTGCGGCAATATTAAAAGTAACATTTCTTGTCGACTTCCAGTTAAATGAAGGGTCAACTTTAATTTGTTTAAAACTGGTAACTGTTGGCACTATTACAGTTTTGGGTTCTACATCTTCAAGTTTTTTACAACTTGTAAATGTAACTTGAATCAATGCTAGTAATGCTACTGCTAAAAAATATTCTTTTTTCATTTGTTTATTTTTTTAAACGATATTCATAATTGAACAAATCTTTATCCATATTACTAAACATTTGATAGTTAGTTGATTAAATGGTTTTATCTTTTTGTTTTTTGTTTTTTTATTCCAAAATGAACGTTTTTTGTTTCATTTTGAAACATAATTCCATTACAATTCTAATGTATTTAATTTGTAATCAATTAGCTGTTTTACAGGTTTATGCACTATTC
The DNA here is from genome assembly GCA_013298895.1 of Bacteroidota bacterium. Taxonomy (GTDB): domain Bacteria; phylum Bacteroidota; class Bacteroidia; order UKL13-3; family UKL13-3; genus JAAFJM01. The sequence continues at coordinate 233,877 of JAAFJM010000004.1, read as the reverse complement.
ATTATTATTGAACTATTTTGTTTTAGTAGCAGTTTGTAGTATTTAAACTACCATATTTTGTATTAAGACAGTAATTAGTTTTTGCCAATGGAATTAAAACCAAAAATTTATCAACTGCGACATTAAGTAATTGTATTTCAGTGCATAAAAAAAGCCTCAAAATATTTTGAGGCTTTTTAAATTTATGAATTACTATTTAGTAAATAAACTCACCATGTTCGGTGATAACAATTAATTCGTTTTTGTCAGCAGCTTCTACATGCCCAATAATTTGCGCGTCAATATTAAATTTAGCAGCCAAAGTTATTAAATCTTGTGCCGTGTTTTCATCGGTATAAAACTCTAATAAATTACCCATATTAAATACTTTATACATTTCGTGCCATTGGCTATTGCTTTGGCTTTGAATCATGCTAAACAAAGGTGGCGTTTTAAATAAATTGTTTTTTATAATGCGCAGATTTTTAACAAAATGTAAAACCTTAGTTTGTCCACCACCAGTGCAATGCACCATGCCATCTATTTTATCAAAATGGTTTTCAAAAATTTCTTTGATAATTGGGCTGAAAGTTCTAGTTGGTGAAAGTATCATTTTGCCCACATTCAATGGGTTTTCTGCAAGTTGTTCAGTTAATTTTAAACCACCAGTGTAAACCAAATCTTCAGGCACTTGTGGGTCAAAACTTTCGGCATAGGTTTTATAAAACGATGAAAGTACATCGTGGCGAGCCATGGTTAAACCATTGCTTCCCATGCCAGCATTGTAGCTTGTTTCATAAGTTGTTTGGCCATAACTAGCAAAACCAACTATTACATTTCCAGGTTTAATATTGTGGTTTGAAATAACTTTACTTTTTTCAATACGGGCGGTAACAGTTGAATCAACAATGATGGTGCGAACCAAATCGCCCACATCGGCAGTTTCGCCACCTGTTGAATGTATATTGATTCCATACGATTGCAACATGGCAATAAACACTTCGGTTCCTTCAATAATGGCTTGAATTACCTCGCCAGGAATTAAGTTTTTGTTTCTACCAATGGTTGATGAAAGTACAATTTTATCGAAAGCACCTACACAAAGTAAATCGTTTGTATTCATTACAATGGCATCTTGCGCTATGCCTTTCCAAACCGATAAATCACCTGTTTCTTTCCAATATAAATAAGCTAAACTCGATTTTGTTCCAGCCCCATCGGCATGCATGATATTACAAAAACGGTCATCTCCACCCAAATAATCAGGAACTATTTTACAAAATGCTTGTGGAAATAATCCTTTGTCCATGTTTTTAATGGCTGCGTGAACATCTTCTTTTTGCGATGAAACGCCACGTTTCATGTATTTATCGTTGGTCATGAGTGAAGGTTTTGTAGGGTAATTTTATTGCTGCGAAGATGCTTAAATTATTTTACTAAATAAATTGATTTTCTACTATAGTTTAAACATCAATGGAATAACAAACGAACTCTTTATATTTTGATTGTTTTTAGTTGCTGGAATCCATTTGGGCATAAGTTTTATAACTTTTATTGCTTCTTGGTCTATTCCATAACCAATAGGTTTATTGAGTTCAGTTACATTATTTAAAGTCCCATCAGTCTCTATTTCAAAACGAATGATAACTTTACCTTCAACGTTATTTTCTTTTGCTACAGGAGGGTAAGTTAAATGTTCTGAAATGAACTTATACATTGCATTTTCTCCACCAGGAAAGGACGCTTTGGTTTCAATATTTGGTATGTTCTTAGTTATTGAATCAACAAGCAATATTTTAGTGTTGGTGTTGGTTAACGAAAATGTTATTGGTATAGTAACAAATGTTCTTACGGGCTTACCATTTACTTTTCCTGGTGACCAATTTGGCATTTGTTTTATAAGCCTTATTGCTTCTTCATCACAACCAAAACCAAGTTTTCTGAAGATTTCTGCATGTGTAATGCTTCCGTCTTTTTCTACTAAAATCCGTGTAATAATCCTGCCTTCAATTCCATTTTCTTTAGCTAAAGTTGGATAATTTAAGTTGGTTGAAATAAACTTATATAACTCTTCCTCACCTCCATTAAATTGTGGCATTACTTCAGCGTTCTGTATTACTTCTTCGGTAGTATCAATTGCTACTTGTGCGAAAGTTTTGGAGTTTATTAAGCATAAAGCGATGGTAATTATAAAAGCGTAATATTTCATTTTTTACTTATTTGGAGCGCAATATAGTATCTAATTTATATTCTGGCGCAATCATTCCCATGGTATGTATTATCTTGTCTGGGTTGGTTCTTGATGTATCTGGCGGACTTATTTTTACCTTTCCCTTTAATACTTCTTTAGGTTTGGGAGGAATCACGGTATCGCCCATTATTTCTTCTTCTGTTACCTCTACTTCTCCTTGTAATTTAACAGAAGGATTTTCTTTAATAAAATCAACAGGATGTTTTACATCATGAATTGGTTCAATAACTGATGTTTCTATTTTGGTGGTATGTTCTTTTGTTTTTACAGTGTCAATGAGTTTCACCTCTCCTAAAGTAGCTGGCTGTCCGTTATTATCGGTGCAGCTAAATAAAGTTGTTCCAAAAACCAGGAGTAATGCCAAAGCAAATTTTCGGCTAGCTGACATTTGACTAAAAATGGTACTTGAAATTTGAATGTCAATTGAGTTTAGTTGTTGTTTTTTAAACCTACCACATACTTTTTGTCCATAATGTTTGGTAAAATAATTTTGAATGTCTTCAGCAGAAAAGTTGGTAAAATCAACTACGGTTTTTTGGCAACTACCGCAAAAACGGCCTTGTTCGTTTGGAGTCATGGCGCCCCAATTTTCGTGGCAGGGTTCTGGAATGGAAATTTTCATGGTATTTTTGATTTAACTAATACCAAGATGCAATTGGTTTTAATTTTCCATAAAAATTATTCGCCAATTTTTATTGGTAAAATCATTTTCATTCGTATAGGTTCATCATTCATTTTTCCAGGTTTCCACTTAGGCATTGAATTAATTATACGAACCACTTCTTCATCACAACCAAAACCAAGTTTTTTAATCAGCTCTATATTTGAAATACTTCCATCTTTTTCTACTACAAATTGTGCGATTACTTTTCCTCTTATATTATTCTCTTTAACTATTTCAGGTATAATTAAATTAGTTCCAATAAAGTTATACAATTCACTTTCTCCTCCACTAAATTCAGGCATTGACTCGGGGTTAGAAAAAATTGTATTGGAATCAATTTTTTGAACGACTAAACCCGTTGTGTATTCAACTTCAACCTCATTACTCTCGCGTGTTATTTCTGTTTCGCTATTTTGTAAAATATTATTTTGTTTGCGTTGGATTTTGTTTTTTGTTGGGGTCGTTAAAACAGCACCTTTTAATATTTGGGGCTCAGAGGTTATTGTTGTGAGTTCTATTGGATCGATTGCTGTTAGTGTATCTAGATTATTTTTTACTAAACTATCCACTACTTCAATTTTCTCAATCGTTGCGTTGTTTCCATTATTATCGGTGCAACTAAAAAGTGTTGTTCCAAAAACAATAAGTAAAGCCAATGCAAACCTTCTGCTTGGAGGTATTTGGTAAATAACGGCTCTTGGAATTTGAATAGCGATTGCATTTAATTGTTGGTTCTTAAATCGTCCACACACTTTTTGCCCGTAATGTTTGGTAAAATAATTTTGAATATCTACAGCAGAAAAGTTGGTAAAATCAACTACGGTTTTTTGGCAACTGCCACAAAAACGACCTTGTTCATTAGGAGTCATTTTAGTCCAATCTTCGTGGCAAGGATTCGGAATATTGATTTTCATGGAAATTTCAGTTTGAATATGTGTAATATAATTTAAACGATTGGATGCATTATAAATTTTATTTAATATATATACATCTAATTTTATTCAGAAGGAATTTCCTTAATATGGCAACCATCTCAGCTAATAGTATATTTATTGCCACCCAAAGGAGATGCGTTGCAAAACTGATTATTTGCTACTTCAACCAAACTTTAAAATACTTTACTTCATCCTCCACTTGTACTTTTAACAAATACAATCCTTTAGTTGTATTTCCATCAATAGCAAAAGTATTTTCACCCTTAATTATTGGCTGTTCGTTGGTAAATAATTTTATTCCATTCAAGTTGATGAGTTCCATATTTGCAATAGATTCAGTCAGTGAATTTATTTTGACTATTGGGTTATTGTTTTCATAATACAACGAAATTTCAGTAGCTAATTTTTCGGTTGAACCCACTTTTTTAATTGGACTATAAGTGTATTTTCCATCAAAATCTGTTTGCTTTAAACGGTAATAACTAATACCACTAAATGGATTATTATCCATGTAACTGTAACGGGTATTGCTGTTTGAATTTCCTTGTCCTTTTACATTTCCTAAACTTTCAAAACCATTACCATCCTTGCTTCTTTCTAAAGTAAAATAATTATTGTTAATTTCTGATGCTGTTTCCCAAGCACAATTTACTTTCTCGTTTACTAGTGTTGCATTAAATGAAATGAGTTTTATAGGTAAGGTTCCGTTGGTTGCAAATTTTGCTATAAATGCATCAAAAGTAGAAGATGGAGAAAGTTGGTGTGCCCCAATAGTAGAAATTGCATTAGTTGAAGTGGTATTTCCCGTGACAATAATATTACCACTTACATCTGTTGCAATTGCATTACCTTCGTCACTACTATTGCCACCTAAATAAGTAGCCCATTGCCTTATCCCATTTGTGTTAAACTTTGATATGAAGGCATCACTGCTACCACTTCCAAATATTGTTTGGCGTGCACCAAAGGTTGCTATCGCAGTTGTTGAATTAGTGTTACCAATTACAATAAAATTACTACTTGCATCTGCTGTTATTCCATTACCTAGGTCAGTCCCACTACCTCCATAGTAAGTTCCCCAAATATTTATCCCACTTAAGTTAAATTTAGCTATGTACGCATCGCTATTTCCCCCATTTGTTGTTTGGTAAGCGCCCAAGCTAGCTATTGCATTATTTGAAGATGTTACACCTACTATTAAAATATTATCATTTGCATCTATTATTATTCCATTTCCTTTATCTTCCATACTCCCACCATAATAAGTAGCCCAAAGTCTTGTACCACTAGTATCAAACTTGGCTATAAATGCATCACTGATTCCACCTCCATATGCTGGTTGGTGCGCAACTGTTGTGGCTATTGCGTTATTTGAAGATGTTATACCTATTATCAAAATATTACCACTTGCGTCTACTGCTATTCCTGTTCCGTAATCATTATCACTACCCCCATAGTATGTTCCCCACTGTCTTAAACCATTGGCATTAAACTTCGCTATAAAGGCATCCTGTTTGCCACCATTTATTGTTTGATGTGCTCCTGATATCGCAATTGTTTTTGTTGAATTTGTTGAATCTGTTAATCCTGTTATAATAATATTATTGTTTGCATCAGTTACTACCCCCATTCCATAATCATGACTACTATCACCATAATAAGTAGCCCATTGCCTTACCCCATTGGTATTAAACTTAACTATAAAAGCATCGAGCCAACCACTACATAAAGCCGATTGATAAGCTCCTGAAGTAGCTATGATATTAGTTGAAGCAGTTGTACCAATAATTATAATATTTCCAATCATATCTTTTGCTAATCCAGTTCCAAAGTCGTATGAATTGCCACCATAATAAGTACCCCATTGCCTCGTTCCAAATGCATTGAGTTTTACTATAAGAGCATCATGATAAATTCCTATAGTTGTTTGAAATGCTCCTGTGGTGGTTACAAAATTAATAGAAGTTGTGTACCCAGTTATAATACAATTCCCTAAACTATCAGTTAAAACCCCGACTCCATAATCATCACCACTTCCCCCATAATAAGTAGCCCAATTGGTTGGGTCTATTACCAATGTTTGGTTATGGTTATAGTTTTCGGCTTTTATGCCATAAATATTATTGCCAAGTGCTGTAAAATTAGCTTTTATGGTGCTATGGGAATTGTTATTGTTTATTACATAACTTAATGGAATATTTTCTTCTATGTTTCCATAAGCTGTTTCTATTAATATATTTCCTGCTTGGTTTAAACTAGTGCGGTTTGCACCTAAAAATGCTAACTTAATATCTGCTAAGTTTCCATTTGGTTTCGCTATAAAATTATATTTAAATTTCCCTTTGTTAGCTGCATCGTTCAACACAAATTCTATATCAATATTTGGATACACATTTTCATACACTATTTTTTGATAATGATGTACATTGGTTACTCCTGCTTCACTGGTTCCTGTGGTGTAATAATTTATAAAATCGCTTGCAGGTTGGTAAGGTTTTAGTGTAGCATTTTTGTTTCCATCTTTAAAGTTTATATCAACTCTGTGTGTTTGGTAGGTTATGTCAAACGAATCTGCTACGGAAGTAAACTTACTATGAGGCTCTTTATCTATAATGGTTTTAGGTGTTTTTATGGTATTTATTACTTCGTAGCTAAAACCTTCTTTGCGCAATTGAACACGCAAGCAATTGCCATTATACAAGTACAAAACATTGGGGTTTGGGTTATTATTTTGATCAATTATTTGTCCCTTGTTTTCTATAAAACCGTATTGTGAAGAAATAGGTTTATTGATATTGTTAGCATTAGAATTAATTGCAATTACCAAAATAAGGGACAAAAACTGGATAAACTTTTGCATGAAATTAAATTTTATTCGAATGTATTTAATTACTTATTAAATAAAAAGCCATTGAGATTAATTTTCTCAATGGCTTTTACAGTTCGTTATTCTTTCAATCAGTCTTTTTTCGAATATTTCTTAAACAAAAAAATCATTCCTACACCTATTGAAAATATCAATATATAAAAAAATGTTCCCATGGTTTTATTTGGTTAATTCTGATTGTAAAGCAATCATTTTTAAAGCAGTTTCTGCGGCTTCAATGCCTTTGTTTCCATGCTTTCCACCGCTGCGTTCTTTAGCTTGTTTTAAATCGTTTGTGGTTAATACACCAAATATAACTGGTAAACCGTAACTTAAACCTACTTGCATAATTCCGTTTGCACATGCATCGCTGATAAAATCAAAGTGAGGTGTATCGCCTTTAATAATGCAGCCAATCGTAATAACTGCATCGTATTTATTGCCCAATGCTACCAATTGTGCGCCAAAAGCTAGCTCGTATGCTCCGGGCACATAGCTAATCAAAATGTTTTTTTCTTTAACACCCATTTTGGTTAAAAACTCAATTGCTCCATCGCGCAAAGCAAAAGTAATCTCGCTATTCCATTCAGCCACTACTAAACTAATTTTAGTTTTAGTAAATGCTTTGCTGTTCTCTAAGTTAGTATCTGATAAGTTTTTTAATTTAGTTGCCATATTATTTTTGATTGTAAATAAAAAAACCATCCATTGTTAACGGATGGTTTTTAAATATTTTTATTAATTAATTGCTTTCTTTAGCAGCTTGTGCACGTGCAATATATTTATCAATATCGCCTGCTTCTGTTGCGTCAGGATATTCACTTTTAATTTTTTCGTACATGCTTAAAGCATTACTCCAGTCTTTTTGCTCTTCATAAACCAATCCTGCTTTCTTTAAAAAAATAGGTGCAGTTAATTTATTTTTGCTCATATTAGCTGCTTTGGTATAGTTTTTAATAGCTTTATCAAAATCATTGGTTTCACTGTAAGCATCACCTAATAATCCAGTAGCTAAAGGACCAACTAATTTATTGTTAGTGCTAAAGTCTTCTAATTGAGCAATGGCATTGGTAAAATCACCTTTTTGCATGTAACAAATACCTGCATAGTAGTGAGCTAAATTAGCAGTTTTAGTCATTCCGTATTCATCAGCAATGGCTAAGAAACCTAATTTATCGCCTTTTCCATTTAAAGCCAAATCGAACGAATCAACCTCAAACCAAGCTTGCGCAGGGAAAATAGCCACTTTAGCAGCTTCTTCTTTAGGACCAATATAGAATTTAGTAAAACTCCAGTAACCAACTACAGCTACTACTATTACTCCAACTACTGTTAAAATGTTTTTTTTATTTTTATGGTAAAAATCTTCTACTTTATGGGTAGTTTCCATAAGTGTTGCATCTAAATCTAAACCCGACTCGTTGTGTTTTTCTGACATTTCCTTTTGTTATTTTATAAGTTCTTAAATATTTTACTTTTTTTATTCTGTAATAAATGGATAGTTTGGCTCCGAGTAAACATCTTCCCACAAAGCTGAACCTTCTGGATAAGGAGAGTTTTCGCTAAATTCAACCGATGCTAAAACCTCCACCATTACCTTTTCTTCAACAGCTTCTAAGTCTGCTTCTGTAGCCCAATTATTATCTAAAATTGTTTTTCTTACTCTTTCCAAAGGATCACGCATTTTGTATTCCTCTACCTCTTCTTTGGTTCTATATTTAGCCGGATCGCTCATAGAGTGACCACGGTAACGGTAAGTTCTAATTTCTAAAAATGTTGGCCCATCGCCTTTTCTTGCTCTTTCGGCTGCTTCAGCAATTGCCTCATGAACAGTTTCAGCTTGCATTCCATCTACCTCTTTACAAGGCATATCGTATGCTAAACCAATTTTATAAATATCCATTTGGTTGGTAGTACGCTCCACAGAAGTTCCCATAGCATAACCATTGTTTTCGCAAACAAAAATTACTGGAATTTTCCAAAGCATAGCCATGTTAAAAGCTTCGTGTAATGCACCTTGACGCACAGCACCATCGCCCATATAACAAACAGTTACTTGTTTTCCACCTCTGTACATATCGGCAAAAGCAATTCCTGCGCCTAATGGAATTTGACCTCCAACAATACCATGTCCACCAAAAAAGTTGTGTTCTTTGCTAAACATATGCATAGAACCACCTTTTCCTTTTGAGCAACCAGTAACTTTACCATAAAGCTCTGCCATAACAGCATTGGCCGAAATACCACAAGCCAATGCATGAGCATGATCGCGGTAAGCAGTAATGATTCTATCATCACTATTTAATGCACTCATAGTTCCTGCCACTACAGCTTCTTGGCCAATATATAAATGGCAAAAGCCCTTTATTTTTTGTTGCCCATAAAGTTGAGCAGTTTTCTCTTCAAATCTGCGCATAAGCATCATCTGCTCAAACCAACGCATGTAAGTTTCTTTTGTAAAGCTTGTCATAATTTAAAAGGAATGCAAAAAAACGAAAAAATAACTAAGTTAAAAAGGTATTCTATTAAAATAATTATCTGATAATCAGCTCTAAATTTTTGATTTTTGATTTTTGATTTTTGATTTGATTGAATTCTTTGCTTTTAAAGGTTGAATTTTTTGTAATCAATCTCCAACATTTATTACTCAATTTTTTAAATAGAAATTCATTACTGCTTTTAGAAAAATAATATAAAACAGCAAATTATACATTTGGTAGCTTAGTAAAACTAATTATTTTCGCCCTTAAATTTATAATTTACTCATAAAAATATGACAAAAATAAAAGTTGCCAACCCTGTGGTTGAATTAGATGGTGATGAAATGACTCGCATTATCTGGAAATTTATTAAAGATAAATTGATTTTACCTTACCTAGATTTAGATATAAAATACTACGATTTAGGAATGGAATATAGAGACGAAACCAACGACCAAGTAACCATTGATGCTGCCGAAGCAATTAAAAAATATGGTGTTGGTATTAAGTGTGCTACCATTACACCTGATGAACAACGTGTAAAGGAGTTTAACCTAAAACAAATGTGGAAAAGCCCTAACGGAACAATTCGTAATATTTTAGATGGTACTGTTTTCCGCGAACCAATTGTGTGTAAAAATGTACCTCGTTTGGTTCCAAATTGGACCGCACCAATTTGCATTGGCCGTCATGCTTTTGGAGATCAATACCGCGCTACTGATTTTGTAACCAAAGGAAAAGGAAAACTAACCGTTAAGTTTGAAGGCGAAGACGGAACTGTTCAAGAATTTGAAGTTTATAACTTTAAAGGCGATGGTGTAGCAATGGCTATGTACAATACCGATGAAAGTATTCGTGGTTTTGCACATGCATGTTTTAACCAAGCTTTAGGCAAAAAATGGCCTTTATACCTTTCCACTAAAAATACCATTTTGAAAAAATACGATGGTAGATTTAAAGATATTTTTGAAGAAATTTACCAAGCAGATTACAAAGTAAAATTTGTAGAAGCAGGAATTGTTTACGAACATCGTTTAATTGACGATATGGTAGCATCGGCTTTAAAATGGAATGGGAATTTCGTTTGGGCTTGCAAAAACTACGATGGTGACGTTCAAAGTGATACAGTAGCACAAGGTTTTGGTTCATTGGGTTTAATGACTTCAACTTTAATTACACCTGATGGAAAAGTAATGGAAGCAGAAGCAGCTCACGGAACGGTAACTCGCCACTTCCGCGACCACCAAGCGGGCAAACCAACAAGCACTAACCCAATTGCAAGTATTTTTGCTTGGACTCGTGGATTAGAGTTTAGAGGCAAATTAGATGGCAACCAAGAGTTAATTAATTTCTGCCATGCATTAGAAGCAGTTTGTATTGAAACGGTTGAAAGTGGCAAAATGACTAAAGATTTAGCAGTTTGTATTCATGGAAATAAAGTTAATTTAGGCGAACATTACTTAAATACACAAGACTTTTTAGATGCAATTGATACTAACTTAAAAGCTAAATTAGCTTAGTAAGTACTTAAACATCAAATACTTTATTAAAGCCTCGAAATTTTCGAGGCTTTTTTGTGTTAATCCCAAATACACGTGTAAATAATAAATAATTTGTACGTATAATTTGTTTTTATAAATTTGTAATTGAAAAAACTTCTCTAATTTATGGATACCAAATTAACCCTTACCATTGAAGAAACTGTAATTGCAAAGGCTAAAAAATATGCTAAAAAAAGCGAAAGGAGTTTATCAGACATTATTGAAAACTACTTAATTGCTTTAACACAAGAAAAAGAAGTGGGAGATTTAGAATCAACAACTATTGTTAAATCTTTAAAAGGTACATTCAGCAATAATTCAAACTTGAATTATAAGGACCAATTAAAAAACGAATTGACCAAAAAGTATTTATAAACTCATGGAAAAAGTTTTAATTGATACAGATGTAATTTTAGATTTCTTTTTTGATAGAAAACCTTTTTCAGATGATGCTGCAAAGATTTTAGCTATGTGTGAAAAGAAAGAAATCAGCGGAAATATTACAGCCGTTATTTTAAGTAATGTTTATTACCTTTTGCGTCAATCGGCTAACCATAATAAAGTTATTGAAAGTTTAAAAGCTTTGATGTCAATTATTGATATTGTTACTATTGATAAAAAAACGGTAATGGATGCACTAAATTCAAATTTTAAAGATTTTGAAGATGCTTTACAAAATTATGCCGCAGAATCTGATAACGAGATAAGAATTATAATAACTAGAAATATAAAAGATTTTAAAAACAGCAAAATTGGAGTAATGACTCCAGAAAATTATTTAGCGCTTAAACAAAAATAAAAACCACATAAACAGACAGATTACAAAGTAAAACACCTTGTTCACTAACTTTATTTATATGGTTAAATAATTAACTTAAAAGTAGGTTATTGAGCATTTAATTCCCAATATAATTTACAGTTTTATACTCTCCATTTAGTTCCACTTTGGTTAAACCATGACCTGCTAAACCTTTCATGGCTTTGTCCCATTGCTTGCCACTTAAGTGCGAAACCGCTTGTTTCAAATCGGCTAAAGGCATACTAATATTTGGTTTCAAAATTTCTAAAATTTGTTTCTCCTCTGCGGTTAAATCTAACTGTTTTTTCTCCGGACGCATTTGCGGGAAAAACAACACATCTTGAATAGAATGTTGGTTGGTTAATAACATGGCCAATCTATCAATTCCAATACCAATACCTGCTGTAGGTGGCATTCCATATTCTAACGCGCGTAAAAAATCATGGTCAATAAACATGGCTTCATCATCGCCACGTTCCATTAATTTTACTTGTTCTTCAAAACGTTCGCGTTGGTCTATTGGATCGTTTAATTCAGAATAAGCATTGGCTACTTCTTTTCCATTTATCATTAATTCAAAACGCTCTACCAAACCTTCTTTGGTGCGGTGTTTTTTTGTTAATGGACTTAATTCTACAGGATAATCGGTTATAAAAGTTGGTTCAATAAAATTGCCTTCGCATTTTTCTCCAAAAATTTCATCCACCAATTTACCTTTACCCATACTTGGCGCGGTTGGAATACCTAATTCTTTACAAACTTCGCGCAATTGGTCTTCGTCCATATTGCTTACATCAAAGCCTGTAAACTGTTTAATGGCATCGTAAATAGGCAAACGCTTGAATGGTGCTTTAAAGCTGATGTTTTTATCACCTACAATTATATCAGTAGTTCCATGCATTTCCAAAGCAACTTTTTCTAATAATTGCTCTGTAAAATCCATCATCCAATTATAATCTTTATAAGCCACATAAAACTCCAATACGGTAAATTCTGGATTATGCGTTCTATCCATTCCCTCGTTACGGAAATTACGGCTGAATTCATACACAAAATCAAAACCACCAACTATTAATCGTTTTAAGTAAAGTTCATTTGCTATACGCAAATAAAAAGGAACATCTAATGCGTTATGGTGTGTAGTAAACGGCCTTGCAGCTGCACCACCAGGAATATTTTGTAAAACTGGCGTATCAACCTCTAACGCACCATGGTTATTTAAAAAATCGCGAATGGTTTTTACCATTACACTGCGTTTGTAAAAAGTATCTTTTACATGCGGATTAACAATTAAATCGGCATAACGCTGACGGTAACGAAACTCAGGATCGGTAACTGCATCAAAGGTTTCGCCATCTTTTTCTTTTACTATTGGCAATGGTTTAATTGATTTGCTCAATACCGCCAAAGTTTTGGCATGCAATGAAATTTCACCCGTTTTGGTGGTAAACATATAACCTGTTACACCAATAATATCGCCAATATCAATTAATTTTTTAAAAACGGTATCGTATAAAGTTTTGTCTTCGTCAGGGCAAATATCATCTCTGCGCACATAAACTTGTAATTTGCCTACACTATCTTGCAATAACACAAAACACGCTTTACCCATATCGCGCACACTCATAATACGGCCAGCAAAAGTAACCTGTTTCATTTCTTCACTTTCCTGGTTTGCACTATACTTGCTAGCCGCTTCTACCGAGGTGTGAGAAATAGGAAACAACGCAGCCGGAAAAGGGTCAATACCCAATTGGCGCATATCGTTTAGTTTTTGTCTGCGTAATAATTCTTGTTCGCTTAATTGATTGCTCATAAATGCTTTTTATTGATGCTGTTTTTATAAAAAAGAACGCAAAAGTAGCATTTAGGAACTTTAAAAGGGAATTTTTAGGAAAATAAAATGAAAAGAACGAAAGCTTGCAAGCTGGAACAATTGCAAAAGCAATGATTAAATAACATTATCTTCCTCTAGTTCATATAAGAGTAAAGTTACTAAGAACCCGCTTATCAATCCTCCAATATGTGCAGCATTATCAATTCCTCCAATTAGCCCCCAAAGCAAATTTATAATTACATAGATTGCTGTAGAAGTTAATAAAAAGTCTTTATCAGTTGAGTTAAATTTTTTCAATAAAAGCAACGCAAAAATACTCCCGTAAAGTCCGAAAATTGCGCCTGAAGCTCCAACACTAATAGCATTTGGATACCATAAAACACTTGAAATACTAGCACATAAACCTGATAAAACATACAATGCAAAGTATTTTTTTCTACCTAGAACCGGCTCTATTAAAAATGCTGCAATTACTAATCCTGAAATATTCATAACTAAGTGAATGATTCCATTATGTAAAAAAATGTTTGTAAATAATCTCCACCATTCATTTTCACCTATTGTATTATAACGCCTGTTTGCCCCCCATTCCAATAATTCTCTAGTTTTAATTGAAAAAATATTAATGCCAGAAAAAAACATTAGAATAAAAACTAAAATATTTAAATCTACAATAATTGTGGATATAAAATGTGTTCCTTTTGGAACCAAATATTGAATGATATCTAATAACTCATCTTTTTTGGGTTTTATCCCTTTTAAGAATTTTACCCTTTCATTTTCACTATAATTTGGCCATATTAAAGCAAACAAAAAAATGATTAAGCCAATAGCAAAACTTCCGAAAATCCAAGGTAATTTATTTCCATTTCTGTCTTCATATTTCCCAAATACTGGTTCTAATATTATGAAATCACTGCTGGCATTTTGTTTAATTGAACTTTCAATTGCTCGTAAGTAATTTTTAAAATCATTTGATTTAGGTGTTCTATCAAAATGATCTAAATAATAGAATGGAAACCTAATCATTTTAGATAGACTTTCTTCATAAAATGCATTATAGATTTCTTCCTTTTCTTTGGCACTTTTTCTATTACTAATTTCCTTTGTAAATTTTACACCATACCAAAATTGTGGAATAGATTGAAGTTGTTTTACACTGTCTAATAATATTGGAGTTACAAAATAGATATCAAAATTTAAATGCTGATTATATTTTCCACTAGTTCTAAAATCAGTATAGGCTCCACCAAAATGTGTTGCCACAGCAAATTTATCTAGTTTATAGTATCTCGCTTTGTCAATGCTATTAATTTGATCAACACTAAACAAATGCACTAATTTACCTGTTGCAGAAGATAAATAAGCCTGCGATATTATCATAACAGGAATTAAGGCAAACAATGAGATTAATTGAAAACCAAATCTACCATTACTGTTATCTTTAAAAGTTAAAATTCTAAATCTTGGTCTTAGCCAAATAAGAATTGTGATTAGAGGTAAAGCAATTGGAATAATAAAATCCCAAACCTCTTCATTAATATTAATAATTTGAAATTGAATACTTAAAAGCCATCTAAATAATCCAAGCCCAATTACATTTCCAATACTTATTATCAGAAAGCAAGGAACAATATGTTTTAATTTTGCTAAATATGTATTCAATGTTTTAAATAATTGGTTCAGACAAACTCAAACTTGACTCAATTGAATCCATTTTTGCAATTATATTTATTATAGCATGTAAATCAAAATATTTCAAACAAAAAGATTGCATGTGATTTAGTCAATTCAATTGTTATAAAATGCTTCTATCGGCATTTCCAACTTTGGCTAAAGCCAATTCCATAGTTCCTTTTTTATTAAATGAGTCAAAACACATTTCTATTCATTGTCTTTCTATATTCCACAGGCTATTTCCGAAAGCTTTCGGAACATGTGGCAATTCATCCTGTATAAATGATGTTGAAACAAATGATGAATTGCCCCCCAGATTTATCTGGGGTAAAGAAAAATGCACCCAAATTGGCTTTAGCCAAATAGTTTATTAGAAATATTGTTTTACTTTACTGCAATTTAATTGAATCGATACCTAGCACCTATGTTAGTATTAACAAATGACATCATTTCAAAAAAACGAAAACCTACATTTGCATCTGCATACAAACCTAATTTAGGTGTTAAATTATATTGATAACCAAAACCAATATCATAACCAAATGAAAACTGTAGCGGGTCTTTATAGGTTGGGCTAAGATACGTTATTTCATTCCCATTCCCATAATAACGCTCTTTACTAATAAACGACACTGCATCATTTCTTAGGGCAAAAAGAAATGCATTTTTAAAGTAAATATGCGACTTAAAATCAATTTCGTTAAAAACCCTCATAGTGCCTATTCTAAATAAAAACGAAGTAGCACTGTGGGTATAATTTTCTTTTTCATCAATAGAGTTAGTTACATTATTGATATATGAAAAGTCTTTATTTATAGTGCTAACTTGAAGTGAAATAAATTTCATTTGGGAAGCGGTGGCCCAATCAAAATAACCAATCTTAAAACCATAATGCACTCCACTATATAAATTACTCCTTCCATTGTCGTCTAAATCGGCTCTTCTATTATAGTCAATAGGAACAAGTGCTATATCAATTCCACTCTGTGCTTTATTATTACCAATAAAAACCATTAAGAATATGAATATGAATATATATTTTTTTTTCATCACTTTAAATTTAAGTTATTAGTTAAGTATTATTTTAGAAGTATTTAATTGAGTACCTAAATCCGTTATTTTTAGGTAATTATTCCAATCTTTGGCTTCATGTTTAAAGCTATTTACTTTTTTAACAATAGTCCAAACAATATAACCATTTTCTAATTTTGCCCTTGAAACAATTGAACCTACATTATTGCTTTCACTCATATTTAAATTTTCAATACCAATTGGGGTTTTTCCCTCTGGCATCTTAATTTTTACATTCATGGTGAAGGTTTTATCGAAACCAATAAAAAATGGCTTTTTCCTATCTGTCCTATCCTCATTATCGTTTATTAATGCTAGTTTACCTAGCACTCTACCAATTTCCAAAACATACGATTTACCTGCAGGTTGTAAAGTATTACCAATAATAAATTGTTCTTTCCAACTAGTTGTAGAGTTGCTCTCTTTCCTTCCATCACTGATGGGTTCAAACTTTTCGTACTTTAAAACATAATATTCACTTCGAGCATCATTTTCTAAATTTTCTTGCTTGTTTTTTTCTAATTCAGCATAAAAATCTTTTTGAATTCTTTCTTCCTCTTTATCAAAAAAAGTGCGATTGATACCATAATAATTGGCATCAGTAAAAAAGTATAATTTAGTATTTTTTGAAATGGCCTTTTTACTTTCTAAAAATTTATAATATTCCTTATAATATTCTTTGTTATTTATTAAATTAAACCTCGAGTCACTTCTTTGGTAGCCAGTTGCTACAGTTAAAATATTTAATTTTAAACTATCTAAGCCATTTTTATATTCGGCATTAATCGTTATTGAATAGGCATTATCATCATGTGATGTTTTAGGTATTATAATTGTTTTAATACCCATTTTACTTATACCTTTATTGATATTGGTAAATGCATACGCCTCAGTATTTTCAAAATTTTCACTTATATCATCTAATTGACTAACGGAATTAAACATGGTTAAATATTGATCTTTACCATTAATCTGAAATTTAATTCCCCAAGACAATTCATTGGTGTTAATCAAATTTTTTATTTCAATATTTTCTTTAG
Organism: Bacteroidota bacterium; assembly: GCA_013298895.1. GTDB lineage: Bacteria > Bacteroidota > Bacteroidia > UKL13-3 > UKL13-3 > JAAFJM01. The sequence continues at coordinate 216,737 of JAAFJM010000004.1, read as the reverse complement.
AAGTCATAGCTAAAAATTCGTATTCAATTTTTCGCTTATCTAAATGTGTCATAAACTGAGTTAAAATATTTAAACCATAATTTTGTTGTTTGAAATTAAAAGCTAAATCGCACAGATAGGCTTGTTCTCTACAAAAAATGTAATATTTTTTTATGTAGTCTTCATCTGAAAGGTTGTAAACATCCACTGATTTTAGAAACTCCATGTAATGTACACTTGGCGATTTAGCTTTCTTAACAGTATTATAAACATAAGTTTTTATATCATCTTCTGTTAATTTACTTTTTATTTCACTGTTTTTGGGTTTATCGTGAAATGGATAATAATAATTAGTGTTAAAGTAAATTCCCAATCTATAATATGGATCACTTTGATTTTCATTGCTCATTATCTCACTTTTTCTTTTATCAATCATTTCGCTTTCAAAAGAATACAAAACCTGTTTACCAGCTACTTTCTTTGTGAGGTCTTTAGCACCATTAAAACTTTTAAAAACTAAAACTGTGTTTTCTTTATTTATTTTAAATTCGTTCTTCAAATATACAATTGGCATTCCTTCCACATTAGTGAAATAATTACTGTTTAAATTGTTGCCAGAATAATTGCTTAATGAGCTATAATCAATAATATCTCCAATTTCTAGATTTTTAATAGCAATCTTTCTCCTTTTATCATTCAAAAAAAGGTTAACAAATTTATTGCTTGTTTTTACGTTATTAGCTTCTACCGCATCTTTTAAATCTACCACTAAACTTTTACCATTAGGCTTTACAATTTTTACCTCAAATTCATCCCCATCTTCAAATGTAAAATCGCTGTAAGTTTCAATTGCATTTATATCGTTTAGTTTTATTCTTGTTCTTGAATATACAGAATAATCGTAGTAATAATTGGTATTGGGTATTTTAATTTTTGACTGAACCAACTTTAGTTTTTCATACAACATTACCATCGACTCATTTTTAAATTTATCAGGAACTATTAAATTAGAAAAAGCGGTTTCTGTGTCTTCCTTTTGAAACTCATACAATGCCTTTAAATCTTTCTTTTTATCGTTTTGTGCTAATATACTACTGCAAGTAAAAGCTACCATTAAAAATGCGAAAAAATGTTTGTTTTTTATTATAAATATTTTCATAAATAGCCTTATTATTATTTGTTTAAAACAATGTATTGATTGTAGTTATTTTTTAATTTATCAATCATATCATTCCATTGTTTAAAGTTACTTTTACTAATTTTTCCTTTCTTTAAAGCAATAGATTTTGTATATCTAATGGCATTGCTAGTTTGCTCATACTTTAAAACCAAACTAAACTCTGCATTATCAATAATTAAATCTTGTGGGGTTGTCACCACTTTATACCCTTTTGGAATTAGATAAGTTATATCGTAAACATAATTTATTTTATGATTAAATTGCATATCAAAAAAACGACCTGTATCGGCTCTATTACCAGAAAACTCTCTGTTAAAATCAGGCTTTAACATTAAAGTATTTCCTACACTAAATAAATGGTTATTTACCATTAAATCGTAATTCAAATTTATATCAATATTTCTATTACTTAAGTCGGTTGAATTAATATTACTTGCATCAATATCAATATCATCAGGGTCAACTATGTTATTCAAAACTATATTTTTTTTATTTAAAGGGGCATTATGAAAAGCCCTTAAAATATTTGTTTTGTTTTCTCCTTTGATGGTCTCATACATTTTACCTTCTATAGTGTTTTCATTTAACAAAAAAGTGGCTTTTCTTAAATGTAAGTTTCTATCAACAGGCAAATCAGGAATTGTGTCAATAAAGTAGCTAGGTCCATTTTGAACCAATACTTGTCTACCTTGAATTCTATCAGCATAATCATCAATTCCAATAAAACTCTCTGTTGCGTCTAAGTAGTATTTTTTACCATTTAATACAAGGGTACAAATCATATGATTGTCAACAATTATGCTTGGGATAGAATAATCATAATTCAAATGTTTTGTTCCAACCCAAGTTAATCGAGCATCGTAACCTAGAGCACAAAGCATATTTTTTAACAGGTTAGCCATACCTTTACAATCGCCAAATCTATTATTGAAAACATTTTGACAAGCATCAGGTTTAAACCCTGCAATACCATCTTCAAAAGCTACGTATCTTATATTATCCTGCACCCAATAAAAAACAGATTCAATTTTTTCCAAATCAGTTTTTTTTCCTTCGGTAATGGCTTTTAACTTTTCCATAAAAGGCGTGCTGTCGTTTTCAACTGTGCTTACTATTTGTGCATAATGAGCGTATAAATCGTTGGTATTTGCAATTAACGGAATCGGTTTTTTATCTTCTTTTTTCACTGAAGTTTTCGCCTTCACTTTTGATTTTTCCTCCACTTTAGTGTCTGTTTTTTTCTCTTTAGGAACAGCTTTACTATATGCTTTAGCTAAATCGTAGTTAATTGATTTAACCAATACTACTATATGTGGTAAATTGTGGGAATTACCGGGCATATTACTTTCTTTATTTACTGCTTTTGTGTCTTTTAATATATAAGTTATATAACTAACTTTTTCATTACTTTTTTCTTTTTTAAGAAGGCTTTTAACTTCATCATCTTTTATCAAGTATTTTTTATCTGATTTTTCAATATTAAATCCTGCAAAATTCTTTTCTATAATTTCAACTGTTAAATAACTTGGAATAGCCAATGTAATAACCTTTTCTTTTTGAGGAAAACCTTCTAAAAAATATACACTAGTTAAATATTTGGCATCTTTAAAATACCTTGAGTAGTTTATGCGCAGGTTTGTTCCTAATACCGGTAAATCTAATGCTATTTGCGCTTGCTTTGCATCTGAGTAAAATATACCCCCACTCTGAAAATTGGTACTTATGTAATCTTGTTTGTTAAAAGTAGATGAAGGTTTTGTTCCTAATTTAACATTAAAACCATCAAAGCTAGTTTGATCATTATAAAACTCCAGTTTTTTAAATTTTACAAAATCTTTTGTGGCTATGTATTTTTCAAACACTTCCTCTTTAACACCAATTGGATTTCCTTTTTTTAAATTATCGGCATAATAATCAAAATTGTACATGCTAACAATGTATTCTGCAATATATTCAGGGTTATCAGTATATTTTTTCTTTAGCTTAATCCCTTCCATTACATCTTTTTCTGTAACAACACCATAATTACTTTCTATTAATGGACTTTTGCCATGTGGTGGAATATATTTTGATTTACATGAAAAAAACAATGTTACAATTAGTGAAATAGACAGTAATTTTATTCTCATTTTTAGTACAATTTCTTCAAATAAATAAAAAAAAATTCATTCTCAAAACTTTAGAATAAGTATTTTTAGAATTGAAGCAGGTTTTTTCTAAAAAAAATAAGTCATAGAATCAAATAGGCTTAAGGTAATAGGCAACTACCTAAACTTTTTTGGCGTTTTGATTTACTCACTAAATTCTTTCCTCATTCAAAATCCAAAATCTATAAAAAATCGGCAGTTCTGTCAGTATTTTAACTTGGTTGTTAATTTGTATATTGCCAACTATATTTTTTAAATAAACAACAATGAAAAAAGGAACGATTATTTTATTAGCAGTGCTTGGCGGAATTGTTTTATTATTAATGAACGGATGTTCAAGTTATAATAATATGGTTTCGAAACAAACAGCAACCGAAGGTGCTTGGGCCAAGGTTCAAAGTGCTTACCAACGTAGGTTAGATTTAATTCCAAATTTAGTGGCTACCGTTAAAGGTGCAGCAAATTTTGAACAAAAAACCTTAACCGATGTAATTGAGGCAAGAGCAAAAGCCAGCTCTATTCAGGTAGATCCTAACAAATTAACACCTGAAAATATTAAGAAATTTCAAGGTGCACAAGGCGAGTTAAGTCAAGCTTTAGGCCGCTTAATGGTAGTATCGGAGCAATATCCTCAATTAAGAGCTACTCAAAACTTTAGCGAGTTACAAAGCCAAATAGAAGGAACAGAAAACCGCATTAAAGTAGAAAGAGATAACTTTAACGATGCTGTTACTGATTACAATACTTATATCAAAAAATTCCCACAAGTAATTTATAGTGGAATGTTTGGTTTTGATAAAAAAGGATTTTTTGAAGCTGACGCTGCTGCCCAAAAAGCTCCAGAAGTTAAGTTTTAAAATAGATTATATGCGTCATTGCGAACAAAGTGAAGCAATCTCAAACAATTAGAAAGAGATTGCTTCGTGCCTCGCAATAACGTTTTTAAAAATAGGTTTATACAACAAACATGTCAGAACAATTTTTTAGTAATCGCCAACAAGAAAGTATAGTTACGGCCATTAAAAATGCTGAACTAAATACTTCGGGCGAAATTCGTGTACATATGGAACCTCATTGCAAACAAGAGGTAATGGAGCGCGCCAAACAAGTATTTGAAGAGCTTAATATGCACCAAACGGAACTAAAAAATGGTGTTTTGTTTTACCTTGCCTATTTAGATAAAAAATTTGCCATACTTGGCGACAGTGGCATTCACCTAAAAGTAACTGATGCTTTTTGGAATGAAGAAAAAGAATTAATGAAAACTCATTTTGCCAAAGGGCAATTTACCGAAGGCCTTTGCCTAGCTATTGAAAAAGCAGGACAAAGACTCAAAGAACATTTTCCTTACCAAAAAAATGATATAAATGAATTGAGCAACGATATTTCGTTTGGAGGTAATCATGAAGCATAAATTAGCCCTGGTTTTTAGTTTATGTTTGCTGTTTACTCAGTTATTTGCCAAAGAAACTCCCCCATTACCCAACCCTCCTACTTTTGTAAACGATTATGCAGGAGCTTTGCAAGCCGATGAAAAAGCTGCATTGGAACAAAAATTATATACTTATTTCAAGCAAACATCTACCCAAATAGTTATTGTAATTGAGCAATCGTTAGAAGGTGATGATGCTTTTGGATATTCTCAAAAACTAGCACAAAGCTGGGGAATAGGCGAAAAAGACAAGAAAAATGGTTTGCTTATTTATGTGGCTTTAGCTGAACGCAAAATGCGTATTCAAGTGGGTTACGGATTGGAAGGAGCCATGACGGATGCTATTTCTAAACGCGTTATTGATGGCATTTTAAAACCTAATTTTAAACAACAAGCCTATTATAATGGCTTTAACGAAGCCACTGATGCCATTATTAAAACAATAGCTGGCGAGGGTTTTACCAACGACAGAAAAGCCAATAAAGAAAAAATGCCTTGGGGCTTAATCATTATTATTGCCATTGTATTGATTGCAGTATTTTTAAGAGGAGGCAAAGGCGGACGCAGAGGTGGTGGCGGTGGCGGAATAGCCGAAGCATTACTTTGGGGAACATTGGCCAATGGCGGATTTTCTGGCAGAGGTGGTTCTGGTGGCGGAGGCGATAGCGGTTTTGGTGGATTTGGAGGCGGAAGCTTTGGCGGAGGCGGTGCCGGTGGCGATTGGTAAATAAACCATTAAGTGATGAAGATTACTAAACCTATTTGGCTGAAAAACTTTTTTATTCGATTTAACAATATTGATAAGTCGAATAAATTTATTAGAAATGCAGGCATTATTTGGACAGTATTTGTTTTATTTTTATTTATTCCAGAAGAACTTATTAATTTATATGTAAGTGAAAATGGCACCATAGTAAATGCTACAATTACTGAAATGCCAGATAATTGCGGTAGCAGAAGAATGTATGCCAGTTTTGAATTAAACAATAAGGTAATCAATAGAAAGGTCTGGAAATCGTTTTGTAACGATTATAAACTTGACGATTCTGTGCCGATGTATTTTCACAACACCTTTCCGAACAATGCAGTATTTAAAATACACAAAGATTCAGAGATAAACTCTGAACTGTTTTCGTGTGTATTATTGCTCCTCTTAGGGAATTTTATGATAAAATACGCGTATAAAATTTAATGATAAATTACGAAAACACTTTAACCGTTTGGTTCAAAACAACTCTGTTTTCAATAGTTATTAAATTGTTTTACTTTATACCTCCATTATTTCAAACACAATTTCAGAACCCAAACATCACTAAAATTTGTAAAAGTTAAAAAACTTCATTTGCAAATAAGTAAAGTAAAATATTGGCAGTATTATTTATTAATTTCTTTTATGGCTTATTTTAGAATTTCCAAACAAATTGAATACAGCCATTTCGCAACCCCTACTTTGTCAAATTAGAATTGTTTTTTACGCTTTATACTCACCAAATACACCTCTAAAGGTATCAGCTATTTCGCCCAAAGTAGCTAAATTTTCAACCGCTTCAATTATATGAGGCATTACATTACTACCATCTTTAGCCGCTTGTTCTAATTTGGCAATATTTGTTTTTACTAAATTATTATCTCTTTCAGCTCTAAGTTTGTTCAACTTTTCAGTTTGTTGAACGCGAATATTATCATCAATTTTAAACGATGGTGGGGCAACTTCTTCTTCCACCGTAAATTTATTTACACCTACTATAACCTTCTCTTGGCTTTCAATGTCTTTTTGGTATTTGTAGCTGGCAGTAGCAATTTCGTTTTGCATATAACCTTCTTCAATAGCGCTTACACTTCCGCCCATGGCGTCTATTTTTTCAATATACTTCCAAGCATTAGTTTCCACTTGATTGGTTAATTCTTCTACAAAATAACTTCCACCCATTGGGTCAACAGTATCTACTACACCACTTTCAAAAGCAATAATTTGTTGCGTACGCAATGCTGTTCTTGCTGCTGCTTCGGTTGGTAAATTTAATGCCTCATCAAAACCATTGGTATGCAAACTTTGAGTTCCACCCATTACGGCAGCTAATGCTTGTAAAGTAACTCGGGCAATATTGTTTTCAGCCTGTTGCGCTGTTAAAGTGCTTCCACCAGTTTGTGTATGAAAACGCAACATCATAGCTTTAGGATTAGTTGCACCTAAATCTTTAGCAATTTTAGCCCACATTCTACGTGCTGCTCTATACTTGGCAATTTCTTCAAAAAAATTATTGTGTGCATTAAAGAAAAACGACAATCGTTGTCCAAATACATTTATATCTAAACCCTTTGCAATGGCTGCTTCACTGTATGCTTTAGCATTGGCTAAGGTAAAAGCTATTTCTTGCACTGCGGTACTTCCTGCTTCACGAATGTGGTAACCACTAATCGAAATGGTATTCCATTTTGGAACTTCTATACTGCAATACTCAAAAATATCAGTAATAATGCGCATACTTGGCTTAGGCGGATAAATATACGTTCCCCTAGCTGCGTATTCTTTTAAAATATCGTTTTGAATGGTTCCGGAAATCTTTTTAATATCAGCACCTTGTTTTTTTGCTAATGCAATGTAAAACGAAAGTAAGGTAGATGCTGTAGCATTAATGGTCATACTGGTAGTAATGTCTTGCAGTTTAATGCCATCAAATAATATTTCAATATCACGCAAACTATCAATAGCTACTCCCACCTTACCCACTTCGCCTTCACTCATAGCGTGGTCGCTATCGTAGCCAATTTGTGTTGGCAAATCAAAGGCCACTGAAAGACCCATGGTTCCATTTGCTAATAAATATTTGTAACGTTTATTCGATTCTTCGGCAGTTGAAAAACCCGCATATTGGCGCATAGTCCACAATCTACCGCGATACATATCAGGCTGAACACCACGAGTATAAGGAAACTGGCCAGGCAATTCATTATTGATATTATTGCTGTCTTGTTGGTATAACTCGTTAATTTTTATCCCGCTATCGGTTATAAATTTATTTTCGGACATTTTATTCTAATTTAAGTTTCGCAAATATAGATAAACTATTTTTGGATTTTAATGATAAACCTTAGAAGCAATAATTAACACCATTTATATATTACAGCAACTATTTAGTTCTAAAATTTAATTTTTCAAAAGCAATAAAAAACTCAAAAAGGTAAATCACTATCTTTAAAACCTAAAATTTATTCCACTAGAATTTATTGTTATTCTTTTAATATTTTAGCTGTGAAAATTTCATTTTTACCAACTAATTTTATTACATAAAAACCACTTTTAAATCCTCCTAAATCAATGCTTTCTATAGTTGAGTTTTTATGTCCAAAAAGCACTTCTTTTCCACTAAAATCATATACAAAATAATCAAGTTGAAGTTCTGAATCAATATTAAAAATCCCAACTGTTGGATTTGGATAAATCATGATTTTAGTATCAGCATTAACTCCACTAATAGAAGTATATTTAAATTCAAATTCATCACTTAACGTTCCGCAGCCATTAGAACTATCAATACGCACGCTATAAAATCCAAAATTAGTGGGTTGAAAGGTTTGTAAATTAGCCCCAGTAATTGGAGAACCATTAAAGTACCATTGATAGGCTTGTCCATCACTAGCTTTCAGAATATTGCCAGATACCAATGAAACGGTAGGCTTTGTAGGCCCACTAGTTACCGAAACTGCTTTAACCAATGTATCGGTACAGTTATTGGCAGCAGTTACTTTAAGTTTAATAAAGTATTTACCTGGATAACCATAGTTCTTAGTTGTGGGGAAGGTAGCGGTTGAAAAAGTGTTGTCGCCAAAACTCCATTCGTTGCCAACAACCCAACTTTCTGCACCTCCGTTTGAAGTATTATTCAATTCAAAAGCATTATTTAAAAAACATTGATTTAAATAATTTACTTCAAAATCAGCCTTTGGTCTTATATTGTTTACTACCGTATTTTTATATAATACTTCCGTACATCCTACATCGTTAGATGCAACCAATTTAACATTAAAAACGCCTGTTTTTTTGTAAATATGTATTGGGTTGGCTAGTGTAGATGTTGCTGTACTGTCACCAAAGTTCCATACAAATGTATTACCTAAACTTAAAGTAGTATTTATAAATGCTACAATCGAAGAGTCGCAAGTATTGTTAACAGTTTCAGCTTCAAAATTTACTAGTGAATCTTTAAAAATAATATCCATGGTATCTTTTGCTGCTGGGCACGGCCCAAAAGGATCATTGGTAGACAATACAATAGAAACTAATTTATTTGCAAAATCAGTGGTTGTAGGTCTATACTTAGTGCTCACTGTATCTGTTTTGTCAAAAGTACCTGTTCCATTAATGGTTCTCCAATTTAGACTAGTAGCAGTGCCACTAATATTACCAATTAATTCAATTCTGTTATTAGTTGCACACACTGTTTGGTCTAATCCTGCATCGGCAAAAGCGGGTTTAAAGAATGTAACCGTTATTGAATCTTTAGCCTCTCTGCAAGGACCAACTGGGTCACTCGAGATTAAGGTAAAGGTTATTTTTCCTAAGTTAATATCTGTTTGTGTAGGGTAGTATGTAGTAACCGAATCAAATGAACTATAATTAATTGAATTTGATGAAAGCCATTTGGCAAAAACAGCAGCACTATTATAACTTCCATTTAAATTAATAGGACTATTACCGCAAATACTTTGATTTTGACCTGCATTAACTATTGGCTTTTGATATAATATTACATTTAAAGTATCCCTTACAGAACTGCAAGGACCCAAAGGATCGTTGGTTGTCAATATTAATTTAACTAGCCCACTTTGTTTATCACTATTACTAAACGTGTATATGGTTACTAAAGAATCAGAATTGTTAAATGAGCCACTACCCGTGCTAGTCCATTTTGCAGAAGTAGCCGAGCCATTTATGGAACCAATTAACAATATTGAGTTATTTGAATTACATAATGTTTGGTCTAAACCTGCATTTGCAAAGGCCATTCTATTAATAACTATTTTAGTTGAATCTATGGAATTAGAGCATGAATTGAGAGGATCATTGGTAATAAAAGTAAAAGTTACATAACCTAAAGTTTTATCATTTTCACTTGGAAAGTAAATAGGAGTAAGTGATAAATTATTATTAAAACCACCTGAACCGTTCGTGTACCAAACGGCATTTCCGCTTACATAGTTTGTATTAGCATTTAGATATATTAAATCATTTTCGCAAATTGAAGTGTCATTAACAATGTTTGAAACTGCACTTAAATTGAAAGATAACTGTATGGTGTCAAAAGCACTTTCGCATGGACCAATTGGATTATTTGTACCTAGTATTAGCTTTATACTCCCCAACTGCTTATCGGCATTACTAGGAAAATACCTTGGGTTTAGTATAGTAGAATCACTGAAATAGCCCGTGCCTGTTGTTTTCCATTTTGCACTAGTTGCTGCACCTCCAATAAAACCATTAAGTAAAACACTTGACTCGTTTGTACAAATGGCTTGGCTGTATCCAGCACTCACAGTTGCCAAAGAATTGATAGTAATTAAAATGGAATCGCTTACTGATTTACAATCACCTGCAGGATCGTCAGATTTATATCTAACATAGAAAAATTTATTACTTAAATCAATAAGATTAGGTATGTATGTAGTAACTGTGTCAAAGGAAATAAAAGCGGGATTGTTTGAAACTGTCCAACTAGCAAAACTTACAATATTATTAAAAGAACCTTTTAAATTTACCAAATCGTTTTCACAAATTATCTGGTCTGGTCCAGCATCAATTTGCGCTGGATTTTCAAAAGTTATTTTCAACGAATCTACCCCAAAACCGCAAGGTCCAGAGGGGTCGTTGGTTGTTAATTTTAGATATACAAAACCATTATTTTTATCAAGAACAGAAGGGTAATAATTTGTGTTTAAAACATTAACGTTATCAAAAGTTCCGCTACCTGAAGTACTCCAAGTTGCAGAAGTTGCGGAACCGCTAATTTGTCCATTCAAAGAGACAAATGGTGTTGTTTTACAAATTCCAATATCATTCCCAGCATCTGCTATTGGCAAGGAATCGATTGTTACCTCCATACTATCAACTGTGTTATCGCAAATGAAATTAGGATTATTTGTTTTAAATGTAAACATAAGTTTTCCTAATAATACATCTGAATTGCTTGGGTAATAAACAGGATTTACTAAGGTATTATTTGAAAAATAGCCCGTGCCATTGGTTGTCCAAATTTTTGAACCTGAATTTGCACTGGTAGTAGCATTTAAAAACAGAAAATCATTTTTACAAATTCTTTGATCGACCCCTGCATTTGAAATTGCAAGTGGATTAAAAAAAATCTCAACAGTATCGGCAACAAAAGAGCATGGACCTGCAGGGTCATCGGTCGTTAATATTAATCTTACAAAACCATTTAATATATCATTATTGCTAGGTATATAATTTGTATTTAAATTAGTTGAGTTATTAAAAATACCAGTACCTAATGAGCGCCAACTAGCACTAGATGCCGACCCTCCAATACTTCCATTTAAATTAACTGAAGTTGTATTATTACACAAATTTTGATTTACTCCCGCATTTACTAATGGCTTTTGTAAAAAATATACAGTCATAGAATCTAACACTGCTGCGCAGGGACCTGCGGGGTCATTGGTTGTTATTTTTAAAACAACAAAACCATTAGCAATATCTGCTGTGCTTGGTGTATAAACGGCATTTAGGTTTGAGGAATTAACAAATGAACCACTTCCCGAAGTTGTCCAATTTATGTATGGTGCCACACTATTGACAGTTCCTTTTAAATTAATTATGCTATTTGCACACACCGTTTGATTTGTTCCAGCATCTACGAAAGGCCTAGCATTGATATTAATATTGGCCCCGTTGTCAGTGCCAACTATAAAAGGATCATTGGCCAAAACCCTCACTTTATATAAATAACTTGTACTACAATCAATTGGTAGTGTACACAAAATGGTTCCGCTGCTAGTTGATGATATTTGACCAATATTTATTGGCGAAATAAAATTCCCGTTAGTATCACTTAATTGTACCGCAAAAATATTTGATGGATTAAAACTGCCATTAATAACATAACTAATGTTTACGGTTTCGCCAGCGCAAAATGAATTTAAAACCAAAGAATTGGTTGTAATTGTTTGTGCATTTATTTTGAAACTTAATAGTGTTGTAAAGGTTAAAATTACTATAAATAGAATAGAATTTATATTAGATTTTGTTGGCATTTGTCTTTTTATTAATTAAAAACTAACTTAAAATTACTTCTAAAGTATGGCTTTTTGTTTTAGTAACAAAAAAAATAGGTAGTCCGCAGTTAAATGGATTTTAATTGCCAATATTTTTATTTAACCTGCATGTTGTTTTAAATGGTTTAAAGTAACCAATATTAAAAAACTAAAATCAATAAAAAAATCAAAATTGATAGTTTGGGTTTGCTTTTTTATTCGCAAATTCGCAGCATACTTTTCAACCATGAATCAATCTATTCCATCGGGCAATTTAGCCTCACTTGAACAAGCACAACAATTAGGTCTTAGACCAGAAGAATTTGAAAAAATCAAAGAAATTTTAGGCCGAACTCCCACTTTTACCGAAATGAGTATTTACTCAGTAATGTGGAGCGAGCATTGTTCTTACAAAAATTCAATTGTTTGGTTAAAAACACTGCCTAAAAAAGGCGAAAAAATGTTGGCTGAAGCAGGTGAAGAAAATGCAGGTTTGATTGATATTGGAGATGGATTAGCTTGTTGTTTTAAAATTGAAAGTCATAATCACCCAAGTGCCATTGAGCCTTATCAAGGTGCAGCAACGGGTGTTGGCGGAATTAACCGCGATATTTTTTCAATGGGCGCTCGCCCAATTGCACAACTAAACTCATTGCGTTTTGGAAATATAGAAAACGAAAGAACCAAATGGTTGGTTCGAGGTGTGGTAAAAGGAATTGGAAATTATGGAAATGCATTTGGTATTCCAACCGTGGGTGGCGAAGTATATTTTGACGATTGCTACCAAATAAATCCATTGGTAAATGCCATGAGCGTTGGAATTGCTAAAGTAGGAAAAACGGTTTCAGCTATTGCTGAAGGTGTTGGCAATCCTGTTTATATTTTTGGTTCAGCTACTGGAAAAGATGGAATTCATGGTGCTGCATTTGCTAGTAAAGATATTACCGAAGATTCAGCAAAAGATTTGCCTTCGGTTCAAGTTGGCGATCCTTTCTGGGAAAAGTTAATTTTGGAAGCTAGCATGGAATTGCTCGAAACCGATGCCATTGTTGGAATGCAAGACATGGGTGCTGCGGGTATTACTTGCTCAACCAGCGAAATGAGTGCAAAAAGTGGAACAGGCATGAAAGTGTGGTTAGATAAAGTTCCTATGCGCCAAGAAGGCATGAAAGATTGGGAAATTCTTTTATCAGAAAGCCAAGAACGTATGTTGGTGATTGTGAAAAAAGGAATGGAAGCCCAAGTAGAAAAAGTATTAGAAAAATGGGATTTAACTTATAATATTATTGGAGAAGTAACTGATTCGGGAAGAGTTCAATATTACATGAACGATGAATTGCGTGCTGATATTCCAGGAGAAAGTTTGGTTTTAGGTGGTGGTGCACCCGTTTACCACCGCGAATACACCGAGCCTAAATACTTTAAAGAGATAGAGAAATTTGATATTAATAATATTGCTGATTGTAGCTTAGAAAATAATTCAACATCCAACACTCAACATTCAGCATTAGAAATTTCTAAATTCCTAGCTGCTCATCCAAATATTGCATCAAAAAGATGGGTTTATAACCAATATGATAGCATGGTAGGAACCATTAACCAAACTACCAATGCACCAAGTGATGCATCAGTTGTAAAAGTTAAAGGAACTGATAAATCAATTGCTATGACTGTGGATTGTAACAGCCGTTTTGTTTGGGCTGACCCATTTGTTGGCGGGCAAATTGCGGTAGCAGAAGCAGCACGTAATTTGGTTTGTAGTGGTGCTGAACCTGCGGCCATTACCAATTGCTTAAATTTTGGAAATCCATACAACCCTGAAGTGTATTACCAATTTGTGTATGCCATAAAAGGCATGGGCGAAGCTTGTAAAAAATTTGATACACCTGTAACTGGTGGAAACGTAAGTTTTTACAATCAAAGCAGCGATAACGATGCTGTTTTCCCAACTCCAACCATTGGTATGGTAGGTTTAATTGGCGATAATAAAAAACACATGACCATGGATTTTAAAAATGCGGGTGATGTAATTTATATGCTTGGCAACAGCAAAAACGATATTGGTTCATCGCATTATTTAGCGCACTACCATAAAGTACAATACTCGCCAGCACCATATTTTAACTTAGACGAAGAACACCAATTACACAAAGCGTTGTTAGGATTAATCAATGGTAATCATATCGAATCAGCACACGATGTAAGTGAAGGTGGTTTATTCATTACCTTGTTAGAAAGCGCTATGCATAGAAACTTAAATTTTGAAATTCGAAATTCAAAATTCGAAATTCGAAATGATGCTTTCTTATTTGGTGAAGCACAAGGACGTGCGGTAATCTCAGTAAAAGCTCATAATTATGCTCAAGTTGAAAGCTTCTTAAATGGATTAAACATGCCGTTTGAAAAACTAGGAACTGTTACTGAAAATGCAATTCGGGTAAATGGTGTAAACTTTGGTAAAACTGCTGATTTTGCAAATATTTACAATAATTCTTTAGCGGAAAAATTGGCTTAAGTTTAATCAACTATATTTTATAAAAGCTTGACGTTGAAAAGTGTCAAGCTTTTTTTATTTAAATACTAAATTTATTTTTGATTAAATTTTTTACGAATGAGTGTTTTTTTTAGATTAAAATTTGTTTTTATTGTTGCTATTTTTTCATTTATTTCTTGCAGCATTAAACCAACTTATTATCAAAGTCAGAAAAAGGCTTTTGATTATTACGTCCAAAAAAAATTCGATAGTTCTATTGCAGAAATTGAAAGCAACAAATATTTGGCCAAGTCATTTAACAAAAATTTATACCATATAGAAAAAGCAAAATTACTTTTCGAAAACAAGCAATTTGACAAAGCCTCTAAATTGTTTATTAAAGCAAGTGAGAACATTGAAGATTGGAATACATTTTATTTTAGAGACCTTTTTGGTCATAAAGTTTATTTAAATGATACTCGATACAGCATTGACAAAAAACCGCTTCCACCTCCTCCTAAAAACTTTGACGAGGCCATGGATCAAGGGGCAAATGGAATAAGAGGATCTTATGGTTTTGTAAAACAAATTACACTTAAATCGCCACACAAAACTGAATACATAAGTGCCGATTATGAAAGACCACTTATTAATTATTATTCAGGTTTATGTGGTTTAAATATAAATAAAGATTTAACTTTAGTTGAAGCAAAAAGATTGATTTTATTATACGACAGACTAAATACTCGGAAAACTCCTTTTACCAATAAAACCTTTTCTCCAAATCCATTTATTCAACTTTGTGCTGGCATTTTTTATGAAGCCACTGGTAATATTAATGATGCTTTTATAGCTTATGAGAAGAGTCTGAACGATTTTGAAAATGAAAATTGTTTGATAAACTATGGTCTAAAAACCCCTAATCAAATGAAATTGAATTTGTTAAGAACTTCCAAATTATTAAGGTTTGATGATAAAACATTGATGTATAAAAATAAATTTCCTGAATTGGCAGAATTATCTGATTCAATTGAAGAAGGAATAATAGTATTGATAGAGGTTAATCATAGCCCAAGAAAACAATTTTCATACCTTGAAACAATTGATTCAAGCCATATGGAAAGACCTTTGTTTACAAGCTATCCTTATATTGAAAAAGTATCTGAGCCCATTGACGAAATTATAATTGAGGCAAACAATAAAAAATTTGATGCAGAATTAATAAACAACTTACAGTATATGCTTACAAATGTTTGTGCTGAAAGAATAAAAAATGATTACAATAGTATTATTAACAAATATACTGTAAATGACAGATTTAGAAACTATGATACCCGCAATTGGCAAACATTACCTGCACAAATATTTTATTCGCGAATAGATTCAAAAAAAATTTCGTTTTTAAACATTAAATATAAAGTAGATAATAATTGGAAGTATCAAAAAGTGGAAATAGCTCCTACATTCAATCAAAAAGTGATAAGAATTTTTATTACTGATTAGTCAAAACAAATGTTTTTAATAATATTGTTTAAAGCTATTTGATGTTAATTTTCTTCTATATTTTTTATTGGAAAGGTTTATAATTGTGCGAATGAGCCATAAAAAACAACTTAATTTGCACCACATTAAAGTTATGCAAAAACACTTTTTAACCGTTGCCAAAACGGCCCGATACTTTACACAAGGAGATTTAACAGAAAACACGCAATACATTTGGATTGTAATTCATGGTTATGCTCAAACTGCGGATTCTTTTTTAAACAACTTTAAAATATTGGGAGATGAGCATTTTATTATAGCTCCCGAAGGTCTAAATAAGTTTTACTCACGTGGGTTTAGCGGAAGCCCAGTAGCCAGTTGGATGACAAGCCTTGAACGTGAAAATGAAATTATAGATTACAATAATTATTTAAACCAATTAGTAGAACGTTTAAATTTAAAATCATACACCAATGCTAAACTAATGATATTAGGTTTCAGTCAAGGCGTTTCAACCCAAACACGTTTTTTAAATCAAACACCTATAAAATTTGATTTTTCGGTAATGATTGCAGGCGAGATTGGTAAAGAGTTTCAAGAACATTTACCAGAACGAATGGCCAAAACAAATAGCCTCTATTTGGTCGGTAATCAAGAAAATTTGATTAAACCCGAAAAGATTGAATTTCACCAACAATTATTCAAAAACAGTAATTGTTTTTTTAACATTTTTGAGGGAAAACACGAAGTAAATGAACATGCAGTAAACACCATTTTACAATGGTTAAAACATAATGCTACAAACCAATAGCTAGTATATCGGCTAGATGCATAAACTTTAAATTGACTCCTTGTTTTTCGGCTATGCTTTTTAAGTGAATCAAGCAACTGTAATCGGTTGAAACCACAGTTTGAACCCCTGTTTCCTTTATGACATTTAGTTTTTTATTTCCTAAGTGAATCGCTATATCTGAATTAGTAACCGAAAAAGTGCCACCAAAACCACAGCACTCATCTTGGTTTGGCAGTTCCACCAATTCTAAACCTTCTATTTGCTCCAACAATTTACGTGGTTGAGCTTTTATACCACATCCATTTAAACCCGTGCAAGTATCCATAAAAACTACTTTACCGCTAAATTTAGAACCTAAGTTTTCAATTTTTAACACATCAATTAAAAATTCACTTAACTCAAAAGTACGTTTTTGCAATTGCCTAAACTTATTATGATACGAAGAATTTTGAAACAATAAATCGTAAGAGTTTCTAATCATTCCAGTACAAGCTGAACCTGCGCATACAAAGTTTCTATCTGGCGTAATTTCGTTTAGTAACTTTTCGCTTACTTGACGTGCTTCATTCCATTGACCAGCATTAAAAGCGGGTAAGCCACAACAAGTTTGTTCAATATTATAATTAACCTGGCAGCCTGCCTTTTCTAGCACCTTTACCATGTTAAATCCCGTTTGTGGATTAAACTGATCAATAAAACAAGGAATAAATAAATCTATTTTCATGGGTAATTTTTACTTGTTATGCTTTTGAAACATGATAGCTTTTAAAGTTTTTTATTTGAACCACAAATATTAAACCTATTAAAAAATAAACTGCTAATGCTACTACAGAGAGGCGCATATTATGGGTAATTCCATTTAACAGCCCATAGCTAAAAGTTCCTAAAACAATGGCAAATTTTTCGCAAACATCAAAAAAACTAAAATAAGAAGCGGTATCCTTGGTATCTTCTGGAATCAACTTGGCATAAGTACTTCTAAACATAGATTGAACACCACCCATAACCATTCCCACTAACACCCCTAAACCCATAAAATGAATTACTACTTTTTTAACCTGCACCCCTCCTATTGTAAAATATTCGGGCGTATCACGTATGCTGTATGCTAAAAAGCAAATAATCATCCAAATTACAATGGTAATAATAAGCGTATAAATATTACCAATGGCAGCCGAAATACGCGAAAAAGCCCAAGCACCTAAAATGGCTATCAATTGAATAACCAAAATAGTTCCAATTAATACGCCAGTATCTAAATGCAACTCTTCTTCACCAAACAAACTTGCCACATACATAACAGTTTGCACACCCATACTGGTAAAAAAGAAACCTAATAAATATTTTAACATGGTTGGCTGTTGTTTTACTTGCAACCACACTTTTTTCAGTTCTTCAAAACCTTTGTTTAAAATATTGCCATCGTAAGTTTTATTGCTATGCACTTCGGGTACATTTTTAAACATAATTTGAGCAAAACCCGCCCACCATAAACCAACCGAAACAAAAGATAAACGTGTAGCAATTCCAGCATAAATTCCTTTGGCTTCTTCTGTGGCTAAATCGTTAGTTAAACTAGGATTGGCAGCCATTAATTCAGCAGCTTTACTTTGTATTGGAAAAAACATATCAGGCATCATGATAGTTAATAGATTAATAATTAACAATATAACACTTCCAATATAACCCATTGAAAAGCCTTTGGCACTTACCTTATCAAGCATTTCTTCGCTTGCAATTTCAGGTAAAAATGCATTATAAAAAACTATACTTCCTGCAAAACCAACCAAGCTCAACATGAATAATACCACACCCAAACCAATAGTATTGGCAGTAAAAAAATACATACCTATGCAACTAGCCGAACCCATATAGCAAAAAACTTTTAGGAAGAATTTCTTATTTTGTTTAAAATCGGCAATGCCTGAAAGTAATGGACTTAAAAAGGCCACAATTAAAAACCCGGCAGAAACCACAAAGGAATAAAGCTCAGCTCCAATTACTTTCATACCACAAAAGTTTAAATAATAAATGGTTTTACCTTCTATTACCTGAACCAAACCTTGAGCCTCGGAAGCTACCTTACACATTTTATTAAAATATATGGGGAAAATAGCTGTAGCTATGGTTAATGAGAAAACCGAATTGGCCCAATCGTACATAGCCCAGGAGTTGATAATTTTTTTATCGTTTAATACAATTTTTTGCATGTTAAGTTTATTGTAGTGGGTGCAAGATATTTTTTTAAATAAATAATTCTAGCATATTTTATAATCAATTATTTAATCCAACAAAAAACCTTTTACTTTACTAAAAGTTATACTATTCAAATTACCGATTTTATATTTTGAAAACACAGCAAAAAAAAGCCATTGTAATTGGTGCGGGCATAGCCGGAATGTCGGCTGCAAGTTACTTAGCCAAAAGTGGTTTTAACGTTACCATTTTAGAAAAAAACAGTAGTATTGGCGGCCGTGCGCGTCAATTTACAGCCGAAGGTTTTACTTTTGATATGGGCCCAAGTTGGTATTGGATGCCCGATGTGTTTGAAAAATTTTACAACGATTTTGGTAAAACTACAGCCGATTTTTATGAGCTTATTCGCCTAGATCCAAGCTATAAAGTGGTTTGGAAAAATGGAGAAGGAATTGACATTCCTGCAGATATGGCCGGAATTGAAGCACTCTTTGAAAGATTTGAGCCCGGAAGCAGCAAAAAATTACAACAATTTTTAAAAGAAGCTGCTTATAAATACGATGTAGGCATTAACGATTTAGTTTATAAACCAAGTTTAAGTTTATTAGAGTTTGCTGATATCAGGTTGTTGAACGGATTGCTAAAAATGGATGTGTTAACCAGCATGAAAAAACACATACGCCATTTTGTTTCGCATCCTTTCCTTATTGAATTACTTGAGTTTCCTATTTTGTTTTTGGGTGCTTTGGCAAGCAATACACCTGCACTTTACAGTTTAATGAACTATGCCGATATGAGCTTAGGAACTTGGTATCCTAAAGGAGGCATGTTTAAATTTGTAGAGGCATTTGAACAAATTGCATTAAGCCAAGGAGTTGATTTTAAACTAAACAGCAATGTTATAAAAATTAACAGTATAAATGGAAAAGCTACTTCAGTTGAAACTGAAAACGAAACTTTTGAAGCAGACGTAATTATTGCAGCAGGCGATTACAACCATATAGAACAACAAGTTTTAAACCCAACAGATAGACAATACTCACCCAAATATTGGGACGATAGAAAATTGGCACCAAGTTGTGTACTTTATTATATAGGTTTAAATAAAACAATTGATGGTTTATTGCATCATAACCTGTTTTTTGATACTGATTTTAACCAACATGCCGATGAAATTTACACCAATATCAAATGGCCAGAAAATCCATTATTTTATGCCTCATTAACCTCAAAAACTGATGACACAGCTGCTCCAGAAGGACACGAAAACTTATTTTTATTAGTGCCCATTTCAACCGAATTAACAGACGATTCAGAAGAAAAACGTGAAATTTATTTTGATATGATGATGGACCGATTGGAAAAACATACAGGTCAAAAAATAAAAGAGCATGTAATTTACAAGCGTAGTTTTGGAATAAATGATTTTAAAACTGATTACCATTCATTTAAAGGAAATGCTTATGGTTTAGCAAATACGCTAACTCAAACTGCCATTTTAAAACCACGTATTAAAAGCTCTAAATTAAAAAATTTATACTTTGCAGGTCAATTAACAGTGCCAGGACCAGGAGTTCCGCCAAGTATTATTAGTGGTAAGGTAGCAGCAAATTTGGTTATCAAAGAAAATTTGTTGTAAGGTTTAAAACAATTTACAAACAAAATCATTGTTAATTATAAAAAAAGTCATAGATTTAAAAAATGAAACCCCTATTCGACAATATATCGCGTAAAAGTAGCAAAATGGTTACTAAGGCATACAGTACCTCATTTTCTATGGGAATTAAGTTTTTAGCCAAACGTTTTCATGACCCTATTTATGGTGTTTATGGCTTTGTAAGGCTAGCCGATGAAATTGTTGATTCATTTCATGATTATGACAAACGCCAATTATTGGCTGAATTTAAAGTTGATACCTATAAAGCTATTGAGCAAAAAATTAGCTTAAATCCAATCCTAAATTCATTTCAAGAGGTGGTAAATAAATACCAAATAGATCCTTGGACCATTGAAACTTTTTTAAAAAGTATGGAAATGGATTTAGACAAAAATACTTACGACCAACATGGTTATGAAGAATACATTTTAGGCTCAGCTGAAGTTGTTGGTTTGATGTGTTTAAGTGTATTTACCGAAGGTAATAAAACCATGTACGAAGAATTAAAACCTTATGCTATGAAATTGGGTTCGGCTTTTCAAAAAATTAACTTCTTACGTGATTTTAAAGCTGATGCTGATGCCTTGGGTAGGTTATATTTTCCTCAATTGCGCACCCAAGCATTTGATCAAATAACAAAAGAAGAAATAGAAAACGATATTATAAAAGATTTCAAAATGGGTTTTGAAGGCATCAAAAAACTGCCAAAAGATGCACGTTTTGGTGTTTATGTAGCCTATATTTATTACTCACAATTATTAGCTAAAATTATGGATATGCCGGCTAGTGTGATTATGGAAGAAAGAGTTCGTATTTCTGATAAACGTAAATACGCTTTATTTTTTGGTTCATACTTCCGTCATAGTTTCAACTTACTTTAATTAACGAATTTGACCTCGTAATTTTTCTTTTCAAAGTTATCTTGCGCGCCAAATAACATGCTAAAAAAAGGTATCCAATTATTTGTTTTTTTATTAATGGTGGTACAATTAATTGCCAATATTGATTTAAGGAATCAATTTGATAAAGCCATTTACAGTAAAAGTATTGCTGAAAATTTGAAACAAACTTTGCAACAAAAAAACAACTTAACCCCATTAGAACTCGGGTATTTGGGTGCCACCAAAATGCTATTAGCCAAACATTATTTCAATCCATTTAACAAACTCGAAATCTTTAACGAAGGTCGCACAGATTTGGATAATGCATTGAAAAAAGATAAAAACAATGCCGAGTTGATTTTTTTACGTTACAGTTGCGCTAAAAATGCACCCCATTTTTTAAATTATTACCAAAACTTAGAAAAGGATAAGCAATTTTTAGACAATGCTGTTATATCAATGACAGACAGTGATTTAAAAAATAGAATTCAGTTATTTTTAAAAAAATAACATCTTGTATTTAAAATGCATTTTGCCTACATAAAATATTGATAAAAAAAAGTGGGTTTCATTTACACAAAAACATTATTGTTGCACGCAAAAAAATTTTATAATCACTATAAAAAATAAAATGTCGACACAAACCATGTATCAAACCATTTTAACTGAAGTAAAAAACAATATTTTTTACGTAACCATTAATCGCGAAGCAAAATTAAATGCTTTAAATATTCAAACCCTTACCGATATTAAAAATGCAGTTCTAAGCATTTATGATAATGCAGAAGTAAGAGGTGTAATTCTTACAGGAAGCGGAAAAAAAGCTTTTGCTGCCGGTGCTGATATAGCTGAATTTGCTGAGTTTAACGTAGAGCAAGGAACTAAAATGAGTGCTGAAGGGCATGCAGTATTGCGCGCCATTGAAAATAGCCCAAAACCAGTTGTTGCTGCTATTAATGGTTTTGCTTTAGGTGGAGGAAATGAGTTAGCTATGAGTTGTCATATTAGAATCGCAGCCGAAAATGCTCGCTTTGGACAGCCTGAAGTTAACTTAGGTATTACACCAGGTTATGCAGGAACTCAACGTTTAGCGCAATTAATTGGCCGCGGTAGAGCATTAGAATATTTAATGACTGCAGATATGATTGATGCACAAACAGCATTGAATTTAGGTTTAGTTAACCATGTGGTACCTGCTGATAATTTAATGGCCAAATGCGAGGAAATTTTAGAGAAAATTAAAACTAAATCTCCATTGGCCATTGCAAGTGTAATTCGTTGTGTTAATGCATACTACGAAAAACGTGCAGATGGAAACGAAGTAGAAGTAAACGAGTTTGGAAACTTTTTTGGCAGTGAAGATTTTATGGAGGGTACCAAAGCCTTTATGGAACGTAGACCTGCTAATTTTAAAGGAAACTAAATATAAACCAAAAAGCTGCTTTTTAAGCGGCTTTTTTTATGTTTGCCATTTATTAAATAAAACCATGAAACAAATAGCAATTATAATGGGCAGCGATAGCGACTTAGAAGTAATGAAAGAAGCTGCCAATGTATTAGACGAATTTAAAATTGAATACGAAATTACAGTAGTATCGGCACATAGAACTCCTGAACGTATGTATAACTTTGCTAAAGAAGCAAAGGGAAGAGGCATTAAAGTAATTATAGCGGGTGCTGGTGGCGCAGCACATTTACCAGGAATGGTAGCAAGTATTACTACTTTGCCTGTTATTGGCGTGCCTGTTAAGTTAAAAACCATGGATGGACTAGATTCATTGCTTTCCATAGTTCAAATGCCTGCTGGCGTTCCTGTGGCTACTGTGGCTATTAACAATGCTAAAAATGCTGGAATTTTAGCCGCACAAATTTTAGGAACACATAACGAAGAAATTGCAGATAGCATTCAAGCTTTTAAAGATAAAATGAAGGTTGAAGTAGAAAAGAAAGCTGAAATAGTAGAAAAAGGGCGCAAAATAATTGGTTATTAAAGATATTTGGATTTCAAAAGCCCAAAGCAAATATTTTTGGGCTTTTTTGTCGTATAGTTAATTAAACAACAGATTATAATTGTTAGTAAAGCATAGTACATCATACACTTACATAAATATTTTAGGCATTAGTTTTGTTATTTAGCATTATTAAACATTTTTATGAAGTACATTCTTTTTACATTATTCTGCATTTTTACACTTAATAGTTTTGCCCAAGAGGAAGTTAAGGTCAAAATTACAGTTGAACAATATATTGAAAAATACTCTGCTCTAGCCATTGAAGAGATGTATAGAAGTCGAATTCCAGCTAGTATTACTCTGGCCCAAGGTATATTAGAAAGTGGGAATGGAAACAGTAGGTTGTCAACTGAAGCAAATAATCATTTTGGAATAAAGTGTAAAGCTACTTGGACAGGAAAAACATTATATGAAGATGACGATGCTCCGCAAGAGTGCTTTAGAAAATATGATGCAGCAATTGATAGTTACCGAGATCATTCAGATTTTTTGATGAACAATAAGCGTTATGCTTTTTTGTTTGATTTAGATAGTAAAGACTATAAAAGTTGGGCTTATGGATTAAAAAAAGCAGGGTATGCTACCAACCCTCAGTACCCCGAATTACTTATTACATTTATAGAAAAACATAAACTACATAAATATGATGAAGTAAAAATTAGTGAAGAAGAGGAAAAGGAAAAAGCAGAAGAAAAAGCAGAAATTGTAAAAACTTATGGTAAGGAGTTTATGATTAATGGAATACCTGCCATTGCAGCAAAAGCTAATGAAAGCTTTGCTCAAATAGCTTTAAATTATGATATCAAGGTATTTCAACTATATAAGTATAATGATTTGCAGAAAGACGATGAATGCCATGAAGGTGATACTATATATTTAAAGAATAAAAAAAATAAGGCAGAAATAGAAACCTGTATTTTAGGAAAAGGTGACAATACACATAAAATTTCGCAGCGTTTTGCAATAAAGTTAGAAAAAATTCTATCCCGCAACAACTTGGTTTTAAATCAGCAACCTGCTGTAGGTCAAATAATTTATTTAAATACTAAACGAACCAACGCAATAATAATTGCTGATACTGCTATACAACGCGACTCTGTTGAAATTGTAAAAACTCAAACAGCTCCAAATGTTATTAAAGTTGATACTGTCATTATGAATGAGACTGTTTATGAAGATCCCAAAAAGAATATTGAAACAATGTTTCCTGTCAATGAAACCACGTTGAGTTATTTTGATACTTTGGAAGAAAAAAAATCAGAATTGTCCTTTTTTCATACAGTTCAAACAGGTGAAACACTTTATAGCATTGCAAAAAAATACAATGTTAAAGTAGATGCCTTACAGTTTTTAAATGCCATGAAAAATAATAATATCGAAATAGGCCAAAGACTTATTGTAAATCCTAATTTGCCAAGTGCCGATACAAAAGAGCCTCAACCAATTCCTGGATATCATATTGTTCGTCATGGCGAAACTTTATTTAGCATTTCTAAACTTTATAACATTTCTGTTAATGATTTAAAAGCCATAAATGTACT
The DNA here is from genome assembly GCA_013298895.1 of Bacteroidota bacterium. Lineage (GTDB taxonomy): Bacteria > Bacteroidota > Bacteroidia > UKL13-3 > UKL13-3 > JAAFJM01. The sequence continues at coordinate 191,695 of JAAFJM010000004.1, read as the reverse complement.
TGAAAATAACAATATTAAAATAGACCAAAGGTTAACTGTAGTTCCAATTAAAAATTCAGAAAATAATTCTGGAAGTAATTCAATTTACTATACGGTAGAAAAAGGTGAAACTTTGTTTTCAATTAGTAGGAAATTCAATGTATCAGTAACAAATTTAAAAGAATTAAATAGCAATATGGTACAATTGAAAATCGGAGAAAAAATTAGGATAAGGTAATTTTAATTTTATTTGTAGCTTGCAACTAAATTTGCTTTGCTAAAATCAATCAAATTATTATCATTGTAATTCCTTTTATGTATTTAATTATGAAAAAAATATACTTATCAATAGTTAGTGTCTTAATGGTTATAGGGGCAAATGCGCAAGTAGTATTTGGATTTGACTATAAAGACAATTACCAAAGTTTTACCCAGAAAGACCAAAATTCTGCTATAGTAATTGCTATGTATAACTATAATCAAGACAGCACTTTGTTACCTTATTCAGCTATTCTATCAGTTAAAGATAATTCAACAAACCCTAACTTAACGGCCATAAATGGAACACATTTTAATATGTCTGCTCAACAGAAAATTGAATTTGGTATTGGCCAACTAGGTTTCAGAAATGAAGTTTTAATCAAAATAAATCCAGTTATTGATAATTCGTTTTGGGGAACCAAAATATTTCAACTTAACCTTGGTTCTTTGGAGAACTTTACTTCATCTAATTTACTTTTTGGTCATCAAGATTTTACCGTTATTATTGATTACGATGGCAGTAAAATTGGGGTTCCAAGAGTAAATAAAAGTATGTTTACTATTTACCCTAACCCAAGTTCAAATAATATTTATGTTACCGGGGTTGAGTGCCAAAGTATTCAAGTTTTAGATTTAATGGGCAAAGTAGTATTAGACCAAAATTTGCCTAGTAATCAAGTCAATATAGAAACATTACCAGCAGGTATTTATGTTTTAAATGCCATGAGCGATAAAGGATTGGTTACTCAAAAAATTGTAAAACAATAATTTATAGGAAAATATTGAAGAGCCGAAGTTTTATAAACTTCGGCTTTTTTTATGTTCATTAGTTCGTAAATAGATTTATTTTTACCACATGCAACAACCTTGGTTCATAATTGATTTTGATAGTACTTTTACACAAGTAGAAGCTATGGAAGAATTGGCTGCCATTAGCTTAAAAAACGATCCTGAAAAGGAAGCAATCATAGAGCAGATAAAACATTTAACTGATTTGGCTATGGATGGAAAAATGCCATTTAACAAATCGTTAAAGGCTCGAATTGCGCTGCTTTCCGCTAAAAAATACCATTTAAATATGTTGGTAAATAAGCTACGTAAAAAAGTGTCACCATCGTTTGCTCGAAACAAGGAGTTTTTTAAGAAATACCAAGGAAGGGTTTTAATTGTGTCGGGTGGATTTAAGGAATTTATTGCGCCTGTAGTTAAGAGTTTTTTTATAGATGAAGATTGCATTTATGCCAATACTTTTATTTACGATAAAAAAAATAATATCATTGGTTCTGACGAAGAAAATCCTTTGGCACAAGAAGGTGGTAAAGTAAAATTGTTAAAGCAATTAAAGTTAAAAGGGCAGGTTATTGCCATTGGCGATGGTTACACCGATTACCAAATGCGTGAAAGCGGAATGGCTGAGCAGTTTTTTGCTTTTACCGAAAATATAGCTCGTGAACGTGTATTAGCCAAAGCAGATTATATAGCTCCAAGCTTAGATGAAATTTTATATAAAATGAAATTGCCTATGGCACTTTCGTATCCTAAAAGCCGAATAAATGCAGTGCTTTTAGGTAAAGAAACTTTTGCTACTGAACCTTATTTTAAATTAGAAGGATATAATGTTATCAAACGCGAAACTTTAACCAATAAAGCATTAGCTGATTTGAAAAATGCTTCTATCATTGTTTCATCATTAAAGCAAGAAATAACCGATTTAAACAATTTTCCTAAACTAATAAGTTTGGCTGTTTGGGGCAACAATAACCAACAGTTTAATGCAAACATTGCGCAACAAATGGCAGTGCCTATTTTTAGTTCGCCTTATGCTAATACACGAAGTGTAGTTGAATTAGGTTTGGGTTTTATGTTTCAATTGTCAAGGCAAACCAATACCGAATTGCGGGGCAAAAAAATTGGAATAATTGGTTATGGAAATGCGGGCAGTTTAATGGGTGTATTAGCGCAGAATTTGGGAATGGATTTGCTTTATTTTGATGAAAAAGACAGAGCACCATTAGGCAATGCAATAGCTTGTAAATCGGTAAATGATTTACTCAAAAAGTCTAATTATATGGTGCTACTTCAAAGTAAAAATGCTGGAACTATTTTGGCAGAAAAAGAGTTAAAGCAAATGCAACCAAATGCGTGTTTAATTAACTTAAGTTATGATGATTCTGTTGAGGTGCAAGCCGCGTTGAAATTGGTTCAGCAAAAAAAATTATTTGGCTTTGCAATGGATTTTCAGCAAGAAGAAAATTATTTAAAACTTAAGCCAAATAGCCAAATTATTGCCACGCTTAATCAAAGAAACAATACCTTAGAAACGCAGCAAAACATTGCCAGTTTTACTAGCGAAAAAATCATACAATACATTAATACAGGCAATATAAGCCGAAGTTTAAATTTTCCTGATATTCAATTACCCGCTCTGCAGGGTTCACATCGTTTTATTCATATTCATAAAAACAAACCTGGTTTGTTAGCTAAAATAAATGCGATTTTAGCTAAGCATAAAATTAATATTACGGGTCAATATTTAAAAACCAACGAAACTTTGGGATATGTAATTACTGATGTTTCTAAAAAGTATGATAATGAAGTAATTAATGAACTTAAAAAAATTGAAGCAACCATAAAATTTAGGGTGATTTATTAGCGTAAATTAAAGTTTACGCAATATTTTATACTAAAAAAGTTATTATTGCCTTTGTTCTCATTTAAACCTAAAAAACAATAGTAAAAACTCTACTCTATATTTTAAATTTATTAATGCAAAAAATCTTTTGTTTTTTACTCCTTGTATTGGGTATTTCTGTTGCAGTTAAAGCTCAAAACGATAAGGCAATTATTAGTGGTACAGTTAAGGATAGCATGGGTCAGTTGGCTGAAGGTGTTACTGTTTCGGTAATTGGCCAAAAAATAACTGTGGTTACCAATGAGGATGGTTTTTATAAAATATTAGTAGATGCCAATAATGCTATAGAGTTAAAGTTTAATTACTTTGGACAAAAAGGGCAAACATTTAGTTTACCTGCATTGGCACCAAACCAAAAATATGAATTAAGTCCACGCTTAAATATTGGTTTAACTTTAATAGATTTTATTGTAAAAGAAGAAAGATACCGCGAACAGGTTAGTACATTTACTATAGATTCAAGGCAATTAACAATCAATCCAGCTCCGATGCCTGGAGTTGAACAAATTTTAAAAACTTTACCTGGTGTTTCGTCCAATAATGAATTGAGTGCTCAGTACAATGTGCGTGGAGGAAATTTTGACGAAAATTTGGTATATGTCAATGATATTGAAATATACAGGCCTTTTTTACCCAGAAGTGGTCAGCAAGAAGGTTTAAGTTTTATACATTCTGATTTGGTAAAAAGTATCAAATTCAGTGCAGGTGGATTTGAAGCCAAATATGGCGATAAAATGAGTTCGGTATTGGATATTAAATACAAAGACCCAAAAAAAACTACTTCATCCATTAATATTGGGCTATTGGGAGTGCAAGCTGCTACCGAAGGTGCTTCAAAAAACTTACGTTTTACGTATTTAATTGGAGCCAGGTATTGGAGTAATAAATATGTGGTTTCAACCCTCGATACCAAAGGTGATTACCAACCTTCGTTTACCGATGTGCAATCACTTTTAACGTATCATTTTAGGTCTGATTTAAGTTTGAGTATTTTAGGAAGTTATGCTCAAAATAGGTATTTTTTAGTGCCTACAGATAGGCAAACTACTTTTGGAACAGTGAAACAAGCTTTACAACTTAATGTGTATTTTGGCGGTGCCGATTTAATGGAATACCGAACAGCCACAGGCGCAGCTAGTTTGGTTTACAATCCAACACGTAGGCTGCAATTAAAGCTCATTGGTTCTACCTTTTATAGCAACGAAAATGAAATTTTTACCATAGAAGGTGCATATAGATTAAGTGAATTAGAAACAGACCAAAGCAGCAGCAATTTTGGAAGAGCAAAATCCCTTAGAGGTGTAGGTTATTTTATAAATAATGCCCGTAATGGAATTGAAGCAACGGTTATAAACATTGGCCATAGAGGTAATTACGATAAAGGAAAACACAATATTCAATGGGGTGCTTTTGTACAAACCGAAAATATTAATGATAGACTCAAGGAATGGAATTACAGAGATAGCGCGGGTTTTGCCCAACCTACTTTAGATGCCAATGGCAATATTACCTTACCCGATTATTTACGAACACAGTTAAGTTTGAATACATTTAGGCTAAATGGTTATGTGCAAAATACCATGGTTATTGATAGAAACAGCAATATGGTTTTTACTTATGGTGTGCGCAGCAATTGGTGGAGTTATACCAACGAAAATGTAATCAGTCCTAGGTTTCAATTTGCCTTTGAACCCAATAGAAAGCATAATAAATTGGTTTTAGATAATAGTAAAAATGATACTAATTGGGTAAAAAAAATGCGTAAAAATTGGGTAATCAAAGCCTCGTATGGTTGGTATTACCAAACGCCTTTTTACCGTGAGTTACGTAATTTCCAAGGAGAATTAAATGCTAATATTAAATCTCAAAAATCAATTCATTATGTATTAGGGGCTGAAATGAATTTTAAGGCTTGGAAACGCCCGTTTAAATTTACTGCTGAAGCTTATTATAAAGATTTAAGTAATTTAATTCCATACGAAATTGACAATGTGCGCATACGTTATTTTGCCGATAATACCTCAAGAGGATATGCCACAGGTGTTGATTTTAGGGTAAATGGCGAATTTGTTAGAGGAACCGAAAGTTGGGCCAGTTTAAGTTTAATGGATACTAAAGAAATAATTAGTAATCAGTTTACGACACAAGGAGTGAAAGAAAATGAAAGATACATTCCAAGATTAACCAATCAAGCATTTCAGTTTGCTATTTTCTTTCAAGATTATTTGCCAAGCAATGATAAGTACAAAGTAAACCTAATGTTGGTTTATGGTAGCGGTTTTCCGTTTGGAATTCCTGACCACAATAGGTATAACGATGTAAACTCTATGCCAAGTTACCGGAGGGTGGATATTGGTTTTACCAAGGATTTAATTCCTGAAAAATTAAAAACTTCGCAACGCAACTCTTTCCTTAAGCGACATATAAAATATGCCAATCTTGCTTTAGATGTATTTAATTTATTAGGAGTAGATAATACCATAAGTTATACTTGGCTGCAAGATGCTACAGCGCAAACATGGGCCGTACCAAATTACTTAACTAGTAGAAGGCTTAACCTTAAGTTACAAATGAAATTTTAAACGAAATGGGTGTTTATAGACTCTAAGAAATATAAATAGCCTATCATAATTTTAAAAACAAAATAATATGGAATTTAAGCTTATAAATAAAATGCATTCTTTTATAGAGTGGATTCAATTTAGGCTTACTAATAAGCAGTTTATTTTACTTTCCAGCGTATTGGTTGGCTTGTCAGTAGGTTTAGCTGCCATTGTTCTAAAAACAGCAGTACATGCTATTTATCTTGCTTCTACCTACAAAGGGTTAGGAAACTACAAGTATTTGTTTTTACTTTTTCCATTAATAGGTATTTTATTAACAGTTTTAGTGGTAAAAAATTTGTTAAAGGGTAAGCTAGAAAAAGGACTTTCACATATTCATTATGCCATAGCTAAAAAATCAAGTTTGATGCCACAGGAACAAATGTATGCACAAATTGCTACAAGTTCGTTAACAGTTGGGTTAGGAGGTTCTGCTGGTTTAGAGGCGCCTATAGTACTTACTGGTGCTGCATTTGGAAGTAATTATGCCAAAACCTATAATTTAAGTTTTAGAGAACGAACACTTTTATTGGCTTGCGGAATTGCAGCTGGTATTGGTGCTACTTTTAATGCTCCAATTGCGGGAGTTTTATTTGCTTTAGAAGTACTTTTGGTGGATATAAGTATTTCAGCTTTTACACCTTTAATTATTTCGGCTGCCACAGGTGCACTCATCTCTAAAATTGTATTACAAGATGATATTTTATTGAGCTTTAGCTTACAAATGCCATTTAATTATAACAATGTTCCGCAATATATTTTACTAGGTGTTTTTGCTGGATTAATATCTGTTTACCATTCACGTACTTTTTCAAAAATTGAAGGGTTATTTAGCAAGCGTAAGCAAAAAACGTATCCAAATGTAATAATAGGAGGGCTCTTATTAGCAGGATTAATTTTTGCATTTCCATCCTTATTTGGCGAGGGTTATCAAAGCATTAAACATCTTGCCTTGCAACAACCTGAAGATATTTTAATAAACAGTTTTTTCGAAAAATTTAGAGGCAATGAAGTGGTTGTTTTGGTTTTTGTTGGATTACTTATTTTTATTAAATCAATAGCTACAGGATTAACTTTAGGAAGTGGAGGTAATGGAGGTAATTTTGCACCTTCTTTATTTGTAGGCGCCTATTTAGGTTTTTTCTTTTCAAGGCTTTTAAACATGTTAGGTTTTACCAATTTGCCTGAAAGTAATTTTACCATTGTAGGCATGGCGGGTATTTTAAGTGGATTGTATCATGCACCTTTAACTGCCATATTTTTAATTGCTGAAATTACCGGAGGCTACACTTTAATGATTCCCTTAATGATTGTATCTTCCATAAGTTTTGCCATTTCAAAATATTTTGAACCATACTCTATGGATGTAAAAAAACTGGCTTTAAGCGGAAAAGTTTTTACCAACGATAAGGACCAAAACATATTGGCTACCATCTCCACATCTAATTTAATTGAAATCAATTTTCAGTCTGTTTCAGCTTCGCTTAATCTGGGTGGTTTGGTAAATGTAATAGCACAATCAAAACGTAATATTTTCCCAGTTTTAGATAGCAATAACAAGTTATTAGGAATTATTATTTTAGATAATATCAGAGAAATAATTTTTAAAACAGAGCTTTACGAAAAAATATCAGTTCGCGATTTAATGAACCCTGCACCAGCTGTTATTTCGGCTAACCAAAGTATGGAAAGTGTGATGAAAATTTTTGACGAAACAGGGGCATGGAATTTACCTGTAGCTGATAATGGCATTTATATTGGCTTTGTTTCTAAATCGAGTATTTTTTCTAGTTATAGGTCAAAAATAAAGGATTCTACAATTGAGTAAAATACTTAACTAATTTTTACAAATCCACTTTCTATTTTGTTTAGTATACACTGTAGCGTAAGTTCATAAAACTACATGAACTACAACTATTGAATAATAATTTTCTTAGTAATAAGTGTATTATTTGCCTTTACTAGGATAAAATAAACGCCTGAATTTAGATTACTTGTATTAACCAATATGTTTTGAGCACCTTTATTCAATTCAGTATTTAGCAATTGAATATTTTCTTTTGCATCAAGACTAACGGCAGTTACTTGCACTTTAGATTTCTCTAGCAAATTCAAATCAATAGCTATTTTATCAATTGCTGGATTTGGATAAACTGAATTGATTGTTAAGGCTTTTACCGCATTAACCGAGGTTGGATTGTTGGTAGTTTTAAAGGTTTTTACTATACCAAAAGTTGAATCGCCAGTATTCCATGCACATGCCTTAAATAGGTATGTAGTACCAGGATTTAAGTTAGCTATGGTTTGAGAAACATTTGTATTAGTTGAACCAGATATAGTGTTTGGATTAGCTAGCACAGGGGTCCAGTTAACTGCAGCAGAATCCTTATAAAGAAATAATGCATTATAAGTTTTTCCATTTGCATTAATATTCGCACTTAAATTAACTGAAGTATTACTAACTGAAGTTACAGTAGTAGTTGATACAGTTGGTGTTGTAATAGTAGAAGCTTGCTCATTTACAGTTAACACTTGTTTAGTAATATTTGAATATCCATTTACAAAAGCTCCATAAAAATTAACAGAACCACTACCCGCAGCAGGTGCGGTCCAAGTAAAGGTCCAAGTTCCAGGATTACTTGTTTTAGCCGAAGTGTGAGTTACATATTTAGAACTTACCACTCTATTTCCTGTACCTGCAGTAAATGTTCCCATTAGCACGCCTGAACTATTTTGGGGAGATACTTGAAATCCTTTTCGAGCGGTACTGCCAGACACAGAAACTGTAATGGTATAATTAGTTCCAGGTACATAACCTGCTGCCGGTACATTACTAGTTAATACATTGGTTGCCGGTACCGCACTTCCACCATGGCAATTGGCACATGTTTGACCATCGGCTGGAGAGCCACTATAACCAGCAGGCGCACCTGTAGGATTTGATGTTAACTGATTATAGCCAATAAAAAATATGGCTAATGTTAGTGTTGAAAGGATTGTTTTCTTCTTCATTTTTACTATTTATAGGGCGTAATTTAAGTAATTATTTTACACGGTTACCAAACATGCTAAAAATTAACAAATACATTAACAGCTTTTAAGTTAAATCAATTTAAAACTCAACAGGCCATGAGAAATAGAACTTTGCACCTTGTCCTTTTTCAGAATCAATCCAAACTTTACCGCCTTTGTCTTCCACGATCTTTTTAACAATAGCTAAACCAACTCCTGTACTTTCATAGGTATCGCGCGATTGAAGGGTTTGGAAAATAACAAAAACTTTTTCATGGAATTGTTTTTCAATTCCTTCTCCATTATCGGCTACACAAAACTCGTACATTCCTTTATTGATGGTATAACTTACCTCAATAACTGGATTGGGATTGTTATTGTATTTTATTCCGTTACTAATATAATTGGTAAAAATTTGTTCAAACGAAATGCGCTCAGCAGTAACTTTTGGTAGATTATCAGGTATAATAATTTTTATATTTTCAGCAGGACTTAAGGATTCAACCAACTCATCTAACATAGGTTTTAACTCAAAAGTGGCCGACTCTTGTTTAATACGTCCTGCACGTGAGTACTCCAAAATACCATTAATTAAAAGTTCCATGCGCTTCACCCTTCCGCGCATCATATCAAAACTTGCTTTTATTTCACCTTCTATTTGATCGCCTAAATCTTCTTCAATCCAAAGCGAAAGATTATTTATTCCTCTTAATGGAGCTTTTAAATCATGCGAAACAATGTATGCAAATTGATCTAATTCTCGGTTTTTTTGTTCAAGTTCTATAGCATATTCCTTAAGCTGGCGCTCTGCTTCTTTTTCTTTGGTAATATCTTGAAAAATACCTCTTATACCTTTTACTTTTTCGTTCTCAATAACAGGTACACCTTTTGTCCTAATTTCTACAATATTGCCTTTTGCAGTTTTTATTTTTGCTTCTAACTCAAATTCTTCTAAACTATCGATTGCTGCTTTAAATTTCTCCACTACTAAAGCTCTTGTATCATCTGTATAAAAATCGTATGAAGTGGCAATAGTTGGTACATAATCTAAAGGAAGTTCATGTATATTATACATTTCGCTGGTCCATGTAATACTGCGCTTTTCTCGATCAATTTCCCAACCTCCTACTTTAGCTATATGCTGAGCTTCTTCAAGTTCACGTTGAGCTTTTAAGATTTTAAATTCGGCAAGTTTGGTTTCAGTAACATCAAAGTTAACGCCAATCATACGCCTAGCAGTTCCGTCTTCATTTCTAAACGTTTTTGAAAAAGCAGTGATGTACTTTACATTTCCATTTTTATCTAATATTCTAAAATTATCAATGTAATCATCCGGACCAACAAGCGCTTTAGCCACACGTTCGTTTACTTTTTCTTTATCTTCTGGATGTAAGGTTTTTTCAAATGCATCATAATGACCATTAAAATCTTCAGGATCTACATCAAAAACCTTATACATAGATGCATCCCAAAGCAAATCATTTTCTACAACATTCCAATCCCAAATACCTAAATTAGCCGAATTAATTGCAAGGGATAAACGCTCTTCACTTTCTTGTAATTTTAGCTCTGAAAGTTTTCTATCGGTAATGTCCAAGCCAAAACCAATTACGTTAATTACATCGCCTATCGCATTTAATACTGGAAACATACGCCTTAACATCCAATTACGTTTGCCATTTTCTTGCAAAATAGATTCTTCAAACTCAAATTGTTTTTTACTATCTACAACCTCGTTAAATAACAACCTACGTTTATCAGCTATTTCAATTGGCCTATTTCTGTACTCGCAATATTGATAATCATCTTTGCCTATCATCCATTGCCTCAGTTCAGGGTTTTTAATACTTAATGGATTTATAAATAAATAATTATGGTCTTTATCAAATACCACCAAATCGGCAGGAATTTCATTCAATATTTTTTCGTAAAACTCTTTTAGTTTTTGCACTTCTTCTTGTGCCTTTTTTCGCTCAGTAATATCGCGCGAATTAATTACTATTCCATTTATTCCTTGTACATCAAGCAAGTTATTTCCTATAGCTTCAATATAAACCCAATGGCCATTTTTATGTTTAAATCTAAACTCAATAGCATCTGAAACTCCACCTTTCTCCAAACCAAGTTGAAACTCTTTTTGAACTATTCCAAAATCATCAGGATGCACAAATTCAAATATGTTATGCCCAATTACTTCATTTTCTTCATATCCGAATATTCTAAAAAACGATGGACTTTCATAAACCGTAACACCATCAGGTTTTAAAATAGTGATAATATCGCTTGAGTTTTGAGCCAATGACCTAAATCTAGTTTCGCTTTCTTGAAGTTTTGCCTCAATTAATTTTCTGTCAGTAATATCTAGTGCAAACCCAACCAAACCATCCTCTTGGGTAATATCTTTAAATGTAAAATTATCAAAAAACCAATGGCCATTTTTATCATTTCCCTCCATAATGGTATAATTGGGCGCTAATGAAGACAAGGCATGTTTAAATTGTTTATTAACTATAGGATAATCTACTTCGTTAAATACATCAAATACATTTTGACCTAAAAGTTGCCCATCAATCATATTTAATCGCTTAATACCAGCTCCTTGCAATTGAGTAAATATTCCATCTTTATTTAAACGGAATAATACTGAAGGCATTTCAGTTAGAATGGCATTTAATATTTGACTTTTATCTAAAATTTCTTTTTGTTGTAATTTTCTTTCAGTAATATCCCTTACAGCCGCTACTATTAATTCATTACCATCAACATTTATAAATTTAACACTCGCCTCTACAGGGTATTCACTTCCATCTTTTCTAATATTAATCCCTTCAATTAGAATTTCACCTTTTTCTTTTACTTCGTTAAAATGAACTTGCCAATCATTTACTGTTGGAAATAATTTTTCCATTTGCATTACAGTTGAACCAATCATTTCTTCGCGAGTTTTGCCTAAAACCTTGGCCCTACTTTCATTAACATAAATCATTTTACCTTCGTAATCAGCTACCGAAATGGCATCACTAATTTGCTCGGTAATTTTATTCAACAAATAGATTTCGTTTTGTTGTTGTCTAATTTCACTAATATCGGTTATAACGCCTACTAAAAACTCCTTTTTATCATCGGCCGAAAACAATGATTTTTTAATGAACAAGATACGTTCTTCATCTACCGTTTTAAATGAAGTTTCGTAAGAATCTTCTGATTTGGTTTCAAATAATTTCTCATCCTTATTTAAGAAATATTCTGCTTCTTCGACAGACAAAAACTCTCTATCTGTTCTGCCAATTATTTGTTCTTTTCTTAAATTTATTAAATTAGCATAAGCATCATTTACTAGTACCCATTGGTGTTTTTTATCTTTAACAAAAACGGGGTTTGGAATTGCATTTAAAATATTATTTAAGAAATTCTTCGAACTAATTAATTCGTTTTGAGCAACCTTTAAAGCTGTAATATCACGAGCTATGGCTTGTACACCCGAAAATTTTCCATCATTATAAATTAATTGTACATTTTGTCCTACCCATATCTCTTCGCCTTTTTTGGTAACAATTGGAAACTCTAAATAAGTTACGTTATTAACTTTATAAGCTTGATTTAAATAAAATGCTTCAACTGTTTTTTTATAATCGGCCCTTACTAATTGAATATATCTTTTATCAAGCAACTCTTCTATTTGAAAGCCAGTAACTTTGGTTGCTATTTCATTTACATAAGTAAATTTACCTGAGGCATCAGTGTAATAGAACATATCAGTTGCACTTTCAATAAGTAGCCTAAACTTACCTTCACTTTCTTTTAGTTTTTGCTCGGCTTTGTGTCGCTCCAAAGCACCACCTATATTATTAGCTAAAGTTCTTAATACACTTTCATCAGTACTAGTCCAATCGGTAGCTATTGTACAATTATCAAATCCAATAAAACCCCAAAATTGTTCTGCTATAAAAATAGGAACTACTATTAGCGATATAATATTTTGTGGTTCTAATAAACTTCTTTCTTCTTCAGGAAAATCTTTAACCAATCCTTTTATAGCTTTGCCTTGAACCAATGAATTATACCAACGTCCAAAACCAGTTTTAATATAAGGAAGATTTTGTAAATCGGGATTATCAATTTGTGGCTCAATTCCATCTTTACTCCATTCATATCGCTGACTCAAAGCATGTACATTTCCGGGCAATAAATGGTTTTCAAAAATATACACCCTATCTACTTTTACTTCAGAACCAATACACGCCAAAGCATTAATTATAGCCTCGTTAAAATCAATATTGGTAAGCAACATAGAAGAGGCCTTATTGATGGCCTTTAACAACCTATCGTTTTCAACCAATTTGTTTTCTGCCAATTTTCTATCAGTAATATCAACCACAAATTTTACAATTCGTTTAACATTACCATTTTCGTCAAGAACAGGATTATAACTTCCTATTATCCAAAATATTTCCCCATTTTTCTTTATTCTTTTATATTCTCCACCAACTATTTTCCCTCTACCAATTTCTTCCCAAAACTTATTATAATCCTTGTTTTCTATCTCACTATCATGCACAAATAATTTATGTTGCTTACCAATAATTTCTTCTTTGGTAAAACCAACTAAATTTAAGAAAATTTGATTTGCTTCTATAATTGTTCCATCAGGCTCAAACTCAATTACTGCAGTAGTTCTGTTAATAGCAGTAAGAACTTCGGCTAAATTTTTCTCACTTTGAATTAACTTTTCTTCAGCAGTTTTACGTTCAGTTATATCAAATCTAATGGCAATGAATTGATGCGGAACACCGTTATCATTAACTAGTGGAATAATGTTAGCATTAGTCCAATAAAAAGTTCCATCCTTTTTTTTATTCCTTATTTGTCCTTGCCAAACATTTCCACTTTTAATGGTTTGCCATATATTTTCGAAAAAACTTTTAGGGTGAAAACCTGAATTAACAATATTATGATTTTGACCTACTAATTCACCTATTGAATAACCTGAAATATCGCTAAAATTTTGATTGGCAAAAACTATAAGACCTTTTGCATCGGTTATAGATACAATGGCAGCAGTATCTACAGCTGATTTAAAATCGGCTAATTCCTTAAACGACTCCTTTGAACTTAACTCAAGTGTTCTTTCTAATTGGTTAAAGTCATCTTGATATGATTTGTAAGATGAATTAACCAATTCAATAAACTCCAATAACTCTCTTGAGAATTCTGGGTTATCGCCAAACATTTTTTTAATTTGTCGTTTCAGTAATCTATGCATAATTCTCTAATTGAAAACATGAAAATGATTTTTAAGGCATTAATTAGGTAAAAATTTTATAAAAACTATAACTCTTTAAAGGTAGTAATAGTCATTGTTTGGTTATGCAACTCACACTTAGCATCTTTTGAAAACGGAGATATTTCACCATATGAGTAAAATCCGCAAAGTGTGGTATTGTCGCCTAAAACTTCTCTTACACCTTCTACTTCTTCTTCAACCAGTTGTTTTAAAACTAGTTTTCGCCCAACGCAACTGATAAGAATTGCCAAATCAGGGTTAGTAGTATTATTTCCTAGCAATGTGCTATTAGCAGCACCTACTGCACCATCAATTAGTCTATCAAAATTAGCTTTCATTAACCTTACATAAGAACCTTCAGGAATATCGCCAGCAAAGGTTAACGATTGCTCTTCTTCATTCACCGCTAAAATAGTTCTTACTACTGGTGTATCTTCTTGTTTAATACGTAAGTTTAATGGAAACAATAAGCCCGATGCTGGCAACTCTTTTACATAATCGTCTCCAAGAAAAGATTTATATAAATCCAATGCTGGTTTGCCATCCAATTCAAAAAGCACGTTGTTTTTTGATTTAGAAACCAAACGTTCAATTCCAAAACTATCCCAACCACCCAACGAGCCGTAACCAATGCTAATATTGGAACCATAAAAACCCAAAGCAGCAATGGTCTTACTTTTACTATTGGCATTTTCAGTTACTATAAAAGTTTCTTTAAAATTAGGCCCATCACCTGCTAAACCGCCTGTTACACTTACACCTTCGGGCAAATGAGCTCTTAATCCTTTTACTAGTTCAGAGCCATTAACATTTAATCCATCAGACAATACAAATACGTGAGCTAAATTTTGTTTATCAAGCATTTCAATTAATTTACTTCCAGCTTCATAACTATTTGAAGAGTCTGTAATTTCTATACTTTTGTATTGTAATTCTGTTTTTTCAAAAAAGATAGCGGTAGCTATAATGGTATCGTCAAATACGTTTACATCACTAATTTCGCCAGAGGTAGAGCCTCCTAAAAAGATAGCTTTTGAAAACTTATTTTTGATTTCATTTAAGTTATCAGCATTTTTAATATTGGAACTGGAGCCAAAAACCAACACCAAGTTGGCATTGTTAATTGAATCATCACCATTAATAAAATTCCAACCTTGTTCTGGGGTAAATTTGTATTGAGCTGTTTTCATAAGTGTATGTATTTAATTCAAATGTAACTTATTTGAATTATTTAATAAACTTATTTTACCTCAAATTTTAAAATATAAATCGCCTAGTGTATAATTTACTGTATCTTGATTACTAAGTTCAGTTAATGCTCCATTTTTTAATCCAAAACCCTTGTATCCCAGAGGTTTTAGCAAATCTAAAATTTGTTTTCTGTTTTCGGCATTGCTAATTTCTATTTGAATTAGCGGCTTAAACTTACTTATTGTATTAATTAAGTGAGGGAATAAATGCACTTCATAACCTTCTACATCGCATTTTATGAAGTCTAGTTTCTCCATTTTGGCAAATAACTCATCAGGAATTTTCATTTCTGCCTCAAATGTTGCCAAGGCCGAATTATCATCTTTCGAATCTAAAACATGGGTTAATCCATGTCTAAAAACACCATCAATTACGGGTGTTCCCATTTCAATTTTTTTATTTTCTGCACCTAATGCAGTTTGATATAGAGTAATGTTATTTAAAGCAAATTTATGCGCGTTGCGTTTAAAAACATTGGCAAACAAAGGCACTGGCTCTATAGCATAAACCTTACCTGTGGAGCCACTTAATTTTGAAATATTGGTACTGTAATAACCCACATTGGCACCTATATCAATGCTTACAAAACCTGGTTTTATAAATTGTTTTAAAAAAAATAATTCTGGATATTTTGCTTTCAAAAATCCTGCATTGGTAATACGTAAATACGCATCGCTAACTATGGCTAAGTATCCCTCTAAACCAAGGGTTTTTAATAAAATACTACGTATTGCTTTCTCCATCTGTACTACTTAATCTCTTCAAAATCAACATACTCACCAATGTTTGAGCTATTGGTTTTAGTTTTACTTGAAGCTTGTTGATCGGGCTTTATTTTAACTTTACTTTCTTCCTTGTTTGGATCATCATGAAAGTTTTGTGTATTAGAACCTTGTTTAAAATTTAGCAAGGTGCCAAATAACAAACGTGATACTGCATAAAAAAGAAATAAATACACTAAAAATTTAAACATAACAATTTACAATTATTGATTGAATAACTGTAATACAAAAATGATACATTTATTTATATTTTGATGTAATTATTTATGATTCTTACCTACAAAAACTTGCAAAAATCTGATAAACTGATAATAACCAAAAATAAACAAGCTGCTATTTTGTCAAAAAAATGGCAGCTAATTTATTTTCTAAACGCTATAAGGTTATTTCTTATCAATTAATTTATACAACTCATCTAATTTAGGAGTTAAAATAATCTCTGTCCTTCGGTTTTTTGCTCTGCCTTCAGGTGTATCGTTACTTGCTTTTGGCATGTATTCACTTCGGCCTGCTGCAGTTAATCGTTTTGGACTAACCTTGCTTAAATCGCTTAAAATACGCACTATATTTGCTGCACGCTCTGTACTTAAATCCCAATTATCCTTAAAATTTATGGTGCTGCGCAATGGCACATTATCGGTATGGCCTTCAATCAATACATCAATATCAAAGTTTTTATTTAACACTTCGCCCAATTTTTTAATGGCTTCCTGTCCTTTTTCTTCTATATCGGCACTTGCTGACTTAAACAATAATTTATCGCTTAAAGAAACATACACTTTACCATTTTTCATTTCTACAGTTAACTCTTCACTATTAAAGCTTAGCAATGCACGTTTTACAATTTCGTTTAATGCATTCGTTATTGAATCTTGTCTTCGAATAATGGCTTCTAATTCAGTCAAACGTTTTTCGCGAGCCGAAAGCATATCTTCCTTTTGCTTAAGTGCCAAATTCAATTGCTCTGTTTTATTAAGAGAAGATTTTAACAAATCACTGTAACGCTGATTCATTTCAGTATAGTCAATTTGTAGTGCTTTATGCTTTCGATTTAATTCATTAAACATGGCCATTAATTCATTATAAGCCGAATCTAAAGTGCGGTAAGCAATACCGCGCTGAGTTGTATCTTGATTAAAAACTACATTAATGCCATGCAATGTATCGCGCTGACCAGTAGCCTGCTTTAGCCTTTTGCCCATAAAAAAATTATGCGATTTTTCTTTAAATCCTTTGGGGTTTTGAATTACACCTTTAGGATTATCAACTTGCGCAAATAATGGTATACAACTTATAAGTAAAATTACAGTTACTATGCTTTTTTTCATGTTTTTTAGTTAATGATTTTATAAGCAAAGTACTCAAAAGCAACTAACTTATACAATAAAGCTATTACACAAATTTCGATATTAAAATGTGGGCAGGAAAGGTTTTTGGACAAAAATCCCAAACTCTAAATTGTAATAAAGGACATAAAATTTAAGTAAAACTTACAAAACATTAATATGCTGAATTTGGTTTATAATTATACATTTGCATTGCAAAAAATAGCATTTTGCTAAATTAAAATATTAAATATTTAAAACCTTAAAAATAAAATTATGTCATTCGAATTACCAAAACTAACTTACGAATACACTGCGCTTGAGCCAAATATTGATGCTCGCACAATGGAAATTCACCACTCAAAACACCACCAAGCTTATGTAACTAATTTAAACAATGCAATTGCTGGTACTGATGCTGAGAATTTAAGCATAGAAGATATTTGTAAAAATATTTCGAAATACCCTGCACCTGTTCGCAATAATGGTGGTGGACATTTTAACCACAGCTTATTTTGGAAAGTAATTGGACCAAATGCAGGCGGAAGCCCTAGTGGCAAATTATTAGAAGCCATCAATGCTGATTTAGGCGGAATGGATAAATTCAAAGAAGAATTTACTAAAGCTGCAACTACTCGTTTTGGTTCTGGCTGGGCTTGGTTATGTGTTAAAGAAGGTAAACTTTGTGTTTGCTCTACTCCAAATCAAGATAATCCATTAATGGACATAGCAGAATGCAAAGGAAACCCAATTTTAGGATTAGACGTATGGGAACATGCTTATTACTTACATTACCAAAACCGCAGACCAGATTATATTGGTGCATTTTGGAATGTGGTAAATTGGGCAGAAGTTGAAAAAATGTATGCTGAAGCATTGTAATTTTTAAGTTTACTTTACCTAAAAACCCTATCTTTAGTTCATTGAAAGTAGGGTTTTTTTTATAAAAAAAATTTGGGCTTTATTATTTTGTTTTAAATAATTTTGATTTACTATTTTTTTTAAACAGAAATTTATAATACGTTTTATGGCATTTGTAACAAACATAATGTTTAGCAATTAGCCATGGTATTTTACTGTAAAAATAACTTGTTTTTATTCTGTCAGTATTTTCATTCTTGCATCGAGGACAATAATTTTGGGGAATAAAATTAAACCGAATTTTAGAAACCTGTTGTATTAAAAAAAATGCAGTCATTAAATAAAAAACAATTGGCAAATAAAATTTAATTGAACTTGCAGTGGGTTCCATTTTTAGTTTTTTTTCAAAAATAGTTGATTTTCAAATATGTATTTTGCCATAACTTGGCATTATTTTACAATCTTTAAAACAAGCTAAAAAACAATTATTTGTTTTAATGTTTTTATTGTTTGAATACTACATTAATTAATAATATTATCTTTAAATTAAGTTATACTTATTTACAATATAGTGCAAAATTGTTATTTATTAAACGAATATAATTGCAGCGTAAATAGTGAGTATGATTTTAAAAAAAAAGAAAGTTTTGGTTTGCGATGATAACCCAGTTATCATATTCATGTTAGAAAGTTTAATTTCTAAAAAAGATATTGAAGTAATTACTGCCGTGGATGGAAAAGATGGATATGATAAAACCTTAACCACTCACTTTGATTTTATAATAACTGATATAGAAATGCCTAATATGAGTGGTTGGGACTTAATAGAAAGCGTTCAAAAAGACGGCTTTGATATAAAAAAAACAATAGTTATAAGTGCGCAACTGGAACAATACATTATTCCTTATGCAGAAAGGTTTGGTATTTTAAAATACTATTTAAAACCCATTATGCCGCACGATATAGATGAAATTGCAGCATTGATAAATGCTTAATCAACCACAGGCAAAGTAACAGTAACATTGCAACCATCGTGGTTACTGCTTATTTGTAACAATCCATTTAATTTTTCTGCTATTAGTTTAATATTATACAGGCCAAGCCCAAGACCCGAAATATCCATTCTATTACTAAATTTATTAAATGGCTTCAGTGTTATAGGAGCACAATCAAAACCAAAACCACCATCTGTAACAGTAATAGTTTTATAATTATCCTTCATGGTGTATGCTATTGAAATGCTTTCAGTTTTGGTAAACTTTATTGCATTATATACCAATTCTACACATATATAATTTATGGCATTTAAATGTTTGGTATACACCATGTAATCATTGTCAAAATTAATGGTTACTTCTCTGTCAAATTCTTTGGCTACTTTACTAATATTAGCTATAATATCCACCTTATTATTATCAGCTAATAAACCACTTTCATCATCAGGTTTCAGTAACTCATACATGTATATATTATTGATAATGCTTGTCATGTTATAGATGGATGCTTGGGTGTATTTCATAATCTGATTGGCCTCCAATTTTTTGTTTTCATCGGCCAAATCGCATAATAAAATATTCATTCCACTGATAATATTTAGTGGTGTCCTTATTTCATGTCCATTCAGTAATTTTGAAAGTTCATAAGTTGATTTATTGGCATTTCGCTTAATGATTTCTTTTGATTTATTAGATTTTTCAATCCTGGCATTTACGCTACTCAACACTTCGGCTGCAGTAAAAGGTTTTTTTATATAATCATCTGCTCCTAAACCCATGCCCAAACGCTCATCTTCTCGTTCTATTTTGGCACTTAAAAATATAACCGGAATATAATCTAAATGTGTTTTTTTTAAACGTTCTAAAAACTCATACCCATTAACATTTGGCATAGTAACATCACAAATTATCAAATCGGGTACCACCGATAAGGCTTTAGCAAAACCATCGAGGCCATCTGTAGCAATTATTGTTTCATAATCATGAATTTCTAATATTTCAGCTAAATTCTCACGTAAACGCTTCTCATCATCAATTATCAATACCTTGTACATACTTTTAAATATTCACCCAAAAGTATGGTTTTAAGTTATTACTATAACTCCTATTTTAACACAATACCCTTTAATTATAACCTAGTGCCATTCATTTGTAAAATAGTATTATTTACAGGCTTTGTAAAGGAAAAATAATGCCATAAATTTGAAAGAATATGAAATCAACCATTTTATTAAAAGCATTAGCAGCGTGTTCAAAAACATTATTAGAAAATAAAACACCTGAAATAGTTATTAATAAAGTATTGGCATCAATAGGAAGCGCAGCCAATGTAGATAGGGCTTATATATTTAAAAATGTTTATGAACAGGGGAAGCTCAAATCAATAAAATATGCTTATGAATGGTGTAATTATGGAGTTGAATCGTATTTAAATGTTGAGGATAAAAATTTATTTTTTTGGGACGAACTTTCAGAACTAAGGGATAGCATGCTATATGGCAAATGCTTGGTAAGCCTCACTACTGATATTGAAAATCCTGTTTTAAAAAAATCGCTCCAAGCGCAAAATATTAAAAGTGTAATGGTAATGCCCATTTTTGTTGATTATATATTTTGGGGTTATATAGGTTTTGATGAGTGCAAAACGGAGCGAATTTGGGATGAGGCCGAATTGATTACACTTTCCTCCATCGCATTTAACATAGGTATTTATATTCAACGAAATGAACTTGAATTAAAATTGGCAGTTAAACAAAAAGAACTTACGGATCAAATAACCTTTTTCGAAACTATTTTTAATAATTTACCTGCCGATGTAGTTGTATTTGACAAAGAACATAAGTATTTATTTGTAAATAAAAACGGTATAGCCGACCCTGAAATAAGAAAATGGATAGTTGGAAAAGATGATTTTGAATACTGCAAATACCGAAACAAACCAATTGAATTGGCTTTAAAACGTAAGGAAATTTTTGATACCGTTACCAATACTGGTAAATCCTTATCATTAGAAGAAAAATTTTTGATTGGAACCAATGAAACAAAGCATCATTTGAGGTTTATGCACCCCGTAATAGGTTATGATGATGCCATTGAATACATTATTGGTTACGGTATAGAAGTAACGGAATTAAAACAAAAAGAAGAGTTCATTTTAAAACAGCACCAAGCCATAGAAAAATCGCCTGTAGGTATAGCATTGCTCAATAATAAGGGAGAGTTTTATTATATGAACAAGTCACATGCTGACTTATTTGAATATACCCCAAATGAACTGTATGATAAATCATGGAAAACCATTTATGAACAAGATGAAATAGAAAAAATAGAAAATACCTATTTTCCACTACTCATGAGCAGTGGAAACTGGACAGGTGAGTGCGAGGGAATTACCAAAAATGGAAGAAAAGTATTGCAAAACATTTCATTAAGCACCACCGAAGATGGCGGACTGATATGTATAACCCGCGACATAACCAAAACAAAAGAAGAGCTAGAAAAAGTAAAAGTAGTAAACGACCAATTGGAATTGGCCATGGATGTAACCAACATGGGCATGTGGACCTATAATTTTGAGAAGGGGCTTTTTAATATTAACAATACTTTAAATACCATTTTTGAAATAAACGATAGAAACATAACTGAAATTTCTTATCAAAATTGGATAGACATTATCCATTTTGAAGACATAAGTTTGGTAATCAATAAAATTGAAGACCACATAAATAATTTTATGAATGACTCTAAAAATACTTTTAGGGCAGAGTATAGAATAAAGAAACAGGATGGTAGTTTGCTTTGGGTATTGGGTGTAGGAAAAATATCGAAACATGATGAAAATGGAAATCCACTAGAAATGACTGGATTTGTGTTGGATATTAATACCCAAAAGTTATTTGATGAAAAGGTAAAGGAAAGTGAAAAAAGATACCGTGAATTAATAGAAAGCTTAAAAGAGATCATTTTCACACTAGATTTAGAAGGCAAATGCACCTTTTTAAACCAAAGTTGGGAAGAAATTACAGGACTTAACATAAACGATACTTTGGTAAATGGTATAATCAATTATGTTCATCCAAGTGATAAAGAAGGATTGATTGGTTTATTTAACAATTTATTACATAACAAAACAGAAAAAATTAATAGCAAGGTGCGCTTTATTGATGCCAACCAAAATAATATTTGGCTCGATTTTCATGCCACTTTACATATAGATATCAATGGAAAAATAATTGGTATTATTGGTTCGGCCGAAAATATAACAGGCCTAATAGAAGCGGAAAATGAATTGGAAGAAAACAGAGCTATTTTAAATAAAGTAGTTACCTCTATTGATGATGTAATTTGGTCTTTCGATATAAAAAGCAACACACTTTCATACATTAGCCCTTCGGCTGCTACCATGACAGGACTTGCTGAAGCTGATTTTTATAATAACAACTATAAGTGGATTGATTTTATTTGTGAGGAATATATAGACCTTTTTAAACAAGCTGATCATGATTTAAAAAATGGCATTGTTAAAGAACATGAACTTATTTATAAAATAAAAGTAAAAAACTGTGACGAATGTAAATGGGTTAGAGACAAAGCCAAGGTAGGTTTTGACGAATTTGGCAAACCCAATAGAATAGATGGTATTATGTCGGATATAACTTCATTGGTGATAGCCGAACAAAATTTAAAAATAAGCGAAGAAAAATACCGTTTAATTTCGGAGAATATACAAGATATTATTACCATATTAGACGTTCATGGTAATATTTCATATATGTCGCCTTCTGGCGTAAAATTATCAGGTTTTAGCGAAAAAGATATCATTGGAAGTAATTTACTTAATACTGTTCATAAGCATGACAAAGAAGATGTATGTAATTTTTTGTTAAATGAAATAAAACCAAATCAAGAAAATAGCATACTTTTTAGATCTAAAATCTTCAAAGGCGGTTATAGATGGTTTGAAAGTATAGTTACACCATTACGAAGTGATGATGAAAACATTTTATTACAATCTTCTACCCGCGATGTAACGCCAAGAATAAAAGCCGAAATAGAACTAACCAAAGCACTTGCAAAAGAAAAAGAGTTGAGTGAATTAAAATCTCGTTTTGTAAGCATGGCCTCTCACGAGTTCAGAACACCTTTGGCTACCATTCGTTCAAGCGCTGAATTAATTAAACTTTTTATTGACAAAGACCCAAATGCTATTTCTCCAAAAATATATAATAAAGTTACCGAAAAACTTGATGATATAACATTGGATATTGATAGAATAGCCGAGCTTATGTCAGATATATTAACAATGGGAAAAGTAGAGGCCAATAGAATCCCTTTTAATCCACAAACTATAAATATTGCTGATTTTGTTGGTGAATATTTATCCATAGATGCCATAAAAATTTCGGATAAAAGAAAAATAAATATCAACCTTGATAATACAATAATGGTAAATATTGATACTAAGTTAATGAAACAAGTACTTCAAAATGCCATTGGTAATGCCATAAAATATTCACCAAATGAAAAGCCAATAGATATTTCAATTGAAAAGGTAAATAACTATTCAGTAATTACTATTAAAGATAGTGGAATTGGAATTCCCGAAGCTGAACTTCCATTGGTATTTGAGTCATTTTTTAGGTCTACCAACGTTGATAACATTCCAGGAACTGGCCTAGGAATGTCCATTATCAAACTATTTGTGGAAATGCATGAAGGAACGATAAATATAGAAAGTAAAATCAATAAGGGTACGTCATTAATAATAACACTACCTATTGCCGTATAATTAAATTACTTCAATTGGGTTGGATTAAACCCAAAATATGATTTATAGGATTTTGAAAAATAAGACACACTTGCAAATCCTGTACTGAAAGCAATTTCAGAAATGCTTGCATGATTGGATTTAATCATTTGTTGTGCCTTTTCTAACCTATATTCTCTCACAAATTGATTGGTAGACTTATTGGTAATTATTTTTATTTTCTTGTGAATGGCAGAGGTACTATAGTTTAATTCTTTACCAATAAGATATACGTCCAAATTGCGTGAAGATAAGTTTTCGTCTATAATACTTCTAAGTTTTTCCAAAAACTTATGAGCACTTGATTCAAATTCTTCCTCATCGGGTTTGGATAATGCATTTACAATTTGAGTTTGGCCTAATTCAATTAAATTTTTTACTTTTTGAACCAATTCTTTGGTAGCAAAGGGTTTTGAAATAAAGTCAATAGCACCTGTTTCTAAACCTTTAATTCTATCTTCCTCCGCATTTTTTGCAGTAAGGAAAATAACAGGAATATGGTTGTACTTCTTATCCTCCCTTAACTGTTCTACCATTTTTATACCATCCATCATAGGCATCATGATATCAGTTATCACCAAACTAGGCTTATATTTTCTTATTAAATTAAGTCCATCTAGTCCATTTTCGCTTGTTATGGTTTTGTAATCATATAGTTCAAATAATTGAACAAGATTGTTTCTTATACTGCTATTATCCTCTATTATTGCTATTAACATTATCAGTAATTTGATTGAATCAAAGTTACTTAATATTAAATAAGCCGACAACTTTCCAAAAAATATATTTACTTCTATTTTGCCCTACTATTGTTCTATTTTGCACTTTTCGCCCATATTTAAAAATAAATTAAAATTTTTATTGAAAAAATCCTTTCATAAACTAAAAAAGAAAGTTCAACACCTAATAAATTCACTTGGTCAAATAAAAATACTTTATTTGTGTAACTATTACTTCCTTTGTATCGTTTAAGAAACAAATTTTAAATATGAAAACGAAATTATTAATTCTATTACTTGGGGGCCTCACTTTAGGTTCATTTACCAAAGGTTGTAATAAAAACAGTAAAATAGAAAAACCTGATATTGAAAACAAGAAGTAAAAGGTATCAAATTTTAAACTATTTGAAAAAACATGCTCATAAAAAATACTTACAGAAGCCGACTTTCATTCATTTGACAAGTCGGCTTTTGTTTAATATTTGTGTTTGTTAAATATGAAATGAACACTAAGTTTGCCCAAAAATAAAGTTATAGTTAATGAAAAAAATATTGGTTATTGGCGCAGGGCTTTCATCTTCATACCTAATAAAATACTTATTGGCAAATGCTAAAAAAGAAAATTGGGAAATTACCATTGCTGATCAAAGCATTGAGTTAGCAAAGCAAAAAATTGGTAAAGCCAAAAATGCAACTGCACTCGCTTTTAACATTACCAATGAAACTGAACGTAAAGCTGCTATAAAAAACACCGATTTAGTTGTATCACTTTTACCTCCTACCCTACATATTTTAGCTGCTAAAGAGTGTATTGCTTATAAAAAACATTTGGTAACGGCTAGTTATGTTAGCGATGAAATGAAAAGTTTAGATGAAGCCGCCAAAAAAGCTGATGTACTTTTTTTAAACGAAATAGGTTTAGACCCCGGAATTGACCATTTATCTGCAATGGAAATGATTCATAAAATAGAAGATAAAAAAGGTGAAATAATATCTTTTAAATCTTTTTGTGGCGGTTTAATTGCACCTGAATTTGATAATAACCCATGGAATTATAAATTCACTTGGAATCCCCGAAATGTAGTATTAGCAGGTCAAGCCACAGCCAAATATTTAGAAAATGGTTTGTTGAAATTTATTCCACCAAATCGTATTTTTAGCCAAACAGAAACCGTTAATGTAGTCAATTATGGAGCCTTTGAAAGCTATGCCAATAGAGATAGTTTGGGTTATATTGAACCTTATGGTTTACAAAATGCAAAAACGGTTTTACGAGGCACTTTACGCAAAAAAGGATTTAGTCAAAGTTGGAACCTATTAGTAAAACTAGGCTTAACAGACGATAGTTACACCTTAACCAATAACAAAAATTTAACTTATCGCAGTTTAGTTACTTCTTTTATAAGTGGTGCCAATGAAAAAAATGTGGAAGAAAAATTTTGCCAATTTTTCGATTTATCCAAAAATAGTAAGGATTTTAAAAGAATTAAATGGTTAGGATTATTTGAAAATAAGACCATTGAATTAAATAATGCTACTCCAGCTCAAATATTACAGCAGTTATTACAACAAAAATGGAGTTTAGAAAACTCCGATTTAGACATGATTGTAATGAAGCACGAAATTGAATACAGTATTAATAATAAAAAACACAAGGCCAACAGTACATTAATAGTAAAAGGTGAAGACAAAACATATACTGCCATGTCCAAAACTGTTGGTTTGCCTATGGCAATTGCCACTAAACTTATTTTACAAAATAAAATAAAAGCGCGAGGAGTGGTTATCCCTATTACCCAAGAATTTTACCAACCCATATTACATGAGTTGGCAAAAAACGGGATACAATTCATAGTAGAGTAATTATAACTATTGATAAATAATATTATTGGTGGTAACTGTTATGTTACTGCCTCCATTAATCCAACCACAATTTTTTGCAATTACACCAATGTCTTCCGATTTATTAGGTTCCAAAATTAAATAATCTTGATATTCCCAAGTATTACCACCAGCAACATAAGTAACAGTATAATCAAAATATACTTTTTTAGCTGTGGCATTTTGTACATTTAGCATTACACTACAATTAGGTTTAAGTGTTTTGCATTTTGCATCTTCATAAGTTTCTAAATCTTGTGCAAACTTAAAAACCGCCACCAAAGGAACCGAACCTGCCGAAGCATTCGGATCATTTAGATTGATACTCTTAATTAAACTTGGGAGCTTTGTTGGTACACACTTTACATTAGAAGGAATACCAGAGGAATCTACCGTTGTTGGTTCTTTAGCACAACCTTCCATCAACATGAATAAGGAGGTAAATGCTATTAAATTAGCTAATTTGTAAATAATTTTCATATGCTTAAATTTTGTTCAAAGGCAAATTTACTACTAGTTATTACATAATATGCAGCAGTATTTCTTTTTGAATGGCTTGAATTAGTTCATTTTATAAATTAAATACAAAATAGATAAAGTATATTCTAATTTACTTCAACTTAAATAGGTTTTATCCTTATTCACATTTTTACTAACATCTGTATCATAACTTGGAAATGTCGCTATCTATTAAAACATTAACGCGCTTTTTAATATCTTTTTTTTAATATAATTAAGCAAACACCAAAACAATCCTAATTATCAACAAATACAATCTCAATTATATACCTAAAAAACAAATTGCGACAAAGGCTATAATGCCACAAACCTTTGACCAATAGCTTGATTTACCTTGTTTTTGGAAGTAAAAACAGATTTATTCAAAATCTTATTGCACAAATACTTAAATTACAATTGGTTTTATTTACTTGCAGAAGAATTTAGCGGCCATGAATTTTAAAAAGATACTATTTATTATCGGACTATTTTTGTTACAAGTAAAAATAAGTACCGCACAACTAAACAATAACATATTCTATAACCCAATTGCTATTAACAAATCAGATAGTGGTAAATTTGAATTCTCAGCTCATATATTAAACTATATGAGAAACACTGAATATTTTAATAAAATTGAGCTTGGAAGAACGCTTTTTGGGGTACAATTTCATCCCAATTTTTCTTACCAACCTAGCCCAAATATTAAAATACAAGCAGGCCTATTTTTAAGAAGCGACTTTGGTGGTGAACAATACTTTACACAAGCCATTCCAACATTTACGGTAAAAACAAAATACCATAATTTGGAAATGTTATTTGGCACATTAGAGGGTGCTAGTAACCATCAAATGATAGAACCATTATTTGATATAGCAAGAACAATTGAAAATAGAATAGAAAATGGCTTTCAATTGAAGTATAACAATGAAAAAACTTTTTTTGATTCATGGATAAATTGGGAAAAATTCATTGAACGAGGAACACCGCACAAAGAAAAATTTACAGCAGGAGTCAATTTTACCAAATCATTATTTAACCCTAATAAGAAATTCGACCTCCAAGGTATTTGTCAAGGTATGTTGAGCCATGCAGGCGGACAAATAGATGCAGACACAGTGGACCCACTAACTATGCAAGCCAACTATACTTTAGGTGCAAAAGCCATTTATAAAGTAAATAAAAAAACCAGTGTAGCAGTTGATGCCTATTTTTTAGGATATAAAGATACGGGAGACAGTACTTTCATTCCTTTTAATCAAGGGAGTGCTGTTTACAGTAGTATTTCATACCAAAACAGGCAATTCCAATTTATGCTTAGCTATTTTTTAAGTAATGACTTTATTGCGCCAAGGGGAACAGCCATTTACCAAAGCCAAAGTATTGATAACCCAAAACACTTTGAAACAACTCGCCAATTGGTAATTCCAAGAATTATATACCATACCGACCTTTTTAATCAGCTAAAAATGAGTGCACGTTTTGAGCCGGTATACGATTTGGAAAAACGTTTTTTTGATTATTCATATTCATTCTACCTTAGTTATAATATCAATAAAAAATTGAATTAATTTTTTGGTTAAACTTATTTAGATTACTTAAATTTGGAGAAATTTTATGAAAAAACTAATAACTATTACTTGTCTATTATTTTTGGGCTTAACTCAAATACAGGCCCAAGAGAAAAAAAATGAACCAAAAGCAGAAATTGAATTTGAAAAATTAACGCATGACTTTGGTACCATTTGGGATGGTGTTTCTAAAGAATATAGTTTTTATTTTACCAATAAAGGCACCGCTCCATTAATTTTATCAAATGTTCAACCAAGTTGCGGATGCACAGCTCCAGAATGGCCAAGAGAACCAATTATGCCAGGACAAAAGTCTAAAATTAAAGTAATTTACAGTCCAGGTGGTTTACGCAGTGCATTTTCCAAAACAATTACTGTTTCGAGTAATGCTGTTACCAATAATGTAACTTTAACCATTAAAGGAGTGGTAAAGGATAAGCCTCGCGACCCTGTATCACCTGTAAAAACTCAACCTGCAGAAGGTGGTTTTTAAAAAAACAGAAACCCTTTTTTAGTAGAAAATTGAAATTGGTCAGCTAATTTGTTTTGGCCAAATTAAGGGCTAATTTGCAGCCCATTTCAAATCGAAAATTTAAATAAAAACAATATGATAATTGGAGTTCCAAAAGAAATTAAAAACAATGAAAACCGCGTAGGCTTAACTCCTGCAGGTGTTAGTGCATTTGTAAAAGCTGGTCACCCGGTTTTTGTTCAGGCTACTGCTGGTAATGGAAGTGGTTTTTCTGATGCTGATTATACCGCTGCTGGTGCAACTGTATTGCCTACCATTGCCGATGTGTATTCAAAAGCGGAAATGATTGTTAAAGTAAAAGAACCAATTGAACAAGAATATCCTTTAATTAAAGAAGGTCAATTATTGTTTACTTATTTCCACTTTGCTAGTTACGAGCCGCTTACCCACGCTATGATTGAGCGTAAAGCAACTTGCTTAGCTTACGAAACGGTAGAGAAAAAAGACCGTTCTTTGCCTTTATTGGTTCCAATGAGCGAAGTAGCAGGACGTATGAGTATTCAAGAAGGTGCTAAATACCTTGAAAAACCAATGGGTGGACGCGGAATTTTATTAGGAGGTGTTCCGGGAGTAAAACCTGCTCAAGTATTAGTTTTAGGTGGTGGTATAGTAGGTACTCAAGCTGCTAAAATGGCTGCTGGTATGGCTGCTGATGTTACCATTATGGATATTTCAATTCCTCGTTTACGCGAGTTAGATGACATTTTACCAGCAAACGTAAAAACAGTATTTAGTAACGAATACAATATTCGTGAAGCTATTAAAACTGCTGATTTAATTGTAGGTGCTGTGTTAATACCAGGTGCTAAAGCTCCTCATTTAATTACACGCGATATGTTAAAAGAAATGCGTCCGGGTACTGTTTTAGTTGACGTAGCGGTAGATCAAGGTGGATGTATTGAAACTTGTAAACCTACTACTCACGAAAATCCAACTTACGAAATTGATGGAATTATTCACTACTGTGTAGCAAATATGCCAGGTGCAGTTCCTTATACTTCAACTTTGGCTTTAACCAATGCTACTTTACCTTATGCATTGCAATTAGCAAACAAAGGTTGGAAAAAAGCTTGTGCTGATAACGAAGAATTACGTTTAGGTTTAAATGTAGTAGATGGAAAAGTGGTTTACAAAGGTGTTTCAGAAGCTTTTGGATTACCTTACCACGAAGTAAGTTCAGTACTTTAGTTCATATAGTTGACTCACGCCTTGCGTGATTTAGTTGTTGGTTGACAGTTGTTAGCTAATAAATATAAAGCCCCTTCAAAGTTTTTTGAAAGGGCTTTTTTGTTCCTGTTACATAAAACCTATTATTACACATGGATATTCAATTCTTATTCATAGACGATTCATTTAATAAAGAAACTAAATACTCATCGCTAACTTGTATTTTAATTCCTCTTGACAAATTTGAAAAAATACGTAACGAATTTTATAGTAGAATTCTAAATCAATTCATCATTATGGGAAAAAGTACGTTTGATCTCAGTCCTCCTATTATGCACGGGAAAGAGTTACTAAAAGGTACAGTTTTTGAAAATAATGATCAAAAAAAACTCGAAATATTTCAAATGGTGGCAGACATCGTTAATGATAATTATATTAAAGTTTATAGGCTTGGGTGGCTTAAAGATAAAAGGGTAAATATATTTGAAAATTTAGATCCGAATTTAATGGGTCTTATTTTTCCAAAATTCATTGAGTTAATAGATAATGACATTAAAGACATTAAGGTTATTCCAATTATGGACGGGCTTGATCCTAAAATTTCTAAAATATTTTCACAGTTTATCAAACAATTGGAAATTGCACGACAAATAACAAGCAATAATAATTTAATGATTAAAAACTCGAAAAACATTTACGGTGAAGTCTTTTATGCCGATAGTAAATTTTCGATTTTTATTCAATTAGTTGATATGATAAGTTACATGCTACATTGCAATGAATATAAAAGTTTCGAAAAGAATTATGGTATTTTTAAAAGTAAAATAATCGAAATTACCGAGAAGATAAGACCAGAATTAGTTAATCATAAATACTACTTCACAGAAATTCATCGTTCCTAAAACAACATAAAATCACTTGGATTCAATTTAATTATTTTATCATTAAGTTAGCAAAGCGCTTTACAAATTATAAATGAAATGTAGTGTAGTGTCTCTGACACGGGCCTTCAAACAAGTGTCAAAGACTCTTTTCCCATTTGAAATCCTTATTCTCTTGTGCTTATCAATTACTTCAGACTATGAATAGTATATAGTATTGCATTCACTAAAATTAGTTGTTGTTTAATTCATTCTATTTTTGCTCATTTGTTGTAACTATACAATATTCATTTTGACAAAATCATACTCCCTAAAAACAAAAACCAATATACAATTGGCTTTTACTTTACTTTATTGTTTATCCTTTCAACTTCTTTTTTCACAAAGCAATACCAACAACCCCAAAAGTTTACTCTGGAAAATTACTGGCAAGAATGGTCAAAAGACATCTTACATTTATGGTACCATGCATGTGAGCGGAAAGTTGGCCTTTAATTTAAACGATTCGTTTTTTTTAGGAATAAAAAACTGTGACTTTATAGCCCTTGAAATTGACCCAGACTTAATGCTAACTGATTTGGTTAACTCCAAGCTCATGAAATCAGCTTTAGGCGCAAACGCTCATTTATTTAAACCCAAAGAAGGTTTTTACGAAAATTCTTTTGCTTTAAAGGAAATTAAGAATAGAACCTTGGCTGGCTTCTTATCACAAAAGAATGATTTAGTTAATAATCTCCTTTATCGTTCTAGTCTTAATAATGTGAATAAAGAAGAGGATACTTATTTGGACCTATTCATTTTTCAAGCAGGAAAAAAGTTGCGCAAAAAAATTATAGGCTTAGAAACTTTTGAAGGAACGATGGATATGTATGCCCAATCGTTAAAGGCCGAAAGCGAACTGGATGAAAAAGAAAAAAACAAAACTTTATACAAAGAAGGTATTTATACCATAGAAAAACTAGAAGAAGCATACCGCAAAGGTGATATAGTACTCATTGATTCATTAAGCAGATACTCGTCAAGTAAAATGTCCCATAAATACATGATTTTAGAAAGAAACAAAATTATGTACAAAGGTATTGATAGTTTAATAAAATCAGGAGCATCCTTATTCACAGGTGTTGGGGCGGCACATTTAGGAGGCGAAGAGGGTGTTTTAAATATATTGAGAAAAAACGGGTATACTGTTAGCCCAGTTAGTTGGCAAGCGTTGAAGCCAAGCAAACTAAAAGCGCAGATTCAAAAAATTACTGTTACAACTGAGTTAAGCAAACAATACAGTACTGACTCTTCTTTTTCGGTGGAAGCACCAAGCAGCATGCAATCATTACAAAATGTTAGTCAAGAAGATATATACTTAGCTACCGATATGACCAATGGGAGTTATTATATGGTATCCAGTATCAATCATAACGGATTTATTAATAAACACAATAAAAAATACTGGTCGCAAAAAGTAGATAGTTTGCTATATGAAAACATTGAAGGCACCATCACACTTAAAAAAGAAAGCATTACAGAAAATGGAGACATTTGTTTCCTTGTTAACAGTAAAACAAGGCGAAGCGACATAGAAAGATATAAAATTATTATTACTCCATTTAAAATATTTGTGTTCAAAGTAGCCGGTAATGGTTCATACGCTAACAGTAATGAAGCCAATCAGTTTTTAAACTCCGCTAAACTATATACCAAAGGAGCTGCCAGTAAAAAAGAAGCAGCGTTTGACTACCAGTTTACACATAACAATGTATATATACATAATGGCGATGTGCACAATAATGATGCAAAACATATTGCTATCAGTAACGATGGTACAAAATTTAATTTGCTATTGGTAGCCACAAACAATGAAACCAAATATATTGAGCAAGACACCTTTGAACTAAACTATATTATTCAAAAAGCGGCTGAAAAATATAACTGCCAAATAGAAAATATTCATATGAACAGCGATAAAACTTCCGCATTGTTTGAATGGAAAAAAAACAATGAAACCTATAAAGGTAAATTGTTAATTAGTGGCCCTCACTATTACTTTTTACTCGATAATACAAACGATGAAACTTTCATCAATTCATTTAAACTAAACCAAAAACCAGTAGCTAATAACTACCAATTACATACTGATACCAGTATGTTATTTTCAGTTAAACTAATTGATATTCCAGAAAAGAATGAATTGACGGCATTATTTGGTTTTACTCAAAAAAAGAAAGCCAACGACCAGGAGTATAAAAAAGAGTTCTATACATCAAAAGCTACCAAAGAAGTAATACAACTTACCTACGATAAACTTAGTCAATATAAATCGTATGAAAACTTAGATTCATTGTGGAATAACAATATAGAACTAGCCACTGAATGGACCAATCCAACTATAACTAACAAAACTTATTCCTATAAAAAAGGTGCTGCTGTATTAGATTTTAATGCAGAAACCAATGAAAATGCACACCAGTACATTAAGGTTAAAATCATTCAAAAAGGTCGTTATATATATACCTTGAATACCCTTTGCGAAAAAGGAAAGTCAAGTGCTTTTGTTGATTCTTTTTTCAATACATTTTCATTGTTAGATTCAAACTATGGTTTAGCAGCCACAGAGTCAAAAGTTGCATTGCTTTTAAACAATATACTTCACACAGACTCTGCCACCAAAATGGAGGCAAGGGAAAATATATATAGCCTAACAGCTGCTGTTAAGCCAAGTGACTTTAAAACCATTAAAGAAGCCATCAAAAAAGCCGAACAAAGTGATTTGGATATGGACAAACGCATAATCATTATTGAATGCCTTAAAAATATTAAAACTACCGAATGTATTAATTGGCTGAAAGCATATTATACCGCTGTAAAAGACACACCTGCTTATCAATTTGGTATATTATATGCATTGGCTGCACAAAAAACCCTACCTGCTACCTTGGCTTTTACCGAGTTAATTAAAAAGGAAACACCTATTGTAGAAGAAAGCGCTAGTTTTAATAGCTGTTTTAACGTATATAACGATAGTTTAGCTTTAATGGCTAAGGTTGTGCCTCAGCTTGTGTTTTTATTGGATTATGACGAATACAAAGACCGTATAATAGAACTTCTTGCTGATCTTAAATACAAAAACCTAATACCCTCAAGTTTGTATGTAGCAAACAAAATTAAGTTTATAAGCAGTGCCAATATTGAACTAAAGAAACATATAGCAAGCCTACAAAACAACAATGAAAACGACTCGTATAATGATGATGAAGAAGACGATTATTACGCTTATTACAGCAAAAAAAGTTTAACCATAGATGAAACACTTAAACAAGTTGATAAAAGCATTATATTTGATTATGCGGTATTACTTCAACCATTTTACCAGGAAGCAGCTGTTAAATCTTTTTTTGATAAAGCCATTAAAAATGGTGATGCCTCATTACAATTAAGTATTGGCGCTCTACTACTAAAAAACAATATACCTGTTGATGATAACAACTGGGAAAAATGGGCCGCTAATAACGATACACGCACAGCTACTTATAAACTATTAAACAATATTGGCAAACTGGATAAATTCCCTAAGTCATACAAAAACATAGACTCCATAGCCCGTGCTCAAGTATATATGAACAAAGTAAAAAGCAGTTTTAAAGATTCCATTATACTTGTTTTGAAAGAAGAAAATATACGTTCAAAAAAGGGAATAGGAACACTTTTTGTTTTTAAGAAACATAGTAGCGAAAACAACAATTGGAAATGGAGTTATATATACTTAAAAGATGCTGGTAACTTTGATATAAAGGAATTAGCTACTAAAACTTTTATAAATGAATACGAAGAAATAATGGACGAAAAAGTACTTGACAAAATAAGGTTAGCTATTAGATTGCTTGATAGAGATAAATGCGAAGAAGTTAATTTCTATAATCTAGCCAGTGAAAAAACTGAAGACTAAAAACAAAAAGGCTGTCACAAAATGACAGCCTTTTTTTGTTTAATTAACCAATTTCTGATAGGCATTTGATTCCGGTAAGTTCCAATCAAGCCAACTTTGTTCAGGCCAAATAGTTTTGAAAGATTTTTTTCTTAATTCAATATAATTAGCAAACTCATCACTTGTAGTATTTCCCCTCGTGTCAAAAGTAAAAAGTTAGCTTGTGTAGTATCAATTTCATGTAAATGCCCTTTGTCAGTTTCTAAATAAGGCAAGGCACTATTATTTAGCTCTTTCAGGAAATCATAATGAACATAAGACTCCTTGTAATTACTAAAATTATATTTAGAAATAATCAAATCCCAATTGAATAATGAAGCACTTAAAAATATAAGAAATATGAAGATGGAATTTACTTGTCCTAAGAACACAGTATTTTTTTGTTTGAGTGTTTTTATAATAATGGAAACGAGTCCAACCAAACAGGCCACTAAAAAAAAGTAAACAAAAATTCTTTTGTAGGCCAAAGCAAAATATTGAATATAGTAAGCATTACGAAAAGCTACCGATACAATCATAATAATATTTTGAATAAGCCATACTATAATCAGCATTTTTAAAGCCTTATTATTCTTGATGAATACCAAATTGGAGTTTAAATAATAAACTGATATAGCCATTGAAATAAGTATGGCAAATATGAGTAAATAGGTTCCTTGATGAACCATATCTTTCAAAAAGCCACCATCCCATTTAAAATCAACCCAAATGTGTTTTATATCAAGATAGTTAATAATGGATATTATAATATTCAGTAAAATGAATAGCCCTATTGCTACGTAGTTTACTTTTAATAGCTTTCTACTTAAAAATTTAAGAACAGTTCTTTTGAAACTTTTTCTGTTTAAATTAGTGTTCAGTTCTGCATCACGCTGTATAAGTTTTTCAAGCGACACCTCAAGTATATAAACGAATCCGATACTAAATCCTACAATAAAAAACAGGCTTCTTTCTACCGAAATTTTCAATAGCCAGCTTGAAAATATTTGCATTATACTATCAATCATAGTTTCAAAATAATGGTTGGAAAGCACATAAAGTTTTAATAATACCAATAGCACTATTAGAGGTAACACAATCAATGGTAACCACGATTTTAAATTACTACTGTTCTTTATATTAAAACTTTGCTTGAATAAATCACCTAAACCTTTAGGAATAAATATTAAGGCATTAAACGTAAATAGTGGTGTAAAATAAAAATGCTGAATATCCGCATGAATAATGGAAGCTAAGTAAATGAAAAACGATATCCAGAAAAATACCATGCTATATGAAGTATGGGCTATAACAACTCCAATGGCACTTACCCAACAACATATTTGAATCAAATAGGCTGTTTTTGATTTAGGTTTCTTGCCCAGCATGAGGCCAAGCAATGACGTTAAGGCCATAAAAATAAGGCAGTTTAGCCCCATATTATGAGTAGAAAAAAGCACCTGAAATAAAAGTGCAAATACAAGTAATATCCAAATATTATAACGAGGGTTTATCATATTCGAATAGTAACGTAATACTAAAACAAAGCGTATAAAAAATGCCACTCTATGAGGCGGCATTTTTATATTTTAGGATTTTATTAAGTAACTACAATACTGTTGTAAAATCGCCAATGCTTAAGTCTTTAGCTTCGCCATGGTATTCCACGCTGTTTCCAATCATGGCATTATCAATTACTGCATTTACCAATTTGGTATTGGTTTGAACTATGCAATTGCTTACTACAGAATTTTCTACTGTACAACCATCGCCAATACTAGCATACGGGCCAACCACACTGCGGTTTAGTTTTACATTTTTACCAATATAACTTGGCTGAATAACTACTGAACCTTCCATTTGAACCGACTCGTGAACCATGTTTTCTTTGTCATCGTGCATGTACGAAAGTATGCGGCCATTGGTGTAAACTGTAGAGTTTTTGTTACCACAATCTAACCATTCAGTTACTTTTCCTGGTTCAAACTGAGTGCCTTTTGCTTTCATGTTTTCCAAGGCATTGGTTAATTGGTATTCGCCTTTATCAGTTACATTATTATCTAATAAGTATTGTAATTCAGAACGTAAATAAGCACCATCTTTAAAGTAATAAATACCAATAATGGCAAGGTCAGATACAAATGTTTCAGGTTTTTCTACAAAATCGGTAATTACATTATCTGCATTTACTTTTACTACTCCAAACGGACGAGGGTCTTCTACTTTTTGAACCCAAATAATTCCTTCTTTGCTTCTGTCTAACACAAAATCGGCTTTGAATAAAGTATCGGCAAAAACTACCAATACATTTCCATCCAAACTTTCTTTGGCACACATAATAGCATGAGCAGTTCCTAATGCTTCGTGTTGGTAATAAATGCTGCCTTTTGCGCCTAATTTTTCGGCTACAGCTATCAAATCTTTTTCAACTGCTTTACCAAAACTTGGGCCAATAATAAAAGCTACTTCTTCAATTCCTTTACCGCAAACTTTTTCTAAATCTTCAATTAGTTTTTGAACAATTGGTTTACCTGCAACAGGTACTAAAGGTTTTGGGGTAGTTAATGTATGTGGCCTCATGCGTTTGCCCATACCAGCCATAGGTACTATTATTTTCATATTTTTATCTAAAATTTTTAATTAATGCAATTATATAATAAAAAACCGATTTTTAATTTAGGATTTTGTAAGTATAATTAATTGATAATATACATATGGTTTTTTACCAACAAGTTTAGCTACCCAGATGGTAAAATACAAATCGCGGGCATATTTGGTCAGTTCGAGCGGAGTCGAGAACGTTAAGAATGTCTCGTCCGATAGCTATCGGACTATGCGCGACATGACTTTTTTATTCACTCGAAATGATTGAAGTTTAAAACCCAAAAAGCCCAAGATTACTCTCGGGCTTTTGGGGTTTTATTGTTTTGGTAAGGACACCAACTAAGGACGAATACTATTTTGAAATAAGTATATCAGCCTTAATGTTAAACTCAGTTGTAGCAATTATATGCGATTGAGGTATGTTATTTTTTGCCTTTATATAACTTTTAAAAGTTATATCTTTATTTTGTTCATAATACACCTTAAAATTATCTTGCAATTTTTGGGAAGGTATTGTAAGATCAAAACTTTTACCACTTGCATTAGTAGGCAATGTTGCAATGGTATCATTATCTAAAATTATTACACAAGATTCAATATCACTAAATGTATAATTAAAGGTATCAGGTATTTGGAATGAAATACTTTTCAGATATAAGTTTTGTAAATCTATATTCCCAGAACCTTTTTCTTGAATAATGGTTTTTATTTCAGAAATTTTAACTGTGTAAAGAGAATCAAATATTTCTCCAGCTTTGGTACTATCAATATATATTTTACTTTCAAATTGTCTATTGATATTCAGTTTACCTATTTCCTTGCTACAACCTAATGCCGCTATGACTAAAAAAAGCAGCGTTGTTTTTAAAATTGTTGTTTTCATATTATTTTTATGGTATATTAACTATTGCTGGATTGTTTAAAACTGATTCTGCTCCTGATTCCAATACTACTTTTACAAAATATTTAATTGTCTCTTTGCTTTTTATTTCAGGGTCATAATAATAAAATTCATTTGCAGTAAAAGGTATTGTTGTTATTCGAGAAGGCGGCTCATTGTTAGCTGACTTATATACTTGAAAAGCTAATTTTATACCTGGAATTTTTTCTGCCATTTCATGATTCCAAGTAAGAAGTACTTTTTGAATATCAGCTTCGTATATGCCTTGTAAATTAGTAACTGAAGGTGCTATACTCTTAGGATAAACACGACCTGGAATTGAAAAAGACAATGGGGAAAGCAAGCCATTGGTATCAATAGCTTGCAAGCAATACTCATAAACTATTTCTGAATACAAATTGGTGTCTAAATACATTTTTTGTGTCGTTTTTACTGTATCTAATATATCCCAGTTTAAATCATTCTTAAATCTTCTAAGAATGATTGTTTTAACTGCATCAGCACTGCTACTTGGTGTAAAATGGATATTTAATGAGGAATCAGACATATCTATTTTTAAAGGAACAGGTGGAACCGGTTTAATAGTATCAGGTAATACAATTTTTAGCGGTAATGAAAATGTTGATTCATTGAAATGAAA
The DNA here is from genome assembly GCA_013298895.1 of Bacteroidota bacterium. Lineage (GTDB taxonomy): Bacteria > Bacteroidota > Bacteroidia > UKL13-3 > UKL13-3 > JAAFJM01. Next base: position 152,494 of record JAAFJM010000004.1, on the reverse strand, counting down.
ATCTAAAGCTGTTGCTTTGTAATAAACATTTGGTGTTAATGAATTTAAACTAATGGTATCTATAAAAATACTGTCTTTACCAGTAATAAAAATCGTGTCGTTTTTGGTAAAACTTTCTTTAATTACAGAAAATTCATGGTCTAATTGATTGGCTTTAAAAATCCTGTATCCCATAAAATCCTTTTCTTTATTTAAGTTAAGTTTTATTTTTACTATTCCGTTCGAATCAACTGTTCCGTTAGCCCATAAAGGAATTGAAGGTGGTACCACATCAATAAATAATAAAGATACAGCATTTGAACGAAAAATGTTACCAGCTGTATCAATGGTTTCTATTAAATAAAAGTTATTTATTGTGGTATCAAAATCATTGTCATTGTATTCATTAATATTAGGGCTCAGCAAATTTGTATTTAGCTTAGTTAAAAACTTTCCATCTTTTTTATTATCTCTTCTAATGTTAAATCCTTTCAAGTCAGATGGTTTGCAGGTTAGTTCCCATTTTACAGTGGAATACTGAATGTCAGTTGGTTCTGGGTTTGGAACAAAAATACAAGTTACTGGAGTTCTATCTCTTGCCATGGCATTTACATTTCCTATTACTACTTCATCCGCAAAAATGGTATGCCCTATAATTCTATAAACATATGGTACATACATTACCACGCTAGTATCAGATAATGAACCAATGCTTTTGCCATTTGCATCTTCTTCATTGTCTATTAAAATAATTTGCTTGTTTAATCTAACAAATGTTTGTCCATTATTTACTGAACGCTCTAAGCTATAACCTAAAATTGGCTGATCACCAAGCATCCATTTAAACCCAATACTGGTTTCATTTTCGGCTTTGGCAATAGAAACAAGTGGCCCATTATTACTTTGTATGGCTTGTGCTTCAGCTTCTTTTACTTCTATTTTAAACCTGTTTTGATTATTTGCTAAATCAATAGTGTATTTGTATTTTTTGCCTGCAACTACATTTTTATCTACCCAGCGCAAACCCATTGCATTTGCTGTTTGAACATCGCTACAAGAAGCAATAGTTATAAATAAAAATGACATATCGTTTTGTGCTTTAGCCATTGTTATGGCTTCAAAACCTGAAACATCTTTTGGTAAGTTTTTGGCATAATCAATTACCAATTCATACCCTGCTGAAAAGTTCTTAAACTCTTTTGAAGCTGTATCTTTAAGCATATTTAACCGTGCTTTCCAATCTGCCTTTGTCCAAGGTTTTATAGTAGCTACTGCTTCATATTTACTGTATTTATTAGTTTTTATTTCTTCAGCTCTTTTAATGGTATAGCCCATTTTTATTCCCTCCTTAAACAATTCGTAGCTATCAACCAACCAGCGAAGTGTAATGCTATCAGCACTGTTTTGTGCAGCTAACCCAATTTTTGAAGCAGTTTTTTCTTGTGCAATGGCGAAATTCCCTACTATTAAAAATAGCGCAAGATTTATTATTTTTATTGGTAAAAATTTAAATATTTTCATATTCTATTAGTTTTTATTAGTTGTAAATGATTTTTGTGGTGTTACTTTCCTAATTAGCGCCCCATTTTTATCTAAAAAATAAACCCATTTATCATTTACTTTTTCTTGTAATGTACCTTCAAAATAATAAGTTATAGTCTTATTGTAAGGAAATTGGCCTCTTGCTTGCCCATCAACCCATTGAGTACCAATCCAATAAATATCATTAGGTAAAACTTGCATTATATGTGGATAATAGTTAAAACCGGATACTCCAGCAACGCTAACAAAATAGTTTAAATTAACTTTAAAAGTTTTTGTAACAACTACGTCATTTTCAGTAAATTCTATGTTAAACTCTTTCGACAAATCGAAATATGAACCAAGTTGTAAAGGAGTCAGCCTATCTACCCTATCTGAACTATTATACATTGCGTACTCATCTTGTACTTCAAGAAAACCATTCATATCTAAGTCGCCAATATAATTCATATTGTCTTTGTTAATAGCAGAATTAACAGGTTTGCAAATGGTACCGTAAGTAAACGGTACATTGGCCCTAAAGTTAAACTTGATAAAAAGTATTTTTACAACTATTTGTCCTGCAACTCTTCCTGTAGCCCAAAGTGGCTTTGGTCCGCCCGCTTTCATAGCAGCCGCAGCTTTTAGCTCAGCATTCAATAAAGACTTAAAACTCACATAAGCACTTGCCCAGGCGGCTATTCCACCCCGTGCATACCAATAATTAAAATCGCTTGATACACATTCTGTAGCATCATATTGAGCCATGGCTAAATTAATTTCAGCACCAACACTATAACCACCTTTAAAGGGCCCAAAACTAACATTACCATTTCCATTAAAGCCTAATCCAAAGTCAAATCCTTTTCCTCCCGTTGCGTTTGCCGAAATAGGTTCTGGTTTTGCTAAAGCCGCAAATGATGCATCAATTTTAGTAAGTTCTGTTACTGTAGTTGGTTGGAAATTGTTATTTGTAACCAAATTATTACCTGCTCTAAAATACGACCAAGTGTTTAAAACTTCATAAAGTTTAAACTTATTTGGCACTTCGGGTGTACCAACTGTTAGTTGCCATTTGGGTTCTCCTTGTGGTGTTTTATTTTTACTATCAACAAATAAATTTAAAGTAGCTGGCTCCCTTGTTTGAAACAAAGCTGGCCCAGCAACGGGGTTGCGAATATCCACTTTAACATTTAAGTCGAACAATTCTTTAACAAAGTCGTAATTAACTACCATGAATCCTTTTATTGGAGCTTTTTCCCTTTCTACAATTGGAGAGCCAACAAAAGTACTTCCATTAAAACGTAAAAAACTTATGCCTTCAGCATCGGTAAATTGAGCGCTAATAGCAGCATCGCCATTAAAGACCCTATCAGATGCATTGTTTACTAATATTGCCATTATATTAAAACCAAGGCTAACTCTACTATCTGGCACAAATTTACTACCCGATAAAGTTTCATTTACATCGATTTTGGCATTTGCCACTGTGTCTGCATCTAGTCTTGAAGTGTCGCTCATTCTCATATTATACCATGCAGCCAATCCACCGCCTTTAAGGCCAATGGGGCCAGATAATGGAATTGCTTTAGCCAACATTATTTTGGCTTGTGCAAACCAATAGGTATATTCCTCGGTACTATTTTCTTTTTTTGCTGATCCAAACCTTAATGAAGCTTTAACCTGAGTACTTACTTTAGTAAAAGTTGCATCTACATTACCCATAAAACCATTGCCATATACGGCATCGTTGCTATAAAGTGCTACTGATCCTTTTAATTTTACAGCAGTTAAATTGGCATCAACACTAATGGCACCAATACTAGCATCAATAAACTCTGGTATATATTTACTTCCTACTTTTTTTATTCCTCCTTTAATTGCGATGCTAGTTTTGCCACTTATTTTATCATTAAGATCAAGCATAACATCAAATTTTACAGAAGCAGCGGCTATATATTGGGAATTAGGAGCAAGGGCTTCGTCTTCAAACGCTACATTGGTAAAAGTAACCGGAAAACCATTTGCTTTTTTTTGCGGACTAGCAAAACTAAAAGTGGGTTTTATAAATGTAAACTTCTTTTTTAAAGAATCGTTGTAATTAAAACCAATATTAGTAAAAGCCATACTAAAACTCAATGGTATATCTTTAACTTTTTTCTGAATGTTAAAATTTCCATTTAAATTTACTATTGCTTCATTTTTACCTTTTGCTTTTCTTGTTTTTCCTTTGGTATATGTTAATGATATTGTAGATGTATTATTTAACACTAATTCTGCACCATCGAGCAATGATGTTTTAATTTTTACATTGTCTGCTACGGTAATATTTACTTTAATTTTAGCACCTGACGTAGCAGTTTGGGTTAACCAAGAAGCATTGTATTTTAAAGTATTTGGTTCTTCTGGGGTGTTGTTTGAAATAGGTAGTACCATTTTTCCATCTATACTTGCTTTGGTAATAGAATTGCTTACAATGGCTATTTCTATTTTATCTAAACTTGCCTGAAAATCGCCTATGGTTCCACTTTCTAAGTTTATAATTGGAGCTGTTTCACTGCCTATTGCTAATTGACCCGTTATACCCTGTTTGTTAATAATAAACTCCTTCATTTCTATTTCAATACCCGTTGTATCAGTTGATTTATTGTAGAATTTAGGTAAAGTGAATTTCCCACTTTGTAAATAAAACCCTTTAAAATCTACTCCTTTAATACCTGTATAATTCGAAGGGAATTTCATTCCTGGAATATTTTTAGTATCAGAATAATCAAGTGTTAGATTATCTACTGCTAGTTCCACTCCATCTAATCCTTGTATTTCACATGGCTTGATACTTAGGGTTAATAGCCAATCATTTAGTTTGGTTATATCAGCTTCTGCTGTTGCTGTTACGCGCTCTTCGGTTGATTTATCATTTTCATCTTTAACTGCTTTTGCCCATTTTTTAGGTAAAACTACATCAACAGTAGTTTTCAAATTTTTAAAACCTTTGCAGTCCCATTCAATAAAAGTAGTAGGTTGATTTTCTTTATTTTTAGCTTTAAAATAAACTCCATAACTACTTTCGCCTGAATCAACTACTGCAAAATCCTCTAAAAGGACCAATTTACCTCCTGCTTTTGATGGAGAATTTAAACCAAATTCAATATCAGTTGCAGCAAATGAAATGATATCATCTTTTTGGTCTTTTGAAAATGGTAAAATAGCTACACCAACTAGTTTATTTTTAAAAGCATTAAACTGCATTTCGGTAATGGCAATGGTGTAACCCAACAAATTATTAATTCCTAATGGAAGCGAAGGGGATTCGGAAGTATTAATTTTACTGGTATTTTGGTCTAAATCTAGGTTAGCAACTAACTTGGTGTTAGCTTTGGATTTTAATTTTTTATTTAATTCATTTGCAGAATTTTTTGTTATATTTTTACCTTCTTTTGTTTTTAAAAATTTGGGTATATCCGCCCCATTTTCATCTGTTTTGGCATAAATTTCTCCATTAGTAAGTTTCATATCCATAACATCAATGTTTAAACCTTCAAACTCAACAGCAATTGGTGTTCTTAACCATGGAACAACAATAGAACCAGTACCATTTAAACTGCTTGCCGCTCCACTTGCTTCTTTTATAAGCATTGTAAATTCATTTACTTTTACAAACTTGTTTTTAAAATCGGTAACCGAAGCTGATTTATTAATTCCCTTATTTGTGATATATTTTTTTGTGCCATCGCAATTAGTATATTCAATTGAATCTACTTTTTCTTTAGTGAAAGTGAAAAAACTTAAATTAGATATTCCTTTGCTATTACCAGTTTTTATTCCAATTAGTTGTATTGTCGTACTACCTTGGACAGGTGTTATAGCAGAAGTAATTTCACAAACATAATCTCCTACAGCTAAATCTTGTTTGTTCCACATAAAAAAGTTTGTATCTATTATGGTAGTTGTAAAAATAGAGTTACCATCTTTTTTTTTGTTTTTACTTTTGTAAACATCCAACTTATACATTACTGATTGATTTACTTTTTTAGGCCAAACTTGTTCCCAAGAAAATTCAATTCCTTTTTTTTCATTATCATAAGTTGCAGTGCCATTGTTAATTGGAAGGGTAATTACCGCTTCTTTTTGTGTTAATGTAGTAAAGGTAAATTTACCAAAATCAGAATATCCTGTACCCTTATATTTTATGGGTCTTTTTGGTTCAATTTTACTTCCTAAAGGAATTCTTTTTTTATCATATCTATTTCTGGATTTGTATGCATAAATTACCCAATTAAATACTTTTTCTTCGCTCCAAGATACATCTTTAAGCGTAGGATTCCATATGAAACTATTATCAAAAGTTTCTTCTTTTGTAAAAATTTCAGTTTTATTTTCATCGAAGATTATTAATTGATATCTTACGGATCCTGTAGAATTTTTTAAACGGCTCCATCTAAATTCAATTCCTTCTTTTAGGGCGTCACTGCCATTAATTTTATCATTGTCAATTAAGTTTATAGGCTCTGGTTCTTCTTCTTTCAATGGAGTATTGGTTCCAGAATTAGGGGTAGTAACAATGTTTGTTGAACTAGGTCTATCTAATATATAAAATTCATTTATATTAGAATATCCCTTGTTTAAGCCCTCGTTTTTTCCAATTGGAAGACCTTCAAAAGTTACTGCTTTAACTCGCCATGCATACCTATAAGAAATAACCCCATTTATTTTTCTTTGATTAAATTTTACTGTTGCTTCTGTCCATGTATAGTTTGGAATATTGGAAGTTTCAACAGTAAATATAGGTACTTTATTAAGTATTTGTACAGCTGTTGAAGTTCCTTGGTCAATTTCAAATACTTCTAACTGATATTTTACAAAATCATCAGTATTTGAAACAGGGCTCCATGAAAAGTTAATTGGTGTTATAGTAGTAGGTGTAAATTGGTTAATTTCGTTAGGCAAATTAGCAATTGGTTCATTTGGTTGAGCAACATAAAATGTTCTACAAATAGATTGCCCTATTTTTATATAGCCTAAGCCTTTATCTTCAAACAACTCAACACATATATCATATTGTGAAGCAGGTTGTGAGAAAGGAGATGCAGGAAGTAATTTCCCACTTGTAATATCAATTAATGAATTGTCAATTTCAAAAGATCCTTGACCCCAAATATCATATAAATTTATACTATTAGCACCCGGAATTAAATAAAATTCAGTAACATTCTCTAATTTAGTTTTAATAGCCACTTTATCTCCTTTTTTAACTGTAACAAGAAGTTTTAAAGGGTCTATACTAGAATTATTATTCATAACGGTAATGGTAATTGGTTGAGGAGCGTTTAGCCAATCTGATGGTCGCGTTGGCGGATAAGCTTGCATTGTCATTGTAAACGTTGGAGACTGAGCATACAAACTAGTTAAGAGAAAACTGTTAGAAAGTAATATTAAAAAAATTAATAATTTGAATCCTTTATTGTGTTTTATTGAAAATATCATAATTTTTCTATTGTAGAATTGGGATGTTTAAAATGTGTAATTTGCAAATAACCTGATTGAACTTTCAGTATTGGCAATGCCAGGTTTAATACTGCCATACCTAAGTAAATTTACCGTAGCGTTGGTTCCAATGTTCAATTTTTTGGCCAGTTTGTAAGATAAAGTTAAGGTGTTTGTAAAATTAAAGTTAGGCGTGCCTTCTATTTGTTTGGTTTGAATTATATTTAAACCTAAACCAATATTGGCTTTCTTACTTTTCCCTAAAACATAGCTAGCATTAATTGAAGCCATGTTAATTTTAAGTGTGCCCAAGTATATAATATTTTCGGCTATAGTGCCAGAAGTGGAAAGGGTAAGCGGAATTTTTAAAAAATTAAGTGAATAGCCTAAAGTGGTAGTTGTGGTTATATTATTTGAAAAATTACCACTCACTATATTAAAGTCTTCGAACTCATTTTTGAAAAATGAAAACATAATTACATGGTTAAATTTTTTTCGAAGAATAGTATAACTTGTATTTATTCCATAACTACTAAACACATTTTGAATTCTTATTGTATCATTAGTTACATTGTTTTGCATTCCAAAATTAGCATACATCAAGTTAATTATCCAATTGGAGGTTGGCATTAAAGTTAAATTGGCAGACCCAATGGTTTGCGTGTTTACAGACAATTTTTTTGCAAAAAAATTGTCTTTTCTTACACCTATTGAACCATTTAAAGACACCTTACTTTTAAATAAAATAAAATAAGGTTCTACTAACCATTCTAATCGGTCGCTTTGAAAAAATGGATAACTCAATGTTCTATATTCGGGCGAATAAGCCTTTCCTAAAGTGGTAAAACCCCAGTAGGTTCCTTTATAACCAAACGAACCAACAAAAGCTGCTCCATAACTACTTGTAAATCGTGGTTTAAATAGGCTTTTTATTATTGGATTGATGGTTAAAGTAAATGAATCAGATTCTAACGTAGCAACTTTTAAATTATTTGAATAAGCAGAAAGCCCTAATTCACTCTTAATAAAAAACTTTTTAAAAAAAACCAATTTATTTTCAACTGAAACAACAACATTTTCTTGTGGTAGAACGCCTGGTGAATTTACCGTAGCCGAATTTACAATATCATCGTGTTTTACTAAATTGATGTAAAAATGCGATTTCTCTTCTTCTCCTACACCTAATTTTCCACCAAATGAAGTTCGTTGATAGGAACCAACTACTCTATTAATAGAATCGCTACTAATGCCTCTTTGCGAAATTCCATAAAATGCAGCAGCCCTAAATCTTTTTGGTTTCCAATCAAATCCAACTCCAAATATAGGTAAATCGCCACATGATAATTCTGAATATTTGGGAACTTGTGTTCCTAAATTTATTTGAAGTTTTCCAAAAGTAGGGCTAAATGATAATTGATTATAATTGTTAAGTAAATCTCTTAAATTAAAATTGGAAGGAATAGGACTATTAATACTTTCACTCCCTTTTTGTTGTAGAATATAAGAAAAAGAGAATGGAAGAGAAAATTTACCATAAGAAAACGTAGTATATGCAGCAATACGAGTAAACGATTTTGGCCTATAAGGCCTATATAATGTATCATTCGATTGGTAAAGGAAAAAATCTTGTGATAAATTTATCCCTCCGGTAACTTTAAACTTACTTTTTGACTTAGAATCTTGTCCATATACATTAACATATAAAAAACTAAATAAAATGATAGGAAAAACTACAATTAATTGTGTGTTTTTATAAAAAGTATAAATATGTTGGAGTATAAATTTCTTCATAATTTTTTACAAAGAATAGAGTATACCTTTTATATTTTTAACATTTGGGACGAAACATTATTATTAAGGGACAGAAACTTTATTTATTTTATTTTGAGACTATTTAGCAAATTTTCTTTGTTCTTTTTGCTTATTGGAATCTCGGTTTCCAAAATTATAATGCTATTGGTTTTTATTTCAGATATATACTTTTTGTTAACCACAAACGACCGATGAACTTGAATGAAATTGTTTTGAGGGAGTAGTTCTAAAAACTTTTGTAGAGTGTGTCTAACAATAATTTTTTCGTTTTGAAGTTGTATTTCAATATAATTCTTAAACGATTCGAAATATAGAATTTCTGAAATAATTATTTTTTTATAATTGGAGTTAATTTTTATAAATAAATGATTCTCGATGGGCATTAATTCATCTTCTTCAATCCTATTTTCACTGTTTTTATTGGGGACATACTTCGTATAGTTTTTAATGGCTACTTCTATAGCTGTATAAATATCTATTTTTTTAACAGGTTTTACTAAATAAGCTGATGGATGCCAAAAAGCTGCCTTTTTAATGGTTTCAGCATCGCTATATGCCGAAATAAAAATAAACGGAATTTTGTATTTAGTATTTATTTGTTCAGCAATCCAAATTCCATCTTTTTCCTTACTTAGGTTTATATCTAATAATACTAAATCAGTTTCATTTTTTTCAAGAACTGATATGGCTTCTTCCGCATTTATTGCATCTCCCGATACATGATAACCTAATTCAATAACATAATCCTTTAATAAATCGAGTGTTATAAATTCATCTTCAACTATTAATATTCTTAAATTATTATCCATAATATTTAATTTTTAAAATCGAAAATTATTTGAACACAAGTACCTTTTTCATTACTTGTAATATTAACTATTCCTTTTATTTGTCGGGCTAAGCCTTTTAACAGGCCCATACCTAAAGTTTTATTAGCATAATCACCCTCATTGGTTGAAAAACCAATGCCATTATCGCATACACTTAAATAAACTTTTTGTTCCTGTAACGAACAATTTATTTCTATTTTGCCTTCACTTCTGTTTACAAATGCATGTTTATAACAGTTTGTTATTAACTCATTAACAATGAGTGCTACCGATATGGCATGGTCAAAATTCATTATAAAATCATCAACTTTAGTAATAATTTCTAAAGATTTTTCTTCTAAATTATTAGTATCCACTATGTTTTTAACCAATAAGTTAAGGTAATTGTTAAACTGCACTCCGTTTAATAATTCTGATTGATGTAAATTTTGATGAACCAAAGCAATTGAAAATATCCTATCCTGCGCTTCTTTAATGAGTTGTTTTACTTTTGGGTCATCGGTTTTATTTATTTGTTTTTCAAACAAACCCGAAATAATTTGCAAATTGTTTTTTACCCTATGGTGCAATTCTTTTAATAGCACCTCTTTTTCGAGTAAGGATTGTTCTAATAAATTTTTCTGTTTTTCAATAACTTTATTGTCTTTTTTTATTTTTTGGTAAACAATAAAAGCAATGGCTAGTAATACAAAAAGGCTTAAAATAATTGCATTTCTAGTATTGGTTCCAAGTGCATTATCATCTTGAATGGTTTTTAGTTTTTCGTTAAACACTTCCGATTTAACTTTCATTTCCGATTGCCAAAGTTTTCTTTTATCATTTCTAATGTTTAGGCTATCTTCTATTTGATTTACTGTTTTTAAATATTTATATGCTTCACTAAAATTTCCTTTTGACTCATAAAATGAAACATTGTTTTTATAGAATTCAAGCGGCTTAAAATGAATATTTGAACCCTCTTTTACAATAATATTTGTTAAATATAACGATCGATTTAACAGTTTTTCAGCTTCGGGAAGTTGTTTGTTACTTAACTTTATCTGAATTATTGTTTGCAGCGCATCAAACTCGCTTACTAACATGGGTATATTTTTTAAATCAGTATTTTTGATAGAAAGCTTTTCACCTATGGAGAGATAGTGTGAACAAATTTTATGTTTTCCTAAATTTTGTGCATATTTTGCAATATTCAAAGCAGAAAAACCACTCCAAAAGTTGCTTTGCCAAATTTGAAGATTTGAAATGTTCTTATTATTACTCGAAAATTTGTAAATTTTATAGGCATAAATCATTGATAGATTATATTGTTTTTGTTTGGCATAAATTGACTCTATTAAGTTCAATGAGAGTATGTAAAAAATATTTCGAATTTTTGCTTTTTTTTCTTGTAACAACAAACACTCTAAAGCCTTTTCATAATCGCCCACTTCGTAAAAATTACGTCCTATCTCGTAAAGTATCCCTTCTAAACCATAATTAGTAAAACAATTTAAATCTGTATTTTTAATTCCTTCAAAAATATTTAGATATCGATAATATGCTTCTTGTTCAGAGATTTGATTCCCTCCATAAAGATTTATCGTTGATTTAAAATTTGCAACCAATAATTCTGCATTAAAGTTGTTTCTTTTCGAAATGTCAAACATTAAATCAGTATTTATTTTCAGTTCCTTTGCATCTAAAATAAAAAAATCATTTATTCTAACACACAAAAAAAACAATGCCTTATCATCTCCAATTTTTTGTAATTCTGTTTTAAGCACATAACAACCGTTTTTACCTAGATTGGTAACATTATCATTTGAAAGAAATTTTATTCTTTCTCCGGTGGTATTTAATTTTACAAACGAATCAATTAAATTACTTTGCGCAAATGTGCTATTGAAAATTAATATGAATAAGCAAAGTAATTTAAGTCTCATTAGGTAGTTTTATGTTGCGATTATACGATAAAAAACTAATTATAGAATTTTATAAACTTTGAAACTATAAATAAAAAAAACGCTAATCGCAACTAAGCAATTAACGTTTTTTGTAATCAAATTAAATAAGTCAATTAATCGGCTTTACCACCAAGCATCAAAAACTCATTTACTACTATTTCGGTTACATAACGTTTAATGCCATCCTTATCTGTGTAGTTACGGTTGCTTAGTTTGCCTTCAATGGCTACTTCGCTGCCTTTCTTTAAATATTTGGCTACAGTATCTGCTTGTTTGCCCCAAATTATTAAATTATGCCACATGGTTTCTTTTACTTCTTTGCCATTTTCATCGCGGTAGCTTTCGTTGGTGGCTATGCTAAATTTAGCTAACTTTTTGCCATTTGCTGTTTCTTTAACTTCTGGGTTTTGGCCTAAATTGCCAATTAAGCGGATGCTGTTTCTTAAGTTGTTCATACGTGTTGTTTTGTTTTTTAAAAATTTGATTTTATACTTAATTAATTACTTTATACTTTCTGTTATTACTAGTTGTTTTTACCTCCAAGCATAACAAATTCGTTTACTACTATTTCGGTTACATAACGTTTTATTCCATCCTTATCGGTATAGTTACGGTTGCTTATTTTACCTTCTATAGCTACTTCGCTACCTTTCTTTAAATATTTGGCTACTGTGTCGGCTTGCTTGCCCCAAATTATTAAGTTATGCCACATGGTTTCTTTTACTTCTTTGCCATTTTCATCGCGGTAGCTTTCGTTGGTGGCTATGCTAAATTTAGCTAACTTTTTGCCATTTGCTGTTTCTTTTACTTCTGGATTTTGACCTAAATTGCCAATTAAGCGGATGCTGTTTCTTAAGTTGTTCATACGTGTTTTTGTTTTTTAAAAATTTGATTTTATACTTAAATAATTACTTTATACTTTCTATTATTACTAGTTATTTTTACCTCCAAGCATTACAAATTCATTTACCACTATTTCGGTTACATAACGTTTAATCCCATCCTTATCTGTGTAGTTGCGGTTGCTTAGTTTGCCTTCAATAGCTACCTCACTACCTTTCTTTAAATATTTCGCCACTGTATCGGCTTGCTTGCCCCAAATTACTAGGTTATGCCACATGGTTTCTTTTACTTCTTTGCCATTTTCATCGCGGTAGCTTTCGTTAGTGGCTATGCTAAATTTAGCTAACTTTTTGCCATTTGCTGTTTCTTTCACTTCTGGGTTTTGACCTAAATTACCAATTAAGCGGATGCTGTTTCTTAAGTTGTTCATACGTGTTGTTTTTTTGTTTTTTAAATGAAATAATATATTGAACTTGTTGTTGACCATACATTTCGATTGTTTTTGTAAATCAACACTGCAAAGATGTGGCGGCCCAAAAACCTGATTCGTATATTATCCATTTAGTTCCGTTAATAAACGTATTTATCCGTTTGCAATCGGAAATATTTTATTTATATTGCACTTGTAAATAATTGATTTAGTATTGAATACAAATTGAAATAATTAGGAAATGATGCTAAAGCAAAAAATTGAATTTTGTTTAGTTAACAGTTGCTTAAAAGCAACTGCAATGGATTTTGTTACTACAATTTTTTATAATTGAAAGTAAAATATAGCTTTAAAACAATTTATTGCAGTTGCTGAACAATTGATAATTAAGAGTAATTTCCAGCAATTAAAGCATCTATTGCAGTTGCTTTTAAGCAACTGATAAAAGAAAGTAATACAAATAGGCTTTAGCCAAATAAATATTTAAAATTGATGCTAAAGCAAAAAAAGGAATTTTGTTTGGTTAACAGTTGCTAATCCCGAAAGCTTTCGGGAAACTGCAATGGATTTTGTTACTGCAATTTTTTATTATTGAAAGTAAAATATGGCTTTAAAACAACTTATTGCAGTTGCTGAACAATTGATAATTAAGAGTAATTTTCAGCAACTAAAGCATCTATTGCAGTTTCCCGAAAGCTTTCGGGATTAGCAACTGATAAAAGAAAAAGTAATACAACTTGGCTTTAGCCACATAAAATAAAAAATATGAGTTGGGTGAGAGTTTATATACACTTGGTTTTTTCTACTAAAAATAGACAGCCATTTTTAAATTCAGCTGAATTAAGAAAAAAGGTTTTTCAGCATATTAAAAGTAATGCCGATGAAAAAGGAATTTGGCTTGATTGTATAAATGGCTATCAAGATCATGCTCACTGCCTTATTTCACTAGGTAAAGAACAAACTATTGGCAAAGTTGCCCAGCTAATAAAAGGCGAATCATCTTTTTGGATAAATCAAAATGAATTAACTACTGAAAAATTTATTTGGCAAGATGATTATTGGGTTGTTGGTGTGAGCGAAAGTCATCTTGCATCAGTAAGAAAATACATTCATAATCAAGAATTACATCATTCAGTCCATTCATTTGAAAGTGAAATAAATGGTTTCATGAAAAAATATGGGTGGACTTTTTTAAAAGAGAAATAATGAACAATTATGGAAACTAAAACGTGTGCCAGTTGTGGCGAAGTATTAAAAGGCCGTATTGATAAAAAATTTTGTGATGATGCTTGTCGAAGTAATTACAATAACAAACTAAATAGCGATAGCACAGCATTGATGAAAACCATTAATAATGTGCTGCGCAAAAACCGAAGAATTTTAGAAAGCCTTATTCCACAAGAAGAAGGAAAAACAAAAGTAACTTTAAAAAAATTGCAAGACTTAGGTTACAACTTTAATTACCAAACGCATACTTACACCACTAAAGCTGGGGCTACTTATGTATTTTGTTATGAGTATGGCTATTTAGCTTTAGAAGGAAATATTTTTATGTTGGTTAAAAGGTTGGAGAGTTAAAATGAAAAAAAGTAAACGTAAATTACTCTATTTAATTGGTTTTGTATTTTTATTTTTGAATACAATTGCCTTTTTTCATGCTTATAAATTTACTCATTTTGATGAAACCATTACCCAAAAACCAAAAGACCCCAAGGATTTAGTTTTTACCGAAAAGCTTCAAGCACTTTTATTGGGAGTAAGTTTGCCTCGTCCTCAAAACTTAAATAGCCCTGATTTTTCTTTTTCTGAAATAGCTTTAAATAGTAATAAAAAAATAGTTTGTTGGCTATCTAAAATTGATAACCCAAAAGGAACAGTTATTTTATTTCATGGTTATGGTGGGCAAAAGGGTAAAATGATTGATAAAGCAAATGAGTTTATAAAGTTAGGTTATAACACACTTTTGGTTGATTTTATGGGAAGTGGAAAATCGGAAGGAAACCAAACTACCATAGGTTTTAAAGAAGCGGAGCAAGTAAAAACAGCTTTTGATTATTTGGAAAGTTTAGGTGAAAAAAATATTGTTTTATTTGGCACTTCCATGGGCGCAGCGGCCATTTTAAAAGCACAAAACGATTACCAACTTAAAGTATCAAAAATTATTATTGAATGCCCATTTGGAACCATGCTTCAAACAGTAAAAGCTAGGTTTAATAATATGAATGTACCAAGTTTTCCTATGGCTTATTTGCTAGTGTTTTGGGGAGGTACAATCAATGGTTTTAACGCATTTAATCATAATCCCCAAAACTATGCCAGCCGTGTTAAATGTCCAGTTTTACTCATGTATGGATTGAAGGATGATAAAGTTTCGATGGATGAAACCAATCAAATATTTAACAATTTAAACGGACCTAAAAAATTGGTAACTTTTGCGAATGCCGCACATGAAAATTATTTGAATAAATATAAGAGAGAATGGCTTTTAGCTGTGACTGACTTTTTAAAATAATAGGATATTATTGCTTACCAATTATT
Organism: Bacteroidota bacterium; assembly: GCA_013298895.1. Lineage (GTDB taxonomy): Bacteria > Bacteroidota > Bacteroidia > UKL13-3 > UKL13-3 > JAAFJM01. The sequence continues at coordinate 137,114 of JAAFJM010000004.1, read as the reverse complement.
ACTTCACCAGTAAAATAATTTACCCTAACTCCATCAATATAATAAGCAGTATTTTCAGGGCGAGCACCTTTTATACTTGGCGTTTCTCCATTACGCGAATCTACTCCACGGGAGTAAGCTGCTATGGCATTGATGTTTTGATTAGGTGCTTGTGCAAAAGGACTTAGATAATAGCTATTATAATAACGTATTGGTCTAGGGACGTAACTATAAGTTTTTTGAACAATTCTGTTTATTTTATTTAAACCGATTGATACATCTAATGATTTTGTTGTTAATATAATTCCTGCTTTTTCATTAGATAAATAACTTTCAAGACTTGTGTAAATATTATAGGTTCCTTTCTGCAAATTTTTAAATTCAAATCTGCCATTTTTATCAGAGATGATTTGATACACATTTCCATTTCCAACCAAAATAACGGTTGCATTTTCTATGGTTTTACTATTTTCTAAATCGGTTATTTTTCCGGTAATTGACATGGTTTTTTGTGCTAAAATTTGATTGCTGATTAACACAAATAGTAGCCATAAAATGTTTAAGTTCTTCATGATTTTTTTAATTAATAATTGTTTGAAATAAGTGTGTTGATATTGAGTCAACACACTTTGAATTTATTTGAATATTTATTCTGAACCTCTTTTAGCAAGTAATTGAGCTGTTTCAACCAACTTAATAAATTCAGCTCTATAGCCATTATCATCATTTCCTTTGGCAGCTTTACCTATTTTTATAATTTCATTATAAGTTACTTTATTTACACTTTCCGATGTTCTTAATTTCAAACCAAATAATGCAACCGAAACTGCAAATTTCATTTCGTTCGATGCTAATTCAAATGGTTGAGCATTGTATTTTACAGGCATTTCAAACTTTATACTATTGGTATCGTTAAGTTTTTTATAACGTACTTTCAAGTTCATCATTTCATCGCCATTTGCCAAAGTAGTTAATGAAGTTTGTTGGTATTTTAGTGAATCAACACTTGATGTAGCTGAAGTATTATTGGTAATGATTTCGTAGATGGCAGTTACGCAATGTCCAGCACCTAGTTCACCAGCATCTTTTTTGTCGTTATTAAAATCTTCGGTAGCTAACATTCTATTTTCATAACCAATCAACTTGTAAAGCTTAACATACTTTGGATTGAATTCAATTTGTATTTTTACATCTTTTGCTACTGTATAAAGTGTGCCTCCAAGTTCACTAACCAGAACTTTTTTGCCTTCTAAAATCCCATCAATATAATTGTAATTTCCATTGCCTTTATCGGCCAATGTTTCCATGGTTACATCATTTATATTGCCAGTTCCAAAGCCTAAAACACTCAGATAAATGCCAGTTTCTCGTTTTTGTTCAATCAATTTAGTTAAATCGTTGATATTGTAAATTCCTACATTGAAATCCCCATCAGTAGCCAAAATTATTCTGTTGTTGCCTTTGGCAATAAAGTTTTCTTTGGCAATTTTATAAGCCAATTCAATGCCTTGTCCGCCTGCTGTAGAACCACCAGCTTCTAATTTATCTAATGCACTGTAGATTTTTTCTTTGTCTTTTCCACTAGTTGGACTCAATACCAAACCTGCTGCACCTGCATAAACCACAATACTTATTTTATCCTCGGGGCGCATTTTTTCAATCAATAATTTCATACTTTCTATAAGCAGGGGAAGTTTATCGTTACTGTTCATGGAGCCCGAAACATCAATCAAAAAAGTTAAATTATTTTGAGGTACTTCACTTAAATTAATTTCAGGTGCCTTTAGTGTAATATGAACCAATTTTTTATTTACATCCCAAGGCGAATTGGCCATTTCGGTTTTAAGAACAAATGGATGAATACTTTTTTCAAGTGCAATATCATAGTTGAAATAATTAATCATTTCTTCTATTCTTACCGCATCTTTGGGTGGTAAGGAATTATCGTTTAAATACCTTCTTATATTGGCATAACTTGCTTTGTCAACATCAATTGAAAAAGTACTCAATGGTTCTTGTGCTGTAATTTTAAAACTGTTTTCTGCTACTTTTTGGTACTGTTCACTATTAGTTTCGTTGGTATTTGAAACCCTGACCCCATCAATGTAATAAGCAGTATTATCCGAACGACTGCCCCTAATATTTACACTGTTTCCATTTCTTGAATCAATTCCACGAGAATAACCAGCAATTGCATTAAGGTTTTGGGTTGGATTATTTTGAATTGTTCTATATGAATTTTGAGTGGGATCGTCTTTATCTATTAATTGAGCTTTGTCACGAATCATTAATGCATGTAATTGAGTTGCAGTATTACTTTCTAATGCAATTGTCCTACTTGTTATTTTATCTGCATTAATTGGTATATCAGTAAGCATTAATTTTCTATAACCAACAAAACTTATCATTGCATCATACTTGCCTGAGGCTAAAGAGTCAAATTTTACCTCTCCATTTTTATCTGATGGTTGAGATTTTTTATATGTTGTAGATTGAATAATTATGATAGCAAATTCAATAGGCTTTTTTGTGACTGCATCAATAATTTTTAATTCTAAACTTCCATGATTTGGAGTTTTATTTTGAGCAAAGATGGCGCTGGAACATAACATCAACAGCATCCAAATGATGTATCTATTTTTCATAACAGTAAATTTTAAATGGTTAGAAATAGCGCGCTCTTACTACTAAGTCAACACCTTTTAAAAGATAGTTGTATGAAAGAAAAAAATTAAAAGTTAATAGTCAATAGAAGATAGACCATAGATTTTTTTTGCAAAGGATTTAATAATACGATTTCAAAAAATGCTAACTCAAATCACACTAAGCATTATTTCAATTCTCGTTCAATGCCTCATCTATCTATTATTTCATCGCATTTGAAATGATTTTTCGGGCAACCACATTAACCACTTTTACTTTACTGTCTGGTGGTAAATTATTTTTTCAACCTTACTTCGTCTCACTTTCTTTCTTTATCATCATGGCTTGAATTTGCTTCATGGTAGCTTCCATGCCATTAGGACTTCCATCTAAGAAAATAACATTTCCTTTGCCATATTCTGCAAAGTTCTTAACCGCTTCAGTCCACATGCTAAATAAAATTACGTTCGTGTCTAGGTTAGCTTGCTTCATTTCTTCTGCCGCATTCGACATCCCTTTAGCAACCGCTTGTCGGAATAAAGCCACTCCTTCACCACGTAATAAAGCTGCTTGTTTTTCGGCCTCTGCCGATATTTTGATGGCATTTCCTTCGGCTTCAGCAGCTTTGGTTTTGGTTATCAATAATGCTTGTCCTTCGTTTTCGGCAGCAGCCTTCAAATTATTTGATGCAACCACTTTACTCATACTTTCAATAATGGCTTGATCAAAGGTAATATCATTGATTTGTAAGTCTTGTAAATGATAACCCCAAGTAGAAAGCGTATGGTCAATTTGATCTTTCACAAAATCAACAATTTCTTTACGTGATGCCAGTACTTCTGCCTGTTTTTTAGAAGCCACAAAAGCACGAATACTACCTTCAATGGTGCGAATTAAGGCTTGCATTAAATCTTTTTCACTAAAAAATTTAAACGCCACTTTTTGTATTGTTTCATCATCTTGATCCATTACACTAAAAAGAAGCATTGATTTAAAATAAACATTTGCTTGATCAATTGTTACAGCCTGAAATTCCAATTCTACTGAACGATTTTGAATAGAAATACGCTTATAAACTTGCTCTATAAGTGGGATTTTCATGTTTAAACCTGGTTGTAAAATACGTTTATACTTACCAAAAACAGTGATTACTACTACTGTTCCTTGCTGTACAGTTTGAACCGCAGTAAAAATTATTAATACAATGATAACAATGGCAATTATTAGATACATAATGTTTATTTTTTTACAATGGTAAATAAATTTTACATAATTCAATGTTATTTTAACGATTAAGATATTATTGACTGAAACCTTAATTAAAAAATTTGTACAATATTGTTATTTACCAAAAAAAATGAGTAAAATTGCTCATGCCTATAGTAAACTCCCTAGTAAGTTGGTACCTTAAAAAGCGAGTTCCGTTTATTGAAAGAATAATGCTTGAACCACATGCTGTTCAAGAAGAACAACTCATCAAACTTCTGCGCCATGCTGAACTTACTTATTTTGGCACTAAAGCTAATTTTAATAAAATTAGAAACTATGAAGATTTCAAGAAACAAGTACCTATAACAAACTATGACGGCTTTAAACCTTACATAGATCAAATATTACAAGGTAAACAAAATGTAGTTTGGCCAAGCGACACTAGGTGGTTTGCAAAATCATCAGGTACTACCAGCGATAAAAGTAAATTCATTCCTGTTACTTATGAAAGTTTAGATGAATGTCATTTTCAAGGTGGAAAAGATGCATTGTTATTTTATTTATTACAAAACCCTAATAGCAACTTATTTGATGGAAAAGGCCTAGTAATTGGCGGAAGCAACAATGTAAATAAACTCAATGATGAAAGTTTTTATGGTGATTTATCAGCCGTAATGATGCAGAATATGCCTTTTTGGGCACAATATTTACGCACACCTGAATTGGCAATTGCCTTGATGAATAATTGGGACGAAAAAGTAGAGAAAATGGCAAAAGCTACTTTAAGTGAAAACGTAACCAATATGTCAGGAGTACCAACCTGGACAGCTGTTTTAATAGAAAAATTGTATGAAATAACTGGTAAAAAATGTTTGACAGATATTTGGCCAAACATGGAATTATATATTCATGGAGGTGTTAGTTTTACCCCTTACCGCGAACGTTTTAGACGCTTAATCAAATCGAACCAAGTTAATTACTTGGAAACATACAATGCTTCCGAAGGTTTTTTTGGAATTCAAGATGATTTAAACCGCGATGATATGTTGCTGATGCTCGATTATGGTGTTTTTTACGAGTTTATGCCCATGAACGAATATGGCAAAGAGAACCCTAAAACAATAAGCATTGGAGAAGTAGTAAAAGACGAGAATTATGCTTTAGTAATTAGTACCAATGCAGGACTTTGGCGTTACATAGTAGGCGATACCATTAAATTTACAGCCACTAAACCTTATCGTTTTAAAATTACTGGTAGAACGAAACACTTTATCAATGCATTTGGTGAAGAATTGATGATTGAAAATGCAGACAATGCCATCAGTAAAGCCTGTAAAAACCTAGGAGCACATATAGTTGATTATACCGCAGCGCCTATTTATATTGAAGAAAATCAAAAAGGAGGCCACGAATGGTTAATTGAATTTGAAAAAATGCCAGAGAACCTAGAACAATTCACGGTATACCTAGATAACTACTTAAAGGAAAACAACAGCGATTATGAAGCCAAACGATTTAAAGACATGGCTATGCAATTACCTAAAGTTCATTCATTGCCTAAAGGAACCTTTAGCAATTGGTTGAAAAATAAACAAAAATTAGGTGGGCAGCACAAAGTACCGCGCCTTAGCAATAACCGCGATATTTTGGAAGAAATATTAAATAGCATGAGCGTTTCAATTTGATAATTGAGAGATTTTCGAATTGTTCATTTGGAGATTTAAATATTACAAAATTTATTAATTATTTAGACTCATTCAAAATTTATTTCGCGCTTCGCATTCAGAGTAAAACATCCCCCTATTCCCCTTCACTTAGCAAAACCAACCCACAAGTGGGAATTTGTTGCAACACCTTTATTTATTGAAAGATTACAAAAATTAGAACGATTACAAGATTGTTTTATAATTCATACTTCAAGATTTATACTTCAAGATTTATACTTCAAAAATCATAAATCAACACTCACAAATCTCAATTCTATTTATTCTTCCTCTTCAAAGCCCTATTGCGTTCTACTGCTCGGTTTCGAGGTTTGGTTTTATTTGGATTTCTGCGTCTAGGGCCACCTAAATTTTCTTTGGTATTTTTGGCTTTCTTTTCGTGAAACGATGGATTGGCGTTTTTATTTTTCTTTATTTTTAAATAATTCTTTGCACCTACTTCAGGTTTTTCATCTGCTGCAAAAACCGTTGAAATTACCACTTCCTTTGGCATTTCTACTAACGGAATTTCTATTCTCATTAACGTTTCGATATAGTACTTGTATTCTTCTTCTACCTCGTTTACAAAAGTTATTGCCAAACCATCTTTGCCTGCGCGGCCTGTTCTACCAATTCTATGCAAATAATCTCCTGGTGTATCAGGCGTATCAAAGTTTATCACATGGCTTACATCCACTATATCCAAACCCCTTGCAGCTATATCGGTAGCTATTAAAATACGAAATTTACCCTCTTGAAACTTTTTTAAAGTAGCAAACCTCACCGTTTGCGATTTAGCCGAATGAATAACCATTACCTCATCTGTAAACTTGGTAACCAATTGCTCAAATAGCCTATCCGCCATTTTAATGCTTTTTACGAAAACCATTACTTTACTGATGGTTTCGTTTTGGTTAAGCAAATTTTCCAATAGATTAACTTTGGTATTGTAATTAGGAACCAAATAAGCCGATTGACCAATTTTTTCCAAAGGTGTTCCATGAGCAGCTATTTCTATTTTTTTAGGATTGGTAAAAAAAGTGTGAATCAATTTTTCTACCTCGGGAGTCATGGTAGCCGAAAACAAAATATTTTGGTGTTTTGGCATTAAATCTAATATAGTAGTAAGCTGTGCTCTAAAACCTTGGTCAAACATTTCATCTACCTCATCTATTACCAATTGTTGAGCTAATTTTAATTTTAAATGACCAATTCCTGCCAAATCAATCAATCGGCCGGGTGTTGAAACCAAAATATCTAATCCATCAAAAACCAATTGGCGCTGCGGATTGATATTAGAACCTCCATAAATACCACCAAAACGAACAGTGATGTACTTGCTTAGTTTTTCAATTTCTTGCACTACTTGTAATACCAACTCGCGGGTTGGTACTAAAATAATTGCCCTTGGGTGTTTTTCGTGGCTAAATTTCATTTGCCTTAAAATGGGCAATAAATAAGCAAAAGTTTTACCCGTTCCCGTTTGGGCTACACCTATTACATCGCTTCCCGACATAATTACGGGAAATGCTTTTTCTTGAATTGGGGTAGGATGAATATATTCTAAATCGCTTAAAGCATTAAGCAATGGTGCATTTAAATTTAAATCTTCGAAGTTTAGCATTTTATAATTATGTAACTGTTTTTCAGTTATTTGAAATAGATTGTTTTATAAATTATAATATACAATCTTCTGCAAATTAAGCCTAAAAGGCTTACAATAGCTAAATGAAATTTTATAAGGAAAACAATTCTGTTTTATTATTTCCAAAACACTACCAAAACCTAATAAATATTAACAATTTAGGGCTTAGTAAAATTTACACTAGCAAAAACGCTACAAAAAATTATTTTTGCTCGATTTTTAATCTATTATAAAAATAAAAACACTCTAAAATCCTATGGCCGAATTTCAACTAGTAATGCCTAAAATGGGCGAAAGTATTGCCGAAGCAACCATTATTAAATGGCTAAAAAACGAAGGTGATGCCATTGCTGCCGATGAAACTGTATTAGAAATAGCTACCGATAAAGTAGATAGCGAAGTACCAAGCCCAAAGGCTGGTATTTTGAAAAAGAAATTATACAACGATGGCGATGTAGTGGCTGTAAATATGCCAATTGCTATTTTAGAACTAGAAGGAACTGCTGGCGCAACGCCAAGTGCTCCTGCCGCGCCTGTGGTAGAAACACCTAAAGTGGTAACTCAAATAGAAGCTACAGTTCAACATGCTGTAAACACTGCTGCACCTGCAGCTAATGCTGGAAGCAATAAATTTTATAGTCCGTTGGTATTAAACATAGCTCGAGAAGAAAACGTAAGCATGGCTGAGTTAGAAACAATAGGTGGAACCGGTAATGAAGGACGTGTAACCAAACGCGATATTTTAAACTATGTTAGCAATAGAACAAATGGAACTGTTTCTGCACCTGCGGTTACTAGCACTCCAGCAGCTATTCCTGCACAAATAGTTGAAGCGAAAGTAGAAGCTCCAAAACCTACAGCACCTGCTGCGCCTAAAGCTGCTCCAAGTGTTAGCGGTGGCGATGAAATTATAGAAATGGACCGCATGCGTAAACTTATTGCTGACCATATGGTAATGAGTAAGCACACCAGTCCACACGTTACTAGCTTTGTAGAAGCTGATGTAACCAATATGGTTTTATGGCGCGAGAAAAACAAAAAAGCATTTGAAAAACGTGAAGGTGAAAAAATTACATTTACTCCATTGTTTATTGAGTGCGTGGCACGTGCTATTAAAGATTTCCCAATGATTAATTGCAGTGTAGATGGTACTAATATTATCAAGAAAAAAGCAATCAACATTGGAATGGCTGCTGCTTTACCAAGTGGTAATTTAATTGTTCCAGTAATAAAAAATGCCGATACCATGAACTTAATTGGAATTACCAAACAAGTAAATGATTTGGCCAACAGAGCAAGGGCAAACCAATTAAAACCTGATGATATACAAGGAGGTACATTTACTTTAACAAATGTTGGTGGATTTGGAAATGTAATGGGAACACCTATTATCAACCAACCACAAGTTGCTATTATGGCTACTGGCGTTGTTAAAAAGAAACCTGCTGTTATGGAAACTGAATTTGGTGATGTAATAGCTATTCGTCATATGATGTTTTTATCATTAAGTTACGATCATAGGGTAGTAGATGGTTCTTTAGGCGGAAGTTTTTTAAGAAGAGTAGCCGACTATATGGAACAATGGGATGTTAACAGAGAATCGTAATATTTTCAATATTTTATATTTGAAGCCATCAACCTAAAAGTTGGTGGCTTTTTTTTGTTTAAATACCAATTATTTTATTCAATTAGAATTAGTCAAATTCCCTTCAATCTAAACAAATAATCTTGTCGTTTAAATAGAGTAAAACGCCATTTATCTTATTAAAACTTTTTCATCTTATTGTTTTTACAATTTTTTTTACTTCCTTCCCTAAAATTTGAATTATTTTGCATTAGATAAAGAAAAAAACAAATTCCCAAAATGAGAAAATGTATTCTTTTTGGGATAATTCTAGCTTTTATTTTTTTACTAATATGCTTAAATTCAGATACTTGATTTTTGGGAATAATTATAGTAAGTAATAAAATATAAAATGAAAACAAATAATAAAAAATATAACATGAAAAATTTAATTATTACAGCTGCCGCTGCATTGACATTAATGTCGTGTGAAAAAGTGGTGAAAGAAACAACCGTTGTAACTCCTACAAATGTTACAAATATTGACCAAATGGTAGTGCCGGCAAGTTTCAATTACAAAACTACCAATGAAGTTAATATAAGTGTAAAATTATTAACTAATGATGACAAGCCAATTAGCGGTGTTAGAGTGGAAGTTTTGGACGGCTCAAGTGATGTTTTGGGTAATACATTCCTAGTAGGATTAACTGATGCCAATGGTTTGTTAAACGCTTCTGTAGAAATGCCGACAAGTGTTAGCCAAGTAGTAGTAAATACTAATTATTTAGGACTGGCTAATGGTGTTTTGGTAGATGTAAATTCTGCCAAAGCTAATTTAATATTAGGCGGTTCTGCTCCACAAAAAATTAAAACATTAGCAAGTAGACTTGGTGCGCCAAAAGTAACAAGTTTAGGAAAATCAACAGATTTTTCTTTTAGACTTGGTAAATGGAATTCTAGTGGAGTACCAAATTATTTAATAACTCCAAGAGATATACTTTCAAGCAGCTATTTGGCAGATATCAATGCAACTTTGCCAGAACAAAGACCAGTTCCAGTTTATAATCCACAGTATTTAAGTAACACAGTTGAAAGAAATTTAAAAATCACTGCTCTTTCAGATGTTTGGATAACATTTGTGCACGAAGGTGCTGGTTATCAAAATTCATTATTTTACTATGCTTACAATAAGAATACACCCCCTGCCACTCCAAACGATATTGATTCTCTGATTGCTGTTTTTCCTAACGTTTCATTCTCTGGAAGTGGAGGAGGAATGACTTCAGGTGATAAAGTTAAAATTGGTCGTTTTGGGGCAGATACAGTTATTGCTTTTGCTTTAGTTGCAAACGGATATAAAGGTTCAACAATTGCTACCAGTCCAATTTATTTTTCTGATAAAAGTTTAAATACAATTGAGTCTGACGCTACAAAAAGAGAGCATTCAGTATTGTTCTATGACAACACATCTAATAGATTTTTATTTGGATTTGAAGATTTACCTAGAACTGGTGGCAGTAGCGATAATGATTTTAACGATGCCTTATTTTTTGCAAAAGCAAACCCTGTAACTGCAATTTCACAAGAAAATGTGTTACCATTAAAACCAGCTGTTGATGCAGATAATGATGGTGTAAACGATACAGATGATGAATATCCTACTGATCCTAATAAAGCATTTAATAATTACTATCCTTCAAAAACAGGTTCTGCAAGTGTTGCTTTTGAAGACCAATGGCCAAGTAAAGGTGATTACGATTTGAATGATTTAGTAGTTGATTACAATTATAAGGTGGTTACTAATGCAGCAAATAGAGTGGTAAGAGTGGAAGGTAAATTTAAGCCAAGAGCAGCAGGTGGTGTTTATAAAAATGGTTTTGGAATAGAGTTCCCAACTTTGAGTTCAAATATTACAAATATGACAGGTGCAACTTTAGAGGCAGGTCAAACCAATGGAGTAGCGATATTATTTAATAATTCTAGAACTAAATTCAATAATGCATTCAACACTGTAAGTACTGAACCATTCCAAAATGTAGATACTATAGCTATAAGTTTTGATTTAACAACACCAATAGCATTAACGACATTTACACTAGGTTCTTACAATCCATTCATATATGTAGATGAAGTAGGAAAAGGAAGAGGCTTTGAAGTTCATTTAGCTGGTAAAGCGCCAACAACTTTAGCTAACAAGTCTATTTTTGGGACATCATCAGACAATACAAATCCACCTACAGTTTATTATAAAACTAAAAATAATTTGCCTTATGCAATTAATATTCCTGAAAGCTTTAAATATCCAAAAGAAAGAGTTCAAATTATCAATGCATATAATTTCTTTGTAAATTGGGCTCAATCAGGTGGAACATCTAATACTGATTGGTATAAAAATACTTCAGGTTACAGAAACAATGCAAACATTTATTAGTAAGTTATAATCGAAAAAAAAAGCAGACGAATTAATTTGTCTGCTTTTTTGTTTTATTGAATATAAAACCACAATATTTGTTATGCCTAATAATTTATTTATGAAAAAAACAGTTACTCTAATAATGCTTGTTTATTTATTGTTTTATAGTTCAAATATTTTCACAAATACATCCTCTCCTGGTGGAGGATATACTGATGCTCCTGGTGAAGCTAATTGTGGAAATTGTCATGCTTCGCCCATAACTAGTGGCAGTGTTTGGAATAATATAACTTTAACAACAACTGTTCCGTTTAGTGGTTTTATTGGAGGAAATACCTATCCAATGACTCTTACATTTTCAGATCCAAGTAGTACCAAATATGGCTTTCAAGTAACTGCTGTTTCAGCTACAGCTTCTGCCTCAAGTCCAACATTAGGCACTTTCTCTGTTTCTCCTTCAAACACTGAGGTACAAGAACACAATGGATATTTGCCAGGTCGCTCATGTGTTGCGCATACCTCAAGTGGAACTTCTGCTATTACAAATACAAAAACTTGGACTTTTGACTGGACAGCACCGCCAACAATAAGTACTACACCCGTTAAATTTTATGTTTCAATTAATTCAACTGATAACGACAATTCAACTAGTGGAGATCAGCCATATACTAAAACTTTTTCTGCTACAGTGATGCCTGTTAAATGGTTAGATTTTACAGCACAAAGATTGGGAGATAAAATTAACCTGAATTGGAAAACTGCTTCAGAAGTTAATAATAGCCATTTTGAAATAGAGCAAAGTGATGACGGTGAAAAATGGTTGAATATTGGAAAAGTTAAAGGTTCAAATAATTCCAACTCAATTAAAAACTACTCATTCATCTGCAATCATATAGCAAATAACAATGTGTACTTTAGGTTAAAACAAGTAGATTTTAATGGTAGTTATGAATACTCAACTGCACTTGTGATACGAGATAAAGCAAGTAAAATTTCAAATCTATTATATTGGGACAATTCAGGGAAAAAATTGGTTTTTAATGCTACGTCTTCTGAAACAGAAATTTCAATATATAACTCAAAAGGTGAACTACTCTATAATAATATTTTATTACCTCAAGAAATATTCTTTAATCTTCCTCAATTATTAAATGGTATTTATATTATTAAAGCTAACTTTAATGGAAATATTTCATGTAAAAAATTTATAGTTTATTGAAGATAAATTATGCTCACTACAAAGCCCTTTATAATATATTTCTTCAATCCATAATTACCTTTAAAAAAGCTGCAAATTCAATAATTAAAACTTCTATAAATAGTTTCGCAATTTATTTGATACCAAATGATTTCAACTTAATTGAAACCTAATAAACTATACATTATTTTACAATTTAAATTATTAATTGGCTTAGGCTTTATATTTACTAGTTACCCATAAACTTTACCTGGTTGGTTTACGTTCAGCAATAGTTTCATTTTTTATTAAAAAATAGTGGGCATTTTGAGCCATCACTTTCCTATAGCTTCTTATCTTAGGCAACGAGTTATTGCTATGGCCATAATGAAAAAAGTACTATTAATTTGTATTGGACTTAATAAAGTCAATAAACCTGTAATCAACTCAAGCAAATTAATTATTTAGAGTTCTTTTTTGTTGATTACATTCTTTTATCATGTCATTTTTTAAGGATATAATATTACTTTTGCGGCTCGTTTTTAAAAGCAAATATTTTTTATGAATCAACCTCGCAGCATGCAAAATGCTTTAATTTCAGTTTTTTACAAAGATGGTTTAGATGTTTTAGCAAAAGCCTTAAACCAATTAGGTGTTAATATTTACAGTACTGGCGGTACTCAAGATTATATTGAGCAATTAGGTATTAAAGTAAATAAAGTAGAGGATTTAACTGAATACCCAAGTATTTTAGGTGGAAGGGTTAAAACTTTACATCCAAAAGTGTTTGGTGGAATTTTAGCACGCAGATCCAATGAGCAAGACCAAAAAGAAATGGCAGAGTTTAATATGCCATATTTTGATTTGGTAGTGGTTGATTTATACCCATTTGAAGAAACGTTAGCTAGTACTAATGACGAAAGTAAAATTATTGAGAAAATTGATATTGGTGGAGTTTCGTTAATTAGAGCTGGCGCTAAAAACCATAATGATACCTGCATTATTTGTAATAAAAATGATTATGCTGTTTTAGCCGAAACTTTATTAGCTCAAAATGGCAGTACCAGCATTGAACAACGCAGAATGTATGCAGCAAAAGCATTTGCCACCACTGCTGCTTATGATACTATTATTCAAAATTATTTCAATCAAACTCAGTTTGCTGCTTTAAGTACCATGCCTGCACAAGTATTGCGTTATGGCGAAAATCCTCATCAGCAAGGTGTTTTCTATGGTGATTTAAACGGTATGTTTACTCAATTGCACGGTAAAGAATTGTCGTATAATAATTTACTTGATGTAGATGCTGCTACGCACTTAATTGAAGATTTTGAAGAACCAACTGTGGCTGTAATTAAACACAACAATCCATGCGGATTAGCAAGCAGAACAACCATTGCTCAAGCTTGGGCCGATGCTTTAGCAGGCGATCCTGTTTCGGCTTTTGGAGGTGTTATTGTAGCAAACAGAAATATTGATGTAGAAACGGCTACTGCTTTGGATAAAATTTTCTTGGAGGTATTAATTGCTCCAAGTTACGATGAAGCTGCATTGCAAATTTTAAAAAGTAAAAAGAATAGAATTATTTTAGAGAAAAAAGGTACTTTACCAAAAGGTAAAACCATGCGTACGGTGTTAAATGGTCATTTGGAGCAAGATAAAGACAGTGTTATTTTAACAGCAGATAATTTAACTTTGGTTACCGAGCAAGGTGCTGATGCGAGAGTGATTGCTGATTTGTTGTTTGCTGATAAAATAGTAAAACATGCCAAATCAAATACCATTGTTTTGGCTAAAAACAAGCAATTATTAGGAATTGGTTGCGGACAAACTTCACGAGTGGATGCTTTAAAACAAGCCATTGGTAAAGCCAAAGCTTTTGAATTTGATTTAAACAATTCGGTTATGAGCAGCGATGCATTTTTTCCGTTTCCTGATTGTGTAGAAATAGCTAGAAACGAAGGAATAAAAACAGTTATTCAGCCAGGTGGTTCGGTAAAAGACGATGCATCGGTACAATATTGTAACCAACATAAAATTGCGATGTACTTTACTGGTATTCGTCATTTTAAACACTAGTTTGGGTGATAGGGTTGAAGCATCTTTATTATCTAAAAAATTTAAAAAGCTTAAATAAAACGTCATTGCAAGGAACGAAGCAATCTCACTTCAGGTTTGAGATTACCACGCTGCGCTTGCAATGACGAAATAATACAAAACAATATGCCAAGATTATTAGCAATAGATTATGGAACAAAAAGAGTTGGTTTAGCAGTAACCGACCCTTTGCAAATTATTGCCAGTTCGCTTGGTACAGTGCACAGCAAAGATGTAATTCAATATTTAAAAGATTATACCGCTAAAGAAGATGTTGGCAGTTTTGTAGTTGGCAAGCCTACTCGTCATAATGGCGATGATACAGATGCTACGCCACATATCGAAAAATTTATATCTTTGCTTAGTAAAACTTTTCCAAATATTAAAATTGAACGAGCAGATGAACGTTTTACTTCGGTAATAGCTAGGCGTAGTTTAACTGAAATGGGTTTGAAAAAGAAAGACAGAGAAAAAAAAGAAAATGTAGATCAAGTAAGCGCAGTTTTAATATTGCAAACTTATATGACCACCATTTAAATTATGAATGTTGAATTTTAAATTATGAATTTTAAAGTTGATGAAGCCAAATTGGCTTTAGCCAATAAAAAATAACAAGTGCCATTGAATTAATTGCCGTTGACTTTAGTCAACGGAGATAAAAGTAATAATGAAAATTAATTGGCTTTAGTCAATAAAAAATAATAATTGCCATTGAATCAATTGCCGGTGGCTTTAGCCACCGGAGAAAAGAAAAAAGTAACAAATAGAAATATCAAACTCAAAGTTTTTACTTCGAATTTGGCATTTCGCATTTCGAGTTTATAAATAAATGATATTACCAATAGTAGCTTACGGAGATACCGTATTACGTAAAGTAGGCGATAATATTTCGGCCGATTATGAAGGATTAAAAGACTTAGTAGCCAATATGTGGGAAACCATGTATAGTGCGCAAGGCGTTGGTTTAGCTGCTCCTCAAGTAGGTAAAGCCATCAACCTTTTTATAGTTGATACATCGGGTTTTGAAGATGAAGATTATCCTGATTTAAAACGTGTATTTATTAATGCTGAAATTATTGAAGAATGGGGCGAAGAGTGGGCTTTTGAAGAAGGCTGCTTAAGCATTCCACATATTAGAGAAGATGTGTACCGTTGGAGCGATATTGCCATTAAGTACCAAGACGAAAATTTTGAATGGCACGAAGAAGAATTTGACGGAATTGCAGCACGCGTTATTCAGCACGAGTACGACCACATAAAAGGAAAATTATTTGTTGATTATTTAAGTCCACTGAAAAAACGTTTATTGAAAAATAAATTGGTAAACATTAGCAAAGGTGGCGCAAATACTAAATACAGAATGCGTATTCCTAAAAAATAAATTGATAATTAATGGAACAAAATTTACCTAAAAATATAGCTGTAATTGGCGGTGGAAGTTGGGCTACTGCTATCGTAAAAATGCTTATTGAGCATAAGGAATTACCTGAGCCAACTTTAAATAAGTTGCAATGGTGGGTTCGTTCTGAAGAGAAAGCAAATTTTATTAGAGAAAAGCACTACAATCCTGATTATTTGAGTACAGTTGAAATTCATCCTCAATCAATTGAGGTGAGTAGTAATTTAAAAGAAATAATTAAAACCAGCGATTTATTGGTAATTGCTATTCCTTCGGCATTTTTATTAAATAGTTTAGAAGGCATTACTGCTGATGATTTAAAAGGTAAAACCATTGTTTCGGCAGTAAAAGGTTTGGTGCCTCATACCAAACAAATTGTAGGCGATTTTTTTATAAATGATTTTCAAATTTCTGAAGACCAAATAGTGGTTATTTCAGGTCCTTGTCATGCAGAGGAAGTAGCTTCCGAAAAACTATCGTACTTAACCATTGCTAGCTCAAACCAAACTATGGCAAGGCATTTTGCTGCTATGGTGGCCAATAAAAACATTAGAACCGTAATTTCGAAAGATGTACGTGGAACCGAATATGGTGCTGTTCTAAAAAATATTTATGCAGTTGCCGCAGGAATGTGTCATGGCTTGGGTTATGGAGATAATTTTCAAGCTGTATTAATGAGCAATGCCATTAGAGAAATGAAACGCTTTTTGCGCACCATTACCGATGCTGATAGAAAAATCAATCACTCAGCTTACCTTGGCGATTTATTGGTAACAGGCTATTCGCAACACAGCCGTAACCGTACTTTTGGAAACATGATTGGCAAAGGTTATTCAGTTAAATCGGCACAGTTAGAAATGAAAATGATTGCCGAAGGCTATTATGCTACCAAAACTGTTTATGAACTGAACCAAACCATGAACATAAAAATGCCAATTATGGATGCCATGTATAATATTATTTACCGCAACCTGCCGGCAAAATTTGAAATAGAAAAACTAAGCGAAAAATTAGTATAGAATTTTATAAAACTAAATGCAAAAAAGTAAACCAAGCGCGTTTGAAAGCAATATTTTAAAACGACTTTTTAAGTTATCGGGTCCTCATGCTAAATTGTTTTGGTTTACCTTTTTATTTACCATTCTTTTTGCGCTATTATCTACCATAAGGCCATACATTATTCAATACATCATTGATAATTTTATCCCTAAAGGCGATTTTAAAAACATTTATTTATTCTCTGCCATTGTATTTGGCATGCTTATTTTATCAACTGTTTTTCAGTTGCTATCAAGTTATTTAGGTGCCCTTTTGGGGCAATTAATAATTAAAGATTTAAGAGCAAAAGTATTTTCTCATTTAAGCAAACTACGTTTAAAGTTTTTTGATAATACACCTGTTGGAACCTTGGTTACACGCTGCATTAGCGATATTGAAACCATTACCGAAGTATTTAGCGAAGGCTTTATTAGTATCATGGGCGATTTGCTCCAAATAATATTTATTCTCGGCTTGATGTTTTTTGCAAGTTGGAAACTTACCTTGGTAAGTCTTTCGGTTTTGCCTTTTTTATTGGTTGCTGCTTATTGGTTTAAAGAAAGTGTGAGGGTATCGTTTGAGGAAGTTCGAAACAAAGTTTCTGAGTTAAATACATTTGTGCAAGAGCATTTAATTGGCATGCAAATAGTTCAAATTTTTAACAAGCAAGATGAAGAGTTAGAAAAATTTAAAGCCATCAATAAAGACCACAGAGATGCCAATATCAGAGGTGTTTTTTATTACTCAGTTTTTTTTCCTATTGTAGAAATTATTTCAAGTATTGCCATTGGTTTGGTAGTTTGGTATGGAGCTAAAGAAACCATTAACGGACAAGCATCTGCGGGTGTTATTGTGGCGTTTATTATGTACATATCAATGATTTTTAGGCCAATCCGACAAATAGCAGATAAGTTCAATACTTTGCAAATGGGCATGGTGGCCAGTAAACGTATTTTTGCTTTGGTTGATGATGAAACTTATATTGAACCAACCGGGAATATTCCATTTGAAACACTAAAAAGCGAAATTGAGTTTAAAAATATAGGCTTTGCTTATATTGATGAAGATTATGTTTTAAAAAACATTTCGTTTAACTTAACTAAAGGTAAAAACATGGCTTTAGTTGGAGCAACAGGAGCTGGAAAATCATCAATTATTAATTTACTAAGCAGGTTTTACGATTACCAAAAAGGACAAATTTTAATAGATGGCATTGAGTTAAAACAATACAAAACAGATACTTTACGCAAACATATTGCGGTGGTTTTGCAAGATGTATTTTTATTTAGCGGTTCTATTTATGATAATATAACGCTTTACAATAAGGAAATAACCATGGAGCAAGTAATTGCTACGTCAAAACTATTAGGTGCTCATGAATTTATTAGCAGGTTGCCAAATGGTTACAATCAATCGGTGCAGGAACGTGGTTTAACTTTAAGTATGGGACAAAGGCAATTGATCTCTTTTGTTAGAGCCATGGTGGTTAATCCAACGGTTTTGGTTTTAGATGAAGCCACCTCTAGCATTGACCAAGAAACAGAAGATATTATTCAGTATGCCATTGCTAAAATGATGGAAGGCCGCACCAGTATTGTTATTGCACACAGGCTTTCAACCATTCAAAAAGCAAACGAAATTTTGGTATTAGATAAAGGCGAAATAAAAGAACGCGGCACCCACGAAAGTTTACTGCAAATAAAAGACGGTTTTTATACCAGCCTTTACGAAACACAGTTTAATAAAAAGTAGAGTTGCTTATAGGTTTGTTGAAGTTATTCGACTCTTTCAGAGTTGTATTTTTTTGAAATCGATACTATAGCCATTATCCTTTTTCAATAATATCTCACATCAATAATAACGTGTAATAAATAATTTGATTTTTAAAACAACTCCTAAGGAGTTTAATTTGGATAGCACCGAGTGCAACTCTGTGATTGATATATAACGAACACACAACAACTCCGAAGGAATTGAATAGCAGCAAATTTTTAAACAATTTGTATTTTAAAGAATACATCTAATCAAAGACTCAAATATTATTTTTGTTTGATAACTAATTGAGCAAATTACTATGACTAAGTTGTACTTACTTGGCAAGTTCTAAAATTGCTTTTTGAATGGTTTTATCTTTTATACTATTTACTTTAAAATAACCACCATCGCGCCATATTTGACGAGCAATTAATGCTTTCAACTGTTGTTTAATAAATGATTCAGAACGAGCCAATTCTAATGCAGTTGGCTTAGCAATTTTTTCAGCTTCAGCCAAGGTTATTAGCTGTTCCATAAAATCATTTCCTACCTCAAATTTGGTAATAAACTGCTCCAATGAAGCATAACTTTTTAATTTAGTTCTATTTGCATCTACATATTGATAACTGGCTTTGTTTAATAAACCTGCCGCTGCTACATGGGTTAAAAATTTAGAGTTAAATGAAGTATCAATGGTTACTTTAAAATCGGGCGAAATACCACCACCACTATAAACCACACGGTTTTTTATTTTGGTAAAATATTTGGTGGTATCGTTTATAATTATTTTTTCTTCATCTTCTAGCTCACCATTTTCAAAACGATTTAATAAATCCTCTTCATATTTATCGTAACCTTCACTGTATTTTTTTTGTATGCAGCGTCCACTTGGTGTATAATACCTTGCTATGGTTAATCTTATGGCACTACCATCACTCAGTTCAAAAGGTTCTTGTACTAATCCTTTTCCAAAACTTCTACGTCCAATAACCAAACCTCTATCCCAATCTTGAATAGCTCCACTCACAATTTCGCTAGCACTTGCCGAACCCTCATCAATTAATACAGCCAATTTTCCTTCTTCAAAAATGCCAGATTTCTCCGTTTTATAACTTTGGCGGGGTTTTGCCCTTCCTTCAGTATAAACTATCATTTTACCATCATCTAGAAGTTCATCAACAATATCAGTTGCAGCTTTTAAATAACCACCCGGATTACCTCTTAAATCAAGCACCAAACTTTGCATGTTTTGCTTTTTTAGCTTTGCAATGGCTTCAATAAATTCCTCGTGAGTAGTAGCTCCAAATCGGCTAATTTTAATATAACCTGTTTTATTATCTAACATAAAACTTGCATCTACACTGTAAATAGGAATGGTATTTCTGGTCACATTATATTCAATTTTTTGATTGGTAGATGGCCTAAAAATAGTCACCAACACCTTGCTTCCTTTTTTACCTCTTAAAGATTTTACTACTTGGTCGTTGGTAATTTTTACACCTGCCAAATTAGTCGTATCTGCTTTAATAATTCTATCACCACTTTGTATTCCTAAATCGGCAGAGGGACCACCACTGATAGCCGAGACTACCATGATAGTATCATTCACAATATTAAACTCAACGCCAATTCCTTCAAAATTGCCATCTAAAGGTTCGTTGGCAGCTTGTAAATCTTTAGCAGGAATATAAACAGAATGAGGGTCAAGTTTATTTAACAAATCATTAAATGCCTGCGACTCTATATTTTCCATATTAACAGTGTCAACATACTCGCTTTGGATAATACCCATCAACTCGTTAAACTTATTTTGCGAACCTATAAATCTAGTAGCGCTAGTTGGCCGTAAAATAATGCCGATACCAATACCTAATACTATTAAAATTGAATATATAAAGGGTTGCCACTTATGCGAACTGTTATTCATGTAATAATTTTATTTAATTTGCTGCGCAAATATAGAAAGCATTTTTGCCTTTTAAAGTTTTAATTTTTTAAATAATGACAAATAAAACCACTAGAACCACCGAACAAAGTTCGTTATACAATAACCTAGAAAAAATGAGCACCGATGAGCTGCTAAAAAGTATAAACGAACAAGATCAAACAGTTCCGTTGGCCATAAAAAAAGTATTACCCAAAATAAAAAAAGTGGTAAACGAGGCATATAAGGAAATGAAAAGTGGTGGCAGGTTATTTTACCTTGGTGCAGGCACTAGCGGCCGACTTGGTATAGTGGATGCTAGCGAGTGTCCTCCAACATTTGGTGTTCCTCATGGATTGGTGGTTGGCATTATGGCTGGTGGAGACCAGGCTATCAGAAAAGCGGTAGAATTTGCTGAAGATGATACCAAACAAGGTTGGAAAGATTTAACAGAATATAATATTACCAAAAACGATTTTATTATTGGTATTGCAGCAAGTGGTTCTACTCCTTATGTGCTAGGCGCATTGCAAAAAGCCAATAAAAATGGAAACAAAACTGCATGTGTAGTTTGCAACAAAGGCAGTGTAATAGCACAAGAAGCACAATTTCCTATTGAGGTAGTAGTTGGGCCAGAATTTGTAACAGGAAGCACACGCATGAAAGCTGGTACTGCTCAAAAGCTGGTTTTGAATATGATTAGCACCAGCTTAATGATAAAACTGGGGCGCATAAAAGGAAACAAAATGGTGGATATGCAATTAAGTAATAATAAGCTTATTGACCGTGGTACCAAAATGATTATGGACGAACTAAAAATTAGTGAAACCAAAGCCAAACAATTGCTAAAAACCCATGGAAACGTAAGAAATGCAATAACGAATTACGCTAAATAGCATTCAGCATAATTCTAAATGTAGTACCTTTTCCAAGCTCGCTGTTTCTAACAAATATTTTTCCTTTGTGGTATTCTTCCACAATACGTTTAACAAGGGATAAACCAAGTCCCCAGCCTCGTTTTTTAGTAGTGTAGCCAGGCTTAAACACGGTATTAAATTTTGATTTAGGAATTCCCTTTCCAGTATCTCTAATATCAATATACACATGTTTAATATCGCTGCTGATATTGATATTTAATTCCCCTTTGCCATTCATGGCATCAATGGCATTTTTACACAAATTTTCTAAAACCCAATCAAATAGTGGAATATTTATTTTAGCCCAATTTCCAGGCTGTATAATATTTATATGAATTGCCACTTGACTTGAAACGCGAGTTTTTAAATATTGCATGGAGTTCTCAACTACCAAATCCATGTTTTCCTCTTTGAGGACTGGCTCTGAGCCTATTTTACTAAAACGTTCTGTTATTAATTCTAATCGTTTAGTATCATTTTGTAGTTCGTCTAATAAATAATCTTGTTCTTCTTTAGGTGTTTCACGCAATAAATTTATCCACTCATTTAATGATGAAATAGGTGTTCCAAGTTGATGGGCCGTTTCTTTACTCATACCCACCCACACTTGATTTTGTTCGGCTCTCCGGCTACTACTTAATGCCAAATAACTCATAATAGCAAAAAAACTAATCAGTGCTAATTGAATGGCGGGATATGCTTTTAATTGAGTTAAAATAACGGAATTTTTGTAATACAATAAATTATAAAAATTATTTTCAGCATCATACACAATTTTAATTGGGTCGTGTTGATTCTTCATTTCAATCAATTCCGCATTTAAAAAAGCAGTATCCTTAGCTTGAATTGAATCTAAATTTCTATAACTAATTATTTTGTCGTTATTGTCAGTCAGTATGATTGGTATCGTTTCATTACCCGTTACAATATCAAGTAAAAAATCAATATTACCTTCGGCCTTAGCCATTGATTGTGTGGCATTAGCCCAAAGCTTAATTTTTTTCTGTTCCTCGTTAGCCAGTTGTTTTACCAATTTACTGGTGTACCAAATTGAAAAAACACCAATGCAAACAGCTATTAAAGCCAAGGCTCGCTTCCACCATTTTTTTTGTTCGTATAAACGCATATAAGTAAAAACGAAAATAGTTAATTTTTGTACAAATTACTTTAGTAAACCAATATCATTAATAATAATTTCTTTTCGATCGTAAGCCAAAAGGCCTTCTTTTTCCATTTCGTTTAAAACGGTGGTAACTGTTTGTCTGGTGCTGCAAACCAACTTTGCTAAATCGTGTTGGGTAAGGTAATTTTTAAGTGTTACTTTGTTTTCAATTTGTTCTCCATCGCTTTCGGCCCAATCTTTTAAGAACTGAACTAACCTTGAGCGCACATCTTTAAAAACCACATTGTTAAACCTGTTTTCAATGCGTTTAATTTTTAAACCCATAAATTTGGTATAACCAATAGCAATGCTTGGATTGCGCTCTAAAATGCGCTCAAAATCGTCCATTTTAAATGAGCAAATACTAACATCGGTAAGTGCTTGCGCATATTCATGGCTGCTATTTTCTTGAGTTTCGTCTAAGCTCATTTGCCCAAACAAATCGCCTTTTTTTATAATTTCTTTTATAATTTCATTACCATTATTGTCGGTTTCACATATTTTTATCATGCCACGTTTAAGCAAAAAAATACGTGGAATATGTTCATCGGCAAAGTATATCATTTCCGATTTAAAGGCTTTTTTAAAACCTACAATCACACACAAATCTTTTAAATCGCTATTGCTTAGTTTCCAAAACAACTTATGATCGCGCAGGTACCAATATTTTAAATCAACTTCGGCCATTTAATTAAAAATTTTTATAGTTTGAAAAATTGCTAAAAATGCAAATATGCTCGCCACTATTTTATCGGCATATTTAAGAAAAATTGTTGCTTTACTATCGAACCATTTTTTACTTAAATAAATTAATAAAACATGCAAAGTCAATGCACCAAACATAGCACCCAAACAAAACAAAACCAATATATAATTATTGTGGAATAAATTTAAAATTTGATTGGTTTGTAAATAGGCAATGGCAGCTAGCCAAAATAAAATAAGTTGTGGATTTAAAACGGCTAATAAACTGCCTAATACAAAGCCATTTTTATTACTTACACTAACACTCTTATTGGCTTTACTAAACCAAAGGTAAACGGCTAAAATTATAAAAACAGCTATAATGGCAATTTTAAAATAAGTAATAAAAATTGGTAAAACCACCACAAAAGCAGCTAATTTAAATGCCATAAAACTAAACATAAACTCAGGCCACGAACCACCCAATGCAATTAAAAAAGCATTTTGGTATTTATGCTGAAAACTTGAAGTTAATACAGCCAAATTAACTGGGCCTGGTTGAATGGAACCTAAAAAACTTATGGTAAAAGCTGAAGCAAATGCAAAAAAATAATCCATTTGTTACTTACTTAAGTGCATTTTTATTTGTTTCCAAACCAACCAAAAAGGCACATAATTTTCTCCTAAACCAACGTTTTGTTTGGCTATGATGTAAATTAATTTATAATGTTGAAACAATGCTTTGTATGCATTTATTATAAAAGTGCCTGGGTCGTAAATATGCGCAGGCTCTGAGGTTACGCCATTCAGTTCCATTATTTTTATATTTTTACCTTCGTATAAATCAGTCATTGATTTTACTTTTAAATCAAATCGACCAATGTAAAAACCAGCTATTGGTTTGGCTATTTCATCAAAAACTTTTACTAATTGTTCATTAATTAAATGATTGCCATTTAAAAACTTGGTTCCTCTAATGTGGTTGCCAATTGGCTCCAGCAATAATTTTTCATTTAAAGGCAATACCACTTGTAGTTGATTACTAAATTTATTTAACAAATAAGCCAATCTGCCTTGTGCTCTCAAATGATTTTTGATGAGTGTTTCAATGGTATCAACCCCATTGCCCACTATGCTTAAATACTCTTTCAGTACGATGCTGTTTATCCCTGATTTTTTTCCATTTGGGTAATGAAAATACATAACACCCAACTCTATTTCATAATCAATAAAAGATTGAATGATGTAATCTTCGCCAATGGAGTGCACATATTTTTCTAATTCTTGCTCATTGGTAATTTTTTCTACATTACTTCCTCTTTCGCCCACATCGGGTTTGGCTATTAAAGGAAACTGCATTTGTTCTGCTTTTAGAAGTTCTAAAATTTTGGAAACATTGTATTCGTTTTTACAATAAATGGTGGATGGTAAGTAAGTTGGATTTATTTTTTTAAGGATATTTTTTTTTGATTCGCCCACAAAACCACCAAGATAAATACCAGGATTGGCTGCTGTAAAAAAGGTTAAACTTTTTGCTTTTAAGCTCAAGTAAATAAAGTAAAAATACACTGGAATATAAGCAAACCAATAAGGCCAAAACTCAAAACGCGTGTTTTTTATAATCCAAAATTTTAGTTTGTTCATGGAGTTAACTATTGGCGTTCTGATTTAAAAATACGCAATGTATTGTTTTGCATGGTTTCAATATCTAAATACTGCATGGTATAGCCATCAACCGAATGGTCAATACAGGTAATACTAACTGTTTTTACGCGGTTTTCACGGTTCATTAAAATGCTATTTTCCAAGCTTCCATCACCTGCATTTTGATGAAAAAGCATGGTATCATCTTTGGTTATTTCAGGTGTATTGTTACAAAAATCAGCAAACCAATTTTTCCTATTTAAAACAGCTTCAGGTTGATATAAAGTGCACGAACTCCAAATATATTTTAAACTAGCATCTAACTCCGTTTGATACAAGTTTACTCCATCCCAACGCAATTCAGTTAATTGCAATTTATTATTGGCATTAACTATAATGAGTGTAAAGTTTTCAATGTCTGAAAAATCGTAATTTTGAACAAATTCATCTATGTTATTGTACTTAAAAAAATCGAGCAACATTAATCCACGACTTAACTTATATGGCGGTTTTGATAAATGAAAACTAAAGGCACCATTTAACAAACATAAAGTAAAATTATTGAGCGAAGTAGCCACCCAAGTTCCGCCAGCTAGTTTATCTTTTGGAAAAAAAACTTGCTGCTGAAACACATTGTATTTTTGCGGTGCTAAAGCATTTGGCCGCGATGTTTTTTCATCTCTGCTCGAAGTTAAAATATAACCGTTTCCGTTATTATATGGTATAAAAGTTACTGTGCACATGTATTATTATATTGAACGGTAGCATAAGCTACTCCAAAATTTTTATCTAAGTTTATATATTTAAAACAATGATTGCAGGCTATTTGCATAATAGCCATATGGTGTATGGCATGTTCAATATTATAAACCAACTCGCGTTCCAACGAGGTATTTACAATTAATTCATCAGTTTGAATTAAAGTTCGTAATTGCAATACGTTTAAATCAGTTTCTAAATTTAGAATCGCTGTTTTTAAATCATTAATAAAATCAATGGTATAATTTCTGTTATGCTCAAGTAATAAATTACGTTCTCTTTTATCGTAATTTATTTCGTTATGAGGCAAACCTGCCATCAACTGAACATACAACTCCAATATATGCCTCACGTGTTTGGCAATGGTGTTCTTGCTCAATAAATCAAGCTGTTCGGAATAATGGTTATCATCAATTTGTTGCACCAAGTTGGCTACTTGTTGCAGCATATTTATGGTACTTTGTTTCAACACATTTAAAGTCATAGGGGTAAGTTAATGGTGTAAATACGAATAAAATTTAAATTTAGTTTTTGGTATTGATTAACAAATCAACGGTTACATTATCGCCTAAAATCATGCTGTTCCCTCCTACTTTAAAATGGCGTCTATCAATGGTAAAACTTCCTTTCAATACATTGTTTTCAAAGGTAAAAGGCACAATAATATCTTTAGTTATTCCTTTTATGGTAAGTTTAAAATAACCAATATATCGATTACCTTCTTTACCAAAAAAGCTTGATTCCATGGTGATTTTAGGAAAATTAACCACATCAAAATATTCAGCCTTTTTTAAGTGATTGTCTCTAGCATCAATTCCTGTTTTTATGGAATTGGCATTTACTGAAGTCTTAATGGTTGATGCTTTGTATTCTGTAGGGCTAAATCTTATATCAGCCTCCAAGCCACTGAAAGAACCATTTACTTTCAACCCTGCATTTTTAATGGTAAATGTAATTGCGCTTGACACTACTTTTAAAGGCGTTTGAGCAAAACTGAAATGAGCTAACAATAACAAAACTGCTACTTGTAAAATTGATTTTATTTTCATTACTGAGTATTTTTAAAAGGTGAATATGAAACTCCTATCATTGGCACAAACGATTTTTGCCTGAACCTATCATTATCTTTAAACAATTTATTGTTAGTAGTAAACTCATTAAAAATAAAATTACCACCAAAGTTAATTGCCCAATTATTACGAAAATAGTATATAATTTTAATTTCCGAGTTTAAATTTCCTAAATCGTTATCACTAATTAGCAATAAGTTAAATGATGTAGGATTCGCTGTTTGATTAACATTTTCAATTGTTCTTTTACTGCTTTGGTATTGCGCATTTACAGCGTTGCCAAAACTAAAACCAATGGCATCTATATTAAATTCAACTTCCCATTTTTTAGTAAAAGCATAATTTAAATGAATGGAAGCATTTAAACTATTTACATTAAAACTACTGATACCAATAGTATCAAAATTCTCTAATTTATCTTCACTAAAAATCACCAAAGGGCTTTCCACTCCGCTGGTTAACTTAGCCGGGGCTGTAATAAAATTACCACTTCCGTTACTTGAATTAAACCTAATTCCGTAGCCAATTCTAAATTTTTTATTTTTGGTTATTGTATGTAAATGATTAGCACCAAAGGCAAAAACAGATGAAGTGCCATTACCCGAAACATTTAAATCTAAATTATTTAAACCATTTTTTAAATACGACACACTACTATTCTGACCAAAACACCAACTAATGGCAATAATTAATATGCTAAAGAGTAATATTATTTTTTTCATAATTATAAACTCAATTGATTAATAATTTGTGAAGGCTTAAATAGGTTTATGCCAATTACTTTTTTAAAGTTAAACAGTACTATTACTGCATTTAATAAAAATACAATTAAAGCTAAAGCAAAAAGTAACCCGCCATCATCCATAATTTGAAAACCTAAAATAAATACGTGCGATAATATAGCTCCACTCATAACACCCATAGAAAGCAAGGCACCAATAAGCGATTTACTTGGCCATAATAACAATATGGCAGCTATTAACTCGGCAATGCCACTTCCAATTCTTCCGTAAGGTTCTATGCCTAAGGTACTAAATATATAAACCGACTCAGGTGCGGCTGTAAATTTAAAAAACAAAGTTTGCAGTAAAATAGCTGCTGCGCCAAATCTGGCAATGTTGATGATAATTTTTTTCATAGGTAGATTTTTATTGAATGATAATTTTTTGAATGGCTTTTCCGTTTGAGTTTTCAAGACTTAAAAAATAAATTCCTTTTGAAAGTCCTGATAAATCTATGTTTTCTGAGTAATTTATTTGTTTATTTAGTACCACTTCTCCCAAAATATTTATTAGAGATATTAGAGTATTTACATTACTTGATTGTTCAATAGTTAAGTAATTATTTACTGGAATAGGATAAACTTTTATTCCTAAATCATGAATTGATTTGATGCCTGTATTTGATGTTTTATTACCTGTTGACTTAGCTACATTTAAAATCGTTTTATCAGTATTTTGCAAAAATGCTAAGGTGTAAATTCTATCTTTATTCCATGCTATATTAATTGTTGTCGCGGTTTGTATTACAATTGAATCGTTAATTTGTGCAGGAATATTTACTGTTAAACCTTGCCAACCACTTGCTGATTTTCTAAATACATCAAAATGCTTGCTTTCGCCATTTGGAGCATTGTAAAACAAGGTATCTTCCACATACAAAACTTGTAATTTTAAATTTGATAACACTTGATTGGTCAATCTTTTGATAGTAACAAAACTTTTAATGCTATCGCCAACTATCACTTGATTGGCTTTTATCAATACATTGGCAGTAATATTTTTAAATGGGTTAAAAATAGCTGCACTTGCATAGTTGGTAGAACTTAATTGCACCACACCATTAATTACCAAGCGCGGAGTTCCACCATAAATGCCATAATAATTGGTTCGATCGTCATTTTCGGCTTTGTTATGTTTATTTAAAACACAAGCAGCATAAGGCGAACTGGGATGGTAAGCTATGTGCAATACATCTTGCTGACTTTGCAAATTTTGGTAAAAACCCGGATTGCGCGAAGCACAAATAGAGCACAGCGTATTGGTAAAATGCTCCACTAATACACTTTGGTTTTGGGCATTTGATATATTAAAGGCGAGCATTACCAAACCTAACAAATACAATTTTGCTGTTTTCATGTTATTTTTTTATTAATAGTTCCCAATTTTTATCGGCTTTGGCCTTTAAATTAGCCTCATCTAAATTCCATTTATTCAATGTTTTATTGATAAAGCTGTAATAAAATAAATAAAGTTTTCCGTTTGTAATTTTGTACGATGTTGGGTCAATTTCCACTTTATCACCATATTCCCCCATTGCGTATGCACACCAACCGCCATAAGCAGGTTCAAATTTTTCGGGAGTTTTTAAAAATTGTTCTTTGTGTGCGTTTGAAACAAAATAATATTGAACGCCTTTGTAAAAAACCAAGAATTGAGCTACACCTTTTTGCGGTTTTCCTTCGAAGTAAGAAATAGGATCGTAACCTTGAATAGCCAAACTGCTTTTATCTAAGTTAAAATGTTTTTTGCGTATGTTAAAATCGGTTTGAGCAAAAACCGAAAAGGTTAACAAACCAAATACTGCTGCCAAAAAAAATTGTTTCATATTTATTTCAATTGTATGCCACAAAGGAAATATTTAAGGTAATAGGCAATTGTCGGGTAAACGACAAAAACCTGAAATTGTACAAAAAAATCAAGAGTAAAAACTTATAAAAAACTTAAAATAAGGAATTTAGAAATGGCTCTGCAACTAAAAAATCATTGACTTAATCAGCATATACAATTTAAAAAAGCAAAATATTTACTATTGCGCTATAAGGCATTTTCGCTTATGTTTGCCTTTTAAGCTAAAACCAGTAAAAATTTATAACTAGAAACTATATAGCAAGAATGAATCAATACAAATTAAGCAACAATGTACTCGGTTGGGTTACATTTATTATTTCAATTATTACTTACACACTTACGCTAGAACCTACTGTTAGTTTTTGGGATTGTGGTGAGTTTATTTCAGCATCGTATCGTTTACAAATTTGCCATCCGCCAGGAGCACCTTTGTTTTTAATGATTGGTCGTGTGTTTTCACTTTTTGCTGCCGATCCTAGCAAAGTAGCATTTATGGTTAACATGGTTTCGGCTACTACCAGTGCTTTATGTGTTATGTTTACCTTTTGGACCATTACACACTTAGGCCGTAAAATAATTAACAAAACAGTTAATGAAATTAGTGGCCAACAAACTTTTGCAGTTATGGCTGCAGGTTTAGTAGGAGCTTTGGTATTAACTTTTAGCGATACATTCTGGTTTTCGGCTGTTGAAGCTGAGGTTTACGCTTCGTCAAGTTTTTTTACTACCTTAACTTTTTGGTGTATTTTAAAATGGGAAGACAATGCCGATGAAAAAGGTGCTGACCGTTGGATTGTATTAATTGCTTACTTAATTGGTTTGGCTATTGGTGTCCATTTATTGAACTTATTGGTTATTCCAGCTATTGTGTATGTATACTATTTTAAAAAGAACAAATACACTTTACCGGGCTTCTTAAAAGCCAGTGCTGTAGCCATTTTAGCTATTGGTTTTGTACAATTTGGTGTTATTCCAGGTTTACCAAATTTAGCAACCAAATTAGACTACTTTACTGTAAACTCATTAGGAATGGGCACTAACTCAGGTGCATTGTTATTAATTGTAATCATGTTGGCTTTAATGGCTTCTGGTTTACATTACACACAAACCAACAAGAAAACTAGTTTATACATTGCCATTGCATGTTATACATCGTTGGTATTGGTTTCATTTAATATCAATTCAGGAATTGGAACTTTAGTAGGTTGGGCTTTTTTAACAGGTTTAATCTATATAATATTCTTTTATGCTAAGATTAGCAATGCGGTAAAAAACATCATGGTTTTAGCATTTTCGTTTATTGTAATCGGTTTTTCGAGCTACGCAATGATTATCATTCGTTCGTTAGGAAATCCGCCAATTGACATGAACGACCCTGACCAACCTTTTGCTTTGTTATCGTACATTAACCGTGAACAGTATGGCGATAATCCTTTATTGTATGGTCAATATTTTTACGCTCGCCCTATCGATACCAAATCGAAAGGTATGAACTACCGCAGATTAACTGATGCTAATGGCAAAGAAAGTTATGTAGAAGCAGGTGAAAAATTAGAAAGAGTTTACGACCCTAAAGATTGTACAATATTGCCACGTATGTGGGCTGATAGAGGCGATTATATTCAAGCGTACCGCAGTTGGGAAAATATTCCTGAAGGTAAAAAAGCTACTTTTGGCAAAAACATTGATTTCTTATTGTCGTATCAATTAGGATTTATGTATTGGCGTTATTTCTTCTGGAACTTTGTTGGAAGACAAAATGATGACCAAGGTTATGGCGATGCAACCCGAGGAAATTGGATTAGTGGCATTAGTTTTATTGACGAATGGAGATTAGGACCACAAAAAGATATGCCTGCAATTATTAAGGACAATAAAGCTAGAAATGTATATTTTGGTATTCCATTAATATTGGGTATTTTAGGTTTGATTTTCCATTTCAAAAAACAAAAGGAAGATGCAACTGTGGTTACTACTTTGTTTTTATTTACAGGTTTCTTCATTATTTTATATTTGAATTTCCCTGCGCATCAGCCGCGTGAACGCGATTATGCTTATGTAGGTTCATACCAAACTTTTATTATTTGGATAGGATTAGGCGTATTAGCAATTATTGATTGGTTATCGAAAAAAATGAATGCCATGGCAGCAACTGCTATTACTACCATAGCTTGTTTATTAGGTGCGCCTATTTTAATGGCAGAACAAAACTGGGATGACCATAACCGTTCTAATCGTTTTACAGCTTTACATTTTGCTGAAGATTATTTAAATAGTTGTGCTAAAGATGCCATCTTATTTACCAATGGCGATAACGATACTTACCCACTTTGGTATGCTCAAAACGTAGAAAATATTAGAAGTGATATCAGAATTATTAATTTAAGTTTATTAGGAACCGATTGGTATGCAGATGGCTTAAGACGCCCTGCTTACGATGGAAAACCAGTAGAATTTAGTTGGAGTCCTGAAACTTATGCAGCTGATAAAAGAAATTATGTAGTTTATTACGAAAATCCTGCTTTGGGTTTAAACAAAACCGACTACTACGATTTAGGAAAATTATTACAGTTTATGGGTGATGATAACAAAGAAAGCCAAGTGCAATTGCAAGGTGGCGAATATATTAACTACTACCCTACCAAACGTTTTAGTGTAAAAATAGACAAAGAAGCTTGTTTGAAAAATGGTGTAGTTCAACCAGAAGATGCAGCTTTAATGGTGGATAGTATTAAGTTTGAAATTAGCAATAGCAGCAATATGCTAAAACCTGATTTATTAACTTTAGATATTGTAGCAACTAACATTAACAAAAGACCAATTTATTGGGCTATTACTACTGGTAGCGATGTATATTTAAATATGCAAAGCCATTTCCAAATGGAAGGTTTAACTTACCGTTTGGTACCTATATTTAACCAACAAGACCCTAATGACCCAAGTCCGGGACGTATTAATAGCAAAATTTTATGGACCAACTTAATGACCAAATTTAAGTGGGGTAATATGGATCAACCTGGTGTATACTTAGATGAAACTATTTTACGTCAAACTAAAAATTTCCGTAACATATTCTATCGTTTGGCTGAACAATTGGTTAGAGAAGGTAAAAAAGACAGTGCAATAAAAGCATTAGACTATTGCCAAAAAGTATTGCCATCAAAAACCATTGCGCATGATGTATTTTCGGTACGTTTGGCCGAAGGTTATTTCTTAGCAGGTTCAGCAAATAAAGCAAATGCTTTATTACGCGAAATTTTAAATACCTGCGAAACCAAAGCTAAATACTACAAAACTTTCCGTAGTTCAAGCAAATACAAATTGGTAAAACCTGAGTTAGAAGAAAATATTCAGATAATGACTTACTGTATGCAAGTGGCTCAAATGAACCAACAAGAAGCAGTAGCCAAAGAGTTTACTGATAAACTAAATGCTATTAGTTCGGGCTTATAATTGATAAGCAAACCCAATAAAAAAGCTGCCTCACAAGGGCAGCTTTTTTTATGTAAATAACTTTTATTTTTAGCCATTACAGGCGTCCTCGTTTGTAATTATTAGCGTTATTAAATTATAGCAATTTATTGAAATAAGATTTTAAATCCTCGAAATATTCATCTTTAGTAAAATATATTTTCACATTCTCGATAATGGTATTCAAATCTTTACCGTTAATATAATTAATTCCATTATCTGTCGGTGAATATGTACTTAAGCCTCCTATGGTTTCTACAGCAATAAAATTTGAAGTTTGAAGTTCATTAATTAATTTTTTAAATGAATCATATTGAGTAGTTTTTCCAAGAAGGTATTTCAAGGCATACTCTCCTTTAAAATTCTCATTGCATACTATTATTGCTAATATTATATCTTTCATTGTTATTCTATTTCATTTCTTTATTTGTGTTAGGTGTTCTGCCATTGTAAACATCTTCGCTTGCGTTTATTAGCTTTATTCAAATATATTGATTTTGATGAGGACTATAACATCGGCTGGAATAAACTCAATAAGCTCCTTCAAACGAAACTTCTTTTAAAGGGTCAATTAGAGAAAACTCCTCCAAACTGTAAGGGCCTTTAACTCCTGAACTTAACTCTTGCCTTGGGTCTGCCATGTATTTATTCATATCAATAATAAAGTAACATTCTTTATCTATTGAACATCTCCATTTATCGCTTTTTGTTACAATGATTAAATCGTTCCATTTGGCCGAATCGCAGCCAGATGGCAATAAAGCCATTCCTCCAAGATAAACATTGCAATAGTCGTAATTATCGTAATAATATAATTTAAATTCATCCCGAATTACTTTTTTACGATTTTTAAAATATAAAAACATCAATAAGCCCGCAAATAATATAATTAAGGCAATTGTTTTAAAAGATAACTTCATCATATAATTTAATCCTCATACTTTATTTGGTCTATAATGTATCGAATTTCTTTTTTTGATTTCAAACTTAGGAAAACTATTGATTGAATTTCTCCTGAAATATTTTTATACTGTATTCTGTAATTCAAATAATCATTAAATGTAAACAGGTTGGTTAATGTAATGATGTCTGTTTTCTTCACTACTACCATCTTTTTTGAATACATGGGACGATAATAAATATGGTCAATATCATAGTAAACGAACTTCCAGTTTAAGAGAGTGATAATATTTACCAAAGAAGCAATTGTTAGCCAAAAATTAATAATAAACTTTATGTTGTAAGGTAAGGAATTATCGTCCTTCCAATTAATAATAAAGAAAAGTGTAACAATAGCAACACTAAAAAACAGTGTAGCAAAAACTATTAAATTGGAATGTATTTGATCGTTTTTCATTAGTAAAACTTTCGCCATTGCATACCTCCTCGCTTGCAATTATTAGCTTATTCAAATATATTTATTTTGGCGAGGACGACAACATCGGCTGGAATGTCTTTATATATCTAAATTCCTATATATTTTATCCAAAAGAGATTGTTGTTTTGGATTTCCTGTTATTGAAATAACAATGTTATTTTTTACAAAATAAGTACATTCTATTTTTAACATTGCACACTTTACTAATGGTAATTTGGCGGCAATTTCTTTCTGAAAAGACATAGCCCTTTGGTCGTTTTCAAATGACCACATTTCTATTGTTATTGGAATATAATTATAATCCTTTTTCAAATATCTTTGAGTTACAATTCTTTTAATATCTTTAATGTTAATTCCACAACTAATAAAAGTTGATAAATGTTTACTGTTCAACACCTTTTCGCCTTTGTAATAGTAAATACGATTTAACTCAAGAGTATATGTTTTCTCAAGTATTTTTATTCTATCTTCAAGTAAATTTTCAACAGAAGCACTTTTAGAAAAAGGAACCATTAGTGTTAAAAATAAATATATTAGTTTCATAATTTTTCAATGTTTTATGCTACTTTAAATTTACCATCCAAATCATTTATACTTGTATATTGTAAATTGCTTATTGAAAACTTTTGGTTTAAAGTTCTAAAACTAATTGCGAAAATAGTACTTACAATCATTTAGACTTTTGAATTTAATATAGAATTCTTTCACGTTCTCAACCTTATTTTGTTCTGAATAACCAATAGTGTGTGTTTTCGATGTTAACTTTGATAATAATTTTGATTCTTTTTTATTTTTCAAATCTTCCACTATTAACTGGTTTACGAATCCTTGAGTGTCGGTTAAGTATGTGATTCTGTAAACTATATTCACACTTGCTAAATGCTTTTTTACAAAACTATCGCAAATTGATTTTGCTATTACTTTATCAAAGAAAACAACTTCGTTTTCAAAATTAATAGGTTTTGAAACCGTGTGTTCCGAAATTTCAATCTCATTATTCTCGTTAAAAGTATCACAATTGTAATGAAAGATTCCTTCAGTACCGCCCGGTGGAGGTTCATTACTTTCAACAATATTGCGCCTATTAGCACAACTACCCGCAAGAAGTACAATAATTATAAATACACGTGTGTTCAAAATTATATTATTATTTTGGTGTCCAATATCCAAGAAACCCTAATTATTTAAATTTACCCTCCAAACAATTTACTCCAAGTATTTGCAAACCGCTTTTTACTATGCTATTCAATTATTAGCTTTATTCAAATATATTGATTTTGGTGAGGACGACAACATCGACTAATTCATATTTGTTATCTATTTTCTTCAACCCAGTAAAGACTGTCTGGGTATACTAAATCATATTCTTTAAAATCATACTCTGTAATTAATATATCACATTCTTCTGGCTTTTCGGGATTATAAATTATAGGGAATTTTTTGCCCAAAAGCATCGACCTTAGAGTACTGTTCGAAAAAGTTTCAAATTGACAACTTTTAAATTGTTGATTATTAATTGAAAATTTAAAACAGATAGAATGTCCAGATTTTGCTAAAACATGAAAGTCATAAATTTCAGCAATACTATGTTTTCCGTTTTTTTTGAAATCAAATTTATTTACAAAAAAATTGCTTATTATAAATATCAAAATCCCTCCAATAAAAAGGATTAAACCATGTATGGCTTCTTTTTTTTTAATTTTTTCCATTTAAAAATTATTAGCATTATTCAAATTTATTGATTTTGGCGAGGAGGACAACATCGGCTGTAAAGACGTTTAATTAAACGTCTCTACCTTGCCCAAAGAAAACCATTGAATTTCCCAACAACCATTTAGAGACGTTGCACGCAAAGTCTTTTTAGCTAAAGACGTAACATGTTACGTCTCTATAATTTCCAGCACCGAATTATACTACTATCCTTTCGCCATTGCAGCCTTACCTCGCGTGCAATTATTAGCGTAATTCAAATATATTGATTTTGGATGAGGAGGACAACATTGGCTGTAAAGACGTTTAATTAAACGTTTCTACCTTGCCACAAGAAAACCATTGTGTTTCCCAACGACCATTTAGAGACGTTGCATGCAACGTGTTTTTAGCTAAAGACGTAACATGTTACTTCTTTACAATTTCCCGCACCAACTGATTTTGCATTTAAACTTCCACCTACCAAACATTTGGTTTTTTATTACGTGAATTTATTTTTAAAAAAATGACACTTTTTTAAATTAAATATTTTTAAACCGTTTGTAATTCAGCACACTAAATGTATGTTTGTTAAAAGTCATATTATTAACCATCAACTCTTTTAAACCGAAAACCTATGGAAAACTTAGACACAGACATGTTAGAAAACAACTTAGAAATGGATTTAGAAAATAAAACAGCCAGAGAAGCTAGAACTCAAAAAGGGTTTAAATTATTGGCCATTGGTGCTGTTATTTTATTTTTAGGATGTATAACCAATTTAACCATGCCCATCTCTAACGAGTATTATCATTTTATACTTTATGGTATAACCAGTATTGGTGCAGCTATGGTTGTTTGGGGTTTATACCTAATTATGGAATAATTGACTTCTTGAGGCAAATGTTAACTAATTTATAAAAAATATTTTTAGCCAATATGCAATAAGCAATTTTTTAGATATTACATTTGCGTTGAGTTGAACAAGCTAAATGGAAAGTCAAATTAAGCAAAAAATTTTATTAGGGGTATTTATTTTTATAGCATTTGTTTATGTTATCAGATTGCTTACTCTTCAAATATTTGACGAAAGTTACATACGTTCAGCTCAAAACAATGTATTGCAAGAGCAAACCATTTATCCTGCCCGCGGTTTGCTTATGGATAGAAATAACGATTTGTTGGTTTATAACGATAATATTTACGATTTATTTGTTACTCCAGAACAAGTTAAAAACCTTGATACCAATGCTTTTTGCGAGGTAATAGGCATTACCAAACAAGAGTTTATTGATAGATTTGAAAAAATAAAACGCCAAAAAGGTTATGCCATTTATAGGCCTTCGGTTTTCGAAAAACAATTGACCATGGCCACTTACGCTCGTTTTCAAGAAATGCTTTTCGATTTTCAGGGTTTTGATGTGGTTGTTAGAACCGATAGAAAATACAAATACAAAAATGCAGCTCATATAATGGGTTATATTGGCGAGGTTACCGAAAAAATGATTGAAAACTCAAACGGTTATTACCGCATGGGCGATTTTATTGGAATTAGTGGCGTAGAACGTACTTATGAAAAAGAATTAGGTGGTGTAAAAGGTGTAAGATATGTTTTGGTTGATAGCAAAAGCCGCGCCCAAGGCCGTTATAAAGATGGTGAATTTGATACTGTAGCTGTAGCTGGTAAAAAAATTAATTTAACCATTGACCAAAAACTGCAAGAGTTAGGCGAGCAATTGATGCAAAACAAAATTGGTAGTGTGGTAGCTATTGAACCCAGCAGTGGCGAAATACTATCTATGATAAGTAGCCCCACTTACGATCCAAACTTATTTGTAGGCCGTGACAGAGGAAATCATTACATGGAGCTTTTACGCGACCCAAGTAAACCTCTGTTTAACAGACCAATAGCTGCACCATATCCTCCAGGTTCTATTTTTAAAGTAATTATGAGCCTAATAGGCCAGCAAGAACAAGTGCTTTATCCTAGTACCGCGTATGGCTGCTATGGTGGATTTAATTCAGGAGGATTACATGTGGGCTGTCATGCGCATGGTTCGCCATTACCACTCCAAGGAGCCATAGCTGTTAGTTGTAATGCCTATTTTTGCCATGTTTACAGAACTGTGGTTAACAACCCCAAATACCGCAAAGTAGAAGATGCTTATAATAAACTTTACGACCATTTGGCAAGTTTTGGAATGGGCCGAAAATTAGGAGTAGATTTATATGGTGAGGGAACAGGATTTGTGCCAAAAGCTACCTATTACGATAAAATTTATGGCCGAAATCATTGGCAGGCTTTAACAACTATCTCTTTGGGAATTGGGCAAGGTGAATTAGGGATAACACCTTTACAAATGGCAAATGCTACTGCATTGGTAGCTAACCGTGGCTATTATATTACTCCTCATATTGTAAAAAGTATTGAGGGCAAAAAAAATCCAAATCCTGAATACAATGTAAAACATTGGAGTACAGTTGATACCAGTTATTTTCCGGTAGTAATCAATGGAATGGAAGATGTGGTAAATCACGGAACAGCTTATATAGCTAAAATTCCGGGAATAGCCATTTGTGGTAAAACCGGAACAGCTCAAAATCCGCATGGCAAAGACCATAGTATTTTCTTTGCCTTTGCACCAAAGGATAATCCTAAAATTGCCATAGCAGTGGTAGTAGAAAATGCAGGTTTTGGAGCCACTTGGGCTGCGCCAATAGCCAGTTTAATGATAGAACAATATTTAACCAAAAAACATGATACGCGCCCTTACTTAGTTGAACGTATGATGAAAGGAAATTTAACACACAAACCAATTTTAAATGACTCAACAGCAACCAAAACCAGCAAGCATTGATTGGCTTGTACTAACGCTTTATTGCGTTTTTGTAATAGCTGGTTTGCTTTGCATATACGCATCGGTGTACTCTGAAACCAATCCTGATATTTACGATATGGACAAAAACTATGGCAAGCAATTGTTATGGATTGTGGTATCGGCATTTTTAGGGCTACTTATTTTATTGGTTGATGAAAAACTTTTTTATGCGTTTGCTTACGGATTCTATGGCATTACCATCCTCATGCTTTTGGCTACTTTTGCCATAGGTGCGGAAATTAAAGGAAGTAGCAGTTGGATTCGAATTGGAAGTTTTCAAATTCAGCCGGCAGAGTTTGCCAAATTTGGAACTGCATTGGCTTTAGCTAAATACTTAAGTGGTTATAATATTGATTTTAAAAATTGGAAAGTAAAAGCCATTTCAATGGCCATTATTGCTTTACCCATGGCCATTATTTTATTACAAAACGAAACTGGTTCAGCATTGGTTTTCGCTTCATTTTCATTGGTTTTGTATCGCGAAGGTTTACCAGGTTGGTTGTTAGTTGTAGGTGTTTTATTGGCTGTTCTAGGAGTAATGGCTTTGCTAATAAAGCCATTGTATATTATTATTGGATTAGCAGTCATTGCCATTGCTTTTTTAGCCATGGTAAGGCGTACACAATTACTTGTTTTTCTAACAATTGGAATGGTAATTTTTGCAAGTGCTTATGTTAGCAGTATTGATTATGTTTTTGAGAATGTAATGCAAGCCCATCAACGCACTAGGATAAATGTACTTTTAGGCAAAGAGGTAGATTTGAAAGGTGCTGGATACAATGTGCAACAATCATTAATAGCTATAGGATCTGGCGGACCTTTAGGAAAAGGATTTTTAGAAGGAACTCAAAATAAATTTAGGTTTGTACCTGAACAAAGTACCGATTTTATTTTTTGCACTATAGGTGAAGAATTTGGTTT
This sequence comes from Bacteroidota bacterium, assembly GCA_013298895.1. Lineage (GTDB taxonomy): Bacteria > Bacteroidota > Bacteroidia > UKL13-3 > UKL13-3 > JAAFJM01. Next base: position 97,364 of record JAAFJM010000004.1, on the reverse strand, counting down.
TTTGGGCTCGTTTCTGTTTATTTCGATTTACATGCTTTTTTTATGGCGACTAATGGTTATGGCGGAAAGACAAAGGAACAAGTTTAACCGTATTTATGGTTACAGTTTGGTTTCAATCTTGTTTTTCCATTTTTTAATCAATATAGGAATGACTTTAGGTTTAATGCCAGTAATAGGTATTCCTCTGCCGTTTTTTAGCTATGGAGGTTCAGCTTTATTAAGCTTTACCATATTGCTATTTATATTTATTAGACTTGATGCAAACAGAGTAAACGAATTAAAAAACTTTGATTAGTTAAAAATTAAAACCTATAAATCATACATTCATAATTATCACTTTATGACGCACTATCTTATTTTAAATATACATACGTTCAATTAAATAGAACTTTTACTATCATATGTTTGACTTTAGTCTACAAAAACAAAATTTTGATACAATAGAAACTTTATTTTTTTCAATAAGCTAACTTGCTTAAATATAGTTCGTTAAAAATAAAAACAAACTTATAAAGAAGTTTTTTTACATTTTTTAAAAAAAAAGCTAATATTTTATTCACAAAAAATTACATTTGTAGGCTTTATTTTAAGGTTGAAAACAAAAACATACATAGTTGAGTTCAATAAACTCCGTTTTGGAAAAAACGAATTTACGTTTCCAATTGGTACCGATTTGTACGAAGAAGTTGCAGATAAGCCATTTGAAAGCGCGAATGTTCAATGTGAGGTTAAGCTCGATAAAAAGGAGAGTATGTACGAAATGCAGTTTAAAATTACCGGCAGCGTATTTACCACTTGCGATACTTGCTTAGATGATTTTGATTTGCCTTTAGATAAGACATATTATTTATTGATAAAATTAATTGATGGTCCCGAAAATTTAAATGATGATGAAATCATTTATTTGCCAAAAGGGTTGCATGAATTTGATTTTAAGCAATTTATTTATGATTATTTTTTATTAGCCATTCCAACTAAAATTAGTTGTGAGGATGCTGATAAAGAACATAACCAAGCATTCATTGATAAAATAAAAACCTATGAAGGCGATGATGAAGAAGATGAAAATCCTGAATCTGACCCACGCTGGGATGCATTAAAAAATTTTTACAACAAAAACTGATAACACGAGGAGAGAAGTAAAATGCCAAATCCTAAACGAAAAATCTCAAAAGCAAGACGCGATAAGCGCAGAACACATTATAAAGGTGCTGTTCCAACATTGTCAATCGATTCAACATCGGGTGAAGTTCACATGCGCCACCGCGTTACAGCAGATGGTTTCTACCGTGGAAAACATGTTTTCCCTGATATGAAATCAGATGTTTAAGCATTTAGCTTAAAATCAAATACTAAAAACGAAAGTGCTTTTTTAAAGCGTTTTCGTTTTTCGTTTTTTAAATTAACCCCAAACAACTAGCAAATGAAAATTGGTTTTGACATTATGGGTGGCGATTTTGCGCCCAAAGAAGCTATTTTAGGTGCTGTTTTAGCTTTAGCGGAACTTGGTGCTGATGATACCATTGTGCTAATTGGCGATAAAGAACAGGCCGAAAAGTTATTACAATCTCAAGGTGTGAGCGATTCAAGGTTCGAATTTGTGCATACTACTGAAGTTATTGGAATGGGTGAACACCCAACTAAGGCAATTTCTCAAAAGAAGGATTCAAGTATTTCTATTGGTTTTAAATTACTTGCTAGTAAGCAAGTAGATGCTTTTGTTAGTGCTGGTAATACTGGTGCAATGTTAGTTGGTTCTATGTTTACAGTAAAACCAATTGAAGGTGTTATACGCCCAACTATAACAGCTACAATTCCAAAGCCTAATGGTAAGTTTGGGTTATTGTTAGATGTAGGAGCAAATGCTGATTGTAAACCTGATGTATTATATCAATTTGCAGTATTGGGTAGTTTAATGATGAAACATGTTCATGGTTATGCTGACCCAAGAATAGGATTATTGAGCATTGGCGAAGAAAAAGAAAAAGGTAACTTAGTAACTATCTCAGCCCATCAATTAATGGACGAATCCAATGCTTTTCACTTTGTTGGAAATGTAGAGGGTAGAGATTTATTGTCAGACAAGTCGGATGTAATAGTTTGCGAAGGATTTACTGGAAATGTTACCTTAAAAGCTTATGAAGCTTTTTATTATGTAATGAAAAAACGAGGCGTTCAAGATGCTTTTTTAGATAGATTTGACTATGAAAATTATGGTGGAACTCCAATTTTGGGGGTTAATGCACCAGTTATAATTGGTCATGGAATTTCGAATGCAAAAGCATTTAAAAATATGATTTTTACTGCGCGTGATGTTGTAAAATCCGATTTGTGCAATATCATTCGCGAACAGTTTAAAAATTTAGTTCCAATTCAATAAAATTTAAGATTACCTCTATAAAAGGAGGCGTTTTTCATTAAAGCTAAACTAAACTTTATTCATAAAAATTGAATACAAAGATTATTTTAGCAAAAAATTTACTAATGACAAAAATTACAGCAGCAATTACAGCAGTTAATGGGTATGTGCCACCTAAAGTTCTAACCAATAAGGATTTGGAAAAAATGGTTGATACTAATGATGAATGGATTGTAAGCAGAACAGGAATTAAAGAAAGAAGAATTTTAGGCGAAGGCTTAGGAACTTCTGATATGGCGGTAGAGGCTGTTAATGGTTTACTTAAAAAAAGGGGTATTAGTGCAACGGATATTGATTTAATTATTTTTTGTACAGTTACTCCTGATATGGTTTTTCCATCATCGGCTTGTATTTTAGCAGATAAAATAGGAGCAACAAATGCTTTCGGGTATGATTTAGGAGCTGCTTGTTCTGGCTTTCTGTTTGGTTTAGAAACGGGAAGTCGTTTCATACAAAGTGGCGCCTATAAAAAAGTTTTGGTAGTTGGTGGTGATAAAATGTCTTCCATTATTGATTACACAGAAAGAAATACATGTGTAATTTTTGGTGATGGATGCGGATGTATTCTATTAGAGCCAAATGAAGAAGGTTTAGGATTAATAGACTCTGTTTTAAAAGTAGATGGCTCAGGTCGTCATTTTTTACACCAAAAAGCAGGTGGAAGTATCAAACCTGCTAGCCACGAAACAGTTGATGCTCGCGAACATTTTGTATATCAAGAAGGTCAAACCGTGTTCAAATTTGCGGTAAGAGGAATGGCTGATGTGAGTGCTGAAATTATGGAACGCAATAATCTAACTGCAGATGATGTGGCTTGGTTAGTTCCTCATCAAGCAAACTTGCGTATTATTGATGCTACCGCAAACAGAATGGGCCTTGATAAAGAAAAAGTAATGATAAATATTGATCATTTTGGTAATACTACCAATGGAACATTGCCTTTATTACTTTGGGAATGGGAAAATAAATTGAAAAAAGGCGATAATTTGGTACTAGCTGCTTTTGGTGGTGGTTTTACTTGGGGGGCTATTTATTTAAAGTGGGCTTATTAATTTAAAGCAAGCTCATTATTAAATAATTATATAGGTATTTTGTAAAAAATATTGATATTTACATTTTAAAAAATAGTTTTACAATTAGAAATAAAAAGAAGAACATGGAATTAAAAGAAATAAAAGAACTAATCAAATTAGTTTCAGAAAGTGGTGTATCGGAGGTTGAGGTAGAGCGTGGTGATTTTAAAGTATCTATTAAAAAAGTAGAAGAAAAAACTACCATTATTCAACAAGCAGCAGCTCCTGTGGTTCAAGCAATTGCTCCTGCTGCGCCAGTGGCAACAGCACCTGTAAATACTTTGCATACACCTGCCGTTACTTCCGCTCCTGTTGCTAGTAATTTAATTACTATCAAATCGCCAATGATTGGAACTTATTACAAAACACCAAGCCCTGACAAACCTGCGTTTGTTAATATAGGCGATGAAATTAAAGTTGGTCAAGTTTTATGTATAGTTGAAGCAATGAAATTATTTAACGAAATTGAATCAGAAGTTTCAGGTAAAATAGTAAAAATATTAGTTGAAAATGCTTCTCCGGTAGAGTATGATCAACCATTGTTTTTAGTAGAGCCTATGTAATTCAATTGCATAGAAAAAACTTTTATCATTAGCCTTTAATCAATTGATTATGGGCTAATTGTATTAATAAATAATATTAAACTAAAACTTTATGTTTAAAAAAATTCTAATTGCCAATAGAGGCGAGATAGCCTTACGTGTAATAAGAACTGCACGCGAAATGGGCATTAAAACAGTAGCTGTTTACAGTACTGCCGATAAAGAAAGTTTACATGTACGTTTTGCTGACGAAGCAGTTTGTATTGGGCCTCCACCATCGCAACAATCGTATTTGAATATGGCTAATATTATAGCTGCAGCCGAAATTACCAATGCCGATGCGATTCATCCAGGCTATGGTTTTTTAAGCGAAAACGCAAAGTTCAGCCAAATTTGTAAAGACCATGGTATTAAATTTATTGGTGCAAGTCCAGAAATGATTAATGCCATGGGCGATAAGTCAAACGCTAAAGACACCATGAAAAAAGCTGGAGTTCCTGTGATTCCTGGTTCTGATGGTTTATTAGGCAGTTTTGAAGAAGGGATTAAGTTAGCCGAAGAAATTGGTTACCCTGTAATTATTAAAGCTACTGCTGGTGGTGGTGGAAGAGGTATGCGTATTATTTGGAAGTCGGAAGATTTTGAAAAAAATTGGGATAGTGCCAAACAAGAATCGAAGGCGGCTTTTGGAAACGATGGAATTTACATGGAAAAATATGTAGAGGAACCTCGTCATATCGAAATTCAGTTAGCGGGCGATCAATATGGTAAAGTTTGCCATTTAAGCGAACGCGATTGTTCTATTCAACGTAGACATCAAAAACTAATTGAAGAGTCTCCATCGCCATTTATGACTCCAGAGTTAAGAGAAAAAATGGGTGAGGCTGCTAAAAAAGGTGCATCAGCTATTGGATACGAAGGATTAGGTACTATTGAGTTTTTGGTTGATAAACACCGCAATTTCTATTTTATGGAAATGAATACACGTATTCAAGTGGAGCATCCTGTTACTGAAGAAGTAATTAATTATGATTTGGTAAAAGAGCAAATATTAATTGCTGCTGGTCAACCTATAAGCGGAAAAGATCATTATCCAACCAAACATTGTATTGAGGTTCGTATCAATGCAGAAGATCCATACAATAACTTTAGACCAACTCCAGGAAGAATTGACTATTTACACAAGCCAGGTGGACACGGAGTAAGGGTAGATACGCATGTTTATGCAGGTTATACCATTCCTTCAAACTACGATAGTATGATTGCAAAAATGATTGTAAGTGCGCAAACGCGCGAAGAAGCAATTATTAAAATGGAACGTGCTTTAGGTGAGTTTATTATTGAAGGACCAGGTTTAAAAACTACTATTCCTTTGCAAATGAAATTAATGCAAAACGAAGATTTTAAAGCAGGTAATTTTACTACTGCATTTATGAATACTTTTGATATAAATAAATAATTTAAAATAATAGCCTCTGAAAAATTAATTTGGAGGCTATTTTTTTATTGAGCAGCATAATTAAGATAGGCTTTAACAATTTCGGTTAAAATTTTACTATCAGTCGGATCAGTTAATATTCCTGTTATTTCTTTTTGATTTTTAGCCTTAATCAAATCTTCGTTAGAAATATGGGCACTTATCAAATAAATATCTACCTTAGTTGGGGGGATATTTATTTTAATAAACTCGGTTAAAAAATCCCATCCGTTAAGTACGGGCATATTGATATCTAATAATATGATGTTTGGGATACACGAATTAGGTTTTTCAAATTCTTTTATTGCTTCATCACCATTAATAAAAGAAATAACTTCATCACAAATATTTAGTTTAGTTATACTTTTTTTAAGAATAAACGTAAAAATATCATCATCGTTAATTATACAAATTGTACTTATTTTGTTCATTATTTTAGCGCTACAAGCCTTGCAAATTAAATATTAAAAGTCAAATTGCATAAATTAACATTGCTTTAAATTAAATAGAATTTTATGGAATCAATTTTGTTTACAGATGAATACTTTATGAAACAAGCTTTACTTGAAGCTCAAAAAGCATTTTCAATTGGAGAAATCCCAGTTGGATGCGTTGTTGTATCCAATAATCAAATTATTGGGAAAGGACATAATCTAACAGAGCGTTTAAATGATGTAACGGCTCATGCCGAAATGCAAGCAATTACTGCTGCTGCTAATTTTTTAGGAGCAAAATATCTGAATGACTGTACTATTTATATTACTTTAGAACCTTGCATCATGTGTGCTGGAGCTATATTTTGGGCGCAGTTCAATAGGGTTGTTTATGCGGCATCAGATGATAAAAGGGGTTTTCAAAAGGCCTTGGTAAATTTACATCCTAAAACAAAAATAGAAAATGGCATTTTAGCAAATGAAGCTGCTGACTTGATGAAACAGTTTTTTAAAAATTTACGGTAAAAAATTACCTAATGTTTTCAGTTTATTTTCAGTTTCTATCCACTCAGCCTTTGCATCTGAATTTTTTGTGATACCACAACCAGCATATAAATCTATGTGCTTTTTAAAAAGCTCCATGCATCTCAAGTTAACAAATACATTTGTTTCCTTTTTATTCATTACTCCAACAAAACCAGTATAAAACTGTCTGTTTAAGTTTTCATTTTTTTTAATAAAATCTAATGCTTTATTTTTAGGTACTCCACCTACAGCAGGTGTTGGGTTCAACTCTTCAATAAATTTATTTAAAGCTTTAGCATCATATTCAAATGTATAATGAGAGTATAAGTGTTTTAAATGGCCTGTTATCAATTCCGTTGGCCCTTTGATTTCTTTTAGTTTAAAATGGTGCTTATTAGCAATTTCTTCAATAAATACTTCTACTTGGTGGTGTTCATCTGTTTCCTTCTCTCCCCATGTACCTTTCGAATTACTTAACATAGTTCCTGCTAAAGCTATGGTTTCAATAGTTGAATAGTTTGTTTTTAATAAGATTTCTGGGGTTGCAGCCATCCATGTTCCTGTTACTGCACTTGATACAGCATAAACAAATGAGTTAGGATAGTTTAAACATAAGTTTAAAAAAAAAGTATTGATATCTAATTCATAATCAATATTCTTTTTAGAACATCGAGCCATAACCACTTTACTCATTTCATTTGAGTCCTTCATGTTGCTAATAGCATTATTTGTTTTTTGGACGAAATCAAATTCGGTATCGTAATGGTTAACATTATTTTGCGAATATCCAATTGTTTCAAACTTTAAAATTTCATCATTTAACCGGATAACATATGTTAAATTTCCACTATTGTATGGTGAAAAAAGAAATAATTCATCTGTAATATCATCAAATGGGATTGGCTTTAATACAGGGTCTATTATTCCTGTTTTTTTAACTATTTCTGTTTTGCCAGGAAGTTTGTAAAATACAGTTGCTTTATTCAAAATTTGCTATTTCCTTATTTCAATTACACTCATTGTTAGCCTGCTAATGCAACAAAGTTTATTTTCATCATCAGTAATTCTAATTTCCCAAACCTGAGTAGATTTGCCTAAATGTAGTGGTAAGGCTTTACCATAAACCCAACCCTTACCTGCTGAACGCACATGATTTGCATTAATATCTAGCCCAAGTGCTACAAACTTATTTCTATCTATGCATAAATTTGCTGCCATACTGCCCACCGTTTCGGCCAATGCACAAAAGGCGCCACCGTTTACCACTCCAAGTGGTTGAACAGTTCTATGATCTACAGGCATTTTTGCTATTAAATAGTCGGGTGAAAGTTCTATAAACTCAATACCTAACCATTCGCTCATCGTGTTCATGTTTCTTGATTGCAGCGCCTCTAGAGTTACTTCTGATGTTATAATTAATGACATATTGCGAAAGTACTTTTAAATATTTGAAAAATAAAAAGGCCACCAACATGATTGTTGATGGCCTTTTATTTAAATTATACTACCATTCATCTTCATCAATAATTTTAGGTTCTTTCATTGAATTTTGAAACCTTGCTATTGTGTCTTTTATTTCCTTATCAGCGTATCGCAATATTGTATCGTTTCCTCTTACGTTTGTTGGTGAATTATAATAGTATTCAAAGTAATTTCTATACGGCTTTCCATTTGCAGGAACTGGCCCTTGGTGTACTAAATTTGTGATGGTATATTTATAACGACCTTCTTTTATCGAAACAGTCATTTTGAACTCATATTTTCCAATACTTTTTTTATTATATTTATTTGCGTATGAATAAGCTGTAATTGAACCATTCATAACCAACTTTTGCCCATACTTTTGAACCTCAAATATGTTCTTATCTTTTCCAAAAAGTCTTTCTCCGAACTTTTTAGCTCTTGCATATAAGGAATCACTTCCACTTTCTTCTTGCTCCATAATACCAGTATAGGTAATTAAATTCGTGTTTGAATCAAGGTTTAAAACTATGCGTTTGTAAACCTCAACAGCATTTTCTGAATTTGCATTAGTCGAATCTGAAGTGGTTTCACCCCCTCCTGTATTGCTAGTGCTATCAGTGTAACTATAATCATAAGTTGGTGAAGTTTGATCTTGACCTTGTGCATAGATTAATTGAGTAAATCCTAATAGAAAAATGGTGATTGTAATTTTTATTGTTTTCAATTTAGTTACAGTTAATTAATAAATTAGACATCAAAAGTATAAAAAAGCTTTGAAAAAAATGTACTATTTTTTTGGTATATGTTGATATTGTTATTTTTAGTCCATTTTTTAACGTTTTTTTTTACATTGCAATATAAAAAACATCCTTTATGTTGAATATTTTATTTTTACATGGCGCACTTGGCTCTTCTGCTCAATTTAATAATATCAAAGAAAAGCTTGGTACAAATTATAACGTACATACTCTCAATTTTAGTGGGCATGGTGGAAATTTTATACCATTAAATGGTTTAACATTTGAAGTTTTTGTAAATGATATTCTTAGCTATTTAAATAATAACAATATAGAAAAGATAAATTTATTTGGCTATAGTATGGGCGGTTATGCTGCTCTAATGTTTGCAATAAAATATCCTGAACGGGTTAACAAAATCTTTAGCTGTAGTGTAAAATTAAAATGGGATCTAGAGTCTGCAACCAAAGAATTAGAATTCTTAAACCCTGACAAAATGATGGACAAGGTTCCTGGATTTGCAAATAATTTAATGATGATCCATGGTATCAATGTTTGGAAAAATTTATTGAAAAGTACAAGCAATATGATGATGGATTTAGCCAAAGGAAAACTAATAACGGATGAAGATTTTTTGAAAATAAAATGCCCTGTTCTTTTTGCAATTGGTGACAGGGATAAAACAGCTAGTTTAAATGATACAATAGACATTTATTCCAAGGTGTCGAATTCGCAATTATTAGTATTACCTAATTCACCTCATGAATTTAACCAATTAAATATTGATATACTTAAGCAATTCATAACAGGATTTTTTGATAATTAAAAGAATATATACATGAAGAATATTTTTTTTGCCATTTTTGCATTACTGCTTCATTCCTCCTTTACAAATGCTGATAAAGAGCTAAAATGGTTAGATTGGAACACTGGATATCCATTGGCTAAAAAAACTAATAAAATTATTTTGTTAGACGCCTATACCGATTGGTGTGGCTGGTGTAAAAAAATGGATAGAGATACTTATACCGACACCAAAATAATAAGTGCTTTGAATAAGGATTTTATTATTATAAAATTCAATCCAGAAATTGCAGATGTTCAGTATGATTTAGATGGAGTAAAGATTTCTGGTCGTGACCTCTATTCTCAATTAACTCAAGGTAAGTCAACTGGTTTTCCTACTACTTACTTTATTCAACCAAATAAAAAACAGATACAATTAGTTGCAGGATACCTTGGTCCAGAAGATTTTTTAAAGGTATTAGACCAAATTGTTCTTGTTCTAAAGTAAACAATACCCATAATCAATTTATATAATACGCACAGAAATGAAACGAAATGAAAGTAAAATAACGCTTAAATAAATTATAAATAAGTTACTTTAGTTTTAGAATGGACCTAAAAACTTCTATTGTTTTTAACCCATTCTTTTATGTAATCGGCTATATCTTGCGTATTTGTGCCAGGTGTAAAAAGTTTGCCTACCCCAATTTTTGTTAATTCTTCAATATCTTCAGTTGGAATAATTCCACCACCAGTCAACAACACATCGTTCATGCCTTCTTGTTTCATTAATTGCAACAATTTAGGGAAAACAGTATTATGAGCACCTGAAAGTATGCTAACACCAATGGCATCCACATCTTCTTGCAAAGCAGCTTGTACTACCATTTCGGGTGTTTGGCGTAAGCCTGTATAAATTACTTCCATTCCAGAATCGCGTAAGGCTGTTGCTATTACTTTTGCGCCTCTATCGTGGCCATCTAAACCTACTTTTGCTACTAAAACTCTAACCGGACGTTGCATTATTTTTTTAATTTTTTAGGGGTAATTTTATTAAACTTTATGAGCATTTGTGGTTTTTCGCTTTCCATAAATGCTAAAAATTGATTATCATCCATTTCATAATAATTAATAGTATCGCTATGGTAAGTATAAAATACTTCGCGCTCCTTAATTGGCAATGAGTTAACGGTGGTTCTTCCCGTTTTATATACCGATACAAAATTTAAATATTTTGCCAAATTATCGGTTTTTACATTTTCAGCACCCATGTAAGGCATGTAATGCAAACCATTTTTTTGCAATTTAAAATAACCAATTGTCCAATAGCCTTTATTATCGGCTTTTAACGAACTAATTACATAATAACTACCCAACTTTGAAAGTACTAAACTGTCGCTTAAAGTATTTTCAAAATTACCATTTTTATCTATTTCGTGAATGCTGTTTTTATCAATGGTTAACAACAAAATGCTGTCTTTTTTTGAACCAGTAAGTAAACCCGCAAAAAAACTAATATTCAGTTTATAATCACCTTGCATTTCGGCTGGAAAACTGCTTAAACGTTGGCCTGGCCATCTATCGAAATAATTATTGCTTCCGCAAGAGGAAATGATAATTATTAAAGCCACAAAAGGAATAATTAGTTTTTTCATAATGGTATTATTTAATACGATTCAAGGCGTTTTCTAACCTTGTAATGGTTGATTCTTTTCCAAATAAAGCGGCCATTTCAAAAATAGGCGGCCCACCTGCAACTCCACTTAAGCAAACCCTGAACATTTGTAAAAAATCTTTATTTGCTACTTCATTTCTCTCAAGCGCTTGGTTGTATGCAGCTTCAATATTGGCAGGTTCAAAATTTGAAATATTGCGAAGTAATTCAATTAAATCATTTATTACCAAAGGCGATTTTTCGTTCCAACGTTTTTTAATTACTGTTTCGTCATAAACAGTTGGCTCCACAAAAAAGTAATTGCTGTAATCCCAAAGTTCTTTTATAAAACTAATTTTTTCTTTAACCAAAGCGCAAACTTGTTCTAAGTATTGTTTTTCAGCTTTGATATTATAGTTAGCCAATTGCTTTTCAAGTTCTAAAGCCAAAACTGAATTATCAACTTTACGGATATACTGTTGGTTATACCATTTAGCTTTATTTTGATCAAACTTAGCACCATGCTTACTTACTCTTTCTAAAGTAAATGCTTCAGCTAATTCTTCTTTGGTAAACAATTCTTGGTGCGTACCCGGATTCCAACCTAAAAATGCCAATAAGTTTACTACTGCCTCTGGTAAATAACCACTTTGTTTGTATCCGCTTGAAATTTCACCACTATTTGGATCTTTCCATTCTAAAGGAAATACAGGGAAACCTAATTTATCACCATCGCGTTTGCTTAATTTTCCGTTACCATCGGGTTTTAACAATAATGGTAAATGAGCAAATTTTGGCATTACATTTTCCCAACCTAAATAACGGTACAATAACACGTGTAATGGCGCTGATGGCAACCACTCTTCACCACGAATTACATGGGTAATTTGCATGCTATAATCATCTACAATATTAGCCATGTGGTAAGTTGGCATACCATCCGACTTAAACAAAACTTTATCATCCATAGTTGAGGTATTTACCGTAACCCAACCTCTAATTTCATCATGAAATTTAACTTCCTCTTTGCGAGGTAATTTTATTCTAACTACATAAGCATCACCGTTTTCCAAACGTCTTTTTGTTTCGTCTTCTGGCAATGTTAAACTGTTAATCATAGTAGTGCGAGTAATGGCATCGTACTTCGAATCAACGTTAGAGGCTTTTAACCTATCGCGCATGGCATCTAGCTCTTCTGCTGTATCAAAAGCATAATAAGCATAACCATCATTAATTAGTTGGTCAACATATTTTTTATACATTGGCTTTCTATCGCTTTGGCGATAAGGTGCAAATGGACCATCACCAAAACCAATACCCTCGTTAGGCTCAATGCCCACCCATTTTAAACTTTCAATAATATATTCTTCGGCACCCGGTACAAAACGACCTTGGTCGGTATCTTCAATACGAAGGATAAAATCCCCACCATGTTTTTTGGCAAACAAGTAATTGTATAAAGCAGTGCGAACACCACCAATGTGTAATGCGCCTGTAGGACTAGGAGCAAATCTAACTCTAACTTTTCTTTCTGTCATAATTATGCGCAGCGAAGATAACAATGATTTGAAGATAGAGAAAGGATTTTTGTTGGTTATTTTATATTAGTGGAGAGAAGTTCAAAAACCCATAAAAAAAGCCGCTAAAAGCGGCTTTTTTTATGGTCAATACTATTAAAGTTTAGTGATTGTGGTGAGCAGCGTTATGCTCTTCTACAATTTTCATAAACTCGTCTTTGCTAACTAATTTTTCTTCTACAGAAATCATATCTTTAACAGCAGCATTTACTTTAATTTTAACTGCTGAGTTAATCATACGGCTACGGTAGTCTTCTTTTTTCAAACTTGGTTCAATTAATTGGTTAATTAAATCCTCGTTTAAACCTGTCATGGCATAACCGCCAAACATTTGCTTGGTATATTCAACAGCAGCAGCTCTAATATCAGCTTCTTCTATTTTAATATCAGCAGCTTTCATTATTTTTTCTTCCACTAAGTGGTTTTTTAAATAATTAGCTTCAGGCTTGTATGCTTCATCAATGTTTTCAGCATTGAATTTATCAGCATATCTATCCATTAACCAACGTTTTAAAAACTCGTCAGGTAAAGTTACATTGTGTTTAGCTACCAAAGTATCCATCATGTTATGTTCTAACAAATGGTCAGCTTGTGCAGTGTAAAATCCTTTAATATCTTCTGCTACTTTTTCTTTTAATGCTTCAAGACTAGTTATATTTCCTGGGCCATATGCTGCATCAAATAAATCTTGGTTAATATCGCCTTCTACATTGCGTTTAATATCCACTACTTCAAAGCTAAAGTTTTGGTTTAAATCGGCAATTCCAACTTTAGCTACACCTAACGCGTGGCTCATTTCTTGCTCATCGTTATCGAATAAAGTGAAAATATTTACAGTAGAGGTAGCACCTTTACTAATGCCTGTTAACAATGCTTTTGCTTCAGCATTTTTCACAGCCGATAATAACATGGGTACATTATCAGCTTTAACCCCACCTTCTAAAGCAGTTTTATCGTCAGTTAATTCTACTAAGTTTAAGTAAACCATGTCGTTTTCTTGCTCAGCAATACTTACTTCTTCTAATTTACCAAAACGTTTGCGCATACGCTCAATTTCTTCGTTTACTTCAGCTTCGTTAACACTAACAGCATATTTAGTAAACACATCGCCTTTGCCAATATTCAAATCAAATTCTGGAGCCATTCCAATATCAAATTTGAAAGTATAGTTTAAGCCTTTTTCTAATTTGTCAATTAAAGTTTCTTGATTTAAAACTGGCTCACCTAATAAGCTAATTTTTTCACCATTAATATAATCGTATAAACCTTTAGAAGCAGCAGTATTAATTTCATCTAATAAAATGCTGTTTCCTACTTGTTTTTCAATCATACCCATTGGCGCAGTGCCTGGTCTAAAACCTGGTATGTTTGCTTTTTTTCTGTAGTCTTTTAACTTTTTGTCGTAGCTTGGCATGTAGTCAGTACTTTCAATTTGTACTGATATGGTACCATTTAAAGCGTCCTTTTTATCAAATGTAACGTTCATTTTTATCTATTTTTCTAAATTATAATCTTTTTTAAAAAAAATAAGACTGAAATATTATTTCCAGTCTTATTTCTGTTTTCACTTTTTAGTGCGGATGAAGGGACTCGAACCCCCACGTCTCTCAACACCAGATCCTAAGTCTGGCGCGGCTACCAATTACGCCACATCCGCTAAAAGGACTGCAAATGTAGAAAATGTGACTTAAAATGCAATACTTATTTTTTTTGTTTTTATGATATTAGTTTAGTTATCACGAAACATAAGCAAATTCATTTGCAAAAATTAAGAAAAATTGTTAAAGTCTAATCTACGATTGATTTAACAACTGTGCTAAACTTGATAAAAATAAATCAAATATGTTTAACTTTATAAAATACCTTAAACGATTTTGCAATTCATAAAAAGACAGTTCTAGTATGATTACCATTCATACTTTTATAAATGGTGAATTTTTGAACTCTTATTGGAGCGATGGTTTAATTATTTCAACCCCAACAGGATCAACAGGTTATAACTTAAGTTGTGGTGGACCTATTTTGTATCCATCTTCGGCTAGTTTGGTTATTACCCCAATTGCACCACATAATTTAAATGTAAGGCCAATTATTATTTCTGATATTAACGTCATTTCATTTCAAGTTGAGGGAAGAAGCACTTCGTTTTTAGCAACATTAGATTCGCGTTCAGAGAGCATTGAAGCAAATACCGAGTTAGCAGTTAGTAAAGCAGGTTTTAAAATGAATTTATTACATTTAAATAACGAAAATTACCTACAAACACTTCGTGAAAAATTGATGTGGGGAATTGATAATAGAAATTTTAAAAATATCTAATTGTTATTTTATTTCAATTTTTTTCCCAAAAGTTAAGGTTTTTAAGTCAAGTTTTACGTAATAATAGTCGTTTTCCGAATTCCTAAAATTGCGGTCATCGTTGGCATCTCTTTGTATTTTTATCATAGCAAAATTCAGCTTTTCAAAAATTTCGAAAGATTCTACATTTTCACTAGGTGAAGATAACGCACGTAAATTATTTCCATAAATATCGCATACATAAAGCACTGCTGGATCATATTCGTCAATTTTGCCATTGTCGTTATAATCAACATTTTTTACTCTACAAAAAAAGTGTTGTTTTGTAAAATTCTTATTGGGCTTTTTGTTATAAAAAGTTTCGTATCGGTTATAAATAATTAAAATATAAGTGTTATGGTCAAATAACCTTTTACTACTATCAGTAACAAAGTTGTAGAAAATTAAATTTGCATATAAATCTTCCCAATTGGCAATTTTATTATTTGAAAAATAGTTAGAATTATAGCTAATTGGGATTACAATAGTAGAAGCACTATCAACAATTATTGGGTTTTCAAATTCGAATTTTAGGCAGCTACTTTGTGCAAATATTTGATTGAATAAGAATAAAGTAACAATTGAAAATAAAAGAGCATGTTTGTTAAAATGGGACATTTTGTAATAATTTTTAGTTTAAACGTATGATTTATTGGTTTTGTTACACAAAAAAGCCTCTAAGTTTTACTTAGAGGCTCTTAAAATATCAATAATAAAAAATTATGAAGTTGCTTTTTTAGCAGCAACTGTATTTTTTAACCATTCGTAAGTTACTGATTTTGGTCTTTCTAAAGGCAATCCTAAAGCTCTATCCCAAAGAAGCGATGCCATTACACCTAACGCACGGCTAACTCCAAATAATACGGTATAAAACTCGTATTCAGCAAAACCGTAATGTAATAATAATGCTCCTGAATGTGCATCAACATTTGGCCAAGGATTTTTAATTTTTCCTGTATTTTCTAAAATAGGAGGAGCCACTTTGTATATTTTCCAAACTATATTTACCAATTTGTCATCAGGCATATAAGTTTTAGCAAATTCTTGTTGAGCAGTAAAACGTGGATCCGTTTTACGCAATACAGCGTGTCCGTATCCTGGTACCACTTTTCCTTCAGTTAAAGTTTTTTGTATATAGCTTGCAATTTGTTCCTCGGTTGGATCTTCACCAATTTCTTCTTGCATGTCTTTTATCCAACGTATAACCTCTTGATTTGCTAATCCATGTAATGGACCTGCTAAACCATTCATAGCCGCTGCTAAGCTTAAGTATGGATCAGATAAAGCAGAACCAACCAAGTGAGTAGTATGTGCTGAAACGTTTCCACCTTCGTGATCTGCGTGAATAACCAAATATAAACGCATTAATTTATAAAATTCATTTTGGTCGTAACCTAACATGTGCGCAAAATTTGCAGCCCAATCTAATTTAGGGTCAGCAGCAATATGCTCATTGTTTTTATAAGTTCTACGGTAGATATATGCTGCTACTTTTGGTAAACGAGCTAATAATGTGCAAACATCTTCGTAAGTGTAATCCCAATAATCTTTTTTGTTAATTCCGTCTTTGTATGCTTTTGCAAATACCGAATCAGTTTGTAATGCATTGATAGCAATTGAAAACTGAGTCATAGGGTGAGTAGTAATAGGCATTGCATCTAAGGCTGCGTAAACGTGCGCAGGAACTTCGGCACGTGTAGCCCAATTAGCTTGAATATCTAATACATCATCATAAGTTGGTAATTCGCCTAATAACATTAAGTAAAACAAGCCTTCTGGAAGTGGTTCAGTTCCTCCTGGTACTTTAGGTAATAATTGTCTTAATTCTGGAATGGTATAACCGCGGAAACGAATCCCTTCGTTCGAATCTAATAAAGAAGTTTCTGTTAATAAGCCTATTATTCCTTTTTGTCCGGCATATACATCTTCTACTGTAAAATTACCAAGAACTATATCGCCATTTTCTTTTACAAAGTTTCTAATTTCTACTGCTAGTGGAAGTGCTTTATCAGCAAATTTTTTCTTTAAATTACTCATTTTTATTTATGTGGTATGATAGCTTTTCAGTTCACTAATTATATTAACCGTTCGAAATTACTATTTGTTTTTGTTAGCGCAAAAAATATACAAAAATATTACCTTTTTTGATGATAATCATGATTTATTCAGTCGAACCATGATTTCCTTCTGTAATTACCGTACCTTCTGTATCTATAATTTCAAGCTTACCTCCTAGTTTAACTATGGCTCTTCCATTTTTAAAAGGTCCAATATAATCAAACTTGCATTCTATTATCTCTTCACCTTGTTCATTTATAAAGCCATATTTTCCAGTCCTTTGTACCTTGGCAATTCCTCTTTCAAATGGATAAATTTCTTCATATTTACACGGTATAAATTCTTCACCTTCCATATTAATGTAGCCATATTTTCCATTTTTCGAAACCTTTGCTTTACCTTTTATAAACGGGTATATAGCATCATAGCCTTTCGCTACAGCTTTTTTCTTGCTTTGTGCATTGCTATTATTATTGACAAAGCAAAATATTATTAGGAGAAGAAGTATTTTTTTCATAAAGGAGGGCGAATATGCTAATTAGTTTTAAATTTTCAAAGAATAGTTTGTTTAAAATTCAATTCGTTTAAAATGTTTATTACAAAATTAAGTTCTGATTCCGAAATGTCTAAATGTAAAACAAATCGTACTAAATTATTTCCCATGGTTACAGCAAGGATTCTATTCAGTTTTAAAAATTCTATTAGCTGAATAGCACTTATAATTTCAGGGTTTAGTTTAAAAATAATAATATTGGTTTCAACGGAGTAAATGAATTCAACAAAAAGACAAGTCCTTAAACATGCTTCTAATTTTTTTGCGTTTAAATGATCAACAGTAATTCTTTCAATATTATTTTGCAAGGCAAAAAGGCCGGCTGCAGCCAAAAAACCAGCTTGACGCATACCACCACCCATTACTTTTCTAATTCTTGTGGCCTTGATAATATGTTCTTTACTACCAAGTAAAAGAGAGCCAACAGGCCCGCCAAGTCCCTTACTTAAACAAATTGAAATGGTATCAAATAATTGACCAAAAACTTTGGGAGAATGTTTCTTTTCTATCAATGCATTGAATAAACGTGCACCATCTAAATGAAGTGCCATATTGTTGTTCTGGCAAACCTCTTTAATTCTTATTATTTCGTCAATTTCCCAACAAGCTCCACCGCCTTTGTTCACTGTGTTTTCGATGCTTACCAAACTGCTTATTGGAAAATGAATATTGTTTCTATCATTAATATTTTCTACAACTTGTTCTGCTGTAAATCTTCCTAAATTACCTTCAAGTAACCGAACAGATGCTCCAGAATTTGACGCTATTCCTCCACCTTCATAAAGGTAAATATGCGAAAGTTTATCACAAATAACTTCATCACCTGGTTGTGTATGTAATTTAATTGCAATTTGATTTGTCATTGTTCCACTTGCACAAAACAAAGAAGCTTCCATTCCAAACATTTCAGCAGCAAAATCCTGTAATTCATTCACTGCAGAATCTTCTCCAAATACATCATCACCTACCCTAGCCTTCATCATGAATTCCAACATTTCAGATGACGGCTTTGTAACAGTATCACTACGTAAATCAATCATTTATTTTAATTGCGTTATTTTCAAAGCAATTAATGAAAATTTTAACTAATAATAAGTGATCAAATTCCTAATTATTCGCATAAAAAAAAATATAGTTTCGATAGCTTAACACAAAAGGTCATTAGAAATTTTCCTAATGACCTTTTGTGTTATTATTTAATGCTAAACTAAAATTTTAAAACCAAATTGGTTAAAAAATTGGTTCCCGCTTGAGGATAATAATAGTTGTAATCACCTCGCACGCCTCCACTATAACCACTGAAAGTATAACCATTAGGCGCATATTTTTCGTTAAAAATATTATTTACTTGTAAGCCTAGTCCAATGTATTTAAACATTCCTTTTACTGTTAAACCATAAGTTAATCTAATATCGTTCACAAAAAATGCATTAATTTTACGGTTTTCATTTTCAGTATTATCTAAGTATTGTTTACCTAGATATTTCGAAATTAAATCAATGTCACATTTTGCAAATGGCGAATAAGTAAATATAGATGAGCCAATTATGTTAGGGGAAAATGCAATGCTAACATCTTTATGTTGGGTTTGAATTTGACCTCCGTTATCCCAATCATCTACAAATTCTGTAAACTCTTTTATTTTATTTTGACTGTAGGTAAATGTAGTTTGCCACTTTAAATTTTTGATTAATTGCAAACCTGCAGTAAGTTCAACACCAGCACGATAGCTATTAGGCACATTTACTCGGTTATATGCACCTACATCGTTTATTTGACCTGTAGTAATCAATTGGTCTTTGTAATCCATGTAATAAAAATTTGCAGTAAAGGCCGATTTTTTCCAATTTTTTCTAAAACCAAATTCATAATTAATTAACTGCTCCGATTTGGGTAAACTTTTGGCACTTGCTTGAATGATGTCGCTACGAACGGGCTCCTTGTTTGCAACGCCCACATAGGCATAAACATTTGCATTTTTTTGAACTGCGTATGTTAAACCTGCTTTGGGGTTAAAAAAGTTAAAGTTTAAATTGATATTGTAAGGAGTGTAATTACCTCCACTAAAATCCTCTCCACTTGTTTTATAATTAATTACACGCTCTTGTAAATCTACAAATCCATCTAGCTTTTCGGTAATTTTATATGTAGTTTTTACATAAATATTGTAATCGGTTTTGTTCGATTTTCCATCGTAAAAATGTTGGTTAATATTTCCTCCCATAGCGTATTGGCTCCAAATTAATTCACCATAATGGCGGCCATCATATTGATTAACACCACCACCAACAGTTACATTTAACTTGTTTTTTTCGTAAACAAACGAAAATACTGTTCCATAAAAATCGTTATCTAACCAACGTCTGCGCACAAAATTACCCATTGTTACTGTATCAATAACATTATTGGTTAACACAAACAAAGTATCTTTTAACTTATAAGCACTAAATTTATCTCCTTCTCTATACTCTTCGTAATAACCACGGCCATAAGTATAATGCAATCCCACATTTGCCTTTATATGCTTATTGAATTGATATGTATAAAACATTTGATAATAATCTTGTTGGTAATTATCGGTTTGATTAGGATAAGTAAAATCGTTGTGGGTTCGGTTTCCAGCTTTTAACAAATCTTCAGAAACACCATTCCAAGCTTGATATGTTTTTTCCTTGCCAGAAAACACGTTTACTTTAAAAATACTTTTTTTACCGTAATGCGCAGCCGAAACAAAAAACGATTTTAAATCAGAACTGGCACGGTCTATGAAACCATCGCTTGTTATTTTTGAAAGTCGTGCATCAAATGCCCAATTGTTTGTTAATAATCCCGAACCAGCTTTTATTGTATTTTTCCAAGTATTAAATGAACCATAACCACTCGATATTTCGGCATAAGCATTTGGGTTTAAACCATCAGTTTGTACGTTGATACTAGCACCAAAGGCACCTGCTCCGTTACTCGATGTTCCTACCCCACGCTGAACCTGAATATTTTGCGATGACGATGCCATATCGGGCATATTAACCCAATACATTCCGTGGCTTTCAGCATCATTAATTGGAACTCCATTGATAGTTACATTGGTTCTTGTTGGATCGGTTCCCCTGATTCTAATACCCGTGTAACCCACGCCTCCTCCAGCATCAGAACTAATTACAGTTGAAGGCGTTAAGTTCAATAAAAAAGGTAAATCTTGACCAAAATTTTGTTTGTCAATTTCCTTTTTGTTTAAATTTTGAAATGTAATTGGATTGTTGGTTTGGGCTTTTGTGCCCATAACTACTACTTCTTGAAGATCAGTTTTAGTTTTTAAACTGTCCGTTTGTGCAGCAATCATTTGGCTTACAGCCATAAATGTTCCTACGGCAATAGATTTTTTTAACATTTTTGTTAAATTGAAAGATTAAACAAAACCAAAAACAGGGGCTGTTAGTGGCTATAAATTGTTTATCTAACTCTGAATGAAAAACCCAAAATGCACTTTTGTGGCTAGCTAAATAATAAAAAATGCATTGGTGGTCTATTCCCTTCGCGAGCATTACCTCGATCAGGTTCAGAGGGTGTAATCTCAGGCCGTTATTACACGGCCACCCCTAAAGACATTGCAATATTAATTGAATAGTTTATTGCTGATGATTGATAATTATCAGTAACAGTTAGTAATTAATTGGTAATAAAATTGAGCCTAAAACATAAAACCACAAATAAAAACCGAATACACCACCCACCAAACCAGCAGCAGCAAAGGTAATTCTAACAGGTTTTGGAATAACTTTAAAAAAGATAAAAGCAAAAATACTTAAACCTAAAAGGCTAGTTATGATAGAACTGGTAAATGGTGGTAATGCTAAAAGAAAATCAATTTTGGCTTCATCGTTAGCATTTGAAAACTTACCCGTAATTAAATACCCTATTATTCCTGTAAACAAATTTGCAGGTTGCCTTAAACTAAATAAAGCAAAAAAAACCAAAAGCCATTTACTAAAACTCAAATTATTTTGGTTCCTAAATGCTTCAATGTTTATCAAAATTAGTATGAAAGCTATAATGCTTGTAAGCAATGTTTGAACCGGGCCTCCAAGAATGATAAATATATGATTTGCTTTATATTTTGAAACTTCTAATTCAAACTTCTCCTTACCTGGAAAAGCTAAATCTGCTTTATATTCCTTTTCATATTTTTTCATGATGGTATCATATTGAGCACGCAGGTTGGCATCAGAATTATAAGTACTACCATAACTTATTTTAGCAGGATAGCCAAAAAGCCTTGCAACAGCAAAGTGCCCAAACTCGTGCGACAATGTTCCAAACACGGTAAAAAACATAAAGCCAACAGCTAAAAAAAGGAAAAGTCTTAAATTCATTTCATCAAAAAGTTTTTTTAGGTTCAATGGTAATGGGCGAACCAATTGCCACAAAAGCCGAATCGGGTTCTTGGTTTTGTAAAAATGCAAAATCATTTCCATAAACCGAAACAAAATCAACATCCACTTTATAATGTATCAGTTTATATTGATTCCACTTTGGATGAGTTACTTCGTATTCAATGGTTTTTACCTCATTGTATTTGGTATAACCAAAATAATGTTCGGTTATAAATTCTGCTTCCGAACCTGTTTCTATTGGCAATATTTCAATAGCCGTTTGCGCAGCAATTTCGTGCCACTTATTTCCTTTTTTCCATTTGTATGAAAAGGAGTTACTTAACTGCGACTTTTCATTTTTATGGCTCATTGGCCTTGTTTCATAGTGCTCGTTATACAATAAATTAGCTACCCACGAAATGGCAAATTTGGGTACAATTTCTTTTATAAAAACCACACCCCTTTTCCATTTTCCATCCTCTAGTTTTTTTACATAAAACCTTAAATTTACTTCTTCAAAATTTACATGAAACGGAACTTTTACTCCTAACATTTTTACATTTTCGAACATAAAACCTATTAAACTTACATAACAGTTATTGTTCCATAAATCTAACTCGGTTCCTGTGGGAACATATTTTTCTAATATTTTACTATCAATTTTATAATTAATCATTAGTAAATCGTTCCATTCGGCTGTTAAAAAACTCATCTTTTGGTGTATTAATTTGTTGTTATTCAATATCGAAACGAACCGTTTTGTGAATTTGTTTTAAAAGTATTTTTACGAAGGTTTATTAATATTGCTAGGCAAAACAAAATATATGAAAAAAATTATTGCACTATTGATTATTACAAGTAGCTTTTAGGCTTGTAGTAAACAACGTTCAACAACTAATAACAATAATAATAACACAATAGATAGCATTCTCTATGTTGTGAACACTACCAATGCCCAAAACTGGAGTGGTTATTATTTAGATGAAAACAATCAAAAGGTTAATGTAACCGATAAACCAAGTGGTTGAGAAATAATCATTGTAAATAAAGCACCTAAACCCAGACCTATTGAAGTTTCTGCAATAGTAATGGCTAAAAACCCCGGAGATACTTTTAGCATTGAAACTAAAATATTTATAAAAACAGGTCAAATTGCATTTCATTATTACAAAGGAGTAAGTAAGTTGGCTGAAACTTCTACTTCTAAAGCAACTTTAGAATAAGTATTTTTCTAAATTAGGTATTTACCGTATTTACTCAAAATAAAAAAACCGCTAATAACAGCGGTTTTTTTATTTTAAACCCTTTAAACAAATTATATTTTATTGAAAAACAATTTTTTGAATAACTAAAACCTGTTTTTGTGTTAATTTATTTTTTTACCTAAATCCAACAAAATTTTATTTACGTAAGTGAGTTAAACAAAAAAATAAAATTATGAAAAAAGGTAAATTTTTTAAATTATTAATTTGGTCTGGCTCTACATTTTTGGTGTTAATAGCTGTTTTGGTTACTCATATTTATTTGGTTACACGTATAACTAAAAACCAAGATGAAAGAGTAAGACAATTAAGTAGAATTGATTTTAAACAGAATATTGATGCCCAAGAGGCCGATAAAATCAGGGCTTTTGTAAATGGATTATCTGGTGTAGAAAACTCATACTTTAACTTAGATAATGATATTTTGGTGTATTCTTATTTGGTTGGAAAGCAAAACTCATTTAACGTGTATAATAAATTGATTGCCTTTGGCAATTACAAGGCAGTGAGATACGTGGTTAATGAAACTGATGCCAAATCAGGTTGCCCAATTGGAACCGATAAAACATCTTTAACCTATAAAATAGCCGCTTACATATCAAAATTTTAATAACTTAAATAACAACTAAAAATTATGAAAAAACGTGTATTATTTCTTACAGCAGGTTTAATTACTGCTTCATTTATGTATTCATCTTGCTCAAAAGAGGAAACAACAAAAACAGTTACTCCTACACCTTCGCTTTACGAGAGAGTGGGCGGCACAACCATGGTTAACGACCCTGCCAATTCAGGAAAAATGATCGAGGCGGGCAGGCTAACGCTTAGGGCAGTAGTTGACAGTTCTATTTTTGTAATAGCTGCTGATCCGCAAATGGCAAAGTATTTTCCCGTTCTATTTGCTGAATTAGGCATGTCCAATACATCTGGGTTGACTGCTTTAAGTAAAAACTTTACCGATTTTATGTGTACCGCAACGGGTTCAAAAAACAGTGGTTATGCCTACACAGGCAAAAGTATGAAAGCTGCTCATGATCCTGCTCAACATAGTAGAATTGCTCAAAAAATTGATAAGGCTGATTTTGATAAATTTGTTGGTGATATTGGAAAGGGATTGGCTCAAAATGGTGTTACTTCAGCTAATAACAAAGCTTTGGTTGACGATTTAGTAGCATTACTTTATACCACTCAAAGCGATATTGTTCAAAAATAAATATTGCTTTTTATAAATGAATAAAGCCGTTACAAGTAAAATTGTATCGGCTTTTTTATTATATAATTTAGGTCGTTGAGTTAATTGAAACGAAAGTAGTTTTTTAAAGGGTTGCACCCAATACATACATTTCTGTAAGTGTAGGATTTTCACTTCCACCTTCATTTTCTAAAGTAATGGCAAAAGCCTGTGCCGTTTCAAAACTATTCATTTTTATAAAACTAGAATCCGCGTTGTTTTCAATTATCATTCCAGCATTAACTGGCTTTCCATCCACTATAGCCCAAAGCTGATATTGTTTTCCAGCACTAGCAATTGGAAGGTTTTTTACTTCCATAAAAACTTCTTTCGATTCTTTATTCCAATAAACCATTACCAAGCTTTCAGGCGATTTTTCGACACCTTTTAATATTACTTTTTGAACATTTGGATTGCTCGTAATCAATAAATCTGCTTGTAATGTTTCTAACCTTACTTGGTTTTTTTTAAAATTATTCACCAATGATGTTTTTTCAGCATTTAAAACTGTAATTTTTTCATTCGCCTCTTGATATTTAGAATATGTAACATAGTTTCCAATCAAACTTAAACCAAATAACGTAAGCGATGCAGCTACTGCAAAAGGATATTTTTTGGTTTGAATTGGAATTATTTTATCTGCTTGCTTAATTGGTTCAATTAGTTCTTCAAAATCTAATTGATTCAACAAATTAGCTTTTATATTAGCTTTAGGCTTGACTTTATGTAATTGACCATAAGAGAACACTGCAGATTGAACAGCTAAAAGCTCTGCTTTAATATCAGCATTTTCGGCACAAATTTTCTCTACCTCTGCTTTTTCAGCATCACTACAAATGCCCAATGCATAGCTTTCTAAAATTCCACTTTCTATGTAATCCTGCTTATTCATTTTCTTTCAAAGCCTCCCTTAATTGTAAAATGGCCGCTCTAATTCTTGTTTTTACTGTACCCAAAGGAATTTGAAATTCCTTAGAAACCTCATCGTGTGTATAGCCTTCAAAATAAATTTTATTAATTAATTCGAGGTATTCTGGTCTTAATTTATCAATTACCTTTTTTAAGCCAATAAAATCTTCTTTGCCAAAAACCTGTGTTGACTTATCAATATCATTTACGGAATCCTCTACACTTTGGTTTTGTGTTTCATTTTTGTAAGCCTTAGATCTCACTGTATCGATTGCTAAATTCCGACAAACATTTAACATCCAAGTGTAAATACTTCCTTTTTCACTAGAATAAGAGTCAAGGTTTTTCCAAATTTTAACAAACGATTCCTGTAAAATGTCGTTTGCAATTTCATCAGATTGAACAATGCGATTGATAACACCAAAAAGAGCCTCGCTATAATTATCATACAAATAATCGAACGCATCTCTACTTTTAGCTTTTAAAGCAGCTACTAATGTTTCCTCTGTTCTGTATTTGTGTATTAATTTCAGGTTTTTATATTTTGGTTTGCAATGATAATAAATTTACTAATTTCTATTTATGTGGTAAAAAAGTTTCACGATATAAAACAATACTTTCCTCTATAATCCTCAAAGCTTCCTCTCTTCCTAAAAAATCTTCCACTTTTACTTCCTTATTTTCCAATTTTTTATAGTCCTCAAAAAATCTTCGCATTTCTGTTAAGGTGTGTGGCGGAAGTTCTTTTATATCATTCATATAATTAACCGACATATCGTTTTGAGCAACAGCAATAATTTTATCATCAGCTTCGCCTTGGTCTACCATTCGCATTACACCAATTACCTTGGCATCAATTAGACAGAGCTGAGGTAACTCAATAGAGGTAATAACCAAAATATCCAAAGGATCTTTGTCGCCACAATAAGTTTGAGGAATGAAGCCATAATTGGCTGGATAATGAACGGCAGAAAATAAAACCCTATCCAATTTTAACATTCCACTATCTTTATCAAGCTCAAACTTACCTTTACTTCCTTTAGGTATTTCAATAATTGCAGTTACGTTATTGGGAGCATCATCACCAAAACTTACATCGTGCCATGGGTTAAAATTTGACATATTTATATTTATTTATTACAAACATATACTTAATATGTGTTTTTTGGATGATTTGATTAAAATTATGTAAAATTAAGGAACTGGATCGTAGCCGCTGCCGCCCCAAGGATGGCATGAACTTATGCGTTTAATAGCCAAAAATAAACCTTTAAAAACACCATGTTTATTTAATGCTTCAATAGCATATTGACTACAAGTAGGATTATACCTGCATGCATTGGGCAAATATGGTGAAACCACATGCTGATAAATTTTAATTAGCAGTATGAATGGCGCTTGTACTATTTTTTTCAATGTATTCGGCTAATTGTTTTAGTACTTTAATAAATGCTTGATTGGCCTTGGAGTATTCAAGCTCTGTTTTACCAACAAATGCTATAGATAAAGCCACTTGAACTTGTGAAGATTTTAAACCCTGTAAAAACAAACTATTATTCAGGCGATAAATTTCTCTAATCTGCCGTTTTATCCTGTTTCTGTCTACCGCTTTTTTAAAATTGCGTTTAGGCACAATAATCAATACCTGACACGAAACTTCTTGATTAGGAACGATTACTAGTGAGATTTTGAAGGGAAACACAAAAACACCATGTGCACCTTTTTCAAAGAGAGCATTGATAATTTTAAGCGATACCACTTTTTCTTTTTTAGGAAAACGATATTTCATCTTAAAACAAATGCTGTAAATTATTTAATTGGAAATGATTTGTGTATAAACAAAAAAAACACATGCTATTTACCATGTGTACTTAAAACAAATAAAAAACAAATCCCGAATTTTAAACCTAAGGTGTAAAACTCGGGATTAGGTTTTCTATTTTTTGTGACGTTTTTCGTCAGATACAGTTAATCTTTTTCTACCACGTGCTCTACGTGCAGCAATAACCTTTCTGCCCGCAGCAGATTCCATTCTTTTACGGAAACCGTGTTTGTTTCTTCTTTTTCTTACCGATGGTTGGTATGTACGTTGTGCCATTAGCTTAATTTTTTAGGACTGCGAATGTACTTTTTTTTTATAAAAACAAAAAAGTTATTCGCAAATAATTCACTTTTTTATTAGTTGATAATCAAACGGGTATAAAATAAAAATGCCACACTTAAAAAAGTATGGCATTTTTGAATAATTTGTTTCTGTTTGAAAGAAAAAAATTAGTGAGCAGCTTCAGTTGTAGCAGCAGCAGTTGTATCAGCAGATACAGCAGTTGTGTCAACCATAGTGTTTTCTAAAGCAGCTAATGAATCAGCAGCGCGAGTAGCAGCAGCGATTGAATCAGCTTGTTTTTGAGCTTCTAATTTAGCTTTTTCTTCAGCAGAAGGACCACAAGCTACGATAGCTAACATAGCAGAAGCGGCAACGATTGATAATACTTTTTTCATTTTGTTTGATTTTAAATTGTTTGATTTTCTAATTCGGGTGCAAATATATGAATAGTTTGTTAATAACAAAATTTAAACATAATTTTTTTTATTTTTCTCTCATATAAATAATTATTGGAACTCCCTTAAAGTCATACTCTTCTCTAATTTTGTTCTCAATATAACGCTTGTATGAATCAGTTACATATTGCGGGTGGTTACAGAAAAATGCAAAACGTGGGCTACGTCCAGGTAATTGAGTAGCATATTTTATTTTTACAAACTTACCTTTTACACTTGGTGGTGGGTAATGTTCTATTTTATCTAAAATATAATCATTGAATTTACTTGTAGTAATTTTACGTTTTCTGTTTTCTGCTACATGTAAGGCTTCTTCTATGGCTTTAAAAATACGTTGTTTGGTAACTGCCGAAGTAAAAACAATAGGCACATCATCAAATGGTTTCAGTTTTTCACGAATTACTTTTTCAAACTCGAGTGATGTTTTAGTGTCTTTTTCTATCAAATCCCATTTGTTAACTAAAATAACAAGGCCTTTATTATTCTTTATTGCCAATGAAACCAAGTTCATATCTTGGTTATCTAAGCCAACAGTAGCATCAATAACCAAAACAGTTACATCACAATCCTCCAAAGCTTTGATACTTCGCATTACAGAATAAAACTCTAAATCTTCTGAAACACGATTTTTTCTTCTAATACCAGCTGTATCAACCAATACAAATTCTTTATCAAACAATTTATAATGCGAATTGATGGCATCGCGGGTGGTTCCAGCTACATCGGTTACTATATTTCTTTCTTGACCCAATAATGCATTTACCAAACTTGATTTTCCAACATTTGGCCTGCCAATAATGGCAATTTTAGGTAAATCAACTTCATCTACATCGGTATCCTGATCTTCAAAAGTTAAATGTTTCATGGCCTCATCAAGCAAATCACCGGTTCCTGAACCACTTGCCGATGAAATATTATAAATATTATCAAAACCTAAAGCCCAAAACTCATGTGCATCTAACTGACGGTTGCTATTATCTACCTTATTAACTACCAATAAAACTGGTTTTTTGCTTTTACGCAACATAATTGATAGTTCAGTATCTAAGTCAGTTATACCAACTGCCACATCCACCATAAATAAAAGCACATCGGCTTCTTGAATGGCTATTTTTACCTGATTACGTATAGCCGATTCAAAAATATCGGCACTATTTGGCACATACCCACCTGTATCAATTACATTATACTCTTTATCAAGCCACTCGGCTTTGCCATAATGTCTATCGCGCGTTACGCCACTAAAATCGTCAACAATGGCGTGCTTATTGCCTGTTAAACGATTAAAAAGTGTTGATTTTCCAACATTTGGTCTTCCTACTATTGCTACTATATTTCCCATTAAAGGCGCAAAGGTAGGTTAAATTTAGTTTTTTTGGTTAAAAAATGTTGATAAGTGCTTATGATTTTGAAAATTACAAGATTTTGAAAAATTATAAGATTAAAAAGTTAGCAAAGGATTATTGCGCATAAAAAGTATTTTGTCCAAACTCGCTAGCATCTCTTAAGTGTGCAAATAACGTCATTAAGTCAATGAATTTATGACCTTGTAAAGGTCAAAT
The DNA here is from genome assembly GCA_013298895.1 of Bacteroidota bacterium. Lineage (GTDB taxonomy): Bacteria > Bacteroidota > Bacteroidia > UKL13-3 > UKL13-3 > JAAFJM01. Next base: position 67,835 of record JAAFJM010000004.1, on the reverse strand, counting down.
ATTTATAGCAATCAAAAATTAATTGACGAGTGCGACCCTGCCAATCTATTAGTAGTGGTCTTATGTTCTGTGGCAAATATTTTCTATAAACATGTGACTCCGTTAGAGTCAATTCCTTAACTTAATAAAAACCGGATGCAATCGAGCGCGTGGCCATAACATTTTTAATAAATCTGCGGCTTTTGTGTAATCTGTGGCTAAAAACTTACTTTTGCCAACTATGACAAGCGATCAATTAAAAAATTTGGATGAAAGAGTGGAAGCACTGAGGAGGTATCTTTGACGTTGCTACCAAATTACACCAAATAGACGAGGAAGAAAACCTAACCCATGAACCTAGTTTTTGGGACAATCCTAAGAGAGCAGAATCGGTTCTAAAAGGAATTAAGCAAAAAAAAATATGGACAGATGGTTTTGCCGAAGCAAGAGCCAAAGTAGATGACTTAGCTGTTCTATACGAATTTTATCAAGCTAATGAAGTAAGTGAAGATGAATTAGATTTAAACTTTGAACAAACTACCAAGACAGTAGAAGAACTAGAGTTTAAAAATATGCTGAGTGCCGAAGAAGATCAGTTTAATTGCGTAATTAATATTAACTCAGGTGCTGGCGGAACCGAAAGCCAAGATTGGGCCGAAATGTTGATGCGTATGTACATTATGTATGCCGATAAAAAAGGCTTTAAAGCATCGGTGGTAGATGAACAAGCGGGCGATGGTGCAGGTATTAAATCGTGCAGCATAGAAGTTACTGGAGGTTTTGCTTACGGATTTTTAAAAGGCGAAAATGGCGTTCATAGATTGGTTCGTATTTCTCCATTTGATAGCAATGCACGCAGACATACCAGTTTTGCATCGGTTTATTGTTATCCAATTATTGATGATACCATTGAAATAGAAATAAAGGATGCTGATATAGAAATTCAAACATCTCGTTCGGGTGGAGCAGGTGGTCAAAACGTAAATAAGGTTGAAACCAAAGTTCAGTTAACCCATAAGCCCTCTGGAATAGTAATTGTTTGTCAAGTAGAACGTTCGCAAAGTGCTAACAAAGAACGTGCTATGAAAATGTTAAAATCGCAACTTTACGAAATTGAATTGCGCAAGCGTAATGAAGAAAAAGATAAAGTAGAGGCTGGTAAACGTAAAATAGAGTGGGGCAGCCAAATAAGAAATTATGTAATGCATCCATACAAATTAGTAAAGGATTTAAGAACAGATACCGAAACAAGTAATGTTCAGGCAGTTATGGATGGCGATTTGGATTTATTTATAAAGGCATTTTTAATGGAAAACTCTGGAAATTAATTTGAATTTAAAATTTTATATGATTGATTATTATGTTTTTACACAAATGCCGCATGTTAAGAGCAAGTTTTTTTATGTGAGTGGTTGTAAATATGCTGCGAGTTTTTACATTTGTAACGGCTACTAACTAATTAAATAGTTTTTCATAGGCTTAAATTTTGTTCAATTAAAAACCGCTTGCTAGCCACACGCGGTTTTTTTTATTTTCAAGCCATTTTACTTTTAAGTTAATTTCCCAAATTTTGCCTTTGCCATTATAGTTATTTTTTGCTTATTTGCCATTATGCAATTTAAATCTATTGTAGGACAAAAAGCCCTCATAAGCAAGCTAATACAAACCACCAAAGATGGTCGAATTAGCCATGCACAGTTATTTTTGGGAGCCGAAGGAAGCGGGAATTTAGCTTTAGCCATTGCCTATGCACAATATGTAAATTGTTTAACTCCAACCGATAACGATAGTTGTGGTGTTTGCGCAAGCTGCGTTAAATACCAAAAATACATTCATCCTGATTTGCATTTTACTTACCCAACTATTTCGCCAACTAAGCTAAGTATTGATGTGTTGGCCGATTTTAGAGAAGCCATCATTGCCAATCCTTATATGAACGATTTTGATTGGCTTTGTAACTTAGATAGTGCTGGAAATAAACAAGGAAATATTACTGCTGAAGAATGCCGCGATATAATTAGGAAGTTAGGCTTAAAAGCTTACGAAGCCAAATACAAAACGCTTATTATTTGGATGCCTGAGTACATGAAAGCCGAAGGCAATATTATTTTAAAATTGTTGGAAGAACCACCTGAGAATACCTTAATTATTTTAGTGGCCAACGATAGTGAAAAAGTATTGGCTACCATTTTATCGCGTACCCAGTTAATAAAAGTTCCAAAGGTTTTAGATGAAGATATTGAGCAAAGTTTGGTTCAAAACCATCAAATAGAGGCTGAAAAAGCGCAAGCCATAGCCCGGTTAGTTAGCGGAAATTACAATTTGGCTTTGAGTTTAATTGATATTGAACATGGTGATTATTTAAATACTTTTATTGAATGGATGCGTAAATCGTTTGCTTATAACAAATCTATGCAAGTAGGTCAGCCAGATGATTTAACTGCTCTAATTGATAGGCTTTCTATGGTGGGCCGCGAGCAAGTAAAAAGCTTTTTAACTTACAGCAGTCAAATGATTAGGTCGGCTTTTATTTACAAATATGGCCATCCATCTTTGCGTAAAAATACCGAAGCCGAGTTGGCTTTTTTAAATCAATTCAGTGCAGTATTTACGCCCAATAATTTGAGCTTAATTACTACCGCTATTGACGAGGCAATTTTTCATGTAGAGCGCAATGCAAGTGTAAAGATTATGTATTTAAATCTTTCTATGTATATTGGCAAACAATTACAAATGGCTACTATCAAAAAATAGACTTTTTGAAGTGCCATTTTGGGTTAAAGCATTTTTGTTTTAAGCCAATAAATAAATTTTTTAAATGTTAAATTATTTTTTAAAGAAATAAATATAAAATGGGATGTTCAAGCGGAGGATGCAGCACTGGTGGTTGCTCAAGCGGAGGGTGTAGCACCGGAGGGTGCAATAAATTAAATACATACGATTGGTTAAGCGAGCTAGTAATGCCGCCTAATACTCAATTATTTAATGTGGTAGAAGTTAGTTTTAAAGGTACACGAAAAGAATATTATCGCAATACCAATAATTTAGATATAACCAATGGCGATTTAGTAGTGGTTGAATTGGAAAATGGCTACGATATTGGTAAAGTAAATTTAAAAGGCGAGTTAGTTAAACTTCAGCTTAAAAAAGCAGGACTTTCGCCCGAAAGCGAGCATATTAAACGTGTGTTACGCAGAGCTAATGAGGCCGACATTGCTAGGCAAAAAGAAAATAAAGAGTTAGAAATTCCTACCATGTTTAAGGCCAGAACACATGCATTGCAGTTGGGGTTAAACATGAAACTAAGCGATGTGGAATACCAAGGCGATAGACGTAAAGCTACTTTTTATTATACAGCCGAAGATCGTGTAGATTTTAGAGAATTAATCAAAAAATTGGCCGATGAGTTCAAAGTAAGGATTGAAATGAAACAAATTGGTTACCGCCAAGAAGCGGGCAGGCTTGGTGCTATTGGTAGTTGTGGCCGCGAGTTGTGTTGCAGTACTTGGCTTACCGATTTTAAAATGGTTCATATCAATGCAGCGCGTTACCAAAATTTATCTATCAATCAACTAAAACTTTCGGGACAATGTGGTAAATTAAAATGTTGCTTAAATTTTGAGTTAGATGTGTACCAAGAATCGTTAAAAGATTTTCCTGATAAAGAAAATAACATATTAGAATTTGCGGGTGATGTACGTTACCGACAAGTTAAGAGCGATATTTTAAAACGTGTATTATTTTTTGCGCCAATGGGCGAAATAGCTGGAGAGTGGATTGAACTTGGGGTAGATAAAGTAAACGAATATTTGGCGTTAAATAAAGATGGTGTTAAACCAGAATTGGTTATAAAACCAAAAGCCGAACCTAAAAAAGTAGTTGAGCTTGACTTTAAAAACGATATGGGAATGGATAGCCTTACCCGTTTAGATGATAAAGATAGAAAGCGTAATAACAATAACCGAAATAAAAATAATAACCGAAATAATGCTAACCGAAATGCCAATGCAGAAGGTAAGCCGCAAAATGTAAATAATAACCGACCTCAACAACCAAGGCCAGTTAATAATAACAATAATGCAAAACCGGTTAATAATAACCCAAAACCTCAGCAACCCAACAGACCAAACAATAATGCCAACAAACCTGCTGAGGAAAGGGTACCAAATAATAATAAACTAGTAGCCGAAGGTGGCGAAAAACCACAAAATAATAAGCCAAGGTTTAATAAAAACCGTAATAACAATAACCGACCAAATACACCAAAACCCAATGATAAGAAAGAGTAAATCTGTTTTTTCAATAATTGCATTGTTGTATGTAGTTTTTTGTTTTCAATCGTGTGCGGAGCCACCCATTTTTGAAGAAAACAAAGACATAACCGAACATAATTGGGATTATAAAAATCCGGTGGTGTTTGATGTAAATATTGCTGATACCACTAAGTATTGCAATATGTACATAAACTTACGTATTACAGGTGATTACAAATACAGCAATTTATTTATGTGGGTTACTGAAACCTTGCCCGATAAAACTACTCAGAAAGAAAGAATGGAATTTACTTTACAAGATGAGCGAGGAAAATGGTTTGGAAAGGGGTTAGGTGATATTTACGAATACCAATTGCAATACAAACCACGAATTAAATTTAAACAAAAAGGAATTTATACCTTTAGTTTAGAGCAAAACATGCGAGATGAAGTGTTAGCCAATGTAGTAAGTGCAGGAGTAAGGGTAGAGTTTTGGAGCCAAGATTCAAAGGCTTGGTAAATTAATTTTATTTATACTTTTAGTTTCACCTGCGAATTGATAATGATTTTATAGAGTATTTTAATATTTATCAATACAAAACCAATGATAAATTACGAAAACGCCATAGCTGAAATTCAAACTATTTTTGGGCAACATAGCTTAAATGAAAAACCATCAGGCATTGCTAATTTACAAAACTATATTGGTACACAATATCATTTTTATGCCTTAAAAAATCCAACAGTTCAAGCCATTTTTAAAAAAGGGTTTACCTTTAGCAATGAACCAATGGGTGATCAAATGGAACTTTACACGCTGCTTTGGAACCAAAGTAACTGTTACGAAATAATGTACCTTAGTTTAATGTACTTAACCGTTTTTAGTAAAAAGAATAAAGGTCTGATAGCACATGAAACCGCTAAAAACTTTTTACCAAAAATAGATAATTGGGCACATAGTGATTTCCTTTCGAGCATCATTGGCCGAAATATGATGTATGATGAAACTGCTATTTATAACGACTTAAAAATACTGAATAAAAGCAAAAACCTTTGGAAAAGACGCACATCGTTAGTGCCGCTTGTTTACCATTTAAAAAACAAAAAATATACCTTGAATGAAATCGATTTTATTCAATTAATTAACCCGCTTATAAACGATAAAGAGTATTTTGTGCAAAAAGCAATTGGTTGGTTATTGCGCGAATTTGGCTTGCGTTTTCCAAACGAATTATTGCAATTTTTATATAAAAATGCTCCTCAAATAAGCAGTGTAGCATTTGCCTCAGCTACCGAAAAAATTAGCATTCACGACAAAGAACAATTGAAAAAAATAAGAGCCGATTTTAAGAAACTCAAAATTTAACTGATTTTATTGCAGGGTTTTTATATTTTCGTTTTACTTAAAATAATTACCATGCTTGAACAAACCGATTTAACCAAAATACTTGTTTTAGATATTGAAACTGTTCCGCAATTTGCTGCTTTTGACCAATTGCCTGAACGTTGGAAAGACCTTTGGGAAAAGAAAGCTGCAACTATAAAAAAAGACAGTTTACAAACTACCGAAGAACTTTATCCTCGCTCAGGTATATATGCTGAGTTTGGTAAAATTGTATGCATATCGGTGGGTTATTTTGTAAAGGGCAACAGTTACCAATTTAGGGTTAAATCTTTTTACAGCCACAATGAAGGTGAATTACTCACCAATTTCTGCAAAATGCTTACCCGCCATTTTAACGAACCCGACCATTTATTGTGCGCTCATAATGGCAAAGAATTCGATTTTCCATATATATCAAGAAGGTGTGTAGTAAATAAAATTAATATGCCCGAAAGTTTAAAAACCGAAGGCAAAAAACCTTGGGAAGTAAAACATTTAGACACCATGGAGCTTTGGAAATTTGGTGATTATAAAAGCTATACTTCGCTTGATTTATTGGCTGCATTATTTAACATAGAAACCCCAAAGGACGATATAGACGGAAGCCAAGTTTGGAAAGTTTATTGGCAAGAAAACAACTTAGAAAGAATAAAAAACTATTGCCAAAAAGATGTAGTAACAGTAGCCCAAATTCTGCTTAGTTTTAGAGGAGAAAATCTTTTAAGCGAAGCTGATATTATTGCTGTATAATACCAATATCATTTTACAATCATAATTTACTTTACTCAAAAATGGTTACTATAAGTCAATTCGAATTTAGATTATTAATAGCTCTAGTTTTAGGGGCTGCCATTGGTTTTGAGCGTCAGTGGCGACATAAAATGGCAGGAGTAAAAACCAATGCTTTGGTATCGTTAGGTTCGGCTTTGTTTATTTTATTGGCTGCTAAAATTACGGGCGACAATTCCAGTTCAGCACGTGTTGCTGCACAAATTGTTACTGGAATTGGTTTTTTAGGTGCTGGAGCCATTATGAAGGAAGGTTTTAACGTTTCGGGATTAAACACTGCTGCTACTATTTGGTGCAGTGGTGCGGTAGGTTGTTTGGCAGGTTTAGGCTTTTGGTACGAGGCCAGTATTGGAACTTTTTTTGTTATCATTTCACATTTAGTATTGCGGCCAGTTGAAAACCGAATTGAAAAACGCACCAATAGCAACAATGGAAATAGCCTATATAGGTTAACTATTAAGTGCAGCATATTGGTCAAAGATGATGTACGAGAAAGTATTTTTAAATCAATTGCAGTGCATCATAACCTAAAAGTAAGCACTTATAATGTAGAGTTTGTAACCGAACAAAATGTAAACATCGAAATTATGCTCAAAGTAATTGATAAACCCGATGAAGACATTTTGCTCATTAACAATACCATCAATCAATTAAAAGATATTCAATTAATAAAATGGGAAAACGTTGATTGATTTTTCTTAGCATGTGGAAATCATTGGTATAAAGTTATGTAAGTCAAGAAGTTCAAACGAACATAATTTTGGGAAATTTTATTCCGCTTCCCCCCCGCTCGCACAAGTATTAAGCACAGCGTCACTTGTGTTAAGAAATAAATAAAGTTTGTAACTATATATTATTCCTAGCTTGGCCACGTGCAAACCTGCAACGCTGGTGTATGCAAATGTTAAATAGTTTGAATTATTTCTTAAATGTTTTTTATTTATTTAAGTTTGCTAAGCAAAAGTAATAAGTTATGATTATTGAAATAGAAGACAATACCGATAAAGCTAGGAACATATTTCGTTTTTTAGACCAAAATAATATAAAATACAATCCTAAAAAATTAACTGCTAAAGATGCTGCCTTTGGCATAGGAAGGCTTGCTAAAGATGATGAGCTTGCAGAATACTTAAACAAATGTATGCTTAGCGAAACTTTAGATTTGAATAAATTGATAGATGAAACCAAATCTTGAAATTTCGAAAGAAGCATGGTTTACTTTAAATGAACTTGCTGAATTTGTTGAATCAAAGAATACTTTAGGTGCTGGCAAACGCTATTTAAATGCTTTTTAGAAAAGATAAAGGAGGCACTAAAAAACAATGCCAAATACGCTATTTGTAAATATCCTGAATTTGCTAAACTAAAACTTAAATGTTTTGTATTAAACGATTGGGTGATTGCTTATCAAGAAACAAATAACGGTTTAATTATTAGCACTATTGTTCACGGAACATTATTGGATTATTGATATAGAAAGCAAAAAGACTAATTAGACATTCAATTAAAATTTCTTCTCTTACATGCACCTAGCTAAGAAATCCGAATCAATTCACCAAGGATTTGTAATTACTAATATTGTTTATTACCCAATAGTTTTATCTCAATAAAGTAAAGGTGCCTTTAGTTTCAAATTCGAGTAACTTCTTCTTTTGGTAACCTTGGTATTTGGTGATATAGTAATAGGTATCAACTGGACAAGGAGTATTGTTATAATTCCCATCCCATTTTTCATTTAGGTTATTGCTTGTAAAAACTTCTTGCCCCCAGCGGTTATATATACGCATAGTAAAACCAATAATATCATTGCCACTTGGAGAAAAATAATCATTTAATCCATCGTTGTTAGGGGTGAAAGCATTAGGAAAATATACTGAAAAATCGCAAATTCTTTTTACTTTGGTATTATCCTTTGCACCGCAGCCTCTAAAGTCTTTTACCACCACAAAATAATCCCCAATTTCTCCAACTATTATCCATTGGGTGGTGTCGCCAGTAGGAGTCCATTTATAACTACTAAAGTTTTTTCCAGCATCTAATTTTACCAATTCTTTTTCTTTATCGCATATAAAATATTCGTCACCCAGTGCGGTAAATAGGGGAGGATGGTACTTTATCTCTATTTCGTCTTGCGCAGTGCAAATGCCACTTTGAATTTTTAAGTTGAATTTGCCGGGTTTATTTATATAAATAGTATTGCTAGAATCTCCAGTATTCCATAAGTATTTTTCTGCCGTAAGTGGACTTTTTAAAGTAAAAGTGTCTCCAGTGCATAAAGTAGTATCATTGCCCAAGTTTAAATTTAATTTTTCTATTATTTTTATGGTATCAATTATTTGGAATTTATTGTTGCAAACAAACCAATTGAAACGAACCACGTATTTGCCTGCTGCATTGTAAATATGTTTTGCTGCAATTGTTTTTGCTGTACCTCCATCACCAAAATCCCATTCTAAGGAGTCGTAAATTAAATCTATGGGATTTTTTATTTCAAAACTAGATTCTGATTGCGCACAATTAGCAGTTAGCCTAAGTTCAGGTTTTTTAGAATTAGGAATAGTTTCAGATATATCTGAAATGAAAGTGGGGAATTTTTCTGTGCCAATGCTCCCTAAATAGGGGTTTCTGCTTAATTCAATTGCATTAAATAAAAAATTACAGTTTGTTCCAGCCATGGATGGCGCATTGATAACAGATATTTTGGATGTAAAGGTTCTATTTTCAGAACTAGCCACATAAATTTTTCCATTGGGACCTAATTGTAAATCGCCTATGCTTTCATATAAGTTTGCTATGAGTATTCTGCCATTATCACTGGCATTACTTTTCATATCAAACTGAACCAACGAATTCATATCATTGCTTCTGTATGATGAAAAATACAAATACTGCCCAGTTTGGTCGTAGCTAATAGAGCCCAATTTATCATAAGTGGCAGTTGAACCTAAATTTACATTTTTATTCAATGAAATTGTACCACAACGTTTATCAATATTAAACTCTTGCAATACACAGCCGCTACTGGCATTTATATCAGAATCAAAAAACAAATAAGCCAATCTTTTGCCTGTGGATTCTGTTATCATTTTACCATAACTGTATTGTGTATTTGGAAAAGAGGCCGAACCAGTATAAGAAACTACAGGTGCAGTAGTCACCTGTTCATTAATAACAGCAAAGGAATTGAATTCGTTGGTACCTTTTTTATGTGTAATTACCCAATAACCTCCACTATTTAGCATTTTGACAGCGGTAAACTGTAAGTCCATTTGGGAGGCTAAAAGTTTCTGTTTATATACTACATCACCATTTCCATTGTTTAAGTTTAAATCCACTAACGCATAGTATATTTTGTCAAGTTGATCGGAATAAAACACAAAATACTTTTTAGGTGCTGTTTCAAAAATGATAATATGCGAACTTTGATCGCTACCCGTGCCCGGATATAACACACCATTAGGCATCAAGGCTTTATTTCTATCCCAAATATTTCTTCCATCTGTAAATAAAAGCAATGCTCCAGTAGTTTTATCAGACATAACCGAAGCACCTAACACAGAATACATTGGACTGGCTTTGTCAGGTATTGGAAACATATTGCTTCCGCTAAAACTCATACCTAAATAAGTTCCTAAAAACCAAGTATTATTTTGGTTTTGTGCCAAAACACAATTTGAGCTAATAATAATTAATAAAAACCAAAATCTCATGTGAGTATTAGACCATCATTCATTTATAAAGGCTGCATCCGAAAAAAGTTTTTGATCGAAAAAATTAAAAAAATAACCACCTATTCACCAATAATTCAACAATTGCCTTTCAACTATCAACTTGCAACTAATTACTAATTCTTTGCCTAACTGTTTCGTATAAAGCAATACCCGCAGCTACACTTACATTAAGCGATTGTACTCCAAACTCTAAAGGTATTTTAGCCATTTCGGTACATTTCTTTATAATATCAGGACTAATACCTGTTTCTTCATTACCCATAATTATGGCTACAGGCACAGTTAAATCTATTTCATGGAAATTCTTTTTGGCTTTTTCGCTACAAGCTATGGTTAATACCCCACTTTGATTTAATAATTCCATTACTGTTTTGTAGTTTTTTTCGCGGCAAATAGGAATATGCATCAATGCTCCTGCCGATGTTTTAACTGCATCTTCGTTAATGGGTGCATTATCGTTAGTTGGAATTACAATGGCATTTACTCCTGCGCAATAAGCTGAACGTGCAATGGCTCCAAGGTTACGTACATCGGTAATTCTATCAAGCACCAATATAAAAGGAGTTTTACCTTCTTCAAAAAGTTGTGGAATAATGTCTTCAATTTTTTGAAAAGTAATAGGCGATAAATAGGCCATTACTCCTTGGTGATTTTTTTGCTGTAAAAAAGTAAACTTTTCCTTTGGCGCATACTGAAAAGGCACATCCAATTCCTTGCATTTTTTTAAAATATCGCTCAATAAATCGCTTTTAACTGCTTGTTGAACTATAATTTTATTAATGTCTTTGCCAGCCATTAATGCTTCTAAAACTGCATGTTGACCGTATATTAATTGACTTGTATCTATTGGTTTTGAATTGTGTTTTGGGTAAAATGCCATAACTGCAAATAAAAGCTTTTTAAACCTATTTAAGGCTTTAAAAATTAAACCTTAATTTCTATCATTGCCAACCCAAAAACATACTCATGGAAACTAAAATGGTAATTTGTACTCAAAAGCACAGAGCGGTATTAACCGATATTGGTGCTACTACTTTTTACGATTCGTATAGGCACGAAAACACCGAAGCCGATATGCAGGCTTATATAGCTAATACTTATACCATTGAAAAATTGGCTCAAAATTTAAGTAACCCAAACATAGTTTATTTTTTAGCATACAACCAATTAGGCGATGTGGGTTACATCAAACTTTTATTGAACCAAACCAACGAAAAACTACAAGGTACAAATGCTGAGATAGAAAAAATATATGTACGTCAAGCTTTTCATGGCAAAGGTGTAGCTCAGCAATTAATGCAATTTGCCATTGATTATTGTAAACAACAAAATTATAATAATTTGTACCTTGGTGTTTGGCAAGAAAACCACAAAGCACTTAAATTTTACGGTAAAGTAGGCTTTAAAACCTTCGATACGCGTACCTTTCAGCTTGGCGATAGGCTTTGCGATGATTATATGCTCAATTTGGAGTTATAAGTTTGGTTTATTATAGGAGTTTAGTTTACCGTGTTTTGCTTTTTCTAATAATTCTAGTGAACGTTTTATGCGTGTATCAATACTTTTGGTTGAGGTGATGTAGTGCATCAAACTTCGTTTATAGCCTGTTGTAAACGAATCAAATATAACAGCAGCCTCTTCATCTAAAAGCAATGCTTCCTTAAATTCTTCAGGAATTTCAAGCAGTTCAGAATCTACTAATTGAAAAAAAACTTGAACCAAGTCTCCTTCTTTAATTTTGGCTTCTCTGCGTAAGTGACTTCCAATCATTAAATATTTAGGACCTTCTTTCAAGTTTAAAATAGCCAAGTTAAAAGGGGTAACGTCATTTAGTTTACCTGCTACCCTCACCCTACCTTTTTCGGGTAGTTGCGCCACAATTTCATAAGGCAAAAACAACGCAGTATAAGATAAATTACTAGGTAGCCTTTCAAGCTCGGCTGTAAATGAAAAATCTATCATTTTAAACTTTTGATAAAAAAGGTTTAACCCAAGTGTAAGCTACCACACCAATTAAATAAGCTACTCCAAAACCTGTTGCTATATTTGTGTTAATGAAATAACATAAAAAAGAAATAGCTGCCAATCCTGCCAAAATGTAACAGTAATATAAAAACCGAGGTGTTTTCTCATGCTCTTCCGAGTCAAAATAATTTGAGAAAGGAATAATTAACGTGAACGATACAAACGACAAGTAAAACAAAGCAGTACTTTCGGTAAAAGCACCACCTGCCAAAAATAAAATTCCTAAAACTAAGCCCGCACTAACAATATTAACCGCCTTGTCTTCATCTTTGGTTAAAAGGTATTTTCCAAATGCATCGAACTTTAAAATTAAATTGGATATTGGATTGATTATCCAACTTAAATAAATCAAAAAGAATAACACCAAAAACAGCAAGAAGAATATTGGAGAAATGGCTGTTAACAATTTCAAAAACCTTGAAAAAACAAAAATTCCTATCCCTATTCCCCAGCCTATGTTTCCTTTGTGGTTATTTATCCAAAACGAATACCTTAGCACCAAACTGTATAAAAAATTACTACCCTTAATGGCATTTACCATACCAACCCTGGCATTATTAGAGTTTGGGTCAAGGCGCAATGCCTCTGCAAAATGTTTTTGTGCTTCTTTGTAATCTTTGGTTTCTAACTTACTCCAACCAATGGTGCTGTGCGAGTATGCATTTTCAGGATCAGCAGCTAAAACTTCATCTACATGAGTTAAAATCTCTTCTTTCCTATTCAATTTGGTTAAAGCTGTAATTCTATGATTGAGCGCTTGTGTATTTTCAGGATCAATTGCCAAAGCTTCGCTGGTAACTTCTAAAGCTTTTTCCCATTCCTTTTCATCAATGTACAATGCCGCTTTGTAAGCAAAATAATCGGCATCCCATGGTTCAATATTAATGGCTATATCAATGTTTTTAAATGCCAAAGGATAGTTATCCATAGCCCCATAATTAATTGCCAAATAATAAAAACCTAAATCAGATTCTGGATTAATACCAATTATTTTTTCGGCCAATGCCATCGACTCTTTGTTATTTCCTAAATCGTAATAACACCCGCAAAGCATTAATAAAACATACAAATTTTCAGGCTCATAAACCAATGCTTCATGCAGCTCTTTAACAGCTTCCTTTTTCCTATTTAAATCAATAAGTATGCGCGCCCTTTCAATGAATTTTTCTATATCCATTTACTTTTTAAGGTTTAAATATTTCAAAATATCATCGTATTGGCCGCCATCGTTTGAGTATAAAGCATAATTTTTTGCACTGCTAAACCATTCTTTGGTAGGCGATTTAACCAATGAAACTGCCTTTTTTAAATCAGAAGTATTGATAGGAATAACCCTATTTTGTTTAATAGATTCAGGTAATTTACTTTCAATGGCCACATCAATTAATGCTTTCATATCAGCTCCCGTAAACTCTTCTGTACTTTTTACAATGGCTTTATTATCTATTTGTTCTGTTGGCTTATCTTTCAAATAAATATTTAAAATTTCTTCACGGGCAGTAGCATCGGGAGGAGATACAAAAATAATTCTATCAAACCTTCCTGAACGCCTAAAAGCTGAATCTACATACCAAGGACTATTGGTAGCAGCCATAATCAAAACACCTTCATTCGAGTGTTTTACACCATCCATTTCTTCTAAAAATTGATTGATTAAAAACCTTGAACTATTGCTGCGCATATCGGAACGACTAGCGCCCATAGCATCTACTTCATCAAAAAACAATACACATGGAGTTGAGTTTCGAGCTTTTTGAAACAATGAATGCAAATTCTTTTCACTGTTTCCTTGCCACATATCTAACACATCGCTTATGCCTACAGAAATAAAATTTGCTTTAATTTCTCCTGCTGTAGCTCGCGCAATATGCGTTTTACCGCAACCCGGAGGGCCATAAAGCAAAATACCTCCACCAATTTTTTTACCAAATGCTTTGTAAATTTCAGGATTATTAAGTGGATGAATTACCTTTAAGGCAATCTCCTCTTTTACTTTATCCATTCCACCAACATCGCTAAAATTAATTTTTGGTTTTTCAATATCGGCAAAAAAGTTATCATCATTTTCGTTCAAATCATCGGCTAAATTAGCAACAGCCATACCACTTTCACGTAGTTTTTGATTTACCTGAAGTTCAAAATCATCATCCTCAAAATCATCATTTAAACTACTGGCTATATCATACGAAAGTTTGGCTTGTTTGTAATCGCCTCTCAAAAAACTTGCTTTGGCAAAATAATAGTTAGCCTCAGCATGGTCGGGTTCTTGTTTTAATATTTCATCTAATAAAATATGAGCTGCTTCAAGCTTTTGTAATTGATAAAAACATTTAGCCAAACCCGTTTTTATATCGGCACCCGAATCAATATCAAGCAAAGTTTTATACTCATTTTCTGCCTCTTGGTAACGAGTTAAATTAAACAAAGCTTCTGCCAACATTTTACGCAAAACGGTATTATTAGGCGAAAACTGCAATGCTTGTTTTAAATTATTTATTTGTTCGTCAGTCATAAAATTTTTAAGTTAAATAAAATTAACTTTTCAAGTATATCAATACAAATTGGTTTTAGCAAAGGTGATTTTCTATAATAAATATTATGCTTTGAAAACAACTTTTTTTAAACCAATTAACACCATTTAAAGATTTAATGAAAAAATAAATCATTGAATTTAATTAGTTTAATCAAACCTATCTCACAATTTCTATAAATCGTGTAAATATCATTGTTTAGAATAATTCTAAATAATAACGTTGCATTAATAAACACTTAAAATGAAAATAAAAATTAAAATTAATCTTATTACGGTTCTGTTCTTTGTAGCCATAAACCAAATATTTGCACAATATTACGATTCTACAAAGGTTACCAATTTATCAGAATTATTAATAAAAGAACAAAAAAATATAAACAGTATAGAGCGTATGCCCGACATAAAAGATAACGCTATTTATGCAGGTAAAAAAACAGATGTAATAAACTTAGAAAAAATAAATGCCGATTTAAGCATAAACAATACACGTCAAATATTTAGCAAAGTTCCTGGCATTCAAATTTGGGAAAACGATGGCTCAGGAATTCAAACCAATGTGTCAACCAGAGGATTAAGTCCTAACCGATCGTGGGAATTTAATGTACGTCAGAATGGATACGATATTGCCTCAGAGGCATTTGGTTACCCAGAAGCTTACTATACTCCTCCCGCTGAGGCTCTCTCTAAAATTGAATTGGTGAGAGGAGCAGCTTCGTTACAATATGGAACTCAATTTGGAGGTTTATTAAATTACCAAATTAAAAAAGGCAATCCAAATAAGCCAATTACTTTTGAACAACAAATTACCCAAGGGAATTATAGTTTGATTAACTCCTATTCTGCCATAGGAGGAACCGTAAAAAAATGGAATTATTATGCTTTTTTTCATCAACGCAAGGCCGATGGATGGCGCGATAACAGTGAATACAATACCAAAACCTTTTATGCTAATATCAATTATCAATTTACTAAAAAACTGAATATTGGAATTGAATATACCAATATGGATTATAGCAGCCAACAACCTGGTGGATTAACCGACTCTCAGCTTAAAACCAATGCCAAACAATCGACAAGAGACAGAAATTGGCTTGGTACACCTTGGAACGTAGCTAATTTAACCATTAAATACGACATCAATTCAAAACTTAATTTATTGGTAAAAACCTTTGCTACTTTTAGCGAACGCAATAGTGTTGGTTTTATAAGAGCCATAAATGTGGCCGATACCATAAACCCCAATACTTTGCAATACAGTCCGCGCCAAGTAGATAGAGATTTTTACACCAATTTTGGAACAGAGGCTCGGCTAATATTTAAATACAATTTATTTAAATTGAACCAAACATTGGCCACAGGTGTAAGAGCTTACATAGGCAATACACAAAGAAAACAACTTGGAATAGGCACCACAGGTTCCGATTTCGATATTTGGGTTAACAATAATCAATATGGAAGAGATTTAACATTTCAAACGCAAAACGTGGCAATTTTTGCTGAAAATATATTTAATATAACCAAACATTTTAAAATAGTTCCCGGCATTCGTTACGAAGGAATTATCAATAAAATAGAAGGAAGTATAAATGGCAATGTTAATAAAATTCAAAGTGACGCAAGCAGCAGAAATATAATATTGGCTGGGGTAGGAAGTGAGTATAATTTTAGTAATAAAACTACTTTATATGCCAATTTCTCACAAGCATATAGACCTGTAACATTTTCAGAATTTACACCCGCAAGTAGCACCGATGTAATTGACCCTAATTTAAAAGACGCCAATGGCTATAATGCAGATTTAGGCTACCGAGGTGCGGTTAAAAATTGGATAATATTTGATATTAGCTTGTTTTATTTAAATTATATTAACAGAATTGGAACTATCATTAAAAATGGCAATAATTTTAGAACCAATATTGGCCAATCAGTTAGCAAAGGAATTGAATCTTACATTGAGTTAAACTTAGTAAAATTATTTACTGAAAATAACAAATTTGGAAACGTAAGTTTGTTTAGTTCAAACTCATTTATGGAAGCAAAATACGTAAGTTCATTAGAAACAGATCCATTAAAAAGTTATAATGGAAAATGGGTTGAAAATGCCCCACGGTTCATCAATAGATTTGGTTTAACTTATGGCATTAAATCATTGTCAGCCACTTTACTTTATAGCAATACCAGCCAAATATATACCGATGCCTTAAATACTGAAACACCTAATAGCAATTACCAAACTGGAAAAATTGATGGCTACAAGGTAATAGATTTATCAGCATCATATGGCTTTTTAGAACATTACAATATAAAAACTGGAGTTAACAATTTAACCGATGAAGTTTACGCTACTAGAAGAGCTGGAGGTTACCCTGGCCCTGGCTTATTACCTGGAAATGGTAGAACTTACTTTTTTGGATTTGGAGTAACCTTTTAACCATTAATTTTGGTTTATTTGAACAATTTATTTGTGCCGTTTAACTAATCAGCAGGCAAAAGCCTATATTTGAATAAATCAAATTTTATGAAACAACCTCGCACCATTAAACACTTCATTTTACTTTCTATATCATTATTGAGCATAAATGTTTTTGCACAAAAAACTGAGACAATTAAACACAAACATGCCTTAGGCGCAGGAGCAGGTTTTACTACCGGTTATGGTCTTTCGTACAGATACATTCCTAATAAATTTGGCGTGCAAGTTAATTTTGCTCCATACAAATCAGAATCGATAACAAGGTTTAGCACAGGCTTAACTTTTCTATACCAATTAATGGAAACCGACAAAACTGCCTTGTACTTATACCAAGCCAACCATTATTACAGTAACAGTAATTCAGCAGCCTATAATCAAGTTACTGGTTTATACGACAAAAAGGAAGAAGAGGCATACTTTAATAATGGATTAGGTTTTGGTTTTGAAGTGATTATTGTTAAAAACATCGGCTTTAACTTAATGACAGGTTATGCCCTTTACCAAAATGCAAAAAACTACAATGTAACAGGTGAAGCAGCGTTGTATTTTAAGTTTTAACAACATATTAGGTCATATAAAACAATTCACAATTATAGGATTTGCTTTTTATTATTCTTTAATTGATTATTATATGTATACTCAAGAAGTATATTTATTTGTAATAATGTTGAACAACTATTGTTTTATTAATTATGAAAAAGTATAAAAAATAATCTAACATTTATAGTAAAACAAGCAACCAAAGTTTATGATAATATTACTTTGTAATTGTAAAAATGCGTTTATTTTTGGTGTCGGTAAAATAATTAAATGCGCTTAATAAAATATCTTTTTATAATTCTTTTTTTGGGGTTAACTAAATCATTATTTAGCCAAGGTATTAATACGCCTTTTGGCCAAAATAGGGTGCAGTATGGTCGCTTTGATTGGAACTATTTGCGTGTTGAAAATTTTGATGCCTATTATTACAGTGGAGGTAAAGAGTTGGCTACATTTTGTTTAAAATATGTAACCGATAAGTTACCCCTTTTAGAAGATAGATTAGAGCATCCTTTAAGTGGTAGAATAGAAATTATTTGTTACAATACAAAATCGGATTTAAAACAAAGTAATTTTGGTTTAGAAGATTTAGCTCAAAATACTGGTGGTTACACGCAGGTTAATAGTAATAAAATATATGTTTATTTTAATGGCGACCATGCTGATTTGGCAAGGCAGCTTAACGAAGGTATAGCTTTAGTTATAATTAATGAGGTTCTTTATGGCGGGAGCTTACAAGAACGAATTCAAAATGCCGCCTTGCTTAATTTACCTGAATGGTTTTTACACGGACTAACCTCATACATTAGTAAGGATTGGGATGCTGATATGGATAACCGAATGAAGGACGGTGTGCTTACCAAAAAGTTTAAAAAGTTTAATCGCCTAAACCAAAAAGATGCTGTTTTTGCAGGACATAGTATTTGGAAATATATTATAGACAATAATGAAAGACCCGAAGATGTTATAAAACAAGTTATATATGCCATAAGGGTTACTCGCAATTATGAAAGTGCTTTAAGCTATGTATGTAATGATAAAACCTTTAAACAAATTCAAAAAGATTGGTTTGAGTATTACCAAAAAATGTATAGCCGCGAGGATGTGGGTAGAAACATGCCCTTGGTAGATATAAAAATTAAGAGAAGAGTAGCACAATATATTCAACCCCAAATGAAGGTTTCGAGCAAGGGTGATTATGTTAGTTTTACGTCTAACAAAAACGGGAAATACAAAGTTTGGCTCTTGAATACCAAAACTAATAAACTAAAAAAAATATTAAAGGGTGGCATAAAATATTATCAACTTGAATACGATTATAGCTTTCCAACATTAGCTTGGCAACAAGGAGGTGATAAATTAGCCATGGTTTACGAAAAAAAGGGTAAACTGTTGCTCAAAACAATTGATTTGGTTAATAAAAGTAAAGAAACAGTTGAGTTTTTTAAATTTGATAAAATTACTGGTTTTGACTACAGCGATAATGGTAGAACCCTAGTGGTTAGTGCCATTAGAAAAGGGCAGTCTGATATTTTCACTTTTGATATACCTAGTAGAAAGGAAAAACAATTAACAAACGATATTTATGATGATGCCAACCCTCGTTATACTGACGGTTCAAGTAAAATTATATTCAGCTCAAATCGCCCAACCGATTCGTTAAACGCTGGAATTATGAGCGGTTTAAGACCAGACAATAATTTTGATGTTTATTTATACGATATAGAAGAGTCAATGAAAACAAGAATGTTAAAAAGACTTACCAATACACCTTATATCAATGAAACAAATCCAATTGAATATAAACGAAATTATTACGCCTATTTAAGCGATTATAATGGCACGAAAAATCGCTATGCCAGCCGTTTGGAGGAAGAATATGATTATACTGCTATTTACATAAAATACTTTGAATACACAGAGAAACCTACAGATACTTTATGCTATGTAGAAAAGCCTACATGGATTGGCTCACAATTTACCTATAGAGGAAAACAAATAACTATAGACAGCACGGTAGAAAAAATAGATACTTTAGTTTATAACAAGGATTTGGTATACACCTACCCTATTACCAACTACCAACGTGGAATTTTGGCCCACGATGTGTCTGTTCAATCTAAAACTACTTACGATTTAATGCTTTACAAAAACAAGTATTACATAAAAATGAGTCCGCAAGAACGAAGCATTGAAGAGTGGGGTAAAACGATTGAAAGTTATCCAAATATGTTCAGGTTAAAAAGTGGGGTTACCAATAAACAATTTGAAAGCGGATTACGTATATTTAGGAGTTTTGCAGAGCAAATAAATTCTCCTGATACCTTTTATAATAAACAAACAGACGAAACCGCAGAATCGGAAATCAAAGTTATGCAAGATACTACTCAATTTTTCTTTATGAGTGAGTTTACTCCAGAAGAATTTAAGCGTCCTGCATTTATTCTAATACCCAAAACAGGAACTAATGAAACACTAAAACGTACCTTAAAAATTAGTACACCAAAATTTTACGATGTTACTTTCTTTGCAGACCAAGTGGTAACTCAAATTGACAATTCGATAATAAATACATACTATCAACCAATAGGTGGTGCCGCTGCACAAATGTTTAATCCAGGATTAAACGGGATGTTTAAGCTAGGAATGATTGATCTTATGGAGGACTATAGATTTACGGGCGGTGTTCGGGTAAGCTTTGATGGCAACGGCTTTGATTACTTTGCATCGTTCGAAACATTAAAAAAACGCTTAGACCATAAATTTGTTTTCTATCGCCAAAGTAGAAGTGGCGGTATACCCGAAAACAATACTGCCGTAAAAAGCTATAGTCATGAACTTCGTTATATTTTGAAGTACCCTATTTCTCAAACAAGCAGCCTAAGGTTAAACATATTTGGACGCACAGATAGAGATATTTTAAGAGGCTCTAACAACGCTACTTTAGAAACGCCTGATAGAGTTACTAATTGGATTGGAGCCAAGGCAGAATATGTTTTTGACAATACAGTACCAAAAGGATTAAACTTATGGAATGGTACACGTTTAAAAGTATTTTATGAGCGTTATGCTAATTTGGACGATTGGAATGTTCAATTAAATGCAATTGGTTTTGATGCACGTCATTATGAAAAAATACATAGACAAATAATTTGGTGTACTCGCATTACAGCCAACTCCTCTTTTGGTCCAGCTAAAGTAGTTTATTATTTAGGTGGGGTTGAAAATTGGATATTGCCTCGTTTTAATAATGAATCTAGCACTTCTTCATCCGAAAATTATGTTTTTCAGGCATTGGCTGCTAATCTAAGAGGTTTCGAGCAAAACATTAGAAATGGTAACAATTTTGCTTTATTGAATACCGAAATTAGAATTCCAATTTTTCAATATGCTTTTAACAGACCTTTGAGAAGTGAGTTTCTAAATAATTTTCAAATGGTTCCTTTCTTTGATATGGGGACCGCTTGGATTGGCTCAAATCCTTATGGTGACGATAATACTTTTAATCAGAAAACCATTAATGTTGCTCCTGTTTTGGCTAGAGTTACTAATGTAAGAGATCCGTTAGTGGCAGGTTTTGGAGGTGGATTAAGGACAAAGGTTTTGGGGTATTTTTTACGCTTTGATACTGCTTGGGGAATTCAAGATGCAGAAGTGGCTTCAAAACCAGTTTATTATTTTGCGCTTGGTTTAGATTTTTAATTTTCTAAACGTTTTCTTAAAATATCACGTTTTCATTTTTTCTGCAACGTTTAAATAAATTCTAGCTCAATAACTTTAAACATTTACAAATATGAAAACGAAACTAACCTTAATTGCCCTTTTAGCTTTATCGCTAAGTGCTCATGCACAGCAACTTTTAACCGCTAATTTTAACTTTACAGGAGAACTGAAAAGCTATGGATGGAGCTCGTTATATACCAATGGAAATATTAATCCTATTAAAACAGTAAGTCCGGGTTTAACTTATACCGACTATGTTTTATCAAATATTGGCAATGCTGCCAAAATTGATTCAATAGGACAAGATTTAAAAATGAGCTTTGGTACTCCATTCATGCAAAACAAAATAACATACACTGCTTTTATGCTAAATGTAAATAAAGCAACTTTGATTGGTGATTATTTTTTTACTTACACTACAAGCAACCCAATTGAAGAATTAAAAACAAAGGTTTATATAAAATCTGCAAGTGCAAATTTTTATAAAATTGGAATAGCTAAAAACAATGAAACTCCAATTTATGGGAACGATAGTTTTGATTTAAACACTACAAGTTTAGTGGTTCTAAAATATGAATCAGTAATTGGCAATGATAACGATGTGGTATCTCTTTTCAATTTCAAATCTGGATTTCCAACTTCAGAACCAATACCTTTGGCACAAATAAATTCAGGTACTGATAATGATTTATTGAAAATAAGTGGAGTGGCACTGATACAAGGAAACGATAGCATAGCCCCTAAATTAATTATTGATGGTATTAGAAGTACAAACGACTGGAGTGAATTAAACAAACCTACCAAACTTCAACTTTTAAGCTTATTTAATCCAAGAGAAATTACGACCAATTCAGTTAAACTAATATGGGAGAAAAACAGTGCCTATTTTGATTCGATTTACACCACTTTGGTTTTTATAAAAGAAAATAATCCCATAAATATTGGTAGCCCCAATATCAATGCAAGTTTTTACATACCAAATCAGAACTTTTTAACGGCCAACTCATTTTACGAAAATGATGTTAATGCCAAGTGTGTACTAAACACAGATAGTACCAATATTACAGTAACAGGTTTAAAACAAAAAACCAGTTATCATGCCATTGTTTATGCTTACAATACTTTAAACAATTCGTATTCATTGGTATTGCAAACTAATTTTACTACTGGCACTACTGCGCCAAAACCTTTAATTAACTTAACATTTATTGGTACAGGAAAAACAACAGCTAGGGTAAAATGGGATCAGCAATTAAACTATTATTCGAATACAAATTACACCACTGTTGTATATGCAAAAGAAAATACAGCTATAAATAATTTAACCACACAAAATACCAACCCTAGTAATATAATAAACAACAATGATTTTGCGGCAACAGCTAGTGCATTTCAAAACGATGCTGCTGCTAAATGCGTTTATAAAGGCGATGGTACAGAAGTATTTCTTAGTAATTTAACCTCAGGAAAAGAATACTTTATTGCAGCCTTTGCCATTAACGATTTAGATTCTAATTATTCAGAAGTTGTTACTACATCAGATTTTACTAATAACAATGGACCTAGTAGCGTTATAGCTCCAAAATGGAATGCTTATAATAACACTTTAAGCGAAATAAGTTGGGAAAAAGATGGATTATACAATAACAATGATTATACCACTGTGGTATATTTAAAGCAAGGAAGTGCCATTAATTTAGGTACACAAAATTTAGACGCAAGTACCATTAATGCTAGCACCACATTTGGAAATGGTTCCGCTTACCAAAACGATACTTTGGCTTATTGTGTTTATAAAGGAGATTTAAACCGAGTTTTGATTAATAATCTTATAGCAAACACCAATTATTATGCGGTAGTTTATGTAATAAATACTATGGATACAAACTACTCAAACCCACGTATTGTAAATGGAATTACCAAAGATGTGCCACCAAGTAATGTATCAAATGTAACGTTAACAGGATTAACCAATTCCACTTTACGTATAAACTGGACTAAGCCTATTGATTATAATAACGATAATTATAACACCATAGTTTATGTAAAAGCTGGTAGCCCAATTGATGCACAAATTACCAATAGAGATATAAGACGTAATACTATTGTTAGTCAATCAATGATTAATAATAAAGGCTCTAAATTTCCAAGTGATTCAAATGCATACGCTGTTTACATGGGTGATACTAATTTTGTAATGCTTTATGGTGTGAATAATTACACCACTTACCAAGTTTTAGTTTTTGTGGTTCGCAATCAAGATTCAACCTACTCGTTAAATGGCGCAACTGGAGTTGGAACAGCAGCTCCAAACTTGCCTATGCCTAACTTATATTTCATCAATCAAATTAATAAGGTTAACGCTGTAACAGGTGCACCTGATTCAAACAATTTAAGGGTGGCTTTAAAAGGTTTGGTTTATCAAACCAATCAAATTAACCCATATCCAATAGGTATTCAATTTGTTATAAACGACCGTACCAGTGGTATTAATATTTACTCGAACACCAGTACTTATAATTACCAACCTCAAATTGGGGACAGTATATTGGTATTAGGTAAAATAATAAGCATGAGAGGATTACTTAGTTTAGAGGTAGATAGCATTAGTTTAATAAGCCAATTTAAACCTTTAAAACAACCGTTTATTACTACCCAACTGAATGAAAATACAGAAAATGAATTGGTAGAAATAAAAAGATTACGCTTCATCAATTTGAATACCAACGAAAGGTTTTGGTCAAGTAATTTAACTTACCAAGTTATAAACGATAGCAACCAACAATTTAACATTAAATTAGAAGAAAAAAACCAATTAGTGGGTAGTTTATTACCTAAAGACAAATACTTTCATTTAGTAGGAATTGGAGGTCAAAAATCAAATGTAACTGCACCATATGCCTTTACAGGCTATTATATAAGCCCTCGCAATGGAAATGATGTGCGCATTTTTGAACCATTGAACAGATTTTATGTAAATAATCCAAGTGCTTATAATAATTTGGCAATTAATGGCGATACCAACCAAATACTTACTATTAAATGGAGTAAATCAATACCAGAAGCTACAATTAATAATCCTATTTATGCTTTGCAATTAGATTCTGTAAACGGACAATTTTTAAATGCAAATGCCCTGATGTTATCTAACAATATGGGAACAGACACCACCATAACTGCCACTTACGGACAAATAGCAAATGCGCTTGCACTTTTAGGTTTAAGCAACGGCCAAATCAAAAATTTAAGATGGAGAGTAGTGGCTAAATCAGGCGTGTTTACTCAATATTCAGATACCATTTACTCTAAATTTACTTTGGGTTATCCTGCAAATGTCAATACTAGTAATAGCGCAAACTTATTGGTTTACCCCAACCCAACTAGCAAAGAATTAAATATTCATTTACCCGAAAATATTGGCAAAACAACAGAAGTTGAATTATTCGATTTAACTGGAAAAGTTATAATGAACCAAACATTTAATACCCTTGGTAAAAATGAAATTTTATTAAATACAGAACAATTGGTTAATGGTATTTATCTAATAAAAGTGCTTAGCCAAAACCAAGTATTTATTACTAAAATGGTAAAAGAATAAATTCTTTATAAACCACAAAAAGGCTGAGTTGTTTTAACGCGACTCGGCCTTTTTTATAACCTATAATTCGTAAAATATTATTAATACTTTGACTAAATTTTATTCTTCAAGATTCTTCAAATAATGTTTTTGTTTATTACATTTATAAAAATCCTGTTTAGGTTTGTTACTTTATTAAATCTCTCAAATAACTTCAAATTAACAAATTAATCTTTGCAACGATTTTAAAAACAAACAAAAATAGCCTTTCATTGTACTATATTTGCAGACTCTAATTATTAAAATTACATAGCTCTATACAATTAATGGCAAAGAAAACCGAAGATAAATGTTCGTTTTGTGGACGTGGAAGAAATGAAGTGCAATTTTTAATTGCTGGATTGGATGCACTAATTTGTGAAGATTGCACCAAACAAGCTTATAGAATTATTAGTGAAGATGCCGATGTTAAGTCATCAACACCATTAAACAAACTAGTTTTACTTAAACCTGCTCAAATTAAAGCACATTTAGATGAATACGTAATTGGCCAAGATGAAGCCAAAAAAGTACTTTGTGTGGCGGTTTATAATCACTTTAAACGTTTACTTTCAAAAAGCAAAAAAGGCGATATTGAAATAGAAAAAAGCAATGTGATGCTCGTTGGCGAAACAGGAACAGGTAAAACATTATTGGCTAAAACATTAGCCAAAGTATTAGATGTACCTTTTTGTATTGCCGATGCTACTGTAATTACCGAAGCCGGTTATGTAGGCGAAGACGTTGAAAGTATTTTAAGCCGTTTATTACAAGCAGCTGATTACAATGTAGAAGCAGCTGAGCGTGGAATTGTATATATTGACGAAATTGATAAAATTAGCCGCAAAAGCGATAACCCAAGCATTACCCGCGATGTAAGTGGCGAAGGGGTACAACAAGCTTTGTTAAAAATTTTGGAAGGAACTATTGCAAATGTACCTCCACAAGGTGGCCGCAAGCATCCTGACCAAAAAATGATTCAAATAAACACCAGCAATATTTTATTTATTTGTGGAGGTGCTTTTGATGGAATTGACAGACACATTGCACGCAGGTTACAAACTCAAGCAATTGGTTTTAAAAACGAGGATGATTTGGGTAAAGTAAACGACAAAAACATGTTGCAGTACATTAGCCCTGCCGATTTAAGAAGTTTTGGTTTAATACCTGAAATTATTGGTCGTTTGCCAGTCTTATGCCATTTAAATCCTCTAGATAAAGAGGCGCTTCGCAATATTTTAACCGAACCTAAAAATGCTTTAACCAAACAGTATAAACACTTGTTTGATTTAGAAAAAATAGAGCTGCAATTTACAGAAGAAGTGGTTGAGTTAATTGTTGATACGGCATTTGATTTTAAATTAGGTGCACGTGGTTTGCGAAGTATTTGCGAGGCAATCATGCTTGACTTAATGTACGATGCGCCCGATTTAGCAAATAAAGGAAAAATTGTAATTGATTTAGAGTATGCAAAAAGTAAAATTGAAGCATTAAAATACAAAACAATTCAAGCAGCATAAAAAAAAGCCTAGTTTAAAAATATAAACTAGGCTTTTTTGTTTCCCTTTAGCTTTTATTGTGCTTTTTTCTTTACGTAATCAAAAATTAAACGCACGCCCACTCCAGTACCCATTTTTAAACGATAACTGTCGTTAGAAGAAATAAAAGCAGGCCCCGCTATGTCAAAGTGCATCCAAGGGTAGTCCACAAATTTTTCTAAAAACTTACCTGCTGTTATTGCTCCTCCAACTGGGCCGCCAATATTCTTCATATCTGCAATGTCAGATTTAATCAATTTGCCATAATCATCCCAAAACGGAAACTCTACCAAACGCTCGTGCGTAGCATTACCACTTTCTTTTAAGTCTGCCTTTTGTGTTTCGTCAGCCGTTCCCATACATACTATTCCATATTGGCCTATGGCTGCTGCTGCTGCACCTGTTAAGGTTGCAAAATCCATTACCATCTCTGGTTTATATTTTTTTGCATAAGTCAAAGCATCAGCCAAAATCATACGACCCTCAGCATCGGTATTTAATACTTCAACTGTTTGTCCATCGTACATGGTAATTACATCCCCAGGTGTATAAGCATTTTCACCCGGACGGTTGTCAGTAGCTGGCACCAAAGCTATTACATGGTAATTTAATTTTGCTTTAGCAATTGCATAAATAGCACAAGCCACTGCCGCTGAACCCGCCATATCGCATTTCATGGTATCCATGCTATTTGGAGTTGGTTTTAAGCTTAATCCTCCTGTATCATAAACTACGCCTTTACCCACTAATACCAGAGGTTTTTTGTTTTTTGGCTTAGCTGGCTTGTACTCCATGATTGTAAAAGTTGGTGGTGTTTGACTTCCTTTATTTACGGCCAAAAGTCCACCCATTTTTAAACTTTCTATTTGTTTTTTATTTAAAACTTCCACTTTAAATTCAGCTTTTTTACCCAATTTTTTAAACTCTGCTGCTATTGTTTCTGCATCGATTACGTTTTGTGGCTCGTTTACTAAATTACGTGCTTCGCAAACTGCTTCTACCAAAATATTTGTTTGTTCTACCGCGCTTTTATTAAATTTTGACCCTACTACGTTGATGGTTTTAAGGCTATTAGGTTTACCATCTGTTAAATATTTTATAAACTGATAATTGCTTAATGCTACTCCTTCGGCTATAGCCAACACTTGGGCTTCGGTTGCGGTTGTTTCAGCTATTTGTATGGTATCGTATTTATGGGCATTAACAGCTGCGCAAACTTTGTTTCCTATATTTCTGTAAGCTTCCAATATTTGGTTTTCGTTTTTCTTTTCAAACTCTTCTACCAATTGTATAAAAACCAATCTTTCAAATTGGTTAATGGTAATAAAATTATCTTCGGCTTTTATTTTTTTATCAATATAGCTCACTTCAGCTTTCGAAAAGCCTAAACTTGCCCACTTGGTTTTTTTATTACATACCATTAAAGTACTTAACTTTTCGTTGTACTTGCTTAACACTGTTATTTTAGTTGTCATTTTTCTTAATTTTTATTGGCTCAAATATATTTTTATAAAAATGCTGTACAACACTAATTTTATTCAGATTTATACATTTTTTTAATCGTACAATTCAAATTTTATATCGCTTTTGGTATAACCCAAAGCCAATAATCTATCTCGTGCTTCTTTAATCATTGCGCTCCAGCCACATAAGTAAAAATAACAGGGTCTTTTATTGGCATAAATATCTTCATACACCTCATGTACATATCCTTTTTTGCCATCCCAATTTTCATCCTTTTCGCGCGATAAAACCGGTATAAACTCAAAATTACTGTACTCTTTTTGTAACTGCGACATTTCTTCTTTATACAGCAAATCATCTTTGTATCTGCTGCCAAAAATTATTTTTACAGGATGGTGCAATTTTTTATTGTTTACCAAATCGTGCAACATGCTTCGCAATGGCGCAATACCCGTTCCAGTGCATAAAAAACAAATTTCTCGGTCTAGTTCCTCAGGTAATAAAAATTTGCCAATGGGGCCTGCTACTTTTACAATAGAGCCAACTTTTATGTTTTCCCACATATAAGGTGTACCTTTTCCTGGTGGATTAAGCACTATCAATAATTCAAACTCATTGGTATTATTTGGAGCAGAAGCTATGCTATAACTTCTATAGGTAATTTTTGATTCAATTGGCAAATCAATCATTACAAATTGGCCTGCTTTAAATTGGAATTGAGGTAAATGGTGAACCTTAAAAAAGAAACGTTTAGTAGTAGCCGTTTCGTCAATTATGTTAATTATTTCAGCATCATAAAAGGTCTGTTTCATAATTGTTATTTTTTATTAATTACATGTGAATTAACAAAATAATTATGAAACAAACCGATTTAAATCGTTAAATATTTTAAACGTTACTAAATTGCTTTAAAAAGCGGGTATCGTTTATAAAAAATGTTCTTAAATCCTTAACATCGTATTTAAGCATAGTAATGCGTTCTATACCCATTCCAAAAGCAAATCCAGTGTATTTCTCTGAGTCAATTCCGCAATTTTCCAACACATTTGGATCAATCATACCACAACCTAAAATTTCAACCCAACCACTGTGTTTGCAAATATTACAGCCTTTTCCTTTGCATATTTGGCAGCTAATATCCATTTCGGCACTTGGTTCTGTAAATGGAAAATAACTTGGCCTGAAACGAACTTCTACATCATCGCCAAACATGTCTTTTACAAATGCGTATAAAGTTTGCTTTAAATCAGCAAAACTCACTTTTTCATCAATGTAAATTCCTTCTATTTGATGAAAAAAACAATTTGCTCTAGCCGAAATTGCTTCATTTCTATACACGCGACCTGGCATAATTGCCCGTAAGGGCGGATTTTTTTGTTGCATTAACCTAACTTGTACACTACTGGTATGAGTTCTTAATGCAATTTCTTCATCTATAAAAAATGTATCCTGCATATCGCGCGCAGGGTGGTTTGGCGGAAAGTTTAAAGCAGAAAAATTATGCCAATCATTTTCTATTTCTGGCCCTTCAGCCATTGTAAAACCTAATTTATTAAAGATTGCGACAATTTGATTTTCAGTAATATTTAACGGATGGCGCGACCCTAATTCTGTTAAATCGGCTGGTAATGTGTAATCTATATTTTGGTTATTATTTCCTCTTTTATCTGTTTTAAATTTTTCGGCCGCTTCATCAAATTTTGTTTGAACACTGGTTTTTACCACATTCATTAATTTGCCTAAATCGCGCTTCATTTCATTTGGAACTTGTTTAAATTCTTCAAATAAATCATTCATCAAACCTTTACGCGACAAATATTTTAAACGAAAATTTTCTAAATCTTCGCTCGAATTTATTTTATACTCATGTAGTTTTTGCTGAATATCTTCTAACTTTTGTTTCATTTTTTATTTTAAAATATAAATTTTTCTCTTTTCAAAATTAGTAAATAAAGGTGCGGGATGCAGGAGTTTTTAATTTTGAAATTTTAACACTGCAAACATAAGTATTCCATTTAAAAATAAAACGGTGCGGGATACCCACACCGTAAATGTATTATAAATTATTTTAAAGATATAATTGTAATAATAGTATATGCTGTTAGTTTATGGAATAACTTTTTTTAAAATACTTGTTTTATAGCTTATCAAATTTAACTAACATTTTGTACATTTTATAAAGTACTTATTATGTTAAGTTTAGCTATTTATAAACAGCATGTTAAATGCGACATTCACATTGTATTGTTTATAAAATGTCGCACTTAATTTGTTAGTTTACTGTGGGTGTAATTAGCATAAATTGGTAGTTATTACATATCCACAAATATTTTGTTTTGCTATCCACTTTTTATTCTAAAAATGTGGCTAACTATTACCTTATTGTTGGTTAATAATATCGTTAATGTTAACGTTTTGTTCCAAGTCCCAGTAAGCCCTGATATTAAACACTTGATTATAGTTAAATACTTTTTCTGGTAAAATCATCTTTTCCAAGTCTCCATTATCCCATAATCCATTGTTATTCAAGTCTTCTATTACTTTAATTTTTGCTTCTACTGGATTTAAATACTCTAATTTCAATTGAGTGCTTTTGTTAACATTAAATTCTCTAATTACTTCATTGGTATTTTTATTTAGTAACTGTAGGATATAATTATGTTTTGCACCTGCTAATTCCACATTTAATACCAAGTTTCCATAGTCTTTAAATTGTTTTATATTTATGTTGTAAGTAGTTGATTTATTGTACTTTCCATAAATATCTTGTAGCGCTGAATCTTTGAATATAATGTTGTATTTTGTTGATTCTTTCCAATTAGTATAAAACCTAAATTTAAATGTATTATTTTGATAATCAAATAATTGTGGTTTAATTACAACTGTATCTTCTTTGAATATAATGCTATCCTTAATAAATGTTTTTATTGGAAGTGTTGCTTCTACCAAAAATGTATCTAAAGGATTGATGTCTGTTTTAGCATTTAAATTCAATTCAGGAAGCCTACTTTTCTTTTTTGGTGTTATTTTGATAGAAAAACTCGTGTCTAATGCATTAATTTTAAATTTTTGTACTTCTGTATTAGTTTCTACAAAAGCCTTCACTGTGTCAATAAAATTTGTTCCTTTAATTATTTTTTGAAATACTTTGTTTCCATTATCTAAATTCACAAGAAATGAGTTTGGCTTATAAACTGTAAAATTATACACTCCAAATTGATTAGAGCTAGTATCAAATAATTTATTAAGTTTATATTCGTTTGGTTTAAATAAAAATAAATTATAAAAACCATTGTTACTACCAGTATTTACTTCTAATTTGCTTATTGCGACACTATCGTTTTTTGCGTATTTTAAATCTATTCCTTCCTTTTTATAGGCATATAAGTAAAATTCATCAGATGGCATATTTTCAATTATAAATGTGCCATCTGCTTTTGTTTTAGTAAAATAGGTTGGGTTAAATTTATAAATTGTAGTATCAGTAAATTGTGATTTTTTGTACAGCGAAACAATTACACCTTCGGCTGGTAAATCACTAAAAGCATTTTTTACTTTTCCTTTTATAAAGTTACTATCAATATAGTTTCCCGTAGAAAATGTATATTGTAAATTATTAGCTATAATTCCTTCATGATTATCTATAACTGCATTACCAAAATTTATGGTGTATGTTGTATTGTTAGCTAAAGGTTCTTTGAATTTTATTCTTAATTCTTTTCCATTAATTAAATATTCTGGAGCCTGTTTTAAAGGTGGGCTCATTACTATTTGTTTACTAGGATCTTTTAGTTGAATAAACTCATCAAACCTTATTCTTACATCTTGATTGATAGCTGAAAATTTAACAGTTTTATCTTTTGGTAATACTTCTAACACTTTAGGTCCTATTTCGTCTTTTGGTCCACCTGTTGGTGCAACAATTTGAGCACAGCTAGCCAATATCACTAAACCAAATAAAAGTGTTTTATTAAATAATTTCATTATTAATATGTATGAATTAAGTTTTTTTTACCACAAAAAGTAATGAAGAATAATCACCTTTTATGCTTGCATTATTGTTTGAAATAATTCCATTAATAGCTCCTCTTATCATCGTAAAATTATTTTGTTTATGTGTTTCACTTCTCATTGAAATGTATGGTGCATCAAACAATAATGGTTTTGTTTCTACAATTTTGAAGCCATGTTTTTCCATTAATAATTTAAAACTTTTTTGATTGAAATGATACAAATGTCTTGGTACATCATAACCATCCCAAAATTCTTTGTAATTTTTAGCATCCCAACTATCTGAATTAGGAACAGCAATAAACATGGTTCCATCATCTTTTAATAGATTATTTAATTGAATCATACGTTCGTTTAAATAATGAACATGCTCTAATACGTGCCATTGAGTTATTACATCAAAACTATTATGTTCAAAAGTATCTAATTCGTTTTCATTTTTTACTTCATAACCAAAAGTTGATTTCACGTAATTAATTGCATCATCGCTTACATCTACACCAATACAATTAAAT
The DNA here is from genome assembly GCA_013298895.1 of Bacteroidota bacterium. Lineage (GTDB taxonomy): Bacteria > Bacteroidota > Bacteroidia > UKL13-3 > UKL13-3 > JAAFJM01. The sequence continues at coordinate 35,261 of JAAFJM010000004.1, read as the reverse complement.
GTTTTATCTACCACAGCTCCATGTAAAAAGTAACCCAATCCGCAACCTAAATCCATTAAATTACCTGTTGTATTGTATTTTTTTATTAAGTCTAGTTTTTCTTTAATGCTGTAGTTTCTTACAATATCATAAACTTTATACATTAAGCCAAAACCTTCTTTTTTGCCAGAATGTGACACGTATTTATCACTTTGATAATACTTACCAATCTCTTCAGTATTTGGTCTTGGATTGGTAAATAAAAAACTACATTTCGAACATCTATTCAGCTCAAAATTTTCATTAGTTGCTACAAAATCTTTGCATGTTAGTTCTGTGGTAAATTCACTGTTTCCACAAACTAAACAGGTAGTTAATTTTTCCATATTTTTATCGGCCCAAATGTATCATTAAAACTGAAATATCGGAAGGTGATATTCCACTAATTCTTGCTGCTTGGCCTAAAGTTCTAGGTTTTTGTTTATTTAATTTTTGTCTTGCTTCACTGCTTAAATTATGAATTGATGTAAAATCAAAATCTTCATTGATATTTACGTTTTCTAATCTATTCATTTTTTCTACCATCAATTGTTCTTTTTCTAAATAACCTTCATATTTCATCAATATTTCAGCTTGAAGAATTTCATCTTCATTGTATTTATTTAAAAAGTTTCCAATCGATTCTACCTTATCTTTCAAAATATGTATGTCTAATTGTGGCCTGGTAACAATTTGCATTAATTTATAATTTTGAGGAATTGGTGTGGTATTATATTCTTCTAATAATGGATTAATTTCATCAGGTGTTACAGAAGTTTTCTTAAAATGTTTAACTATTTCATTGGTATGCTCAATTTTTAGTTTGACATTTTCCAATCTTTCATTGCTTGCTAAACCAATTTTATTTCCAATTTCAGTTAGTCTTATATCAGCATTATCTTGACGTAATAAAATTCTATATTCAGCCCTCGATGTGAACATTCTGTAAGGTTCATCAGTTCCTTTATTTACCAAATCATCAATTAACACTCCAATATAAGCTTCTGATCGCTTAAGTATAAATTCTTCTTTTTCTTTAATTTTTAAATGAGCATTTATTCCAGCCATTAATCCTTGACAAGCAGCTTCTTCATAACCTGTGGTACCATTAATTTGACCTGCAAAATATAGGTTTTCCATTAGATGGGTTTCTAAAGTTAGCTTTAATTGGGTTGGTGGAAAATAATCATATTCAATGGCATAGCCTGGTCTAAACATTTTAGCATTTTCAAATCCAGGAATTAACTGCATGGCTTTTAATTGTATTTCATCTGGCAATGAAGTCGAAAAACCATTTACATATATTTCTACTGTATTCCAACCTTCAGGTTCCACAAATATTTGATGTCTATCTCTTTCTGCAAATCTGTTTATTTTATCTTCTATAGATGGACAATATCTTGGGCCTAAACCTTTTATTCTACCTGCATACATAGGTGAATCATCGAATCCAGTTCTTAATATATCGTGTACCTTTTCGTTGGTATAGGTTATCCAGCATGGTCTTTGGTTCGTTAAAAGTTTAGTATTTGTGTATGAAAATTTACCTGGATTTTCGTCCCCTTCCTGAATTTCCATGGCTTCATAATTCAAAGTTCGTCCATCTACCCTTGGTGGAGTTCCTGTTTTCATTCTTCCACTTTCAAACCCTAAACTAATTAATTGTTCTGTAATTCCACTAGCCGACTTCTCTCCTATTCTGCCTCCACCAAATTGTTTTTGTCCAATGTGAATTATTCCATTTAAAAATGTTCCATTTGTTAAAACTACAGCTTTTGAATAGATATTCATTCCCATCCCAGTCTTAACACCAACTAATTTTCCATTTTCAATTAGTAAACTACTTACCATATCTTGCCAAAAGTCTACATTTGGTATTTGTTCTAAATGTTCTCTCCAATATTGTGAAAATAACATTCTATCACTTTGTGCTCGTGGACTATACATGGCAGGTCCTTTCGATCTATTTAGTAATCTAAATTGAATAGCAGAGTTATCAGTAACAATTCCTGAATAGCCTCCTAATGCGTCTATTTCTCTAACTATTTGACCTTTAGCCACACCACCCATTGCTGGATTGCAACTCATTTGGGCTATTTTATTCATATCCATTGTTATGAGTAAAACTTTGCTCCCCATATTTGCAGCAGCAGCAGCGGCTTCACAGCCTGCATGTCCTGCACCAACTACTATTATATCGTATTTTCCTAACATTTTATTTTTGTTCCACGTGGAACTATAATTTATTTAAATAATAATTTTCTTTTTCTCTCATCAAAAGTTCTTCTTTTTTACTTTTATCTTTATAGCCGCATAAATGAAGAACTCCATGTATTAGCACTCTGTGTAATTCGTTTATAAAAGGAATATGTAAAGTTATAGCATTATCTTTTACCCTATCAATACTTATATAAATATCTCCTTCTATTGGTTCATCTTTTTCGTTCAGTTCAAAAGTAATAATATCAGTATAATAGTCGTGTTGTAAAGCTTCATTATTTAATTGTAAAATATATTCATCACTACATAGGTTAAATGAAATATTATCAATTATTTTCCCTTCTTCATTAATGCACGATTTTATCCAGTTACTAACTTTTCTTTTTTCTTTAATTATGTATTTACTATCTATATTATTATAATATATCATTTATCTAATTATTGTAATTGTACCTGATTTATTTATTTGTTTACCATCTAATCCAATAATTTGTGCATCGTATACATAAGTATCTGTTTCTGCAAAACTATTATTTTCATCTGTTAAATCCCATCCAATATTTAAATCAGTTATTTCTTTAACTAGTTTACCCCATCTATTATAAATATTCATTTTAGACTTTTTATAATCTATGTAAACACCAATGGGTTTAAATACGTTTGTTTGGTTTCTTGCAATTACACCGTCTGGAAAATAGACTTTCATTCCACCTACAATACATACAGTATTTGATTCGCTTGTATAACCTGTAGTATTTTCAGTTCCAATCACTTTATAGCATAAGGTAGTTCCATCAATTGTATTATCAGTTGTGTTATCTGAATAGAATGAATCTAGTCCATTGAATCTTTGTGAAAATGGATTCAATATTTGTGCGTTAAGCCTTGTTTCTCTGTATATTACGTATTTTTCTACCCCACTGTTCCACGTGGAATATTGATTCCACCATAAATTATTTTCAACTATATTTTCTTTCTGTTCTAAAAGAATATTACTAGAAATACTTGAAGTATCTGTCCATTCATTACATGAGTTTTTTGATACTAAATAATAATAAACTCTTCTATTTCCATCTTCATTAATATCTACATCATTAAATGGAGAAGTCAATATTTTATTTTTTTTATATAATTGAAAGTTTTGATTATTATTTGACTTTAATATTTGAATTGAATCAATATCTGATATTGAATTAAAATTGATATTGATATTGATTTTATTATTTAGGGTTATATAATTTATTTTTAAATTATGATTGGATATTCTTTTACCTGATACTAATGATACTAAATTAGAATTACTTTTATATTTTCCATTTACTGTATTTACTGCCATTATATAATATTCTATAGTTTCTCCACTATTTACTTTATCTATATAATTTGTTGTTAATGCTGAAACACTATCTACTAATTGAAAACCTAAATCATTAATATTTTTATAGATGTAGTAATATTTTATGTTATTACCCCAACCTATGTATTTTGTCCAATTAAGACTTACTCTATTAAAGCATGTATCAATTGTAGCTGTGTTATAAATAGTATAATGATAATCTTCTGGTAGGTAGTCCCATCTTTTGGTACAACTGTCAACTGCTGCTATAACATATTTTAAACTTCCCGATTTTGGGTCTAAACCTGTTATATTATCAATAAAGAATGTATCTATTATTCCCGTTTTTATTGCATTATCATTAAACATATCTACATACCAAAAACTTGGAAAAGTATTTTGCTCCCAAATAATAAGTGGTTTATTAGTTTTTATATCTATTGATACAAATGCAATCTTACTTTTTGGTAAGTAAAACTCAGATACATTTTGAGTATCTGAATAACATAAATTATCTATACCTGAGCAATTAAACACTGTTTCTATAAAATAATCCCAGTTTTTATTACTAGGAACATTTGCATTTAAATGACTCCAATTAGTTATGTTTTGGTTTATTTCAGTATTTAATAAAGTGTATGGATTAGATGTTTTATCTCGTCCGTAAATTCGATATTCTTTAAATGTTCCACATGGAACACTTTGATTGTAGTTCCAAAAAATATCGTTATTTAAATTTGCTCTACATATTCTTCTTAATTTTGAGCAATACTGAGCCTGAGCAATATTTGCTGTAATAAATAAGAGAAGTAGTATGTAAAGTTTTTTTATCATTTAGAATAAGCACCAACTCTTATTTTTGTAAAAGTTTCTTCGTTTAAATATTTATCGGAAAGTTCTATTAATCTTTCTGGTGTACTGTTTTTTATAATATCAATGTACTCGTAATAATATTGATAAGTTAAATTGTAATCTTGTAATATTTTAAATCTATCAGCTAGGCTAAAAGGTCCATCTATGCTTCTTAAGAATGATCCTAAAAGATAATTTTTTGCAACCCTTAATTCATCAATTTCTATTTTTTCAGTACGTAATTTTTTTACTTCCTTGTATATTTCTTCAATACCTTTTTCGCATAATTCGTTGTTCATTTCAGTATCAATATACCAACATGCATCATTTGGATAAGCTTCAATGGCTGAATAAATACCATAGGTAAGCCCTTTTTCTTCTCGAATATTTTTCATTAATCGAGATCCAAAATATCCACCAAGAATTAAATTTAATAACTGAATTTCTCTAAAATCAGGGTTATTTCTATTAAATAATTTTTTACCAATCCTTATTGCACTTTGAACTGATGAGGTTTTTTCTATGAAAATATTTTCTTTTACAAATGTTTTACCTTGATAAGAAGTATTTAAATCAGAATTTTTCGAGAATGTGCTATTTCCAAAATTGCTTGAAATAGTTTTTATTACTGAATCATCAACAAAACCAGAAGCAATAATATACTTTATTCCTTGCTGGTAGTTTGTTTTATAAAAACTAACTAAATCATTTCTGTTAATATTATGAATATCTTCTTTTGTAGAAAAACTTCCGTATACTGTATTTCCAAACACTGATTGATTGAATGCTCTCCTTGCTAAATAAGAATTTCTTTCTTCATTAACTATTAAATTTTGAATGGTATTTTTCTTTAAAATATCTAAATCTTTTTCAGGAAAAATGCTATCCGTTAATATTTCAACAAGAAATGGAAGACAGTTATTAAGATGTTTGTTGATGCAATATAGCGTTAATGTGGCTTCGTCAGTGCCACTTTTTGCTTGAAAATAGGCACCATAAAAATCTAACTTTTCGGCTATTTCTGCTGCGGAATATTTACTGGTTCCTTCACTTAACATTTTAGCTGTAAAGCTTGCCTGTCCCTTTATTTGCTGGGCTATTGCCCCTGCGTTAAATACAAAATCAAGCTTTAAAACTTCTTCATTACCTGCATTTAATGCATAAACTTTAATACCATTTGGTAAGGTATTTTGTACTGCTTCTTTTATTTTTATATTGGTTATTTCGGCAGCAAATGGTGCTTCTTTTCTATTTAGCATTGTTTGATAGGTAATAAAGGGTTGAACAATTGTTAGGAGTAATTATTTCGTTAGCTGCTTTTAAAATGTCTTCTTGAGTAACTTTTAAGTATAAATCAATTTCCTTATTTACCAATTCTACATCGCCTAAAACCCAAGCATAAGCTAATTTCATGGCTTTGTTAAGTGCGGTCATATCATTAAAACGAATATTAGTTTCTGATTTGTTTTTTATTTTAGTCAATTCATCTTCTCCTACCCCATTTTGTTTAAAGTTTTCCAATAAATCTAAGATAGCTTTTTCGGCAGTTTCTACTGAAATTCCTTCACTTATTTTTCCTTCAATCATTAATAATCCAGCTTCTACATCTCCACTGATATAAGCATCTAATTCACTAAATAGGTTTTTATTTTTAACCAATTCGGTATAAAATCTTGACGATTTACCAGCACCTAATATATCAGTTAACATATCGGCTGCATAGTATTTTTCATCAGTTCTTGCAGGCATGTGATAGGCTTTTACAATCATGTTTGCTGGTACATCAGCATAAACAGTTTCGTATCTTGCTTCAGTTTGAATAGGTTCTTGCTCATAATTTGGCTTTATAAAGTTTTGTGTTGGAATTGGTTCAAACCATTTACTAACCAACGCTTTACAATTATCAAAATCAATATTTCCAGCTATAACCAATACTGCATTATTTGGGCAATAAAAGTTTTTAAAAAAGGCTTTTACATCATCAAGTGTCGCATTTTCAATATGGCTAATTTCTTTGCCAATGGTAGGCCAACTATATGGATGAACTTTATACGCCAATGGCAAAATTTTTAACCACACATCGCCATAAGGTTGATTCAGGTATCGTTCCTTGAATTCTTCAATAACTACATTGCGCTGAATATCTAAACTTTCTTGGTTAAAGTCCAAGCTTAACATTCTGTCGCTTTCAAGCCAAAATCCTGTTTCTATGTTATTTGCAGGCAGAGTTAAGTAATAATTTGTTATGTCATTACTAGTAAATGCATTGCTCTCCCCTCCTGCGTCTTGCAGTTCTGTGTCAAAATCTTCAATGTTGATAGATCCACCAAACATTAAATGCTCAAACAAATGTGCAAAGCCGGTTTTATTAGGATTTTCGTGTTTTGAACCTACGTTGTATAATAAATTCAGAACACAAAGTTGTGTGCTATCATCAAAATGATGAATTACAGTTAAGCCATTTGGCAATTGATATTGGTTATACTTGATCAAAATATTTTTTCTTTATGTAATGTGCGAAAATAGTGGTGATAAAAGCAATATGCGCATTGATTACCTAACACTTAAACGCACATTTTTAAAACGTGTATATTTTTATTGAAAATTTTACGTTTCAAATACAATTTACTTAATGAACACAAAATGAACCAAATAGTTGTTTTGTTAATTTGCTTTAGTTAAAAAACATGATTTGAAATCTTTTTGTTTATTTAAACTAACAAGCGTTAGGTTTAAATGTCGCATTTGTCAAGTCATTCTATTGAAGGATATTTACAAGCCTTTTTCTTCGATTTAAGATGCTTTTTTGTGTGTATTGAATATAAGTTCAGAATTTAACTTTTGGAGTAAAATTTAAACTTTAAAAATGGCTAATTGGGGTATCAATCATAGTTAGTAATAATTCTTTTTTTTAAAAGCATAAAAAGAGGCTGAAACCTAAAAAAATCGTTCATTTTTATCAAAATATTTGAAAATAGGTTTCATAAAGTCAATTATTGACCTCAAATTATCAAAAAGCACAGAATTTTATCATTTAAAGCTAGAGAAAATATTTTGTTGGTTGTCGCGTTAGTATACTTTCCATTATGAGCAAGACTTTGCGTAATTTTTTAGAGTAGAAATTTAACATTTTTAGGGGAAATGAATTTACTCCTAAATTTTGTCGTTATTTTGCTCAGAAGTTATTGAGTTTTATAAAATGTCGTATAGAGATAAATTGCAGTATTTATTGGTTAAAAAAATGCAGATTTCAAATGCTCGTGCTAAGGAATTAATTGCAGCTAATTTTATATTGGTAAATGCTGTAAATGTGAACGATAACATTTTAATAAAAGAAACTGATAGAGTAGAAGTGAATGGAAAAATTATACAGGAAGGTAAAAAAATAATATATGTCGCACTACACAAACCACGCGGAATAGAGTGCACTCTAAACCCCGAAATACCTAATAATTTAAAGGAATTAATTAATTATGATGAAAAACTTTTTCCTGTAGGTAGGCTCGATAAAGAATCGGAAGGATTACTCATTTTGACTAATGATGGCTATATGTTCAACAAAACTATTAATCCAAAAAGTGAGATAGAAAAAGAATATATAGTTACTGTAAATAAATCAATTACAGATGATTTTATCTTAAAAATGGGTAGGGGAGTTGAAATTTTAGGACAAACTACTTTGCCTTGTGTGGTGGAAAAAATGGAGGATTTCACCTTTAAAATCATTTTGGTTCAAGGCCTGAATCGCCAAATTAGACGAATGTGTTATAAGCTTGATTATTTGGTTACTAGCTTAAAAAGAGTAAGGATAGGTAGTGTATTAATAAATAATTTACAAGCAGGTGAGTGGAGGTTAATTTTGGAAGAGTAAAAAATATTTACTTTACATGATTAACAACCCCGTCTTCATTGGGTTTGCCCCATTTTCTTTGGTAATTAATTTCCATTTTTTGGTTAATCGCATCAATAATATTTTGATAACTCATTCCAGCTGAATTAGCTGCTCCAAAAAGTAGAATAAAACAATCAGCAAATTCCAAGTTTTGGTTTGGATTATTGTTTTTTATATCATTTGCTAGTTCTTCTATTTCTTGCCTTAAATGGGCAATTTTTGAAAGTGCAGTGGCCTGTGTAAATGTATTATTTTGCCAAGTGGTAATGGCCGTGTATTGTTCTTCTGTCATGTTTTTTCTTTTTAAAAACTTACTTGTAATTGCATACTTAAATCGCTTTGCGTATTGCCACTAATTTGTTCTAAACCAGTGCCAATATTATTTATATTATTATATTTTGTTTGGGCATACCGAGCAAATAATTTTATTTTTTTTGTTACTTGGTATTTGGCCATTAAGTAAAATCGGCTACCACTGTTTTGATACAAAGGTACAGTAAAAGTATATGGTAAATTGTCTTCGTAAGAATAAATTCTGGCATTATAATCATCAATGCTAAATAGGGCAAGTCTAGCACTCAAGGTCCATTTTCCTCCATTAGCTTTGTATTTTATATCTTGGTAAATTAATGTTCCATTGCTAGGTTTAATATTTTTTGTGGTGAAATAAGATTGTTCTAACCTCGTTTCAGCTTCTAACAAAAGGCTTAATTTGTACTTGATATGAAACCTAAATTGCTGTTTTTCTTGCACTGCCAATACATCGTTAAGGGCTTCATCGTTATTGATTTCGTTTTTTTCTTTGCTTTCAAATCTATACCTCACATACATATTTAAACTTTTAGAAGGATTGTATTGTACTTCATTCAAAACATCATATCCTTTACTTGGTGCGTCTACCAAAAACCGCAGCCATTTTGATTGATAAAAATCGATGTATTGATTAAATACCAAAGCTTTTTTAGGTTTATAACTTATGCCAAAATAAAATCCTGATTCATTTCTCCCATCGCTGTTTTCTGCAAATGGATTATTATAGGTTGCTTGGTAGTTTTTGTCAAAATTTCTGTATAACATACAAAGGTCTAGTTTGTTATCCAAAGCTATTAAAAGGGAGTGTGTAGTGGCAAATGCACCATTATCGCTACTCGAAAACTCGCCACTTAACAAAGCATTTCCTAAAGACAATTTATAATCAATGCCTCCATTTATAAGTTGATTTCCAGTAAAATTATATTTTTGGTACAAGGCATTACTAGGTAAAAAAGGACTGCTGTAATTGGTTTTTATTCCTGTAAATCCTACTTGTAAAAATTTAAAATCACGCTGAATATGCATTCCTAAAATGGTTTGATTTACATTTTCTTTATCAGCAATTTCATTGGCTGTTCGGTGAAAGCCTGTTACATTAAAACCTGTAAAACCATCAAAAGTGTTTATTTGGTTGGTATCGGCAGTTTGAAAATTGGTGTTTATTTTTTTGCTTGATACAAAACCAATTATGGTCCAATTTTTATATTCATAGTTTAAGGCTGCACCGCGCATAAACTCAAATTCGTTTACACTTCGGTAAGGTCTAATATTTTGAAAGTACCTATTTACATTTAATACATAAGCTGACTTTCGAGCAGATAGGCCACTGCCAAAGGTCAACCCTTGGCCAAAATTAGCTTGGTAATCGCCAATAATTATTTGGTTAAAACGCCATACATTTTTTATATGAATATGTGCTGAATAAAAATCAAAACCATTTCTTTGTTCGCCTTCAAAAAACTGTTCACCTGCATCTTTTTCAGTTGTAAATCCCAAATCAATATTTTTACCTAATTTTTGTTTGGCTCTGACCACATAACGATAGGGCGAACCTAAGTAATATTGCTTGTTTTGTGCTTTTAACTCATTGGTTTTATAACCTAAACGTTGTTGAAAATCGTTTTCATGTTGCAATACTATTTCGGTTTTGCCAACTTGTTTAAGTTCACTCAGTTTTAGTTGCTTATTGCCTTCATTTATCATTACAAAATGTTTTAAAAAATAAATGTTTTCGTCACTTAAATTATCAATGGCTTGTAGCTCATAAATGTTTTCAAAATTACCATATAGTTTTGGGTGGTTTAAAATATTTAGTATGTCGGTTTGTTTCAAAAAAATGAGTTGCCTTAATTCATTATCAGTGGCTTTGTTCAGGTTAATTTTGTTGTCGTATAAGTATTCAAGTTGGGCTTGCAAATCGGTGTAATCTATCGTAGATTCTGTGTTTTCTATTAATCTTTCAATTATGGTTGAAATAATTTCGGTTTTGTTTTGCAATTTTTGTGCTAACAATATTTTGCCATAAAATACCATTGCCAAAGCACCTAAATATTTTATAAAAACAAACCTTTTATTTGCCATAAAATATCAAACCAATATGTGGTGTAAAACCCAATATTTCATGCATACTTGCAGCAAACGCTAAGTCCATTTTTTTTACTTTGGCATTAAAACCAAAGGTTAAATAATTAGGGTTATTTGCATATCCTAAACTTAAGTCAAAATTGGGGTGAAGAGCATAATTAATACCACCTCTCAAAATGGTTTCTTGTTCAAGTGTTTTATCCAAATCGCCAATTAAATACACGCTTTTATTCACCTGGTATTTTACACCAATTCTTCCAAAAGTATTTACTTTTCCATAGGTGTTTATGTGGTAATTGCTTTGAGTAGGATTGAATAATAAAACACCTAACTGCAAGTTTTTATTAATTTTATAAAAAACACTTAAGCTGCCTGTTAAAGCTCCTGTATTTTCTTGCTCCGCAATGTTTATGGTTAGGTAATTTATTGTAACACCTAAGTTAAAGTTGTTGTTAAGCTTTTTCGCAATTCCGAAGCTAAAATTTTGTTGGTTATATTTTTCGTACCCGTAGTGGTTTATACCTAAACCTAAATGAATAAATTTAGTTGGGAGTAAAAAGCTTGAGTTAATTAAGTTAAGCTCTTTTACACCAAAACGAGTTTGGTTATAAATGCCTAATTGGTAGTTTTTTAATTCGGCCGAACTAGCCATGTTATTATTTACAGAAAACACATTACTTTCAGCTGCATTGCTTCCTCCTAAACTCCAAGCTCTTGCACCAATTGGGTCGTGCACTATTTGAGCATTCACTTTTTGGAATGCAATAATCAGCAATACTATTTTTAAAATCGATTTCAAGTAAAAGATTAAAAATCAAAATTCGAAAATAAAATTTATTTTACCTAATTAAAGTAACTGTACCATGCAATTTTACTTTTGGTTCGTTTTGTTTTTTATAATAACCCAAATAATAATATACTCCCGCTAAAGCATCTTGCCCATTGCTGGTTTTTCCATCCCATTTTGGTTGGTTGGTTGTTGTATTAAAAATTTCTTGCCCCCAACGGTTAAAAAAAGTCAATTCATATTCACCACATTGGCTAATACCATCTATAAAAAACAAATCATTTATTCCATCATTATTAGGGGTAAATACATTGCTAAATTTTACATTGTTAAGTGATTCATTATAGTTTAAGGTTTGTTTGGCAGTGTCGGCACAATTAGTATTAGCATTTAAAATTAGTACAATTTCTTTATTGTTTATTTCATCAATCGTAACCATTGGGTTTTTTAAAATACTTGTTTTTCCATTTGGCAATAGCCATAAATAGTTAAGTGCGTTTTCTATTGGGGTACCAAGTGTTACAATTTTTGCACAAGTATCAATTTTCATTTCAATGGTGGCTTGGTTAAACCTAAACGACATTTTAAAAGCCGCGTTGCTACACCTTGGGCTCAAATTAGTTTTATAAACTGCATCAGCATTGGTTGGAAAATCGCTCAGAAAATTACCTGTAGCGGGGCAACTTGCACAAACTGATTGGTAAATATATCCTTTTTTGTCAAATCTACTAGTTCCTCCATCTACGTGGTCTGACGAGTTGTTTCCGCCAAAAAATGTGGCATACAAAATTTTTTCAGCATTTTGACTTAATACCATTAAGTAAAAATCGTTACCATCTGTAGTTTTTTGAAATGCATCGTTGGTAACAGGTAATCCTGAGGTATTTCCGCCCAATCCAAATCTTGGATTATTGCCACCCCAACCGCTTATGTATAAGCGCCCACAGTCATCTAATAAAAAGGCGTTGATACTTAAATCTACATCTGTTGAACCTCGCCCAAAAGTGCTTATAAAATTGATGGTGCTAAAATCGTTGTTTATCTTACTAATAAACTGTTTTCCATTCGTTACAGAATATACATTTCCAATGGGTGCAATATTTCCAAGTGAATTTCCGACTATATAAATATCTTCATTATTATCAATTTCCAAACTAAATACTTGGTCGTTTTGAATAGTGCCAAAATATTTTGCCTTTAAAATGGTGGAGCCATCAAATTTTATTTTTGCAAAAAAGCCATCAGAATTCCCTCCAATAAATGAATTGGTTGCAGTTGGAATTTGCAAATTGCCAGTAGTGGTTCCAGCTATAAAAATATCACCCATTTGGTTTAGGTCAACACTGTAAATTACATCCTCGCTATTGCCTGGCATGGCAGCACTAAAAATCAAATTATTGCAAGTAGGCGAAAGTTTAAAAACGACACCTTTTTGAATAACACTAGGAATAGCAGCTCCAAATGAACCCGAAGTTACTGGAAAATCAGTTGAAAAACTACAACTGCCAATTATGATGTTATTTTGCTTGTCAATAATAGCATCGCCTCTAAATTCATCTGCATAAAATGTGTTTAAAAAAGGTTTAATATTTAGTCCATCGCTACCCAAACCACCTACAAATGTAGAGCCTAAAAGTGTTGTTCCATCTTTGCTCAATTTACTCACAATAATATCAATATCGCCATTTTGAGTATTGTCGTAAGCATCTGCACTTATGGGAAAATCAACTGATTTGCTGGTTCCCATTATTACCAAATTGTCGTTATTATCTACTACCAAACTGTGCGGGTATTCGTTTTTTATGCCACCCAAATAAGTAGCGTAAATCAATTGTTTACCATCACTGCTGTATTTACTTATGGTTATATCGCATGCCAAATTCACCGGTGCTTCTAAGTCTCCACCTTTATAAGTTAACTGAAATGCTCCTGCAGTTACTGGATATTCACCTCCAAAAGCATCGGTGGTAACTCCCCCAGCATATAAATTCCCTTCACTATCATAAGTGGCGGTAAATCCAAAATTATCATCAGTGGCTCCGCTGTAAGTGCTAAAAATTAAATCAGGGTCAATTATTAGCTCATAGTTTTTATTATAAAAGTCAGCATTAAAACTAACTGTGTTTTTGTTAATAGCATAATTTACATTTACTGTAACTCGCTTGCCATTAATTATTTGATAAGCAAAAGGTTTTTGTTCCCTTAAAATACCTTGACTGTGTTTTATGTATAATTCGTTGTATTGACTGTAAATGGTGTCTGCCCCTTGGAAATCAAGTTTTATTTCGTTTAAATTAGCATTAGGTTTAATTACCCAATCGTATTTTAATCCGATATCATCTTTTGTAGAAACTTTTAAATCAATATTTTGATAAATATTTTGATAGGTAATTTGACAAAATGATTGAACCTTTGATTGCCATTTTTTAGGATTATTTCCAATATAATAATTTTTATAAAATGGAGCAGCTTGCACGCTTGCTAAAATGATGGAGTTATAATTGGCAGCCATAAAATTAAGGGTTATTAAATGGCCATTTATTAAACCCATTTCTTTTTCACCTTTTTTTAAATGATGGTTTGCTTTACTTACATTTTCATCGTTTAAAAAGTAATACTTGATTTGATTTGGTTTGAATAATATATGATTGACTGAGTTGGTATATTTATATTTTATATCGGAATCCCATTGTCCTTTGTTTTCTGTAAGGTAAAAACTGTTGTTTTTATTTTCATTAAACACCTGTGCCTTTATGTTAAACACCAAACTCAGAAGCAAGGTTACAACGAATATTATATGTTTGTTTTTAGCAATCAAAGCGGTTAATGTAATAAATACAAAGTAAGTAAAAATGTAATTGAAATATAGGGTAATAAAAGTGTTTAGAAAAAATTAAGTTTTTTTTATCATAACATGCAACTAAAAAATTGATTCTTTAATCAAAACAAAAGCAAAAGAAAAGTGAGCCAAAACGTAACTCAAGATTTAATTGAAAAGTGCATACAAGGGAATTCTAATGCTCATAAAAAGTTGTATGAACTTACTTCTAAGCAAATGTATGGAATATGTTTGAGGTATTGTAAAGATGCCGAAGACGCTAAAGATACTTTGCAAGAAGGTTATATTAGGGTTTTTGGAAAAATGAAGCAATTTGAAGGCAAAGGTGTAATTGAAGCTTGGATGAGAAGAATTTTTGTTAACTGTGCTTTAGAACATTTAAGGGTTAATAAATTTTATACTGAAACTGCCGATATAGCTGAAGAGTTTGATTTAGGCTTTGATAATTTTACAATTGACAGGATCAGTCAAAAAGAAATTATGGAAACCATGCAAAAATTGGCATTAGGATATAGAACAGTTTTAAATTTATATGCCATTGAAGGGTTTTCGCATGCCGAAATAGCAGAAATGCTTGGAATTAATGAAGGAACATCAAAAAGCCAACTTGCAAGAGCAAGAGCAGCTTTTATAAAAGAATATAAAAAAGTAAATTGAATAATTTAGACGAAATATTAAAACAACAAATGCAGGATTTTGCTCCCGATGCCCCGAATATTTGGGCCGGAATTGAGCAAGGTATGCAAGCCAATGCAGCTGCTCAAAGTGGTGTAGCTGGTGGTAAGGTTGTATTTAGCAAATGGGCTTTAACTGTTATCAAAGTAACGGCTATTCTGGCAATTCCTACTTCGGTGGCTACTTTTTTTTACACTAAAAATAGTAAAAAAGAAAATATTGAAAGAGAATCAAAAGTTGCAGAATTAAAAGTACCAATTGCAGTAAATTCTCCAGAAATTAGTTTAGACAAAACGCAGGTAACTGATAAGCCAAAACAAACTTTTACAAACAATGAAAAGTATGTTTCTAATAATTTAATTAAAACCCAAGATGCTTATATTAATGATAATTTTATTGAGCATAAGTTAAATGTGGAGAATAAACAGCAAGAAGGTTCAAATAATAAAAATCTTGAGCAGACTGTTACTCCTTTAGTTGTTAATGAGATAATTGCAAATACTACCATACCTGAGATTGATTTGGATGATAAAATTGATTCAATTGAAAATATTGAAAATAATTTTGAATCAACCGAAACAAACAAAAACGAATCAGCATTTATTAAAACACCTAATGTGTTAACACCAAATAATGATGGTTTAAATGATAGGTATGTAATAGAAATTGAAGGTGAAAAACTGTTTAATTTAAAAATTTATAATTTTAATAACGAGTTAGTTTTTGAAAGTAATGATAAAAATTTTACTTGGGATGGAGTTAGTCAGAAAACTGGACAAGCTTGTAATAGTGGTATTTACTATGGAGTTTTGAATTTTAAATTTATTAATAATGATAAATTACAAACACAAATGACCAAAATAAAGCTCATACGTTAACGATTTAAAATTTGTAATTGAATTAAAAAATATTATGTTAGCAAACTGTTTAAAACAAAAAATAAAGAATGAAATATATGTACTTTAAACTATCAACCAACAAATTAAAACACAAGGCGGTTTTAATTTTGTTATTGTTTATGTCTGTATTGGTTAAAGCCCAATCCGACTTTACAATGACACCTAAAATAGCGTGTTCGGAAGTTGACTTAACCCAGGTTAATGTAATTCCGGGAATTCCTGAGGCAGATGTTTTATCATACACTGTAAGATGGGGTATTCCAAACGACACCTCTATGTTAACAAGGAATGGGCCTAATCCCCCGAGTACTTTTTTCTCAAAAATTTATAATAAAGGTGGTCTTTATACCATTACACTTGTGGTTAAAAGAACAAGTGGGCCTGATATTATAGTTACTAAAGAAAGAAAAATTTGGGAAAGACCTAAAACAATTATTACGCTAGCAAGCCGAGATACACAATGCTTCAAAAATAATAACTACTGTTTTAATAATCTAACGAAGCAAGGGGATGCACCGTTATTAAGCTATGAGTGGGTTTATGCCGATGGTAATGCGCGTTTAATAACTGATACAAATGTTAGAAATGTTTGTCATAAATATAATTTAGTTAACCCAACTTATAAAGTTAGTTTAACAGTTGTAGATTCTGTAGGTTGTAGAACCGACCCTACTAGAGATTTTCAAAGTGTAAGAGTAATAAGTTTAGCTGCAGATATTAACCCTAAATTTACTATTACAGGTGAACCTCGCTGCGATACTACTCCTTATATTTATACCAATACTACTCCATTAGGTTTTTCATTTGTAAAATCATTTACTTGGGATTTTGGCGATGGTACTAAATATGTATCTGGTCCGCCTAATACTGTAACCCAAGATTTTAATATGTGGACAAAATCATTTACTCATAAATATACACAAAATAATGTTTTTTATCCTACATTAACGGTTGAAAATAAACCACTCGGATGTGCTGATACATTCTACTACAGAACAAGTGGATTGCGTTTACCTGAAAATATTATTTACGAGATTGAAATTTTAACAAAAAGAGAACTTCAAAACGATACCATAGCTGATTCTGTATGTTTTTTAAGTCCACAATCGGGGGCTGTAACACTTTATAACAACAAAGAATTAATAGGAAAAGGTGGAACAAGATTAGATATTATTTGGAATTTTAACGATCCAAACGCCACTAATCCGGGTGTAAGCGATCGATTTACCGAAGACCAACCAACCTATAAATATTTAGGAATGGGTCAGTTTTATCCTACCCTAACTGTAGTTTGCCCGGGCCTTCCTCCTAAGCCATTTGTTTACAACTTTTATTCTAAAATAGATACACTACCCAAGGATAAAAACAGGTATCAGTACCTAGATTATTTTAGAGCACCTAATCCTAGTTTTCCTACTTCGTTAAACCCTAACTCTTATAGATTATTTCCTAGTATACCAACCAGAGTTGGTCGTTATTTAAGAAGTAATAATTTATTGAATAGCAGTAAGTATGTACTGATTAATTATAACGGTCAAATTTCTGATTATAAAATCGATACCATAATAGACCCAACTAACCCAACTAATTTTTTAGGGTTTTACTATAGACATCAGAAAAATCTTGATTTTACATCTAGAAGTTATGATTTTTTTAATACCGACACCACTTTCATTCCTAATTATTGGGATACTGTTCAATATACTTTCAAAAATCCATTTACAGGTTTTTTAAACACGGTACCTGCTATATATGAATATTCTTCACCAATTAAATACAGACTAACTTTAGTTCCTAGGCCAAACCAAAATGATACAATAATAGATGTATTTGGCCAAAAAGGATATTTTTATCCAGGGAACAATATAGTTGCGCCACTTACTATAGATAGTATTGTATATTTTAGCACACTTGACACTGTAGCCTTAAATGCAGCCGAAATAGTTTATTTGCCCAAAGACTCGTCAAACTTAATTACAGTAAATAATAATTGGTATAAATTAGAAGGTGATATTTTGATTGGAATGGGTGTTAACATACTTGGTCCTCAAGTAAGAATTGAAAAAACCTCTCCTCCTCCAATTGTTATTTTACCTTGGCAAAAAACGCAATGTGGGCCAACTTATCCAGTAGACTTTGTTAATACATCTGTTGTTTACCAATCGCATAGGTTATGGATAAATTGGGATTTTGGTGAAAATCAATATGCACCTGCTTGTACTTCGTATTCTATTCCTAACCCAACAACTGCAAACGCAGGTGAACCGCCATACACAGATGCGTTTGATATGCAAGCAAGAACTTTTGGAGCATTTATAGCAAATGGAAATAGATATTTGGGTAGATACAATGGCTGTAATTACTCACACGATTCACTACCAAAGCATCAATTCACTAATTGGGATAAAATATTGTCATGGTATAAATATGGTCATGATTTTCCGCCTTATGATACTGTAAGATGGTCGAAAGACTGGACCTTAAGTCATTCAAGCTGGCCTCCTCCAATAGCACCACCCACAGGTGTAAATTGGGTTGCAGGTGAAGATACTTCTACTTGGAATAAACAAATTAGGGCTGTTGGTGCCGTTCAATCAAGATTGGATACTATGGTAAATATTTGGCCTACCGATATTGCACCTAATAGGATAATTACTTTAAGTAAAGATATACCCGATCCAATATCGGCCTCGCGCGGAAATTGGATGGATATTATAAAATCGGGTACTAGAATAGATACAGGAGGTTTACTTATAAATTTAACTTTAGCTAACGACAAAAGAATTAGAAGGTACCGCGGAAGTGATACCATACCGGGAATAAGACCCGTAATGACACTCTATGAATATGCTTTTAAACGAGATATTATAAGAGAGGTTTCTGTAAGATTAAAAATGAAGGATTCGCTGAACAATGCTTCGGATGATCCTGATTATAGACAAGTAAAAGTTAAAACAGAAATTGTTAAAATTTATGATCCTATTACTAAAGGTTCAAAGGATTCCTTAATTACCGACTCATTATTTTTAGATGATTGGGATTGTAATGGTTCTAACACCGTATCCCTAAATTTTGTTAGACCTGATGCTTTTGGTTTAACTCAAAGTGGAAGAATTTGTCCAGGTTCTAAAAACGGAGATTTTGGTGGAGATGCTAAATTGGTTTTTGACAATACAGGCTTTTTAGATACAGCCCAATCAGTTACAGGTGCTGGTATCATGCCTAGTAATGGAAGGTCGTTCTTACAAATTAATTACGATTCGTTACTAGATAGAAATGATTTAACACCATGTGTTTTAGACAATTTTGTACCTTTTGATGGTTCTGCCAATTTAGACTTTTCTGCAGAAGGAAAAGTTCAGGCAGGTAGAACAAGAGGTAACTTAGTTATGCCTCCAATGTGGAATACGCCAAACTATACGCCACTACCGCAAGCATGGACAGGACCTTCAGGATCAAGTACATTTGTGCATTATTATCCTGACGGAAGTAGCCCTGTTGGTGCATCTCCAATGCCTTTTGATAAAAAAAGAGGTTGGATAACACTAGGATTGGTAGTAGGAACAGGCTGTGCAACTCCAACAAATTGTACTATACCTGATCAAAAATGTGGTATGAGTGATACAGTTTGGTATCATCGCTTCTTCAGGTATATTAGTTTTAATGCTGATTTTAGAACTGAAAAATACTCTTATGAAAATGAAACAATTAATGCCAAAGAATCTTTCTGTTATTTAAGAGGTAAAGGCGATAATGTTACTTTTCATTATGTAGATTCAACTCAGGATAATTTGATTGCTGATGTTTGGAATTGGGGTGATGGTACTGCAACTATTGATTCGTTCTATTATCAACCTAACTCTGATGAGCCTTATAATAGAATTAGATACCAATACAATACACTTACTTTACCTTGGACTGCTTCGCCTGTATTGGAATATTTTCCAATAGGTACTCGTATTTCTAGAGACACCGTTATTAGACAGTATTACGAATGTTCAGATATTAATAAATTGACACCCAAATATGATACAACAATCAATATTTTAGATTCGAGTTTCATGCTATTACCGATTACCCACAAATATGAAAAATCATCGTTTGAGAATATGGTTTTAGGTGGTAATAATGAACTAATAAGAAAAGGTGATATTACCGAAGTGCAACATACTATGATTTCAAATACATTTTCAAGGTGTAAATCATTGGCAATACACCATCTTGTAATAGGTGTAATTGATACCTTTGATATTTTGAATAGCAATGGTGATTTGGATACTGTATTTTGTGAAGGGGAAACTGTGTTTTTTAGGGATTCGGTTCGCTATTGGTATCCATCATCAGCTTGTTCGCGTCCGTTAGCACCAGATGAAAATTTCAACGATTTTCATGACCATGGAAATATGCACCAATGGGCTTATACCAAAAATAATTATCCAATAGATTCTTTGAGACCCGACATTACCATAGTTCCTTGGGATTACGAAGTATTTCCTAATGGTATTTCTACTTGTCCTATAGGGTTTAATTTATTACCAATTGTTTCAACCAACGATGTAGGCAAAACCATAACCAAGTGCTATAGATTTAAAGGTAATGATTTTTTCCGTGAACGTATTTACTGGGATTTTGAAAGTGATGGTGTAATCGATCATTTAGAAGCAAATACAGAATTAACTCCCGGAAAACTACCAAATGTATCGCATAAATATGATAAGTGGGGAAGATACAAAGTATCTATGATATCTATAGATAGTACAGGAAGATGGGATACTTGTATTCAGTTTGTGAATGTGGTAAAACCTATTGCGCAAATTGCTTCAAAAGATTTATTTATTTGTGGTGATCAATATCTTTTCAGAGACTCTACCATAATTTTAGATGGTTATGCTGCTTCTACAGGTGTTGATTCGTTAGATAGAATTGCACAATGGAAATGGTGGTTTGGCGATAGAAAGTATTTTCCAAAAGCACCTCAATCTATCTTAAAAAACCCTCAGTATGACTATAGATTATATGGAAAATACAGAGTAAGATTAGAAATTATAACTGAACAAGGGTGTAAGAGCGAAGTAGAGAAAGATATCATTTTGAGTGGTCCTCGTCCACACTTAATTTTGCTTGATGATACTTTAGGTTGTACACCGCAAAGAGTAAGAGTGGTGAATATTCCTGAAAGAGAAAGCTGGTCTTTACCAGAAGATACATTTACCAAATTAACTATTATACGTTCTGGTCGTCCTGATAGGTTATCATATACTTATAAATATTCTGTAATTGATACTGCTGTTTTCTATTACGACCAACCGGGAACTTTTTATATTACAGCCGAGGGTTATAATACGGAAGATGGTAGCGCTAGTGCTTGTAGGCCAGCTATAGTTCCTGACACGGTAGATGGAGCACAAAAACCAATACGAATAGTTATAAATGTTCCTTACAAGGTTGATTTAGTAAGTTCTAAAGACACGGTTTGTGTGGGTG
The DNA here is from genome assembly GCA_013298895.1 of Bacteroidota bacterium. Taxonomy (GTDB): domain Bacteria; phylum Bacteroidota; class Bacteroidia; order UKL13-3; family UKL13-3; genus JAAFJM01. The sequence goes on along the minus strand of JAAFJM010000004.1, from coordinate 13,862 downwards.
AAGTATTTAAACTAAGAAACCAATCTGATAGAGATACCATTAACCGTTATAGATTGGATGTGTTTGATGCTGCCTTAGGAACAAAACTAGATTCAGTATTGAAAACTAATTATATTAGCGATACCGCTTGGCAGTATAGGTTTAATAATGTAGGTCAGTATAAACTTGTTCTTGCATCAACTAAGTTTGATAGGGCTTATTCGCCTTGTCCAAACCACGATACTATATTAATGGTTGCAGCTAAATCTAAGGCCGATTTTACCGCTACTCAAGCAGGTGAAAATCAATTTAAGTTAGTAAATACATCTGATACAATTATTTCTGATAAATACACATGGAAAATATACAATCCTGACGGTTCACAGTTTACAGGCTTTCCAAAAGATTTTGATGAAGCAAGTAATTTGAATGATTTTGTTCAAACATTTGACATAGATTCTAGCAGAGCATTTAATGTTTGTATTGTGGCTGATGTGGCTGGTACAAATAGTTGTCCTGATTCTGTTTGTAAAGTAATTCAAGTAATTATTCCAAAAGGAAAAATAAATATTCCTAATGTGTTTACACCTAACGGAGATGATAAAAATGATGTGTTTAAAATTGATATTGAAGGATATCAAAAATACAGTATCGTAATTTGGAACAGATGGGGTAATACCGTTTTTGAAAGCGATAACGCTCAAAAAATGTGGAATGGAAAAACCAACAACGATGGTGGTGACAACCCAGCAGGAACTTATTATTATCTATTCACTTATCAATTAAGAGGTGAGCCAGAAAAAACAGTTCGTGGTTCAATTACCTTAATAAGACAATAGAATTACTTATTAACTTAAAAGGGCTGTCTAAATTAGTTTAGATGGCCCTTTTTTGTTTTTAGGCCTAAATAAATGTTTGGTTTATTTTGAACAGAAATTTATTTTGAAGTTTTTATACTTTTTGATTCAAACAATTTCGTTATTTTCGTCCGATTTTGCTAAAAACAGTACATGTCGAGAAAAGACCAAATAGATAAAACCAAATTGCCAGAACATATTGCAATTATTATGGACGGAAATGGGAGATGGGCCAAGGGGTTTGGCATGTTCCGTATTTTTGGTCATTATAATGGCGTAAAAGCAGTTAAAACAACGGTAGAGGCTGCGGCAGAGATTGGTTTAAAATATATAACGCTATATGCTTTTAGTACCGAAAACTGGAATAGACCCCAAAAAGAAGTGGACGATTTGATGGAACTTTTAATTGATACCATTAAAAAGGAAACTCCTACCTTACAAAAAAACAATATTCGATTGAAGGCAATCGGAAATATGGGCGATTTACCTGTTAAGTGCCAACTTCAATTACAAGACACTATTGATGCTACAAAAAAGAATACAGGATTAACAATGGTGTTAGCCTTAAGCTACAGTGCTAAGTGGGATATTATCAATGCAGTAAAAAACATTGCTACACAAGTTAAAAATAATGAGATAGCTATATCAGATATTGATGATTTGGTTATTGATAAACATCTTTCAACAAACGGAATTCCAAATCCTGATTTGATGATTAGAACAAGTGGAGAACATAGAGTAAGTAATTTTTTACTCTGGGAATTGGCCTATGCAGAGTTTTATTTTACACCTAAACTGTGGCCTGATTTTAAAGAAGAAGATTTGTATGATGCCATTATTGACTTCCAACAAAGAGAAAGAAGATTTGGAAAAACCTCAGAACAACTTATAACTAATTAAAAATTGAAAGCCGAATTTAAACTTTAAAGTAACATAAATAGACTGTTTTCGTTATAAACAAATGATAAAAAAAATTGCAATTATTACAACACTTATTCTTGGTATTACAAGTTTTGTGTCTGCACAAAATGATAATATCAACACATATGCTGTTGTAGATTATAACGCTGCAAAAACTTATATAGTAGCTGGATTTGAAGTTACAGGAACAAGTTATTACGATAAAAGTGTAATCCAAATTATTTCAGGTATCTCTATCGGTCAAAAAATTAAAGTACCTTCTGATGATATTACAAAATCAATTACCACTTTATGGAAACAAAAACTTTTTGACGATATCAAATTAAAGGTTCAAAAGATAGAGGGTGAAAGAATTTGGCTAGAATTGGCTTTAAAAGAAAAACCTCGTTTATCTACCTTCAGTATTATAGGTGTTAGAAAAGGTAAAGCAGAAGATATAAGTGAAGCTTTAACTATTAAGGCAGGTCAAATTATCAATCAAAATTTATTAGTTACAGTAGAACGTGAAATTAAAAAATTTTATGATGATAAAGGACGTTCTGATACTAAAGTGAAGTTTGAAATGGTTGATTACAATGCTGTTAAGAACACCAATAAACTAAAAATTTATGTTACTCCTGGTCCTAAAATAAAGATAGATAAAATTATTATTGAAGGAAACACTGCCTTAACTGATAAGCAAATCAGAGGGCAAATGAAGGAAACCAAGTGGAAACACAGGTTGTTTTCTAAGTCAAAATTTATAGAGGAAAACTACTCTGATGACAAGCAGAAAATAGTTGAAAAGTACTTAAGTATGGGTTACCGTGATGTGCAGATATCATCTGATTCAGTTTGGAGAGGTAAAGATCAAAATGTTAATATTAAAATTGTTATCAATGAAGGCTTAAAATATTATTTTAGAAACATTAAGTTTATTGGAAATTCAAAGTACAAAGACGATGAATTAAGCAAGGTGTTAAATATTAAACGTGGTGATATTTACGACCAAACAACGCTCGATCAAAGATTGAACATGAGTCAGCAAGGTTTAGATGTGAGTACTTTGTACATGGATGATGGTTATTTGTTCTTTAGGGTAGAACCTGTAGAGGTTTTAATAGAGAATGATAGTATTGATTTAGAAATAAGAATTAGTGAAGGAGAGCAAGCCCGAATAAATAAAGTTACCGTAAAAGGAAACACCAAAACAAGTGATCATGTAATTTTACGAGAGCTAAGAACTAAACCAGGACAACTTTTTAGTAGAAGCGATATTACAAGAAGTTTGCGAGAGCTAAGTCAAATTGGGTATTTTAACCCAGAGGCTTTAGGAGTAAATCCGGTTCCAAATCCCGCCACAGGTACTGTTGATATTGAATATAAGGTAGAAGAGAGAGCGAATGACCAAATAGAACTTTCAGGCGGCTGGGGTGCTGGAATGATTATTGGAACATTAGGCTTAACTATTAATAATTTTTCAGCTCGAAAAGTAAGTAAAGCAAGTTCATGGAATCCTATTCCAAGTGGTGATGGACAAAGAATTTCCTTGAGAGCACAAACCAACGGTACATTTTTTCAATCGTATTCAGCATCATTTACCGAACCTTGGTTAGGAGGGAAAAAACCAAATGCATTGAGTGTTTCAGTGTTTCACTCGCGTCAAACAAATGGTTATTCTAGCGAAGATTCAAGAAGTACGGGTTTATTTACATCTGGTTTAACAGTGGGATTAGGAAAACGATTGAAATGGCCTGATGATTATTTTGTTTTGCAATACCAAGGAAGTTTTCAGCAATATGATCATAAATATAGTTCAGCTGGATTACCCTATATTTCATCAATTGCAGGGGGTGTTTCTAATAATTTAAGTTTTAAGGTGGTATTAGGCCGTAACTCTACCGATCAAATTATCTATCCAAGAACGGGCTCAAATATTTCACTTTCATTACAAGCTACTCCTCCTTATTCATTACTTTCAAAGACCGATGCTGCTAATACGCGTTGGTTAGAATTTCATAAATGGAAATTTGATGCAACATTCTTTAATAGAATTTTGGGTGATCTAGTATTTATGACTAGGGTTAATTTTGGTGCTTTAGGACGGTACAATTCAAACCTAGCAATTACTCCATTTGAAAGATTTTGGGTTGGTGGAGCTGGTTTAACTGGATTTAACCTTGATGGACGTGAGCTTGTGGCTTTAAGAGGTTATCAAGACAATACTTTAACGCCATTATTTACCGATCCCAATACAGGACAAACAGCTCCTAAAGGAGCTGCATTGTACAATAGGTTTACAATGGAATTACGATACCCTATTTCATTGAATCCACAAGCTACTGTTTTTCCGCTAGTATTTGCTGAAGCGGGGAATGCGCAGCTTGAGTTTAGAGATTACAATCCATTTAAATTATACAGAAGTTATGGAATGGGCGTTCGTATATTTTTACCAATGTTTGGTATGATTGGTTTGGATTACGGTTGGGGAATTGATGATGTGCCACTACGTCAAGGCGTAAATGGAGGTAATTTTCACTTCTTAATTGGTCAGCAGTTTTAAAATTATTTATACTAAAAACACAGAAATTAGTTTTAGTTATTATGAAAAAAATAGTAGTTCTTATTACAATTTTGATTGCTTTTGTAAGCAATAAAGCTATCGCTCAAAAATTTGCTTACGTTGATACGGAATACATTTTGGATTTGTTGCCAGAATATAGGTCAGCACAAAAACAATTAAATGCTTTAAGCGAAGATTGGCAAAAAGAAATTGAGCTTAAAATGCAAGATTTAGAAAAAGCAGAAAAAGAATTTAGTGCTGAACAAGTGCTAATGAGTGATGAAATGAAAAAAAAGCGCAGTGTTGAACTAAAGCAAATGCAAGATGAATTAAGAGAATTTAGAAATAAAAAATTTGGCTTTGAAGGTGATTTGTTCAAAAAGCGTCAAGAATTGGTAAAACCAATTCAAGATAAAGTTTTTGATGCAGTACAAAAAGTGGCTAAAGCCAGAGCGTACGACTTTATATTTGCAAAGGGTGGGGAAGTGGTAATGCTTTACACCAATTCCAAATATGATATGAGTAATGAGGTTTTAACTGAACTTGGCATAGCAATTGATAAACCAAGTAAAAACCAATTAAAGCCTGAAAATCCTGCACCCAAAACTAACGAGGGTAACGAAAAACGATAATATAAAAATAAAATAAATAAGAATACAAATGAAAAGCATCATTAGAAAATTTGCATTGGCAATGGTATTTGCGCTTTGCGGTGGGGTATTTGTAGCAAATGCTCAAAAATTAGGTTATGTAGATTTGCAAGAGGTTATGGTAGCAATGCCAGAATACAAAAAAGCAAACACTGATATGGAAAAGTATCAAAAACAGTTAGAAGATGACTTAGGTAAGTTACAACAAGAATTTCAAACTAAGTATAAATCTTATGAAGAAGAAGGAACTAAACTTTCTCCAACAATGCGTGAGTTTAAAGAAAAAGAATTACGCCAATTACAAGAAAGAATCCAAGAATTTCAACAAACTGCTCAAGAGGATAGCCGTAAAAAAGAAGCAGAATTGTTAAAACCAATAGTAGAAAAAGCTAAAAGTGCAATAGGTCAGGTAGCTAAAGAAGTAGGCTATACTTATGTATTTGATAGTAATACTGCAGGTATGCTTTACAAACCAGAAGGTGACGATGTTACTGTATTGGTAAAAAAGAAATTAGGAATTGTAGATGCACCACCTGCACCTAAAACAGTTGCTCCTGTTGCACCTAAGAAATAATTTATCCATTTAAAAAATTAAACCCCGAATTTGAGAATTTTCGGGGTTTTTTTATGATTTGACAGCTATATGTCAATTTAAGCAAATATTGATAATTGTGTTTAAAAAAATACTTTTACATTTGCCCATACCCAATATTTTAATAAAATGCATATGATTCGTTTAAGATACAAATTTTTACTCTTAGTACTGTTATTCACTATTTCATCAAATGGTGTATTTGCGCAGCTAAAAAAAGAACCTATTTGGAAAATGGTTTGCAGCAAACCAACTGCTAAAATTGGCGATGAAGTGGAGATTGTATTAACAAGTGTAATTGAAAAAGATTGGTATATGTACAGTAATGATATGGATCCTAACTTAGGTCCAATTGCTGCTGAGTTTAGCTGGAAAAAAGATCCAAGCTATGTATTGGTTGGTAAAACCAAGCCTGTAGGTAGTCACAAACATTATGAAGAAGTTTGGAAAGGTACTGTAAGTGTAATGAAAGGTACGGCTAAATTCATTCAAAAAATTAAGTTGCTTTCGGCTAAACCAAATGTAAAAGTTGGTTTATACTTTCAAGAGTGTTCAGAGGTTACAGGTATGTGTATGCCTCCGTATGAGCAAGAATATGAATTAAAAGGATTACAAATAACTGCTTCTGCCGAAACAACTGCGTCAACTGAAACAATTCCTGAAGCATTAATCGAAACGAAACCTGCTGAATTAGTTAAAGCAGAAAGTGCTGTAAAACAAAAAGAATCAAATAGTGCAGTTTTGGCAGAAACAAAAGCTATAACTAATGTGGTTGCTCCAGCTAATGCCGAAGAAAGTTTCTTTAGTTTCTTAATTATTGCATTTTTAGGTGGTTTAATTGCTGTTGTTACTCCTTGTGTTTTCCCTATGTTACCAATGACAGTTAGTTTTTTTACTAAAAAAAGTAGTACTAGGGCCGAAGGAATTACTAGGGCATTTACGTTTGGTTTATCAATTGTAGGGATTTATGCTTCCCTTGGTTTAGTATTTGCCTTTTTTGGTTTAGGTCCAGATTTTGGAAATTGGTTGAGTACCCATTGGATTCCTAATGTTTTATTCTTTGTTATTTTCTTGGTCTTTGCGGCATCTTTTTTAGGCATGTTCGAAATTACACTGCCACATGCGTTTGTAAATAAAGTGGATTCAAAAAGTAGTATGGGTAATTTTATGGGAATTTTCTTTATGGCATTTACCTTGGCTTTGGTTTCGTTTAGTTGTACCGGCCCAGTGGTTGGCAGCTTATTAATTGAAGCTGTTGGTGGCAAGTTCTTGAAACCTTTACTTGGAATGGCTTCATTTGGTTTTGGCTTAGCCTTACCTTTTACTTTGTTTGCAGTATTTCCTAGTTGGTTACAAAATTTACCTAAAAGCGGTGGATGGTTAAATTCAGTAAAAGTGGTTTTGGGTTTTGTTGAAATTGCTTTTGCTTTCAAATTTTTATCTACTGCGGATGTGGTTTACCATTGGGGAATTTTAGACAGAGAAATTTATTTAACCATTTGGATTGTAATTGCATTTTTATTAGGGATGTATTTATTAGGCAAATTAAAATTTAGTCACGATAGTGATATGCCTTTTATAGGTGTTCCTCGTTTTGGTTTAGCAGTGATTTCATTCTGTTTTGGTGTATACATGATTCCAGGCTTATTTGGTGCGCCTTTAAAAGCACTTTCTGGCCTATTGCCACCAATGAGCACACAAGATTTTATTTTGGGAAATAATAACAACCATTCAACCATTCAACCATCTAGCAATTCAGCACCTAAAACCAAACATTCTGACTTTTTAGAGTTACCTCATGGTTTAACAGGTTATTTTGATTATAAAGAAGCATTAGCAGCTTCTAAAGCTACTGGAAAGCCAATATTTGTTGATTTTACAGGCCATGCTTGTGTTAATTGTCGTAAAATGGAAGAATATGTTTGGGCAAAACCTGAAGTGCTTAAACGCTTGCAAAACGATTTTATCATTGTGTCGTTATACGCTGACGAAAGAAAAGAATTACCTGAAAATGAATGGTACACAAGCACCAGAGACAATAAGGTTAAAAAAACCATTGGAGAGCAAAATCAAGATTTACAAATCTCGAAATATAATTTTTCTGCTCAACCGCAGTATGTAGTTATTGATGGCAATGAAAAACAACTTTCTGGTCCTCGTTTTTACGATACCGATGAAGCTGCGTTTGTTAAATTTTTAGATGATGGAAAAGCCGCTTTTGTAAAGCAATAAATTATTGGAAAACTATATTAATAAAGTTATGTTATAATCAATTAATGGGTTTGGAATATGTAATATTGGTGAATGAAAATGACCAAGAAATTGGTAAAATGGAAAAACAAGAAGCGCATGAAAAAGGGTTGTTGCATCGTGCTTTTTCCGTCTTTATTTTTAACGACCAAAAGGAGCTTCTTCTACAACAAAGGGCTTTAACTAAATATCATAGCGCAGGCCTTTGGACAAATACATGCTGTAGCCACCCAAGGGTTGACGAAACTATTGTTGAGGCCGCTCATAGAAGGCTTCAGGAAGAAATGGGCTTTGATTGTTTTTTGGAAGTTAAAACTAGTTTTATTTATAAAGCTGACTTCGACAATGGACTAACTGAACATGAATTTGACCATGTTTTAGTTGGAAATTTTAATGGGGAAGTAATCATAAATCCAACAGAAGTAGCTTGCTATAAATGGGTAGCAATTGATTGGTTAAAACAAGATATGATGAAAAATCCAAATAACTACACTGCTTGGTTTAAAATTATTTCAAAAAATATATTAAACTAAATTATTCTTATAAGCTCATCATATCTTTAAATTTAACAGCTTGGCGTCTGCTAACTTCAATCTTAGAGCCATCTTTCATGTAAAATAAAAGTCCACTGTTAAAGAAAGGCTCAATTTTATCAATATAGTTCAAGTTCACTATTTGTTGGCGATTGGCTCTAAAAAACATTTTAGGGCTTAAGCGCTCATCCAATGAATTTAAGGTTCTATGAATCAATGGTTGGTATTTATCAAAAAAGATTTTCGCGTAATTTCCATTACTTTCTATTAATCGGATGTCAGTTAATTTAACATACCAACAACGGTCGCCATCTCTAATAAACACTTGGCTATCATCTGTTAGTTTTCCATTTCCTTTTTGTTCTTCGTTAGCTGCAATTTGTTTTTTAGCTTTTGAAATAGCTTCGCGTAAACGACTGGTTTCTATTGGTTTTAAAATATAATCAAGCGCATTTACTTCAAAAGCTTTAATGGCAAATTCATTATAGGCAGTTGTAAAAATAATAGCGGGTGTTTCTATTAGCTCTTCTAACATTTCAAAACCAGTTTTTTCGGGCATTTGAATATCTAAAAAAATCAATTGAGGTTTTAGTTTGTCAATTAAATCTAAGCCTTCATCAGCATTACTGGCTTCAGCAATAATCTCAATTTCGGTAAACTCTTTTAAAAGATTTTTCAAGCCTTCGCGGGCTAATTTTTCATCGTCAATAATGATTGTTTTTATCATAATGGTAATATTACTTCGGTTAATACGTTTTTTTCGTCTAGGTTTTTTATGCTAAATGTGGCTTTGTCTTCAAATAGTATACGCAATCTTTCTTTGGTATTTTCAATTCCAAGTCCCGAACTTTCATGTTTTGGTTTGAATTGACCACTATTAATTATTTGAATTACCGTATTTTGGTTTTTTAAGAATGATTTTATTAAAATAGAGCCACCATTTTTTAAATTACTTATTCCGTGCTTAATACCATTTTCTACCAATGTTTGAAGCATCATAGGTGGTAAATTTGTTTTTAAAGTTTCAGGTGCAATTTCCAATTCTGTTTTCAAGCGTTCGTCAAATCTAATTTTTTCTATGGCCAAATAATCGTTGACTGTTTGTAATTCATCAGCTAATGAAACTGTTTTATTTTTTTCCATTTTTAAAGAGCCACGTAAAAGGCTACTTAATCTTGTAATTGCTTCTTTGGCATTTTCAGGGTCAACATCTACCAACGTTCTTATTCCATTTAAAGAATTGAATAAAAAATGAGGATTTAGCTGTGTTTTTAAATTGTTGTATTGTGTTTCTTTTAAAATAGCTTGTAGTTCAAATTTATCGGTTTCGGTTTTGAGTAGTTTTTCCCAATACACAAAAAAGTGGTACATAATGGCCCATAAAAACACATATTTGGATAAATTAAAAAAGAAAATAGGTAGTATTGCAAAGTTTATTTTTGCCAATAACTCGTGTTCAATATCTATACTTTCGGATCCGTTTGAAACAGTGTATATATCTAAAACGACATTTAATATAGTTAGTGGAATTGAAATTAAAATAATCATAACACCACCACGGGGTATTAACTTTGGTAAAGGTAAATTCAACCAATTGGCTTTAATTATAAAAAGACGATAGCAATGAGTTAGAATAATTCCTGCCATCCAATTAGCCAATGCATTGCCTAATAAACCAATTGAAAAACCAAACACATTGGTATAGGTAATTAGTTCAATTAAAATAAAAATGAACCAACCCCCAAACTGGCAATACCAATATATTTTTGCTTTGTTTAACATAATTTATTTGGCTAATATAAAAGGTTAACCTTAAAAAAAAATACTTTGCTTACACAAAAGGAACCATTAAATGGTTAGGAGGTAAAAAACTAATTGAAATAATTAATAAAATTGCTAAAACTAAAAACCTTTATGTGAGTTGTATTGATATGCAAACGTATTTAATAGTAGGTGCAAGCTCAGGAATTGGTTTTCAATTAGCAAAAAATTTAACCGAAAATGGTAATAAAGTTATTGCATTGAGCAGAAGTAATAATAATTTATCAAGGTTAAATAATGTAACTTATTTTCAAGTAGATATAAGTGAAGATACACCAAATTTTCCTACAATTGAAGAAACAATAAATGGACTAATTTATTGTCCAGGCACTATTAATTTAAAACCATTTAGGGCTTTAAAACCAGAAGATTACTTGAATGAGTTTAATATTAATGCTTTAGGTGCAGTTAAAACCATTAAACAATATTTACCAAATTTAACTAGTGCTGGAAATGGAAACATAGTACTTTTTAGCACAGTGGCCATGCAAACAGGAATGGCTTTTCATGCAAGTATTGCTATGGCTAAAGGTGCTGTTGAGGGTTTAACACGTAGTTTAGCAGCAGAGTTTGCTCCTAAAATTAGGGTAAATGCAGTTGCTCCATCGTTAACTGCTACACCACTTGCCGATAAGTTAATTAATGCAGAAGCAAAACTAAAAGGAGCTGAAGAGCGCCATCCTCTTAAAAAAATTGGAAATGTAGAGGATATTAGCAACGCTGTTATGTATTTGTTAAATGCAAATTGGGTTACAGGCCAAATTATGCAAGTAGATGGGGGTATGAGTGCAGTAAGATAATGAATATGCAAGCAGCCAATTCTGTTATTTAATTGTCATTTATTTAATAGTAATATTTACTATTGCATTGCTCAACAATGGCTCATTATATTTGAACAATTGGTTTTGACTTAATATTTTCATGAAAACAACGCAAAACATTTTATTATTTTTGGTGCTATTTGGAGTTAACAACTTAATTGCACAGCAAAATCAACTACCTTATCAGTTTGAGTTAGACAAGGCCAATAATGCTTTTTTATTTAAAAAATATAATACTGCAGCTAGCATTTATAAAAAAATTTATCCTAAAATAAAAGATGTTGAATTAAAGCAGAAAGTGCTTTTTAGTATTGCTGAAAGTTATAGACTAAGCGATAATTATAGTCAAGCAATTAAGTGGTTTGAAGATGTACTTAATTCAAAATATCCAGACCCAATTGTGTTATATAGCTACGGTAATTTGCTAAAGTATTTTGAAAAATACGATGATGCAAACCGAACTTTTAGCGATTATTTGTTTGAAGTACCCGAGGATGAAAAAGGAAAAGTTGCCCAAAAATCTTGTGCTTTGGCGCAACAATGGAAGGCCAATCCGCTTAAGTTTAATGTAAATAATGTAAAAGATTGGAATACTGAGTTTGGAGATTATGCGCCATTTTACAGCAATGGAAAAATGTTTTGGACATCGAGCAGAAAAGAAAGCACCGGAAGTTTAATATTTGAATGGACTGGCCAAAAAATGTGCGATATTTTTGAAGCCAACTACGATAATGCTTATGGCAAACCAACCAATGTATTAGGCAAAGTAAATACTAATTATAACGATGGTGTGGCTTGTTTAGATTCTACACAAAACACAATGTATTTTACACAATGCAATGGAGTGGATGGTAAAGGAATTAATTGCAAAATATATGTAAGCTACAAACAAAATAATTTATGGAGTGAGCCTAGTTTATTGCCTTTTAATTCTGATAGTTTTAGTTGCGGCCAACCAAGTTTAAGTGGTGATGGTAGGAAATTATATTTTGCAAGCGATATGCCTGGAGGTTTTGGTGAAAAAGATATTTATGTAAGTAATTTTGATGAAGTAAAAGCAACATGGCAAACACCCAAAAACTTAGGTGCTGTGGTAAATACTTTTGACGATGATATGTTTCCATACATCAGTGAAACCAATGAATTGTATTATTCTACCAAAGGCAAAACGGGTTTAGGTGGATTAGATATTTTTAAAACACAAGATTCGGCCAACACATACAAAATACCTCAAAATTTGCAATACCCCATTAACAGTGGGGGAGACGATTTTGGAATAACATTTTTACCTAAAAATATACAGAAACCGGATGCACCTATTGCGTTTTTTACATCGAATAGAATGGATGGCTTGGGTGATGATGATATTTACAGCATAACAGTAAAACCATTTGTGTTTTTGGTAAAAGGAAAAGTTTTGGAACGCGAAACCAATTCGCCTATTAGCAAAAGTTTGGTTACAGTAACGAACAATAATGGTAAAAATATTTTTACCGTAAATACTACCGATAAAGGGGAGTTCAGTGGCGAAATTCCATTAAATACATTGCAAACGCTATTAGCTAACAAAAGTGGTTATTTTGCAAGCACACCAGTAGAAATTTCGAGTATGGGCATGCAAAAGGACTCGGTAGTCGAACTTACTATTTATTTAGATGCAATTCCTGCACCTGAAGTTGATTTTACCTTACAGGGCATTTTATACGATTTAGATAAGTACGATTTACGACCTGAATCGAAAGTGGTTTTGGACTCATTGGCTATTATTTTAAAAAATAACCCAACTATTACTGTTGAAATCGGTTCCCATACCGATAGTCGCGCGCCCGCTGATTACAATTTAGAATTATCGAAAAAACGTGCACAAAGCTGTTTAACCTACCTCATTAGTAAAGGAATTGCTAAGGACAGAATGGTAGCTGTTGGTTATGGTGAAACCAAATTATTAAACGATTGCAGCGATGGAATTGATTGCAGCGAAGCTGAACACCAAGTAAACAGACGCACTACTTTTAGGGTTTTAAAAACCGATTACAAACGATAAATAGAAAAATATGGAAAGCATTGAGCCACACTACTTATGGCGCGATATGTATAAAAGTGAAGACGATGAAAATTCGCCTTTTTATGAACGAGAATACAGCGAGTTTGATTTTACCAATCAAATTTACAATTACTTAATTCACCCCCAGTGGGACGATTTTGGAACACCAACGTTGTATGTAAAAATAATTTTTGCAGATTATAACAAAGGCTTTTTGGTAGCCGAATTATTGGGCGAATGGAACGATGCTTTGCATAACGATATTATGTTTTTAAAGCGCGATGTAATGGAAGTTTTTAACGCAGCGGGAATTCATAAATTTATATTGATTGGCGAAAATGTTTTGAATTTTCATGCTAGTGATGACAGTTATTATGAAGAATGGTTTCAAGACATTGAGGAAGAAGGTTGGATTGTGGCGTTAAATTTTCAAGAACATGTGCTTGATGAAATGAAACATGCCAATATTGATTATTACCTTAATTTTGGTGGTGAGTTTGATAATATGCCTTGGCGAACTTTAAGTCCATTTCAGCTATACCAGCGCATAAAAGAAATTATTGGAAGAAGACTTAATTAGCTGCTGGCAATTGGCCTCTAGCCTCTGGCCAAAAAATGGACTAATTTAAGTCTAAGATTTAAAAACCATTTTTATAACAATGTAAAGCCAGGAGCTAGTGGCCAGAAGCTAGCAGCCTCAAAATATGAATCAAACAACAGGAATAATAGCAGCATTGATAACTTTAACTGGTTGGACAATTGGAACGTTTTCGTTTACCAAAGCATCTAAATTGTATGCGCCAGTTTCGGTTAATAGGGTGCGTTTGCTTTACGCTTGCATTTTGTTAAGTG
>JAAFJM010000039.1 GCA_013298895.1 Bacteroidota bacterium | reverse complement strand
TTTGGGTAAAAATGTGGGTGTAAAAAATGCCGACCCAAACATGAAATTTGTAATGGGAGGTTTGGCTGCATTAAACATTGAATTTATAAAAGGCATGAAACTTTGGAGCGATTATAACCGAACCAAAACTCAAAAATTTCCAGCCGATGTACTTAATTTTCACCACTATTGTAATTCAAACGAAGGAAAAGGTCAACCTATTTTAGGCATTAGTCCTGAGCAAGATGGACTAAAAAACAAGTTGAAAGAAGTAGTGGCTTACCGCAATGCACATTTACCCAACCTTGAAATTTGGCTTACTGAATTTGGATACGATACCAATGAAGGTTCAACACAAGCAGCACCGGCTATTGGTAATACAAGTAGTTTTGAAACTCAAGGTCGTTGGTTATTGCGAAGCTTTTTAGAAATAGCCGCAGCAGGAATTGACCGCGCGTTTTTATACAACTTTGAAGATTATGGATTTGAAACTAGCAATCAATACATGACAAGTGGTATGGTAAAAGGAGCACCAGGCAATGAAAAGAAAATTTCGTGGTATTATATGGCTTGTTTAAAAAATGTATTGAAAGGTTATTCGTTCATGAAAGAAATTCCATCAGGACAAGCAAATGTGAATATATATTGTTTTAAATCAAATAGCAGCAATAAGCTTATTTATGCAGTTTGGTGCAATACCTCTGACAATAAAGAAATATTTAATTTTAACCTTAACGTAAAAGGCAATAAAACTGCTACCGTCTATACGCCAACAGCCAATGATAATTTATTCGGCATACAAATTATTCAAAAAGAAAATAATGGTTTTAACATAAATAAAATAAGTGAATTACCTCAATTTATTGAAGTTAACAACTAGACAATTTACCTGAAAATAAATTTATAAAAGCTTTTTATAAAACAAAAACAAGGTTTCATAAAACCTGGTGAAGTGTTAGCTTAGTTTTGTTGAATATTGTGTTAATTAATCACAATAATATGTCAATTAGTCTTTTTGGCTTAAATAATTCAGAAAAGAAAAAACCTAAAGTAAACTGCAAATGTAAATTCGAAATAGAAAGGCTTACCATAAAAATTAGCAAAGATATAAATCAAAATAATTTTGAACTATTTTTTTCTTTTCAATTAAGTTTAAAAAAAGGGCAAATTGCTTTTTCAATTTTAGAAGCCAATTTAATAAATAAAAATAACCAATCTCAACAAATTTATATTCACCTAACATTTAACGAAAACACTAACTATTTTAATGGTTGTATTACTCTGAACAATAGCGAAGTAACAAATAGTATGCTAAATAAAATTAAAATTAAAATTGTGAATTTATGTAACGATACCACCGTGTTTAAGTTAAAAAACAAAGATAATTTAGATATAAATAATCACGAAGTAGATATCGAAAATGAAAAATTTAATTTAATATAATTTCATAGAACACATAATAGTAAAAAAACAGCCATTCAACTTTAAGTCAAATGGCTGTTCTAGTTTAAAATTCAAAATAATTTATTCAAACTCCGCTTGAAGAATGCGCTTAATTTCAAGTACAGTTTCTTCTTCTAATTCAGTTCTGCGAACTAAATCTTCGTTGCTAATTTCTAATACTGCTTTAGCTGTATCCAAACCAATGTTTTTCAATTGATCGATAATCCAAGTATCAATTTCATCTGTAAATTCATCTAAATCAATATCATCACCCTCACTCTCTCCATCACGGTATACATCAATTTCGTAACCTACCATTTTACCGGCTAGCTTAATATTGTTACCACCATTACCAATAGCTAAACTCACTTGATCTGGTTTTAAGAAAACAGAAACGCGCTTGTCTGCTTCTTCCACTTTAATGCTGGTAATTTTTGCAGGACTTAAAGCACGTGTAACTAATAATTGTAAATTATTGGTGTAGTTAATTACATCAATGTTTTCATTACGTAATTCGCGAACAATTCCATGAATACGGCTACCTTTCATACCTACACAAGCACCAACTGGATCAATTCTATCATCATAACTTTCAACTGCTACTTTAGCACGTTTACCAGGTTCACGAACAATTTTCTTGATATTGATTAATCCGTCAATAATTTCAGGAACTTCTAATTCAAACAGACGTTCTAAGAACATTGGTGAAGTTCTAGAAAGTATAATTCTTGGGCTACCATTGTGCATTTCTACACGTAATACAATTGCTTTGATTGATTCACCTTTTTTGTAATGATCAGCAGGAATCATTTCCGTTTTTGGAAGTAATAATTCATTGCCTTCTTCATCAAGCACCATAATTTCTTTTTTCCAAATTTGATATACTTCACCAATTACAATTTCACCAACTTTATCTTTATATTTTTTGTAAAGCTCGTCTTTTTCTAATTCTAAAACTTTACCTAACAAAGTTTGACGCGCTGATAAAATAGCTCTACGACCAAAAACAGCCATCCCTACTTCTTCAGTTACATCTTCACCAATTTCAAAGTCAGGCTCAATTTTAATTGCATCACTATACGCAATTTGGGTTCTTGGATTTTCTACTTCACCATCATGAACAATATTTCTATTTTGCCAAATTTCTAAGTCACCACTTTTGTCGTTGATAATTACATCAAAGTTATCATCAGTAACAAATTTTTTGCGTAACATGGTTCTAAATACATCTTCCAACACTCGCTGAAGTGTTGCTCTATCAATGTTTTTAAATTCTTTAAACTCACCAAAGGAGTCTATCAGTCCTGCACTATGCATATTATTTTATAATTTATTTCTCTTATTTAATTCAAAAATACAAAATCAAATTATTTAAAACTTAATTGAACCACACTTTCTTTTATGTCGTTAAATTTTATTTGTTTTAAAATTGTTTCTTTAGCTTTATAATCCTTTTTCTTATCCTTTAAATGTAATGTCAAAATATCGCCTTCAATACTTTCCAATCTTCCTAAAAGCTCTGTATTTTGAGTTAAGGTAATCAATAACTCTCTACCTATATGCTTGTTGTATTGTCTAAATAATTTTAAAGGATTTTCAGCACCTGGTGATGAAACTTCAAGTGTATATGGCTCTTCTCCATATTCCATTTCATCCAAATGTCCTGATAAATGTTTACTCAACAACCTGCACTCCTCAATTGTTACTCCATTATCACCATCTACAAAAACACTTATTTTTTTACTTCCAAGTTTTTGTTCAATACTTACTAAAAACAAATGTGAAGCCAAGTGCTCATTTGCCCATACTTTTAACTGTTCAATTATATCCATTTTTAAAATAAAAGAGGGGACTTTTGTCCCCTCTTCAATGTTATTAATACGTTTCAAAAGTAAGAAAATTATTTATAAAAGCAAATTTCTTACTATTTAGTTTTCAAATACCTTACCTTAATAAAGTAACCGAACCTGCGTATTGGTATTTTTTACCACTGTAACTAGTAGCAAATATTTGATAAACATAAGCATCTTGTTGGCACTCTCCTCCTGATTTCTGGTCGTTTCCATCCCATCCTTCAGTTATTTTATTGGTTTGGAACACCAATTTACCCCATCTGTTATACACATATATTTCTATTGTTTCAAAGCCATTGGCTTGTACAAAGAAGTGTCTATTACATGGAACATCTCCTATCATACATGGACCCGTTTGAGCTCCTGTATTGCTATTGCCTCCCGTTGATGGATAAAATACATTTGGGATAAATACTGTTATATCTGGCTCTATTTTGATAAACTTCGTAATAGAATCTATACAGCCTTTATCACTCATGGCTATCAATGTAATTGGTATGCGAGCAGTATCGGCTGCAAAGTTTATTTCTTTTGGATTTACCAATGTTGATCGCCTCGGTAATCCTGTTTGAGGGTCTATCCCTAAATCCCAATCATAGGTATTGCCTGTTATTGGATTTGTTTTATTGGTAAATGTAAAGTATGGTTTGGCTATGGTTGTTGCTGTTTTATCTGGGTCAAAGTCTGCCACTGGTGTTGGCCATGCAGTTGAAGTTTGACTTATTGAACTATCGCTACAGCCTGTTAATGGATTGGTTACTATCAAGCGCATATTGTACGTTTTAGCTACAGTCAATGATTTATTGAAATTAGTTTTGTTGATGCTATCGGCTTCTACATTCCCATCTACCTCCCATATATACCTGCAATCTACTACGCTATTGGGTCCTGACACCAAGTTTATATTTAATGGTTGACCTGGCCTTACACAGCCACTATCCACTCCGCTAAAACTAGCAGTTGGTTTTGGATAAATGGTAAATACGGACGTATCGCCTGCTACCGGACATAAACCATTATTCGTAGTTATTATCGATATATTTACTTTTCCTGCTGCTTTTTCTGCTGCTGATGGGGTATAGACTAATTGTGTATTGTTTTGTGATTCAATTACACCTGTTCCGCCTAATACTGACCACAATAATCCATAAGCATGTTTAGCACTTGGGCTCTTTAATACATCTACTGTAAATGAGCCTGCATACTCGCATGCGGATCCATTTTTACTCAGTGATACTTCAGGTGGAAATTGTATGCGTACATCTTTGGTGGCTACATTTGAACAACCTTCTGAGGTTCGGTAATAATAGCTTAGTTTATAAGTTTGTTCTTGTATTAATGGATTGTTTTTTACATCCAAATATACCAATGGATTACCAATATTAGCTACTAAGCCTGGGGCGCCTGTTAAACTTATGGAGTCTATTGGCGGTAAAAAGTCGGGTAATGGATTTAAGGTGAAAAACATTTTGTCTTGGGTTAAGCATACAGCTGAATCGGATATTGGATTGGTTACTATGCTTACATTGGGTATCCCTTTTATGCGTATATCGGCTGTATCTGCTGCTCTACATCCTGTTGAGGTATCGGCATATACTAAACTATAGGTATTTTGACCATCATTTGGTACTACTATATCGGAATGGAAGGGCATAAATACTTGTCCTCGTGCTATGGCACGTAGGTTTCTATTAGGTGCCGCAAAGTACCAATAAGATGTTTGAGGATTTACTGCTGTAGTACTATTGGTGCCTGCTAAGGCTCGTAAACTTAAATATACGCTATCATCTTTACTACATACTGTTGGTAATAAGCCTGCTCTTAGTTTTGGTGATTTTGTTACCCTAAATAATACGGTATCGCTTGATGAACAGCCCCCTGTTGGTGAAGGCATCTTGATCTTTAATGTACGTACTGGGAAAAAATCTACCGATACACTCGACTGAAATTGGCGTGAAAAGCGGTAGGTTAATATATTACTATCGGTTGCTAACGTTAAGCCTGTGCGTACGTTTTTGTCCAATACTATATTGTTTGTATCGAATGGTGTAAAACTGTAACGTTGTGTTAATGCACTATAGCTTACGCCTCTACCTGTCCATGTTTCATTATTCCCTGATGAGTTTATTATACGGGTTAGGTTATATAAACTGTATGCTTTATCGTAATCACAAAACTTAGGCGGACCTGTTATGGATATTGGAGCTACTGGAAATATGCCTATTAATACTGAATCATATCTAAAACAACCTGTGGTGTTTGCCTTTACTGATAAATAAGCATAGTTCCCAAATGCATTTCCTATAAAATTGCCTGGTAAGTAACGTAAGCTATCTATTCTAATTAATCCTGGACTGCTGAAGGCATTCGGATTCGGTGGATAACTCCATACTTGGGTAGTTTGAGAGGATATCGGATTACTAGTTTGTACTGTTCCTAAGTTATATAATCCTTGGTCTTGACATAATGGTATGGCATCTGGACGAGTAGTTATTACTGGTAGTCCATTTATTTTTAAACTTGCTGTATCGTCTTTATAACAGGTTCGTCCATCGTACGTTTGATAGCCGCGTAATAGGTATTGTGTGGTGCCAGGTATGGTAGTTGGTAATAATAGTGTGTCGTTCTCTAATATTCTACTTTTGGTGGTAATATCGCTCCACACAAAACTATCAATATACATCGTACTCATTTTCCCGCGTAAGGGGTAGAGTGGCTCGTTTTGACAAACTGAGTCCTTTGAGCTTATAAAGGATACTGGTTCATTTACATATAAACGAGTAGTGTCTAGTATGGTACAGCCGAATATGTCTATTTTCTTTAGTATATAAATAGATGAATCTGTTGTTTTTATATTGGTAAATACAAAACTGCTTTGCGAATCTTTTGCATTGGTTAAGTTTGGTGCTATGTACCAATATTGTTTTGATACTACTATGCCTCCATTCGTTCCTACGTTTAAAGTGGTATCATCGCCCACACATAAGCGTATTTTGGGCGTGAGTTCGCGTATAGGCAATGCACGGGTTAGTACATTAAACGTATTAGAGTCTAAACACCCATCGCTATCTTTTACTTTTACCTTATAGCTTGTAGTATTACCTATATTGCTTGGTATTACGGTCGCAAATGAATCGTTGGTTAAAAAGCCTAAATTCGGGTCTAAGTTTCCTTGTATAACTGTTTGGCTGTTTATGCCTCCTTGGAAAAACTGAAAGTTTGCTTGGTTAGCTATTCTATTTCCGCCTGTTGGTATTGCTTTTACACGTACTGAGCTTCCTATACAATTAAATGTATCGCGTACACTTACTTTTAAGGGCTCTTTTACTATTATTGTACCTGAGTCAACACTTGGACAACCATTAGGAAAGGGCTGGGTACTGTTTAGTTTTAACTTATACCTATAAGTTCCAGCTTGGGTAAACCGTTGTTTATATACCGTTGGAAAAGGACCCGTGGCCACCGTTTTATAACTTCCTGGTATTCCTGAGGATGGAAAGTTTTCTATCTCCCATTTGCTCTTGGTCGGATCTAATGTCGTGGCTAATGGATTGTTTAATACAAAACTAAAGGTCCTATCTCCACATTTATTATCTACTACTGTAATCCCTGGTATTGGCACTGCCACTACTTTTATATTTATTCCTCGAGTAGAAAAAGCCGGTAATGGACAAAATCTATCGCGGCCAGTGACTGTAAAAGAATGTGGTAATGACCTAGCAGCACTTACTGGTGGAGTCCAACAAAATTTGAAACTATCGGCCTTGGGACCTTGTAACTTCCGTTGGCTTAATATATAGTTAGGTAAAAAAGTGGCTCCTGACATTACTGGGTTATATAAACCCGGATTATTCCATTTTAAATCGGTAGTATCTGCCAATATATTGGGAGTTACTGTTTTATCTGCAACATCTTCGGCTACTATGTCTAAACATATTTGTGTGCCCGCACATACTACTTGGTTGGCGCCTGTGCTTGTTTGCAATACGCCATCTCTATATACTTTTATGCGGGGGGTTCTATTATCGGTACAAAGTTTTGTTTGAAATTGAACATCGCGCCTTATTACGCCTACATTCACCCATACTCCGCCCACAAATCTCCACTGCGTTACTTGAACTACCAACATACCTACAAACACACCCATTGGTCTAAACATTATATCGCCTGTAAAGGGGTCTATACGCAAACCTGCAGGATAAGCAGCATTTACATTTGGTGCTCCAAAATAAGGAAAGGGATACGCAGCGCTGTATGGTGAGTTATAGGTTACAGGTGCACCTTGGGCCACCAAAGATTCGGCAAACGAATAACTTAAAGAATCTCCATCTGGATCTACTGCGCCTAAATTATATACAAAATCGGCTCCTGCACATACCAAGGCTGCTGCATCGTTTGTAAATACTGGGGCCGAATTACATGGAATTTGACAACGATTTACAGTGGCTTCTGTAAAAAAATTACCCGCTTGCATGGTAGTTAAAGCGCTATTTCTACAGCAATCACCATAACTTAAAGTTACATTACAGCAAGAGGCTGGAAGTGAGTTTAAATTTGCTGTACCTTCAAAAGTATAAACCTCAATTCCAGGACTATAGGTTCCGGCTGTACGTGTATTACAATTGGTACAAATAGTGGTTACCTGTGTACACGTTTGTATAATATCATATCCACTAGTTACCGCTACCGCTGATAAAGAAAATGGCACAGCGAAAACTGTTCCTAAACAAGAACCTGAAGCCCCCCTTACCTGAACACCACTAGCCACACATCCTGCAGTGGTACCTGGATTATTAGAACAGCCAGGACATAACTGAATTCCAAGGCAATCACGGTATAGTTTTAAACTAACTTTATAAACACCTGGTGTGGAAGTACATTGGTAACTAATATCACTACCCACAAAATGGGAAGCACTTAAAGGATTAACCAAAGCTAAACTTACTACAGAAAATAGTAATAACATGCGTAGCTTTTTTAATTGTAAATAAAAATTTTTCATAACTGAATTTTTTAACTGGTCAAAAATAGAACTATTATTTCTAAAATTCTTCTTAAGAAAATGATAAAAATTTAACAAATAACGTGTTTTTGATTACCTTAATAAAGTAACCGAACCTGCGTATTGGTATTTTTTACCACTGTAACTAGTAGCAAATATTTGATAAACATAAGCATCTTGTTGGCACTCTCCTCCTGATTTCTGGTCGTTTCCATCCCATCCTTCAGTTATTTTATTGGTTTGGAACACCAATTTACCCCATCTGTTATACACATATATTTCTATTGTTTCAAAGCCATTGGCTTGTACAAAGAAGTGTCTATTACATGGAACATCTCCTATCATACATGGACCCGTTTGAGCTCCTGTATTGCTATTGCCTCCCGTTGATGGATAAAATACATTTGGGATAAATACTGTTATATCTGGCTCTATTTTGATAAACTTCGTAATAGAATCTATACAGCCTTTATCACTCATGGCTATCAATGTAATTGGTATGCGAGCAGTATCGGCTGCAAAGTTTATTTCTTTTGGATTTACCAATGTTGATCGCCTCGGTAATCCTGTTTGAGGGTCTATCCCTAAATCCCAATCATAGGTATTGCCTGTTATTGGATTTGTTTTATTGGTAAATGTAAAGTATGGTTTGGCTATGGTTGTTGCTGTTTTATCTGGGTCAAAGTCTGCCACTGGTGTTGGCCATGCAGTTGAAGTTTGACTTATTGAACTATCGCTACAGCCTGTTAATGGATTGGTTACTATCAAGCGCATATTGTACGTTTTAGCTACAGTCAATGATTTATTGAAATTAGTTTTGTTGATGCTATCGGCTTCTACATTCCCATCTACCTCCCATATATACCTGCAATCTACTACGCTATTGGGTCCTGACACCAAGTTTATATTTAATGGTTGACCTGGCCTTACACAGCCACTATCCACTCCGCTAAAACTAGCAGTTGGTTTTGGATAAATGGTAAATACGGACGTATCGCCTGCTACCGGACATAAACCATTATTCGTAGTTATTATCGATATATTTACTTTTCCTGCTGCTTTTTCTGCTGCTGATGGGGTATAGACTAATTGTGTATTGTTTTGTGATTCAATTACACCTGTTCCGCCTAATACTGACCACAATAATCCATAAGCATGTTTAGCACTTGGGCTCTTTAATACATCTACTGTAAATGAGCCTGCATACTCGCATGCGGATCCATTTTTACTCAGTGATACTTCAGGTGGAAATTGTATGCGTACATCTTTGGTGGCTACATTTGAACAACCTTCTGAGGTTCGGTAATAATAGCTTAGTTTATAAGTTTGTTCTTGTATTAATGGATTGTTTTTTACATCCAAATATACCAATGGATTACCAATATTAGCTACTAAGCCTGGGGCGCCTGTTAAACTTATGGAGTCTATTGGCGGTAAAAAGTCGGGTAATGGATTTAAGGTGAAAAACATTTTGTCTTGGGTTAAGCATACAGCTGAATCGGATATTGGATTGGTTACTATGCTTACATTGGGTATCCCTTTTATGCGTATATCGGCTGTATCTGCTGCTCTACATCCTGTTGAGGTATCGGCATATACTAAACTATAGGTATTTTGACCATCATTTGGTACTACTATATCGGAATGGAAGGGCATAAATACTTGTCCTCGTGCTATGGCACGTAGGTTTCTATTAGGTGCCGCAAAGTACCAATAAGATGTTTGAGGATTTACTGCTGTAGTACTATTGGTGCCTGCTAAGGCTCGTAAACTTAAATATACGCTATCATCTTTACTACATACTGTTGGTAATAAGCCTGCTCTTAGTTTTGGTGATTTTGTTACCCTAAATAATACGGTATCGCTTGATGAACAGCCCCCTGTTGGTGAAGGCATCTTGATCTTTAATGTACGTACTGGGAAAAAATCTACCGATACACTCGACTGAAATTGGCGTGAAAAGCGGTAGGTTAATATATTACTATCGGTTGCTAACGTTAAGCCTGTGCGTACGTTTTTGTCCAATACTATATTGTTTGTATCGAATGGTGTAAAACTGTAACGTTGTGTTAATGCACTATAGCTTACGCCTCTACCTGTCCATGTTTCATTATTCCCTGATGAGTTTATTATACGGGTTAGGTTATATAAACTGTATGCTTTATCGTAATCACAAAACTTAGGCGGACCTGTTATGGATATTGGAGCTACTGGAAATATGCCTATTAATACTGAATCATATCTAAAACAACCTGTGGTGTTTGCCTTTACTGATAAATAAGCATAGTTCCCAAATGCATTTCCTATAAAATTGCCTGGTAAGTAACGTAAGCTATCTATTCTAATTAATCCTGGACTGCTGAAGGCATTCGGATTCGGTGGATAACTCCATACTTGGGTAGTTTGAGAGGATATCGGATTACTAGTTTGTACTGTTCCTAAGTTATATAATCCTTGGTCTTGACATAATGGTATGGCATCTGGACGAGTAGTTATTACTGGTAGTCCATTTATTTTTAAACTTGCTGTATCGTCTTTATAACAGGTTCGTCCATCGTACGTTTGATAGCCGCGTAATAGGTATTGTGTGGTGCCAGGTATGGTAGTTGGTAATAATAGTGTGTCGTTCTCTAATATTCTACTTTTGGTGGTAATATCGCTCCACACAAAACTATCAATATACATCGTACTCATTTTCCCGCGTAAGGGGTAGAGTGGCTCGTTTTGACAAACTGAGTCCTTTGAGCTTATAAAGGATACTGGTTCATTTACATATAAACGAGTAGTGTCTAGTATGGTACAGCCGAATATGTCTATTTTCTTTAGTATATAAATAGATGAATCTGTTGTTTTTATATTGGTAAATACAAAACTGCTTTGCGAATCTTTTGCATTGGTTAAGTTTGGTGCTATGTACCAATATTGTTTTGATACTACTATGCCTCCATTCGTTCCTACGTTTAAAGTGGTATCATCGCCCACACATAAGCGTATTTTGGGCGTGAGTTCGCGTATAGGCAATGCACGGGTTAGTACATTAAACGTATTAGAGTCTAAACACCCATCGCTATCTTTTACTTTTACCTTATAGCTTGTAGTATTACCTATATTGCTTGGTATTACGGTCGCAAATGAATCGTTGGTTAAAAAGCCTAAATTCGGGTCTAAGTTTCCTTGTATAACTGTTTGGCTGTTTATGCCTCCTTGGAAAAACTGAAAGTTTGCTTGGTTAGCTATTCTATTTCCGCCTGTTGGTATTGCTTTTACACGTACTGAGCTTCCTATACAATTAAATGTATCGCGTACACTTACTTTTAAGGGCTCTTTTACTATTATTGTACCTGAGTCAACACTTGGACAACCATTAGGAAAGGGCTGGGTACTGTTTAGTTTTAACTTATACCTATAAGTTCCAGCTTGGGTAAACCGTTGTTTATATACCGTTGGAAAAGGACCCGTGGCCACCGTTTTATAACTTCCTGGTATTCCTGAGGATGGAAAGTTTTCTATCTCCCATTTGCTCTTGGTCGGATCTAATGTCGTGGCTAATGGATTGTTTAATACAAAACTAAAGGTCCTATCTCCACATTTATTATCTACTACTGTAATCCCTGGTATTGGCACTGCCACTACTTTTATATTTATTCCTCGAGTAGAAAAAGCCGGTAATGGACAAAATCTATCGCGGCCAGTGACTGTAAAAGAATGTGGTAATGACCTAGCAGCACTTACTGGTGGAGTCCAACAAAATTTGAAACTATCGGCCTTGGGACCTTGTAACTTCCGTTGGCTTAATATATAGTTAGGTAAAAAAGTGGCTCCTGACATTACTGGGTTATATAAACCCGGATTATTCCATTTTAAATCGGTAGTATCTGCCAATATATTGGGAGTTACTGTTTTATCTGCAACATCTTCGGCTACTATGTCTAAACATATTTGTGTGCCCGCACATACTACTTGGTTGGCGCCTGTGCTTGTTTGCAATACGCCATCTCTATATACTTTTATGCGGGGGGTTCTATTATCGGTACAAAGTTTTGTTTGAAATTGAACATCGCGCCTTGTTACACCTACTTTCACCCATACCCCGCCTACAAATTTCCATTGCACTACTTCAATTACCAACATACCTACAAATACACCCATTGGTCTAAACATTACATCGCCAGTATATGGGTCTATGCGCAAACCTGCAGGATAAGCAGCATTTACATTTGGTGCTCCAAAATAAGGAAAGGGATACGCAGCACTGTAAGGTGAGATATAGGAAACATTAGAATTAAAGCCCTGCATTGATTCAGCAAATGAATAACTTAAAGAATCTCCATCTGGATCTACTGCGCCTAAATTATATACAAAATCGGCTCCTGCACATACCAAGGCTGCTGCATCGTTTGTAAATACTGGGGCTGAATTACAGGGTGTTTGACAACGGTTGATAATGGCTTCTGTAAAGTAATTGTTTGTAGTTGGAGAAATAGTAGTTAAGGCCACATTTCTGCAACATGCATTAAAACTTACCGAAACATTACAACAAGTTGGAGGAAGCGTGTTTAAATTAATATTACCTTCAAATGTATAAACCTCAATTCCAGGTGTATAGGTTCCAGCTGAACGAGTATTACAATTGGTACAAATAGTGGTTACCTGTGTACATGTTTGTATAATATCATAGCCACTGGTTACTGATACTGCTGGTAATACAAAAGTAGTAAAATTTGTACCTAAACAGGCTGGGCTTGCCCCTATAACCGAATTGGTGAAACCACAACATGCATTTGCTGTGGTACAGCCAGCTACACTCCCCGGATTATTATTACAGCCATTACACATTTGAGCACCTGCACAATCGCGGTATATTTTTAAACTTATTTTGTAAACTCCGGGAGTAGAGGTACATTGGTAACTGATATCGCTACCCACCAAATGGTCAGCATACAATCTATTTCCAGAAAATACCCATAAAAAAAATATAAATAAAACTATTCTTGTTTTGTAGGATTGTATCATAAATAATTTCATAGTTCTATTTTTTTAACAAACATAGTAACGAAAAATCTAAATTTTTTATTAAGAATTACTTACTTGTTATTTTGCAAAAATGAATTTTATAAAAGTTATTTGGATTTGACTAATATTAAAAAACCTATTTTAAAATCAAACCGCAAATAGCTATTATCCTAATTTTTTAACAAAATAATTAAGTATAAAATAAATAATACCATCCCAAATACAAAAAAAAAGTTTCATTATGAAACAAAGAAACAATAACCATAAAATGTATTAGTCTGAAAATCAAGTAAAAAAGAATCGGCAAAATGTTTGTACACTTTTTATGGAAGGAGATAATTAATTTCCCACACACAAAATGCTCAATAAACTATTAAATATTTTAAATAATCTAAGCACCGGATCTCGATCGGCAATAAGTTATTTTACCATTATATTTTTTGCATTATTAGCTAGTATTACTGCAATTGTATTACTTCAACACAGTAAAAATATAGACGAAAAATTATCTAAAAATTTTGCTCCAGCCATAAATGCTGCAAAAGATATTCATTTAATAATAGATGAGAGCAACAGGCATAGTTCGTCTATTGTAAATCAAAACGACAAACCAAGTAGACTAAAACTTCAGAAAATATTAGACAAACAATACCGCAGAAGAAAAATATTTTTAATAGAATTATTACAAGAGCCAGGTTTAGACAAGGCCAAGAAAATGTTCCTATCAGTTGATAAAGATTATTCAAAAGTAATGCTAAAACAAAGGGAATTACTGAGTATTACAACACCTATTAACAATACAGCAAATAGCCAAAAATTATTAACAGAAATAAAAGAAGATATTAGGAAACTTGAATTAAATATTGATGAAATAGAAAGAAATGCCATTGATGCAAGTAATGCTTTGCAATCTGAAAAATATAAAAGCTACCGCACTTTGAGGTTTTCATTACTAATTATGATGGTAATTTTAGTTTTAGTAGCTGGTATTTCATTAATAATTACCAATGAAACCATAGTTAGTCCTGTAAAACAAGTAAGTGAAGTACTTAAAATTATGGGCAAAGGTGAAATCGTAAAATTTGAAGAAACAATAAACCGAAAGGATGAAATTGGTGATATGATTGAGTCGGCCAAAAATCTTTCTTTGGGTATGAAAAACAAAGCTGACGTAGCTTTTCAAATAGGAAAAGGCAATTATGAAATTGAAGTTCCTTTGCAAGGAAAAAATGATAAATTAGGTAGGGCTTTGCTTGAAATGAGAAATAATTTAATTGAAAGCAAAAATACCGAAAATCAAAACTTACATAAATTAGAACTTTACACCAAAAACTTAGAAAAAAGGAACAAAGAATTAGACCAATTTGCCTATATCACTTCACACGATTTAAAAAGTCCATTACGCGGTATTAATAATTTGGCTGAATGGATTGAAGAAGATTTACACGATAATTTAACTGATGAAAGTAAAAAATATTTTCAAATGTTAAAGGGAAGAGTGCTAAGGATGGAATCGTTAATTAACTCGCTTTTAAAATACAGCAGAGCAGGTAGAGTTAATAATGAAGTAGAAAAAATTGATATCAATTTAGTAGTAAAAAATGTACTAAAAAGACTTGCTCCTGACAGTAAACATGCTATTTTCATTGACAATCATTTCCCTACTATAACTGCTAACTACCAAGATATTGATGACATTTTTTATGAGTTAATTTCAAATGCAGTTAAATACAATAATAATGACAAACCAATTGTAAATATTACTTATAAAACTGAAAACCAATATTACGTATTCTGTATTTCGGACAATGGTTTAGGTATTCCTAAAGAGTATCATGAGAAAATATTTACCATATTCCAAACCTTAGAAACCCGAGATAAAGTGGAAAGTGTTGGTGCTGGCCTAGCCATTGTTAAAAAAATAGTAGAGGAAAATAATGGTGGAATTTGGTTAGAATCGAAAGAGGGTGAAGGTTCTAAATTCTACTTCAAATGGTTAATTGAAAGTCAACAAAACGCTTAAACCAAAGGTTCGAATCCTATTAAATTCATCACTTTATTGGCTTTGGCTTTTACCTCATCTATTGAATTTGCTAAAACCGTTATATGACCCATTTTTCGCATAGGTTTGCTTTCTTTCTTATCGTATAAATGTAGGTAAGCTCCTTCTATTTGATGTATTTGGTCTAAGTTTTTTATTACATAAGGCCCACTGAAACTTTTATCACCCAACAAATTAAGCATAGCAGCAGGTTTTACCAAACCCGGACAGCCCACAGGTAATCCCAAAAGTATTCTAGTTAATTGTTCATATTGTGAAGTATAACAAGCCTCAATGCCATGGTGACCTGAATTATGAGGGCGAGGAGCAATTTCATTAACCAAAATTTCGCCTGCATGAGTTAAAAACATTTCAACTGCAAAAACACCTGCACTTTTAAATTGATTGATGGTTTGGATAGCAACAATTTTAGCTTTTTCGGCCAAAGGTTTGGTAATTTCAGCTGGGCTAAATAAAAAGGTAACCAAATTTGCTTCTGGATCAAACTCCATTTCTACCGCATCATAAGCTACCGTTTTGCCAAAAATATCTTTAGCTACAATAATTGAAATTTCTTTTTCGCAAGGAATAAATGCTTCCAATACGCAAGGTGTTTCAAAAGGAATTAAACTATCATCAGCCAGAATAGCTTTGCTATTTAAAATAGTAACTCCCTTTCCATCATACCCATCCGTGCGGGTTTTAGCTACAAATTTTTCAGTTCCAAGTTTTGTAATGGCTTGGTTCCATTCCGTTTTATCATTTACCAAAACATAAGGAGCTGTAGGCACCTGATGGTCGGTATAAAATTGTTTTTGTAATCCTTTGTCTTGTATTATTTGTAAGACGCGGGGAGAAGGAATAATGGTTTTACCTTCATCTTCCAACTTTATTAAAGCATTGGTATTTACATGCTCAATTTCAAAGGTTAACACATCGCTCATGGCTGCTAGTTCGTTTATTTTAGCTTCATCCTGCAACGAACCTTCAATAAAATTTGTAGCCAAATGATAACAAGGGCAATCTTTTGAACTTTCTAAAATATTAACACTTACATTTAATCTAAGAGCTTCTTCTATAAGCATACGACCTAACTGACCGCCACCTAATATACCAACTTTTTGTTTCAGTAAATTCATAATATGGGTTGCAAATTAAGCAATTTGTGCACTTAAAACCTTTGCATAAAATTTTTCGTAAACCGGTACAATATTATTGATATCAAATTCAAGTGCTCGTGCCAATGCATTTGCTTTAAATTGAAGTAATCGTTCTTCGTTTTCTAAAATATAAATTCCTTTTTCAGCCATTTCAGTTACATTTCCAACCTCAGCCATAAAACCCGAAATTCCATTTTGAACCAACTCAGGAATTCCACCTGCATTACTAGCTATAACAGGTACTTCGCAAGCCATAGCTTCTAATGCGGCCAAACCAAAACTTTCTGTTTCAGAAGGCATTAAAAACAAATCACAAACGCTTAAAATTTCTTCTACCGGATTTTGCTTACCTAAAAACAATGTACTATCACATAAATTTAATTCCCTACAAAGCATTTCGGCATTGTGTCTTTCAGGCCCATCGCCTACCAATAATAATTTTGAAGGTATTTTTGCCCTTATTTGTCCAAATATTTTTATTACATCTTCTACCCTTTTTACTTTTCTAAAGTTAGAGGTATGCACAATTAATTTTTCATTTTGAGGAGCAATCGCCTTTTTAAAATGTTCCTTCGATTGTTTTTGAAAACGAGTTACATCAATAAAGTTGGGAATAACTTCAATGTGTTTTTTTGTTTTAAAATGTCGGTAAGTATCTTGCTTTAAAAAATCGGAAACTGCGGTTACTGC
The DNA here is from genome assembly GCA_013298895.1 of Bacteroidota bacterium. Taxonomy (GTDB): domain Bacteria; phylum Bacteroidota; class Bacteroidia; order UKL13-3; family UKL13-3; genus JAAFJM01. Next base: position 3,238 of record JAAFJM010000039.1, on the reverse strand, counting down.
ATCCGATTGATTGATTGAATAGGTAACAACTGGCTCAAAAGCAGCATCCTTTCCTACTAAAGTTATATCAGTACCATGTAAGGTGGTAATTACTGGAATATGAATTCCTTCTGTTGCCAAAATATGCTTGGCCATAACAGCTGCCGATGCATGTGGAATGGCATAATGAACATGCAGTAGATCTAATTTTTCAAATTTAACTACATCCACCAATGTGCTTGCCAAAGAAGTTTCGTAAGGCGGAAAATCAAACAGTGGATAAGTGCTAACATTTACTTCGTGATAAAATATATTACTCATAAAAGAATCCAACCTTGCAGGCTGTTTATAAGCAATAAAATGAACTTGATGACCTCTTTGCGCTAACGCTTTTCCTAATTCTGTAGCCACTACCCCACTGCCTCCATAGGTTGGATAACACACAATTCCTATTTTCATTTAATTAAATACTTTTATATTTTTTAAAGTACAAATGTTAGTGTTTTGTTTTTATTAATTTCAATTATTTTATTGATATATTTTTCATTGTTCATAATCAATTCAACAATAGCTTATTTACTATGAATAAAATAAAAAAACCAACCTTTTGGAGGTTGGTTTTTTATGAATTAGGCAGTTACTACCATTTGATCTACAAATTTATATCCTATTCCTCTTGATGAGTGAAGGAAAACAGGATTTTTAGGATCGGTTTCAAAATATTTACGTAAGCTAAGCATGAAATTATCAACTGTACGTGTGTTTGGAATTACATTATAGTCCCATACCACTTTTAAAATATGTTCTCGACTAACTACCGTGTTTTTATTTTCAATAAGTAATTTAAGCAATAAAGTTTCTTTTTTTGTTAATTCTATGATTCCTTCAATACCTTGAGCTTGATGACTATCAAAATTAATCCAAAAATTACCAAAATGAAAAATATTTGGCAAGGCTTTGTCCAGCGCTTTTATTTTATCACGTTTTTCTAATAACTTCTTTATACGCAATAAAAGCTCTTCTAAATCAAAAGGTTTGGTTAAATAATCATCACCACCTTTTTTCAAACCTTCCACTCGCTCGGCAGGTGTATTTTTAGCCGAAAGAAAAAGGATAGGAATGTTTTGATCATGTAACCTAATGTTCTCACAAACCATATAACCATCCATTTCGGGTAGCATTATATCGAGTACCACTAAGTCGAACTTTCGTTCTCTGAAGGCTTCCACAGCTTTCTTACCATCACCTACAGCTATTACGTGATAATTTTCTAATTCTAAATTTAATTTAAGTGCATGCTGAAGATTTTCTTCGTCTTCAACTAATAAAATATTATTCATAATAAGTGATTTTAAGTTTTGTTATTCTACTAAACGTTAAAACTTACTTCAAAGTTTGTTCCAATAGGATGATTATTTTTAACGGTAATGGTTGCATCGTGTAAATGCACCAATTTTTTAACAATAAATAGGCCTAAACCTGTGCCTTTTGATTTACGTGTTTGCTCCGCTCCTACTCTATAAAATTTATCAAAAAGCCTTTGTTTATCAGCTTCGGCAATACCTATACCTAAATCTATAATACTTAAAACAACCTGCTTATTATCGCTTTTTAAAAGAATTGTAATGTTTTGGTCAGAGTATTTTTCGGCATTACTCAAAAGATTAATAATTATGCTTTCAAGTGCAAAACCGTCTCCAGTGATGTAAACTTCTTGCTCAATGTTTTTAACTAACCTAGCTTCCAAATTCCTTGGTTTGGCATAGGTATCTACTACTCTATTAACCAATTCGCTTATATTTACTTTTGCCATTAGTGGCTCATAATGCTTAGTTTCTAACTGTGCTGATAGCAATAAATTATCTACTAAATCGCGCAATCTATTGGTGTCATTAATTGAATTTTTTATAATAACACTTTGCTGTTCTTTATCTAAATCACGTTTAAAGAGTGTTTCTAAATAAAGTTTTATAGAAGCAATTGGTGTTTTGAGTTCATGAGTTACTGCTAGTAAAAAATTATTTTGTTGCTTGTTAAGTTCAATGCTTTTTTCGAAAACCTTATATACCCACAAAATCCCCCAAATTAGCAGTGCTATCATTACCAAACCTTCACCTGCATACATCCATTTTTTTCGATTAAGCTTTTTATTGGCAGCCTCTATTTCAGTTTGCAACTTAATATAAGCATCTTGCTTTGGTCTTATCAAATAGCCATTAAAAGGATTGATGGTATCTACAAAAACCAATTCTAATGTTTGGTATTTGGCTTTAAAATAATTTTGTGCTTGTGTAGTATCTAAAAAATTGTCTTGTCTAATTTCTTCAAAAATATCAGATGATGCTTTATAACATAATATTTCATCTGCCTCAGCTCTTAAATTACTATTTGCTATTTCAAGATTGTTGATGGTATTGCTATTTCTGAAATGTTCAAATCCCCACCAACTAAATGCCGCAACAATATAAATGGATAAAAAAATGAAAATTAAACGTGGTTTATTCATTCAAATTAAATTGATTTATTAAAAAGAAAATAAGTTCTAAACTAAAGTTCCCAAGTACTTTTGCGTTTGGGATTTATGTATTTTTTTATGTTTAGCCAAAAAGCTAAAATTAAATACAATAAAACAGGCGAAGCTGCTGTGATGAATGAAGTATAAATAAAATACATACGTATTATATTTGAGCTAATACCAAAGCGTTCGCCAAGGTAAGAACAAACTCCAAACACATTTTTTTCAACGTAATATTTAATTTTTTCCATTGTTAGTATTTTCAAATATAAAAATAATGTTCAATCAAAACAGTTTTTTGAAAAATTTAATTTAAAATAACTAATTTTTGAAACGCTTCATCAGTTTTTCCTGCTGCTTTAACTTTTACCTTATAAATATAAACTCCTTTACCAATTGCATCGCCATAATCGTCTTTTCCATCCCATTCTATATCACTAAAATGGCTGCTAGCAGCCGTCACATCACGCTGAATTGACTTTACAATTTTACCACTTACGGTAAATATTTGAACTAATACTTGCATATCCTGACCTGCTTTATTGTGGTCAAAATGAAATGAAGTTTTAGTAGTAAAAGGATTAGGGTAGTTCAACACATTTTGCAAAGCAACTTTACTGTCATTGGCTACCAAAAACTCTACTTCTGCTTCTCCAATATTATTAAAAATATCGTAGGCTTGAAACTTAATTTTGTTAATGCCTAGTGGCAATTTTTTATAGTTATAATTAACCGTTCCATACT
>JAAFJM010000038.1 GCA_013298895.1 Bacteroidota bacterium | reverse complement strand
TGTCATTGGCTACCAAAAACTCTACTTCTGCTTCTCCAATATTATTAAAAATATCGTAGGCTTGAAACTTAATTTTGTTAATGCCTAGTGGCAATTTTTTATAGTTATAATTAACCGTTCCATACTGATAAGTATTTAATGCTGAACGGTAATAATCATTCATAATGATGGTATTGGTATTTTCTTTATTAAGTACAGCATTTAAATCTCTACCTACTCCTCGGCTAGTAGTATTGATTCCGTTTTCGTCAAATATTTTAGCAATAAAAAGAGAGTTTTCTGGAACCAAACCTCCATTCACAAACTTCTCATCATTCATATACAATTTAATTTCAGGACCTTTATTATCAGCCCAAACCGAATCAGAAGTTCCTCCAATTAACGCTTTCCCTTCATAGCCGCTTGCATCCACGGTATCACTATTGGCATAATAACTAACTTTACCAAAACCATACTTATAATCAATATCTTTAGGAACAATAAAACTAAATGTAAAAACGCCATTGGTTACAGTAGCCGAACCTTTATAGATAATATTATTTTGAAGTTTAAAACTATTTATACTTATTGGTTTTTCATTATCTACAATTGGATATTCCGACTCTTTGTCAAATACCGTAGGATAAACAATTCCATTGAAACCAGACATCAAATTATTATTCTCATCCAATACATGACCTATAAAAGTAACTTTACTTAATGCTTTGATGGTATCTGCAAAATTATTGATAGGTTTATTATTAATAGAAATAGTTTTTACATTGTATTTTGGCAATGCCAAAGGAAGCATTGGGTCGCCTAGTAAGGTAAAATTACGGGTATTTGTATTGGCAAATAAATTTTTAGTTTGCATCATTAATTCACCAAAAGTTTTAGGGTTCATGATAGCATTTGAATCTAATCCCAATTGACTATTAAATTTTTCGTTAAGTGCATCATTGCTACTGCTATAAACTAATCTAACAGTTGTGAACAAGGCTATTGGTCCACCATTAGGATTGATTAAGGCAAGTTCGCCTGCAGCTAATCTATCAGGATCATCAAATCTACTGAACTCACAAGTAGCGGTCATTAATAAAGGCATGTTGTCTTTTACATTCCATGAATTGATTTCATCTACATTTAAAATTCTACGGGCACTCCAACCTACCTCACCTCCATGGCCTATGTAATTAATGATTAAACTACCTTTATTTACCGCATTGCTAATTGCAGTATTCACTTGCGGAAATCTTTTTCCTCCAGCAGTAGCTAATGGTTCATAAGAGTTGGAATAAATTTTATTGATATTAAATTTTTTGAAGGGTTTGATATAATTATTTGCAAAACTTTCAGCAGTTTGATTAAATTCAATTGCATATTCAGTCCATTCATCATCAGTAATAAAAGTTAGTTTATTTCGCCAATCGCCATAACTGCTTTTGGTTTCGTAATAAATTACTTTATCCACTATTGCTTTTGCCTGCTCTAAGCTATTTATTGGAAATCTACCTATTCCTAAATCCATCAAATCCCCATTATTTGGATTACCTTCATTTTCATCCAAACATACAAAAAAATCATCTGTGCAAAATGAACTAGGATCAGTACCATCTATATTTTCAAATGTGGGAATATAGTTGCTATTGATAAAACCTGTTTTGGTTTTTGACCAATTACCTTTGTAATCGTAGCTAGCACGGCCAATTAAGGTTACATACTTTAGTTTTTCGGTAGGCGAAGTATATTTATTGTAAAACATACGCAACATATCTCTAATTGCACTCACATCTTGACTTCCGCTGCTAAATTCATTGTATATATCGGTTACGTTAATTACATGAATTTTCATTCCACGTTTTTTACTATGGTATTCCGCCAAACGATTTGCTTCGGTTATAAAATTAGGGTGTGTAATGATGATGCCTTGAGCTGCTGTTAAACCATGAATATTTTGATTAGCAATTTTTCCAATTGCAATTGGTTTGATAAAACTAGTTCCATCAAATGCCATGAACCAACGCAAACTATCCGTATTAACAGTAAATTTAAACAGTAGATTTGATGGGTTATAATCGCCTTGAACTGCAAAAACTTGTATAGGATTTGAAACATCCCAAATAGTTAAATTTCGAGTGGTTGCTATATTAAATTGAGTTATCTGTCCTGCATTTATACTTGTTTTATCACTGAATAAAATCTGCTTACCATTATTTCGTAAAAAAGCTCTGGCATTTAAAGTATAAAAATCTAACCAACCATTTGCCCCTTGTGCAATTGGTCCATTGTAACTATAAGTAACATCAAATCTATTACTATTTGTTTTAAATGAAGTAGTTTTATAGTTTGTAGCTGCATAAGTTTGATCATAGGATAAACTTAATGGGCTGAATACATGATTTAGAATTGATGTTCCATTTATAGAAATATCAAAACGGTTTGATTGAGATGACCTACCGGCTGCAGACGACTGAAAAATAACAGCAACACTCGTGTCAATATCATTTAAAATATTGGTGAATGTTCGTTGAGGTTCACGATTAAAATCTTCACCATACCAATTTTTCCCTGTTTTGACAAAATTCACTAAATCTTCTTCATGGTGAGCCAAAGCATCATAGGTGTTTGATGTATAAGTTTCGCCAATATTAGAAGCAATAGTTTGAACCCTTTTACCCGCTAAATTACCAATATTTAAGTAGTAATAAGTAGTATCTGAATAAATATTTATTTTATTGTTATACAAGTTATTTGCTTTATCAAAAACCCAAGCTTCTCGCTGGCTTTGTCCATAAAATAACAAATAATCATTCACATTAAATTTTCCATCAGCTTCCCCTTGAATCAAAATAGCATTTTCTTGTAAATCGTCATACCTATATGCGGCATTCATTTCAGGTAACATTCCTACACCATTACCATATAATTTAATGTTTCTAGGGTCAATGGCATCTATATTTATTCCTAAATTTTTCAGAAAAGTGTAATCAATTCTGTGAACAGCATTGTTAATGATTGCTATTTTATACCAATTTCCTTGAGAAAGAACAGAATTAGAAGCATAACTAGTTTTACCTAAATATTTAGGCAATTGAAAAATATCGTTAGTTTCAATGATTAAATTACAAGAAACAAGTCGCTTTACAACACCATTTTCCTTGACATAAGGAATAAAATTTACAAATAAGTAGGATTGTCGTTGTTCATAAACAATATTAGTTTTTAGTTCAATTTCCGAATTAGTTATTTTCAAAATATCATTATTTACGTTTTTTTCTTCTTCAAAAATTAAATCAGAAATATTGACCTTTAAAACTTTTGTTCCACTTTTGCCTAGCTTATTTTCATAAATTGGTAATAGCCCAAATTGATTTTGGTAAATAGCATTGTTGAAAAAAGTACGAATTTCACCTGTTTTAGCAGTTTTTGGTGTTCCCCAATCAATTTTTACATTTTTTTTTATAACCAACCCAAAAGACTGATTAACAAACAATAAGGATAAAATTAAAGATATGATTTTAATGTTTTTTTTGATTTGGATGAATAAAAATTGCATATAAAATGTGAAATTAATTATAATTGAAAAATTGTTGAACTAAAAAAACAACGAACAAACATACTAAAAAAGTATTTTAACACTTATATATTTTATTAAATAACATATATTTTACAAACGACAATCTAAAAAACAATGACATTTAAAAAAGCTGCACTGCGCAGAATACTTACATACATATTACCGCTGTTAATAAGTGTGCGAGCATATGCTCAGGATCCACAATTCTCGCAGTTTTATGCAAGTCCTGTTTATATCAATCCTGCTTTTGCAGGCTCGAGTAAAGTTGGTCGTTTGGTATTAAATACTCGTAACCAATGGCCATCTGTTTCGGGATCATTTACCACAGTGAATGCTAGCTATGACGAACATTTTGAAGCTATAAATGGAGGTATTGGAATTCAAGCACATTATGATGAACAAGGTACTGGAACATTAAGAACGGTAGGTGCTAATCTCGCATACTCATATCAAATTCCAGTTTCAAGAAAGTTTACTATGCGTTTGGCTCTTCAAGCAGGTTTTCTTCAAAAATCAGTTGATTTTACTAAATTACTTTGGCGCTCACAGTTAGGTGTTAATGGATTTACAAAACCAGAAGATGCAGAACCACTAATAGATAAAGAAGGTCAAGTTAATATTACAAATTTTGCTGCTGGATTATTGGGTTATACCAAGAATTTTTATTTTGGAATTGCTACACACAATATTTTCCAGCCTAATCAGGCATTCATAAACAAAGTTGTTGAAGCTCCTATTTACAGAAAATATACAGGTCATGTTGGATTTGTTGTTCCTATTATTGAAAGCAGAGTAAAAGGTCGTTCTTCATACTTATACCCCAATGTTATATATATGCAACAAGGTTTTAATGGCAACACAGTAAGCCAATTAAATGTAGGAATGTATATTAGTAAAGGCACTATTGTTGGCGGTTTGTACGTACGCCAGACTAATGTAAATACAGATGCCATTATTGCCATTGTAGGTTTAAGAACAGAAAAAGTAAAAATTGGCTTTTCATATGATGGAACGGTTTCTACCGCAAGAGCGGGTGCTGCAAACTCATATGAAGTATCATTAGCGTTTGAATTGCGTAAAAAAGTAAGACGCAGAAATCCAAGACCTATGACTTGTCCTGAATTTTAATATATTCGAAGTATGAAATGCTTTATGGATAAAACAATTATACTTTGTTTGATTATATTATTTTCAAACAAAGTAATGGCTCAAGACCCGCAACTGAGCCAGTTTTATGCATCACCTTTATACACCAATCCAGCCTTTGCTGGAGCTGCAAAAAAAATAAGATTTACAGCCAATGCTCGAAACCAATACACTGGTTTAAACAAAACATATCGAACTGCAGTTGCTTCCCTTGATGCATACGTACCAAGTATGCAAAGTGGGTTAGGATTTTTAGCTTCTGCAGATCAAGCAGGAGATGGCTATTTAACTGCAATCAATATTGGAGGAGTTTATTCTTACAATTTATCCATAAATAGAAATTGGAATGCCAATTTTGGTATTTTAGCTGAAATAAGACAGCGTTCTTACGATTTTAATAAATTTATTTTTGGAGATCAATTAGATCCAGTTCTTGGATACACGGGTAAACCATCTGCCGAAATAAGTCCAAGTGAAATAAGAACATTCCCCAATTTTTCGGCAGGTGCACTTATTTATAATGAATATTTTTATGCAGGCTTTGCATCTCACAACCTTTTAGAACCAAATCAGTCATTTATTTTAACAGATAATACCGGCCAAGCATACATTTTACCGAGGAGATACACCATCCATACCGGGGCAAATATTCCCTTAAATGAAGCTAGATTTGAAACCAATAAAATATATTTATCGCCTAACATTTTGTTTATGAAACAAAGGGATTTTTACCAAGTAAATATTGGTACTTACATTAAAAAACAAACATTAACCGTAGGAATGTGGTATAGACAAACTAGTAGAAATGCGGATGCTATCATATTTTTAGCGGGTTTAAGATTCAAAAATTTCAGAATTGGATATAGCTATGATTTAACCATTTCGAATGCAAGAACAGCCACAGTTGGAAGTCATGAACTCTCAATAGGTTTTGATATTAAAACCCCAACAAGTTCTAGAAGCAGAATGGGAAAACCTATAAAGTGCCCTGACCTTTAATCGATTTAAAGATTATCAGCCTGATTATTTGAATTCATCAAAAAAAATATTTTTTTTATACATATAATTCCCAATTTCCGTTATATTTGGAAACTTTAAAGTAATTAACTAAAACCATGAAATTAGTAAAACAATTATTGTTTACATCATTTGCAGCTACATTGCTGTTCTCGGCATGTACACAAAAATCAAGCACTACTGGCTGGAAATATAACGACTCCAAATGGGGTGGATTTGAAAAACACAAATTCAAAGAACAAGAAACCGGACCAGGTTTAGTGTTCATTGAAGGTGGAACTTTTGTTATGGGTGCATCTGAACAAGATGTAACTTATGATAGAAATAATTTAAAAAGACGTGAAACTGTAAATAGTTTCTACATGGATGAGACTGAGGTAACTAACTTACAATATTTAGAATATGTATATTGGTTGAACAGAGCTTATGGTGCTGAAAATCCAATTATTGCCCAAAAGGCTTTACCTGATACATTAGTATGGAGAAGCAAACTATCTTACAATGAACCAATGGTTAATTATTATTTGCGTTATCCTGCTTATCGTGATTATCCTGTTGTAGGTGTTAGTTGGTTACAAGCAACCGAGTATTGCAAATGGAGAACAGACCGCGTTAATGAGATGATTATGATTCGTGAAGGATTGATGAAAAATAGCAATCTTAACAAGCAAAATGAAGAAACATTTAATACAGAAGCATACTTATTAGGTTTAACTCCAGTTGATATCAAAAAACAGTTAAGAGATTATACACCTGGCGGAAAAAAACGTGATGTAAAAATGGAAGATGGTATTTTATTACCAAATTATCGTTTACCAACAGAATCAGAATGGGAGTATGCAAGTGTGGCATACAAAACAGCATCATATAACGAAAATGTTGATTCAAGAAAAGTTTACCCTTGGTCAGGATTAACACTTCGTAGAAGTGATACTGAAAAAACACGTGGTAGAATGTATGCCAACTACGTAAGAGGAAGAGGTGATTACAAAGGTATTGCTGGAAATTTGAATGATAACTCATCATATACATCGGCTGTTAAAGACAATTTTTACATACCTAATGACTTTGGTTTGTACCATATGGCAGGTAATGTAAGCGAATGGGTAATGGATGTTTACCGTCCGTTATCATTAGAAGATAACAGTGATTTAAACTCATTTAGAGGTAACGTGTATCAAACTCAAGAGAGAGATGCAGATGGAAATGTTACAGAAAAAGATAGTTTAGGTAGAATAAAATACAGAGATGTAACTGAAGCTGAAAATATCAAAAGACGTAACTACAAAAAATCTGATAATATTGGATTCAAGGATGAGTTAAACTATAATGGTGATATTGATCAAAAATATGAATACGGAGTTACTTCATTAATTGATAATGCTGCAAGGGTTTATAAAGGTGGAAGTTGGAATGATAGGGCTTATTGGTTAAGTCCAGGTAACAGAAGATATCTAGACCAAGAACAAGCTACTGCTACAATTGGTTTCCGTTGCGTAATGGATAGATTAGGCAGCCAAACTAAAAAAGGCAGAAAATAATATTACAATAAAATCAAAAATCCGAATCATGTAAATGGTTCGGATTTTTTTTGGGCATAATTGAATGGTTTATTTGATAAATATGTAAAAGTAAAAGTTTCTAAACTAGACCTATTTTTTCCACCTTTCGGCTACTTTTAAATTATAGTCAATAAAATCTGCTAGTCCTTTATCAAAAAGTGCGTTACCTTGGGATATTCCATTTTCATCTAATACTTCTTTGGTGAAATGCGATTCGAAAATTTTTGGAGAAATGAAAGATTGGCTATTGCTAAAACTAACCAATTTCCCTACTACTTGAATTAACTGCAAACAAGGCATTTTACCTCCTTTTCCAGTAGATACACCAACAAATGCAAAGGTTTTCTCATTAAATAAATCCATAAAATCGCGAACCCCTAATGCATTGTACATGTTCAATAATTCAGGTGTTGAGCTCCAATTGTATTCTGGAGAAATGGTGATTACCAAATCCGCATTACGCCAATTAGAAATTAATTCCATTTGAAACGAAGAAAGGTTATTACTATTAATAGTTCCTTGATTTATTAAAGGTAAATCATAGTGGGTAAAATCAATAATATTGGCTTGATGTTGGTTACTTTCAAGGTATAACTTGATTGCTTTTGCTACTCTTAAAGTATTGTTATTGGCCCTTGCAGAGCCACTTATAATTGCTATATTCATCAAATAAAACTACGTTGTATATTTTTTAACATAGCGATAGATATTAAAGTTTTGCAGATAACTAATTTCTTTCAAATCATTAAAAATATTTTCAAATACAATATCTTTAACTCGTTGATTTTTAATTAACATGATAGCCTTTTCAGCTAAAAGTAAATTCTTTTTATCCGATAAATTATTTGAAGCTTGATGCTTTTCAATTGCATCTTGTAGGTTTTGTAAACCTTCGTACTTATGCGCTATGGTTTTAACAACAGGACTTTCCCAATCTTTTGAAGCATGACTATGGGTTAAAGCACAAAGATTTTTATAAAAAGTATCTGCTCCACTCCTATCCGATTTATTCAACACAAATACATCGGCAATTTCCATCACGCCACTTTTTATAGTTTGTATCTCATCACCAGCTTCTGGTACTAATACTAGAACTGTAGTATCAGCTAAACTAGCTATTTCTACCTCGCTTTGCCCAACACCAACAGTTTCTATTATAACGTAATCGAACTGGGCAGCACGAATTAGATCGGCTACTTCAAAAATTTTAGGAGCAAGGCCACCCAAACTTCCGCGACTGGCCATGCTTCTAATAAAAATATTTGGATTTAAAAAATGTTCGCTCATTCTCAACCGATCGCCCATTAATGAACCTTTGTTGAAAGGAGAACTTGGGTCTATGGCAATGATGGCTACCTTTTTATTTTGATCTAATAAATGTTTGGCAAAAGCATTGATTAAAGTACTTTTACCTGCACCTGGAGGGCCAGTAATGCCAATTAAAGGAACTTTTTTATTAAACTTTAAATTTTCGAGGAGCGATTCGTATCCTTTGCTATCGTTTTCTACCAATGAAATAGCACGTGCTAAAGCACGTTTATTTCCATTTTGCAAATCAGATAGCAATTCAGAATACATTTTTGTTTTTTTTAATAAAATTTAGCAAACTAAAGTACCAACAGAATTATCGCCTTCACATACTTTCAAGAAATTTCCTTCTTTGTTCATATCAAAAACCACAATCGCTAATTTATTTTCTTGGCAAAGTGTAATAGCTGTCATATCCATTACATTTAAACCGCGCTCATAAACCTCTTGATAACTAATTGTTTCAAATCGAGTTGCATTTTTATCCTTTTCAGGATCGGCAGTATAAATACCATCAACACGTGTTCCTTTTAAAACCAATTCCGCTCCAACTTCAACTGCTCTTAATGAAGCAGCAGAATCAGTAGTAAAGTATGGATTACCAGTACCTGCACCAAAAATAACTACTCTGCCTTTTTCTAAGTGTCTAATAGCTCTTCTGCGTATAAAAGGCTCACTAATTTGCTCCATTTTAATAGCAGAAAGCAAACGCGTTTTTAAACCATATTTTTCAAAAGCACCTTGCAAGGCCATTGCATTAATTACCGTAGCCAACATGCCCATATAATCGCCTTGTGCTCTATCTACAATTCCCCCCGATACACCTTGAACACCTCTAAAAATATTTCCACCACCAATAACAACAGCAACTTCCACACCCATGTCAACTACACGTTTAACTTCACGAGCGTATTGCTCAAGTATTTTAGGATCAATACCATATTGTTGATCGCCCATTAAGGCTTCACCACTTAATTTTAGGAGTACGCGTTTGTATTTCATTTTAGTTATTTTTAAAAATTAACAATAATTTATTATGTGCAATAATAGCACAAAAAAAAAGTCCCTTGTGAGGGACTTTTAAAGATTTTATTAACCAAGTGCTACACGCTTAAATGCGGTAACGGTTAAGCCTTTTTCTACACCATCTAACATTTGTGCAATAGTTTTTGAACTATCCTTTACAAACTCTTGATTCAATAAAGTATTTTCTTTGTAGAACTTACTTAATTTACCTTGTGCAATTTTTTCCAACATAGCTTCTGGCTTACCTTCAGCTGCTGCTTGTTCTTTTCCAATTTGAATTTCACGTTCAACAATAGATGCATCAACACCATCTTTATCTAAAGCAATTGGGTTCATTGCAGCAATTTGCATAGCAACGTCTTTACCTGCAACAAAATTACCTTCATTAGCCGAATTATTTAATGCAACCAAAACACCTAAGCGATTTGCACCGTGGATGTAAGGAACAATATTATCACCTTCCATGATTACATAATTGATTACATCAATTTTTTCACCAATTTTTCCAACTTGCTCAATTAATTTTTCTGATAATGGTAAACCATCTATTGTAATTGCTTTTAAAGCATCAACATTAGCACATTTATTAGTTAGAGCTAAATCAGCAATTTGATTTGCAAAAGCAACGAAATCTTCGTTTTTAGCAACGAAATCGGTTTCACAAGTTAATTGAATAATAACACCTAATTTATTATCTGAAGAAGTTTTAGCAATAACTGCACCTTCTTTAGCATCTCTATCTGCACGAGCTGCTGAAACTTTAGCTCCTTTTTTACGTAAAAAATCAACTGCTGCTTCAAAATCACCATTAGTTTCAGTTAAAGCTTTTTTACAATCCATCATACCTGCACCAGTCATTTGGCGCAATTTGTTTACATCTGCTGCTGTAATCGACATATTATTTTTTTTATTTAATTATTTATGTTTTCTAAAAATTGAGGAAATATTAATTAAAAGTAAAAATTAGCTATTTCCAATTTGTAAAAAAGAGAATTTGAACCTAAATTCAAATTCTCTTTTCCCTATATTTTATTATAAAAGTGTAATAAATTAAGCTTCTGTTGTTGCTTCAACTGCTACCGTTTCTTTATCACTTTCTTTTTCTTTATCACTTTTACGTTCAGCCATACCTTCAACGATTGCATCGGTTAAGTATTTTGTGATTAAAGCGATTGATTTAGCTGCATCATCATTTGCAGGAATTGGATAATCAATATTATTTGGATCTGTATTGGTATCAACTAAAGCAAATGTTGGAATATTTAAACGCATAGCTTCTGCTACTGCTAAATGTTCTCTTTTTGCATCAACAATAATTAATGCAGCAGGAGTACGATTCATGTCAGCAATACCACCAACTAAGCGGTTTAATTTTTCTTTTTCTCTATCTAACATTAAACGCTCTTTTTTATTGATGTTAGTATAAGTACCATCAATACCCATTTTTTCAATGGTTTGCATTTTTTTGATAGATTTACGTACAGTTTGGAAGTTAGTTAACATACCACCTAACCAACGCTCGGTTACGTAAGGCATGTTTACACGTTTTGCTTCAGCTTCAATAATTTCCTTAGCCTGTTTTTTAGTAGCCACAAACATTACTTTGCGACCAGAACGGATAATATTTTTTAAAGCATGAGCAGCTTCTTCTAATTTAACTGCAGTTTTATTTAAATCTATTAAGTGAATACCGTTCTTTTCCATGAAAATATACGGTGCCATTTTCGGGCTCCACTTGCGAGTAAGGTGACCAAAGTGTACACCAGCCTCCAATAATTCTTCTTGAGTAATTTTTGCCATTTTTTGTGTACCTTTTGATTAACGTTTAACAAATTGGAAACGCTTACGAGCTTTTTTCTGACCTGGTTTTTTACGTTCAACCATTCTTGGATCACGTGTTGTTAAACCAACTGCTTTTAAAGCAGGTTTCAGTTCAGCATCGAATTTTACAAGCGCTCTTGTAATTCCTAAACTAACTGCTTCGGATTGGCCTGATGTTCCACCACCGTTCACATGTACTTTAACATCATACTGACCAACAGTGTTGGTAACCTCGAATGGTTTCAAGGCAGCATTTTGCATTACAATTGAAGGAAAGTATTCTTTAACATCTTTACCGTTTACCGTTACATTGCCCGTTCCTACTGATAGGTACACTCGAGCAACAGCAGTTTTTCTTCTTCCTAGTGCGTTATTCACTTCCATTATTAAAATTTAAGATCTTTTGGTTGTTGAGCAGCATGCGGATGTTCAGCACCTTCATAAACATACAAGTTACGGAATAATTCCGCACCTAATTTGTTTTTAGGTAACATACCTTTAATTGCATGTTCTACTACATAAGTTGGTCTACGAACTAGTAACTGCTTAGCAGTTTCTGTTCTTAATCCACCTGGATGTCCAGAGTAGAATTTGTATTCTTTATCGTTTAGTTTATTACCAGTAAAACGAACTTTACTAGCATTAATAACTATAATATTATCTCCGCAATCAACATTTGGTGTAAAGTTAGTTTTATTCTTTCCACGCAACATATTTGCTAATCTTGTAGAGAAACGGCCTACCGTTTGTCCCTCAGCGTCAAATACATACCAGTCTTTGTTAACGGTAGCTTTGTTTGCCGAAATTGTTTTGTAACTCAATGAATCCACAGCTTTATTCTTTTTTTTAGGGGTGGCAAAAGTAAATCATAATGTTTAAAATAACAAACACTTGCAAAAAAAATTGTAAAAAAAATTGTAATTATTTCTTTTTCCCTTATTTTACTTACAAACAACTGTTTACTATTGCCCAGTTTTTTAAATTGTGCGCAATAGTAATGCTTTTTATTCAAATTGAATTTTAAAAATTCACTTAGTTCTAAAATTTGTGATTTTATTTAACTAAGTGTCAATTAGAAAATTATTAACAGTAATAAATTAAAACAAATTGAATAATGTGTTTCTTTGTGTAACTATATTGCTAACAAATTACAATAAAAATGTCTTTTAAAATATATACTAAAACAGGTGATGCTGGACAAACTTCATTAATTGGAGGAGTAAGAGTTCCTAAATTTCATATAAGGATAGAAAGTTATGGAACAATTGACGAATTGAATTCATATATCGGTTTAATTAAAGATAGTTATAACAATAAAGAAGTAAATGCTATTTTAGCTGAAATTCAAGATAGGCTTTTTACCATTGGAAGTTTGTTGGCTAGTGAGCCCACTAAAAGCAAAATGAAAGTACCTGATATTTATGATAAGGATATTGAACTTTTAGAAAACGAAATGGACAAAATGGATAAAACTTTGCCTGAATTAAAAAGTTTTATTTTACCAGGAGGCAATATTGTAGCATCTCATTGTCATGTAGCACGTTGTATTTGCCGAAGGGCAGAACGTTTGGTTGTTCATTTAGCTACAGAGTCTGAAGTAAATCCAATTGTAACCATTTATTTGAATAGATTAAGCGACTATTTATTTATGCTTTCTCGCAAAATTGTTATTGATTCAGGAGCCTCGGAAATAGCTTGGAGACCAAGAATGTAATATTAGTTGGTTTGCCTTAAATTGATGGTTTTAGAGGTTTGCCAAATTATTATGAGGTAAAAATAAGTTAACCAAATTATCCTACCATCTGCCACAGTGGAAAGGTAAGAAAGTGTGTAGAAAAAAAATGCAGACGCAACACAAACTAAGCAAGATAAGACTACTTGATTACTCCATATTTTATAAAAACTTAATTTTCTAAGTTCTAATAAAATCAATAAACCTGGAAATCCAATAGTTAAAATAAAACTTAACCAAGTGTTAATTCTAAAAAAATTATTTTTCACATTGGCCAAATCAAATTTCCAAAAGTTATTTTCACTTCCTTCAATACTTACAGGGGCTGTTCTTTTTATAACGTAAAATAAAACCGCAAAGCTAATAATGGTGACTAGTGATGTGTAAATTGCTTTTTTTCTATCCCTTTTTAAATGGTAAAAAAAATAAAAAGGAATTGCTATGGCTATAGTCTCTTTTACGCACAAACCCAATAAAATTGATAATAAGAATAATCCAGGTTTATTAAGAATTGTAAAGTAAATACTTAAGGCTATGAAAAAGAACAATGATGCATCTACATAACCTATAGTAGAATAATAAAACATTGGAAACGAAAGAATAAAAAGCCATAAGCTATGCCATATTTTATCATGTTCAATTTTCAATAATTTTAAAGTTTTATAGAACACACCTAGTGCTAAAATCAGAAAAACACAATTAACCAAATTAATTGAAGTAACTGCATCAAATGGAATTTTACTAGCTAAATATGGAACTAAAAAACGCCAATTGGTGGCAGGTCTGAGCGGTGCAGTTAATGGTTGGTCTCTAAAATATTCAACATAAGCTTTAAAGTATTTTAAATCGTATGGTTCTTGTTTTACCAATAACTGATTTCCATTGAACCTAGGTAACACCATGGCCAAAAAAAATAATGCTGTAACTAATATTTTAGTAACTATTTTCAAGATATAAATTTAACAAATTTACTTTTATTAACTTGCTTTGCAATAAACAAATGTATTTTACACATTAAAGCAATATGGCTGCAAAAATATTTATTGATCAAATGTTTAGGGAAGTGAAAATTGACTTTCCGCCTAAACGAATAGTGTCATTAGTGCCCTCACAAACAGAATTATTGTATGATTTGGGTCTCCAGGATAATATTGTTGGCCAGACATTGTTCTGTATTCATCCTGCTGATAGGCATAAAACAAAAACAATTATTGGAGGTACAAAAAAACTTAAATTAGAGTTAATATTAGAACTGCAACCTGATTTAATAATAGGAAATAAAGAAGAAAACGAGCAACAGCAAATTGAATTCTTAATGAAAAACGCTTCAGTTTGGATGAGTGATATATACACACTAGCCGATTCATTAGAAATGATTCAAAACATTGGCGAAATAACTAACAAAAAAGAAAATGCTGAAAAAATAATAAGTGACATTAATGATGGTTTTAGCATTTTAGCTGAAAATTTACCTGTTCATAATATCAAGCCTAAAGTAGCATATTTTATTTGGCGCGAACCATACATGGTAGCTGGGAAAAATACTTTTATTAACGATTTACTCGGAAAACTTGGCTTTGAAAATGTATTCGAAAATAATTCATTTCGTTACCCTCAAATAAACCATAGTGATTTAATAGAGAAAAATCCGGAAATTATTTTATTGTCAAGTGAGCCTTATCCATTTAACCTTAAACATATTGAAGAATTACAACACCTCTTACCAAAGTCAAAAATATATTTAGTAGATGGAGAATTATTTAGTTGGTATGGAAGCAGATTAAAGTATAGCGCTGCATATTTCTCTAAGCTAATTCATCAAATTTTCAATTAGTTATTGATAATTTAACCACAAATCACTTTTAAATCATTTTTTTTATATTTTTGCGACCAATGGAAGAAAATAAGGAAAAACGTAATCGCGTTGCAATAATACTACCTTGGGCATTAGTAGCTATCTTAACTGTTTTAAATGGTTTTTTTATTTATAACTACTTCAAAACTGACCAAAAATTGGCAGTAACTGAAGAAGTATTATTTGATACAAAAGAGGCTAAAAGTTCGTTAGACTCTTTATTGAAAATAACTACGAGTGAACTTGAAAGTTATAAAGGTCAAAATGCTTCATTAGATAGCCTTGTAAGCCAAAAAGATAGTGATCTTAAAGTTTATGCTGATAGAATAAAACGTTTGCTAGCACAAGATAAAGTAAGTAAAAACGATTTAGATAAAGCATTGGAAGAAATAGAGCAATTACGTTATTACAAAAGAAAATACATAACTCAAATTGACTCTCTTTCAGGTCAAATTGTAATGCTTAACCGTGAAAACGACAATTTAAAAGGAAATATTAATTCACAAAAGCGCTTTAATGAAAACCTAAGTATGGAAAATGCTGGTTTAAAAAACAAAGTAGCTATTGGTGCTAAACTAAATACCTCTGCTATTTTAGTAACCGGAATTAAAATGCGAAGCAATGGTAAAGAAAAAGAAACAATGAAAGCCAAGCAAGTAGAACAAGTAAAACTTGTATTTAAAATAGCTGAAAACTATGTGGCTGAAAAAGGAAATAAAGAGATTTACCTGAAACTGACCATGCAAGATGGAACCACTCTGTATAACCAAGCCACAGGTACTGCTACTTTTAAGTATCAAGGTGAAGAGTCGTTATACACACAAAAGAAAGTAATTGAGTTTACTCAAGAAGCACAAGACGTTGTTATTTATTGGGCAAAAGGCTCCGAATTTGCAGTTGGTAAATACAAAGCTGAATTGTTTTCTGATGGATTTAGAATTGGAGCTACAGAGTTTGAATTGAAATAATTTTATAAAAAAAATTAAAAAAACAGAAAGGCTGCTAAGTTAATTTTAGCAGCCTTTCTGTTTTTATACGCATAAAATTTCAACTATTTACTAATACAATTTTTTGTACAAACGTACCTTGATTGCTAACTCCACTTATAAAATAAACACCTTGGTTTAAATGGCTACAGCCTAATTATTTGTATTTAAGTAATTCAACTCCATTACCGTTTTTCCGTTAAGATTAGTAACTGTTAATTGAGTAATAGACACTTTACTTTGAATATTAACCAATCCTTGGCTAGGATTTGGAAATACATCAACTAGTGTTTTAGTATCATTATTTTAAATTTCTTCAAATCATTTTGTTAGGTAAAGAATTCTTGATAATTATATATCAATTGATTTTCAATAATTTATATTTTTATTGAATTATTTATCATTTTGTTAATCAAAAATTAGAAATAAAATAAAATATTTGTTTTTTTTAAGTAAAAAAATAAAGTTTAAGTTATTTTTTATTTAGGAAGCAATTTTCTTCATAATCTAGATTCAAACCATTATTTTATACTTCAAACATTAACAAGGCAAAACAATAAGATAAACAACTGGCTTTTGCTTAAAATCTATTTGCAGAAGGTAGTTATTAAAAAAGTAGTCAAAATATAAAAACATGGGAATAACTTCTTATTTAAAATTTTCGATTGTGAAAATATTTTAAATTAAACTAAAGCTGATATCAAATACCAACAAACTAATAAATGACATTAAATATTCAAATTAATACAAAATCTAAAAATTCAAATAAACGTATGAGAAAACTACTACAGCTTTCCTATTTAAGAAGTGTAATGCTGGTGCTGCTTTTAGGCACAATTTTTAATACAGCAAAATCACAAACTACACTCGCTGCCGGGGATATTGCAATTATAGGGACTAATTATGATGCTTCTCCTTATGAAATGACCATTGTGAATCTTGTTCCTATTTCAGCAGGGACTGTTATCAGAATAACAGATTATGGATATGATGAAGCCACCAGTACTTTCGGAACCAATTCGGTAGCAAATACAGCAGAAGGCTCGATTACTTGGACCTTAACTTCGGCTATACCCGCTGGAACAGTTACTAAATTTTTAATTTCAGGGGGTGCAACTCCTAGCGTTTCTATCTCACCAAACACTGGTTCCGTAAGCCTTATAGGTTGGTCACTTACAAATCCGGCAAGCTGTCCTGTACCTGCCGGAGGAGATAACTGGTTTATTTTTCAAGGAAGTAGCCCAACTTCGGTAACTACTTTTATTTTTGCATGGACAAACACATTCGCCACAACTTTTAATGGTATAAATCAACCTGCAGGACAATTTCTTGTGCCTGGATCTGGACTTCAGCCAGGCAATAACAATTCTTATTTACCTCCCTCCCTTACTCTTGGGTCAACTGCTATTGCGCTTAACCGAGATCCAGCCAGTGGTGGATATCACGGAGACAACAATGTTTACAATGGGTTAAAAACAGGTACAAAAGCTGCTATACTTGCAGACATATGTAATGTAACTAAATGGAGTACAAATGAAACAACTGCTTACGACATCAGTCCTGGAGGGACTAGCTTTTCAGGTACAAATCCTATTTTCAAAATAGGTGTACTGCTTAACTCTTCTCCAACATTAACATTTACCAGTAATTCCACTGAAATTACCAGCGATGATATTGCAAGCGATGGAGAAGGAGGTTCTCAAACAATATCCGATATTGATATACAGATATATAATATTTCAAATAGCAACGGAACTTTACTACCTGCATTATCTTGGCAAGACAATTCTTTTATGGGAAGTTCTAGCTCATCCTATTCTGGTCTAACCAATGAAAACAATGCTGGCTCAAAAGGAATGGCGATAAAATCAGCCAGTGGAAGTGAGTTTCGTCTTAACCAGTTTATTTATTACAATTGGGGAGAAACCTCATCCTTTACTAATACGGTAAAGGGTTATAAGGATGGCAGTGAAGTGGCTTCTACCACTTTTAATGGTTTTGATCCAGGTTATACTCCAAAAACGATAACCTTAACATCTGCCTTTCAAAATGTAGACGAGGTAAGATTTTATATCACTGCTGGAGGATACGTGGGTGATCAGTCTGCTACTAATCACAGTATAAACTCTTTTGCGCTAGCTTCACCTGTAGTCGCAACAAATACTGCACCAACGGATATTGCTCTTTCAGCAACTTCAATCAATGAAAACGTAATTGCCAATTCGGCTGTAGGAACGTTGTCTTCTACTGATGCTGATGCTTCTAATACTTTTACTTATAGTTTGGTTGCTGGAACAGGTAGTACGGATAACAGTGCTTTCACTATTACAGGAAACAGCCTGACCATCAATGCAAGTCCGGATTTTGAAACTAAATCTTCTTATTCAGTTCGTATTCGTACAACGGATCAGGGCGGATTATCTTTTGAAAAAGTATTTGCTGTTACTGTAAATAATCTATGTGATATTGTTTTAACAGCAGCATCTCAAACAAACATCGCCTGTAATGGTGGTTCAACAGGAGCTGCAACAGTAAATGCTGCTACTGGAGGAACAGGACCATATTCCTACAACTGGACACCAGGTACCCCAACAGGTGATGGAACAGTTTCTGTTACTGGTTTGACTCCTGGAGTCTGGACCTGTACAGTAAGTGATAATGCTGGTTGTTCGACTACTCGTGATTTTACCATTACACAGCCTACGGCTATCAGTACAGCAACTGCTGCGCAAACCAATGTATCTTGTAATGGAGGATCTAATGGTTCTGCTTCAGTGACTCCTTCGGGAGGAGCTGGTGGCTATACCTACTTATGGTCTCCATCTGGTGGAGCGACTGCAACAACAACAGGACGTGCTGCAGGTACATATACCGTAACGGTAACCGATGCTAACGGATGTACAGCCACAAGAAACTTTACAATTACACAGCCAACAGCTATCAGTACAGCAACTGCTGCGCAAACAAATGTGTCTTGTAATGGAGGATCTAATGGTTCTGCTTCTGTTACTCCTTCGGGAGGAGCTGGTGGCTATACCTACTTATGGTCTCCATCTGGTGGAGCGGCAGCTACTGCAACAGGACGTGCTGCAGGTACATATACCGTAACGGTAACCGATGCCAATTTTTGTACAGCTACAAGAAACTTTACAATTACACAGCCAACTGCTATCAGTACAGCTACTGCATCGCAAACAAATGTATCTTGTAATGGAGGATCTAATGGTTCAGCTTCCGTAACTCCTTCGGGTGGTGCTGGTGGATATACTTATTCTTGGTCTCCTTCTGGTGGAGCGGCAGCTACTGCAACAGGATTAAGTGCGGGAACTTATACCGTAACGGTAACCGATGCTAACGGATGTACAGCTACAAGAAACTTTACAATTACACAACCAACTGCTATTAGTACGGCAACTGCTGCGCAAACAAATGTATCCCTTAATGGAGGATCTGACGGTTCTGCTTCAGTAACTCCTTCGGGTGGTGCTGGTGGATACACTTATTCTTGGTCTCCTTCTGGTGGAGCAGCAGCTACTGCAACCGGATTAAGTGCAGGAACTTATACTGTAACGGTAACCGATGCTAACGGATGTACAGCTACAAGAAACTTTACAATTACACAACCAACTACTATCAGTTTGGCAACTGCATCGCAAACCAATGTATCTTGTAATGGAGGATCTAATGGTTCAGCTTCAGTTACTCCTTCCGGAGGTGCTGGTGGATATACTTATTCTTGGTCTCCTTCTGGTGGAGCGGCAGCTACAGCAACCGGTTTAAGTGCAGGAACTTATACTGTAACGGTAACCGATGCAAATTCGAATACAGCTACTCGCAACTTTACAATTACACAACCAACTGCTATCAGTACAGCAACTGCTGCGCAAACAAATGTATCTTGTAATGGAGGATCTAACGGTTCTGCTTCAGTGACTCCTTCGGGTGGTGCTGGTGGATATACTTACTTATGGTCTCCATCTGGTGGAGCGACTGCAACAACAACAGGACGTGCTGCAGGTACATATACCGTAACGGTAACCGATGCAAATTTTTGTACCGCTACAAGAAACTTTACAATTACACAGCCAACTGCTATCAGTACAGCTACTGCATCGCAAACAAATGTATCTTGTAATGGAGGTTCTAACGGTTCTGCTTCAGTGACTCCTTCTGGTGGTGCCGGTGGATATACTTATTCTTGGTCTCCTTCTGGTGGAGCGGCTGCTACTGCAACAGGATTAAGTGCGGGAACTTATACCGTAACGGTAACCGATGCTAACGGATGTACAGCTACTCGCAACTTTACAATTACACAGCCAACTGCTATTAGTACGGCAACTGCTGCGCAAACAAATGTATCTTGTAATGGAGGATCTAACGGTTCTGCTTCAGTGACTCCTTCGGGTGGTGCTGGTGGATATACCTACTTATGGTCTCCATCTGGTGGAGCGACTGCAACAACAACAGGACGTGCTGCAGGTACATATACCGTAACGGTGACCGATGCTAACGGATGTTCAGCCACAAGAAACTTTACAATTACACAGCCAACAGCTATTAGTACGGCAACTGCTGCGCAAACAAATGTATCTTGTAATGGAGGATCTAACGGTTCAGCTTCAGTTACTCCTTCGGGAGGTGCTGGTGGATATACTTATTCTTGGTCTCCTTCTGGTGGAGCGGCAGCTACTGCAACAGGATTAAGTGCAGGAACTTATACCGTAACGGTAACTGATGCTAACGGATGTACAGCTACTCGCAACTTTACAATTACACAACCAACTGCTATTAGTACGGCAACTGCTGCGCAAACAAATGTATCCCTTAATGGAGGATCTGACGGTTCAGCTTCAGTAACTCCTTCGGGTGGTGCTGGTGGATACAATTATTCTTGGTCTCCTTCTGGTGGAGCAGCAGCTACTGCAACCGGATTAAGTGCAGGAACTTATACCGTAACGGTAACCGATGCTAACGGATGTACAGCTACAAGAAACTTTACAATTACACAACCAACTACTATCAGTTTGGCAACTGCATCGCAAACCAATGTATCTTGTAATGGAGGATCTAATGGTTCAGCTTCAGTTACTCCTTCCGGAGGTGCTGGTGGATATACTTATTCTTGGTCTCCTTCTGGTGGAGCGGCAGCTACAGCAACCGGTTTAAGTGCAGGAACTTATACTGTAACGGTAACCGATGCAAATTCGAATACAGCTACTCGCAACTTTACAATTACACAACCAACAGCTATTGTGGCAACTGCAGCCTCTCAAACCAATGTTTCTTGTAATGGTGGTTCCAATGGAGCAGCTTCGATTAATAACCCTACTGGTGGTGCTGGTAGTTATACTTACAATTGGACTCCAGGTACCCCAACTGGTGATGGAACAAAATCGGTAACAGGTCTAACTCCCGGTACATGGACTTGTACGGTAACCGATGCTAACGGATGTACAGCTACAAGCAACTTTACAATTACACAGCCAACAGCTATCAGTACAGCAACTGCTGCGCAAACAAATGTGTCTTGTAATGGAGGATCTAACGGTTCTGCTTCAGTGACTCCTTCGGGTGGTGCTGGTGGATATACTTATTCTTGGTCTCCTTCTGGTGGAGCGGCAGCTACTGCAACAGGATTAAGTGCGGGAACTTATACCGTAACGGTAACCGATGCTAACGGATGTACAGCTACTCGCAACTTTACAATTACACAGCCAACTGCTATCAGTACTGCAACTGCTGCGCAAACAAATGTATCTTGTAATGGAGGATCTAATGGTTCTGCTTCTGTGACTCCTTCGGGAGGAGCTGGTGGATATACTTATTCTTGGTCTCCTTCTGGTGGAGCGACAGCTACTGCAACAGGATTAAGTGCGGGAACTTATACCGTAACGGTAACCGATGCTAACGGATGTACAGCTA
>JAAFJM010000037.1:21764-22653 GCA_013298895.1 Bacteroidota bacterium | reverse complement strand
TAGTTACGAAAAGCAAAATACTGTAAGTAGTACCGATATAGCTTTAATTAAACAAAAAGTTGAAACCATTGAGTCCAATATTATTGAGCTAAAACAGTTGGTAAATGAACACGTTGAAAACAGTAACCATATTCACGCTGATATTACCGATAGACTTTACCGAATAGAGGCGCAAATAATTAGTAGAGATAACACAAGAGTAGTTTACAGTTATTTGCAAAAATAGCTTATAATTGCAACGTTGAAAGTGTGGTTACTTTTAGCAGATGGTTAGTAAATAACTATCATGGTTAAACCGCAGTAGAGGTACTGCGGTTTTTTTTTGTGCTTTTAAATTAATTTTGATCAAACAACTTTATTATTGGCGTTATTAAAAATTTGGCATAGTTTTTAATAGGTATTATTATTGTAAACTTATTTTTAAAAATTAAAACTAAAAAACACAATGAAAAAAATTTTATTAATCATGGCTTTAGCCACTGCAAGCATGACAACATTTACAAGTTGTAGCAAAGAAGAAACAAGCACACCAGCCGTTACCGATGTTCGTGACCAGTCAATAGGCAATTACAGTTTTACTATTCAAGGATATGTATTAAATAGTGATGGCACAATTACGGCTCCTGGCAACCCATCAGCTCCCTTGGCATTAACAGCAGAAAAAGGAGAGTCAAATACTGTTTTATTTAAAAGCAATGGAGTTACTCAAATTACTGCTAGTAAAATTGCAACTGCTAACAATGGCTTTACTTTTGACATTTCAGAGCAAGTTTTTAATAATATTACAGTAACAGGTTGGAACGGTGTAACTTTGGGTAGTGTAAAATATCATGGTTATTACAATTCAACAACCAAAAATATTGTTTTTTATGGTAAGTTCACACAAGAT
>JAAFJM010000037.1:0-21733 GCA_013298895.1 Bacteroidota bacterium | reverse complement strand
TTTTGAGATTTTCAGGAATAAAGCAATAAATAATACACTTTGTTTGCCTATCCACGATGCACACTAATAAAGTCTTATCTGAAGCAACGCTAAAATTAGCGTTGCTTTTTTTATGCTCCAAACTTTGGCATTTCACTAAGTAAACGCCTCCATTGAATTTCAGCATACAGTTTGGCTGTTTCTTTTACGTTAGTTTTGGCCAGCATTTTTGTTGTTGTTTCCATACTTGCACCCTTGCTCAATAGCATACAGCCAAATGTTTTACGGCCTACATGGCTTGTTAAAACTTTTGTAATATTACAAGCTGCTGCAATTTCCTTTAAAGTTCGGTTATAAAGTTGGTTAACCAGTACAGGAGCTTTGCCATTGTAACGGTTAAGAATTGCTTTAACTTGTGGTAAAAAGGGAATTAATCCATTTACACCAGTTTTTTGTCGGTTATAGCTTATAAAATCATTTCCATCAAAAGTTACTATGTAAGTATTGTTTAATTTAATTACATCGCAATAGGCCATACCTGTAAAGCATTGTAATAAAAATATGTCGGCTGCTTTTTGGTGTAAGCTGCATAAAAATACATGCTTTTGCAAATTTTCAAGTTCAGCATCGGTTAAATAAACAATTGGTTTTAGTGCTGGTTCTTTTATTTTTAAAAGCATCAAATTACTTGGTGGTAGCTGGTATTCAAATTGTGCAAATTTGATTATAGAGCGCATAAATTTTAAGTGTTTATTTACATGGCTTGCACTAAAATTTTTACTGTATAAAAAGCTTTTAAACTTTTCACCTGTTATATAGTTAAATTCTTGCACCTCCAGCAACTCCATTTTTAATGATGCCAAAAACTCAATAACGTTTTTTTCTTTTGCTTTATAGCTTTTGTGCGTTTCTAAAGTAATTCCCTCGGTTTTGTCAATTAAGGCTTCTTTATGCTTTAAAAATGCAGTAATAGTGCTTTTTAAAGTGTAAATATTTGTTTCAATATTGGCGTTGTTGGACAATACTTTATTTATAATAGTAATGTTTAAGCTTTCCATCGCCATGAGCTGTTTTAACTTGTTTTCAAACTGGTTAATTTTCTCGTTGGCTTCGGCAGCTCCAAAAGCAGTTGGTACAATTCGCTTATATAAATTATTCCACGTTTTAGGGCAAACAAAAACGCCTGTACTTCGTTCTAATCTTTTACCATTGAAATTAATTTTTGCATACACTGGAGCAAGTTTTTCGCTATTGGTTTTTTTGGTACTCAAATAAAGATGGTAATTCATGGTTAAAATGGTTTAAGTTGTATGAAATACAATTTAAATGCCAAATATTACCGTTTTAGTATTGCAGCCCCCTACAATAAATTTTACAGCCCCCTTTGCAGCCCCCAAAGGGTAGGGTAACTTATGTTAAAAGCAAAAAAAAAGCCTTGATAAATCAAGGCTTTTAGTTCTACATCAAAAATGATGCTGTATTTTTGGCGGAGAGTTAGGGATTCGAACCCCAGGTCCTGTTACAGACAACAGTTTTCAAGACTGCCGCAATCGACCACTCTGCCAACTCTCCATCTGCGAAAGTAGGCCAATTCAGAATATCTCCCAAATTTATTTTTATTTTTTTTGAAATAAAAAACCCCAACCGTTAATAGTCAGGGTTTTTTATTTTTACAATTATATTTTAAAAACTAAAATAAGGTCAATTTTTTGTTTTTAAAATTAGTTAACCATCACTTTTTTAATAAAGTTTTGATTATTCATTTCAACTTTTACAAAGTAAATTCCATTATTTAGGCCTAAAACATTTCTATCTAACTTAACAGTATGGTTACCTGAATTCATTTTTCCATAAGAAACTATTCCTAAATTTCTGCCTAAAATATCAATTACAGAAATAGTCACTTCTGACGAATTTGATAATTCATATGACAATTCTGTTGAGGTATTAAATGGATTAGGTGCTACATTAAACTTAATTGCACTTTCTAATTCATTACCTAAACTTAAAGCACCACTTGAACTAACCCTAACAGCATCTAAATAAAAATTAGAACCTCCTCTGCGAGTCAAGGTAATTTTAAACCTAACATTAGCTGCCTTAGGTGCATCAAGGCTTACTTCTTTCCATTTACTCTTATCGCTTGGTACAAATCCAGTTCCCCAATCTAATCGAGTAGGTCCTGTTGTTGAAATGGCAGTTCCTGAGAAAACTGAACCTGTGCCACTCATTTGAGTCCAAGTAGTTCCACAATTTAGAGATTGGTAAACTCTTAATTCATCATTAGAATTTGCACTACCGGGACCAGATACTAAAGCAGTAGCAAATGCAAATCTGAAGGTTGGATTAGCAGCATTAGATAAATTAAATGATGGCGATATAAAACTTTGATCAAAGCCATGTGAAGGCAATTGATTAAAAGGATCATCTTCTAATTTCATAGATGCAATTTCATTGTATGAAATGCCTGAAACTCGTCTCCAAATAGCCTTACCATTTTCTGATTCAAATCTCCAACCTTTTTCAAACCAATCAGTGGTATATTGCCAATTTGCAAAATTAATTTGAGCTTGAGGTGCTGCATTATCAACCACCGTAACATAATTAGTTAAAACAGTTTCTTTAGTATTTCCATTAGTAGTGATTGAAAGTTTAACATCGTAAGAACCCGGAGTATTGTATGTTACAACAGGTGCTGTTGCTGATGAGGTCGCAGGAGTTCCACCTATAAAAGTCCAATTATATGCAGTAGCAGTTCCATTATACACATTTTGATTAAATGTAACTGAATTGCCTGAGCAAATATTTTTATTGGTTGAATAGAAATAAGGAATTGCATCACAAACCTTCACTGGATCTAAAACACCTGTTTTTATTAAATTTTCATTACTCCATAAATCAGGACGATAAGTATTTAAGCAAAAATGAGCACGCGCTTTTTGCTGTAAGGTAAACATGTTACTTGCGCAATTTCCAATGAAATAATCCATAAAATTTTCCTGCATATCAGGTAACTCCAATGCTTCACCAAATTTGGTTAAATCAACATTACTTATAAATGCACTTCCTCCTTCAGGAATGTAACGATAATCTTTACCACCACATGAGTTATAGGTAGGATTACCACATTCATTTCTTAAAGGATAAGAAGAAGTTGGTCTAAAAAAAGATCTAGGAGTATCATAAACACCATCACCTTCTGCATCGCAAGTATCTGAATCTTGAAATGGATGGTATAAACCTAACCAATGTCCAACTTCGTGAGTAACAGTTGTTACATTTGGGGTTTGGCCAGCTGTAGATTTTTCAATATTACCAAATTCGTTGTAAATAATCATCACACCATCAGTTCCAGCAGAAAGAACACCTGCAGCAAAAGGAAATTGAGCATACCCCGCAACGCCAACCCCACCACCTTTGTTGATTGATCTTACAACCCACATATTAAGGTATCTTTTAGAATCCCAAACACTTTCACGTTTTAAAATATCATCCCCTTTATCCGAATTGGTTGAATAATGTCTTACAATACCATTAGTACAATTACCTTTAGGGTCTTTACGAGCCAATCTGAATTCCACTTCCATATCCGCTGCAATGTCTTTAAACAATTCACGTCTTTTTGCAGTATCGCTATTCAAGTTTCTGAAACTTTTATTCAAAAAATCGATTTCGCTTTTTGCTTGTGCGTCAGAGATATTTTCAACACTATTAACACCGCTATGAATAATGTGAATTACAACGGGAATGATGTATTTAGGTGTTGAGGCCTTACCCATATTCTTGGTAGTTCTATAATCGTTGGGATTATAATTTTGGATAAAGTTTTTCCAATTTTGGTTGTAGTTCAACTCTTTAACCTTTAAATCAGGATTGGTTGATTTTAATTGTTGGTAATGCTCGTCAGTACCACAAACATGAGTTCCTTGTTGAGCAAAGCTATGCAAACTTATTGCAAGCATAGAAATCGTGTATAACAGTTTTTTCATTTTTTAAAACGTGTAATTTGGTTAGCAAAATAATAAAATTAATAAGTATGTCAATACTAAAACAAAAAGGGTTGCTTAAAACAGTTAATTTCTTTTCTGTTCCCAAACTTCTAAATCAAACATTTTTTTACCTTCAATTTTAAATCTTATAGCCGTACAAACTTTGTGAAAACCATGATTACCAGCTGCTCCAGGATTAATATGCATCATATTGAGTACTGGATCACGCATTACTTTTAGGATGTGCGAATGCCCACAAATCATCAAATCAAATGATTGATTTTTGACAATTTGTTTAAACTTTGGTGAATAATTATTTGGATAACCACCAATGTGAAGCATACAAATTTTCAAATCTTGCTCATTAAATGTTAAAATTTCTGGCATTCTTAACCTTAAATCCTTGTCGTCAATATTTCCCCAAACAGTTTTTAAGGGTTTAAATTTTTCTACTTCATCAAAAGTTTTTAAATCACCCCAATCTCCCGCATGCCAAAGCTCATCACATTTATCGAAAAAATTCAATAATTTGGGATTAAAATAACTGTGTGTATCTGAAAAAATACCTATTTGCCTCATATGTTTTTGCCTTTTAACAACATTGTTCTAAAGTTTTATACAATTAATAATGACCCTAAATTTATTTTTAAGTATTATTTTTTGTTGATTTATAGTTGGGAAAGTAAGGAAGAATTTATTTTTATTGCAAAGCAAAAATAATTTTAAATTAAAATAATGATACTTTCAGACAAACGCATTCTTGAAGAGATAGAAAATGGCAACATTTTAATTGAACCTTTTAAAAAAGAATGTTTGGGAACCAATAGCTACGATGTGCATTTGGGTAGATATTTAGGAACATATAAGGATAGGGTTTTAGACGCAAAAGAGCATAATAAAATTGATGTTTTTGAAATTCCGGTAGAAGGTTTTGTATTACAACCCAATACTTTGTATTTAGGTGTAACTGCTGAATATACCGAAACTCACAAACAAGTTCCATTTTTAGAGGGTAAAAGTTCAACTGGAAGATTAGGTATTGATATTCATGCTACCGCAGGTAAAGGAGATGTTGGTTTTTGTAATACTTGGACTTTAGAAATTTCATGCACCCAACCAGTGAGAATTTATGCAGGAATGCCTATTGGCCAATTAATTTATTTTGAAGTAGCCGGAGAAATAGATATTATGTACAATACCAAGAAAAACGCCAAATACAATAAGCGTACTGTTAAGCCAGTTGAAAGTATGATGTGGAAGAACAAATTTTAGTTAAAAAATAAAATGATTAAAGAATATATTGACCAAAATAAAGATCGTTTTTTAAACGAACTTTTTGATTTATTGCGCATTCCTAGCATTAGTGCAGATAAAGATTATGCAGAGCAAGTAAACAAAACAGCCAATTTTGTTAAAGAGAAACTAATGGAGGCTGGTGCAGAAAAGGTTGAAGTTTGTGCTACTGCTGGTTACCCCATTGTTTATGGCGAAAAAATTATTGATCCAAAATTACCTACCGTTTTGGTATACGGACATTATGATGTGCAACCTGCTGTTCCATTAGAATTATGGGACACACCCCCATTTGAACCAACTATTAGAACTACAGAAGTTCACCCCAAGGGTGCCATATTTGCCCGTGGTAGTTGCGATGATAAAGGCCAAATGTACATGCATGTTAAAGCTTTTGAACTAATGATTAAATCAAACACTTTACCTTGCAATGTAAAATTTATGATTGAAGGAGAAGAGGAAGTTGGAAGCACCAACTTAGGCCCTTTCTGTATTAATAATAAAGAAAAACTGAAAGCGGATGTAGTATTAATTTCTGATACTTCAATGATTGCTTTAGATACGCCAAGTATTGATACTGGATTGCGCGGTTTAAGTTATGTAGAAGTTGAAGTTACTGGACCTAACAGAGATTTACATAGTGGCGTTTATGGTGGTGCAGTAGCCAACCCAATCAATATTTTAGCTAAAATGATTGCTAGCCTTCACGATGAAAATAACCACATTACCATTCCAGGTTTTTATGATGAAGTTTTAGAATTAACCAACCAAGAACGTACTGAGTTAAATCTTGCTCCATTTAATATTGAAGATTTTAAAAAAGACCTAAATATAGATGATGTTTGGGGAGAAAATGGTTTTACTGTTTTGGAAAAAACCGGAATTCGCCCAACCTTAGATTGTAACGGAATTTGGGGTGGTTATACAGGCGAAGGTGCAAAAACAGTTTTGCCTTCCAAAGCATTTGCTAAAATAAGCATGCGTTTAGTACCAAACCAAGCAAGCCATAAAATTACCGAATTATTCAAAAACCATTTTGAAAGCATTGCACCTGCAGGTGTTAAAGTGGTGGTAAAACCTCATCATGGTGGTGAGCCTGTGGTTACGCCAACTGATTCGGTAGCTTATTTAGCTGCTGCAAAAGCCATGGAAACTACTTTTGGTAAAAAACCAATTCCTACTCGTGGTGGTGGAAGTATTCCTATTGTAGCATTATTTGAACGCGAATTAGGTTTAAAATCTGTTTTAATGGGCTTTGGTTTAGATAGCGATGCATTGCATTCGCCAAATGAACATTATGGATTAGAAAACTACTATAAAGGTATTGAAACTATCCCTTATTTCTTTAAATATTTTGCGGAAATGAGCAAATAAACAAGCTATAAATATGAAGTTTTGTAAGTGGTTTTTGATTGTTGCAATTGCAATAACAATAGGTTGTGAAGAAAAAGTTTCACAAACAAATAATTTTATATGCAGTACTAAATTAGATTCATGTGTATTGGAACTATACCAAATAGACACCCAAACTGTAAATGCTTCCAATAAATCGGCAATTACAAGCAAAGGAAATATGTTGATAGATTTAAATAATCCGCTTTATCAAACTTTTACTTTTAATAGCGATGCTACTACCATAAAAAAAGATAAAAAGAATTTTAGTTATCCTGCTAGAACTTTCAAAATAGTAAATAACTATTTTTATTATGGCGATGACATATCAATCATTAATCAATGTAAAGATTCAAGTATAATTTTATATGCTGAGTTACCTGGACCAACTCCATCAACTTTAAGGTTAGAATGGCATTATTACCGAAAAAAATAAAAATAAAAAAGACTTCAAGACAAAACCTTGAGGTCTTTTTTTTGCCTTTTTGAATATTTTTATATTTTTGATTAACCATAAACCCCTAGATGCAATATGAAAATAGCAATAAAAGTATTAGTTGGCCTTTTGGCTTTGGTAATTATTTTGTGGTTAAGTTCCATGGCTTTGCCCGAAAAATGGCATGTTGAAAAATCAATATCGGTAAATGCTAGCCCGAGTAAAATTTATAATTTGACTTCTGATTTTAAAAACTGGAGCAAATGGAGCCCATGGTATAATTTAGACCCAAATGCCAAATGGGTTTTTAGCGATTCAACTATTGGAGTAGGTGCTTGGTTTAGTTGGGAAAGCGAACAAAGTAATGTAGGAAAAGGAAGACTTGAAATGATAAGTGCCATTGAAAACCAATCAAACCAATATCAGCAAGAAATTGATGGTATGGGTGCAAGCATAGGTGGATTTATTTTAACTCCTGAAGGCGATAATACCACCAAAGTAACTTGGACACTAGATGGAGAAAATAAAGGAATGGCCAAGTGGTTTGGTTTGTTAATGGGCTTTTTTGTGGGAAGTGATTATGAAAAAGGATTGGCTAATATTAAACAAGTAGCTGAATAAAAATTTAGAACACACAATTAAATTAATTTGAATTAACTAACAAATCTAAACTGTGAAGTAAAATTGTTACATTCGCGCTTGTGCGAAATCCTAATTTAAATCCAGAAGATAATAACTTAACTACAGCCGAAAAAGAGCTTGAAAGGGTGTTGCGTCCAAGGTTATTTGACGATTTTACTGGTCAAGAGAAAACCATTGAAAATCTAAAAATTTTTGTGCAAGCAGCTAAACAGCGTGATGAGGCGCTTGATCATGTTTTATTGCATGGCCCTCCGGGATTAGGAAAAACCACTCTAAGTATAATCATAGCTAATGAATTAGGTGCTAATATAAAAACTACTAGCGGACCCGTACTTGAAAAAGCAGGTGATTTGGCTGGTTTATTGACTAATTTAGAAAAAGGTGACGTACTTTTTATTGATGAAATTCACAGGTTAAGTCCAGTGGTAGAAGAGTTTCTCTACTCAGCTATGGAAGACTATAAAATTGATATTATGATTGATAGTGGTCCCAATGCTAGAAGTATTCAATTAGAAATAGAACCATTTACATTGATTGGTGCCACCACAAGATCCGGACTTTTAACTTCACCACTTCGTGCACGATTTGGAATAAATGCACGACTAGAATATTACGATAAAAAGTTAATGAAAACTATTATCGAACGAAGTTCAACCATCATGAACTCGATAATAGATGAAGAGGCTGCTTGGGAAATAGCTCGCAGAAGCAGAGGAACGCCTAGAATTGGGAATGCACTTTTGCGCAGAACCCGCGATTTTGCCCAAGTAAAAAGTGATGGCGTTATTACCTTAGAAATTGCGCAATTTGCTTTAAATGCTTTAAATGTGGACAGCGAAGGCCTTGACGAAATGGATTCGCGTATTTTAAAAACACTGATAGAAAAATTTAAAGGTGGTCCTGTAGGTTTAAATACACTCGCCACAGCCATAGGTGAAGATGGAGGAACAATAGAAGAAGTTTACGAACCTTACTTGATTCAAGAAGGTTTTTTGATGCGTACTCCACGTGGACGAGAGGCTACAGAAAAAGCCTATCAACACATGGGTTTTACTCCTAGTTATAAAAATAAATTATTCTAGCTGATTAAGCCAAACTGATTAAAGTGATGCCATGTGTGTTTGGTAAAAAACTGTATCCATTCTTCGGTATTTAATAAACCAAATATAGGATGCGTTTTACCAATTACTAAATGATTAGCCAAGGCATCTGCTACTAAGTAATGGCGTTTTTCAAACTCGTTTATGGCTTCTTCCATATTAGCATATTTGGTTTCAAACGATAAACTTTGGGTAAACTCATTGGTTACACCTTGCTTAAAACCTCCGGGCGACCATAAAAACAGTTTTTTGACTTTCTCTATTTTTTCTTCAGAGGTTAATACTTTTGTAACCATATCAGATAAAACATAATCGTAAATTAAACTTACGTGTTCTATCATTTGTTGGGCGTTCATGCTGCCAAACTGAGCTGGTGTTTCGGGCTTTAACTCATTGCGTAATGCCTCAAAATCGATATGCGGAAATTGTGTGAAATTCATATTAGTTGTTAGTTGATGGTTGATAGTTGTTAGATATACGTTTTTCGATATTTGTTGTTCGTTGGTAGATGTTCGTTTATGGTTTATGGTTGTTGGATGTTCTTAATTTTAAATTATTGTTAAAGGCTAGAAGCTAGTGGCCAGCAGCTAGTTGCTAGAACCTAACTTATTGCGCCCCATTTATTTGTTTTTCGGTATAGTATCAGGTATTGGTTTAAAATAGCATTTTCGGGTTTTTGTAATGTGTTATCGTTTTCAAGTATTAATTGGGCTTCTTTTCGGGCGGCTTCTAGTATTTCTTTATCGTCAATAATGCTTGCAATGCGCAAATCTAATACTCCACTTTGCATGGTTCCTTCCATATCGCCCGGACCACGCAGTTGTAAATCTACTTCACTAATTTTAAATCCATCGTTAGTTTCTACCATGGTTTTCATACGCAGCTTTCCATCTTGACTAATTTTAAAATCGGTCATTAATAAACAATAACTTTGTTCTGCCCCCCTACCCACTCGGCCGCGTAACTGATGCAATTGCGATAATCCAAAACGTTGTGCACTTTCTATCACCATTACACTGGCATTAGGCACATTTACTCCTACTTCTATAACCGTAGTAGCCACCATAATATTGGTTTCGCCTTTTACAAAACGCTGCATTTCAAAGTCTTTTTCGGCTGGTTTCATTTTGCCATGAACCATGCTTACTGCATAAGTTGGCAAAGGAAATTCCCGGCAAATACTTTCATAACCTTCTGCTAAGTTTTTAAAATCTAACTTTTCACTTTCTGCTATCAGTGGATAAACAATATATACTTGCCTGCCTTTATTGATTTCATTCCTCATAAAACCATATACTTCTAAACGGTTATTATCGTATTTATGAATGGTTTTAATAGGTTTACGCCCAGCGGGCAATTCGTCTATCATACTGGTATCTAAATCGCCATAAAGGGTCATGGCTAAAGTACGCGGAATGGGTGTAGCTGTCATTACCAAAATATGTGGTGGATGCTCGTTTTTTTTCCAAAGTTTAGCCCTTTGTTCTACTCCAAATCTATGTTGTTCATCAATAATGGCTATGCCAATGTTTTTAAATTCCACAGCATCTTCAATTAAAGCATGGGTGCCAATTAATATATGAATTTCGCCATTTTTTAATCCTTCGTGTATGGGTCTTCGGTTCTTTTTGGTTTTGGAACCTGTAAGTAACTCTACCCTAACTGGCAAATCGCCCAATAAAGTTTTGATGGTTTCAAAATGTTGGTTAGCTAAAATTTCTGTTGGCGCCATGAGTGTAGCTTGGTAACCATTATCAATAGCCATGAGCATACTCATAAGAGCAACCACGGTTTTTCCACTACCTACATCGCCCTGCACCAAACGGTTCATTTGTTTACCGCTGCCCATATCTACCCTTATTTCTTTCAAAACCCGCTTTTGTGCATTGGTTAATTCAAAAGGCAATTGATGGTTATAAAAACCATTGAATAAATCGCCAATTTTGGCAATTTTTATTCCGTTAAATACAGTATGGCGTTTTAATTTATAGCGCAATATGCGCAATTGATTAAAAAATAATTCTTCAAACTTTAAGCGCTGCTCAGCCGCATGTAATAGCTGAAACGATTCGGGAAAGTGTATTTGCATCATGGCCTGTTTACGGCTCATGAGCTTGTGTTTAGTTACCAAATAATCAGGCAAGTTTTCCTCTATTTGCAAGCGAGCATCGGTTAACAAAGTATTGGTTAACTTCATTAAAAACTTGGTATCTACGCCACGTTTTTTAGCCTTTTCACTGGCATTATAAAGCGGCATCATTTTTAAATACAGCTTTTCGTTAACCAAAGCAGGGTCTTCCATGCTTGGGTGAACCATGCTAAAAGTGCGGTTAAACTCGGTTAGTTTACCAAAAACCACATACACTTTTCCAGCCAATAAACTATCTTTTATCCATTTTTGTCCTTGAAACCAAATGAGTTCTATACTGCCTGTTCCATCGCTAAAATTAGCTACTAACCGCGCCCCTGCACCTTGCCCAATGGTACGCAAATTACTTACAGTTCCTTTTAACTGAATGTATTGCATGGTATCATCAAGTTGACTGATTTGATAGGTTTTACTCCTATCGATATGCCTGTAAGGAAAATAGTACAGCAAGTCGTTAAAGGAAAATATGTTATATTCCTTTTGCAAAAGTTCGGCCTTTGCTGCACCTACTCCTTTTAAATATTCTATTTTAGTTTGTAAAAACGAATTGCCTTGCATGTAGTTCATTGCAATGATAAGTGATTTTTTTTATTTTAGTTGATGGTTGATAATTGATGGTTGATAGTTACGAGTTGGATGGTTGTTGTGGGATTATTTGGTTAACTGGTTAATTGTTATATTGTTGGATGGTTTGTTCGTTCTTCATTGTTCTATGTTTATTGTTGAGAGTAAAGAGTTGGTTGTTCGTTGTTCGTCATTGCGAGGCACTGCCTGTCCCGACTCATCGGGAAAGCAATCTCACTGAAATTATTCAATGTTTGTTGTTCGCTATTGCTCAATTCCTAATTCTCATTTCTCAAAAGCCCATTTCCTAATGCTAATTGTCCATTGCTTATGGACTTTTGCCTATTGCTATTTAGTTCTTCTTTCATTTCTTTTTCCGTTGGCTAATCCCGAAATCTTTCGGGAAAACGGCAATTGATCTTTTACTGATTACTTATTGCTAATTGCTCCCCAACAAAATGATTGTACTTTTGGATAAGACGTAAATACCCAATCTTCTAAAAAATTTATATTTGGTTACTTAATTGTTTATAATATGTTTTTAAAGAGGTTTGATATTTAATGCCATTTGTTAATTTGATTAAAAATTTATAATTACTATCTTTCATTTCCGTTTTAAATAATAACTATATTTGTCATAACAATGAACAAATTACTATATATATTTAGGATTATATAGCTTCTGTAAACATTCATTTTTTATTATTCATGCTTATACTTTCATCTAATTATCTAAAAATTAAAAAACATGAAAAAAGATATTATTAAGAGGAACAATGTAACTGTTCAAGGCGAAGGCACACAGATTATGCTAATGGCAAATGGTTATGGTTGCGACCAAAATATGTGGAGATTTATTACACCTGCCTTTAGTAAAAAGTACAAAATTGTACTTTTTGACCATGTAGGATCCGGAAAATCAGATATTACGGCTTATGACTTCAAAAAATACTCCACTTTGCATGGCTATGCAGATGATATTATAGAAATTTGTGAAAGTCTTAACCTTAAAAATGTCATTTTAATAGGACATTCAGTAGCTTCGATGATGGGGCTATTGGCAGCTAACAAAGCACCACACTTATTTGATTCTTTGATTATGGTTGGTCCATCACCACGTTATATAAATGATGAAACTTATTATGGTGGTTTTGAAGAAGCAGATATCCATGAATTATTGGAATCTTTGGACAGCAATTATTTAGGTTGGTCTACTGCCATTACTCCCGTAATTATGGGTAATGCTGATAAACCAGAGTTGAGTGAAGAATTAGCAAATAGTTTTTGTAGAAACAATCCTGAAATAGCAAAACATTTTGCAAATGTTACGTTTTTAGGAGATAATCGTAAGGATTTGTTAGAATTGACAACAAGAACGCTTATTTTACAATGTTCCTCAGATGTAATTGCACCTGAACCTGTTGGAAAATATGTTAATGAACAATTAAAAAATAGCACAATTGTGGTTATGGAGGCCACAGGACATTGCCCACAAATGAGTGCACCACAAGAAACAATAGAGTTGGTGAATAAATTTTTAGATAATATTTAATTAAAGAAATTTATTTTGAAAATATCTGACTTTCCACGAGCTTTTAGAATTGATTATCAGGTACTAAACAGATACAATAAATGACAAAAATAACTGATTTCAATTTTGCAATAGATGATTTTACAGCAGCTAATTTAGCCAAATTAGATTTGATAAAATTTGCAGGGGAGGACGATTTAAATGACTTAGCTACGCATTTAAATCAAATTGTTGCTGAAAAAGTAGCAAAACTAAGTCAAGAAAAAGACGTATTTTATGGTAAACAATTAGCATCAAAAGAATTAGAATTAGAAATATTTTATAATCATTCTCCCAGTGGTTATTTTTCAACGGACGGAATTGGAATTATCAACCCAATAAATGATACTTTATTGGGTTGGCTTGGGTATACAAAAGAAGACATTATTGGGAAAGTTACTTGGCAGAGTTTGTTGAGTGTGGGTGGTAAAATGTACTTTGAAACACATTATTCTCCTTTGTTGCAGATGCAAGGTTTTGTTCAAGAAATCAGTTTTGAAATGGTTAAGAAAGATAAAACTCGTTTTCCTATCTTAATTAACACTAAACAAATAAGAGATGAAAATGGGAACGTGCTGGTAAATTATTCCTCAGTTTTTGACGTAAGTCAACGCAAATCTTATGAAAAAGAGTTGCTTATAGCAAAAAGAAATGCCGAAGAGCAAACTAAATTGATTAATGAAACAAACGAAAAGTTACTAGCAAGTGAAGAAGAATTAAAAAGTAAGATAGAGGAAGTAAAAACTTTAAATGAAAATTTAAATAAATTAGTTGAATATACTTTTAAAAATGCTTCGATACCTATTTACTTTGTATTGGAAGATGCGAGCTTTTATAATTTTAACGACATTGCAGCAGAAAATTTGGGTTATACAAGAGAAGAATTGTCAACATTAAAACTTTATGATTTAGATAAAGATCATAACGAAAAAAAGTTGGCAAGTTTATGGGCTAAATTGAAAGTAGAGAAAAAAATAACCATAGAAACGCAACAAAAAAAGAAGGATGGTACCTTCATAGACGTAATCGTTACAGCTAACTATGTAAAATATGGCGACTTAGAATTGAGTTGTGGCTATATCCTAGATGTTACAGAAAAGAAAAAGCAGGAAGGACAATTAAAATTATTTGATTTTACATTTAGGAATTCATCTTTGCCTACTTACTACATTAATGAGGATGCTAGTTTTTACGATTATAATGAAGCAGGATGTAAACAATTAGGCTATACAAAAGAAGAGTTTAAGGCATTGAATGTTTTTAATACAGCTATTGGACAAGATGAAAATTCTTATAGTTCGCTTTGGCGTGAGATAAAAGAAAAGGGTCAAATAAATTTTGAAGCGTTACAAGTAAAAAAGGACGGTACTTTAATTGATGTAAATATTATTTGCAGTTATGTAAAATTTGGAGAAAAAGAACTGAACTGCACTTATGTAGTAGACATTACAGAAAAGAAAAAGCAGGAACAACAATTGCAATTATTAGATTATTCTTACAAACACACAGATAGTGCAATGTCCTTTTTGGATGAGAATGCTTTATTCATTGACTTTAACCAAGCAACTGCCAACATGCTAGGCTATAGCTACGAAGAATTTAGGGGTAAAACATTAATGGATATAAATCCAATAGTGACCAAAGAATTTTGGGTAAACCGATGGGAGGATTTGAAAGTTAATCCAAATCAAAAATTTGAAGCTAAATTCAAAAAAAAGGATGGAACTCTTATTGATGTTGCGGTAAGCACCAATTCGATAGAATTAAATGGAAAAATTGTAAACTTTGGTTTTTATAAGGACATTACTGAAACGAAAAAACTAGAAGACAACTTAAAACTTTCTGCATTTACAATAGCTAATGCTGCTTGGGGTTTAGTGTATGTTAAAGAGGATGGAACACTTTATAATTGTAACCTAGCTTTTGCAAAAATGTATGGGACTAATAGTTTGGAAGAAATGAAGACCAAAACAGCATTTGACTTTGGCAGCGCTTATACACCTGATACTTGGAAACAGTATTGGGAGGAGTTGAAACAAAAAAAGAGTTTACATTATATTGTAAAAAGAACTAAAAAAGATGGAACCACTATTGATCTGGAAATTAATGCAAACATGATTCAATTTGGTGATTTGGAACTAAATTGTATTTATGTAAATGATATAACCGAAAAAAAGAAAGCAGAAGCAGAAATTTATGCTATAAATGAATTGCTTAAAAGCCAAACAAATCGTTTGCTTTTGGCAACAAAAAGCGCAAAAATTGGAATTTGGGACAGGGATTTAGAAAATGATTCTACCATTTGGGATGAAGGGATGTATAAA
The DNA here is from genome assembly GCA_013298895.1 of Bacteroidota bacterium. GTDB lineage: Bacteria > Bacteroidota > Bacteroidia > UKL13-3 > UKL13-3 > JAAFJM01. Next base: position 6,295 of record JAAFJM010000037.1, on the reverse strand, counting down.
TTATATGGAATAGCTCCAAATGAATTTAAAACAATTAATGAAGGATGGACAGCAAGATTGCATGATGAAGATCGAACAAAAATATTTGATGAAATGCAGTTTAACATTGCAAACAAGAACGAATTCAATTCCGAATTCAGGATTGTGTGGAATGATGAATCGATCCATTATATAAAAACATCTGGGTTTATTCAAAGGGTAGATGGTAAGCCGAAACGAATTATTGGGGTTAGTTGGGATGTGACTAAGGATAAAGAAATGGAATTAGAAAAGGAAACGTTACTAAAAGAATTGGTAGCAAACAACCTTGAGTTGAAACAGTTTAGTTACATAACCTCGCATAATTTGAGGGCACCACTAACCAATCTTGTTTCTATTTGTAATATTATAGAGCCACCAGTAGGTACAGATGAGCTTACCTTGCAACTGATTGATGCTTTTAAAACTTCTACCTACCATTTAAATGAAACCTTAAACGATTTAATTGAAGTTTTGATAATAAAAGAGAATAGAAATATTACGAAAGAACAACTACCCTTTGAAGAAATATTTAAAAAAACAAAAGAGTCTATTTCAATATCATTACTAGAAAATAAAGTAACCATAAATGAAGACTTCTCTGAAGCGCCTTCTGTAATTTTTGCAAATGAATATTTACAAAGTGTATTTTTAAATTTATTAACCAATGCAGTTAAATATCGTCACCCAGATAGAGCGTTAATAATTACGATAAAAACTAGTAAAGAAAACAATGGTACTACAAAGCTTACCTTTTCTGATAATGGAATAGGTATAAATATGGCTCACGCAAAAGATAAAATTTTTGGATTGTATAAAAGGTTTCATAACAATGCAGATAGCAAAGGAATTGGGTTGTACCTGATACATTCACAAATAACTACCCTTGGTGGTAAAATAGAGGTAGAAAGCGAGGTAAACATTGGAACAACTTTTACCATTACTTTTTAATAATAATTATGATGTGTATATTTTTTATGAATTAACGAAAACAAAGTAACATAAATTTCCTTAAAATAATTTTAAGTTTTTTAATTGATTAATAGAAGTTTATAATGGAATAATTAGACTTATTTTCAAATTGTTGTCCCAATATATTGGGAGTTAAATTGTTTGATGGTTAGAAAGTTGGATGGTTGAATTGTTATTTCTAAATATGTAAGTTGTAATGTGTAATGACAAACAACATTAATTGATAGTTAATATGGAATATCTTTTATTGCTTTTAATTTCTCCCTTTTAGGGTTTATTGTATTCCATAATAGTTTGTTTCAAGGTTTACTATATCAGAGAAATTTCACTATTTAATATTCTTACGAAAGTAGTGAAACGCATTGGTAATAGGTGTGGTTTCATACTTTTATTGTATTCTTTTTTGCATGGAATTGCTCCCTTTAGTATGATAATAATTTTAGGTCGTTTTTAAATACGCGACTTATCAGAAAAATTTATATTTGGTTACTAATTGACATATAATATATTCGTAAACAGGAACTTTATAACACGACCTTTGTTAATTTGATTAAATATTATAATGATTAAACCTTCTTTACCGTTAAACGAAAACGAAAGATTAAAGGCTTTAAATGGCTACCATCTATTAGATACTTTGCCAGAAGAAGATTTTGATAATATCACTTATCTTGCGTCTGTAATTTGTCAAACGCCCATCAGTTTAATAACATTGATAGATAAAGACCGGCAGTTTTTTAAATCGAGATTAGGGATAGATATAAATCAAACACATAAAGACCTTTCTTTTTGTGCCCACGCAATTAACCAACCCCAAATATTATTTGAAGTAGAAGATGTTCGTTTGGACGAGCGATTTCACGACAATGATTTTGTTACAGGTCAGCCCAAAGTTGCTTTTTATGCTGGCATCGCTCTAGTAGATGCAGATGGATTTGCATTGGGAACACTTTGTGTAATAGACCAAAAGCCACGCAAACTTACCTTTGAACAAAAAGAGGCTTTGACTAAGCTTTCTAAACAGGTGATGTTTATAATAGAAGCAAGGCAAAAAAAAATAATAGAAGAAGAATTAAAATTGGTAGATTTTACTTTCAATAATTCTGCCATGCCAATAATTCTTATAAAAGAAGATTCTACTATTTACAATGTAAACCATGCTGCAGCTAGAGATTTGGGGTACACTCAAGAGGAATTAAAGGGCAAAAAGATAATTGATATAGATGATAACTTTGATGAAGAGAAATGGGCGCTACATTGGGCTGAAATAAAAGCCATAGGGAGTTTGACTATAAAAACTACTCCCACAAAAAAGGATGGAACCACTACCAATTTAGTTATTTATATAAATTATTTGAAGCATGGAGATTTGGAATTGATTTGTTCTTATTCGACTGACATTACTGAAAAAATAAAGCAAGAAGAACAAATGAAGTTGGTGGATTATGCATTTAGAAACTCAACCACACCTATAAATATAATTAACCAAGATGCTTCCATATTTGAATTTAATGAAGCCGCCCACAAATTATTGGGTTATACCCATGAAGAATACAAAGCAATAACTGTTCCTGATATAGACCCTGATTATCAATTTGACATCTGGCCTATTCATTGGGAAGAATTAAAGAAGGCCAAGTCATTAAGTTTTGAAACTAAGCTGAAGAAGAAAAATGGGGATATAATAAATGCAAACATTGAGGCAAACTTTATACAATATGGCAATAAGGAACTTAACTGCGTATTCTTTACTGATATTACAGAAAAGAAAAAGCAGGAACAACAATTGCAATTATTAGATTATTCTTACAAACACACAGATAGTGCAATGTCCTTTTTGGATGAGAATGCTTTATTCATTGACTTTAACCAAGCAACTGCCAACATGCTAGGCTATAGCTACGAAGAATTTAGGGGTAAAACATTAATGGATATAAATCCAATAGTGACCAAAGAATTTTGGGTAAACCGATGGGAGGATTTGAAAGTTAATCCAAATCAAAAATTTGAAGCTAAATTCAAAAAAAAGGATGGAACTCTTATTGATGTTGCGGTAAGCACCAATTCGATAGAATTAAATGGAAAAATTGTAAACTTTGGTTTTTATGAGGATATTACTGAAAAGAAAAAGCTTGAAGAGAACTTAAAACTTTCTGCATTTACAATAGCTAATGCTGCTTGGGGTTTAGCGTATGTAAAAGCTGATGGGACTCTTTATAATTGTAACTTAGCATTTGCAAAATTGTATGGGAATACTAGTTTGGAAGAAATGAAGACCAAAACAGCATTTGATTTTGGTAGCGCCTATACACCTGATACTTGGAAACAGTATTGGGAGGAGTTGAAACAAAAAAAGAGTTTACATTATATTGTTCAAAGAACTAAAAAAGATGGAACCATTATCCATTTGGAAATTAATGCAAACATGATACAATTTGGTGATTTGGAACTAAATTGTATTTACGTAAATGATATAACCGAAAAAAAGAAAGCAGAAGCAGAAATTTATGCTATAAATGAATTGCTGCAAAGCCAAACCAACCGTTTGCTTTTGGCAACAAAAAGCGCAAAAATTGGAATTTGGGACAGGGATTTAGAAAATGATTCTACTATTTGGGATGAAGGGATGTATTAATTATATGGAATAGCTCCAAATGAATTTAAAACAATTAATGAAGGATGGACAGCAAGATTGCATGATGAAGATCGAACAAAAATATTTGATGAAATGCAGTTTAACATTGCAAACAAGAACGAATTCAATTCCGAATTCAGGATTGTGTGGAATGATGAATCGATCCATTATATAAAAACATCTGGGTTTATTCAAAGGGTAGATGGTAAGCCGAAACGAATTATTGGGGTTAGTTGGGATGTGACTAAGGATAAAGAAATGGAATTAGAAAAGGAAACGTTACTAAAAGAATTGGTAGCAAACAACCTTGAGTTGAAACAGTTTAGTTACATAACCTCGCATAATTTGAGGGCACCACTAACCAATCTTGTTTCTATTTGTAATATTATAGAGCCACCAGTAGGTACAGATGAGCTTACCTTGCAACTGATTGATGCTTTTAAAACTTCTACCTACCATTTAAATGAAACCTTAAACGATTTAATTGAAGTTTTGATAATAAAAGAGAATAGAAATATTACGAAAGAACAACTACCCTTTGAAGAAATATTTAAAAAAACAAAAGAGTCTATTTCAATATCATTACTAGAAAATAAAGTAACCATAAATGAAGACTTCTCTGAAGCGCCTTCTGTAATTTTTGCAAATGAATATTTACAAAGTGTATTTTTAAATTTATTAACCAATGCAGTTAAATATCGTCACCCAGATAGAGCTTTAATAATTACGATAAAAACTAGTAAAGAAAACAATGGCAATACAAAACTTACCTTTTCTGATAATGGAATAGGTATAAATATGGCTCACGCTAAAGATAAAATTTTTGGATTGTACAAAAGGTTTCATAACAATGCAAATAGCAAAGGAATTGGATTGTATTTAATACATTCACAAATAACTACACTTGGAGGTAAAATTGATGTAGAAAGCGAAGTAAACATTGGAACAACTTTTACCATTATTTTTAATTAATAATGATAAATAAAGTTTATCGATTACCGATGATAAAGTTAAACAAACTTAAATGCAATAATTGAACTTATCTTCGAATTGTTAGATTATCGAATAGTTGAATAATTGAATTTTTACGTACTTTTAAATCTTACCAAGCTATTTAAAACTTGCTTGTTGTATAAGTTGTCAGATAAGATTTAAGAAATTAAAGGATTTACAAAATTATTAATCAATTGGTAATTGAAAATTTAACTGAAAACAATTTTTAAAGCATATATTAATGCATAAAAATAAAAACAGTCAGCATGAAACAGACTCAACTATTCAATCCATACTTTTACTGTTTTATACTTTATTTTTTTAGTTGTACTAATGGCAAAAACACCAATAAAAATAATAAAACAGATACCTTAAACATCAATAAGGATACTGCATTAAAAAACATTTTTTTTCATTTGAAAAAACTATCTATTACTGGCGATTTTGATGGAGATGGTAAAATAGATACGTTATGCCAAAATACCATAAATGAACTAACCAAACAGCCAATTGATAGCTTTCCCGATTCTCAATGGAATTCAATAGAAAACTATTTTGGGTTAATGAATGCCGATGTACAATTATTTATGAGGAATAAACCAAGTGATACTTTACATTTAGGTGCAGGAGGCAGCCTATATTGTTTAATTAATATTGGAGATAATAATAAAGACAAGAAAGATGAAATAGCTGTTGTAGTTGATTATTATGATTTTACCAATATTAGTACCTGTGTTATTTATTCGCTTTGCGATAATAAATGGAAAGAAATAAAATCATTTAAAGTTCACGAAAATGCTTTTGATTATGAAATTGATTCAATACCCAATTCTAAACAAATAATTGGTTATCTTGAATACAGAAAAAATAAGTGGTATTATATTGATTATTATTATTGGTTTAATGCAGAAACGAATAAAGACACCATGCTAAAACCACTAATAATTAAAAAGTGTTTGTAAATAACTTGCTATAGTTTTTTATACTTTTATGTGCCAATTTTCGTTCAGATGGTAAATGCTTTTTTAAAAACTTGATATTATTTAAATGAAACTTCTGTACACTTTCCTTTTGGTATTTTCTACATCTTTCATTGGGTGTAATAACCCCGTAACGAAAAACAAGGTAACTGAAAATCCAACTATAAACATAAGCCAAACTAAAACCAAAGCAAAACAAGCATTAAAGTTTTGTAAAACTCAGCATTTCAATACTGAGTTTTGTATTTTAATTGATATGAGTTTGCATTCTGGATTGAAAAGATTTTTAGTTTGGGATTTTAAAAAAGATACCATCTTCAATAGTTTTTTGGTTGGGCATGGTTGTGGTGATAATCCATGGAATCATGATTTTTCGAAGGATAATCCTAAATTTAGTAATACAGATGGAAGCCATTGCTCTTCATTAGGAAAATATAAAATTGGAGAACGTGCACATAGTGATTGGGGGGTACATGTAAAATATGTTTTACATGGTTTGGAATCGACCAACAGCAATGCGTTTAAGCGGTTTATTGTATTTCATTCGTGGGAAGTTATTTCAGATGAAGAAGTTTATCCTGATGGAACTCCAGAAGGTTGGGGATGTCCAACTATTTCCGATAACAGTTTCAAAATAATTGATCCATTGTTAAAATCAAGTGCTAAACCTGTTCTCATGTGGATTTATAAATAATAA
>JAAFJM010000036.1 GCA_013298895.1 Bacteroidota bacterium | reverse complement strand
GAAAGGGCCGAAACTATTGGCATGCCATCAATCATTACCATAGTATAAGGACCTTCCATACCGTTTATATGAATATCGCCCGTATTGCATACATTACAATTTAGTTGAGGCCTAACACCATTTACCATTCCAATGGCTTCAAAAATATTAGAAGTTGGATTTTGTTGAAATAATTTGGGTGAAATAACCTCTACCGAAACTGTGCTTTCCTTTTTACTTATTTCCTTTAAAGTTCCACTAACAACCACATCATTCAAAGTATTTTCGTTTTCAATTACTTCAATTATTAAATCTTTATTTTTATAGTTTGAAGCAATAATTTTCACTTGTTTTGGGTAATAACCGAGTGCTTTAACAGTTAGAAGAAAGGTATCTTTTGACAAATTTTTGAAAATAAATTTACCATCTTGATTGGTTTGAACAGCTTGTTTCAGTTCCTTAATACTAACCACAGCAAAAGACACCGGCTTTTTGCCACACATTACTTTTCCCTCAAAATCAATATTTTGCGCATTTGTTTGATAGAAAAAAGTAGTTAGCATAATGCTTAACAAGTAAAAATAGATAGGTCTTTTCATTTATATTAGGTTGACAAATATAATTTGTTAGACTTATCTAACAAATTTATTTTATAAATATTAATATTACTTTTGGAAAATGCGAACTTTAGCAGAAGAAAATTATTTAAAAGCCATATATAATTTAAGCCAGCACGAAAGTGGTGCAACGGCAAGCAAGCTTTCAGAAAAATTAAATGTAAAGCTGCCAACCATAAATAGTATGGTAAATAAATTGGCCGAAAAAGAATTGGTTGAATACCAAAAATATAAAGGATTTATATTAACAGCTAAAGGACAAAAATTTGCGCTAGAAGTAATAAGGAAGCACAGATTAACGGAGTTATTCTTGGTAAAAATTATGGGTTTTGGTTGGGAAGAAGTACACGATATAGCCGAAGAAGTGGAACATATAAAAAGTCCTGCGTTTTTTGAAAAAATGGATTTGATATTAAGTAATCCAAAGTTTGACCCACACGGAACCCCAATACCTGATAAAGAAGGAAAATTGCCTAAAAATACCTTGAAACAACTTTCAAGCATTGAAGTTGGTAAAACCATTACTTTTGTGGCCGTAAGCGACTCATCAAGCGACTTTTTAAGTTATTTAAGCAGAGTAGGTTTAACACTTTACTCCACTATACAGATAATTGACAGAGAAGTTTTTGACGGATTATTAAAAATAAAAACCAATAAACAAATAATAACTTTAAGTGGTCAAGTGGCCGATAAAATTTTAGTCGAATAACTTATTTTTTTCTTAGGTCTCTTTCAGGTAGTCCTTTTAGTGCATTTTCTGAATCAGTTGGAATGAGTAAATTCCAATAATCAAACTCTGCCTTAGCGTCTTTCTCTAAAAATATTTTAAAGTAAGCCTCTTTACTCATGCTGTCATAATGAATTAGTCCTTTTTCATATTGAAAAGATTGAAAAATATTTAAGTAAATAAAAAAACTAAATATCAAAGCTAATGGGGCAATAAACCAATTACTTTTATTTAATATTGTATTTATAAGTTCAGCCATTGGAATAGCTAATAAGGGGAAAGAATCTATCATTGGACGTTGACCAAAACTACCTCCATACCACCAACACCACCAACAACTCATTATATAAATATTTAAAGGTATGAAGGTTATCAATGTTAATCGCCATAATTTAAGTTGCTTAAAACAAAATATTATTCCAAGATATGACAGAATAATTAAAGGTGTGTAAATAAAAAGGCCTTTTCTAAAACCAAATAAAATTTCAAAAATATGAGGATTATTCCAAAAAAAGGATTCACCTGCATAAGAAAAATAGAGGTACGAACCTACCTGCATTTTCCAATAAATCATTTGTGGAACCCAAACAATGATTGCAAAAAATAGTAAGATGATAACTTGTAGGAAATGCTTTAAATAAAAGGAGAATCGCATTTTTAATTCTGACCAATTGTTTACACCATAAAAAATTAAAGCAAGGCCAATTATGATATTAGTTGGCCTAACCAATGCAATTAATCCTAGTACCAAACCCAAAAAAATGGCCGTTAGTATTCGAGGCTGTTTAAACCAAGATACTACCAAATTCAAAAAAAATGCAAATAAAAAAAATGAATACACATGACTCATTAACAAATCATTGTTAGAGGCATAATTATAAAAATTTGTGCCAATACTAATAACAACAATCACGATAGCTACCACATATTTATTATAATAATTAGATAGCAATTTTTGCAACAACCAAAGTCCTAACATAGCATAAAACAATGTTGAAAGAGTTAGTCCTACTTTATAAGGAAGGCTAAAACCATCTGCCGGATAACCACTATTATGTAATGCAAAAAAATGAGAGACTAAAAAAAATGGACTGTAAAGAATTGACACCCCCATGGTCATTTTGAAATACCTTTTTCCATTTGGAGCAACTAAATGCCAATAACTATTTGGTGGTAATTTTTTATGTTGATCTAAAAAAGAAAGTGTTATATCATTTTCTATAAAATAAGCTGGTAAATAACTGTAATATTGAATTACATCATTTTGAATAATATCACCTTGATACCTTTTATTATCAATAATATTGAATAAGAAAAAACCTAAACATAAAGCCAATGCCAATGATTTAACATTCAAATTTATTTTGTTAAATTTCATCATAATTTTCAAAAGCATATTTTATAATTATACAATAATACCGTTCATTTTGTTGATATACTTTCCAATAATATCGAACTCAATATTTACTTCATCTCCTTCTTTAAATTGATGAAAAACAGTATGTTCAAAAGTATATGGGATAATGGTTACACTAAACCAATCTTCTTGCGCATTAACCACAGTTAAACTTACTCCATTTATACAAACAGAACCTTTATTAACCAATAAGTTTTGTTGTTTGGGATTTATTTTAAAATAAAAGTTCCAACTACCATTTTTATCTTCAATTTTGGAGCAAATGGCTGTATCGTCAACATGGCCTTGAACTATATGACCATCAAACCTGCCGTGAGCTGGCATACAACGTTCTAGGTTTACCTTCTCTCCTACTTTTAAATACTTTAAATTGGTTTTTTGTAAAGTTTCATCCACGGCAGTAACCCTGTATACCGAGTGGTTAATTTCAACCACCGTTAAGCAAACTCCATTATGAGCCACACTTTGATCCACCTTTAACTCGTTGGTAATTGGGCTATGAAAATAAAAATCTATATTGGTGTTAACTACTCGTTTTTCAACTAAAGTAGCCATGGTTTCTATAATTCCAGTAAACATATTATGTATAAAAAGTGTACAAACATAAGCAGTTTATTTTTTGTAATTATATATTTTTTATTTGCTTGCGCCATCAAATAAAAATTATGCAAAACCCTGTTTTAGTTGAAGTATACCGAGCCAATGTATTAGAAAGTTTTCACCGTGGAGTTATTTGCGTGGTAAATGAAAACAATGAAGTTATATTTAGTAAAGGCAATGTGGAGCAAGTTTGCTACCCAAGATCCGCTATGAAATTCATTCAAGTTTTACCATTAATAGCTTTGGGAGGAATTGAAAAATTTGGTTTTACTTTAGAAGAAATTGCAGTGATGTGTGGTTCGCATAATGCCGAACAAGAGCATATAAATACAGTTGAAAGTATTTTAGCTAAAATTGGTTTAAACCGCAATGATTTATTTTGTGGACCACAATACCCAAGCGCGAAAAACGAAGCCAATGCTTTAATTAAACAAGATAAAAAACCTGAACATATTCATAATAATTGTAGTGGAAAACATGCAGGCATGTTGGCTTTATGCCAATTAATCAATGCCAAAATTACAGATTATATCAATCCAAATCATGCCATTCAGCAATTGATTTTAGAATATGTAGCAAAAATATATGAATACCCGCGTGCTAAAATGGTTACAGCTTTAGATGGTTGCTCTGCGCCTATTTATTCTATTCCTGTAATCAATCAAGCAATTGGGTTTAAAAATTTGGTAAGTAATAACTATGACGAAAATTTAGCCACTGCTTGTAAAATAATGATAGAAGCCGTTGGCAAATATCCATTTATGGTAGCGGGTTCTAAGCGTTATTGCACCGATATGATGCAAATTTGCGCTCCAAAAATAATTGGAAAAACAGGTGCTGAAGGTGTATTTTGCATGAGTTTACCCGAGCAAAAATTAGGTGTTTGTATAAAAATAGATGATGGAAAAATGTTGCCTCAATACAATGTAGCACAAGCATTTGTAGAAGCAACAGGTTTATTTAATCAAGAAACTTTAAAACCATTGCATCATTATTTGCAAGAAAACTTAACCAACTTTAACAAATTTACAGTTGGTGAAATAAAAGCGATAGATGGTTTATTTGATGGCTTGAAAATTGGTTAAGTATTGTATGAAAGGTATTAGTTTTGTGGTTAACGATAAAAATGAAAAGATAGCTTTGGATTGTTGGTGTCGCTTTGCTAAAACACCAACAATGGCGAATGGAAAAATTCCACTTTCAAAAGTGATTAGAAACCTTGAAAAACTAGGTAAGTAGCAACTATATATTGTTGGTGTCACTTCAATAAAACACTCACAATAGCGAAAAAAATGAATACAACTGAACTACAAAATATAAAACAAAAAGCTGTTAATTGGGCAGACCAATTAGAAGTCTGTTTGCTGCTTGATAATAATGAAAGTATCAATGCATTTGGTGTGCATGATGCAGAGTTTATAATGGCTGCCGGTATAAAACATAGCATTACAGGCAATAACCAAAACGACTTTGAAAAACTAAAAGCTTTTAAAGAAACTCATGCCAACGACTATATTTTTGGGTATTTAACTTACGATTTAAAAAATCAAATAGAAAAACTTCAATCCAACCATACTGACGGTTTTCAATTCCCAAGTTTGTATTTTTTTGTGCCAGAACATTTGTTAATTATAGACAAAAACCACCAAATTATATTTAAAAGCAGTCAGTTTAATAGTTTTGAAGAATGGTTGCAAACAAGTGATAATAGAAAAAATATAGAAACAAGTAATCAAAAAATTTGTACTTTAAAACAACGAATTAGTAAGGAAAACTATTTAGCAAACATTGAAAAAATTAAGAACCATATTTTAGAGGGCGATGTGTATGAGTTAAATTATTGCATGGAGTTTTTTGATGATAATGCTAATATAAACCCAACAGAAATTTACCAAAAACTAAAGGCTAAATCGCCAGTGCCTTTTGGTGCTTATTTAAAATATTTTGACCAATACCTTATTTGCGCTAGCCCTGAAAGATTTATTTGCAAAAAAGATAACCAACTTATTTCTCAACCCATAAAAGGAACTGTAAAACGTAATTTATTGGATGAAGAAAAAGACAATCAATTGAAAGCATCGTTGTTAAACTCAGAAAAGGAACGCGCTGAAAATTTGATGATTGTTGATTTGGTAAGAAATGATTTAGCATATTCGTCAAAAACCGGAAGTGTAAAAGTAGATGAGCTTTTTGGCATTTATTCGTTTCAACAAGTTCATCAAATGATTTCAACTGTTTCGAGCACCATTAAAGAAGATGTTAACCCAATTGATGCCATAAAAAATGCGTTTCCTATGGGAAGCATGACAGGTGCACCCAAAGTAATGGCTATGGAATTAATTGAGCATTATGAGCAAACCAAACGTGGCTTATACAGCGGTGCTGTTGGGTATTTTACACCTGAAGGTGACTTCGATTTTAATGTAGTTATCCGCTCTATCCAATACAATAAAGCTAATCATTACTTAAACATCATGGTGGGTGGTGCCATTACTTTTGATAGCATTGCAGAGCAAGAATATGAAGAGTGTTTGTTAAAAGCCCAAGCTACTATGCAATCGTTGCAATAAATGTTAATTATTGTTTCTGTTAATTTTCTATAATTGCATAGAATGAAACGAATAATTTTACCAATAATAATTGCTTTACTTTTTACTGTTAGTGCGCGTGCACAAAAATTATTTCCTATTTTACTAAAAGAAAAATGGGGCTACATGAACCAAGAAGGTAAAGTGGTAATTACACCTAAATACGACATTGCCATGGAATTTAACGAAGGCCATGCAGTAGTGGCTTTAGGCAATATGCCATGTTTAATTAACATCAACGAAAAGCGTGTAATTGACACTGGTTTATATGAGTTTATATCAACTTATAATGAAGGTAGTTGTGCTGTGCGCAATTTTAAAAAACGCTGGAGTTATGTGAATGGTGCAGGAAAAACCATTTTAAAATTAGATTCATTTATATACGAAGCCAACTCTTTTCACAATGGTTTAGCGCGCGTTAGTCGCCAAGTTGACGATATTACACAAAAATTTGGCTATGATATTTCAACATTGTCATATCGTTTTGCTTATCTAAAACCTGATGGAACTTATGGAAGTCAATTTATATACCGCGATGCAGAAGATTTTGATAATGGAATAGCTCGTGTTAAGGAAAATACCATGACCTATTTGATTAATAATAAGTTTGAAAAAAAATGCAATGAGTTAACTGAAATTGGTAAGTTTAATGAAGGCTTAGCTGTAATTATTGATAATGGAAAATTTGGCTATATAAATACCAATGGAGAAATTGTAATTCATGCTCAGTTTGATTATGCCAGTATGTTTTACAATGGTTTTGCAGAAGTAGAAATAACAGGTAAATCGTGTTTTATTAATACAAAAGGAGAAAAACAATTTGAACCAAAATTTGAAGAAATCAGACCTTATGGTGAAGGTTTTGCCGGATTTAAACAATCAGGTAAATATGGTTTTATAAACTCTAAAGGAGAAGTAATGATGCAAGCCTATTACGATGATGTAGCCTATTTTGTGAATGGTTTATGCCCTGTAAGAAAAGGACAAAATTGGGGAGCCATCAATAGAGAAGGTAAATTAGTATTGAAATTAGAATATGATTATGTAGGCCCATTTGAAGATGGTGTAGCTGAAATTACATACAGAGGTGTTTCGCTATATGCCAATACTAGGGGGAATTTACTTCCTATTTGGGAATAGTGTTTTGATAGTTTGTTTAATTAGTTAACTGTTGAAGTTGGTTAACAGAGTTAATTGGGTTAACTCAGTTAATTGATTAATTACTTATTACTTTTTCCGTTGGCTAATCCTGAAAGTTTTCGGGAAAACGGCAATTGATCTTTTGCTTGTTGCACATTGTCTATTGCTCATTGCCTATTCCCGCGCAGTCATGCCGCAGGCATCTTCCTAAATTAACTAAGACTTTTCCATTAACGATTTATCATTTAGGCATCAGTCAAAAAATTGAACTTCATTTTAAAAAATATTTAGGTTTAAACAGTAAATTTTAAAACCAAACAATGAATTTATGCGAGCTTTACAAAATGCGCCCGGGTTCTTATACCATTAGGATAGAAGCCGAAGGTTATCAGACCGAAAAATTAACTGCCACGGTAGAACAAGGCAAAATAACAGAACTAGAAATTAGTTTAAACAAAGCATAACAACACACTAAAAATCCTTTCAAGCAGAGTTGTTTGAGGGGATTTTTTATGTGGTTTAAGATAAAAATTAAGAATACCTCTTATTTATTTATGAGAATTTAATATACTTGTGCAAAACATTGATATTGTTTCAAGATTTAAACAATTTTTACAACCGTTGTAAATAGAAAAAATGATTTCAGATAATCCTATATTAAATAACCCATACAATGAACCTTTGCTTCACTATGCAACGGATTTGGAAGGCTCATTAAATTATCAAGATATAAGAAAAGGAAGAAGGATATTTACTCCTGATTTTCAAGTAATGCCAAATAAACAAGGACCGCAATCGTCAATGTTTGAGGTGAATGATATGGAGTTTGAATATGGCTCACATTTGATTAATTTATGTAGACAAGAAGTAGGACATTGGAGAAAAGCCAATTACCCAAATACAACAAGAATTACAAAAGAATTGTTGACTTTTTGGTTCAATAATCCTGAAAGAATAATAACCAAAAAATTATTTTTTGCTCAACAAGAAGCAGTTGAAACAGCAATCTGGCTAAATGAAGTTGCAGAGAAATCAAATGCAGGACAACACATACTTAATTTATTGCGAATTGGTCAACAAAAAGTTAGTGACGACCCAGCCGACCAACTTCCGAGGATAGCTTTTAAAATGGCAACAGGTTCGGGTAAGACTGTGGTAATGGCTTGCTTAATTTGTTACCACTATTTTAACAGGCAAGAATATAGAAACGATACTCGTTTTGCAGATTACTTTTTAATTGTTGCACCGGGCGTAACCATCAAAAGCAGATTAGGCGTTTTATTTGTTGATACGAAAAATAAAAATCCAAAAGACATTGAAGATTATTACCGTGTTCGTGGTTTGGTTCCTGCAAATATGGAACATCGTTTGGAAAACCTAAACGCAAGATTGGTAATAACAAATTACCATACATTTGAACCTAAAATTTTACAAGGGAACAAACGCAGTCCATTTGATGGAAAAGTAGATTTACAAGGCAAGAAAATTGATACAGGCAACAAAGAAGATTTTAGCCAAGTAGTAAAACGTACACTTGCCAAATTCAAAGCAGGAAGCAGAGTATTAATTCTGAATGATGAAGCGCATCATTGCTATTTGCCAAAATCAAAAAGCAAAACAACCGACAACGAAGAAGCAGACGAAAACGCAAGAGCAGCCGTTTGGTTTAGCGGACTTCGTGAAATAGCAAAGAAATTCAAACTACAATCGGTTTATGATTTATCGGCAACCCCTTATTACTTGACAGGTTCAGGTTACACTCCTTACAGTTTATTTCCTTGGGTCGTTTCCGACTTTGGTTTAATTGAAGCGATTGAAAGCGGATTAGTAAAAATTCCTTTCTTGCCCGAAAGCGACAACACACAAGAATTGACAATGCCAGTGTTGCGTAATTTATACGACCACGTGAAAGACGAATTGCCGAAAAAAGGACAACGTACTCAAAAGAAAGATGCAGCAGCCGAAGGCAATAAACTTATTGAATTGCCGCCACGTTTGCCTTCCTTAGTTAAAGGTGCATTAGACCAATTTTACAATCACTATGTTGAGTATTATAACGGCATAAGAAAACACAAAGAAGAAAAAGCAAATATCTTTTCTGCTCCACCAGTTTTTATTGCTGTTTGCAACAACACAGGAGTTTCAAAAGAAGTGTACAAATACATTGCAGGTTACGAATACGAAGATGCAGAAGGCAAAACTGTAACCGTTCAAGGTGCAAAAGATTTGTTCAGCAATTATGACCCTGCTACCAACAAACCTTTAAAACGACCGCCAACATTGCTTATTGACAGCGATGCTTTGGAAAATGGTGAGCAAATAAATGACGATTTCAAAAAAATATTTTCATCAGAAATAGAAGAATTTAAAAAAGACTATGCCCGAATGTATGGGCAAGGAAGCACCGATAAAATATCGGATGCTGAAATTCTTCGTGAAGTAGTAAACACAGTTGGACAGCAAGGAAAATTAGGTTCACACATTCGTTGTGTGGTTTCTGTTTCAATGCTTACCGAAGGTTGGGATGCAAACACGGTTACACATATTATGGGTTTACGTGCCTTTGGTTCGCAATTACTTTGTGAGCAAGTGGCAGGTAGAGCTTTGCGAAGAATGAATTACTTTTTGCAGGGCTATGACAAAGACGGAAACCCAACTGACGACAAACGAAAAATTGTTATCGAAAAATTTCCGCCTGAATATGCTCACATCATTGGTGTTCCTTTCAAAATGTTTAAAGGTGGAAAAACCGAACCGCCACCGCCACCAGTTGACTTAACACACATTGCTTCCATTCCTGATAGACAAGCCGCAATGGAAATTGATTTTCCTAATGTAGTTGGCTACCGAGTTGAAAACTTAGATGGTGAAATAAAACACGATTTCAGCAACATAGAAAACTATGAAATTGATGGTTCAAAGTTTCCAACCGAAACCATTATGACCAGTCCTATTTCTGCATCAGAAGAAAAATTGGAAGTAAAAGGTGTTTTGGAAAAACGTGACCAAGAATTGATTTTCTTAATCACCAAAGAACTTATTAAATACCATTTCAGCGATGAAGAAGGAAACCCACGTTTCCAAAAATTCAATAAACTGAAAAGCATTGTGGAAGAATGGTACAACGAAAAAGTATTGTTGCTCAATATTCCAGACCAACGATTTAAACGACTTCTATACTTTGAAGAACCGAAGAAAATTGTTGACCATATTGCACGTGGCATCAATCCGCAAAACAATACCACCGAACATATTCGACCTGTGTTTAACTATTACAACAAGTTTAGCAGCACCAAATATGTAAATGGTAATACAGTAAAAGATGTTTACCCAACCGAAAAAAGCCATGTAAATTATGTGGTAATGGACAGTGATTGGGAAGGTATTTGTGCCAAAACATTAGAAGAAGTAGAAGCGGTAGAGTGCTATGTAAAAAACCAATTCCTAGGTTTTGCTATTCCTTACACTAAAGATGGCAAAGACCGACACTATTTTACTGATTTTATTGCACGAGTAAAAAGCAAAGACGGTACTATCAAAAACTTAATGATAGAAATTAGCGGAATGAGTAAAGACAAAGCTGAGAAAAAATGGTTTGTAGAAAACCGTTGGATTCCTGCGGTAAATGCATTAAAAGATAAATATGAATACAATGAATGGCATTTTATAGAAATAGCAAACGACATTAGAAATATAAAAAATCAGTTAATTGAAAAAATAAATTCTTTATGAGCTTTAACAAAGATATACCATACGATACTTTACCTGATTTGCCACCTAAAGCAAATTTGGAAACAGCCGATATTTTTAAACTCACCATACAGGCTAATAAATTATTAGCAGAACTAAAAGGGTATTGTCAAACCTTGCCTAATCCAAACTTACTTTTGAATACTATTATTCTTCAAGAAAGTAAAGAATCAAGTGCAATTGAAAACATAGTCACCACGCAAGATGAATTATACAAGGCTTCGCTAAACGTAACTGACCGAATTAAAAACCCTGCTGCAAAAGAAGTAATTCAATACAGAGAGGCCATGTATTGGGGTTTGGAACAAATAAAAAAAACTGAATTAATTACAACCAATTTGTTGGTAGGAATTATGCAAAAGCTAAGAGATACTGATGATAATATTAGAAAGAATCCTGGCACTAAATTGGCAAATCCATCAACTCAAGCTGTTGTTTACACACCTCCTGAAGGAGACACAATAATTAGACAAAAACTAGCAGAACTCGAAAAATTCATTAATGATGATACCTACAGTGATTTAGACCCTCTTATTAAAATGGCACTTATTCATTATCAGTTTGAAGCCATCCACCCTTTTAGTGATGGCAATGGTAGAACAGGGCGTATTTTAAATGTACTTTATTTAATTAATAAAAATTTACTCAGCTTGCCTGTTTTGTATCTTAGTAGGTATATTATTCAAAATAAACCTGATTATTACAAATTGCTACGTGAAGTAACTGAACAAAATAATTGGGATGCTTGGGTAAAATTTGTATTGCAAGGTGTTGGCGAAACAGCAGCCATGACACTGTCTAAAATAAATGCTATTTTGAATCTAAAAAATGAATCAATTCCTTTAATTAAAGATGCACTCAAAGCTTCTTATTCTAAAGAATTAGTTGATTTGCTTTATAGCTATCCATATATTAAAACGGCCATTTTAGAGGCAAACAATATTGCTAAAAGACAAACAGCAGCCGACTATCTCAAAAAAATTGAAAAAACAGGTTTACTCCATTCAGTAAAACTTGGCAAGGAAGTTTATTACATTAACCATAATTTGATGAAAGTGCTCTCAGAATAATCAATTAATTAACAATCAACATGTTAATATTGTGTTGATATGTCGAAGCAATCGACATGTTGTTATAACGTGTCGAAAAAGTGACAAATAATCGACACGTTATGGTCACGTGTCGATTCAATAAACATGATAAAAGAACTCAACCCATGGCAAAAAAAGTAGAATCAATAAAACACAAAACCGATACCCGTGCTCATATTCCGAGCAAGGAAGAAGCAGGTTACGAAGATGCCAACGCCAAAGTGCAAGACGGGAAAAAGGTATTAGAACTTCCTAAAAACCCTGTGGTGCATCGTGGGCAAGACCCTGAATTATTTTGGCTTAATAAATACGGCAATGACGACCGTGATGATTTGTTGCGTGTGGACATACGCAGCCTTTACCGCCACGAACACATAGCACCCGAAACGCTGATTAAAAACCTGTACAACGTAACAGAAACCAAAAGCGACCAAATGGATTTGTTTAGTGTAAACGAACTTTTTGGTAATGCTTTGGATAAAGATGAAATAGAAAAAGTAAGTGAATATTATCATCATCAAGACGGTTGGACAAACCGACTAATACAAGGCGATAGCCATTTAGTAATGGCAAGTTTATTAGAACGAGAAGGAATGGCAGGGCAAGTACAAACTATTTTCTTTGACCCACCTTATGGAATTAAATACGGTAGTAATTGGCAAGTTCGTCTTAATAACCGAGATGTAAAAGATAGTGATGAAAACTTAACTGGTGAACCTGAAATGATAAAAGCTTTCAGAGATACTTGGGAAGTTGGTGTGCATTCCTATTTAGGTTATTTACGTGACCGTTTATTAGTTGCAAAAGAATTATTAACCGAAAGTGGCTCTTGCTTCGTGCAAATTAGTGATGAAAATATCCATCTTGTAAGAAATATAATGGATGAAGTTTTCGGCTCTGAAAATTTCTTTTCAATTATCACATTCAAAAAAACTCTTCCTCTTGGAAGTTCAGGTTTAGCAGGTATCTCCGATTATATAATTTGGTATGCAAAGGATAAGGAAAAAATAAAATACAGACAACTATATATTGACAAGCCAATAGGGCAAGGTACTGGATATACTTGGGTAGAGTTGAATGATGGGTCAAGAAGAAAAATGACTTCAGAAGAAAAGAACAATCCTTCATTACTTCCAAAAGGTTCTAGAGTATTTTTTACAAGTTCTCTTTCATCATCAGGATATACTCCTACTTGTACATTCGATTTTGAATTTGAAGGAACAGTTTATAAAGCAGGAAAGAAAAGTTGGCGTACAAATGAAAAAGGAATAGCTGAATTAATAAAACAAAAACGAATTATAGCTCCCGGAAATCTTCCTTGCTATATTCTTTATCACGATGATTTTCCTATTCAGGAAATCCATAATCTTTGGGATGATACACACGGAGCATCAGACATACGTTATGTAGTCCAAACTTCAAATAAAGTGATACAGCGTTGTTTGCTAATGACTACTGACCCTGGGGATTTAGTAATTGACCCAACTTGTGGTAGTGGCACAACTGCATTTGTTGCTGAGCAATTCGGTAGAAGATGGATTACAATTGATACCAGTAGAATTGCTCTTAACATAGCCAAGCAAAGAATGATGACGGCAATTTATCCGTATTATAAACTTTATGATGAGCAAACAAACGATATTAGACAAGGCTTCAAATACAAATTGATAAATAGAGTTACTCTTGGTTCTATCGCAAATAAAGAAGAATCATCAACAATAACTTTATTCGACCAACCTACAGAAGACAACAAACTACTTCGTGTAAGTGGCCCTTTCACAGTTGAAACATTACAAAACTTTGAGCCAATCAGTCCAGAAGAATTAGACGATGAAGTAAGAGTAAATGAAGAAGAAGGTGCATTTGAAGAAGTGATAAAACAACACCTGATAAGTGCAGGAATTAAGAATGGAAGAAAAGATGAAATGGTGGTTTTCCGCAGTGTAGAGTTATTGAGCCATTCGTATTTGCACGCAGAAGGTTTTTATATGAATGGTGTTGGCGAAAAGAAAGCCTATTTCCATATCGGCCCAAAATTTGGCACCGTTAGCAAAACAGCCGTTAACGAAGCAGTAAAAGAATGTCGTCAGCGTGGCGATGCAGGTTGGTTAATCATTCTCGGTTTTAGTTTTGAAAGCGATATTGAAGGCAGCACTCAAACAATGAGTATGGGTAAATTTGAAGTAACAAAAGTTCGTATTCACGATGATTTGTTACAGGAAGGTTTGAAAAAGAAACCAGCAAAATCAGCCGCCAGTTTTGTAACCATTGGCGAACCCGATATTGACTTAAATATTAAAGGCAAAGAAGCAACAGTTGAAATAAAAGGCTTAGACATTTACGACCCAATCAAAGATGAAGTAAAAGCAAGAAATGTATCAGACATTGCTTATTGGATGGTAGATGAAGATTATGACGGAAGCAACTTTGTAGTAAAACAAGTTTTCTTTTGCGGTGGCGATAAAGATGAGTTTGCCAAATGGAAAAAAGGATTGGATAATTTAGCCAAGGAAACCACTAAAAAGAAAGTAGAGAAAACCCTAAAAATAGAAATAGACGAGGAAGCATTCGACCGTTTATATTGCCATATTTCACATCCAATAGAAGTGAAAAAGAAAGGCCAAAAAATAGCAGTCAGAATCATTAGTCAGTTTGGTGAAGAATGCACAAAAGTGTTAACTGTTTAAGGGGATGGCTTCACAAGCACTAGTAAATAAATTAAACGCTTATTCCAACAGCTTAATCTCAAAGTATGGAAGAAATAATAAGTTGCCTGCTACTATTATTGGTGCAGAATTTAAAGGTTTAAAAAAGGTTGAAAGTAGTGGTAAAGTTCCAAAACCTATTTCTCAATATCTAAGTAAAGAGTTGGTGAACAATTTAGGTGCTTTAGGAAGTAAAGGTAATAAATATAGAATTGGTTGTTGTTGTGAAGTTAGGGCTTCAAACCAAATATTTTTGACTCCAGGTATTATAACAAGCACAAGGAATATTAATTTTACTAATGCAATAAGACCTCGAACCAATCAGGTGATTCAACGATGTCAAAATTGTCAAATTATTTTTGGATAATGGCATACAGTGAAATTGATCAAACTACACTTGATATTAACTGGTACTTTAAAGACCAATATAATCGTGTATGTATTTCTGCATCAGGTGGTGGATTTTTACCAAATATTATCACAGAAAATGAGGAAGCAAATGAAGAGTTTCATAAAATGGTTATGGAATTGCCCAACAGTTTTGCAGTAGCTAGAAATGAAAGTATTTTAAATTTTATACAAGGAATTACAAATGATAATCTGGATTCATATTTTCAAGATTTTGAATCATTAGCTAGTCGCGGTTTATACGTTTTTGACAAAATAAAATTAGATGAGCCAGAAGATGGATTTTATCTTCTTGTTGCTTATCCAATTTATGACCCTAACAAAGATGACATGCCTTTTGATAGAAATAAACTCTCATTGATTCCTAAAACAAGAGAAGCTATTATATTTAGAAATAATCAACAGATTGATTCGAAAAATTTCATTCCAAAAGATCTTGTGCATATTTTGAATAACCAGAAGTAAAAAAATAATAAAAATTACATGGCAGAATTTCTAACAACAAGTGGTACCTCGTACCATATTGAAAAAATTATTATAGAAGCAAAAAACAAATTAGTGCTTGTTTCTCCTTATTTGCAAATTTCAAAAACATTGTATGAAAGGCTTAAAGATGCTTCCAATAAAAACGTTTCAATAAAAATAATTTACGGCAAAGATGAACTTAAACCAAATGAGAAAAACTCACTTGCTGAACTAAAAAACATTGAATTGTACTACTTTCAAAACCTACATGCAAAATGTTATTTTAACGAAAGCAAAATGGTTATCACTTCTATGAATATGTACGAGTTTTCTGAAAAAACAAACAGAGAAATGGGTGTATTAATTGACAGAAGTATTGATAAAGACCTTTTTGAAAAAGCAGTTGCTGAAACACTTTCAATATTACAATCCTCGGAACCAATTCCATTAAAAAAAGCAGAAAGACAAAATGCCATTCAAGCAAGATTTGCCTCAAAAGAACAACCAAAACCAAAATATCAAAAACAATTAAGAGGTTATTGTATTAGGTGTGAGACTCGAATAGATTATAATCCAGAAAAGCCATATTGTGCAGATTGTTTTTCAATTTGGGCGCAATTTGAAAATCCAGAGTACACAGAAAATGTTTGTCATCGTTGTGGTGAATATTATGCAACTAGCATGAATAAACCTCAAGATAGAGATTGTTTTAGTCTTTGGAAAAAAGAACAATGGTAAATTTGCAATAAGTGTCGCCCCTATGGGGCTTTGAGTAAGTAAGGTGTTTTTTTTGTTACCATAGTTTCGCTCCTATGGAGCTTTGGGAATTAGTTTGCAGTTTGTAGTTCGTAGTACTTAGTTTTTGTGAATTAGTTCATCAATAAAAACAAATAAATTATGTTCAGATAATGGTTGGGAAACTATGGGTAATCTGCGCTAACTGCGGGAAACTTTTGTTTTGCTTGGGATTGCTTCTCTACGATCGCAATGACGTTCCCGAACGTTTAAGTTAAAATCATGTCAATCATCACCCAATGGGTGACTTAGTTCAGACATTTAAAGATAAGGCATGTTGATCACAAAATAGTAAGCCCTGAAAGGGCGTTATAAAACAACATAGGGTGTTAGCCCTATGAAAATCAAAAAGTGTGGAAAACTCTGCATAATCTGTCGAATCTACGAGAAACTACATTAGTTCGAAGTTTTTAGTACTTAGTTTTTTTGCCCTTTTTGGCAAATAGCGAAGCGTCACTTACAAGAAACTAATTAATTCTAATTCAAACATTAGACAAGTTGGCTTGAGATTACTTCTTTAAGGTTGCAATGACGTTCACTAATGTTAAAGTTAAAAAACAGTTTTAGAAATAAAGGAATAAGTGTTGCCCTAACTAACTGGTTTTTTACGCAAATAAAAAGTTACTTTTGCCACTCATGAGTAATTATTTAAGAAGCGATTTAAACGATACCATTTGTGCATTGGCAACTCCCGAAGGTATTGGTGCTATTGGCGTTATTAGAATAAGTGGCAGCAATGCCATAGAGTTAGTTAACAATGTTTTTAAAGGTAAAAACTTAACGCAACAAGCATCGCATACTACTCATTTTGGTAGAATTATAGAAAGCAGTAATCCAGAAAACATCAAAGTAATTGATGAGGTTTTGGCTACTATTTTTGTAGCACCAAAATCGTACACAGGCGAAAATACGGTAGAAATCAGTTGCCATGGTTCGGCTTATATTCAACAACAAATACTGCAAACGCTTATTAAACAAGGTGCTCGTTCGGCCAAACCTGGCGAGTTTACCATGCGTGCATTTTTAAATAAAAAATTGGATTTAACGCAAGCCGAAGCCGTAGCCGATTTAATAGCAAGTAACAGTGAAGCCAGCCACCAAACGGCCATGACCCAAATGCGTGGCGGATTTTCGAGCCAAATTTTAGATTTAAGAGAACGTTTGGTAAATTTTGCTTCATTAATTGAGCTAGAATTAGATTTTGGCGAGGAAGATGTGGAGTTTGCTAGTAGGCCACAATTAAAAGATTTGGTGCAAAATATTTTAAACTTGGTGCAATCGTTATTGCAATCATTTAAGTATGGCAATGCCATTAAAAATGGCATTCCAACGGTTATAGTTGGTAAACCCAATGCAGGAAAATCAACCTTGCTAAATGCTTTGATAAATGATGAACGAGCCATTGTAAGTTCCATAGCAGGCACCACTCGCGATACTATTGAAGAAACTTTTATTATTGATGGTATTTTATTTAGATTGATTGATACTGCAGGTATCAGAAAAAACACCAACGATGCCATTGAAACCATAGGTATAGAACGCACTTTTGAAAGTATAAACAAAGCTAGCATTGTAATTTATTTATTTGATGCCAGCACTACCACTAGTGCTGAGTTAGAAACAGAATTAAATGCTTTGGTAAAAAACCAAGCGGTAATTATTCCGGTAGCTAATAAAATAGATTTACTAAACGAAGCCAATAAAACTCAAATTATAGGGTCGTTTAACAATATAAATAGCCTTTACAAACCGCTTTATGTAAGCACCTTACAAAAGGAAAATTTAGCGCAATTAAACCAAAAATTGATTGATATTATGAGAGGTGATGAAGTAAAAAACGATGTAATCATAACCAATATGCGCCATTACGAAGCCTTGCTAAATACATCAAACGCATTGCAAGATGTTTTAACGGGAATGGATTTGCAACAAACGGGCGATTTATTAGCTTTTGATATCAGGAAAGCAATTTTCCATTTAGGTGAAATAGTTGGTGATATAACTACTGACGATTTACTTGAAAATATCTTTAGTAAATTTTGCATAGGAAAGTAACCACACAAAATAAAATGTAACAAAATTTACAACAAAACACTAAAAGCCCTCATAAACAGGGCTTTTTTAATGCTTTTACTATTTGTTTGTTTATATTTATTACTTGCTTATTTATACCTAATTTGTACCTTTGTTGTACCTTAAAAGGAATTAAGAGCAATTTTGTACCTCAATTCATTTTTTTGGTTTACATAGTTTACACTTTTAAACACTTTAGTACACTTTTAAATAAAATGAGTTCAAATATTAGTATTCAAAAAATTTGTCAGCATTGTGGCAAAGATTTTACAGCAAAAACAACTGTAACTCAATATTGCAGTCCAGAATGTAGCAAACGTGCCTATAAAGTGCGCCAAAGGGCTGCAAAAATTCAAGCTAGTAACGATATTACAAAGGCATTTAAAGCCAAACCAATTGAGCAGCTTAAAGAAAGAGAATTTTTAACTGTTACTCAGGTTTCAAAACTTATTGGCTGCTCACGCCAAAACATTTACAAAATGATTAATTCAGGTAAATTGAAGGCAACAAACATACTAGAAAAGAAAACCATTATTAAACGCTCAGATATTGACAATTTGTTTGAGCATCCTAAAACTAATAATGAAGCTATTGAAATTAAACCTTCAGCAGTTAGCCAAATAGAACTTTCAGATTGTTACACAATTTCTGAGATACAAAAAAAATTTGGCATATCAGAAAAGGCATTACAGGAACTAATTAAAAGAAACGAAATACCAAAAATTAAACTAGGTTCATTTGCTTACGTTCCAAAATTTAAGATTGATAATATTTTTAAAACTACTTCGAGCAATGGCAATTAAAGTAACACTCAGGCAAAAGCCAATTTCAGGTAATAGAAAAAGTTTGTATTTAGATTTTTATCCACCTATTCCACACCCTAAAACAGGCGAACCAACTAGAAGGAAATTTTTAGGTTTATACATTTTTGAAAAGTCAAAACACCCACTAGATTTACAGCACAATAAAGAACAATTACAACTAGCTGAGCAAATTAGACGAACCAACGAAAAGGAATTAAACCAAAATGAAGCACTTTCAAATATTGAAAAAAACTTTATTGATAGAGAGCAAAGAGCAAAAATACAAGAAGCAAAGGAACTTTTAAAAGGCGAACAAAACTTTGTGGCCTACTTTAAAAACTTAGCTGATAAAAGAAAATCATCAAATTTTGATAATTGGAACTCAGCTTATAACTACTTAAATAAGTTTACCAATGGTAATTTAAGATTAGCCGATTTAAATGTAAAGTTTTGTAATGAATTTAAAGAGTTTCTTTTAAATACCACTAGCTTTAAAAGCGATGATTTGAAATTAAGTCAAAATTCAGCAGTTTCTTACTTTAACAAATTGAAAGCAGCACTTAAACAGGCTTATAAAGATGATTTATTAAGCACCGATTTAAACAGTAAGATTGAAGCAATTAAACAAGTAGATACGCACAGAAACTTTTTAACAATAGCAGAATTAAACGAATTAATAAAAACCGATTGCAATAATAGTACACTTAAAAAAGCTGCTTTATTTTCAGCACTTACAGGATTGCGCTTTATTGATATTCAAAACCTTTTTTGGGCTGATATTGAATACATTGAAGGTAATGGCTATTTTTTAAAATTTACCCAACAAAAAACAAAAAGTACTGAAATGATGCCAATAAGTGAACAGGCTTTTAACTTATTAGGAGCATCACAAAACCCAACTGATAAAGTTTTTAAAGGGCTAAAATATTCAGCCTATGAAAACAAACATTTAAAAGATTGGATTATTAAAGCCAAAATAACCAAAGAAATTACTTTCCATTGCTTCAGGCACACATTTGCAACACTTCAATTATTAGAAGGTACAGATATTTACACAGTATCAAAAATGCTAGGACATAAAGAACTAAAAACTACTCAGATTTATGCCAAAGTAATTGATAAAACCAAACGTGATGCAGCGAATAAAATCAAACTAAATTTTTAAAATAATATGAGATACTTAGGCTCAACAAACAATTTAACTAGTTGGTATATTATCGGAGCAGAGTTACCACTTAATAAAAATTTGACGTTTCCAAAAACACTTGAAATTTGGATGAACTTTAAAGACAATGATTGGGGAATGGAAAAATATCGCACACAAAAAACCCAACATATTTTTACAATGGAAATAATTGATTTGCGATTACTTAAGGAATTATTTATTGATTTAATGAGAATTTATAAAAATGATTTTCCGTTTGCAGAAAAAGAGGATTTTATAAGCCATGTTTTTAGTGAAACTATTTCAGATTTAACTGATTTGGTAGAAGGAGAATATTCTTTTTTAAGCGAAGTCCATAAAACCGATTTTGATGTATATTATAAGAAATGCACTAGGAATAAAGAATATATTGATTTTATTATAGATGCTGATAAAAACTTTGACTACTACAAACAATATGCTAAGAAGGTTCTTAAACTTATTGAAGATTTAGATTTTGATAATTTAAATAATAATGATTTGGCTATAATAAAAACAAAAATTAATGATAAAGCAATTGAAGCGAAGCCAATATTTAAACCTGAAATGATTGAAACAATTTTTGATTTGCTCAAAGATTTTTTCAGTATTGAACAACAAAAAGATTTTAAAACCTTTTTGGAAACAGGAAATAATGTAAATGAAAAATTATTGTTTTTGGATAATGGAAACCGTTTGGCCGATGCTTTTAAGCAGCTTAAAAATGCTAATTTTATAACAGGTTGTAACCAATCAGAATTGATAAATTGCATTGAAAAAAACTTCAAATATAGATTTAGAGATAAAGTAAAAAATTATATTCCGAAATATTTAGAAAGCATTATTTCAACAAATAAGGAACTTTGCAAAAAACCAATAATTACAGTAAAAGCAAATTCTATAACAAAAAACATAATATCTAGATAATTCTATTAGGGTTTTAGTGGATTTTATTATTCCCGTATTGTAACCCTACAAAACACCATACGAACATTGCAGTTTCAAATACAAAAGTTTGATATTGCAATGAATAATTTAACATTTAACGATTTGCCACAGGCAGTTATTGAGCTTTATAACAAGCTAAATAACATTGAAACACTATTACTTGAAAAAAGTAACCAACCAGCCACCGAACAGGAACAATTTTTAACTATTAAGGAAGCTGCAAAGTTTTTAAATTTATCTGTTCCAACTATTTATGGTTTTACCCAAAGAGCAGAAATTCCTGTATGTAAGAGGGGTAAACGTCTTTACTTTTCTAAGCTAGGATTAATCGAATGGATTAAGCAAGGGCGCAAAAAAACTATTTCTGAAACTGCACAGGAAGCAGCAAACTACAATAAAAAAGGAGGTAAAAATGCTTAGAACATTAAATACCTCCTACAATCACCTAAGCAAAAGTAATAAGAATAAAGCACAATTCAACAAAGTATTTGAGTGCTTTTATAATGAACCTCAATCAATGAAAATGGTGTCGGTTAAACTAAACATTGATAGGGCAAATGTTTGTTGGTATTGTCGAGAATTAAGAAAAAATAATCAAATAGATATAGTAAAAAAAGCCATTTGTTCAGTAACAAAACAAATGGTAAACTACTACACTACCAACCCTGAACTATTTAAAATTTCTAATCAACTAAGACTATTTTAAGTATGCAAAGTAAAAACATAGGTGCATTCTTAAAATGTGTACCAAAGCTAAATAAACTTAGCAATGGCTTAATTTTAAAGCTATCTGAAAAGTATAATATAAGTTATGGCAGAATGGAATTTCTTATAAATAACAGCATGGTAAGGGCTAATACAACTAATAAAAAGGAATATGAAGCCACAAGATGAAAGGTATTTACAATTTCCATTATTTTTAATTAGAAACATTTTTATTAATAAAGAACAAACAATTAATCAAATAATTAAGTATGGAATTTACCGCTATTCAACTAGGTTTAAATATTCGATTGATAATATAGCCCAACAAATAATTTACGATTATTATAAAGGAAATTTGAGCAATGATTTAAAGCAAAAAATTGATTTGATTGATAATGAAATTATTGGTAAAGATGATGATTATAATGGATTTACAGGAAAAGGCCAATTTGACCCTGCAAACGAAATAACTGAACTTATGGAATGCTTCAAAAATGATGATGATTTTTACTTAGTGGCAATAGAACACTATCGAATACATTTGGCCTATCAATCGTTAAATATTTCAGGCAATAAAGAAAACTGTTTACAAATTGGTAAAGAAATTGAAAACCAAATAACCAAAGGCGAACCAATGCCAATGATTAATTTAAATTTACTTTTTGATTTTAGAGATAATCCAAAGTCAGAATTTGAGATTATGCAGCTTTGCGCCTTCATTGCCATAAAATCTATACTAGGCATAAAAAACGCTGTTAAAACAAACAAAAACCACATTCAAAGCAGAATATTTGGCTATGCAAGTATTAAACATTTGCCAACTGAGTTTAATGAGGTAACAAAAGCACTTTATAATAAATATTCGCACCGCTACCACATTGACAAAGTATTACAACACTTAGAGTTAAATTGGAATATTATAACTTACTCAAATAATTTGAGGGGTTTGTATTTGGCTGTAAACAATAAAATGAACATAGAACAGCTTGCTTTATTGGCAGAAACAAAAAAACAAAAAAATAGAATATTGGATTTAAAGAAAAAAAAAGCTGATGCTAAAAACAAAGCATTACAGCAGCTTAATAAAGAAGTACAGCTTAAGGAGTAAGTTAATTACCAAATTTTAAATAACCAATTAAGTTAAATAACTAGAACAGTAATACA
>JAAFJM010000035.1 GCA_013298895.1 Bacteroidota bacterium | reverse complement strand
ACGGAAATACCAAAACTGAATCTATTGATTTAAATAGCCTAAGTATTGCTCCTGGCACATACAATTTAGTAATATTAAACAATGGAAATGTTTATGCTCGAAAAGCTTTTGTAATTATTGCAGAATAATACTAAGTAAGAACTATAATAAAAAAGGCTCACTCTAAATTATAGAGTGAGCCTTTTTTACATATACACCTTATCAATTAAAAAAATCGACTTAAAAAAACAATCAATTTCTTGAATAATTTGGTGATTCTTTGGTAATTTTCACATCGTGTGCATGGCTTTCTTTAACACCTGCTGAAGTAATTTTTACAAATTTTGCTTGTTGCAAATCGGCAATGGTAGCCGCACCACAGTAACCCATACCTGCACGTAAACCACCCACAAACTGATATACAACTTCTTTTAAAGTTCCTTTAAATGGAACAATACCTACTATACCTTCTGGCACTAGTTTAGCTATTTCGTCTTCAGTATCTTGGAAATAACGGTCTTTACTGCCTTCTTTCATAGCTTCAATACTACCCATTCCTCGGTAAGATTTAAACTTACGTCCTTCGTAAATTACAGTTTCTCCCGGGCTTTCTTCTACCCCAGCAAAAATAGAACCCGACATAATGGAACTTGCACCAGCAGCTATGGCTTTTACCACATCGCCACTGTATCTTATTCCTCCATCGGCTATAATTGGAACACCGCTACCGGCTATGGCTTTTGCACTTTCGTAAACTGCTGTTAATTGCGGAACGCCAATACCTGCTATAATACGCGTGGTACAAATAGAACCTGGACCTACACCTACTTTTACACCATCAACTCCAGCATCAACTAACGCTTTTGCACCGCTTCCTGTGGCCACATTTCCTGCTATGATATCAATATTGCCAAATAGTTTTTTAATACGCGCTACTTCGTTTAAAACACCTCTTGAATGTCCGTGAGCTGTATCAATAATCACCACATCTACTCCAGCTTTAACCAAAGCATGTATTCTTTCTTCGGTATCGGCAGTTACACCAACTGCAGCTCCCGCTAGTAAACGTCCGTGTTTATCTTTACAAGCCGATGGATGTGCTTTTACCTTTAAAATATCTTTGTAAGTAATTAATCCTTTTAAAAGATTGTCTTTATCTATTACAGGTAATTTTTCAATTTTATATTGTTGTAAAATTAATTCTGCTTGTTTAAGGTCGGTACCTTCAGGTGCAGTAATAATTTTGTCTTTGGTCATTATATCACTCACGCATTTGTTCATGTCGGTTTCAAAGCGTAAGTCTCTATTGGTTAAAATACCTACCAATTTACCATTATCGTTAATAATTGGAATACCACCAATTTTATTTTCGGTCATTAGTTTATGTGCATCGCGCAGCGTAGCCGAATCGTGTAATGTTACAGGATCAAGTATTAAACCACTTTCGCTACGTTTTACTTTACGTACTTCAGCAGCTTGGCGCTCAATACTCATATTTTTATGCATAATACCAATTCCACCTTCTTGCGAAATAGCAATAGCTAATTTGCTTTCGGTTACTGTATCCATAGCAGCGGTAACAATTGGAATTTTAATTTGAATATTGCGTGAAAGTTGGGTCGTAGTGTTTACCTCGCGCGGTAGTATTTCAGAATAGGCGGGTAAAACTAAAACGTCATCGTAGGTTAAACCTTCGGTGTAAAATTTATCAGATTGATTAAGCATGGCAAATAAAGATAGGTATTCTATTTGCGGTGCAAGTTTAAGGTTATTAGTTTAAATAATTGTAAAAAAATTAAATAATTTCCATTAGCTTTTTATGCCAATGATTCATTGATGGCTCTTAGCATTTTTTCTTGGAGGTTTTGAGGTTCGAATGGCTTTAAAATATAATCGTTCATTCCAACCGCATAGGCAGCATCGCGCATGGTATTTTCATTGGCTGCAGTTAAGGCTATAATGGGTACTGTTTTATAATAAATATCGGTTAATGCTCTGATTTCTTTTGTACAAGTAATACCATCCATTACTGGCATTTGCAAATCCATTAATATTAGGTCAAAAGGTTGTTCTTTAATTGCTTTTAGTCCCTCTAAACCATTTTCAACACAAGTAAAAGTGCAGCCCCATTTCTTTAAAAATTGCTTTAGAATTATTACATTTACCATTGAGTCTTCTACAATCAATATGTTTTTATTCTCTAATGAAGTAATATTTTTAACAATCACATCTTCATTGCTATCATAGGTTTCTGTATCTGCCAAATTTAATGATACATCAAAATAAAAGGTACTGCCTTTACCACGTTCTGTTATTACTTCAAGTTGGCTGTTAAAACCTTCAACTATTTTTTTACTAATAGATAAACCCAAACCAGCACCTTCAATTTTACGTGTGTTTGATGCATCAATTTGTGTAAAGGCCTCGAAGATGGTATTTAATTTGTCTTTGTCAATACCCGTTCCGCTATCTTGAACTTCAAACCTAACTATTGCTTTAACATAGCTTGACTGGATTGTTTTAATTGTAAGTTTAATAAAGCCTTGGTCTGTGAAAGTAAGCGAGTTTGATAATAAATTAGCTAATACTTGTGATATTCTTACAGAATCTGATTTGAATACTAGTTTATGATCAACCAAATTATCAATAATAAACTCTAAACCTTTGTCTTTTATTTTATCAGCAAAAAGATTTTTAAGGTTATTTACTATTTC
Source organism: Bacteroidota bacterium (assembly GCA_013298895.1). GTDB lineage: Bacteria > Bacteroidota > Bacteroidia > UKL13-3 > UKL13-3 > JAAFJM01. The sequence goes on along the minus strand of JAAFJM010000035.1, from coordinate 21,181 downwards.
TTGTATTTTAAAGTTTGTTGAATTAAAATCAATATTTCCGCTTTCAAGATTGTTAAAGTCAAGAATATCATTAATCAGATTAATTAATTTGTAAGTTGATTTTTTTAGAATTTGAATATTATCAATTTGCTGTTGATTTAAGTTGTCTTGACTAATCAAATCAGCTACTCCATTTATTGCATTTAACGGAGTTCTAACTTCATGACTTATGTTTCTAATAAAGCTAGCTTTTGCCACTACGGCCTGCTTGGCAAGCTCTTGATTTCTTAATATTTCTTCATTTTGCTTTATTAGCACTTCATTCTTTAAGGTCAATGCAGCTTTATTACTTCTAAGTATTGCATTATTTTTTCTAAAATTGTATACGGAATAACTTAAGAACACTAAAACCAAAAGAACAATAACAACTATGGTTATTATAAGAATTCTAGTTGTTAATTCATTTTTTTGTTTTTCTGCTGACACCTCTGTTTCAGCAGCCTTTTGTCTTGCTTGTGCTTGTGCCTCCAGCTCCTTTAACTTTACTAAATTTTCTGAATTACTTATATTTTGCAGAATATCCACTTTTAGTTCGGTATAAATTAGCACTTTTTTATAGTCATTTTGCGCTTTATAGCAGCTGATATATGCGTTGTAAACACTAACTTGAGCTTCGAGGTTTTGTGCTTTTTTAGCCAATTCTTCAGCTTTTTCTAGGTATAAAAGCGCTACTTTGAATTCTTTATTTTTTATGTGTAACTCTGCTAAATCAGTATATGAATTACGAAGTCCATTTTTGTCGTTAATTTTTTCTCGAATGTCAAAAGATTTATTTAAAAAATCTTCCGCTCTGGATAATTGATTTAGGCCTAAATAGCAAGCGCCAATATTATTGTATGTTTCAGCTATGTTCTTTAAATCGTTGCTTTTTATATCATCATCTAGCACCAATTCGAATTTAGCTAGTGATTTTGTGTATTCTTTTTTCTCTAAATAAATAATAGCTAAGTTGTAGTTAATTAAACTTAGTTCAGATTTATGGATGATGGCTAAAGGAAGTGCATCTAATAATTTTTTTTCTGCCAAATTGTAGTCATTTTTAACAATATATACTACAGCTATATTATTAAGTGACCTTAGCAAAAAAGCAGTATCATTTATTTCTTTTGAAAGATTTAATGCCTGGAAATAATGCCATAGTGCTTTTGTATAATTGGTTTTGCCTTCGTACGAAATTCCTAAATAGTTGTTGCAGCGAATTCGTTGTCTTACATTCTTTTCTCGAATAAAATGCCCTAATGAATTGTATATACTATTAATGGCTGAGTCAAATTGCCTATTTTCGCAGTACCCTACTCCTAAGCTCAAATACAAATTATAAATTCCGGTATTGTATTTTTCCTTTTTTGCCTCTATTAATAATTTCTGTGCATATTCTATTAACTCCGAAGGATTATTAATAAAAAAACTAAGGTCTTTGTTAAATAAATCAACTTTAGTTTTAACATCGGTATTGCTTAAAATAATATTTACAATACTATCCTTTTTCAGCCCATTATTGCCTTGCACATTAACCCATAACAATAAAACAGCGAATAATATGTATATTTTTTTTATCAAGTGGAGTAGTCGTTTCAATAATAATAAAAATATTTTTTAAACCAATATTATTTGATTATCGCCTAACGTAATTAGCTTTTGGCGATACAAAATACCTACTGCCTTTTTAAAAGTTTTTTTGCTCATTCCTAATTGGCGCTTTATATATTCTGGGTCACTACCATCGTGAAGTGCTAGTTTTCCGCCTTGTCTTTTAAGCAAATCTAAAATCATTTGTGAGTTAATATCCACGTTTTCAAAACCAATCTTTTGCAAACTCACATCAATCAAATTGCCTTCTTTTATTTGCTTTACATAACCTTTTAATTGATCGCCAATTTGCACATCTGTATAAATTTCGTTTTTGTAAACAAGGCCTTTGTATTTGTTATTTATAATTACAAAATAACCCAAGTCAAAATCCTCGTAAACCATTAAATCTACTTCATCGTTATGCTTTAAATCGCAATCAGTATTATCTAAATAGCGGTTAATTTTGGTAGTTCCTACTAACCTATCCGAAGTTTCATCGTGATACAAATACACCACGTAATACTTGCCCGTGTACATTTTTTTTGCTTGCTCTTTAAAAGGAACTAGCAAATCTTTATCTAAACCCCAATCCATAAAAGCACCAAAACTGGCAGCATCCACCACTTTTAGCAAAGCAAATGTATTAAGCAAAATTTTAGGAGTTTGGGTAGTAGCTATTAACCTATCTTCTGAATCGTTGTAAACAAATACATCAATATTATCGTGTAATTGCAAGCCTGCAGGCGCATATTTATTATGCAACAACACTTCTTCGCCATCGTTATCTACTAAAAAAAATCCTACCGCACTGCCTCTGCTTACTGTTAAATTGCTAACTACGCCTAATTGAATCATGTTTATTCTGAAATATTTTTCAAAACTATTTAAAATTATACAGCCTACTTCATTTTATTTAGTAAAATTGTAAACACTATTAACCCATAAAACTAATAATTTTGACTAAGTTAAGCGTTAACATCAATAAATTTGCTACTATTAGAAATGCCCGTGGCGGCAATAACCCAAATTTGGTGCAGGTTGCCATAAATTGTGAAAAATTTGGAGCCGATGGCATTACTGTTCATCCAAGGCCCGATGAACGCCACATTCGTTATGCCGATGTGGTAGATTTAAAACAAGTTTTAACAACAGAGTTTAATATTGAAGGCAATCCGCTTGAAGAGAAATTTGTGCAATTGGTATTGGATACCAAACCTGCTCAAGTTACTTTAGTGCCCGATGCATTGAACCAAATTACCAGCAACCACGGTTGGGATACGATTAAGCACTATCAATTTTTAAATGAGATCATCAAGGTTTTTAAAAATGCTGGAATCCGTACTTCTATTTTTGTTGACCCAGTTTTAGAAATGATAGAAGGAGCCAAACTAACCGGAACTGATAGAATTGAACTTTATACCGAAAGTTACGCTCATCATTATCACACCAATAAAGAAACAGTTGTAAAACCATATACAGCAGCAGCCATTAGAGCACATGAGTTAGGTTTGGGTATAAATGCTGGACACGATTTAGATTTACACAATCTACATTTCTTTAATCAAAACATTCCTAATCTAGCTGAGGTTTCTATTGGTCATGCATTGGTATGCGATACTATTTATTTAGGCTTGCACAATACCATTCAAATGTATAAACAAAAATTGCAATAATTTATGAATTCAAGTAGCAGAAATTGGCTTTATTTATTAAGTTTTTTACCAAGTTTTTTTGCCATTTATGGCAATTTAATGGGCGGGTATTTTGCCTTTGGTAATTTTGTATTTTCGTTAGGTGTTTTAGCCACTTTCGAATGGATAACAAAAGAATTTTTATCTAATCAAGCCTCTGAAAAAGACGATATAATTCCTAAGTTTATTTTACTGCTGCATATTCCTTTGCAACTTATTTCAGTGGGCAGTTTATTTTATGGAATTTATAGCCAATCGCTTACAGATTATTTTATTATTGGCGCAGCTTTAAGTACAGGTTTAAATTCTGGATCTTCGGCCATTATTGTTTCGCACGAATACATTCATAGAAAAGTAAAATACGAGCGTATGTTGGGCAAACTTTTATTGTTTTCAGCAGGCAATATGTATTTTTATATCGACCATTTAAAAGTGCACCACAAATGGGTGGGAACCGATAAAGACCACGCTACAGCCAAGTATGGCGAAAACTTATACCAATTTTTTATCCGCTCGGTTTCAGGGCAGTTTTGGGGAGCCATTGCCATTGAAGCACAACGTTTAAAAGCCGAAAATAAAATGGCATACGGGTTTGAGAATTATGTGATTCGCCAAATAATTTTACAAGTTTTATTACTAATAAGCATTTATTATTTTATTGGTGTTGATGCTATTATTGCTTGGGGCTTACAATGTTTTTTTGCTAATTTTTTGTTAGAATATGTAAACTATATTCAGCATTATGGTTTGAGCCGCGATTATAAAGAACGTGTAACCGAAGAACACAGTTGGCAAAGCGACCGTTTTATAAGCAGATTTGTTTTGGTTGATTTATCGCGCCATGCTGACCATCATTATTATGCTTCAAAACCTTATCATACATTAATAACTTATCCCAATAGTCCTATTTTACCTGCAGGATATGCAGGATTGTTTTTTGTAGCTGCGGTGCCTCCATTATGGTTTAAACTAATGCACCCAAAAATTGCTCAAATAAAAGCATAAGCATGAAATTTACTTTAATTGAATTGCTTGAAATAATAGTAATTATAACCACTTTACTCTACAACTACTTTTTAATTAAACAGCAAATAATCTGTTGGCTTTTTGGCTTTTTATCTTCTGTAACTGGCTTAGTTATTTTTTATGAAAAACAATTAATTGGGCAAGTAATTTTGCATGTGTTTTATGCATTAATGGCTGTGTATGGTTGGTATATTTGGGATAAAAACAAACAAGAATTAAAAGTAAAAAAATGGACCATAACCATGCAAGCTTATACCCTTGCTTTTGGTTTTATCATCAGTTTTGTATTGAGTTATTTTGTGCTTAATCAGTTTATTGAAAATATAAATGTACTCGATATTTTGATAACTGTTTTTTGTTTTATAGCTACCTTTAAAGAAACCCATAAAATAGTAACTGCTTGGATTTATTGGATAATACTTAACGCAGCTAGCTTTGTACTTTATTTACAATCGGGGTTATTTATTTATGCATTGCTTATGCTTATTTACACCGTATTGTCAATAAAAGGTTATTTGGCTTGGAGTAAAGAGTTAAAAAATAATAAGATAACTTAGAGTGAATTATGCTTTTTTAGCAATTCTATAAAATAGAAGTTGACCTAAACCAATAAGTAAAATTGTAAAAATGGTACTAAAAAATACACGTGCTAAAGTTGAAAAAAATTGATTAAAGCTAAATGCCTCTAAGTAAAATAAAACAAAGTGATGAATGAACACCATAATTAACGCATACACTAAAAATCCAATTGGGCCTTTCGTACTTATACTCGGTTCTATTTTAGTACTTAAGTCATCCTTGTTAGTACTAAAAATCAGGTAAAATCTTCTAAAATAGCCCATTAAAACTGTTGCAGCAATATGTGGTCCGGGTAAACTACTAAAACTATCCATTGTCATTCCTAATAGTAAACTTAATACCAATACAATCCATGGCTTTGTGTTATAAGGCAAACCAATAATAAATACCACATAAATATATGGATTTACATAAGTACTTAAATCAATATTATTTATAATTACAATTTGAAAAAAAACAAGTAGAATAAACCTAGTAAGGTAATTAAGTATATCAATTATCATGGTCTTTTGCCTCCTCTTCTAATACTTTAACCTCAGCTGATTGCTGGCTCTCTTTAAATAAATTGCGAACCACATATACATTTTTTAAACGGCTGAAAGGGGTATGAACTAGTATAGTAATATCATAGGCGTTCTTTTCAGGATTACGATCAATATTAACTATTTTTCCTATTGGAATTTCCTCTGGGTAGGATGCTGATTGTGTGGTGCTAACTACTTCATCACCTATGGCTACAGGAACATAAGTGTTTACATTATTTAATTGCGCAAAAAGTGCATTGCTTCCATCCCAAGTTACGGTACCAATGTCACCCGTTTTTTTAATTTTTGCACCAGTATTGCTTTTGCTATTCAATACAGATTGAACTAAACTATAATATGGCGTAACCTGCCACACTATGCCAACAACTCCATTTGGACAAATAACACCATCAAAACGTTTTACCCCATGAAGTGAGCCCTTGTCAATGGTAATGAAGTTGTTTTTTTTACTAATAGAGTTATTTACTACCTGTGCCGATATATACACATATTGTTGTTTGTACTGTGTATCATTTACTGTTGTGGTTGTGTAACCATGTTGGTAATAGGATTGGAGTAATTGTGAACGAAGTCTTGAATTTTCAACTTGTAAACTATCATTCAATGTTTTTAAGTTAAAATACCCTGTTGTACTATTGATAGCATTATAAATACTTGAACTAGTACTTGCAGTATAATTTAAAAAACTAGCTTGTTGGTAATTATTGAACCTAAATAATACAATTAGGGCAAAAACCTCAAATGCTAAAAACATAAAAAATACATAATACTTATATATAAAAAATATTAGGTTCTTCATGTTTTACTTAATTGGGTATTTCGTTAGTTTTTTTAGGTTAATTAATACTTTGGTTTGTACAATGCTTTCAATTAGGTCATTAAAAACTTATAACTTTTTAAGTTTTTTAGCGCCATACCTGTTCCTCTTACTACTGCTCTTAAGGGATCTTCAGCCACATGAACAGGTAATTTGGTTTTAGCCGAAATACGTTTATCTAAACCACGTAAAAGAGCGCCACCACCAGTTAAGTATAAACCAGTTGAGTAAATATCGGCCGAAAGTTCAGGTGGAGTTAATTCCAATGCACGTAATATAGCTTCTTCAATTTTTGAAATAGATTTATCTAAAGCTGCAGCAATTTCAGAATAGGTAACGCTAATTTGTTTAGGAATACCTGTCATTAAATCGCGACCATTTACTGCATAATCTTGTGGCGGATTTTCTAATTCACTTAGAGCAGAACCCACTTCAATTTTAATTCTTTCAGCCGTACGTTCTCCAACAAGTAAATTATGTTGCCTGCGCATATAATCTAAAATATCATCAGTAAATTCATCACCTGCCACACGAATTGATTGATCGCAAACGATACCAGCTAAAGCAATAACTGCAATTTCGGTTGTTCCACCCCCAATATCAATAATCATATTTCCCATTGGTTCAAATACATCAATTCCAATACCAATTGCAGCAGCCATAGGCTCATGAATTAAGTAAACCTCTTTTGAACCTGCACGTTCAGCACTATCTTTTACAGCACGTTTTTCAACCTCAGTAATGCCCGAAGGAATACAAATTACCATGCGCTGTTGCGGTTTAATAAACTTATTAGCTTGAGGAATCATCCCGATTAAACCGCGAATCATGTGTTCGGCAGCCTGAAAATCAGCAATTACTCCATCTTTAAGCGGACGAATAGTTTTAATATCTTCATGAACCTTTCCATGCATTTGTTGTGCCTGGCTACCTACAGCGATCACGTTTCCATTGCGTCTGTTTATTGCTATAATTGACGGCTCGTCAACCACAACTTGGTCTTTATGAATTATTAAAGTATTAGCCGTTCCTAAATCTATGGCTAAATCTTGTGTTAAAAAACTAAATACGCCCATTTATGCTGCTGGTTTCGTTTATTTTTGGGTAAAATGAATTAAGAAAATTGTTTGTTTAATAAAAAACGTTGCAATTTAACATAATTCATTGCAATCTTTTTTATGTTTTTATAATTATCTAATAAAAATATTTTTCAATGAATTTTAATCTGCAAAATTTCCGAGAAATTACTCATAAATACCCAAATACACTTCTTCACCTTGGCGCAAAATACCGCGGTACATGCCTTCAGAGTTAAAGCAAAGTTCAATATTTCCTTGAGCATCCATGCCAATTAAGCCGCCTTCGCCACCCATTTTTACCAATTTATCTTTAACTACATAATTACAAGCTTGCTGCAAACTGTAACCTTTGTATTCCATTAAACAACTTATATCGTAAGCTACTACTGCGCGCATAAAATACTCGCCATGACCAGTACAACTAATAGCACAAGTATTATTGTTAGCATAAGTTCCAGCTCCAATTATTGGGCTATCGCCTACCCTACCAAAGCGTTTATTGGTCATGCCTCCTGTAGAAGTAGCAGCAGCTAAATTTCCGTGAATATCTAAAGCCACTGCGCCAACTGTTCCAAATTTTTTTTCGCCAGTTTCTAGCACTGTATGATCCAATTGATAACCATCAGTATCTTTTACATCTTGCCATTGTTTGTAACGCTCAGCAGTATAAAAATAGTCGTTGTTTTGAAATGGCAAATTCATATTTCTTGCAAATAATTCAGCATCGGCACCTTGCAAAAAAACATGTCCTGATTTTTGCATAATAACTTTAGCCAAATGAATAGGATTTTGAACATTACTAACACCAGAAACAGCGCCAGCTTCTTGGTTTTTGCCTTCCATTATAGAAGCATCCATTTCGTGAGTTCCCTTATTAGTAAACACTGCGCCTTTGCCAGCATTAAACAATGGAAAATTTTCAAGACTGATAACCGCAGCTTCCACTGCATCTAAACTTGAACCGCCTTTGCTTAAAATTTGATTCCCTGCCAATAAAGCATTTTGTAAACCTTGTTTATATTGAGCTTCTTTTTCAGGAGTCATTAAGGCTCTAAGAATAGTTCCAGCTCCGCCATGAATGGCAATTGCATGTTTTTTCATTTTAGTTGATTCACGCCTTGCGTGATTTAGTTGATAGTTGATTGTTGATAGATTTGAATGCGGGTTGATTTGTTTCGAGTTTTTAATAAGTGCTCATTGAGAGTCTGATAGCTATCGGACTAAGCTCGAACTAACTATTCAGCCATTGCAGGCGTGCTCACCTGCAATGGCCGAGGACATCAAAAATGCCGTTTAAGCAGTTACAGCCTCTTGTACTATTTGTGCTTTTGGTTCGTCTTTTATTTGAACCCAGCCGCCCCAAACATTTTTAACATTGGTAAAGCCTTGTGTTTTTAATGCCGCAGCAGCCACCATGCTTCGGTAACCACCTGCACAATGCACTAAAATTTCTTGGTTTTTTCCCAACTCACTATTATTGGTTAGTATTTCGCTTAACTGAATATTTTTTGCTTGCATTAAGTGTCCGCCAGCAAATTCAGTTGGTTTGCGCACATCTACAATCACTGCACTTGGGTTATGTAAACTATCTAAAACCAACTCTTCCGATGAAATGCTGATAATCATATCAAATTTTTTATTGGCATTTTTCCAGCAATCAAAACCGCCTTCTAAAAAACCTTTTATGTTATCAAAACCTACGCGTGTTAAACGCTCTACCGATTCTTGTTCAGTACCAGGTTTTGCTACTACTATAATTGGTGAATGGATATCTAATAAAGTAGCAGCCCATATGGCATACTGTCCATTTAAACCAAAATTAAACGATTTAGGAATAAAACCTAACTCAAAAAAATCGGCTATACGCGTATCAATAATGGTGGCACCTTCTACGTAAAATTCTTCAAATTTATCAACCGAAAGTGGTTTTAAGCCTTGCTCAATTACTGTTTCAAAACTGGCATAACCTTGTTTGTTTAGTTTTGCATCTTTAAAAAAGTAACTTGGTGCTGGCGCAATTCCAGTTGTTATAGCTGTAATAAAAGCAGCTTCGGTCATTGGTTGTAGAGCATAATTGCTAGCTTTTTGCTCACCAATAGTACTAAAAGTCTCTTTGCCAATATTTTTACCGCAAGCCGAACCAGGGCCATGGGCAGGATAAACAATCACATCATCAGCCAAAGTCTTGATTTTGGTATTTAATGAGTTAAACATATTAGCAGCCAACTCTTCTTTGGTCATAAAACCATCTAATAAATCAGGACGACCAACATCGCCTACAAATAAGGTATCGCCAGTAAATACACAATAATCTTTTCCGTTTTCATCTATTAATAAAAACGAACTTGACTCCAAAGTATGACCCGGTGTATGCAATACTTTTATTTTTAATTTACCCAGTTCAAATACCTCATTATCTTTAGCTACATGAACAGGATAATTAGTAACAGTAGTTGGACCGTAAATAATGGTAGCACCTGTTTTAGCTGCTAAATCCACATGTCCACTTACAAAATCGGCATGGAAATGTGTTTCAAAAATATATTTTATTTTAGCACCATTAGCGGTAGCTTTATCAATATACATTTGGTAATCGCGCAAAGGATCAATAATAGCCACTTCGCCATTACTTTCAATATAATAGGCTGCTTGTGCCAAGCAATTGGTATATAATTGTTCTATGATCATGTTTTTATTATTTGATGATTTGTGATTTGGAGATTTAAAGATTTTTTTGAATTGCTAAATTGTTAAATGGATGGATTGTTTACTAAACTTTACCAACTGTTAAAAGCTAGATGCCAGCAGTCTTTTATCATCCGCCCGCTTTTTTAGCCTTATATCCTAATTTAATTAAATGCGTCAAAATTTTATCTCTAAACTCGCCCTGAATTAATATTTCACCATCTTTTACACTGCCACCTACACCACATAATTTCTTTAAAGCTGAGCCTAAAGCATTCAAATCCTCGGTGGTGCCCACAAAACCGCTAACAGCGGAAACTACTTTCCCTGCACGGTTTTTTTTATCTAAAAATATTTTAAGGTTTTGTTGGTTATTAGGCAAGGTTTCTATTGTTTCTTCCTGCTCAAAATCGTAACTAAAATCTGAATCAGTGCTAAAAACAACACCACTTACTTTTTTATTTTTATTGCTCATTTGTTTTTCCAAAAAAGTTTGTTCAAAAATAGTAAAATATTAAAACAATAATTAAATAACTCTTAAGTCGTTAGTTTTTAAAGAAATTAATTAGAAGAGAAAACATAAAAAAAAGTTTGTTATAAAAAGTGAATTTAAATTCGATATAATTTGTTAAATTCGCCACACTTTATGCAAAAACAATGGCGAGCAAAACCCGAACCCGATAAGAAAACCGTTGAGGCTTTGGCTGCTTCTATTAATGTAAATAAAGTACTTTCAGGCATTTTGGTTCAGAGAGGTATTGACGATTTTGAAAAAGCAAAGAACTTTTTTAGACCTCAGTATGCACACATGCACGATCCTTTTTTAATGAAGGGTATGACCAAAGCAGTAGAACGCATAGACGAGGCTTTAGCAAAAAATCAAAAAATATTAATTTATGGCGATTACGATGTGGACGGAACTACTGCTGTGGCAACCGTTTACGATTTTTTTTCAAAACGCTTTAAAGAAATTGAATATTATATACCCGACAGGTATACAGAAGGTTACGGAATTTCGTTTATGGCCATTGATTGGGCTAGTAATAATGGTTACAGCTTAATTATTGCCTTAGATTGTGGTATAAAAGCCAACGATAAAGTAAAGTATGCTAATAAAAAAGGTGTTGAATTTATCATCTGCGACCATCATTTACCCGGGGAAGAATTGCCAGATGCAGTGGCTATTTTAAATCCAAAACAAGCTGATTGCCCCTACCCTTTTAAAGAACTTTCAGGTTGTGGAATAGGTTTAAAGTTGGTTCAGGCTTATTGCGTTAAACACGAAATTGATTTTAAAGAGGTAGAGGAATATATGGATATTTCTGCCATTAGTGTAGCTAGTGATTTGGTGCCAATTATGGACGAAAATAGGGTTTTGGCTTACCAAGGATTAAAAAAATTAAAAACTAATCCTAACAGAGGGATAAAAGCATTATTGGAAAATTATGCTCCACGACCAGAATACTCAGTAAATGATATTGTGTTTTTTATTGGACCAAGAATTAATGCAGCAGGGCGTATTGCCGATGCCAAAGATTCGGTTCGGTTAATGATTTCGGATAAAGACAAAGACTCTCAACAAATTGCTGAAATGATTAACCATCATAACAATGAGCGTAGAAACTTTGATAGCAGCATTACCGAAGAAGCCTTTAACATGATTTTAGCCGATAAAGATTTTCATAATCGAAAATCAACCGTTTTGTTCCATTCAGAATGGCATAAAGGCGTTATTGGAATTGTGGCTTCTCGCTTAATTGAAAAGTATTACAGACCAACTATAGTTTTAACTGAAAGTAATGGAATGGCTGCTGGTTCAGCTCGCTCGGTAGAAGGTTTTGATTTGTACCACGCCATTGAAGAATGTGCCGATTTATTAGAACAATATGGAGGCCATACTCACGCTGCAGGTTTAACTTTACGCGTTGAGAATGTTCCAAAATTTATCGAAAAGTTTGAATCGATAGTGGTTAAAAACATTGAAACCAGGAGCTTAACACCCGAAATAGAATATGATACTGAAATTCCTTTTAGAGCTATTACACCTAAATTTTTTAGTGTATTAAAACAATTTGCGCCATTTGGTCCTGGTAATATGAGTCCTATTTTTATGACCAGAAATGTTTGGGATGTGGGAGATGTGACTGTGGTGGGGAATAATCACCTACGCATGAGTTTAACGCATGAAGAAGGCGGACGTATATATAAGGCAATTGGCTTTGGACTAGGGGAGCATTACCATAAAGTAGCTCAAGGAATTAGCTTTGACATTTGCTATTATATTGAAGAAAACTTTTTTAATGGACATGTAAACTTACAATTAAACATTAAAGATATTTTATTTAAGTCTTAACAACATTTTTCTATTAATTTTTTTCTCGATTTTACCCCTGTAAATTATAAAGTGGCGGCCTACACAAACTAAAAACATTTGTGGCTATTGGTGATTGGAAATAATACTTAACATTAAATCTAGTTTTCCTTTTTACAATAAAATTTGCATTACTATTTCGTAATTTTTAAACCACGTTTTATACTAATATATTTAACTACATTTTTACACCTTACTTATGCTTAATAAAAACTATCTTGGTTATTGTTTTATCTTTAGTGTAAAAATGCCTGTTTTATCGATTCTAAATAAAACTAGATAAACAACTGGATTGTATTGATTCATTTACTTAGCTTTTTAATATTCTTTTTATTCCACTTTACCTGTTTCTATTGTGTTTAAAATAACCGAATCATTTACTTCTGTATGCCTAATTTTTCCGCCTAAATAACCTGTGCGGGCCACTAAAATAAAACTGAAAATAGATACAAATAATATTATAAATGCTGTTGAGGTAATATAAATTGATTTTTTAAAGGTAAGGTACACTCCAATTATGGAAGCTGTTCCTAAAACAATTAAGGAAATTAAAGTAACAGTGGCTGAATCTTCATGTATTTTAATGCTTTCTTCCACCACACCTTGAATTTTTTCCACTACTTCTTCGGCTCCTTCGCCCGTTAAATAAGCCACAGTTGCACCAATAGCCGAAAGTATAAATACATAATAAGCTGCTATTTTGGTTTGATCGCTTTTTACACCAACGCCATGCAAAAGCACCAATGCGCCTAACATGGAACCAAATATTGGAAGATGGGTAATGAGTAAATGAATATGTGTTTGGTTCATGATAGTATTGCTTAAAGTTTTAGGTTAATGTAAATGTTTACTGAGCGCACATGCCTCCGTCAATAACCATGGTGGTTCCGGTAATGTATTGGCTGTTATCACTTGCCAAAAACAAAACCAATTTTGCAATTTCAATCGATTCGGCATAACGTTTTAATGGAATGGCTGCTTCAAAAAGCTTCTTTACCTCTTCACCATGTCCTGCCGATGAACCTTCTTCAATAGAGCGCATCATTGGGTTATTAACAGGTGCTGGATGTACAGAATTTACCCTAATATTTAAGGGCGCTGCTTCTAAAGCTGTGGTGCGCATAATGCCCACTACTGCGTGTTTACTAGTAACATAAGCGCCTAAATGAGCAAAACCAATTAAGCCTGCCACTGACGAGGTCATAATGATACTGCCTCCTTGGTTCATTTTGGGTAATACATATTTGTTCCCTAACCAAGTGCCTTTTACATTTATTGAAATTACCCTGTCAAATTCATCTTCGGGGTAATCAACAATGGGTTTAACCGTACCTTCAATACCTGCATTGTTAAAAAACACATCAATTTTGCCAAATAACCTAACGGCTTCGTGTACATATTTTTCTACTTGAACCGACTGCGATACATCGGCAACGCAATAGGCCACATGCTCGTGGTTCAACTCAGCTACTACTTTTTTCAGTTGGTCTTCGTTTAAATCAACTAATAAAACTTTGGCACCTTCTTCTAAAAATAAATTGGCGGTAACTTTTCCAATACTGCCTGCACCACCTGTTATAATGGCTACTTTGTCTTGTAACTGTTTCATCATTAAATTTTTTTACTTGTTTGCTTGATGCAAGGTTAGCTATTGCGCTATGCCAAGCACTTACATAAGTTAGGATAATGATTGCAGTTTTTACAGACTTTCGCGGTAGGTGGCTTCTGGCAACAGGCTTTTAGCGGCTGGCAGTACGGTCATAGTTTATGGATGGGTAAATGTTAAGTAGCTTAGGTTAGTTAGTTAGGTCGCTAGGCCATTTAGCTAAGTAGTTAAGCCATGTTAGTTAAGTAGCTTAACCCACTTACTTAGGTGGCATTGCCTATTTAGTTGTATAGGAATGCCTAATTAAACTTAACTAAAAACTTATTATCAAATACCTCTAACGTTAATGAAATGAATAATAGATTAAGGTCGGTCCATATTGAAAGTAAAATAAAATCTGAATTTAGAGTGGCTAACTTGTTATAAAACAAATGGCTATTTCCTAATAATACTGTAGGCAAATTAAAACGTGTGCACCCGAAGGGAATCGAACCCCCATCATTAGAACCGGAATCTAACATTTTATCCATTAAACTACGGATGCATTTTGGGGGCAAATATACCGTTTGAATAATTTAAAACTTTAAATATTTAATTTCGTTTTTATTAAATGTGGGCTTTACTAACTTGCACGCTCATATTTACAGCATAAAAATGGAAATTATTAAATCGACAAAGGAAAGCCACACCATTATGAATGAGTTGGTTTTACCCAACGACACCAACACTTTAAACAATTTAATGGGCGGAAAATTATTGCATTGGATGGATATTTGTGCGGCCATTGCAGCGCAAAAACACAGTGGTAAAACAGTAGTTACCGCTTCGGTTGATAGTGTTAGTTTTAATAAAAACATTCATTTGGGCGATGTAGTTACCTTAGAAGCGCAAGTTTCTAGGGCATTTAATACCTCTATGGAAATTCATATTGTGGTACATGCCGAAAATATTCCAAATGGCGAACGTTTTAAAAGCAATGAAGCCTATTACACTTTTGTGGCCTTAGATAGAAATGGTTCCCCATTAAAAGTACCCGCTTTAAAACCTGAAACTGAAGAAGAGCAAAAACGTTTTGATGGTGCATTACGCAGACGCCAATTACGTTTGGTTTTGGCCGGTAAAATGAAAGCGAATGAGGCTACAGAGTTAAAAGCATTATTTATAAACGAATAATTGTTTTCCATTATCAAACGACTTGTAATAATATCCACTTTGTTTTTGGGCTTGTGCAGTTTTTTAAATGCCACAAGCCCATATACTTTTGTGCTATCTCCTAATTTATTAGAAGCCCAAAAACATATAGCCGCTTTAAGGTTAGATAAAGGAAAAGCTTTGGTTGAATCCGAAAAGCAAGCCAATAAAATGAATATGGCCGTTCATTTATTTGATAACTATATTGATTTTTACCGAGTGCTTTGTTTGCAAAAAAAAGAAGATTTTGATGCAGCCGAAAAGGTAAAATCAATGAGAATTGAGGCCATTAAACGCATTGACAATTCAAATCCATATAAACTTTTTGCACAAGCTGAAATACATTTACAAAATGCATTTTTAAAAGGCATGTTTGAAGAATATCTAGGCGCTGCTTGGGATTTTAAATCGTGCTATTCGCTTTTAGAGCAAAACCAAAAAGCATTTCCTAATTTTATTACCAATAAAAAAGACATTGGAGTTTTAAAGGCTATACTAGGAACAATTCCCGATTCTTATCATTGGATAGTAGGCATAGCAGGTATGAATGCCGATTTGAACGAAGGCTTGGCTTTAATGAAAGAGTATGTAGAAAAAGCCGATGACAAAGAAATTTTGATGGAGCGTAAAAATGCGCAATATTTTTATGCTTTGTTTAACCTCAATTTTTTAAAAAACAAGGCTGAAGCCTGGAAACTAGCCGATAAATACACCGCTGATTATAAAACCAACTTAATGAGCGTTTGTATCAGGGCTTTTGCGGCTAAAGGAACCGATAATAACGAAGCTTGTGTTGAAACATTAACTCAACGCCCCACAGGAAGCGATTATATTTCGTTTCCATTTTTAGAAATGATGCATGGCTCGGCTTTATTACAAAGGTTAGATTTAAATGCAGCAATTCATTTTAAAAAGTTCATAGCCTCCAATAAAGATAAAAACGATAACAAAGAAGCATATCAAAAATTAAGTTGGTGTGCGTGGTTAAAAAACGATACGGTTAGTTATTTGCTTTACAGAAATATAGCTGTAAATATTTCGGAGAAAGGCGAAAAAAACCAATTGGCTTCAAGTGGTGGAAAAGACCGTTTTCCAGAAAAAACTTTACTAAAAGGCAGGCTTCTTTTTGATGGTGGCTATTATGAGCAAGCTGAGCAAATTATGTTGGCCAAACCTGTTGGTACATTCAGGACAGATTTAGAAAAAGTGGAATATTTGTACCGTATGGGCCGTATTTATCATGAGCACAATAAGCTAGGTAAGGCCATTGAATATTATGAACTTACTGTAAAAACCAATTTTAAAGGAAATGAATATTTGGCTGCCAACTCTTGTTTGCAATTAGGTTATATTTACCAAAAGCTCAATTTTAAGCAATTGGCCAAAACGCATTTTAACAAGGTTTTTGAATACAAAAATTACGATTACAAAAACTATTTACAACAACAAGCCAAAGCAGCTTTGGCTAAATTATAAATTGTTATTTTACTTTGAAAAATTTTAAATCAATCAATCCATTTACCGAAGAAGTAATTGGAAATTACGACTTTATAAGCAATGAACATTTAAATATTGCACTTGGCAATGCGGCCGAACACTTTGGCTTTTGGCGCAAAACCACCTTTGCCGATAGGGCAAAATGTGTGCTAAAACTTTCAGAACTTTTAAAAGACAATGCCGATGAGTTAGCTTTAATAGCTAGCACAGAAATGGGCAAACTTAAAACCGAAGCCAAGGCCGAAGTTTTGAAAAGTGTGCGCCTTTGCGAATATTACGCTACCCGCAGTGCTGATATTTTGCAAAGTAAATTGAGTCAGTCGGAAACGGGCGCCATGGTTGAAATTAAATACGAGCCGCTTGGTGTGGTTTTAGGCATTTTCCCTTGGAATTTTCCTTATTGGCAAGTATTGCGCAGCGCCATTCCCATAATTATGAGTGGCAATTGTGTTTTAATTAAACCCGCTCCAAATGTGCCTCAAAGCAGTTTGGCTTTGCAACATTTATTGAATCAATGTGGTTTTGGAAATGGCGTTATTCAAACCATTTTTGCCAGTGAAACACAAATAGAAAGTTTGATTAACGATTCAAGAATTGCTGCAACTACCTTAACTGGTAGCGAAAAAGCAGGTTCGGCTGTAGCAAGTTTATCAGGAAAAAACATTAAAAAATCAGTGTTGGAACTAGGAGGTAGCGACCCATTTATTGTAATGTCTGATGCTGATTTAGATTTTGCAGTAAGCAATGCTATGATGGCTCGCTTTCAAAACAATGGTCAAAGTTGTGTATCGGCCAAAAGGTTTATTGTACATCAAAATATAGCCGATGAGTTTTTAACAAAATTGACCCAAAGCATTGAAAAATTGACTATTGGAAACCCAATAAATGAAAATATTTCGATTGGTCCACTGGCTCGAAAAGACTTACAAGAGTTGCTGCAAAACCAAGTAAATGATTCGGTAGCTGCTGGCGCAACCATTTTGTACCAAAAGCCTGACTTACCTTCGAAAGGTTTCTTTTATCCACCCACTATTTTAGGAAATATTCCCAAAACTGCTAGGGCATTTACTGAAGAACTGTTTGGTCCTGTAATAAGTTTTTACACGTTTACCGAAACTGATGAAGCCATTGCTTTAGCCAATGCTACTAGTTATGGATTAGGTGCCAGTATTTGGAGTAAAGACATTATGCAAGCCAAACAAATTGCCAATAACATAGAAAGCGGCATGATATATATAAACCAAATAGTAAAAAGCGATGCAAGGTTTCCGTTTGGCGGCATCAAAAAATCGGGTTTTGGTCGCGAATTGGGTGAGTTTGGTTTAAGAGAATTTTGTAATGTGAAGACGATTTGGGTGTAGTTGAATTAGCTACTGGCAGCTAGCCTCTGGCCACTGGCTTTTAGTTGATGGATGATAAACCATGGATGAAAAAACGTCATGCTGCAAGCATCTTCCTTGTTTAGTTTACCAACATTACATTAAAAGTAGGGTTCTATGTTTCTATGTTCTATGTGGTTAAGTTAAAATGGTTGCTAGTCAATAGACCATAGACGATAGTAAAAAAGTATGATTAATCATAAACCACATAAAAAACTGTATTACACATCAGGCTTAATTAGCTTGTTGTTCCTGCCTATTTTGTGTGTTTTGTATGTGCAAAAAACCAAGGTTTTTGAGCGTTTGTATGCTATCGAGTTAAATGCTTGGACTCCTCTTATGTCAGAGTATTGGGTAATGGAAGGCTATGATTATTATATCCATCCTCAAAGAAATTACTTAAATATCTACCTAACTGGAAACGAAAAAGAAGATAGAACCAAACTGGATTTTGTGCAGTTGCAATTAAGAGATTTAGTCAAAAGTAAAGATACTCTTTCTGGTGTTCATATTGTTTTGGGAAACAATTCAAAATATTGGGAGTTTGTTGAAATAATTAACATTTCCATGAAGGAAAAAGCAAGAAGGTTTACATATGTTGGCAATGATTTTTGGTTTTTTAATTTTTATTCTAAACCAAAACCATTAATTGATAATGATTTAGTTCAATTGGATTTCAAATTAGTTGAATGTGGTGGTGTCGTTGATTATCAAATTGTTAAGCAAGAAGACAGTCAGACAAATTGGTTTGACAGCAAAAGCTTAATTATATTTTACATCGTACTTTCAATCTTGTTTTTATTTATGTGTGGTATTGAAATCAGAAAGATTATAAAAATAATTTAAGCCTAACAAAACAAATAACTTAATAGTTTTCCTAATAATTTATTTTAGAATATTTTAAGTAAAAACCTTGGTTTTGCAAGGCTTTTCGTAAAATAATTGTCATAGCATATCAAAATAAAAACTTATCATTTAATTATCATGTTTAAACGGGTATTACTTATTTAAACATATTAAACAAATGAAAAAGAACATTTTTAAAACGGCTTTATTAAGCTTAACATTTGGTGCTTTGTTAGTTACATCGTGCAAAAAAGATGATGACAAAACCACCCCAACTCCAACTACTCCTACATTAAAAAGTATTTACGAAATTGCAAAAGGCGATACTAACTTTAGTATTTTAGTAGCAGCATTAGACAAAACTGGTTTAAAAGAAACTTTAACCAATGCCGGTACCTACACAGTTTTTGCTCCAAATAATGCAGCTTTTAGAAAAGAAGATGTTAGTGTGGAAGTAATCAACGCCATTACTGATACAGAGCAGATTTTAGCTTTAAAAAACGCTTTACTTTACCACGTTTTAGGCTCAAAAGTAAAATCAACCGAAGTGCTTAATGCTTACGTAGGAACTTTATATTTGGTAAATGGCAACGGGGTTTCATTACGCACAGCTAATAATCCTGTAAAATTAAACAATGAAGCGAATGTAGTAGCTGCTGATATTGCTGCGAGCAATGGAATTATTCATGTTATTGATATGCCTTTATCTCCGCAATCAGTGGTTGATATTGCAGTAAATAACCCTGCTTTTACTTCATTAGTAGGTGCTTTAGATAAAGCAACATTAGTAAGTACATTAGAAGAAAGTGCTTCTATTACTGTGTTTGCTCCAACCAACGATGCGTTTAATGCTATTAATTTTAAATTGGAAGATTTTACCAAGGAGCAATTGACTCCAATCTTAACATCTCACGTTTTAGGCACACAAGTAAGATCTTCGCAAATTAAAAATGGCGATATAGTTACTACGCTAAATACCAATACTAAGTTAACATTTAATACTACCGCAGGAGTTAAATTTAATGGAGGTGATGTAACAGATATAACAGTTACCACTGCTGATATTCAAGCAACAAATGGTGTGGTACATGTAATTAATAAAGTGGTTTTACCTGCAAAATAAATTTTATAGTAGAGACGTTTAATTAAACGTCTCTACTTATTTTCTATTACCTAAATTGGTAATCAACACTTGTAACTTGACTTAATAATGTTTCAGGAGCATCTAAAATAATGGCGTTTTTTGCTGGTGTTGGTGTTAATGGGCTGTTGGTTTTAAATACCTTGTTCATCTTCTTCTTTATTAACTTTCATTATTAAATAGCCTTATTCATCAGCGCCACATCAAAACAAACACACCTACCAAACTTAACAATGCTGCAAAAATGGACTCTAATTTAATTTTTTCTTTGCCCATAAAATGCGCTGATACTATTACTGTTATAGGTAAAAACGAAAAAATGGTTTGCGCTAACGATACATCCATATTACTTGCCGCAAAAAGCGACATGCTCACTCCCATTACAGGCCCAAATACAGTTCCAATAATGATGGGTTTAAAATACAATTTGGTGGTGCTTATTTCTTTAAACTCTTTCCAAACATTTACTTTAAAAATGCCCATGGCATAAATAAAAATAGTTCCTATAAAAAGCCTTATCCAAGTGGCATGTATAGGCGAAAGTAATTCACCACTGGAGTTTTGTAAAACCAAACCTTTTTTAGCAAATACCAACCCAAGTCCTTGGCATACCGCCCCTAAAATGGCAAAAATTATGCCTTTGGTTACGTGTTTTTTATCTAAAACTTCATTGTTATGGGCATTGCTTTTTATAAACCAAGCTATACCTGCTATGGAAATAAGCATTCCAAAAATACCAATTAAATTAATGCTTTCGCCAAGCATAAGCACGCCACCAATTAAAGCTGCTGCAGGTGCAAAAGAGTTAAACAAACTGGTTCGGCTGCTGCCTAATATTTTAAATGCCGTAAAAGCAAAATGATCGCCAATACTTAAACCAATAATGCCCGAAACACCTAACCAAACCCAATGCATTGGCAGCGGACCCCTAAATAACTCAATAATGGCTAATTGGGAAACATGGCTAAACGAAATAACTACACAAGTAATTACACTTAACAAAATGCAAGCGTAAAGCAAACGCACCCTATTAACCGAAACTGGCGCATACAATTTAGATGCTTTGGTAAACGAAAACGTTCCAATTGTCCAACCAGTTAAAGTTATCAATGCTGCT
>JAAFJM010000034.1 GCA_013298895.1 Bacteroidota bacterium | reverse complement strand
ATTTTGTCAACGGATCAACACTTAAAAACTTGCCTAATTGTGCATTGTAAATACGGAAACCATAATCATAAGTGCTTCCACCTCCTCCCATGCCTTCTGGGTCAACTTCCTTTCCATTGAAGGAGAAACGGTAACTTGTGTTTGGTGCTGTATAACTCCTGCCCGCCAAAGGCGCACCAAATGGACTATAATCATTCGCACTCACTACATCGGCAGTATAATTAAATACTTCACCAGTGGTTACATCAGTTATTTTAAAGTTATCGAAAGTATATTCAATATCTTCTTGTGCACTGCTGTATATAAACCTAAACCTCCAAACATAACCAGGAGCAGTAAAGTTTATGGTATTGGTTCCATCTACTAAGTTATAGTTAAGCATTGTTCCGCCATAAGCGTTTTGGTTGGCATTGTAATCTACATTTAAACTCCAATTTCCTGTTCCTAATTGTTTATCTATGTCTATTTCTAATTTGTAAATATGGTTTTTTATTAAATCACTTGACATAAAGTAATTTAACCTTGCATAAGGATCAGCAGTTTGATTATCTACTAATTTTATCTTTTGGTTTACTCTTGTTATAATTGCATTTTGCCCTGCAAAGCTGTTTTTTATGTTCCAAGCACCATTTAAATTTGGAGCTGTACTAAAATCAAAGTTTACTATTTGGGTTGGGCAATTTGATATTTTCTTATCACTTACCACTACCAACACATTACCTAAATGATTCGTTAATTCGTAACGTTTTGCACCTCTTTCTAATGAGAATAAAGTATAGCTTGGCATGGCAATAGTAGCTGTGGTTTCGGTGGTTTCGTTAGTGGTAACACTGCCTACAATTCTTACATTTATATAAGCCATGTTTATACTAGTTTGGAAAATACCTAGCCTACTGCTGCCATATATGTGCCATTCGCTTAAATTCATGCTATCGGTATAAACATTACTCCCTTGTAAAAATTCAGTTATTATATTATTGTAAATGGTTTGGTTTAAAACGCTACGCAAGTTTACAAAATAATTTTGTTTTCCAATGGTATTGTTTCCTCCTCCATATAAATTATGTGAGTTTTGGTAAGTACCAATTAAATTTGGGTAGTTAAAAGCTAAATGGTAAATAAATTCAGGGTCATAGTCTTTAAGCCAAGCAAACCAATAGGCTTCATTTTGGCTTTGTAACAATGCGTTCCATACCATTTCGGGGTTATTGCTTAATAAAGAAATAGCAGCTGTTCTGTTCCTATTTAAATCACAATCAAAATAGGAAGATTCGTTATAAAAAATATTTCTTATTCCATCTAAATTTGCCAAGGTGGCATATACCAATTCTTTGTCTCTTTCAAATCCTTCATTTAGAGCTTGTGCCAATAACTGGCAATTATCATCAAAGTTATAATATTGAGCCAATGAAGCGGCAAAATTACCTCTTCGTTCTTGTAGCATTTCTATATCAATGTTTTCTTCAAACAAATAGTTTTTAATAAAATCTATTCTATCTTGAGTTTCTCCATTACCACTGTAATTATTGGAATTGCTTATGTCTTTAAAAGCCACAGGGTCGTTATTACTCACATAATCCATTATTATTTGAATTCCGTTATTGCTTTGCAACAATCCTTGTTTTAAATTTAATAGTGTATTAGGGTTGGTTAGTTGTCTATAAGAAAAACACTTACACAATTGGTAAAAATCGGGGTTACTACCAGCAAATACTTTAACAAAATCAAGGTTTGAAATATTGGTTAATAAAGTGGTTAATGCTGAAGTGTGGTTGGCAAGTAATACGTTTGGATTAAAGTTTTTTAGTAATGCATTGTCAGTGTTTACACTATTAAATAAGCTTGTTTTTAAATCTGCATTGTTACTGTATGTTTTGGTAAAATTAGCAAATTCATTATACCCAGCATTATCTATAATTTTTTGATTTATTTGGTCATAGCTAATGGTTGCAAAATCAATTGTTTTATTAAAATATCGGGTGTAAGTAGCCAAAATATTTCCTTGTGCATCGCGCACATAATAAGTATAAATATTTTTACTATCATCGTTTCTATCAGGTTTTACTATTTTAACAGCTCGGTGTCCATCGGGGGTGTATTCAAACTCTAAATCAGGTTTGGTACTATTACCCATTCTTGTAATTTTTTGTATTTTACCGTAAACAGTCCATTCTATTTTGTCTATTTGTTCGGCATTGTCTTTAATTAAATTACCAATTTCATCATAGCTATAATTATTTGGCCCTTGATCATCTATGTCATCGGTATAATTAGTAGCAGTTACAGCATCGCCTACTCGTTTTAATTTATTGGTAGGCTCTGTTCCATCCATATAATATTCGTATGAAAGATTATCCATATTTACAATGGTTGTATTTCCATTGCGAATCTGAGTTAAAATATTTCCATTTTCATCATATGCAAATGTGTTTTTATAAGCATTCATTGCATTTCCAGTGCTTAAAAAAGCATTGTTTACACTGTCGTAATTATCAAAAGTATTGCTTTCCACTAACCTATTTAATTGGTCGTAACGATAAGCATTAGCTATTGGGGTGTATCCAAACTGGCGAATAGCAACAGCCATCATTCGTATATTTCCATTGTATAAGTCAAGTGCCTTTGCATTTAAAGTAGTTGCTCCTATTGTATTTGCAATAAAATTGTTAGTATTAGTAATGTTATCATTACCTCCAATAGGACTATAATCCCCTTCAAAATAATTTAAACTAAATCCGTATTCATCAATAGGCACATGGCTATTTCCATTATAGCCTGTTCCACTATACCCATCTCTTCCCATATCTCTATAACTATTAATATGGGTAGTATTTACTCCTTTAAGCCATCCTTGCAAAGTATAAGCATAATCAACACCTTGCACTTTTAAATGGCCTAACTCCACACGAGCCAAAGGCCCATGCATATAGTAATAATAGGCAGCATCTTCATCTAACTGGTTTTTTGTTTGACCAGATTGAACACCTATAATTCTGTTTTCAGCATCATACTCATAATGTTGCATATACTGGTCGGCCTGACCAAGTTGGTAATACACATTATTAACTTTACCACTTACCAAATCATAGTCGTATTTGGTAATTTTATAATCCTGTAATATGGCTTTTAGTGCTTTTATTTCACGCATTAGTTGTTTTACGTTTCCATGTATATCGTAATCATAATGTACTGCATGATCGTATTTAGTAATTACGGTACTATAATAATTGCTAAAAGTAGTATAAACAACTCTTCCACGTAGATTATTTTGCTTAAATAAAATGTCATCAATAACATTAGTATTTGCTTCATCGTAATAAGTTCGGGTAATTTGACCTCTATTGCTAGTACTTAACCAATCTGGGAGCCCAGGAATTCCATTCGCATTTGGATTAGGATTTCTAGCAATAGCATCAGTCATTGATTCTCCAACATTTTTTACTAGCTGCCCAACTTCAGTAATTCTTCCTAAATCATCAAAAAGGGTGTAACTATATTGCAAATTCAATGCTTGTTTGGCATTTTGACTAACTACTAATCGCCCTAATTGATCATAAAAAAATTGTGAAATACCTGCATCGGGTGTTTTTTGCCAAGTTAAATTTTGTAAAGTGTTGTACTTATACAAAGTAGCCATTTGGTGAGTAGGGGTTAGTAATTCTGTTCCATTTTCGCTAGGCGTTAACCTAATATTATTTACCTTTAAAACATCTGTATTATTTAGTGGTTTTACACCTTTGGGTGGAACAGTTTTGGCTAAATTACCTGCTTGGTCGTAGTAGTATAAAGTATATTGGTATTGAGGTTGTTCGTATCTTGAAACAAATTTCTCAATGTTTAATGGTCGTAAACATTTTTTATAGTAGGCAGTTTTAAATGTGGCAGTTACTGAATCTACATAAATTTTATAAGCATTTTCTGCACTCATTTTAGCCAACGATTTCATGCGTGTTTTACATGGATCTTCAACCACAAAATCTACTTCGTTAAATGGTTTATTGCAGAGAGTGATGAAACTAGCACAACTTGAAGGCCCGCACGAATTAATATTATATAAATTATCACCAGAATTAATTTGAGATGATACTTCGTGAAGTATATGCTCTGCACTTTTAGTGTTTGAATGATTAATATTACTTATAGTCTGCCTGGTATCATTCCAATTTAGAGTTCCATCTACATTATATTTTACAGTTTTCAAATCATTTGAATCATTAGAAGGGGTAGTAAAATAATCTTTAGCTAAATTACATTTATATTTATAACTACTATAATCATTAAGTGTAATACCACAATTAAATGTTTTTTCTATATAGTCTTTAGCACTTGAAAATAATTGATTACTTATTTCTCCTCTTAGGTATTCATCCTCTGCTTTTAAAATTTTATTACATCCACAAGTGTCAATTCCAAAATTTCTATCGTAGTTAGAAATAGTAGAACTTGTTGAAAATGGATAACAATCGTCAGGAGTATATTCTACCCTGTCATAAATAAAAGAATGAGTTAAGTAATAATCACTATGAGGATCAACTAATTCTTCTCCTAAATAATATTTATAACATTCTTGATGGGTTGAAACAGAATATGAGTTATCTCCTTTGGGTAATGATTTGGGTTTACATTCATTGTTATCTATGGATTCAGAAATGTTATTAGCTTTTAATTCAAGTGCTTTTTGTGTAATGGCATCAAATGTGGCTGCAACACCAAAACAATTGGCCCCAAATGCAATATAATCATCATAGCTTAAATTAAATCCTAAATTATTGTTAAAATAATTGGTTAGTATAGTATATCTATCGAAACCAACTGTTGCTGACGTAGGTGTTGGGATATTTGTGGGTAACGTTGTATTAAAACTAGCTGTAGCAGAATTATTGTTTTTTGTCAAAATAGTATCGTAATCAACTATAAATAAGTACATGGCTTTTTTATAGGTGCAACAATCAATACAATTTTTACATTTATATTTATTATCAATATTTTTCATATTAGCCATTGCTAATTTTACCTCAGGGTTTAAACCCGCATTGGTAGCTGTACTACAACTACTACATTCAGGATTGGGGGGAGTAATATTTGCGCTAATACCTGTTCCCGTATAGTTATATAATTTAGGGTCGCAAGCACAAGTATCGGCATAAGGGTCATTGTACGATAAATAATCATGCCCTAATGGTGATGGCATTGAAATGAGCACATCATCACAAATTCCTTTGATATATGGACTTAAACTAATAATTCCTAAATGATTATTTCCTTTTAGTACATCTTCAAAAGAATAAAAACTTTTTGCTGGATTTGTTTGTTTTTTTGATGAAATATTACTAGCACCAAAAGGATTTTTTTGATCACATTCAACAACACAAACATTTACTAAATCATTCAATACAGTTTCCATTTCTGTTGAATTCAACACACATTTTTTCAAGCTATTACGCCAATGATCTTTATAACCATTACAAGTATTTAAACAATTTTTATTTACAGAATCTTTAACTTGATTATTTATTAAACCAATACCACCAGCAATGTTTGGGTTTCCATTTAATTTGCTTGCCAAATCATTATTTGGAAATCTTTGGGTGTATGAAGATAAATTATATGGACAAATTGTTTTAACATAATCATCTGTTACTTTTTGTCTTTCGGCATAATACAAATTCTTAAATGTTGTCCAATAATAGTTTTGATTATCATTACAATCAATTACATTACTTCTATGACTTTCAATACAATCCAATAAATCCGCACCTTTAGTTTTATCGTTACAATACATATTAATAATTGCCACATCATGTATATCAATATTAACATTTGTAATTCCATTATTTACCACTAAAAAACTCTCTAGCCTTTCTCTAAAAACATCTAAAAAGGTTTTAGATGGGTTACTTCGAGCAACTTGCAAACTTCCAGGCTTACCTGCCTGAAAATATGGATCTGTAACTAATGTAGGAGGTGTAGTAGGAACAGTATTTCCAACTGGAAATAAATAACCTTTAGTAACTGCTTCGGAATAAGATTCTGTTTTCAAAAAATCATCCATAAAATCATTGTTAATTTCAGCTTCCACACAGCTTGTATATTTACAATATTCAGGATGTAGGGTTACTAAAACATTAGTAAATGTATCTTGCCAATTATTAATTATTTCATCAACAGTAAAAGTGCTGTATGGTTTAATTAAAATTCCATTTTCCCTGATTCCATTTGATGTAAAAAAAGCAATATTAGTATAATTGTATACGCAGCTACTTGAAAGAATATTATAATTGGGAGTTTTTAAAGGCATCAAAACAATTTTCACACCATTTAATGTTTCATATTCCATGTATTGCCCACCAGGCCTATAATCACCTTTTAAGGTTTCTAATATTGCATCACAACCAGTTTTGGGATTTTCACATAATTTACCACAATACCTTTTTTGATCTTCATAATCAATTCCAAATTGCACCTCATCATCGGCACTTATTGTACTACCTTCACTCTCAAATGCTAATTGTGCCTCTTTTCTTTTGTTTATATAATTTTCTTTGGTTCCTAATTTTTGATAACAAGTTTCACAAGTTTGCTCACATTGAGCAGTATCAAAACGTTGGTAAGATTCTATTAAAAAATCTTCTTTTGTTTTACATAATCTATTTTTCAAATAGTCGTTTAAATAAAACTCGAAAGCTGCATTATTAACACTTAATTTTTTAGACAATGTAAAATTCCCTATTGGTAGTGTAACAAATAAAAAACTATCAGTCAAAGTATATCCTTCATTATTTAAAAAATACCTGTCATTATTATCACAAATAGTATCAGCTGTATTTGTTGAATTGCCTCCAATTTTTCTTTTAATATTTAAAACTTCGGTATTACATTCATTATTCACTAATTTTATTTCTAAATCGTAAATGCAGTTATAGCAAATTAATTCACCTATATTTTTACATTTTGGAATATAACTTTGTGGGCTTAACGAATATTTGAGTTCATATTTTGTATTGTCTTCGGCTATATTGAAGGTTTTATTAATAATAAGTGCCCCTTCTTCCATGCTGGTATCCATAGGAGAATTTAGGTCGGCTATAACTAAATCTTTATTTCCATTATTATTAGGTAAAGTTTGTAAATTGGTTGCTTTTGTACCTGCTAAGTTTGTGGCAATTACTCTTCCTTTCGAATCTAAATAACTAACACTCGCTTGACCATTTGGATCAACCACCATGTTTTTTTTGTAATGTTTTGAATTACCAACTTCAGTTCCAAATAATCTATCTAATTCCATTTGGTCTGGTACTCCATAAAAATACTTTGTTTCATGTCCAGCACCTAATCTTAAATCATTTCCAGCACCTGATTGTCGTCTTATTCTACTTGTTTGGTCAGGCATGTATTCAGTATGTGTAAATGGATATCCACTAGCATTTGGAATATAAGAAGCCAATTGGTTTTTTAAATTTGGTGTTGTATAAACTAACAGTGAATTGCTAGGACTATAATATTTGGCAGCCCCAGTATTACTCACCATAGGGTCATCATTGATAGTTCTTTTGCAGTCAGCTTGATTTACTACAGTTTCAAAATTATCAGGATTATACTCATAATTAGAAACACTTGTATTGAAATTTTTGTAGTATTTTATTTTGTTTTCGGTACTAGGAGCAGGAAGTGTTGATATAGTTGGGCGACCAATATGGTCGTAAATATTTTCTGCTACTATGGCAATGTATTCAGTATTACTTCTTGTTACAGTTTGCCTATTTTTTAATAATCCATCGAAAAAAGTCATTACTTCTTTCTTTTTAGCATCTTCAGCAAATTCTGCTTGATACTGCCAGTTTAAATCGGGTTCTTTGGCTGGTATTGTTCCATTTTGACCAATTTGAATTATATTTAGTGGAGAAGTAATGTTAGATAGATTTCCATATGATAATGCTATATTCCAATTACCTAAAATTGCTTTATTTTCACTTGAAAAAACAATACACCTTGCCCTAACAATTAAGTACCCATCTTCAAAAATATTAGATATTTTTAAACTATTACCAGTTATTGCGGTTCTATTTGCATTATGCCTAAAGTCGTACTTAATATCAGATACAGGAAGAAAACTTGTTAGTCCGTTTGAATTATAGGCATCTACGAATTGGTATTCTACTTCAATTAAATCGCATTTTTTTGATATTTCTTCTGGAAACAGTAATTCAATTTCGTCTGTTGCATTTAAATAGTTAGAAGTAGTTGTATTTAAATAGTTAGAAGTAAATGTGGGAATATCTGTTATTGGATTAAACCCACAAAAAGTTCTGTCTTCTTCAATTATGGCTTCTAAACATACATAACTATTAAAATTGGGATTTGATATAGTTTTAACTACTGCTTTTAAATAATGCACATTTTCTTTTACATAAATAGCACGTTCTTTAAATGCTTTTCCTTTTGTATTGTTGTAATTAATACTCAATACAGTATCAAATGTAACAATAACATTACTTGTAGTTAAGTAAGTAAGTGTAAATGTAACTTGGTAATTGGTAATATTTGGAATACAGGTGTTAATTTGATCTTTAAACCTTAAAACCAATGTGCCTTTGGCTGAATTATAACAATAGTCTTTTTTCCAATCGGGTGGATTAGGGACGGTCTGAGGATTAAAATTTGTTAATAAATCACTTCCTCTAGCAATGGTTTTATCAGTTCCTAGCAAGTCCATAGCCTTGTATTCAATCAATGGAGCAATTTTTTTACTCCACACATTTGTATTTATGAATACCATAAATATTATCAATATTATTAGTTTAATTTTCTTCATAAATTATTTTCTCTTTTTTAAATAATTAACTAACTCAAATGTCTTGTATTTTGCTGCCAATTTTATCTCTTTTGATTTTGAAATTGTTAATATTTCACTAAAATCAAAGTCTTTTTCATTTATCTTTTGAGGATAATTGAAGGTGGTATATTCTAAAATTATTTTAGGTTTTTTATTCGTTTCACTTTTTTTTACTTTACCAAGTAATTTATTTAAATTATCAGCATACTGAATTTCACAGCTTATCGGCTTTGTATTTATGCAATCAACTTTAATCAATAATTTTTCAATTTTATTTTCCGCTAATTTACTTTTAAATAAAAAAGTCTTTGTAGTTCCGTTATTTTCTAATATTTCTTTATCATAAATATTATTTCTACCTGTATCAATAATAAAAGGCAAAAATTCATTTGATGATTTATTGGTTTTAGAAATATAGTTTTTATCTACTAAAATTATTTTCTCACTATGGTTTATGGTAATTTTATATTCTTTATTTACAAAATATTCCATGTTGTTAACTTTACTATGATAAAAATTGTCCCAACAGTCCATTTCCATAAAACGTGTTTCAAGAATTTCTGATTTTGATTTATCGTTAAATAGCATAATTTTTACCCTTGCCGAATATCTCTTTTCTGCTATTTTTTTGCTTAATTGTTTTAGTTCATTGTATGAATTTACAATTGGTTTTTTCTTAATTGAAAAAACATCAATTGGATAACATACAATTGCCATGACAATAACAATTGTGAAATATCTTTTAATAAAGTGAATACCTATACTCATTATCAATTTATTTTTCTAAAACTGTTTCTAGCTTCTTTAATTGTCACAATTCCTTTTTCTGTTTCTTTTTTTATACGAACCAAATTTCCTTCGTTATCGTATTCGTAAAAAGTAGCATAGTTATTATCATCCAATTCTGCCATTATTTTTAAACTTTTGTTATCATACACATAAGTATTCATTGCAGCATTAAAAGGTTGAATTCTAAAATCATCGAAATAACTTATTTTACCTTCGCCTGAAAACAATTTTATTGTCATGTAAATATGTGACCCTGAAACTGCAAAAGTACCATCTACTTTTTGCCATCCATCTATAATTGCTCCATTTGGTTTAAAGGTATATGCATTTGATAGTGTGCCATTGGATAAAATAATTTGGATTCCAGCATTGTTGTAATTCAACATAGTTGGATTATTACCAACCTTAATCCAAGCACTAACTACATATTTACCTGCGCTAGGAACAAATACCCCTAAATAGTCTGATTCGCTGGTTTTATACCCATTTCCTGATGGCGCTTGATATGAGTTTGACATTATATTATTGCAACTCACTGAACTAAAAACAATGGTATCTAAAACTTTGTAACTGTAATTACCTGTATGGAAAGTATCAATAACTATGAGCTGTTTTTGTAAGTCAAACATTCCATGTTGAGCAGGGCAACCTACATTCATTGGTAATGTATTGTCAATGCTTCCATCTTGTTCATAATTGTATGAAAGAATTTGATTATACTTAGCATTGTTTGCCACAGCTAAGGGAATTGTATTATTAAAACCATATAACGAAGCATTATAAATGCCTAAAGCGTTTTTACTTTCTAATACGGCTCCGTTAGTATTGTGTTTTGTTATTTCATTGGTATATTGCCATTTAGTATTTTCAGGATCGATTTCTTTTCGTGGCCTTTTTGTTGGAGCATGTTGTTTCCAAAAATTATCAAATTCCAAATACGTTCCATCTTTTCTAATATTTGACACCCCACTTTCAGGTTTTCTTTTATTTACATAAACCCAATTACGTTTGCTTTTCCAATTGTTTTGTAATCCTTTTTTAAATGGATTTACTACTTCAGTTACAGGTGTTAAATTACAAACTGGTGTTTCTAAGTATTGAGTATAAAAATAATGTCTGAAATTTCTTGCATAACGCTCAGTTGTATTATTAGCATCATTTATACTTATCATAGAACGTGATTGAGGTGCACCTGTTGAATTAAAATATTTAAATGGATATGGTCTATTTTGTTTAACAGAGGATGATGCATTGTATTCATATTGGCTATTAGGAAATTTCAACTCATACATATAACCCAAATCTCCATCAAAACAAATTCCATTTGATCCATCTAATCTAAAATCTCCTTCCCATTGAGGATTTGGAGTACAGCAAGCACAACTTGCAACTTGTTGTTCATTATAAATTCCTTTAATTATGGTTGAATTATCAATATTTCTATCTACATTTAAGGAACACGTATAAGTGCTACATGTACTACTTGGCATATTTAATAATTGTGGAGGAAACCAGGCATTATTATTACTATTATTATTTGTTAAAGAAATATCATATGTATGACCTTTTGCTTCCATTTTTACTTTATAATTTACACAATCTACTGTATAATCAATTGGTTCAAACTCATAACCAACTTCATATTGATAATCAGAGTTTGTTGTTCCAGAAATTTTTTTGCCAAATAATTTAACTTTAATATTTTGACCTGGGAAACATTTATTATGGGCCGTTAGATAATGATTTTCATTTAAAAAAAGATTACTGTTATTTATATTTGTATTAATATTAATTGAATTAATAATGGTTAAAGGGTCAATGGTAATTACCTTAACACCATTTGGAAAATAAGTTAAACTATTTAAATTAGCTATTGTAAAATCCCCTCTTTCAAAAAACCATTTTAATATATTCTCTGCTGCATCTTTTATGCATTCTGTATGTGGAGGTTTAGGAACAAAACAATTATTCATTTTACCCAAATGGTCATATTCAGTTACCGATGCATTTAACATAGTACCATTGTTATTTAAATCGGTTCCTATTGCAGGATCTTTTAACTGAGTGTAACTAGCAATAGGCATGGTTTGCATATTTTTTCTTCCACTTTCAATTATTTTTACATTTGTAGGATTTATTGTTTGAAATAATCCTGCCTCGTCCATAATTTTCCAAACTATGTTGTTTCCACTTTTATCACAATAAACCCAGTACTTTTCGTTGGTATTATCTATTTTCAGCAAATCTCCATGATAAAAAAACAGCTCTGGATTTAGTGGCTGACCATTATAAATTACTTTAAATTCATTTGTTGGTGATGAAGATGATGGAACAATATTAAGTACTGCACCTTGGTTAATAGAAGCCTGTCCCATGCCTTCATAAACCCAATGTGCAGGGTAAGTAGTATTATAAATAAAATCATCAAATTCATTTTGTGTTTTGGTTACCAAAACCTCACCTGTTTCTTTATCAAAAACAGTATTTTCGGTTGTTAAACTTGCTCCTTCTTCGTAAGCTATGGTTCGCTTTAAAATGCCATATTTATTAATCATTTTCATGGAACAAGCGCTTCTAAATTGTGTTTTTTCCATACTAAGATTAGGAAATCCAGTTAATGTAATTAAAGGTAAAATTGAAGCCATTGAAACATTTAAGTTAAAATCTACTCCTCCAGAAAATGACAAAGAATTAAATTCCCTAGAATCAATGACTACTTCTGCATCAACACCAACTGTTGTTTTATCAATTTTTCCATCTCTTCCAACAACAGTAACTTCGTTACTTAATTGTCTTTTTCCATTTTCATTGGTTTCAAAATATTCGTAAACCATTCCTGAATAAGCATCTTCTGTTTTTGAACTATTTATATTGTTATGTTTATAGTTCCAAACTGCTTTGGGCTTTCCATGCATATCATTTAATTCTATTCTTTGATTTTGAGTCATTTTCAAACCTTTGTCAGAAGAAACTAACAACAAAGCCCATATTAAACCAGTACCTGTTTCTACAACATCTGCTTTATTATCAGAAACCAAAGTAGGGAAATCTTTTGCAGTATAGAATTCGTTTACCACTTTTCCTGTTCCAGTTCTTGTTATAGGATTATTTATATAAGTATCATTTCCACTTTTAACTGTTACTTTACTATAGCCAACTCCTGCCGATGGAAAGTAACTTTCGCCATATGGTTTTTCAGTAAAATATTGTTCATCTGGTACAAATGTATTTTCTCTTGAATATGGATTTGCTAATTCCCTAAAAGGGTTTTCATCTCCACCTGCTTGAGGTTCATAAGATGCAACTCCACTACTAATTAGAATTGGGTTTCCTGCTACATCTTTTCCGTTTTCTGTTTTATATTCAAAATTTTGAGTAAATATATTCGTTTTATTATTTGGTGTGCTTGCTGATCCTTCCATTGCAGCCCAATTGTCAATCGATTTCAACTTTTTAACCCTATTACCTCCACCTAATTTATATCCATTAGTATTATTTAACCTAATCCATGATTTGGCAGGAATTGCTTTACTACAAAAACCATCACTAATTAATTTAAAATTTTGTCCTTTAAATAGGTTATACATTTCTGGCCAAAAACCATATAAACTACGAGCAAATGATTCGTCTGCACTTCCATTACTTTTTATTGAATTCGCATCTGGATTGATTAATTGAGGCAAGTTCAATCGTACAAAATTAAAGCCAGCAGCACTTATTGGATTAACTTGATCGCCTTTATTCTTTTTTATATTTACTGTTTCTATTTCAATCCAAGCAATTTTTTTATTTGCTGTTGTTTGAGTTGTTGGTGGTAAAAAACCAATATTATTTGAATTATTTGATAACTTGGTATAACCCCTAATATATTCAAAGTTGTTTTTGTTGTCTATATCAACTAAAACGTTGAAATACATTTGATCTATTCCTTTTTTCAAATCCTCAAATTTTGCTTCTTGAGGCACTTCAAAGTATAAAAAATTATGATTTTCGTCTGCTTCATTTGCATACAATTTATCACCATAATCTCCATCTTTATTCTTCCCAAATCCCAACAACCTATACATTTGCATGGCTTGTTTATCTTGCACAAACGCATAATCATCGCTTTCATATTCAATTTCTATTGCACCACCAGATGGCAGTAATATTTTAGACATTGTCCACTGGGCTACATAAATATCAGCATTTGGTTTATATTGTTCAACATAAGGAAATTCTGATGATAAAAGTGTAGTATTATCACATGGATCGGACCCATTTAAATCACTTAATCCTATTGCAGCGGGTTTAAAATTTCCCCAAGAGTCATATCCTTTTAAATGATATGGGTTATTATAACTAGGATTTTCATTATTGTACTCAAATTTATAGGAATTGTATTTTCCTTTATTAGAAGTACCATATTTAAAATATACTTTTTTTAAGGTCAATTTTCCAGTTTCTTTTGCTTTTTTATTATCAACTAAATAATTATTTACTGTATATTTATTATTTGGTACATCTGGACATAAACTATATTTATATTCAAAAACTGCTGTTTTTATTGGTTTTGATAAATCATATTTTGAATATAAAACTACACTATCTAATTTATATGATTTACTTAAATTTTCCACTTCTACAATTCCAGTGTTATACATTACAGCAGATCCTAATCCTCCCGTTTCTCCAACTACACCATAAGCATCATCTCTTTCTGATGTATAAAAATAGGCTATGTGATTTTTTCCTTCAATAGAGTGAACATGCCATATTTCTTTTTCACCATAAATAAAATTAGCATTGTCATCATAAACATCAGATCTCAAACCTCTATTATAATTCGCCTTGTTTTCATTAAAAGGTACCCTCCATTTATAACTATCATTTGCTAATGTGTAATTTATTTTTGTATAAGTTCCTAAGTCATTTACAGATGTTCCATTATTATCTACATCTTGATAATCTGCGCTTAAAATATCTGTTAACAAATAGGAATGTGCATAGGCTGGAGTTGTTATAATTTCTTTATGACTATCAATTCCTTTGAAACTATTAAATGTTGGGTCATACTGCACTTCACCTTTTGCACATTCAATTGAAGGTGAAGCTTTGGTTACTACATCTTTTGCATTAGTAAATGAAAATTCTTTTTGCAGATTATTATATGCAGCAATTCCATAAATATATTTAGTGCCATCTGCTTTTACTACTGAAAATTCAGAATTATGCCACGCTTTTCTATTTGTATTTTCTCTATTAAATACATTAACAGAACTTCCAATACCTTTTCCAATTGATTTATGAACATCCTGATCTAAGCAAAAAACCTTTTCAGCATTGGTTAATGCTTTTATATGAACATTGCGCTTATCTCTATTTTCTCTATGGTATTCTCCTTCCTTATCTATTCCAATGCTACTATTGTACTTTAAATCTTTTTTTATTGGTTTTGGATGAAAAAAATCTATAAAACCTAATTCGAAATCTTTATTTAGATTAGTATAGGGATTAAACGTTTTATCAATGATTGTTTTCTCTCCAATATTTTTAAAATATGAGTATTCAAATAATGGATTATTAACTTTAAAAGTTGGTTTCAAACTATGAAATATATCAACACCAAACTCTCTCCATCTACTTGAATTGCTACTTGCATAATTCATTGACAAATCAACACCAATTTTTATTAAATTACCTCCACCTATTTCTCCACCTAAACCTCCACCAATACTTGGTTTATTTGATGAAGCAGGATCTGAAATTACTGGAATATCATTCCTATATGATTTAAACATTCCCCCAATTCCTTGTCCTGAATAATTATACAAATCTTGTGTTAATTGTGGGATTCCTATTGTAGGATTTTCTGCTGAATATGAACCATCTTTTTCACGGTTAAAGTCTAACATGTTTTGATCATCATTTGAATTTTGTAAGTATTGAGTGCCAAAAGCATTTCGAGTAACACTTTTACCATCAATATATTGATTTGAATAATATCCAGAAAGACTAAACGCAGCATCAAATCCAAAAAGGTCAGGTCCTGTTTTAAAGCTTAAAGATGCACTTGAGTTACCCATCGGCATTGTTATGCTTGGTGTATAAGTTGTTGAACTGAAAGAATTATATGAAACACCGCCTATTTCTTGATCTCTTTTGTTCTCGTATCCATTATCTGATTTAGAATTTGCTACATTTTCCTGTACACTTGCTTTCAAATTAACTGATTTCAAACCATGTCTGCTATTTAAGTTTAAACCTCCACCTAAACTAAATGTTTCTAATCCCGTTGTTTTCAATCCTGCATGTGGCTGCAATGAAGCACCATCTCTTGACGAATAATTTAAACCTAAACTATAATTACTTTTTATTTTATCACCACCTGAATAAGTAGGAACAATTCCAAAATCAAAACCAATTCCTTTATAGTTATTATAATTAATACCCATGTTTATTCCCAAACGAGCTTCATGCTTGGAATTCTTTTTTGACAATCCAAATATTTCAAAATCTACACCAGCGTTTATACCCATAGTATAATCATCTTTATGCCTTAATTCTTTTGTGATTTTATCTCCAGAGAAATCATCAGGAATTCCTCGCATATTTCTATTGATAACACCAGGGTTTAAGTTCCATCCTAAACCTACCCAACTTGCTTCTTGATCCATAGTTATTCCTGAATGATATGCCAAGTTTATAGGATAACCATCTATATCCATTATTGGAATATTGTAATTAAAATCTCCACTGAATAAATCAACCATTTGAGTAGTTCCCACTGGTTCAAAACTCTGTACTTCTGGTTGACTAGGTCCACCAGTTAAAGCCCAAGTTATGCTCGGTGCAATTGTTTCAAATAAAAAAATAATCAATAAAAAAATACTAGATGGGCGTGTTAGTTTTTTGTTCATATGGGTTATAACTTAACTTTGGGAATATTATTAATATTTGTTCTTAAATAATCAAATTGCAATAAGCCTAAATCATAGGCTCTTTCATTAATCAATAAGTGTAAATCACCTTTTAAATCTTGTTTATCATTTTGAAATCCTATAATTAGCGTGCTTTCATTACCAATCCCAAAATTTCTTTCTAAATAGGTATAATTACATGGTAATGTATCTTTTTCGTGTATGAGTGAAATATCACTGGTAATATCTGAATTGTAGTAATTCAATCTTTTGTAATAATCATCTTGTATTTTTAAATCTGACTTTAAAAAATCCGAATTTTTATCTGAACTGATTTTTAAGTAAAAGGTAATAAAATTCTTGGCTTCTTTTATTAACTCACCTTCATTGTCATTTGATTTTTCATTTTCAAATGACTTGTTTCGCTCATTTAAAATCAAATATTCAGCAGGCTTGTACTCGCACCTAAATTTCAGATTATTTATTTCTTTAGTAATCACTAATCCGTTTTCTGGTTTGTTTATGTAAGAACAATATTCTGCTATGTTTACATTGTTTGTGCATGCAATTATTAAAAAAAGTAAAAATAAATATCCTTTATTGTTTAAATATTTCATATAAAATTCAAAAACTAGTGTTTAAAACATTTGAATTTTATTTGGTAGGTATCGGAATTGTTTTGATTTACTATATTTAGAAAATATACTTTTTTGTGAATCAATTGTGGTATATATTCAAATTTGATATTGAATTTATTACTTCCTAATTCTTTAATAGAATTGGGTTCTAATTTAGATATTAAAGTTTGATTATCACTCAATAATTGAAAGTCTAAATTTTTAAGTTGAAAGCTTTCATTGAAGTATAATTTCAATTCCTCTTTTAAATTAATTACTCCCTCAACTGGTGTTTTTTTTGCCAATACAAATCCTTCAAAAAACACCACTTTTTCTTCAGACAAACTATCTAATTTAACCGAAAATGTCCAAACTTCTGTTTCTGCTTTGTATCCATTGTCATTTTTAGCTATTACTTGCCATGAGTAATTTTTACCATTCACCAATTTAGCTGCATTGAACGGATATAGTAATTGTGTACTATTTAAATCTTGTAATTTTAGTGTGGCATAGTTTTGATTGATGGCATCTATTGGTTGTTGGTTATTTTGAATTTTAACTAATTTCAAGTCATATTTGTACCTTTCATTGATATTTGATCCTAATGGAGGAGACCATATTAAAGTTGGTGTTAGGTTGTTAATGGTAGAAACATCATTAGGATAAATGAGGAAGGGTGGGCTCAAAGATTTAATAGAAATATCGAAACAATTCTGTGCAAATTCTTCTTGTTTAGTTTCATCAGTTACTGTAAAACACAGTTCATATTGTCCTGATGGTAAAAAGCCATTAGTCGCTAATCCTGGTATTGAATTATTTTTAACTTCATTACTTGGTTGGATTAAGGGATAACTATTATTACCATTATTGCAAGTAAGGTTTAGATAATTACATGAATAAATTTGCTTTTGACCTTGCAATAGTTCAACTTTTACATTCACTTTCATATTTGAACCAGCATTAATCAAGTTGAATTCAGAAACTGTATTTAACTTAAACTCATATGGATTCTTTTGATTGTAATTGACAATAACTTGTGCTACTGTTTTTGAATAAATGCTCAAGCTTGCAATTATGGAGAGTAATAGTTTTGTCATAATTTGTATTTATACAATTATAATCGTTTAAAGTAATTTCCTTTACACTAAGGTTGAAATCAAATTAAAATAAATATAAAATATTGGTTTGTAATGAAATAAAATAATTTTTATCATAGTTGACGTTATTAATATAGTCACAATTGCATAATAAAGAAGTAGTTAAATGATTGGAGTAATTAATTTGAGCAGTTGCACCAATAGTATTCCTAGTTTCTAAATTTGAAATATTCATATAAGCATATTTAACTGAATAAGTATATTTAGTAAGTGAATAGAACCAATTTACATCAATTAAATTGTTGTATTTACCTTGCTCAGCACTACTTTTTATTGCACCTGAATAGTTGATATTAAATCTGTTTTTTGAATTTATATTAACGGTATTATTCAAACTTAAAAGACAATTGAAATTTGATGTATCATTAAATAATGTTTTGGTATGAACATAATTAATTAAGCCAACTGACATGACTTGTTTGTCAAATAATTTATAAGGTTTAACAAGGGATATATTGGCAATTGTAATTTCCGATAAATAAGGACTAAATAAGGTGTTTGCACTTATTATTTTTTGACCTTCCAATTTTAAGTTACTTTTGTTTACTTTGAAATTTAAAATTGCCTGATTAGTATAAATTGAAGTCGTTCCTAGTTTGGTTTCGCTTAAATTATCCTTATCTAATTTTGTAATCAATTGAATAGTAATAAGATTTTTATAAAGTGCTTGCTTTATTGAAAATTGAAATCTTAATGCATCTTTTCTGTTTGATGGACTACCCATACTGTAAAAGTATAAATCGTCTAGTCTCAACTTTGTTTCAATTTTTGTTTTCGTTTTAATTATATTTCCATTGTATTTTAAAAACAATGCTGAATTATTTAATGCCTTGGGGGTTGAATTCATAACTTCTTTAAGTCCTTGGTTAAAATCACCTTTAAATTGATTTGACCATGCTTTTTCTATAAAAAGTGTATGATTATCAGTAATTTGAATATTAGATTGAATACCCAATACATCATTTTCTTTTATGCTATTAATTACATCTGTATTAGCATTATTTCCTTTTAAAAAGGTAAAAATGATATTGCTTTTATCAGGTGATCCAAACCCTAGCCTACCACTGAAAATATAGCTATTTTTATTAAATACGTTTTCATTCCAATTAATGCTATTTACAAAGCCTCCAGTAAAGCCAACTATTACATTGCGTTGATTATATTCAATAATTCCTCCTCTAAGTGTAATTCCATTTAAAAACAAAGGAGACCAATTTGGACTGACATCAAATATTTCAAATCGAGATGGGGTTGAAATTCCATTTAAAAAATTCCTTTTCTTTTGTAATTGTGTAATTTTACCAGACTTATTGATCACATAAGCTTCCGAAGTTTCACTATTTAATGTGCTAATGAATTTGTAATTTCTTACAAGTATTTTTAAGGAATCTAATTTTCCATTTATATTTTCTCTATAAACAAAATCTAATTTTTTATTTTGTAACAATAAATTTGCTTGTTTAATTTTTTCACTATTATTTTTTAAATAGCCAGAATCAATCTCAGCCCTAGATATTATTGCTTGTGCATTTTCTATCCTTTCTAAATAATCTTTATTTTCTAATTTTTCATTTAAGTTATCTAATTTTCTTTTATGATCTTCAACACTTTTATTTAATGAATCTATTTTTTTAAGTAAATTTTCTTTTTGTGTAAATGAATTGTATTTTTTTAAGGCTTTTTCAAATTTACTTTTTTCAAAATTTATGTTTATTCGATTCAAATTTCTACCTTGAATAAAATCTTCACTCGACAAATTGAAAGTGCTATTGAATTGAAAACCTGCAATTGATATTGCAGGCGTAAATTCAAATCTATGGACATATTTGGGCGATTCTTGTCCGTAATTATTATTTGGATACAAGATAAAATTATATGCTAATCGTGTATTAGATATTGAAAAAATAGATCCTGAATCTCTTTTTAGTTTTAAAGAGTCTATTGGAGAAAATGAACTGCTAAATGCTTTTGTATTGAAACAAAACATTAATTGGAAACAAATAGAGTATATAATTGATTTTTTTACAAATTTCATATTTACCAACTCTAACCTATTGTTTCGTTTCTGATTTTTCAGTTCGAAAGGTAAAAATGTTTAATAAATAAACAAGGCTATTTATTTTTTTACAATTAGTTATTATTTATGTTCGATAAATATTTTCATATCCTCAAACAGTAGTGCTAAGTTCGAATTTTTTCCCTTGTCCTCTACTGAAAGTAGTCTAAATGCACTGTAAATCAAGTATTTACGGTGCATTTTTCATTTTGGGGTAAACATAGGGTAAACATTTAAAAAGTGTTGGTAATTTTATACAAACCTTGCTTTTCCTTCTTTGCTAAATTATTCAAATCTTGGTAATCCAATAATAAACTACAATAGTATTCATTAAGTGGTTTTGCATATCCCTCACGAAGTAATTTTTCATTTAAGCATTCTCCATTTGGTAATATTATGTATGCTAACTGACGATTGTAAAAGTCGTAATAGTTTTGTTTTTCTGTTATTAAAGTAACGTTTGTTCCAGGAGGGGCTATATTTAGAACAAATTGCGTTGAAAGGTGTCCGAGTTTAATTAAAAACTCTCCTGCTAAATGGGTTTCTTTTTCGTCCTTCCTTAACTTTTTATTTCTTTTATTCTCAGGGGCATCTAAACCGTAAAGTCTAATTTCTTTCTCTTTTTTTCCAAATATTTCTTTAACGATTATACTATCTCCATCAATAACTTTTGATATTTTAAGATTTGTTTCGACAATGTAAGGTGCTTTTGCTTTGTATTTCATTGATTTGCAGTTAATTAGTAGTTGACTTTTTCAAAAATAGAAATTAGATTTGAAATAATAAATCAACTTTAAAAAATCATGGCAAAGCAAGTAGGCTTGGTAAAATACTCCGGCACAATGGGTGGAGTAAGACACTTCAAGATAAAAGGTCTTGATGGAGATTTCGCAGGTTTAGCTGGAGGTCCTTCGGCTGAACAAATCTATAATGATTCTGCTTTTGAAAGGACTCGTGAAAATATGAGTGAATTTGGTGGGTGTGCCTCAGCTGCTAAATCGCTTAGAGTTTCACTTTCTCAAATTCTGAAACAGTTTTCAGATTCAAGGTTAACAGGTCGCTTAACAGCGATTATGAAACAGATTAATCTCGAAGATCAATCAGAAGCTAGGGGTCAGCGTTTGATAGAAATATCAACCCAAAGACATTACTTAACTGGATTAAATTTCAATTCAAATTTGAGCTTATCTAGTATTTTCAATGCTCCATACACTATAACTGAAGATGGAAAAAGAACAGGAATGACTTTAGAAGTTCCAAGTTTTAATCCATCAAGTTTAATAACTGCACCAGCTGGAGCCACACATTTCCGTTTAGTAAATGCTGTTTCAGTCGTTTCTGATTTCATTTACAATAACACAACTGGAAAGTATGAACCAATGGACCCTGCTTTAAATGAATTGTCAGATATTAAATATTCTGATTATATCGATTTAAGTGCTGTTACACCTCAAATATTTGTTTCAAGTGTTTTGCCTAATAAACCTATAATGACAGGTAGCGTTAGTTTAGTTAATTGTATTGGTATAGAATTTTATCAACTAGTGGGTTCAAACTACTACTTGTTTAATTCGGGTAATGCCTTGAGAATTGATAGTATTGTTTAAGTAATTAAAGCTCAGAATTAAAGTTCATCCAAAAGGGTGGACTTTTTTTATGCCTGAATATTGCATTTTTTATTGTGTTTAAGCAAAAATATATACAGAGCACTCATATATTAGTTAAGTGCAAAATAAACATGAAATAAAGTGCTATTACGCCCTTATTTTTTTATATAACAATGAATCAATGCTCGTTTTAAATTGTTAAGCTGTAACAGTTTTTTTTTCATTTCGGCTTCTTTTTCTTCAATAAACTTAATTTTTGAAATGGTGCTCATATATTCCGATTGGTTCAGTTTTATGGCTTCGCCCTGGTGCTTTATTACGGAGTATAAATCACCAAGGCGGATGAGTGGGATAACTGAACCAACCAAATACTGGTGAAAATATTTTGCCT
Source organism: Bacteroidota bacterium (assembly GCA_013298895.1). Taxonomy (GTDB): domain Bacteria; phylum Bacteroidota; class Bacteroidia; order UKL13-3; family UKL13-3; genus JAAFJM01. The sequence continues at coordinate 2,026 of JAAFJM010000034.1, read as the reverse complement.
TCCAAAGGCCAAATAAAAGCCAGTAATGAAAATCCATTTCGGCTTCATCGTTGCATAAACATACAAATGAATTTACCCAAGGTGTTTTGGATGGTTTGCCACTGTTTAAGCCTCTGTTTAGGATGAAAAAATGAGGTTGGTTGATTTTTAGGTTTTTGTTAAAAGTTCTGATTTTTGGGTTTCGCATAGCTATCGCATTAAAATTTATGCTTCGCTTCGCGCCTTATATCTTTAAAAGAGAAAGAAAAAAACCAGAAAAAAAGAAAAAGAAAGCCGCTTTTAAGGGTGGCGTTGGTAAAAACCAAAAGGAAGCGGAATAAATGAAAGCCTTGTGCGATGGGCTGTGTTTATGCCGAACACTTTTGGTTTTTAATCGTGAAATGGGTTGTGCGAGCCGCCCTATTTTTGCTGCCTTTTTATTTTTTATTTTCCGAAATGCTCAATGAGGAATATAAAAAAATCGTAAAGGCTGTTAATTAACTCCCAATTTTCGATACACTTAATAATTAGATTGATGGTTAGATAATAGCATTTTGAAATGAGAAGAATGCTAGTTGAAACAATTGAGGTTGAACTGTTTTTTTGTTTTTTTTGATTGTTATTTATTAACACGATATAGCTCGGCTTAAAGAGCTTTGTTCGTGTTTATTTCGGGGGCCTCATAAAAGTAGATTTAGGGGTTGAATAAAAAAAGGACATCAAAATTGAGAATATTAAAGGTACATGCAGTTGTTTGTAAGTATATGTATGTCAATACATTGATAAAGTTACTAGGGAGGATTAGCGCGTGGGTAAAAAGCAAGGGTGGAGAAATGACCGAAGCGAAGCATGTGCATGGAAATGGAATGGAACAACTTTGGCTGCTGTGTATGGAGCACTTTGCAAACTTTGCAATTTCTGCAAAGTGCAATGCTATGGTTGAGCAGCTGGAGTAGTGGAATGGAATAGTGGGTTGGAAATGCAAGGCGCAGGGAATGAGCCACTGTTGCTGTGCGGTGCTGTGGAGGGTAAATGAAATGTAACGGTAAATGAAGTGAGGATTGCGTAGCGTAGCAAAGCACCCGAAACGTAATGAAAGTGAAATGAAATTTACCTTCCAAAAGCACATGGGCTTCGGATGATAAACAGAACTAATAGGCTATCGTGGATGTTAAAAGGAAAGAAATTGCCAATTTAACTTGATAGGTTTGCTTTGTTGAAAGTCTGAAATTTTATTGATTATGGATTGTCTATGCGCACTGCCTATTAAAAAAATTGCTTGGCTGAAATTATTAGTTTGGCAATAATCGTAAATGCTGTTTAGCATGTAATTTTCTCTTTCTAAATTGGTGTTTTTCCAATTATTAAAAATTGTATTTAGCCTTTCATTTTGTATGACTTTAAGGGTAGCTTCTATTGTATTATAAATTTCGTTATTAATATCACTGCATTTATCGCTATTTAGATAATTGAATCCATAGTCAAATAGCAAATCTTTTTCAAGGTCCATTAAATGGCCGAAATTAGATTCATGCTTATCTACAGTATTTATCAAATATTCATAATCTAAAAAAAAATCTTCTGGTGGGATATTGTTAGAATCAACAAGCATTTGGTTTATTGAATATTTTTTTTTGTATTCATTGATTGTTTTTGATTCTAAGTTGCTTTTTTGGTTTGTAGTGTAAAAGTTATCAAATTCACTTGAGGGTAATTCTTCAAAAATAACCTCAGGATTAATATTTTCAATAATTCGATATAATGTAGCCTGATTACACGAGCCTAAACTACCGTGACGTGTACATATAAGTGTAATGTTATGCATAAATTTTTTATGGATTTGCATATTACAAATAATATTTAAAATGTGTTATGTTTATAAAAATGCAAAATGCTTTTGAAACTATTAGTGCAGGTAAATCAGCCTTGAGCGTGCGGTGGGAAAATGGGATGCAAGGAAGTTGCAGCCCATGTGTCGCGAGCCTACTGCGAGTGGAGCTGAGGCGGGAGGCAGAGATGGCGCGAAGCGCCCTGACGACCTGTGTAT
>JAAFJM010000033.1 GCA_013298895.1 Bacteroidota bacterium | reverse complement strand
TAAAAACTAAGTGTAAATGGACTTGCAAATAAAAGCATAAAAAACCAAGTAAAAATTTAATGATTGGAATTGTTAAAAAATAATTATTGGCGTTACTTTTCAAAAGGAAGTAGCCATTTATAAAGAACTGTTAAAGAAATAAAACCTTCCACGAATAAAAAAACGTGACAAGTTTTTAAAACTGTCACGTTTGGTATTGGTGTTTTTAACACCTGGCTTTGCAGTAATAACTTACCTCATGTCAAAGTCCACCATCCATTCAATACCAAATTGATCTCTCAACATACCAAAATAGCTACCCCAAGGACTTTCTTGTATAGGCATTTCTACCTGTGCACCTTTTGAAAGGCCATTAAATATTTTATCGGCTTCTTCTTTGCTTTCTGCATTGATAGAAATTTTGCTTCGGGTTTCCACTTCGCTGTGTTTTCCCATTTGCTCAGGGGTATCGCTACCCATTAACATACTGTTTTTGCCAATAGGCAATACAATATGCATGATTTTTTCAGCTTCCTTTTCAAAGCTAGGAGCGCCTTCAAAACTCATATCTTTAAAACGAACAACGGTAGCAAATTCGCCACCAAATACTGATTTGTAAAAGGTAAATGCTTCTTCTGCATTTCCGTTAAAATGAATGTAAGGATTAATTGATGCCATGGTTTTTATATTTTTTGTTTCATAATGCTATTACAATCCTATTGTATTTTTTCATTTTTAGCAAGTCATATTTACCAATTATATCAATGTAATACTTAAATAAATTTGTAAAAACCTGTCACGTTTGGTGTTTCATAAATTGATGTTGGCAAAGACGCACAACATCGGCTGGAGGGATAAAAATCGTTCACTCGTAACCCGCTAACTCAATAACCTGCCAACTAAAACTCAAACAACCTTCAACTATCAACTGACAACAGACAACTATCAACTAAACTAACTTAATTTAAATCCATTAATACAAAACAAAGTGCTTATTTTTGTAGTTAATAAAGTAAATACTGATGCTTTTGGTAAACTTGTGAAACAACAACTTGCCAAAGGCTAGCAGCCAGTAGCCAGCCGCAAAAAATGACAAATAATCAAACGGAAAACACTACCCATTTAGAAGACGAGTTTATAGAAATACTTGGTGCAAGGGAGCATAATTTAAAAAACATTGATGTAAAAATTCCTCGTAATAAGTTAGTTACCATTACTGGCTTAAGTGGAAGTGGCAAATCATCGTTAGCCTTCGATACCATTTTTGCCGAAGGTCAGCGCAGGTATATGGAAAGTTTTAGCGCTTATGCCCGTCAGTTTATTGGCAATATGGAGCGCCCCGATGTAGATAAGATAAATGGACTTTCGCCCGTTATAGCCATTGAGCAAAAAACGGTAAACAAAAATCCGCGTTCTACCGTAGGCACCATTACCGAAATTTACGATTTCCTTCGTTTGCTTTATGCCCGCGCGGCCAATGCTTACAGTTACGAAAGCGGAGAAAAAATGGTAAAAATGACGGAAGAACAAATTATTACCGGCATTATTACCCAATTTGAAAATAAAAAAATTAGCATTTTAGCACCGTTGGTAAAAGGGCGCAAAGGCCATTACCGCGAGCTTTTTGAACAAATACGCAAACAAGGTTATACCAAAGTTAGGCTTGATGGCGAGGTAAAAGAAATAGCGGCTAAAATGCAAGCCGACCGTTATAAAATACACGATATAGAAGTACTGATAGATAGAATTGAGGTGCGCAAACCCGATAGAGTGCGCGTAGCCGAAAGTGTAAAAAGTGCTTTAAAAATGGGTAAAGGAACCATGGTTTTGCTCGATAATGAAACCAACCAATCGTACCATTTTAGTAAATACTTAATGGACTCCAAAAGTGGCATCAGTTACGATGAACCGCAACCCAATTCATTTTCGTTTAACTCGCCTTACGGTGCTTGCCCTACCTGCGATGGTTTGGGAGTAAAAAGTATTATTGACGAAAATGCCATTATTCCTGATAGAAAACTGAGCATTAACAAAGGGGCTTTAACGCCATTGGGCGAAATAAGAGAAAACTGGACTTTTCTTCAGCTGCGCGAAATAGCCAAAAAGTATAAATTCAGTTTTGCCGATCCTATTGAAAAATTATCGAAAGAAGCATTAGACGCCATTTTACATGGTAGCGATGAAGCCTTGGTAATTCCATATCAATATGCCAGCGGATACACCCAAAATTACAATAGCCATTGGGATGGATTGATACCTATTATTACCAAAAACTATTTAGAAAAAAGCAACGATTCTATTTCAAAATGGGCTGAAGAATTTATGCAGCTCCTACCTTGCCCTGATTGCAATGGTGCTAGGTTAAAAAAAGAATCGTTACATTATAAAATTGGCGATAAAAACATTGCAGATTTAGCCCAAATGGAAATTACTGCTTTGGGGCATTGGTTTAATAACGAAGTAGATAAACTACTAGATAAAAAACAAACCATTATAGCTGCCGAAATTTTAAAAGAAATTCGCAGCCGTATTCAGTTTTTAATTGGCGTTGGTATAGATTATTTAACTTTAAACTCACCTTCTAAAACCTTAAGTGGTGGCGAGGCGCAACGTATTCGTTTGGCTACACAAATTGGCTCGCAATTGGTAGGAGTTTTATATATTTTAGATGAGCCAAGCATTGGTTTACATCAGCGCGATAATAACCGATTGATTAATTCGTTAAAATCGCTGCGCGATGTGGGCAATAGCGTTATTGTGGTAGAACACGATAAAGACATGATGCAGGAAAGTGATTATATTTTGGATATTGGTTACGGAGCGGGTATTCATGGTGGACATATTGCTGCGCAAGGCACTTGGGATGAAATTATAAAATCGAATTCGGTTACTGCGCAATATTTAAATGGCACCAAACAAATTGAAGTTCCTAAAACAAGGCGCAAAGGCAATGGCAAAAAATTGGTTTTAAAAGGTGCCACAGGCAATAATTTAAAAAATGTTACGGTAGAATTTCCTTTAGGCAAATTAATTTGTGTTACGGGTGTAAGTGGTAGCGGAAAATCAAGTTTAATTAACGAAACTTTATACCCCATTTTACGTCAGCATTTTTACAATTCGCATCAAAAACCGTTAACTTATAAAGAGTTTAAAGGCATTGAACATATTGATAAAGTAATTGAAATTGACCAATCGCCAATTGGGCGCACACCTCGCAGTAATCCTGCTACTTATGTAGAGGTTTTTTCAAATATCAGAGATTTATATGCAGCTCTTCCTGAGTCAAAAATTAGAGGTTATAAACCAGGTAGATTTTCGTTTAACGTAAAAGGTGGCCGCTGCGAAACTTGCCAAGGTGCAGGTATGCGCACCATTGAAATGAATTTTTTGCCAGATGTATATGTTAAATGCGAAACTTGCAATGGCAAACGTTATAACCGCGAAACATTAGAAGTAAGGTTCAAAGGCAAATCTATTAACGATGTGTTGGACATGTCGATTGAAGATGCAGTAAAGTTTTTTGAAAACACACCACAAATTTTACGCAAAATAGAAGCCTTAAACGATGTAGGTTTGGGTTATATTACACTGGGTCAACAAAGCACTACTTTAAGTGGTGGCGAGGCTCAGAGGGTAAAATTAGCTACCGAACTTAGCAAGCGTGATACTGGAAATACTTTTTATATTTTAGATGAACCAAGTACGGGTTTACATTTTGAAGATGTAAAAGTACTGCTTGATGTAATTAATAAATTGGTTGAAAAAGGAAACTCGGTTTTGGTTATTGAGCATAATTTAGACATTATAAAAGTGGCAGACCATATTATAGATGTAGGACCAGAAGGAGGTAAATATGGCGGGCAAATATTGTGCGAAGGCACACCAGAACAAATTTGCAACGAACCCAAAAGCCATACAGCCAAATTTTTAAAACCAGAATTAGGTTTAAAATAAAAATTCACAATAATTTCTCTTAATTTAAATATAGAATTTAGCCATCAATAAATGAAAAGGTGTCACCATTAAATAATCCTTTGTCGCTCAATTTTAAATGAGGAATTACTAATAATGCCATAAATGATAAACTCATAAATGGAGCTCGCAATGTTGAACCTAATGCTTTCTTACTAAAATTATCCAATTGAGTATAATCTTCGGCTACTTTCCAGGCATCTTCATTACTCATTAAACCCGCAATTGGAAGTGGTAAAATTAATTGCTCAGCACTATTCACTGCGCTTAAGCCTCCTTTATTGGCTATTATTAAATTTATAGCATTACAAATTTCTTCATCATTAACACCAACAGCTATTATATTATGGCTATCATGCGCAACAGACGATGCAATAGCACCTTTTTTCAAACCAAAATTTTTAATAAATGAAATAGCAATAGGCGCTGCGTGATACCTATTAACCACCACTATTTTTAGAATATCATTTTGGGGTAATACTTCATATTTAGGAAACGAAAGTTTATTGGTAATTAATTGGCCATCTAAACATTCAATAACTAGTTCATTTTCTTTTATTTCATATGCAAAATCCAAAATCTTTTTAGATTCTATATTGAACTGATTAATGGATTCAATTGAAACTTTTGCTATAAGAGTTTTACCATTATCGGCTACTAATTTTCCTTGTATAAAAGTACGTTCAACAATAAAATCTGTTAAATTATTTACAACAATAAAATCGGCCGAATCGCCAATATTTAATGTGCCTACGGGCAATTTATAATGCCAAATAGGATTTAAACAAGCTACTTGTAATACATCAAACAAATTATATCCTAGAGCAATGGCGCGAGCAACTAATTGGTTTATGTGACCCAACAGTAAACTATCAGGATGCTTATCATCGCTACAAAACATCAATTGCAAAGCATGTTTTTCCATTAAAGGAATCAAAGTATCAAAATTGCGGGCTGCACTTCCTTCACGAATAATTACCTTCATTCCAAAACCAATTTTATCTAAGGCTTCTTCAAAAGTAAAGCATTCATGGTCGGTACTCATGCCTTCGTCAATATATTGTTTAGCTTGCGCTCCGCGCAATCCAGGTGCATGTCCATCTATAGGTTTATGGTGTTTTTTAGAACTAGCTATTTTAGCCATTACCTCTTCGTCTTTGTATAAAACACCAGGAAAGTTCATCATTTCAGCCAAATACAATATTTCAGGTCTGGCCAAAAGTGTATCAATATCTTTGGCATTAATTACCGCACCTGCTGTTTCAAAAACAGTGGCAGGTACACAACTTGGCGCTCCAAAAAAGAAATGAAAAGGCACTTGTTTACCATTCTCAATCATAAAATCAATACCTTTTAAACCTAGCACATTGGCTATTTCGTGAGGGTCGCTAACTGTAGCCACAGTACCATGAATAACAGCCATTCTTGCAAATTCGCTTGGCGCTAATAAACTACTTTCTATATGCACATGCGCATCAATAAAACCAGGAAGTGCGTAGTTTTGGCATACTTCATTTATTTTTTCGATAGTGGCTATTTTTCCATTTTCAATGGTAATTTCAGCTGCATAAATTTGTTTGTTTATTATATCAATATAGTTTGATTTTATTTTCATTATTTTTAGTTTTTAAAGCTAATTTTTCAAAATAAATAGATAAGAATTACATGACTATAAATTAAGGAAATTATTTTTTAAACAAATGGGATTATTGTACAGTTAAAATTATGTTTAATTCTTAAATTAAATGGAAATAGATTAATTTTTTTGATGTTATTATTTAACAAAACTACCTAGTTTTGGTAACAAATCTTTTAAAACTAAAATGACAAATAAAATAGCTCTTCTTTTATAGGTAAATATGAAAAACTTAAAACCAATTACCAATAATTTTGCAGAAAAATACAAATGTCAATCCTTCTAATTAAATGAATAAAGAGTTCAATAATTAGAGTAAAAAAGCCCAACTGAAATATTATCAATTGGGCTTTTGTTGTTTGTAAAGCTATTATTATTTAGTTACCTAATTTATAAGAAACTCCTAAGTTAAAGTTTAAAAATGTTGCATCATAAGTATCTACACTTAATGATGTTCCAGATACAGTTACATCTTGTTTTCCAGATGTCATTCCGTACATGTATTTGGCATTTAACATTAAGTCAATGTTGTCGTTAATTCCATAAGCAAAACCTACTACAGGAGCCACTAAAAGCCCTCCTTTAGAAAAATTGATATCAGTACTATTAGCAGAGGTTTTATACGAAGCATTAATAAAACCTGCTTCTAAACCAGCGTATGGTTTGAAACCTTCATCCATAAAATAATAATCAAATGCAGCAGTAATAGGCATATTGTTATATGACGCAGTAACACCAGAAGGTACATCGTTAACGGTGAAAGAAAAATAACTTATGTTAACACCTACTGCCATATTATCATTTAAGAAATAACGACCAGTTAATCCACCGCCAAAACCTGAACCTAAACTACCCTTGTCTTTATTCGACATGTCGCCCATCGGTAGACCCATTCCACCTGTTAAACCAATTGCAATTTGTGCGTTACTAGTAAATACTGATCCTGTTACAATTCCTGCAACAGCAATCATTTTTAAAATTGTTTTTTTCATTGTTTATTTTTTAAAATTGTAAATCAAATATATCAATTGTCATGGATTTGTCAAGAACTATTTATTTTTTAAGGACTGAATTGAAGATAAGTTATCGTTTCTGTTGACGATGGTCAATATTTTTATTATTAGGCATAAAAAAAGCCCGTTACAAATTATTGTAACGGGCTTTTTACTATTTATAATAGCTTATTTTTTAGCTTTTCTATCAAAGTCAATAACAATTGGAGTTGCAATTGCTAATGAAGAGTATGTACCAAAAATGATACCAACTAATAATGAGAATGTAAATCCTCTAATTACTTCACCACCAAATATGAATAATACCAATGTTACCATAAATACGGTTAATGAAGTAATGATGGTTCTATTTAAAGTATTGTTCAATGCATTATTGATAATTGAAGCAGTATCTTCTTCGCGTTTGTGAATGTTTAAGAATTCACGAATACGGTCAAATACTACCACAGTATCGTTAATAGAGAAACCTATAATGGTTAAAATTGCCGCTATAAACGTTTGATCTACTTCCATAGCAAATGGTAAAATTCCGTCAAATATTGAGTAGAAACTTAACATCATCAATACGTCATGCGTTAATGCAATAATAGCACCAATGGTATATTGAATTTTACGGAAACGAACCAAAATGTATAATCCAATACCAACTAATGAAATTATTACTGCCCAGAATGAACCTGTTTTAACATCATTAGCAATGGTTGGTCCAACTTTAGCCGAGCTTAAAATGGTTGTTTTATCATCAACCTTGGTTAAACCTTCTACAACTTTAGCTTGAACCTCATCGGCAACTGTAGGTGTAATATCGTCAATACGGTAAGTAGTAGTAATTTTAACTTTATTATCAGTTCCAAATTTCTTAACCTCAGGTGCGCTTCCTAAAACTGTTTCTAACGAATGGCGGATATCAGTTGTTTCAACAGGTTTGCTTAATTGAACAACATAAGTATAACCACCCTTAAAATCTACACCTAAAGTAAACCCTTTAGTAAACATAGAAATGAAACCACAAATAATAATAGCTCCTGAGAACATATAGAATTTTTTACGGTTACCAACCCAATCGTAATGGAAGTTTTTAAATGCATTCATTGTTTTGGCAGTAGCATATTTTACTTCATGGCCTTTATCCATCCACCATTCAGTAACTACACGTGTAAATAATACTGCAGTAAACATTGATGATAAAATACCAATAATTAAAGTGATAGCAAAACCTTGAACTGGACCTGTACCAAAAATATACATTACAAATCCTGCTAATAGAGTGGTTAAGTTAGAGTCAATAATAGAAGAACTAGCATGTTGGTAACCATCAGCAATTGCATTTTTTAAGCTACGTGCATTTTGTAATTCATCTTTTACACGTTCGTTAATTAACACGTTTGCATCTACAGCCATACCAATTGTTAATACGATACCAGCAATACCCGGTAATGTTAATGCTGCTCCCATTGATGCCAAAACACCTATAATAAAGAATACGTTTAATAATACTGCAAAATCGGCAATATAACCTGAGTTATTGTAGTACAATACCATGAAAATTAAAATGATAATAGTAGCAACAATCATACTCCATAAACCTTGGCTAATAGCTTCAGCTCCTAAAGTTGGTCCAACTACTGCTTCTTCAACTATACGAGTAGTAGCAGGTAATTTTCCACTTTTCAATACGTTTGATAAATCCAGTGCTTCTTCGTCAGTAAAACCACCGTTAATTACAGAGCGTCCGTTAGGAATTTCGTTTTGTACGTTAGGCGATGAATAAACTAAATTATCTAACACAATAGCTATTGAATGACCAACATTTTGTTTGGTTAAGTTTTTCCATTCAGTTGTTCCTTGTCCGTCCATTGCCATGTTTACTTCCACTTGGCCAGTTACTTGCGAAATATCTCGGTTAGCTTGAATAACTCTTTCACCACTCATAGCAGCATCACCATTACGTTCAGCTTTTAAAGCATGTAAACGAACTGCACCACCATTTTCACCAATTCCTTTATACTCCCAAGCAAATTTTGCATCAGAAGGAATAATAGCACGAACTTCAGGACGAGCTAACATTGCATTAATTTTAGCAGTATCTCTAATTGCTGCAGTTCCACACCAAGAACCATTAGGTGATAATTGACCTTTTTCGTCAGCAACAGGCATAATTAAAGCCAATAATGGATTTTCTTTTTGGAACTGCTCAGCAGTCATTTTATTTTTATCGGTAGTATCTTTTTTTGCTTTTGAAGTGCTATCAGTTTTTGCTTTAGCACCACCAATATCAGCTAAAGCATTTTTTGCAGTAGTAGTATCAGTTACAGCAGTATCTGCTGAAGCGGTAGTAGTTTTTAATTTTTTCAACAAATCATTAGCTTGGCTTAAAAAACCATAAGCAACAGGATTGTCATACGTTTGATAGAATTCTAATTTAGCTGTTCCTTGTAATAATTTACGAACACGAGCAGGATTATCAACACCAGGTAATTCAATAATTATTCTACCTGTTCCTTCTAATTTTTGAATATTAGGTTGTGTTACACCAAATTTGTCAATACGAGTACGCAATACTTTAAATGAACGCTCAATAGCTAAATCAGTTTCTACTTTTAAGTATTGCAATACTTCTGCATTACTTGATGTTAATTTAATTCTTTCTTTATTGCTTGAATTAGCAAAAATAGCAGCTAACATACCATTTGGGTCAACTTGTTTGTAAGCATCACCAAATAATTCAACAAAATCTTTTTGACTGGTTTTGTGAGCTTCTGCGGCCATTGCTACTGCTTTGTTAAAGTTTGCATCAGTGTTATTATTTGATAATCCTCTTAATAACTCATCTTGACTTAACTCTAAAGTAACATTCATACCACCTTGTAAATCTAATCCAAGGTTTAATTCATGAGCTTTGCACTGTAAATAAGTATATTTTTTTATACCTATGTTAAACACTACTTCGCGACCAATTGAATCAATGAACGCTCTTTCTTTTTCTAAATCACCATTAGCAAATGCTTTTGCTTTTTGCTCTACTCGGTAAGTTACCAAAGAAAATGATAGCTGAAATAACGACACTATCACTAAGGCAATGGTAAAAAACTTAACTGCTCCTTTAATTTTCATTTTGTATTTATGTATTCTATTTAGTTTTCAATATTTTAAAATTTGTTTGTTCAAATTTATCCTTTGACTATTTAGCATAACGCTAAAATAACAAAGGAGCGCAAATATATGTTTTGAGTGCTTAAATGCAAAGATTTTAAAATTACTGATTATTAAATGTTTACGGTTTTTGTGTAACCAATTGTTAATCAAATAAGTTAATTGAAACGTTTGTTTTTTGATAAATTTAAGTTTTGCATTGAACAGTTTATTAGAATTAGAAGCTGAAATTTATACATAGTGTTTATAAATGATAGCATGAATAAGACAAAACCCCAATTACTTTCGTTTCATTAAATAATAAAATTGTTTTAGTAATGGAAAATACACAAGAAGGTTTAAACTTTTTAGAATTAATTTTTAAAGGTGGAGCAGTAATGATTCCTATTGGCTTACTGTCTGTAATAACTATTTATATTATCATAGAGCGCGTTGTTTATATACGAAATGCTTCGAAATTAGAAGCTAACTTTTTAAATAATTTAAAAGATTTGTTGGCCAAAGGCGATTTAAAAGCAGCTCGAGCTTTTTGTCAACGCCTTAATTCACCCATTAGCCGTATAATAGAAAAAGGGGTAATGCGAATTGGTAAACCCATAAAAGATATTGAAAGCAGTATCGAAAGTATGGCTAGTATTGAAACAGGTGTTTTAGAAAAAAATATCAATTGGTTAGGAATTATAGCTGGTGTGGCTCCAATGCTTGGTTTTATTGGTACTATCTCAGGTATTATCAAAATTTTTTATAATATTTCGGTGAGCGATAATATTAGTATTGGTTTAATAGCTGGAGGTTTATACGAAAAAATGATTACCTCAGGTTCAGGTTTAATAGTAGGGGTGGTAGCTTATACTGGATACCATTTTTTAAATAGCATGATAGATAAATTTAATGCTAAATTAGAGCGCACAGCAGTTGATTTTATTGATATTTTAGATAGCTAGTTTTAACCAAACCAAACAATGAAATTACGCAAAAAAAAGCAGTTTGAGGCTGAAGTAGCTACTTCTTCGCTCAACGATATTATGTTTTTCCTATTGCTTTTCTTTTTAATTATTTCAACTATTGCTAACCCCAATGTAATTAAAGTATTATTGCCAAAGGCCGAAAAAAGTCAAACTTTAAACAAGAAACAGTTTTCTTTAACAGTAAAAGAAAATAAAGAATACTATTTCGATAGGGAGTTAATTGATGCAACTAATTTGGAGCAAGTTTTAAAAGAAAAAACTACTGGAGTTGAAGACCCTACGATAGTTTTGCGTATGGATGCAAAATTAAATATTCAAGAATTAGTTGATATTTTATCAATAGGAACACGATTAAAAATTCGAATTGTTATGGCTACTCAAGTAGGCAAATAGGGGTAGTGATTTAAATACTAAAAAAAGCTCGATTTGAACTTCAAATCGAGCTTTTTTATTTACTAATAACTGGGGGTTAACCTTATACTAAACTTGCCACGTAATCACCAACTTCGCCAATAGTATTATATTTTAACACTTCATCTGCAGTAACATTGGTCCCAAATTCCGAATTAATGGCATCAACAGCTACTTGTACATTGGTTGCATCGTAACTTAAATCAGGGCCAAGAGTAATAGTATCGCTTGGAGCCGATGATTTGTCCATCATAATAATTTTTACTTTTCCTTTAATTTCTGACATAATTTTTTGTTTAAGTTTCAAAAAGTGAATTGTAAAAGTATTTAATTTCAGCTATTTGGCAAATAATTTATTTTATTTTATAATTAAATAATTTATTCAAAGGCATTTCCTAATTTCCTGCTACTAAGTTTTAGTTCTATTTCTGTTAAAGATTCAGGATCTTCAATAGTTGAAGGAATATTATAAGCCAATCCATCCGCAATATGCCTAATGGTTTTGCGTAAAATTTTCCCCGATCGAGTTTTAGGTAAACGCTTTACTACCACAGCATTTTTAAATACAGCCACAGCACCTATTTTTTCTCTAATTATTGCAACCAGTTCATCTTCTAATTTGGCTTCAATACATTCAATACCATCTTTTATTACTACCAACGCAACAGGTCTTTGTCCTCTCAGTTCATCAGCAATTCCAAGTACAGCACATTCAGCCACACTTGGGTGTGCAGCAATTAATTCTTCCATTTCTCCAGTGCTCAATCTGTGGCCAGCTACATTTATAACATCGTCAATTCTGCCCATTATATAAAAATAGCCATCCTCATCTTTGTAACCGCCATCTCCAGTTAAATAATAACCTAAAAAATGCTCTAGATAACCTTTTCTAAAACGCTCATCGTTGTTCCATAAAGTAGGTAAACATCCGGGAGGTAAAGGTAGTTGAATGGTAACAAATCCTTCTTGGTTTGGTCCAAGTTTTTCACCTTCTTCCGAAAGTATTTGAATATCATATCCACATACTGGTAATCCTGCTGAGCCCGATTTGGCTTCAAACTGTTCTACTCCCATCATAATTCCAATCATTGGCCAACCACTTTCGGTTTGCCACCAATGGTCAATTACTGGTTTTTGTAATAAATTTTTTATCCAACTAAAAGTGGCAGGGTCTAATCTTTCACCTGCTAAAAATAAGGTTCTTAACGATGAGAGATTGTATTGTTTTAAAATTAAACCTTCATCATCTTCCTTTTTTATGGCTCTAATTGCTGTTGGTGCGGTAAACATTAAGTTAACTTTATGTTGTTCAACTACTCGCCAAAAGCCTCCACAATCTGGTGTTTTTACTGGTTTTCCTTCGTATAAAACAGTGGCGCAACCATTTAATAATGGCCCATAAACTATATAACTATGTCCAACAACCCAACCCACATCGCTTGCAGCCCAAAATACATCACCTTCTTTAGCATTGTAAAAATGGGTCATACTAAATTTTAGAGCAGTGGCATAACCTCCCGTATCACGCACTATACCTTTGGGTGTTCCTGTGGTACCCGAAGTGTAAAGAATATAAAGCGGATGTGTAGCTTCAACTGCAACATAGTTAGCAGGTTCCGATTGGCTTAAAAGCGTTTCAAAATCAATTTCGTTGGCATTGTTGATGGTGTCATTACCATTTGTTCTTCTATATAAAATGGTATAGTTAGGTTTGTGGTTGGCTTCATCAATTGCTTTATCTACCAAGTGTTTGTAATGAATTACTTTATCTACCTCCAAACCATATGAAGCAGTTACAATAGCTTTAGGTTTTGCATCATCAATTCGCATAGCTAACTCATGAGGGGCAAAGCCACCAAAAACTACAGAATGTATGGCACCTATTCTAGCGCAAGCCAACATAGCAATTACTGCCTGCGGAATCATGGGCATATAAACTACCACTGTATCGCCTTTGGTTATGCCTAAATTTGTTAAGCCTCCGGCAAATTTTGAAACTAAATGGGTAAGTTCATTATAGGTAAAATGTTGAACAATTAAAGTAACGGGAGAATCATAGATTAATGCTACTTCATTGCCTCTGCCAGCTGCTATATGCGCATCTAAACAAAGGGCAGAAATGTTTAGTTTTCCATCGGCAAACCATTGATAAAAACCTTTATCGTTAACTGATAAAGTGGTGGTTGGTTGTTTTAGCCAATTTATTGCTGTGGCTTGTTTGGCCCAAAAGGCTTCTTTATTGGTTATACTATCTTGGTATAATTCTGAGTATTTCATGAGTGAAAATTTTTTATAAAATTATTCATCTTTACTCATAAAAAATATGACCACTATATCAATTTAGCAAGATTTTGGAAAAACTGAGTAAAACAAGGGGGGCAAATGAGGTAATTATCAATCAAAAAATAATAAAATCATTCGTTCAAAGGTTTATATTTGCCATCCTTTATTTAAAAAATTTAAAAAACATGTCAGATCATAAAATTATATTCTCCATGGCGGGTGTTAGCAAAACTCATCCACCACAAAAACAAGTACTTAAAAACATTTACCTTTCGTTTTTCTATGGCGCCAAAATTGGTGTTTTAGGTTTAAATGGTTCAGGTAAATCAAGTTTGTTAAAAATTATTGCTGGAATTGATAAAAGTTTCCAAGGCGAAGTAGTTTTTGATAAAGATTATAAAATTGGTTTTTTAGAGCAAGAACCAACTTTAGATGAAACCAAAACAGTAGTAGAATGTGTGAAAGAAGGTGTTAAACACATTACTGATTTATTAGAAGAGTTTGAAGAAATTAACAACAAACTAGCCGACCCTAATTTGGATGGTGATGAAATGATGAAAATTTTGGATAGACAAGCTACCGTAATGGAATTGCTTGACCAAAACGATGCATGGGAGTTAGATACTAAATTAGAAAAGGCCATGGATGCATTGCGTTGCCCTGAGCCTGATCAAATGGTAAATGTTTTATCAGGTGGTGAGCGCAGACGTGTGGCTTTATGCCGTTTGTTATTGAGCAATCCTGATATTTTATTATTAGATGAACCTACCAATCACTTAGATGCTGAAAGTGTTGACTGGTTAGAACAATATTTAAAAAATTTCCCTGGTACTGTAATTGCTGTAACACATGATAGGTACTTTCTAGATAACGTGGCAGGTTGGATTTTAGAGTTAGATCGTGGCGAAGGAATTCCTTGGAAAGGAAATTACAGCAGTTGGTTAGAGCAAAAAGCTAACAGATTAAAAGCCGAAGAAAAAGCCGAAGGAAAACGTGCAAAAGCTTTAGAGCGTGAGTTAGATTGGGTTCGTCAAGGGGCTAAAGGTCGTCAAACCAAACAAAAAGCTCGTTTGAATGCTTACGACAGAATGTTGGGTGAAGATCAAAAAGAAAAAGAGCAAACATTAGAATTATTTATTCCTCCTGGACCACGTTTGGGCGATGTGGTGATAGAAGCACAAGGTGTAAGCAAATCTTATGGCAATAAATTATTGTATGAAAACCTTAATTTTAGTTTACCAAAAGGTGGAATTGTAGGAATTATTGGGCCAAATGGTGTGGGTAAAACTACCTTATTCCGTATGATGATGGGATTGGAACAACCTGATGCCGGAACATTTAAAGTAGGTGAAACTGTTAAAACAGCTTACGTTGACCAAAGCCACAAAGATTTATTACCTGATAAAACCGTTTATGAAGTTATAAGTGGAGGAACAGATTTAATTCAAGTTGGAACCCAACAAGTAAATGCAAGGGCTTATGTTTCTAAATTTAATTTTGGAGGAAGCGATCAAGGTAAAAAAGTTAGTGTACTTTCAGGTGGAGAGCGTAACCGCGTTCATTTAGCAATTACTTTAAAAGAAGGTGGAAACGTATTGTTATTAGATGAGCCAACCAATGATATAGACGTAAATACATTGCGTGCCTTGGAAGAAGCCATTG
Source organism: Bacteroidota bacterium (assembly GCA_013298895.1). Taxonomy (GTDB): domain Bacteria; phylum Bacteroidota; class Bacteroidia; order UKL13-3; family UKL13-3; genus JAAFJM01. Next base: position 9,535 of record JAAFJM010000033.1, on the reverse strand, counting down.
AAAACTTTGCTGGTTGTGTGGTAGTTATTTCCCATGATAGATGGTTTATTAACCGTATTGCAACGCATATTTTAGCATTTGAAGGTAACTCACAAGTGTATTTCTTTGAAGGCGATTACAGTGCTTACGAAGAGAATAAAAAACAACGCTTAGGCGATTCTGCTCCGCATAGAGTTCGTTTTAAAAATATAAACTAATAAAAAAAAGCCTCACATTTTTAAATGTGAGGCTTTTTTTATCTATTTCCGTAGCGTTTACTACTGCCATTACTTGGCTTAGCTTGGCTAGTATTGCTTTTAGGTCTATTACCTCTTGGCTGTTGGTCGCTGCGTGGCGAGCGGCCTCTTGGTTGTTCTTTAGGTTTTATTTCAAAATCTTGCATTGGGTAATCGTGGTCGTCAATTACGGGAATTGAGATATTAATTACCTTCTGAATATCTTTTAAATATGCTTTTTCTTCAAAATCGCAAAACGATAAGGCAATCCCTTTGGCACCTGCTCTGCCTGTTCTACCAATTCTGTGTACATACGATTCAGGAACATTGGGTAAATCGTAATTGATAACATGCGTTAAATCGTCAATATCAATTCCGCGCGCTGCAATATCAGTAGCTACCAAGGCCCTAATGGTATTGTCTTTAAAATCGCTTAATGCCTTTTGTCTTGCATTTTGCGATTTATTTCCATGAATAGCTGCCGATTTAATACCTGCTTTTGCTAACTCTTTCGATATTTTATCTGCCACATGTTTGGTTCTAGTAAATACCAAAGCCGATTTGATGGTTTTATCATTTAAAATATCAACTAGTAAATTTCGCTTATTATTTTTATCTACAAAATAAACAGCTTGCTTAATGGTTTCGGCAGTTGACGATACCGGAGTAACCTCAACTTTTTCGGGTTTGTGTAAAATGGTATTAGCCAATTTAGTAATTTCAGGAGGCATGGTAGCCGAGAAGAAAAGTGTTTGACGTTTAAAAGGTAATTTTGCAATTACTTTTTTTACATCGTTCACAAATCCCATGTCTAACATACGGTCTGCTTCATCAAGTACAAAAACCTCTAAGCTGCGTAAATCAACAAAACCTTGGTTCATTAAATCGAGCAAGCGGCCCGGAGTAGCTATTAAAATATCAATACCTCTACGCAATGCATCGGTTTGAGGTTTTTGACCTACACCACCAAATATAACAGTGCTGGTAATACCCGTGTATCTACCATAAGCTTTAAAACTCTCGTCAATTTGAATGGCAAGCTCTCTTGTAGGTGTTAACACCAAAGCTTTTATTTTTTTAAATCCTTTTTCGTTACTTTTAGTTTTATATAAATTTTGCAACATTGGAATGGCAAAAGCAGCTGTTTTACCTGTTCCTGTTTGGGCGCAGCCCAATAAATCTATTTTGTTTAATACTATCGGAATTGCTTGTTGTTGGATTGGAGTTGGGGTTTCGTAACCCTCGTCAGTTAATGCCTTTAAAATGGGCTCTATTAACTGCAAATCAGTAAATTTCATTAATTAATTGTATTGTTTGTAATACTTTTAATGCACCTAAATAATTGGAGAAGAATAATTTATTTACTCATTAAAAGTACACAAAGGTATGCCATTTAAGCCATTAACCTAATTTTATTATTTATAGATTCTAGTTTGTTTGATAATTGACTAATATTAATTGTTAGTTATAGGTATAGCTTTGAAATTTAGTTTGTAGTTGACAAAACAGATTTGTTACTCTTTTTTTAGTTGTTTACATAAATGGTTTTGAAATACCTATTATAAAAGGCACTTTTGCCCATATAACATAATTTATGCAAAAACTTTTCCTCGTTTCTATTTCAATTTTATTATTTGCTTCATGTGCAAGCAAAAAGAAAATTCCTTCTAATTCCGATTTGTTAACAAACAAAAGCTCGGTAATTACTGATAAAATTAAATCATGTAAAAAGATAGACGGATTGTTTCCATTGTATCAAGATACGGTTACTGGAAATGTATTTATGATTGTAAAAAAAGAACAATTAGATAAAGAATACATTTACTTTTCTTACACTGTAGATGGTGTGGTGGCAGCAGGCCATTTTAGAGGCAGTTTCCGAGATAACAAAGTTTTTACCATTAAACGCTATTTTGATAAATTGGAATTTGTAGTTCAAAACACAGGCTATTATTTCGATAAAAATAACCCAATAAGCAAAGCGGCTAACGCCAATATTAGCAATGCCATTTTGGTAAATCAAAAAATAGTAGCTGAAGATGTTAAAAAAGGCGAAATGCTTTTAGATGCAAGTGCCATATTTTTAAGCGAGAGTATGTGCCAAGTAAAACCTTCTCCATTTTTTGGTTTGCCTCCCGGTTTTCAAATGTTTAGTTTAGGTGGATTGAGTCGCGAAAAAACCAAATTCACTAGTTTAAGAAATTATGAAAAAAATACTGATTTAATAGTTGAATATGTTTACGATAATCCAATGCCTACAGTAGGCGGTGGCAAAGAAGTTACTGATGAACGTGCAGTAAGTATTTTTTTACAACATACTTTAATTGAAGCACCTAAAAACAATTTTAAACCAAGAGCTGATGACCCAAGAGTAGGTTATTTTGGTGAGCAAGTTGAGGACATGACTACTACCAATTCTGTGGCCTATAAAGATGTTATCCATCGTTGGCATTTAGAAAAAAAAGACACCAATGCTGCTATTTCTGAACCAGTTGAACCAATTACTTGGTGGATTGAAAATACTACTCCTCCCGAATTTAAAGCTACTATTAAAGAAGCTGGCGAAAAATGGAATTTAGCTTTTGAAACTGCTGGTTTTAAAAATGCAGTAGTTATTAAAGAACAGCCAGATACAGCCACTTGGGATGCAGGCGATATTCGTTATAATGTTTTACGTTGGACATCTTCTCCTCAACCGCCATTTGGTGGATACGGACCAAGTTTTGTTGACCCAAGAACAGGTCAAATTTTAGGTGCTGATATTATGTTTGAATACATTTTTGTAACTAACCGTTTGCGCCAAGAAGAATTATTTGATGCAGGTGTAAGTGGTTTAAATCTTCCAAGTTCATTTAATAAAACAAACTTTTGCGATGCAAGCCATCAATTGCACCAAACTTCGTTATTTGGTTTAAATGCTTTGCAATTGCAAGGTTTAAACGATGTAGAAAAAAGAGAATACATCAAGCAATCGTTATACTATTTGGTATTGCACGAAATGGGTCATACCATGGGTTTGAACCACAATATGAAAGCCAGCCAAATGTTGAAACCAAGCTTAATACATAACAAAGAAATTACCCGTAAAATTGGTTTAACTGCTTCGGTAATGGATTATCCTGCGGTAAATGTAGCTTTAGATAAAGCCAAACAAGGAGATTACTTCACTACTCGTCCAGGCCCTTACGATTTATGGGCAATTGAATTTGCTTACTCGCAAGGTTTAACTGATGAGGCTAAAGAAAAAGAACGTTTAGAAAAAATTCTTGCTCGCTCAAGCGATACGTTATTAATTTTTGGAAACGATGCGGATGATATGCGTGGTATTGGCAGTGGAATTGACCCTAGAGTTAATGTGAATGATATGAGTGGCGATGCCATAGCTTTTGGTGTTGATAGAATTAAACTAGCTAATCAATTATTTAACAAACTAAAAGAAAAATACAGCAAAAAAGGTCAAACTTACCAAGAGTTGCGCCAAGCTTACAGCATTGCCCAAACTGAGTATTTTAACCAAGTAAATGTAATTGCACGTTATGTAGGAGGTGTTATGGTTGATAGAAGTTTTATTGGTCAAAATGGTGCTACCAAACCTTTAATTCCTGTTGATTACAAAGAGCAAAAACGTGCTATGGATGTATTGACTAAATATGCTTTTGCTCCTAATGCATTTACTGTTCAAGCTGATTTGTATAATTATTTACAAATTCAACGCAGAGGTTTTAACTTTTTTGGAAACAATGAAGACCCTAAAATTCATAGCCGTATTTTAAATTATCAAAGTATGATTATGGCTCATTTGTTAAACGCTACCACTTTAAGACGTTTAACCGATTCGAAGTTATATGGCAATAAATACAGTGTGCTTGAAATGATGGGCGATTTAACCAAAGCTTGCTTTGTAACCGATGCAAGTAACCCAAATACTTTCCGTCAAAATTTACAAAACACTTATACCGAACAATTAATTAGCATTTACAAATCAAGTAGATACGATGCTATTTCGCAGGCTGCTGCATTGGCTCAGTTAAAACAAGTATTAAACTTTGCTAAAGGTGGTTCAACCGATGAGGCTAGAGCGCATTTTGCTAATATCAAACTAAAAATTGATCAAGCTTTGGCTGATAAATAGTTTTAGGAATAATTGTTTAAAAATGCTCCTTAGTTTTTAAAATTAAGGAGCATTTTTTTTAATAAAATTTCCAACTTGTAAAATGCTAAACTTTTAATAAACTTGCTCACCATGAAAATTAAATCGTTTTGTATTGCAGCCGCGTTGTTATTTTTTACTAAAATAAATGCACAAACTATTCCAACCGTAGTAATTAATGCCACTGTACATGTAGGAAATGGACAAGTAATTGAAAATGGAATTGTGGCTTTTAGCAATGGTAAAATTGATTATGTAGGCATTGAAAACAAAACGCTTTATAAAAATGCTACCATTATTGATGGAAAAGGTAAACATGTTTACCCAGGCATTATTTGTTTAAATAATTATGTGGGGTTAAGCGAAATTGAAGCTGTTAGAGCAACCCACGATTTTAATGAACAAGGCAGTATAAACCCAAATGTACGTTCGCAAATAGCTTATAATACCGACTCTAAAATATTGCCCACTTTAAAGGTTAATGGAATTATGTTTGTACAATCAGTTCCGCAAGGTGGCATGATTAGTGGCACATCCAGCATTATGAAAACCGAAGGTTGGAATTGGGAAGATGCCACTATTAAACAAGATGATGCCATCCATTTAAACTGGCCAGAATATACACATGGTAATGAAAAACAACGCGAGCAAGTAAACGAAAGAGTAAAACAATTAAATACTTTTTTTTCGGATGCTATGCAATACCAAGCCAATACCAACAAGGTGTTTAACGCTCGACTTGATGCTATGAAAGGTTTGTTTAATCAAACAAAAAAATTATTTATTCATGTAAATACCGCTAAAGGCATTATAAACAGCGTTCAGTTTTTTAAGAAAAATTTTCCAACAATTCAGTTGGTTTTAGCCGAAGCAAGCGAAGCCAATTTGTGTTTGGCATTTATTAAAGAAAGCAAAGTACCTGTGGTATTAAGCAATATTCATAGCCTACCAAGTACTGCCAATAAAGATGTAGACCAACCATTTAAAACGGCTGCACAATTACAAAAGGCAGGAATTGTGTTTGCCATTAGCCATAAAGAAAGCTGGCAAACACGTAACTTGATGTTTAATGCTGGAACAACCGTTGCTTATGGATTAACCAAAGAAGAAGCATTGCAGGCCATTACTTTAAATGCTGCTAAAATTGTTGGAATTGATTCAACTTACGGAAGCATTGAACAAGGTAAAAGTGCCTCGTTAATTATTAGCAATGGCGATGTGTTAGATATGCGCACCAATGTTTTAACCAATGCATTTATTAATGGTGAAGCAGTAACATTAACCAACGAGCAAAACGAATTAAATAGCAAATATTTAAAAAAGTATAACTTAAAAGACTAACTTAAGTTTATTTAACCTCCACCCAAACAGGGCAATGGTCAGAATGAACTATTTGTTGCATGATTCCCGCATCAACCAAATTATTTCTAAGTGCTTCTGCTACCATGCAATAGTCGATGCGCCAACCTTTGTTGTTTCCACGCGCACCAGCACGATATGTCCACCAACTATATTGATGAGGTGCTTTGTTAAATTCTCTAAACGAATCAATAAATCCGTTATCCATAAATTGAGTAAGCCACTCACGTTCTTCAGGTAAAAAACCACTGCTGTTTTTATTTCCTACAGGATCATGTATATCAATTGGTTTATGAACAATATTGTAATCACCACAAATAATTAACTCTTGTTTTTTGCCTTTTAACTCATTGATATAATCTTGAAAAAAAGTAAGCCAATTCATTTTAAATGCTTGGCGCTCCTCACCACTTGAACCACTGGGAATATAAACACTAATGATACTTTTAGAACCATAATCAGCTCTAATAATTCTGCCTTCGTTATCAAATTCTGGAACACCAAAACCGTATTCTACATGGTCGGGTTCATTTTTACAAAACAAAGCTACACCGCTATAACCTTTTTTTTCGGCACTAAACCAATAATTGTTTTTATAACCGGCAGCTTCAAAAATAAACGGTTCGTTAATTTGTTCTTTATTGGCTTTGGTTTCTTGCAAACAATACACATCAGCATTTTCGCTTTGCATAAAATTAATTAAACCTTTGCTCATAGCAGAGCGGATTCCATTTACATTGTATGATATTATTTTCATTATTTTAGTTCACAGTTCTTAGTTTATAGTAATTAGTTTTTTCTCATTCCGTTGGCTAAAGCCAAACGGCAATTTATCATTGATTCATTTTACTATTGTCAATTGCCTATTATTTTTAATAAGCCAAAGGCCAAAGAAAGTAAGCATTCCATTTAAAATTAACAATTCTTGACCAAATTGGTAGCCATTAAATAAGTCTTTTGAATAAGTATCAAGTTGGTAACAAATTATTGGCGCGGCCAAACAAACAAATGGAACAAGCTTATCTTTTACACTAATTTTATTAAACAAACCAAAGGCAAATAACCCTAATAAAGGTCCATAAGTATAGCCAGCAAACCTAAATACTTGGTTAATTACAGCATCGTTATTTAGCTCTTTAAAAATGATGATGATTAAAAATAATACTAGCGCAAAACCTATATGAATTAAATGTCGATTGCTTTTGTGTTCTTTACTTTCGTGTGTTTCGTCATAACCTAAAATATCAATACAAAACGAAGTGGTAAGTGTTGTTAATACACTATCGGCACTGCTAAAAGTAGCAGCAGTGATTCCTAATATGAAAACAATAGCTCCAATACCACCTACATAATTTAACGCAATATTCGGAAATAAATAATCAGTTTTTGTAGGAATAGCAACTCCTTTAGCTGCCGCAAATTGATATAACAATACCCCTAAACTTACAAACAATAAATTGATAAAAACTACCACAATACTGAACCAACGAATATTCTTTTGTGCATCCTCTAAACTTTTACAGCTTAAGTTTTTTTGCATCATATTTTGGTCCAAGCCTGTCATGGCAATAGCTATAAACATGCCTCCTAAAAACTGCTTGAAGAAATTATTTTTGCTCATCCAATCATCAAAGAAAAACAGTTTACTCATAGGGCTTTCTTTAACAGCCATAACAGCATCAACCAAATCATAATTTAATTGACTACAAACTACATAAATTGAAAGTGCCACACCCCCCAATAAAAATGCCGATTGAAGCGTGTCTGTCCATACCAAAGTTTTGATACCACCTTTATAAGTGTATAGTAGAATTAAACCAATTACTATTAAAGCTGATACAAAAAATGGAATATTAAAGGCACTGAAAAAATATACATCTAATACAATTAAAGCTATGTATAGCCTGAATGCTGCGCCTACCAAACGCGATAAGATAAAAAATAACGAACCCGTTTTTTGAGATATTTTACCAAAACGCTGCTCTAAATAGGAGTAAATAGAAATAAGATTTAACTTATAATACAAAGGCAATAAAAATTGGGCAATTACTAAATAACCTACAATATAGCCTAGCACCATTTGCATATAGCTAAATTGGTTAGTGGCCACTGCACCTGGCACCGATATAAATGTAACTCCCGAGAGTGAATCACCAATTAAACCAAAAGCCACAATGTACCAAGGTGATTGCTTATTTCCAGTAAAATAACCGCTTTCACCTGCCTTGTTAGTGGTGTACCAAGCTATTAGCATTAACAATCCAAAATAGCCTATAACCGAAAATAAAATGAGATACATTGACATATGGGCAAAAATATTTTTTACTTTTAAATTACCTTATTTTATTTATCCATATTGTTACACATGACGTTCAATAAAGTCTATCAGTGAATGAATAACTTTAATATGTATTTCTTGAGCTCTATCTGCGTATTGACTATGAGGTGCGCGTATTTCCACATCGCAAAGTGAGGCCATTTTACCGCCATCTTTTCCTGTTAAACCAACTATTTTTAACCCTTTTTTCTTAGCTACTTCCATAGCCTTAATTACATTAACAGAATTGCCACTACTTGATATAGCCAATAAAACATCGCCTTTTCTGCCTACGGCTTCTAGATAACGGCTAAATACAAAATCGTAACCATAATCATTACCCACACAAGCTATATGACTTGCATCGCTTATTGAAATGGCAGCAATTGCAGGTCTATCATTTCTGTATTTTCCGGTTAATTCTTCTGCAAAATGCATGGCATCGCACATACTTCCACCATTTCCACAACTTAAAATTTTACCTTCAGCTTTAACCGAATCAACCATTAATTGACCTGCTTTTTCAATTGCTTTAAAGTTTTTTTCAACGCTTAAAAATTGTGTCAATATATTTTGTGCTTCCTCAAAGTGTTGTTTAATGCTATTCATGAAATGGTTTAATTTTTACTTGTCAATATTAAACATTTTTATAAATATTTTTTTTTATAACAAACCTTCTTGGTAAAAAATTCGTTATACTTAGAAATATAATTTTGATTTTTCAATATCTGTATTATATTCGAACTTAGAAAAATAATAATTAATTTAATATGAAAAAAAATCTACATTTATTTGTAAGCATGCTAATTATAGGAATTATATCTTCCGTTAATTTAATAGCTCAAACAATTAATACTACTCATACGCAAAATAATGGTGCGTCTATGATAACTTTTAATGTTAGAAATAATAATTCCTATTCTATAAAAATTACTGAAGTTAGTTGTTTTTTTCCTACTTCAGCGGCAAATTCTATACAGGTTTTGTATAACCCAACCGCAATTGCCTCAAGTGGTGCAACTTGGTCACAGGGTCCTATAGGGGCAGGGATTGGAGGTTGGATTTCCGCTTTTTCGGGAACTTTAACTACTTCCGCAGCTGTTCAAGCGATTTCTGGAGGTACTTTGTCTATAGTTATTCCTCCAAATTCTACTTTTGGAATATGTGTTGGTGGAACTAGTGTTAGTTATATGACCCTAACTGCAGGTGCAGGTGTTAATACATTTACCACAAGCGGAGTTAGCATTCTTACTGGTGATAATATAAGTTGGGGTGGAGGAAATCCAAATCCATCTGCTACTCCAGTAAATTATCCACGAGGACTTCATGGCGGAATTACCTTCATTCCAACATCAACTTCGTCTAGTACCACTCAGCCTCCCATTGCCAATTTTTACGCACCAGATACTGTTTGGATAAACAGTCCAGCAGTATTAATTAATACATCAAGTTTTCAGAGCAGAGTATTTTGGAATTTACCAAACGAGAACCCCT
>JAAFJM010000032.1 GCA_013298895.1 Bacteroidota bacterium | reverse complement strand
TACTCATTACCGCTTTTACCTCAATTAATGCCTTTGCACAAACTGCTGATTCTTCTAAAGTTCAAATAATACCTAAAATAAAATGGACGCATAGTGCGCAAACAGGCTTAAATATTACGCAATCTTCTTTTTCTGATAATTGGAAGGGTGGGGGTATAAGTTCCATTTCTTATGGTGGATTTTTAAATATTTTAAGTAAATACCAAGGTCCTAAGTGGAGCATTAACAGCGATTTACAATTACAATTAGGTTTTTTAAATAACGGTAAGCAAACTACTAAAAACGCTGATAGAATTTTTTATGATTTGAAAGCGGGTAGAAAAATTGCAAAACATTGGGATTTATTCGTATCAAGCAATTTTCAAACACAATTTCAAGAAGGATATTTGTATGGTAAAAAAAGCGATGGTGGTGATTCATTGGTTTCGTTATTTATGGCTCCCGCATATTTAACTTCCTCTTTAGGGGTCGAGTACAAGCCAGTTTCATATTTTTGGGGTCGATTGGGTATTGGAACTTTGCGCCAAACATTTGTGTTAGACGATAATCTTTCCGCAATTAAAGCATATGGTTTGGAAAAAGCTGGCGATAAAATTAGAAATCAAGCGGTATTACAAGCTATTATCAATTTTGATAGAGATGTAATGAAAAATGTTAATTTGAAGTTTCGCTCTGCTACCAACTGGGATTATATAAAATTTGATAAAGTAGGTGCCATTGTTCAGCGTTTTGATATTAATTTTACCATGAAGGTAAATAAATACATCAATACCAATTTACAAGCTGTAGTCCTTTACGATTACGATCAAGATAAAGATTGGCAGCGTTCGCAAATACTTTCGTTAGGTATTTTATATAGCTGGCAGAGATAATTTTAAAATTCTAATTTATTCACTTATAAAACAAAAAACACGAGCCGAAGCTCGTGTTTTTTTATGGTTTTAAATTTCGTCTTCGGCTCGACTGCCCATGTTAAACATGCTGCTCATTAAGTCTTTAAATTCAAAGCCACTGTTTAGTTGGTGTTTACTTAATTGGCTAAATTCCGATAGGCCATGAAGTACAAATTCCATCATTAATAACTCATCGGCTTTGCTACTTTTGCCCAAAGTGGTTTTAACTATTTCCTTTAAACCTTTTACTTTTAGCAATTCACTTTCGTATAATTGGTTAGAAGCAGTTGATAAAATGCTAATCATACCTCCATCGTTAAACCAATTGATAATCTCCGCATAAGGATTTGGTTTCTTTGATTTTTTTACTTTTTCAGGGTTGGCAAATTGCTCACTAAATAAAGTACGAATAGCTTTGCCAATTAAGTTTTGAGCTACATTATTTGCACCTTCTAATTCGCCTTCATACACCAATTCTACTTTACCAGTAATACTTGGCAACACAGCAAATAAATCGGCAATACGTAAATGGGTATTTTTTTCACCATTCAATAACATTCTGCGCTCGGCAGCACTATACAAGTTTTCCATGGCACTAATGGTTAACCTAGCTGATACCCCACTTTTTTGATCAACCAGTTCGCTTTGGCGGGCTTCCATGGCAATTTGTTCAATCAAATTATTCAATAGCTCATTTGAAGTAATGGCTGCTCTTTGTTCTGGTTTAATAGCTGCTTCTTGTTGTGTAATGGTTTTTGATATTTCTAAAGTTTTAGGATAATGCGTTAAAATTTGGCTATCAATCCTGTCTTTTAAAGGTGTAACAATACTACCGCGGTTGGTATAATCTTCTGGATTTGCAGTAAATACAAATTGCACATCCAAAGGTAAACGTAATTTAAAACCACGTATTTGCATATCGCCTTCTTGCAATATATTGAATAAAGACACTTGTATACGGGCCTGCAAATCGGGTAATTCGTTAATCACAAAAATACAACGGTGACTACGAGGAATCAATCCAAAATGGATTACACGTTCATCGTTATAATGCAACTTTAAAGTAGCTGCTTTTATTGGATCTACATCGCCAATTAAATCGGCTACGCTTACATCAGGCGTAGCTAATTTCTCAGTATATCTTTCATTGCGGTGCATCCAAGTAATGGGTGTTTTATCACCTTTTTCGGCAATTAAATCAATGGCATAACGACTCAAAGGTTCCAAAGGATCATCGTTTATTTCAGAGCCTTCTACTACCGGAATGTATTCATCTAATAGGTTTAACATAAGGCGAGCAATTCGTGTTTTTGCCTGACCACGTAGTCCCAATAAAATAATATTGTGTTGCGATAAAATGGCTGTTTGTAATTGTGGTAATACCGTTTCGTCATAACCTTGAATGCCTTCAAAAGGATTTTTACCTCCCTTTAAAAATGCAATTAAGTTATCTCGCATTTCTTGTTTTACACTTTTGGGTTTGTATCCGTTTGCTTTTAATTCCGCTATATTTTTCATTGTTGTTTTTTGCTTCTAGCTATTTTATTTTTGTAGCTATTTTTGCGTATTTTTTAAGTTAGTTTTTGATAAATTTAAACTGATAGTTTTGTTGATTTAAAGTAAATGTAGTGAAGTAAACTCCTTGTTTCAAATAGGATAGATTGTTTAGTTGTAAATTATTTCCATTTACAAATACTTCATTTACATAAACCGTTTCGCCTAAAATATTGCTTATTTTCAAAGTGGTATTTTCCTTGTAATTGTCTGATAAATCAATGTTTAATTCGTTGTTTACTGGGTTTGGAAAAAAGTTTAATTGATCATTATTATTTAAAGTTGCTAATGCTGTTGGTTTTTCTTCTTGGTATATTCTTATGTAATCAATATCCATGGTACCTTGGGTAAAATTAGCAGCTATATTTGATTGGATTGCAATGTTTAAAATCAAGTATTGCGCGGCATTAAATGGCCAAGTTGAGTTGTTAAATACCGATGGTTTATAAGTATAGTGTGTTATTCCATCAACAGCAAAATCTATTTTATCGGGACTCCATTCCAATGAATAAACATGAAATACCGAAGAAACAGTTGAAATTACTCTACCACCTTTGTTTACTGTGTTTCCTGAACTTGAAGGGGTGTGCATGGCACTTTGAACAAAATTTTGATTATCACCCCAATGTTCCATAATATCTATTTCGCCACAAGCAGGCCAGTTTTGGGCTCCAAATCCTTTATTGTCCCAATATGCACCAGGTTCATTTATATTTTTTCCAAGCATCCAAACGGCAGGCCATGTTCCTACACCTGTAGGTAATTTTGCCTTTATCTCTACTCTGCCATAGGTAAATGCAAATTTTGAGTTTAACCTAGCAGAGGTATATAATTTGGTTTTACCTTGGTCTGTAAAATTTTCTTTTTTGGCCACAATCTTCAATTTTCCATCTGCCACAAATGAGTTTGATAATTGATTGGTGTAATGTTGAACTTCTCCATTATACCAACTGTCGCCATTGGGTAATTTTGTTTGCCTGAACCATTTGCTAGAGTCAACGTCACCATTATTATTGAACTCATCAAACCAAACCAAAGTATTGTATTTACCAGGCTTAATAGAATCGTTGTAATCAAAATAAAAATCATCAAGGTATGCAATAACTTTGTTGGTATTGTTTTCACCATTTATTTGAAGTAATACTCGGTTAAAATCCTGTCTTTTGGTTGGAGGCAATGAATTTGGATTTAAATTAATGTAAGTATCTTTAGCAAAATTAAAGCTTACTACTTGCCAACTATTCAATACAAGTGGTTTAATAATTTCGCATTGAGTTGACCAAGGTTCTGTTAAGTTTCTATCTTGTAATTTTAAAGAAATTTGGTTATTACCGCTTCCCGTTATTGAACTTGATGGAACATAAATTAACAATGTAAATGTACTAGAATCCATTAGGTTTAAATTTTTGGCAACGTCAAATCTTATATTCGCATATTGCCCACCGTTATCCTTGTATTCCAGTACTTTATTGCTATTGTTTAAGCCATCCTTATATGGATTATTGAAGCTTGTGTTTAAGCCACAGTTATCGCCAAACCAAGTGGTAATGTTTCCATTTCCTTCAAAATTGTCTTGAATGGTTTGTGCATTTGTTTTAAAAGTAAAAACTCCTAAAATTAGGAATAAAATAAATGAATTTTTTTTGTACATCTTTGATTAATTTAAATTTGATAATAAACTATTTAACAACTTTCCTGCGGCCACGTTCAAAGTCTTCAAACACAAAATCGCCTAAGCAATTTAATCCGCTATAGTAGGCTTTGCCATTGTTAACTTGAGTAAACTCTCTTACAAATTGTTGTAAATAAGGGTCGCTTGCAATCATAAAAGTAGTAATTGGAATGTTTACCCTTCTTGCTTGCGCTGCCATAGTCAAGGTTTTATTGATTACTTTTCTATCTAGTCCAAAACTATTTTGATAATAGCCATTACCTTCTTTTAAACAAGTTGGTTTGCCATCTGTAATCATAAATATTTGTTTGTTGGCATTTTTTCTTCTGCGTAAAATATCCATGGCTAGTTCTAAACCTGCATAAGTATTTGTATGGTATGGTCCAACTTGTAAATAAGGTAAATCTTTTATTTCAATCGGCCATGCATCGTTACCAAAAACTATAATATCTAAAGTATCTTTTGGGTATTTAGTTTTAATCAATTCCGCCAATGCCATGGCTACTTTTTTAGCTGGCGTTATGCGATCTTCTCCATACAAAATCATACTATGGCTTATGTCAATCATTAATACAGTAGATGTTTGAGTTTTAAAATCGCGCTCCCTAATTTCTAAATCATCTTCAGTTAAACTAAACGTTTCAATGCCATGATTTACTTGTGCATTATGCAAACTGGCTGTAATATCAATTTGATCTATAGAATCGCCAAAGTTAAACTTACGGGTATCGCTATTGGCTTCATCGCCTTGGCCTGTAAATTTGGTTTTATGATTTCCTCTTCCACCTTTTTTTAATTTACCAAAAACCTCTTCTAAACTCTTTTTCCTGATAGTTTGGTTGGTTTTACTAGTTGGAACCAAGGTTCCTTCTGTTGGATTATCTTTTATATAGCCTTTGTCCTTAAGGTCTTGAATAAAATTACCCATTCCGTATTCGTTATTGGTAAAATGATGCTCTCTATCTACCTCGTTCATCCATTCAAGCGTTTCAGCTACATCGCCATTGGTGTATTGCATCATTTGTAAAAATAAATTGAGTAATTGGTCGAATATGGAACCTTGGTTTTGGTTAGGAATATATTTTGAAAATAAATGACCTTTCATATTAATGATAACAATGTTATTTGATTTTGTTGTGTGAACTTAGTAATTTTTTTTGGGTAAAAAAATATTTCTTGTTTTAAATAATTTATTGAGTAAAAATTAAACTAAAAATAAATTTCAAAAAGGTATGATTTTATTAAAATTTTTGTACGTTGATAACTTTTGTGGAAGTTCAATAAAATCAATTGGTTTATTTTATCTTTTTCAACAATATGTTTTACTTGTAAATGTTAGTGTAAATTAGCAAACTATTTAAGTAAAAATGCAGTTTTCTCATTTACACGTTCATACCCAATTTTCGTTGCTTGATGGAGCAGCCGAAATTGGTAATTTATATAAAAAAGCAGCTAAAGATAATATGCCTGCTATTGCCATTACAGATCATGGTAATATGTTTGGTGCATTTCAATTTGTGGCCGAAGCTTACAAGCATAAAAACGAAGATGGTTCATTAAAAGTGAAGCCCATAGTTGGTTGCGAGTTTTATGTGGTGCCTGATAGAAGCAAAAAAATATTTACCAAAGAAGATAAAGACAAGCGCAATCATCAATTGCTTTTAGCTAAAAATGCTGAAGGATATAAGAACTTAATTAAACTTTGTTCGCTTGGATACATGGAGGGAATGTATGGTAAATATCCTCGAATTGACAAAGAACTTATTTTAAAATACCATAAAGGTTTAATTGCTACTACTTGTTGTTTGGGTGCTATGGTACCACAAACCATTTTAAAAAAAGGGGAGGCCGAAGGCGAAAAAGAATTTAAATGGTGGCTCGATTTATTTGGCGAAGATTACTACATAGAAATGCAGCGCCATGATATTAAAGAGCAAAATGAGGTAAACGAAGTATTGATGAAGTTTGCAGCTAAGTATAATGTTAAAGTTATTGCCTCAAACGATTCTCATTACGTGGACCAACAAGATGCCAACGCGCACGATATTTTGCTTTGTATCAATACAGGTTCATTGCAAAGCACACCTACTTTAAAAGATTTTTCTGATGATGATGTAAGCGTTAAAGGCCGAAGATTTGCATTTGCAAACGACCAATTTTACTTTAAAACAACCGAGGAAATGAGCACGCTTTTTAGCGATATTCCTCAAGCCATTGATAATACAAACGAAATTGTTGGTAAAATAGAAACACTCGATTTAAAGCGAGATGTGTTATTGCCTAATTTCGAAATTCCAACTCAATTTCAAACCCAAGATCAGTATTTACGACATTTAACTTACGAAGGGGCCCGCCAACGTTACTCAGAGTTAACGCCAGCCATCGAAGAACGTATCAATTTTGAATTACATACCATCGAAACAATGGGTTTTGTGGGATATTTTTTAATTGTAATGGATTTTATAAAAGCAGGTAGAGATTTAGGTGTTTTTATTGGTCCTGGCCGTGGTTCGGCTGCTGGCAGTGTGGTGGCTTTTTGTATTGGTATTACCAATATTGACCCTATAAAATATGAATTACTTTTTGAACGTTTTTTAAATCCTGATAGGAAGTCGTTACCCGATATTGATACCGATTTTGACGATGTAGGAAGACAAAAGGTAATTGATTATGTAATTCAAAAATACGGACGAAACCAAGTGGCACAGATTGTAACTTATGGTACAATGGCTGCAAAATCAAGTATCAAAGATGTTTCGCGCGTGTTAGATTTACCTTTGGCCGATGCTAATGCTTTGGCTAAATTAGTTCCTTCAAAACCCGGAATTAACCTTGGCAGGCTTTTAAAAGCGCCTTTAGAGGGTGAAAAAAGTTTAAAAGAAAAAGAAGGCTTAGAGGGTGATGATTTAGAAAATGTAAAAAAACTCAGGTTGCTTTACGATGGAAATGATTTGCAATCGCGAGTGCTTAAAGAAGCTGAAAAGTTAGAAGGTTCAGTTCGCGGAACTGGTGTTCATGCCGCGGGTTTAATTATTGCGCCTTGCGATTTAACCGATTTAATTCCGGTGGCAGTAGCCAAAGATTCTGATTTATTGGTAACTCAATTTGAAGGAAAAGTAATTGAAGATGCTGGTGTTATTAAAATGGATTTTTTAGGTTTAAAGAATTTAACCATTTTAAAAAATGCACTACGATTTATAAAAGAAAATCATGGAGTGGAAATTTTACTGGATGAAATTCCATTAGATGATCAAAAAACGTATGAAACCATTTTTCAAAAAGGCGATACCAATGGTATTTTTCAGTTTGAAAGTGCGGGAATGCAAAAGCATTTAAAGGATTTAAAACCCGATAAGTTTGACGATTTGGTGGCAATGAACGCTTTGTATCGTCCGGGTCCAATTGCTTATATTCCAACTTATATTGCTAGGAAACACGGAACCGAAAAAATTGAATTTGATTTACCTGAAATGCAGGAATATTTGGAGCCAACTTATGGGGTAACAGTTTTTCAAGAGCAGGTAATGTTGCTATCGCAAAAAATTGGCAATTTTACCAAAGGCGATGCCGATACTTTGCGTAAAGCAATGGGTAAAAAAGACCGTAAAACCCTTGATAAAATGAAGGGTAAGTTTTTAGATGGAGCTACCGAAAATGGCCATCCGGCTGAGGTTTTAGAGAAAATTTGGAAAGATTGGGAAGCATTTGCTCAATATGCGTTTAATAAATCCCATTCTGTTTGTTATGCTTATGTAGCTTTTCATACTGCTTATTTAAAAACACATTATCCTGAAGAATTTATGGCTGCCACGCTTGATAATGCTTCGGGTGATATTGACCAAATATCGTTTTTTATGGAAGAGTGCAAGCGCATGGGTTTGAATATTTTTGGTCCTGATGTAAATAAATCGGAAGTTACTTTTTCGGTTAATAAAGAAGGCGAATTACGTTTTGGCTTAGGAGCTATAAAAGGAGTGGGTGAGGCTGCTGTGGAAGAAATTATTGCAGAGCGCAAAAAAAATGGTCCATATAAAAGTATTTTTGATTTAACAAAACGAGTAAACTTACGAGCCGTAAATAAAAAAACGCTCGAAGGTTTGGCTTACGGAGGCGCGTTTGATTGTTTTGAAGGAACCCATAGAGCTCAATATTTTTCAATAGTTGATGAGTCAAATATTATTGAAAAATCTATTCGTTTTGGAAATGCTGCACAAGCCAACGAAAGTAATAATCAACAGAGTTTATTTGGAGGTGGTGTATCGGTAAGTTTACCAGAACCAACCATTCCTGCGGCTGAAACTTGGAGTTTAATGGAGCAGCTAAAAAAAGAAAAGGAAGTTATTGGTATCTATTTGTCAGGCCATCCACTCGATCCGTTTAAGATAGAAATAGACAAATTGTCTTCTCATCCATTAAGTGAGTTAAAAGATTTAAAACCATTAAAAGGAATAGCCGAAATAAAAATTATAGGCGTAGTTGCATCCGTAAATCATAGAATTAGTAAAATGGGTAAACCATTTGGTAGTTTTGTTTTTGAAGATTTAACTGGAACCTTTGAAATGCCATTATTTGGCGAAAATTATTTGAATTATAAAAAGTTTTTAGAGCCAGGTTATTACTTATTTATTAAGGGAAGAGTTGATAATAGATGGGGTAAAGAAGATGATTTTGAATTTAAGATAAACTCAATAGAAATGCTTCCTGAAATAAGAGAGAAGTATTTTAAAACGGTTAACTTAGAAATAGAATTGGATGATTTGAACGACAATTTAGTTTCTATAATTTATGAAAAAATTAAAAACAATTCTGGATCAGCTTTGCTTAATTTTGTAATAACCAATAGGAAAGAACAGTTAGCCATTAGTATGAGGTCGAGCAAATACAAGGTTTCCATAACCAATGAAATGCTTCAAACTTTTGACGAACTAGGCTTAACTTATAAATTAAACTAAAAAAATAATAACACCTTGATTTATAAAATGAACTGACAAATTGTTTGCATTTTATAAATTGGGTTTTAAATTGCACAATCAAAATATATCAATAATTAAAAATAAAATTATGGCAGTAGAAATAAATGACGCAAACTTTGAAGAGTTAGTTTTAAAATCTTCAGTTCCAGTATTAGTAGATTTTTGGGCAGAATGGTGCGGTCCTTGCCGCATGGTAGGTCCAGTAGTGGATGAATTACATAAAGAATACGAAGGAAAAGCATTAATTGGTAAAGTTAATGTTGACTTTAACCCAAAAATTGCTACCGATTATGGTATTATGAGTATTCCAGCTTTGTTATACTTTAAAGATGGTAAATTAGTAGATAAACAAGTAGGAGCAGTTCCAAAACATATTTTGGCCGGCAAATTAGATGCTCAACTTGCATAATTTTAAAAAAATATAAATTATTAAATCCCTTCAAAATTATTGAAGGGATTTTTTATTTTTACACACTTTGGAAAATAAGATAACAGAATATAATTTACTTCAGACTGGCAATCTTGAGCTACTTGCAAAACAAGTAGTAGAAGGTTTTATAACAGGTTTGCATAAAAGTCCGTTTCATGGCTTTAGTGTGGAGTTTGCGGAGCATAGGCAATACAATAAAGGCGAAAGCATTAAACATATTGATTGGAAACTATTTGGCAAAACTGAAAAGCTTTACACCAAACGATATGAAGAAGAAACTAATTTAAGGTGTTATTTGGTTATTGATGATTCTTCATCCATGTATTTTCCAAACGAAGGGATTACTAAAATTCAATTTTCAGCATATGCCTCGGCTTGTATCACTTACATGCTCAAAAAGCAACGCGATGCAGTTGGATTAAATGTAATTGATAATGAGGTTTCTTTCCAATCACAAGCCAAATCAGGTTCTGTTCATATTAAAATGATTTTTAGTGAATTGAATAAACTTATTGAAGCCAAAAATAAAAATGTAGGAAGTAATTTAGCAGCAGGATTGCATCATATTGCTGAAACTATTCATAAACGTTCCTTGGTTATCATTTTTACTGATATGTTTAGCAATGATAATTTGGAAAAAATATTTGAATCTATTCAACATTTAAAATACAATAAACATGAAGTAATTATTTTTCATGTGGCTGATAAAAAATTTGAAATGGATTTTGATTTTGCTAAACGTCCGTATATTTTTATTGATAGCGAAACCAATGAACAACTAAAACTTCATTCAAATTTGGTAGCCGATGATTATAAAAAATTAGTAGCCGATTTTAAAGAAGAAATAAAACTTAAATGTGCCCAACTAAAAGTTGATTTTGTAGAGGCTTATATTGAAAATAACCTTGATCAAATACTGTTAAAATTTTTACAAAAGAGAGAAAAAATGAAATAATACGACAAAAATTTTAAAATATTAAAAAAATGTCGTAATGTTGTGCATGGGAAAAACGTATAAATCAACAAGAGTAAATAAAGTATATGCTAGCACAGAGCCAGTTTCTATGCTTGTTGAAGAAGCACTAGCAGGCGGTTATACTACACAAAACTCAATGCAATCTATTTTAAATTTAGCATCTAATTTTCAAAATGAAATGGATTTGGTTACTCTTACTAGAAATGGTATTTTAAAACAAGCCGTTACTAATATGGCTGCTAAATTTGGTATAACTCAAGAAAAAATTTGTGAGTTATTACATATGAGTGCTCGTAATTTTCAGCGTATAAAAGATAACGCTCCTTTAGATATTTATACATCGGAGCAAACTATAGAAATGGCTAATGTTTACAGCAAAGCACATAAAATTTTTATTGATGAGGAGGCTGTTAAGCAATGGTTTCAAACACCCAATTATGCTTTGGGTAATCAAAAACCTTTAGATTTATTAGACACCAGTTTTGGTGTAAAAATGGTTTCGGATGTATTAGGTAGAATTGAACATGGTGTTTTTTCATAATGCAATTATTTAGATTTGGGCTTGAAACTTATATAAATGATATAAGTGGATATGGAGCAAAATTATATGGGGGAAGATGGAATAATGTAGGCAATGCAATGCTTTATACTGCTTGTTCTCCATCGTTATGTATGCTTGAGTTTATTTGTAATGCAAGTGGAATAGCAAAAACAGTTCAGACTAGTTTGTTAACTTTAAAACTTGATAGCAAGGTAAAACTTGAACAATTAACAATAAATGAAATGCCTGAAAATTGGCAAGATGTTCCTGCTCCAGATATTTTAAAGCGAATTGGTGATAGTTGGTTAAAAGGCAATACTTCAGTTGGTATAAAAGTTCCTTCAGCTGTAATGCCAATAGAATTTAATGTGTTAATTAATCCATTGCATAAAGATTTTTCAAAACTGTCTATTGAAAATATAGTTAAAATGGATATTGATAAACGAATAATCAAATAAAATATGATTGCATTTTCGAATTGTAAAATAAATTTAGGACTTCATATTATTAATAAACGCGAAGATGGTTTTCATAATCTAGAAACTGTTTTTTATCCAATTCCATTGGCTGATTCGTTAGAGTTAATTAAAAATGATAGTAATTTATTTAATTCAGTTTCATTCAAATCTTTTGGTTTAAGTATTGATGGAAGTTTGGAGAATAATTTAATTATAAAGGCATATCGTTTATTAGCTAATGATTTTAAATTGAAAGCAGTTGATTTTTATTTACTAAAAAATATACCGATGGGAGCTGGTTTGGGCGGTGGGAGTAGCAATGCTGCTTTGGCTTTAAAGTTATTGAATAGTTGTTTAAAGCTTAATTTATCAAATAACCAGCTTGAAAATTATGCAGCTATTTTAGGTAGCGATTGTGCTTTTTTTATTGAAAATAAACCAAGTTATGCCACTGGAAGAGGCGAGGTTTTAGAGCCAATCAACATTGATTTGAATGGTTATTTTTTTGTATTAGTTAAACCTAATATTCATGTGAGTACGGCTGAGGCTTTTGCCAATGTTTATAAGCGAGGCGAAGGTTCAATATCTTTAAAAGAATTAATAAAAAACCCAATTGAAAAATGGAATGGATTAATTGAAAACGATTTTGAAAAATCGGTTTTTAAGCATCATCCAAGTATTAGTTTAATAAAAGAAAAACTTTACGAAAGTGGTGCTATTTATGCTAGTATGAGCGGAAGTGGCGCGAGTGTATTTGGGTTATTTAAAAACGAAATAGATTTAAAAGGCCAATTTGAAAACGACTTTTATTTTAGCTGTAGACTTTAGCTAATATTATCACTTTCTATTACACCATCCCTAAGTCTAACTATGCGTTTAGCTCTTTTGGCAATATCTTCTTCGTGAGTTACTATAATTACGGTATTTCCCTTTTGGTGTATTTCCTCTAGCAAGTCCATAATTTCATGACTTGTTTTGGTATCTAAATTTCCTGTTGGTTCATCGGCCAAAATAATAGCAGGTGAGTTTACTAAAGCCCTTGCAATGGCTACTCTTTGGCGCTGTCCACCACTTAATTCATTAGGTTTGTGTTCAACACGCTCTCCTAAACCAACGCTTTCTAATGCTTGTTTAGCTTTCGCTAATCTTTCTGTTTTCCCTATCCCTGCATATACCAAAGGCAATGCTACATTTTCTAACGAACTATTGCGAGCCAATAAGTTAAAAGTTTGAAAAATAAATCCAATTTCTTTGTTTCTTATTTCGGCTAATTCATTGTCTGTCATGTGGCTCACATCCGTACCGTTCAATTTATAACTTCCTCGGCTTGGTGTATCTAAACAGCCCAAAATATTCATTAAGGTAGATTTTCCCGAGCCCGAAGGTCCCATTAAAGCCACATATTCACCTCGGGCTATTTTTAAATCTACACTTACCAAAGCATTAACTACTACTTCACCAATTTTATAGGTTTTTCCTATTCCATTTATATCAATTACTAAATTAGCCATGCTTTTTTATTTTGGTTTTGATGCAATAAAATAAATTATTACTTATAGTTATTCCTTTTTATGATAGAAGGGAAAACAAGGTGTTATTTATCTAAAAACTTAGGAACTCTAAAGTAATCCGAATCTTTATCAGGTGCGTTTAATAACGCTTCTTGATGTGTAATTTCATGCTTAGGTTCATCGTTACGCAATACATTTTCGTGGCTATTCATAAATATCAATGGCTCTACATTATCGGTATTTACCTCGTTCATTTTTTCGAAAAACGATATAATTTGAGTCATATCTTTTTGTAAAGCTACTTTTTCTGTTTCGGTAAAATCAAGTTTAGCTAAATCAGCTAATTTATCAATGATTTCGTTATTAATTTCCATAATTGTATTCGGCTAATTTATTGTTTATTATGTTATAAACTTGTTTTTTTAATTCATCTACATTTTCCAGAGTCATGCCTTTGGTTGAAATTGGTTTATGAATTATTTGATATCCATTTCCTGGTTTTCCTTCAAAAACTCCTTGATCTGGTAAAATATTATTGTTTCCAACAATGGTAACAGGCAATATATCTATTTGTTTTTCAATTGCTAACCTGAAAGGACCATCCTTAAATTTTATCAATTTAGGCACTTGGTTTGAAATAGTTCCTTCAGGAAAAATTACCAAACTCCTACCACTTTCAAAAAATTTGGTGGCTTTTATGTAAGCTTCAGCTGCTTTTCGAGGATTTTTTCTATCAACAGCTATATCAATGGTTCTGAACCATATACCAAAAACTGGAATTTCCTCTAATTCTTTTTTAGCCATAAAACTAAAATCTAATTGATTTAGTTTTACAGTTAAAGTTACAATATCTAATTGGGAAGTGTGATTTGGACAAATTACATAAGGTTTAGTGGTATCAAAGGGTTCTTCAATTATTTGAGTTATTTTCACAAAACCAGTAGTTAATAGAATTTTGCCCCAAAATCTACGAATTTTATGACCTAAAGGATAGCGCTTAGGGTTGCTTAAAGCATATCTAATAAATGGATATAATACAGTAAATGAAAGCACTGTCCATAAACCGAACCAAACTGCATAAGTTGTTTTTAAAGGATTTTTCGAAAATTTCATAGGCACAAATTTAGTTATTGATTCCAAGTAGACGGACTTTTACGCCAGTCGTTAAGTAAAGCTAATTGCTCAGGCAAAACTATTCCTTTATCAATAGCAATTTGAATTAATGTTTGATAATTGCTTAATGAAACATATTTGCAGTCAGCATTATTAAAAGCATTTTGTGCCTCATCAAAACCGTAAGTAAAAATGCTAGCCATTCCTAATACTTGGCAACCATAAGTTTTAAGAGTTTCTACAACTTGTAAGCTACTTTTACCAGTACTTACTAAATCCTCAATAACTACTACTTTGGTATTTTGAGCTATATCGCCTTCAATTTGTTTGCCCATTCCATGTTTTTTGGCTTCAGAACGCACATAACCAAATGGTAAATTTAACTCGTCTGCAGCTAATGCACCTGGAGCTATGCCCGCGGTTGCTACACCTATAATTGCCTCCACATCAGAAAATTGCTCTTTAATGATTTGTCCTAATGCTTTTTTTATAAAATTACGTGCTTCAGGATACGAAAGTGAAACTCTATTATCGCAATAAATGGGGCTTCTCCAACCACTGGCCCACGTAAAAGGTTCGTTTGGTTTTAATTTAATTGCGTTTATTTGTAACAAGTATTCCGCTACTTTTGCGGCAGTATTTTCACTTAAATTCATATTGGGCAAATGTATAAAATTTTTATAAACGATAAACCATTCATTATAGCAAATTCTGCTTTTACTGATAATTCTTTTCTATGTTTTGATTTTGAAGAAAAATTGTTTGAAACCAAAATAGCTGAAGTATTTGCAAATCAGTTTAGTGGAGTTATCTTTAAATGTAATAATGAAGAATTAGTGTTTAATAAATTTGCAAAACATTTTAAAATAATTGAAGCGGCAGGTGGGTTGGTATTTAATAGTAAAAACCAATTACTTTTAATTGAGCGATTAGGTGTTTGGGATTTACCTAAGGGAAAAATTGAAGCAGGTGAAATACCTGAAATTGCGGCTGTTAGGGAAGTGGAGGAGGAGTGCGCAGTAACAGGATTAACCATTGAAAACTTGGTTTGCAAAAGTTTTCACACTTATTTTTTTAAAGAAAAACACATTTTAAAACGCACTTATTGGTATAAAATGAACACTAATTTTAGCCAAAATTTAGTACCTCAAACGGAAGAAGATATAACAAAAGTAGAATGGCAAAATTTCACTAAAAGTGATATTGAAACATTAAATACTTACGAAAGTATTAAAGATGTTTTGAAAAAGTGTTTTTTATAAAATTATAATAATTCCATTTCAAACTGCTTTGAAATTTCATGTTTTAGAATTTTGCTTACTTCGTTAAAATCAACTTCGTGCCCAACTTCACGTGCTATACTTGTTACATCTTTGTCATCAATTCCACAGGGAACAATATTTTTAAAATAACCTAAATCTGTATTTACATTCAATGCTATTCCATGCATGGTTATCCAACGGCTACAACGTACACCCATGGCACAAATTTTTCTAGCAGAGGGTTTATCAGCATCTATCCAAACACCTGTATAACCTTCGTAGCGACCACCTTGAATTCCATAAAAAGCAATGGTATTAATTACTGCTTCTTCTAAATAACGCAAGTATTTGTGTATATCAGTAAAAAATTGTTCTAAATCAATGATTGGGTAAGCTACTAATTGGCCTGGGCCGTGGTAAGTAATATCACCACCTCTATTTATTTTATAAAATGTAGCCTCGGCTTGTTGCAAACCAGTTTCATCTAATAATAAATTATCAAGAGAACCACTTTTACCTAAAGTATAAACGTGAGGATGCTGGCAAAAAATCAATTCGTTAGTAATGGTCGTTTTTTCATTATCGGGCACATCTCTTTCAGCAAGTTTAATATCTACTTTTTGTTTAAGTAACACTTCTTGCTTATCCCAAGCCTCTTGGTAATCAATTAAGCCCCAATCTATAAAGTTTGTTTTTACCATATCAGTTGTTGGTTGAGAGTTGTCAGTTGATAGTGAAAAATAATGAAATAGATAAGTTATTACCAAACAACTATCAACCGACAACCATCAACTATTAATTAATCAAGTTTCAAAACGGCCATAAATGCTGATTGCGGAATTTCAACACTACCTACTTGGCGCATACGTTTTTTACCTTCTTTTTGTTTTTCTAATAATTTACGTTTACGCGAAATATCACCACCA
The DNA here is from genome assembly GCA_013298895.1 of Bacteroidota bacterium. Lineage (GTDB taxonomy): Bacteria > Bacteroidota > Bacteroidia > UKL13-3 > UKL13-3 > JAAFJM01. The sequence continues at coordinate 8,370 of JAAFJM010000032.1, read as the reverse complement.
TAACATTTTGCAGTTACATCTTTACGCAATGCTTTAATGGTTTCACGTGCTATTACTTTGGCACCAATACTAGCTTGTACTGGAATTTCAAATTGATGACGAGGAATCAATTCTTTTAATTTTTCGCAAATCTTTTTACCCCAATCGTAAGCTCTATCGCGGTGAATAATAGCTGAAAGTGCATCAACATTATCTTTAGCTAATAAAATATCTAGTTTCACTAAATCACTTTGTACATATCCAATCGGATGGTAATCAAATGAAGCATAACCTTTTGAAATGGTTTTCAATTTATCAAAAAAGTCGAAAACAACTTCAGCTAAAGGCATATCAAATTTCATTTCAACCCTATCCATAGTTAAGTAAACTTGGCTTTTTAGCATACCTCGTTTTCCTAAACATAAACCCATAATTGGCCCTACAAACTCAGCACTGCTAATAATGGTTGCTGCAATAAATGGTTCTTCAACATATTCAATATGATTTGGATCGGGTAAATCACTTGGATTATTAACTACAATTAAATCACCTTTTTTAGTATACGCATGGTAACTTACGTTAGGAACTGTAGTTATAACGGTCATTTTAAATTCACGTTCTAAACGCTCTTGAATAATTTCCATGTGTAGCATTCCTAAGAAACCACAACGGAAACCAAAACCTAATGCAGCTGAACTTTCTGGTTCAAACGTAAGTGAAGCATCGTTTAATTGAAGTTTGTACATACTTTCACGTAATTCTTCAAAATCTTCTGTATCAACTGGATAAATACCAGCAAAAACCATAGGTTTTACATCTTCAAAACCATGAATAATTTCGGCAGTAGGATTTAAAACGGTTGTTAAAGTATCACCCACTTTTACTTCGCGGGCTTCTTTAATTCCTGAAATAATATATCCAACATCACCAGCTTTTACTTCACTTCTTGGTTCCATATCTAAACCAAGAATACCAACTTCATCAGCAAAATATTCTTTTCCTGTGGCCATAAATTTAACTTTATCGCCTTTTTTAATTACACCATCTAAAATTCTGAAATAAGCAATAATTCCTCTAAAAGAATTAAATACAGAATCAAAAATCAATGCTTTTAAGGGTGCGTTTTCATTTCCTTTTGGCGCAGGAACTCTATTTACTACCGCTTTTAAAATATCATGCACACCTTGGCCAGTTTTTCCACTTGCTCTTAAAATATCTTCGTAATCGCAACCAATTAAATCAATTATTTGATCACTCACTTCTTCAGGCATTGAGCTAGGCAAATCTATCTTATTTAAGATTGGTATAATTTCCAGTCCTTGTTCAATAGCTAAATATAAGTTTGAAATGGTTTGAGCTTGAATTCCTTGACTTGAATCCACAATTAATAAAGCACCATCGCATGCTGCGATGGAACGTGATACTTCGTAGCTAAAATCTACGTGTCCGGGAGTGTCAATTAAGTTTAAAATGTATTTTTTACCATCCAATTCGTACTTCATTTGAATAGCGTGACTTTTTATGGTTATCCCTCTTTCACGCTCTAAATCCATATTGTCAAGCAATTGTGCTTGCATTTCCCTTTTACTGGTAGTTTGAGTATATTCTAAAAGTCTATCTGCTAATGTGCTCTTACCGTGATCGATATGAGCGATAATACAAAAATTGCGTATATTTTCCATTTACTGCAATATTAGTGTTTTGTGTTTGAATTTTTAAAAGGAAAAATACTTTGTTTTGAACTAGATAAAAAAACTACGTATTTTTTATTATTAAAATATATTGTTTATAATTTTAATGTTAAGCCCTTGTTTATATTAGTGCTTTTATAAAAGCTGTTTCGGAAGGCAAGAAATAAATTTTGGTTATTAATAATTCGATTGAATTTGAGAAATAAAAATTAACTCAATCGTTTTGAATATGTATCTTAAAATACCTAATGATAAATTATTCAACTTTTAAATTAACATTTTTTACACTACTAAATTACGTTAGCTCTTCTGGGAGTTAAGGTAATTGGCGTTATGGCTTTATTTGTTCGTAATATTGAAAATGTAAATATTCAATATTACGAATTTGATTATTCGCTTTATGATTTTTTTAAAATTTGATAGAATTTGAAAAAGGTAATTCTTAATAAACATTTTTACAAATTCATTTTATTATAAATTCTATAAAAGTGGCAACCACTTTAACTAAATATTATAAAATATTATTATTCAAATAATTAAGTTTTATTTATTATTAATGTTACCAAAATGTTAAATTATTTTTATATTTGTGGTTACCTGATAATCAATATTGAAATCCAAAGTTTACATAATATTTTTATTTGTGTTGGTAATTTTAATTAATAGTAAAATTACTGCTCAAGTAAATAACTTAAATAATTTAAAGTTTGAGTTTTATGGAGATACTGTTGTATTAAATTTTGAAAATAAAAACTTGGATTTTGGAAAAATTGAAGTTACAAACGAAAGTATATCAAATTTCTACAATAAAATAAATACATACAAATACCAACAAATAGTTGAAAATTTGATAGCGTATAGAAAAGCTAAAAATTTAAATGATTGGGTTTTTTACCAGCTTGTAAGGAAAACCGCCAACAATGTTTGTAAAAAGAACAGCAATTATAATTCTTACACAATTTTTAAATGGTTTTTTATGGCAAAATCAGGTTACGATGTTCAACTAGTTTTAAGTAAAAAGCAATTATTATTTTACATAAAATGTGATGAAAACGTGTATGATATTCCGTATTTTATGAAAAATAACAAACAATACGTTTGTTTAAATTACCATGATTTTGGTAAAATTAACTTTGAAAAAGAACAAGCCTCAGTTATCAATATTCTTATAAACGAAGCTGTTAATTCTTTCTCATATAAAGTTACTCAATTGCCAGAATTTGCTTTAAATACTTACAGCGAAAAGAAAATAAGTTTTGAGTACAAGCAAAAAAATTATCAATTTGAAGTTAAATTAAACAATCAAGTACAGCAAATTTTCAAAAATTATCCTGTAGTAGATTTTGAATCATATTTCAATATACCTTTAAGTAAAGAAACTTACAGTTCTTTAATACCTTTTTTGAAAGAGAATATTAATAACCTTAATCAAAAAGAAGGAATAGATTACTTGATGAATTTTACACGTTATGCATTTTTATATGAAAACGATATTGATAATTTTGGTAAAGAAAAACGCTTAACGCCCGAGCAGACTTTGCTTTATGAGCATAGCGACTGTGATGATAGAGCTGCATTGTTTTTTTATTTGGTAAAAGAAATTTACAATTTACCAATGATTGCAGTTTTATATCCAACTCATATTACCATAGCAGTTCAATTTGATAAGCCTGAGGGAAACCCAATTGTGCATAATGGCCGTAATTAGATATCAATACCAATCCTCAATTTAAATCGAATTCGGCATTAAGCGAAGCAATGGGTTATATTTTAGGGATGGGTTTTAAATTTAAAGCAAAGCCTAATGCCTTTGCCAGTAGTTGTTGTGCAAACAAAATAGTTCATTAATTATTTAAGTGGTTAATTAAATAACTATTAATACTTTATTTTAGCAGCCTTAATTTAGGTTGATTCATGAAAAAATATTTACATTTAGCTGCATTGCTTGGCATTTTCGCTTGTGGTAATGAAACTAAAATTGAAAACAAAAATGATGCAGTAGCTTCAAATGCAGATACATCAATTCGTCCACAAGATGATTTTTTTGCATTTGCCAATGGTTTATGGATTAAAAATAATCCAATTCCTGCCGAAGAAAGTGGTTGGGGAATTAGCAATTTGGTTTACAAAGAAAACTACGAGCGTTTAAGAAAAATAAATGAAGACGCAGCCAAAGAAAAAGCTGATAAAGGCAGCGTTTCTCAAAAAATTGGCAGTTTTTGGCGCACCGCAATGGATACAGTAGCCATTGAAAAATCAGGTATTGAAGCCATTAAACCATTGCTAGATTCCATTAATGCCATCAAAACAAATACCGATTTGGTTAATTGTATGGCTTTGTTAAGTAAAAGTGGTATCAATCAATTTATAGGCAGTTATGTTGGTCAAGATGATAAAAACAGCAGCTTAGTATTACTAAAATTTTGGCAAGCTGGACTTAATTTACCTGAGCGTGAGTATTATTTAAATGCTGATAAAGAAAACGAAAAAATAAGAACAGCCTACATTAATTACATCAACCAATTATTTAAATTGGTTAATTACTCAGGCGATGCGCAAAAAATACTGGCTTTAGAAACTCAAATAGCTAAAACACATAGAACACTTGCCGCTACCCGTGATTCGGAAAAAAATTATTTCAAAATGAGTTTGAGTCAATTTGCTAAATACTCAAAAAATATTGACTTAAAGGCGTTTGTAAATAAAATAAATGCTAAAAATATTGATTCAGTAATATTAGGTCAACCTGAATATTACCAATCTTTTGATAAAATTTTTACTCCTCAAAATTTACCAACTATAAAAGCCATCCTTACTTTTAATTTAGTAAGTGATATGGCCGATTATTTACCCAATAGCTTTGTAAATGCAAGTTTTGAGTTTAATAAAGTATTTAGTGGCGCAAGCGAGCAAAAGCCACGCTGGAAAAGGGTTTTAGCCGAAGAAGAAGATGTAATGGGCGAGCTTTTGGGCCAACTCTATGTAAAAGAATATTTTAGCAATAAAGCAAAAAAACGTTATTCTGATTTGGTAGATGCCATAAAAGCTTCGCTTGAAAACAGAATAAAAAATTTAGCATGGATGAGTGCTGAAACCAAAGTTAAAGCCATTGATAAATTAGCAGCCATTAATAAAAAGGTGGGTTATCCTGATAAATGGAAAGATTTAAGTACATTAGAAATTCAAGATGATGGTTATGCGCAAAATATGTTAAGAACCAGCCAATGGTGGCATAACTATGAAATGAATAAAATTGGTAAACCTGTTGATAAAGAAACTTGGGATATGACTCCGCAAACTTATAACGCATATTACAATCCTAGTTTAAATGAAATAGTATTGCCCGCAGCTATATTTGCAATACCAGGATTTAAAGATGAAGAAGTGGATGATGCTGTTGTTTATGGATATGCAGGTGCCACAACTATTGGTCACGAAATTACACATGGTTTTGATGATGAAGGACGTAAATTTGATAAAATTGGAAATCTAACCAATTGGTGGTCGGCCGAGGATGGTAAAAAGTTTACTGAACGCGCTCAAAAAATGATCAATCAATTCAATCAGTTTAATCCTATTGATAATTTACATATTAATGGTGAAGCTACATTAGGCGAAAATATTGCAGATTTAGGTGGTGCTGTTTTAGCTTGGGATGCTTTTATTAAAACCGATATCTACAAACAAAATAAAACTATTAATGGATATACTCCTGCGCAACGTTTCTTTATGGGTTATGCATTGGGTTGGTTAGGACATCAACGCCCAGAACAATTAAGAAACAGATTAATGACGGATGTTCATTCTCCTGCTAAATACAGGGTGAATGGCGTGTTTCAAAGTGTACCATCATTTTATGAAGTTTGGAATATTAAACCAACTGATAAGATGTACCTACCAGATAGTTTGCGTGTAAATATTTGGTAGTAATAAATTAAATTATTCGTTAAAGGGGTTTTATAAAATGAAACCCCTTTTTTGTGAACCCAATTCTTTCGTAAAAAGTATGTGCTTGTGTGTTTTCTAGGTATGCATCAAGCATGGCTGTTTTACAGTTGTTTTTATTTGCAATTTCAAGCACATAATCGCACAATAATTGGCCAATATTTTTACTTCTAAACTTTGTATCAACTACTACATTATCTAGCTCAATATATTTACCAGAATAAATTTTGGTATTAATCCAAAAACCACAAACCCCAATAGGTTTTTCGTTAATATAAGCAACAGCTTGTTGGTAGTTTAATTTAACCATATCGTTAATCATCAAACTATATTCTTCAAAAGTTACATTAGGGCTTAATTGACAAATGAGGTCATATTGAGCAATCATCTCGCTGGCATTGTCAATGGTTTTTATGATAACATTATTCATTATTTCAAAAAATAATCAATTGCTAAATCATAACTTCTAAGACCAAAACCAATAATAGAGCCAACACAATTTTTACTCATAAAAGAAACATGACGAAACTCTTCACGAGCAAAAACATTACTTACATGAACTTCAACCACTTTTGTTTCAATGGCTGCAATTGCATCGGCAATCGCTATGGAAGTATGTGTATAAGCCCCAGCATTTAATATAATTCCGTCAAATTTTGGTTTATTTTTATCATTCGTCTCATGAAGTTTATTAATAATTTCACCTTCTACATTGCTTTGGAAGTAAACTAGTTCAACCATTGATTTATAAGAGCCTTGAAGCATTTCTAAATAAGTATCAAAACCTGTAGAACCATAGATATTTGGCTCGCGACTGCCTAATAAATTTAAATTTGGACCATTAATGATTAAAAGTTTCACGATTTTAAGTTTATTTTTAAATTAATTTACTATACTTTTGCACAGCAATAATATACAATAACAATATATATGAAAAAAATTTCTACAATAATCATAATGCTACTTGTTTTAACAAACTTTTTAGCGGCACAAAATTTTACCATAATTCCCAAAGTTGGGAAAGGCCAAGCATCTACCTTAAAAGATAAAATTGAAATAAAATACAATTTCACCAACAATTCTTTAGATGCAACTGACACCATGTTTTCTTGGGAATTAATTGAAATAAATATGCCTAGCACTTGGACAGCTCAAATTTGTGATCCATTTGCCTGCTTAGAAGGAAGTGGTACTTTAGGTTTTAAAAGTAGTTATTCTTTGTTGAATACCATGGGAAATAACACAGGTGTATTTTTACTTGATTTTTTCTCGAATGGTAATTCTGGAACTGGAGTTATGAAAGTAGCAATAAAAAGTGTTAAAACTGGTTTTACTGATACCATAACTGCTGAAGGAAAAGTTTGGCCAGTGTCTGTAAAAGAAACAGTTAAACTAAATAAAGATTTCTCTTTTTATCCTAATCCTGCCAAAGATGAATTAGTATTAAAATACAATTCAAAAGAAAATTTCCAAGTTGAAATTTTTAATATCCTAGGAAGTAAGGTAAAAACATTTTCATTATATGGTGGTCAAACTACTGTTAACATTCAAGATTTAGAAAGTGGTATTTACTTTTTAAGGTTTAAAGAAGATGGTAAAACCATTTCTAAAACATTTACTAAAAACTAGTATTTAAAATTAATTTTAAAAAACCGAACCTTAATTGGTTTGGTTTTTTTTTGTCTTTTTTCACCTCAAAATCAAACAACATTTGTACTATTTTGTATCATATTAAGAATGAATTATTTAGATTATAAAACTTTATTAAACAATTTAATGGCCGAAAGAAAAACTACTGGAAGTGATCAATCAGAGGCTATGATTCATTATGCAGAATTAAATATTCAACGAATGAATAGACTAGATAAAACTACTGTTTTGTTAAATGAATGGGAGTATCTTTTTAGTAAAATGGAAAGTAACGTTAAATGGGTTGTTTTAACAGAAGGTTGGTGTGGCGATGCTGCTCAAATAGTTCCTGTTATTAATAAAATTGCAGAAGCTTCAAATGGTAAAATCAGTTTAGAATTACTACTCAGAGACGAAAATTTGGAACTAATGGATAAATATTTAACCAACGGAGGAAGAGCCATACCAAAATTAATATGTTATGACGAAAGTAATGCTGAATTATGGAATTGGGGACCAAGACCAAAAGGAGCGCAAGATTTTATTGATCAATTAAAAGCTGATGGTGCTGATTTGGTAAAGGTAAAAACAGATTTACATCTTTGGTACACTAAAAACAAAACGATTGACACACAAAATGAAATCATGAGTATGTTCACTCAAAATTAATTAATAAATTTACTAAAACTTATATTTAAATGGCTGTATTATTGCAGCCATTTTTATTTTAAAATTACTCGCATGAAACTATTATTAAGCTACCTTGGTAGATATAAAAAACTGGTAGCAATCTCCATATTATTTGCTATTGTCAACCAAGTTTTTTCTTTGTTAGATCCTATCATTTTTGGGAAACTAATAGGTAATTATGCTGCCACCCCTAAAAATTATACGTTTGACGACTTTATTCAAGGAGTAGGTCTTTTAATTCTGGCGGCCATTAGTGTGGCTATGGTAAGTCGCATTGCCAAAGCATTCCAAGATTATTTTGTAAGTTTGGTAATACAAAGTTTAGGTGCCGATATGTATACCGATGGTTTGAAACATACTTTACAAGTTTCGTTTAGCCAATTTGAAGACCAACGTAGTGGCGAAACGCTAAATATTTTACAAAAAGTAAGAACTG
>JAAFJM010000031.1 GCA_013298895.1 Bacteroidota bacterium | reverse complement strand
AAATTTGCTAAAAGGAGTAAAACCTTGCAGCCGTTGCGTAATTACTACCATTGACCAAATTACAACCAATACTAGTTCAGAACCACTGAAAACATTGGCTACTTTTAGAAGTATTGACAATAATGTATTGTTTGGCCAAAACCTCATCACCACAAAAATTGAGCATGAAATTAAAATTGGTGATGAAATTATTTTATAATTGTAATCAATCTAGCAATATGATAATTTTTAACCCACAGATACTACTAAGATTACTAGCAGTAATTTTTGCTTTATTATTTTATTTTTTCAAAAAAGATGTTCAAATAATTGGTAATTATTGGATTATTACTCTAGTTGGTTTGATTATTAGTTATGTTATTTACGACTCTATCATCTTTATAAAAAGTAAATTCAAAAAGTAAAATTCTTCTCTTTTTGATTGACATTTAACACAACAAAGTGTTTGCTAAGTGTAAAAATTATGCCTAATTTGTTGTAAAAAAAAGGTTATAAAACTTATTGAAATTTTAAATTGACAAATCCATTTTATATCGTTCCTTTGCAACGTGAAAAATAGAACTGCACGTTTATTTATGTTATTAGCATCGGTTTTGATGTTAAAAATATGTTTTGGACAAGGCATGTTTTCGGCAAATACTAAAGTTGAAAACAAATCGACTATTCACGCCTCAAATCACAATCATAATATTTCGTTAAATCTTGCCAATAGTGAGTTTGACGAAGATGAGTCCGAGGAAAACAATACCAAAGATTTATTTATTGAATTACACTATTTAAGTGTATTTTTTAATCACATTAACTTAACTACTAACTATTTACTTTCTCATCAAATAAGTTATACTTACCCGTTAAGTTTATCAATTTTTAAGGCAATAAACTGCTTTAGAATATAGCATTCCTTAGCCTTTCAGGCAATTTTTGGCTGTTATCGTAGCCAATATTTAAAAAATCAACAATTTTATTAAACATTTTTAAAGCAATTAGCCTTGTTGCAATTTTTTATTGCATTTAAGACTGCTTGTTTTTTATTGTAAAACATTAAAACAAACATGACTAAACATATTGATTAGCATGTATTTATGTAAAAATGAAAAATAATCAATCAAACTTCAACGAACATGAGGTTTTGCATGAATTAAAGCATTTTTTGCCTGCTCAAGCACCATTAAAAGATTTTATTCATCACAATACACTTCATTCGTTTCAAAACCTAAAGTTTTACGATGCTTTGCACCAAGCAGCTAAAATATTTGGTTTTAAAACTACCCTTTCACTCAACGATTATAGGAACTTATACCAAAGTGGTAAAATTGATAACCAAGTTCTTGAAAACATAATTGCAGAGCAAAAAGGAAAAGATGAATTGGCATTATGGAAAGATAAATTATTAAACAAACAATTTGACTATCAAATTGATTCCAGAATAGGAAAACTAAAACCCAACTGGAAAAACAATTATAAAATAGATATGGATGCATTGGTTCATCCGTTGTTATTCAGAATTGTTTGCAGCTATTTAGATCAAGGAATTGCCATTTGGAATTTCCCAATTGAGCACAAAGGTTTTCTTTCATCAATTAGAGAGTTTGAACGCATGAGTTATGGCAGTATTTTTAACTCCAAAAGAGTTAGAAATTTACTGCTTAATAACAATTGTTCAATGGAACACTTGCTTGAAATATTGGTAGGCGATAAAACTTTATATGCTCAATATTTATACGACCAGCAGTTTGCCCACCAAGGCTGGTCGGGCATGGTATCGTTTATTGAAGATAATCCCAATGCATTATTAGATACTAAAAAAATTACTTTACATGATTTCATAGTATTTGAACTTTTATTAGAAATAAACGCATTGGACAGCCAATATGGAGACAATTGGAAACCCATAAAAGATACTTTAAAAGAAATACCTACACCATTGTTTGCTCCGGTAAAAGTTACTGAGCTTAACGAGGTAATTATGCTTTGGCAAGATGCGTACGAATGGACGTATTACGACCAAGTATTAGCTGGCGTGCAATTAGGTTATGATAATAAAGCACCCAAAACAGCTAAAAGTTTTCAAGCATTATTTTGTATTGATGATAGGGAATGTTCCATACGCAGGTATGTAGAACTAAACGATGAAAACTGCGAAACATTTGGCACTCCTGGATTTTTTGGAGTAGAGTTTTTTTATCAACCTAAAAATGGAAAATTCCATACCAAATTATGCCCAGCGCCTGTTACACCTAAATATTTAATTAAAGAAATAAATACCAAGGGTAATAAAGATAAAGATGCTCATTACAGCAAAAAAAGTCATTCCCTTTTTCAAGGTTGGATTATTTCTCAAACATTAGGTTTTTCGTCTGCATTTAAACTGGCGGTGAATATTTTTAAACCAACCATGAGCCCTGCTACTACTTCATCGTTTAAGCACATGGATAAATTTTCACAATTAACCATTGAGAACAAAAATATAAACCAACGCGAAGGTGATTTACAAATTGGTTTTACAGTTGATGAAATGGTGATTCGTGTTCAAAATTTATTAAACAGCATTGGCTTAATTGAAAACTTTGCTCCTTTGGTTTATTTGGTTGGGCACGGTGCAAGCAGTATTAACAATACACACTACGCAGGTTACGATTGCGGAGCATGTTCAGGCAGACCTGGTTCGGTTAATGCACGTGTAATGAGTTTTATGGCTAATCATAAAAAGGTAAGAGAAATACTTGCAAACAATGGATTGGTAATTCCCGATACTACTCAATTCATAGGCGCTTTACACGATACCACTCGCGATGAAATGGAATTTTATGATGAAGATTTATTGAATGAAACCAATAAAATGTTTCATGAAAAAAATAAAAAAACGTTCCAAAAATCGTTGGATGAAAATGCAAAAGAACGTTCACGTAGGTTTATACTAACCAATACCAAAGACAATGCTAAAAAAGTGCATGAAGCTGTAAAATTACGTTCTGTTTCATTATTTGAACCAAGGCCAGAATTGAACCATGCTACCAATGCTTTGTGTATAGTTGGGCAGCGTGAGTTAACCAAACATTTGTTTTTAGACAGGCGTTCGTTTTTAAACTCGTACGACTACAAAATAGATTTAGATGGAACTTTTTTAACCAATATTTTAAAACCTATTGGACCAGTTTGTGGAGGTATCAATTTAGAATATTATTTCTCAAGAGTAGATAATCAAAAATTAGGTGCAGGAACCAAATTGCCTCATAATGTAATGGGTTTAATTGGTGTAGCCAATGGAATTGATGGCGATTTAAGACCAGGATTACCGAGTCAAATGATAGAAGTTCATGACCCCATTAGGATGCTAGTAATTGTAGAGCATTTTCCAGAAATTGTTTTAAAAGCTATTAGCCAAGCGCCCGAAACTTACGAATGGTATAATAATGAATGGATGCATTTGGTATCGGTTAATCCTGTTACCAGGAAATTGCAGGTTTTTAAAGATGGTCAATTTGTGCCATACAAACCTCTAAAAACTAAATTAGAACTAGCTCCAAACTTGAACCATTTAGTAGAGTCGACCGAAGAAAATTTCCCAGTGTATTTATTTAATAATTAATCGAAAAATGGAAAAAATTATTCAATTATTCATACTTATTCCTTTGCTTGGTTTTATTATTAGTTTAATTATTCCAAGGCAAAATGAAAAGCTCATATCATTAACTGCATTTACCTCGGTAGGCATTAATTTTATTGGCTTTGTAGCTTTTGTTATCTATTGGCTTTTTAATGGTTTTCCGGTACTTAACTTAAAGGAAATTCTTATTTATAAAACCACCAACTACGAATTTTTACTCGATTTTTATTTCGACAAAATTACTGTTGTTTATCTTTTTGTAGGTTCATTTCTTACCTTTTTAGTGACCATTTATAGCCGTTATTATTTGCACCGCGAACATGGTTATAAAAGGTTTTTCAATACCATTTTATTCTTTTATGTTGGTTATAGCATTACTGTGCTTTCAGGTAATTTCGAAACCTTATTTTTAGGTTGGGAAATTTTGGGTATATCATCGTTTTTACTAATTAGTTTTTACCGCGAAAGATACTTGCCCGTAAAAAATGCCATTAAAGTTTTTAGTATTTATAGAATTGGCGATGTAGGCATATTATTAGCCATGTGGATGAGTCATCATTTATGGCACGAAAACATTACTTTTTTAAAATTAAACAACTACGAATTAGTACATGAACATTTGCAAAACCACAGTTGGATTGGTGTTTTTATTTCGTTAATGATTTTGATATCAGCAGCGGCTAAATCGGCACAGTTTCCATTTTCATCTTGGTTACCGAGAGCCATGGAAGGACCCACTCCATCGAGTGCCATATTTTATGGTTCACTATCGGTGCATATTGGTGTATTTTTATTGTTGCGTACATTTCCGTTTTGGGAGTATCAATATTCAGTTAGGGTAATTATTGGCGTATTAGGATTAATCACAGCCATTATGGGCTCTTTAACTGCAAGGGTTCAATCATCGGTTAAAAGCCAAGTAGCTTACGCATCTTTAGCGCAAATAGGTTTAATTTTTATAGAAGTAGCTGCGGGTTTCGAAACCTTAGCATTGATTCATTTTGCAGGAAATGCATTTTTAAGAACGTACCAATTATTAGTTTCGCCATCGGTGGTTAGTTACTTAATTCGTGAGCAATTTTACAACTTTACACCTCGTGTTCATTCGTCTAAATTTGCACTTCCAAAACGTTTGCAATACACTGTCTATATGTTAAGTTTAAAAGAATGGAACTTAGATTGGTTTGTGTATCAATTTATTTGGATGCCTATAAAATTAATAGGTAGAAAAATGAAGTTTTTAAACTTTAAAGCTGCCTTGGTTTTATTTATTGTAATTCTTATTGGCGCCATAGGGGCTTTACAAAACGAAGCTGCTATACCTGCGCAGGTGCATCGTTTTTTACCTGAACTTATAGGATTATTTGGACTATTATTAGTGGCCAAATCATTTGCCGAACGCCAAAGTGTAATAGTAAGTTGGACATTGGTATTAATGAATAATATAATGATTGCTTTAGCCATTTCATTTAACGAACACTTTGAATACAGCCATATTATTTTGTATTTAAGTGGAGGTTTAATAGCTGGTGCGTTAGGATATTTTTGTTTTATAAAACTAAAACAATTAGAAAAGGAAATAGACCTTACACAGTTTTATGGTCATTCGTATAAATATCCTCGTTTAGCCCTTTTGTTTTTATTGGCTTGCTTAGGTTTATCAGGCTTTCCAATAACGCCAACTTTTATAGGCGAAGATTTAATTTATACCCATATCCAAGAACACCAAGCAACATTAGCCATTATTGTTTCACTCAGTTTTATAATAGATGGTTTGGCATTGATAAGGATTTACTCACGTTTGTTCTTAGGACCACATATTAAACGTTTCCATGATGTAGGGTTTAGGTCTTCATAAGGGCAACTGGCTTCTGGCCTCTAGCAGGAATCTATTGCCGTTGGGCTTTAGCCAACGGAAAATAAGCAATACAACAATTTAACAATTCCGATTTATCGGATAACAATTTAAAAAAAACACAAAAATGAAAAATATAAATTTATCAGTACCCAAAGATTTTATAGCGGGTTTAAAACAAAATTGGAAAGACGATTTACTTTCTGGTTTTATAGTTTCTTTAATAGCATTGCCATTATGTTTAGGCATAGCTATGGCTAGTGGAGTTCCTCCAATGGCAGGTATTATAGCAGGTATAATTGGCGGTATGTTTGTATCTATGACCAGTGGTTCGCATTTAACCATTAACGGCCCCGCAGCAGGCCTTGCCATTATAGTTTTAATGAGCATGGAAGGCTTTAAAAAAATGGCTCCTGCTGGATTATCGCCTGAGCAAATAGAAATGTTTGCTTACCAATGTACTTTAGGTGTTGGAATTGGTTGCGGAATATTACAAATGCTTTTTGGTTTAGTTAAAGCAGGTGTGTTAAGCAATTTTTTTCCATCATCTGTAGTACATGGAATGCTAGCCGCAATTGGTATCATGATTTTTGCAAAACAATTTCATTCAGCAGTAGGTGTTAAACCCGAAGGCAAAGAAATGTTGGAAATTATTGCAGCTATTCCTCATAGCCTTATGAACATGAACCCCGAAGTTGCCATTATAGCTGTGGTTAGTTTAATTATTCTTATTGGCTTACCAATGATTAATAATAAATATGTAAAAATGCTTCCTGCACCTTTGTTAGTGGTATTAATTGCTATTCCTTTAGGTCATTATTTTGATTTAGAGCATGAACACAAATACTTATTTTTAAGCTCGCACGAATACACTTTAGGACCTAAATTTTTGGTAACCTTACCCGCTAATTTTTTAGATGGAATTGTAATGCCTCGCTTTGATTATTTACTTACCAGTTTTGGTATTCAAATGATAATTACCTATTCGTTAGTAGCAAGTTTAGAATCATTGTTAACTGCTGCGGCTATTGATAAATTAGATCCATTTAAACGTGTATCTAACTTTAATAAAGAGTTATATGCTAAAGGTTCAGGAAATATGATTTCGAGTTTCCTTGGTGGATTACCAATAATAGCCGAAGTGGTTCGTAGTTCAGCTAATGTTACCAATGGTGCTAAAACACGTTGGGCAAACTTTTTCCATGGCACTTTCTTATTAATCTTTGTGGTGTTTTTAGGGCAAATTATCCATCAAATACCTTTAGCAGCGCTAGCAGCCATGCTTATGGTTACAGGCTATAGATTGGCATCGCCAAAAGAATTTAGAAAAACTTATATAGCAGGAAAAGAGCAGTTACTTATTTTTGTGGCTACCATTATATTTACACTTGCTACCGATTTATTAATTGGTATTGCCGCGGGTATATTAGTAAAATTGATTATTCACATTATAAATGGTGTTCCATTAAAAAGTATTTTCAAACCATTTTTAACCATTATAACCGAAGATGATGAAAACTATTTAATTGATGTAGAACATTCGGCTATTTTTAGTAATTATATTGGTTTAAAAAAACAATTAGATGCATTGCCAAGAGGCAAAAAAATTACAGTAGATTTTACCAAAGCATCGTTAGTGGACCATACTGTAATGGAACACATTCATGAAATGGAGGAAAAGTATAACCACGAAGGTGGGACCTTTAAAATTATTGGTTTAAATAACCACAAGCCACTTTCAGAACATCCTCATGCTACCAGAAAAAAAGTTTCAACTATTTAATAATTTTAGTTTATGAAAAAATATAAATTACTTTACTTAATACTTGCTTTGCTAAGTATTAGTAGCCTAGCTTTAGCACAAACAAAATCAGATAAAGAACTAAGGTTGAACTTAAATGATGAAGGAACCCATTATTTAAAAACTACTTTTACTGCACAACTTTGGGGCAGGTATACCGATATGAACCCCGGAACAACCATTGGTGGATATAACAATCCTGCTAGTTTTGATATTGGAATTAGGCGCATGCGCCAACAAATATTTGGCATGGTAACCGATAAAGTTTTCTTTTACTCTCAGCTTGGTATTAATAATTTTAGCAATATTGGCGATAGAAAACCAGGTATTTTCTTTCATGATGTATTGGCCGAATATTATGTAACTCCCAAAACATTACAAGTAGGTATGGGCTTAACCGCTTGGACAGGTTTCTCGCGTTTTGCATCGCCAGCAGTGGCAAGTATTATGGGTTACGATGCGCCTTTATTTGAGCAAAACACCAACGATGCAAATGATCAATTTTTGCGCAAACTAAGTATTTATGCCAAAGGTAAAATAGGTAAACTTGATTACCGTTTTATTTTATCTGACCCATTATTGGCGAGCAAAGCCGCTAGCAGTGTGGTTAAAACCATTTCAGTTAATTCTGATTTTAGTTTTATACCTCCCCATCCTCAAACAAGTGCTTATGTTATGTATCAATTTTTAGATGAAGAAAGTAACTTGACGCCTTACATGACAGGCACTTATTTAGGCAAAAAACGTGTATTTAATATAGGCGCAGGCTTTCAATACCAAGCCAATGCTATGTGGCATTATAGCGATGCAGTTAAAAAAGACACCATACAAGAAGACATGTTAAATTTTGCAGTAGATGCTTATTACGATGCACCAATTGGCACCAAAGGAATGGCCATAAGTGCTTATGCCACTGCCATGCATTTGGGCTATGGTAAAAACTATATTCGTAATTTAGGGGTAATGAATCCGGCAGATGGAGTAGCCACAGGAACCAATACCGTAAATGGTGCAGGCAATGCTTTCCCCATGATGGGAACTGGCAATATTATAGCAGGACAAGTTGGTTTATTATTACCTAAAAATACATTAGGCGAAAAAAATGGTCAATTGCAACCATATATTATGGTGATGCATGGCAATTTTGATAGATTGCAACAAGGCATGTTGCAATACGATGCAGGGCTTAATTGGTATATGAATGGTTACCGAAGTAAGTTAACTTTAAACTATCAAAACAGGCCCATTTTTAGTAGTACCGATTTAAAAGAAATGGATAGAAAAAGCATGGTAGTGCTGCAATTTCAAATAGCTATTTAATTAGTAGTGAATTCTCATTTTTTTTCACTTTTTGTTTGCAATATCAATCACTCTATAAACATAAGAGTATGCAGTAAGGCAATACCCGGTGTACTTCGGATTTTAAATGAAAAAGAATCCGAAAACTTTCGGATTGTAACTCTAACTAAAACCCAACCGCTTTAGGCAAAAACTTAAACGTTTTTTTATTTAAAAACTGCTTAATTTGAACTACAAAATGTATTTAACCAATTTTCATTTTTATAATCCTAAAAAATACCTTTATAACAAGACTGTAAAGGGTTTACAAGGTTATGGGATAGGTTATCGCTTCTCCTTCAACGGTAAAGAAAAGGATAATGAAACCTATGGCGAAGGAAATGCAAATGATTTTGGTGCAAGGATATATGATTCTAGGTTGGGTAGATGGATAAGTGTTGATCCATTGCAAGCAAAATACGTTGACTGGTCAACTTATAATTTTTCAATGAATAGCCCAATTAGTTTAATGGATCCTGATGGAAAACGTGTATACTTTGCCGCAGGGGCAGGAGATGATCAGAGTGGATGGAATTATACCACTAGGTTTAGTGCCATAATGAATGCAAAAGGTATTGATTTTAGACCAATACATGCAACACATGGATCATTAGGGGACATTTATTTTACTGTTTCAAAAAGTAACTTTTCAAAGGAAAGAAGTGCACGTGAAAATGGTAGTTTAGAAATTCAATTCACTAGAGTTTCCGATAAAATGATAGCAAAAGCAGTAGCAGATATTAAGGCAGATTTAGCTAAAAACCCTTTAAAAGAAGGTGAAGAACTAAATTTAGCAGGATATAGTTATGGTAGTGTATTGATGTCACATGTGACATTAAAGTTATCAGACGAGGGTATTAAAGTAAGTAACCTAGTATTGGTTGGAAGTCCCATATCATCAGAATCCGAATTATTTAAGTCTTTAAGTAAAGTAACTAATGTTACCAGGGAGGATATTCCTGGTGATAAGTTAAGCAATCCAAAACAAGGTACTTTACTTATTGACGGAGCAAGACAAAATTCTGATCCAGAGAAAATTGGGGAAGGCCCACATTACGATTTAGCTAGACGAGATAATCCTAAAACTAAAAATGTTGATGAGGGAAAAGTTGCTAATCAAAAGATTGGCAAATTGGCCAATAAAATGGCAAAAAAAGGAATAAAATAAAGTTGTATGAGTAAACGTAAATGGTTGTTTTTATTTTTTTATTTATTTTTTGGGGTTGCTTTCTGGCTTCAAATCGGATGGGTTTTTACAATTACTTGGGGAGAAGACAATTTTTTTAAATATTTAATCATATTTATGTGGAGTTTTCCAATTAATTGGTTAAAGATGGATATTTTTGAAAGCAGTTATAAAATAATACTTGTTTTGAATACAATAATTTGGTCTTTAATCATTGAAGGATTTGTTTTTTTAGTCAACCTAGCTATCGTACTCAGAAAAAAAAGCTAATTCACAATTAAGCCGTGTTCAAACAAATAGAACTTGTGCGGTTTTGTTATTTTAAACAAGTTTAGTTTTAAAAGAACCATTATCCGTATTATGGGGGACACTACGAATTTATAATGAAAAAAAAGTTTGTAACTTTAACTAAAACCCAACCGCTTTAGGCAAAAACTAAAGCGGTTTTTTAGTGTAAAAACTACTTTATTTGAAGTATAAAATGCATTTAACCAATTTTCATTTTTACAACCCCAAAAACTACCTTTATAACAAGACTGTAAAGGGTTTACAAGGTTATGGGATAGGTTATCGCTTCCACTTCAATGGGCAAGAGAAAGATGATGAGGTTTCTGGAGCTGGTAATACAATGACTGCCGAGTTTTGGGAATATGATAGTAGGTTAGGAAGAAGATGGAATATTGATAACGTTGTTAAACATTGGGAAAGTGGGTATGCTACTTTTAGTAATAATCCTATATTTTTTGTTGACCCATATGGAAATACAGCTGGTGATTACTATTCAAAAAGTGGTGAGCATTTAGGGAATGATGGTATTGATGATAATAAAGGTTATGTTGCAAATAAAGAGGATGTGAAATTTAAAAGTGATGGAAAAATCGTTGATTCAGAAAAAACATCTAAAGAAGTATTTACAGATAATCATAAAGAATTTCAAAATACAGCAAGCCTTTTAAAACACGAAAGTGGTGAAAGCGGAACACAATCATCAGTAAAATGGATGGCTCATACTTTAAACAATGCTTTAGGGAATAAATCTGTTAATTATAAAAATGCCAAATCGTTAAATTCATTAATTAAAACAGGTTTTTCTTCTGCACCAAAAAGTGAAAAGTCTAAATTACTTTCAACTAAAGATAATAGTTCTCATGCTAATTGGGCTAGAGCTGGACTTATTGATGTAATGTTAGGTAACAGTGATCCAACAGGTGGTGCCTTATTGTGGGATGGTATTGACTTTCTTAAAAAAGGTTTGAATCATCCCAAATTAAACCAATACGATTATGTTACAATTGCAAATAATGTTTTAGAAAGATTTGTAAGTGATGCAAATAGGTTACATCCTTTAATAAATCCTAATTGGACATTGGATAAAGTTTTTACTTCTTCTAATGCTAAACGTGAAGGTTGGTGCTATGGGCAAACTCATTGGACAGCTGTAGGTGATAAAACCAGAACTTTCAGTTTAAAAGCAACGGGTTCTGGGGGTGCAACAATTTTTTGGAAAATATATTAATCATTTAAATGAAAAAAACATATTTATACGTATCATTAATTTTTTTAGTGTATTCATGTGATAATACTAAAACGTTTAATAATAAGATAGTTTTAAACGACACTATATATCAAAGACCAAATTTAGAGTTAGCTAATTTTAATTGCTATAAAATAGCAAAGGGGTATTTTAATAGATTTGGATTAGCTATTTCTAATTTCTACGAAATAGACCAAGTTTTAGTAACGGATTTAAACAATGATAGTTTCTTAGATACAATCGCTATTTTAAATCCTTTATCACTTATAGGCACTCCGGAAAAAGGAGGTATCTGCTACTCTGATAGTATTATAGATAATAGATTGCTTATAGTTTCAATGAACATCAATAATCATAATGATCAACCAATTCAAATTTTTGACAATTTTCTCTCAAATTGTAATCCTTATTTAGGTATTCAAATTTTAAAGGCAAACAAAAACAATCTTTTGATAGAAGGCTCGGAAGGCTCTTCTATTATGTTTTATTATAATATTTATATTTCAAATTTTAAAAATAAGTTATTTATAGACAGTATTGAGCTATTTAATACAAAATCAATTAATAAAATAAATATTAGTCAACCATTTGAATTTCATAAATTTGGTATAGAAAAATATGATAGGTCAATGATAGATTCTTTGAGAAATTTATATGATATATAAACATTTAAGGTGTTCTTTTTAACTGAAAGTATGCGTTAATGTTCTATTCCTAGCTAGTGCACGATCCCCTCTGGTGCGAGCGTCCGCTTGTTCCAAGCAACAAAAGGAAATAAAACCCAAACCGCTTTAGCCATAAACTAAAGCGGTTTTTTATTATAAAAACTACTTTATGCCGATAATAATTTTATAAAAATTATGCGGCATAACCAAAACTAATAAAGGTAGTAAAAACCTTTATTGTTTTGGTATATTTGAAGTACAAAATGCACTTAACCAATTTTCATTTTTACAACCCTAAAAACTCCCTTTATAGCAAGCCTATAAAGGGTCTGCGTGGTTATTGGGTGGGTTATGGCTTCGCCTTCAATGGAAAGGAACTAGATAACGAAACACAAACTCAGGATTATGGGTTTAGAGTTTATGATCCAAGAAAAGCAAGATTTTTGAGTGTTGATCCTTTGACGGGTAAATATCCTTTTTATACACCTTACCAGTTTGCAGGAAATATGCCAATAAAATTTATTGATTTAGATGGACTTGAACCCGCAGAACCAGGAAAAGAAAAAGATGATTATTCTGAAGCTCCAGTTAAAAGTAAAGATAATAACCATGGGTGGACTTGGGATGGAAGCAAATGGAATGATAAGGGAAATGCATTAAAAGAGGTAGTAGTAAACGCTTCGAAAACAGCTGGGCAATCGCAACCAGAGCAAGCTCCAATTCAAAATGGGCCTGATTGGGCCTCTCAAGCAATTAAAGGATATCAATCAGGAATATTTACACAAGG
The DNA here is from genome assembly GCA_013298895.1 of Bacteroidota bacterium. Classification (GTDB taxonomy): domain Bacteria; phylum Bacteroidota; class Bacteroidia; order UKL13-3; family UKL13-3; genus JAAFJM01. The sequence goes on along the minus strand of JAAFJM010000031.1, from coordinate 13,328 downwards.
AGATAAATCTTTAGATTATGGACCTTCAATGGCATTAGTACCAGATGTTGTAGGTATTCAATTATCTGGAACTGGTATTGAAGGGATTGGTATTTCTCAAAACACTGCTCTAGGATATATGGATGGAAAGGGGTTTTTCCAAACAGTTGGACCAGGTGAGGGAGTTGGACATGATGCTTCACTAAGCGTTCAGTTTTTTGTTGGATGGTATTCAGGAAATGACCAAGATAACAAATTTGGAGCTTTTACTGGTAATTCTTTAACTACTACCGGTGGCGCAACAATATTTTGCATTTCTCATTCAGGTGATATTTCCCCTAATGGTTATGGAACAACTTCAATTGGACAAAACTGGAATTCAATTGGTGTGGGTTTATCATTAGGGACGGATGATGTGAGTACAATATTTTCAGAATCTGTTCAATATCAACAATCATTTGAAGTAATGTGGGGACTTAAATAATTTTATTATGAAAGAAATTAAAAGTATTATATTGTTTTCAATTCTAATATGTATGATTTCATGTTATAATTGTGCTTCTAGTTACCGAAAATTCCTTAAAAAGGAAATGATTTACGGAAAAATTATAGTTTTTTATATAGATAATGAACAGCATTTAACACCAACCTTCATTTTAAGTGGAGATAGTAGAAAGTTAAGTTTGCTCGGCATGGAACAAATGTGTAAAAATGTGACATTAGGAGATACTTTAAAAAAAGATAGCAATAGTTTGGATTTTTATTTGATAAAAAAAGATACCATATTAGTTTTTAACCCTAAATGCAATGGTTCTTATGTTTATGAATAAGAAAATAGGCGTTCACTGAATAAATCCAATACAAAAAGACCTGCCAAAGTCATACAAGAGTTTTGGCAAAGTTGCTATTAAAAGCAACCAAAACACTTGTATGACCCTCTGGGTTGCTTAGTAACTTATCGTGCATAGTTTTAGCCTAAAACTAAAGCGGTTTTTTTATGTAAAAACTGCTTTCTTTGAAGTACAAAATGCATTTAACCAATTTTCATTTTTGCAACCCTAAAAACAACCTTTATAGCAAATCTGTAAAGGGTTTACCCTACTATCCTTAGTCTCCGCCAAGCCTTAGCAGAGGGGACTAAGGATTTATAATGAAAAAAGAATCCGAAAGCTTTCGGATTGTAACTCTTACTTAACAAAACTACCCAACCGCTTTAGGCAAAAACTAAAGCGGTTTTTTATGTAAAAACTACTTTATTTGAAGTATAAAATGCATTTAACCAATTTTCATTTTTACAACCCCAAAAACTACCTTTATAGCAAGCCTGTAAAGGGTTTGCAATTTTGTGATAGTTAAACATCAAATAGGATTAATAATTTCTTTTTTATTACTCAAGTACCAATGATGGTATACCTATTCAAATTGCTTAAAGTTATAAATTTGTTCATGGACCGCTTAACAATTAATTCCAATAATCTTCAATGGCTTTAATGTTTGAAAATGTATAAAAACGAAATAAAATAGTCATTTAAAATTTATTTCACCTACCTTTTTTACCGTTTCACCTACTTTTTTATACATTACACCTAAATTCTATTTTTTGTTTGATGAATGAATTTACATTTGTTAAAAAATCAGTTAAAAAATGGAAAATTCGAATAAAAATAGCTTTAGTAATTCAGGTACTTACGGACGTGTAATGGCCGGAGTTATATTGGTAATTGTTGGTGTGGTATTATTTGCCAAACAATTAGGTGTTGAACTTCCTTATTGGCTTTTCAGGTGGGAAATGTTTTTAATTGTTCTAGGTATTTTTATTGGCGCCAAACATTCCTTTAAAAGATCAGGTTGGATTATTCCCGTTTTAATAGGTGTATTTTTCTTACTTGATGATTGGATAGTTGATATTAATATCAAACATTTCTTTTGGCCTACCATCATATTATTAGTTGGAGCAACTATGATATTATCTCCATTAAAAAAAAAATCGTGGGAAAAGAAATATTATGATTTAAACGGAAGTAGCGACAGCAGTGATGACATAATGGATACTACCTCCATTTTGGGTGGGGTAAAAAAAAATATCATAAGTAAAAGTTTCAAAGGTGGTCAAATATTTAATGTATTTGGTGGGGTAGAAATAGATTTATCTCAATCAGATATTGATGGGGTCATTGTGATTGATATTACTCAAATTTTTGGCGGTACTAAACTAATTTTACCTGCTCATTGGGAACTTAAATCAGAAATTACTTCTATTCTAGGTGGTGTTGAAGACAAAAGAAAAAATTACTCTGCCTTAAATATTGCAGAAGGAAAAACATTAATAATAAGAGGCACAAGTGTGCTTGGAGGCATTGATATAAAATCATTTTAAGTAAAAAGGTATTAAGTATGGTATTTTTAGCAAAACTTGTTTTCAGCATTTCATCTACCAATGATTGTTTTCATTACGATGACCAACTAAGGGTAATAATGGCCAACAATAAGCACGAAGCCCTGATGAAGGCCAAAATTTTAGGCATAAAAGAAGAAGAGCATTTTATGCTTGAAAGTATTACTTCTGTTTCTTGGAAATTTGTTGATGTTATGGATATAAAGGCGCTACATGATTTGGAAGACGGTATGGAACTATACTCACATACTCGCGAAAATGAACCCAATAATGCATATGAAAACTATGTAGTTCAAACTGCTAATAGTTTAGCAACTGATACTATTTTATAATTTAGCATTGTGAACGTTAATCTTAGGGTAATAGTTGTTTTTTTTGTTTGGTGTACCTTATTTGCATTGGTGCAATTTTGGTTATTATTAGATTTTAATTGCAATATTTATTTTAAACTTTATGATTCATTAATTAGCCATTTTATTATTGCATTTATTAGTTGTGGTTTATATTTTATTTCTAAAAATCTAAATCCAAATTACAGCCGATTGTTTCAACCTTTGGCCATATTGGTTATAGGCATTGGGTTTTCTTATTTATTGCAAAAATATATCATCAGTATTGTTATTGACGACAGTGCCTATAATCTTTTTGTAACCCAAACTTCTAAATTAAGATTGGTATTTAATACCTTGCTTATTATCAGTGCTACTCTTATTGGTTTTATATGGAATTACAAATCGAATAAACAAATTGAACAGCAAAGATTAAACGACAATGAGCAATTACTTAAAGAAGCTGAACTATTAAACTTAAGACAACAAATACAGCCTCATTTTTTATTCAACAGCTTAAATTCTATTAGTGCGTTATTGATTTTAAATCCTAACATGGCTCAAAAAATGATTCAGGAGTTAGCAGATTTTTTGAGGGGTACTTTAAAAAAAGATGCAAGCGCCTTGGTTACACTTAAGTCTGAAATTAACCACCTGCAATTATACCTAAATATTGAAAAGGTAAGATTTGAACATAGGTTAACCACTGTTTTTGATATAGATAAAAATACAGAGGAATTGCTTTTACCATCGCTGCTTATTCAACCAATAGTTGAAAATGCCATAAAATTTGGTTTATATGGAACCACCGAAAAAATTACTTTATATATTACTGTAAAAATCCATCTTGATATGCTTATGGTAAAAATAACCAATCCTTTTGACAATGACGCAATGACACAAAATAAAGGTGCTGGTTTTGGTTTGAATTCTATTTCAAGAAGATTATATTTACTTTACGGAAGGCATGATTTGCTCAAAATAAGTAAAGAAGAAAATACTTTTACAACTCAAATATTAATACCACAAAATGCCAATTAAAGTAATAATTATAGATGATGAGCCTTTAGCAAGGAGTATTATTATTCATTACTTATCATTCCATAAAGAATTTGAAGTAATTGCAGAATGTGGAGATGGATTTGAAGCAGTTAAGGCTATTACCAATCATTCACCTGATTTAATTTTTTTGGATATTCAAATGCCAAAAATTACGGGTTTTGAAATGATTGAGTTAATTGAAAATAGGCCATCAATTATTTTCACTACAGCATTTGATGAATATGCTATCAAAGCTTTTGACCAAAATGCAATAGATTATTTACTAAAGCCTTTCAATAAAGATAGATTTGACAGGGCCATACAAAAATTTTTATTAATTAATCAAAATCCTATTCCAATAAAAATGGAAGAAATAATGATTAACACCAACCATCATGAGCTTGGAACGCGCATTGTTGTTAAGCATTTAGGAAATATAAAAATAATCCCTATTCAAGAAGTAATATGCATTGAAGCTTATGATGATTATGTAAAAATTCACACAGACGAAAATATATTTGTAAAAAAACGAACAATGAGTTTTTTTGAAAAAATACTGAATCCACTTTTATTCACTAGAGTTCACCGCTCTTTTATTGTTCAAGTAAATAAAATTACTAAAATAGAACAAAATGATAGAGAAATAATGATGGCTGTATTAAAAAACGGGAACAAAATTCCTTTAAGTAAAACAGGCTATCCGAAACTTAAAACCGTACTGGGAATTTGAAAATTAGTTTATAATATATACTGTAAACCCTATTGGTAGTTGTCCTGGTTTTTTAGGTCTAACCCCTTTTAAATTTGGACCATCTAAATCGGTAATTGTTAGATCAATTTCAGTAAATGTCAAAACACTTTCTTGTGGTAATTTGCCAATAGATTGATTGCACTCTTTACCAAAAAATGGACCTTTAATAATAAAAGTATTCTTGTCTTTGCCTGCATTCATACCATTTGAATTAGTTAGTAATAATGAGAATCCTGTTAGGCAATTTCTTTTTGCATAAGGACCAATTTTGGGAGCTAATACTAGTCGAGGTGTTCCTATTTTAAAAAAATTTCTTTTTACTTCTATCGATTTAAATAAATCAATTTGTTCTAAGCCATTATCTAAATAAAGGTAATAACCTGCTTTCATTTTTGTTAATGTTGGGTGCTCCTTTTGAGCAAAAACATTTAAGCTTATTAAAGTAGTTAAAACCAAAAGTAAATTCTTCATTTTTTTCATTTTAATATTGGTGTAAATATAATATTGATTACAAATTGTTTTTATTAAAAATTTCTTACTAAAAACCCATATCCATATTCTCAACTGGTGCTGATATAGGCTTTTTCTTGGTAAATGGATTTTCGTTACTACCAAAGCGATACGTTAATGAAAAGGTTAAAACCCTACTTTCACGTTTACGCATTCCTTCGTAAGTAAAATTATCCCCATCTTGCCTAATGTTAAATTGGCGGATATTAAATACATCGCTCAAATTTAAACCACATTGTAATTTACCCGCCATAAAATCTTTACGAACACCTGCATCAAGTCCGTTCATACCGCTTATGGTATTTTGTGCAGAACGCATAGGAGCCATGTACATGCCATTAGCCTGAAAGTAAAACCCTTTTGGTAATGGTAAATTATAGGTTAAACGGGTGTTCCAAGTAGTAATTTCCGATTGCAAATCGCTTTGAACATTGCCACCATTTACCACATTTTTATACCAATTTCCGCTTAACATGATATTACCCAATTTTACAAAACTATACCTTATAATTACCTCCACACCAGTATTTTCGGCCGAGTTAAAGTTATAAAAACTCATTATTGATTGACCAGTGATTGGATTTACATTACGTAACCTTGCTATCATATTGTCGGTGTAACGGTAATATAAAGTAGCACTAAAGTTAAGTTTCTTAATTTGTGTTTGGTAGTTTAATTCAACACTATGAATGTACTCAGGCTGAATTTTAGGATTACCTTGACGTAAATTCACCGAATCGCTATAATCTATAAATGGATTCAAGCTTTCAAAACCTGGGCGATTAATCCTACGGCTATATCCTAACTGTAAATCTTGGTTTTTAGATAAAGCATATTTTATAAAACCACTTGGAAAAAAGTTAAAATAATTATTGGTAAAAACTTTATTGATGGTTTTTGAATTGCCTTCAATATTGGTTATTTCAGTCCTCACACCAAGCTGATAATCAAATTTTTTAAACTTACTAGCAAAAGTAAAATAACCAGCATTTACCATTTCGTTATAAATAAAATGATTGCTAATGAGAGAGTCTTGCCAAAACTCATTGTTCCCAAAATTATACCTAAAACCTTGTTGGTTATTATCAATGATACGGGTAGTAGTTTTTGCTCCAGTTTCTATTTTTCCGTTTTTTAATGGCAAAACATAATCAACTTGAGCTATAAAATTGGTAAAAGTGGCAGTATTTTTATTACGTTGACTAGGAATTTCAAAGCTGATAGCAGTTGAGTTTTTATAATCTTCTTGAGCGTTTCTTCCATTTGAGTTTATGGATGCACTAGCAGTTAATTCCGATTTGTTTTTTCGTGCCGAACGTTTGTAATCAACTGTTGCATCCAAAGTTAAATTGTTATCGGTTGAATAATTATTACGCTTAAAGTTTGAAAATTGAGTTCCTACACTATCAAAATAATCAAAATTAATAAAATCGGGTTTACCAGAAATATTACTGCTAATTCCAGTAGAAAAACTTACTGTATTGTAGTTATTTATATAATAATCTATTCCAACTCTGCCTGTATGAAAGTCGTTTAAATTATAACCATTACTGCTATTTTTAAATGAATAATTATTGCCTACAAAACGGTTAAACTGTTCACCATTTCCATTATTGTCTCTGCGCTCATGGCGATACGAATAATTACCGAACAAGTTGTATTTACTGGTTCTGTTATTCAATCCAATATTAAACGAGTACTTATCGTTAGTTCCCACTGTGGCTTGAGTATTAGCGTTAAATCCTTTTAGTTTATCCTTTTTGGTTTTTATATTTATAATTCCAGCCATTCCATCAGCATCATATTTGGCCGAAGGATTGGTAATAACTTCTACCTCACTTATAGCATTGGCAGGTAATTGTTGTAAAATTGCTTGTCGGTTAGCTCCTGTTAAAGTACTTGGTTTTCCATCAATTAAAATGGTTACATTCTCACTTCCACGTAAACTTATTTTTCCATCAATATCAACATTTACCGAAGGTATATTTTGTAAAATATCGGTAGCCGAACCGCCAATATTGGTAATGTTTTTACCTACATTGTATGTTTTTTTATCTAACTGATTGGTAAAATCGGCTCTTTCGCCCGTTACTTCTACAGCCTTTAAATTTTTATCGTTAGGTGCCAATTTTAAAATACCTAAATCAACCACTAATTCCTTTGGAGAAACTATAAAAACTTGACTTTGCAAGGTTTTATAACCAATAAAACTTGCTTTTAACTTATAAGCACCAAAAGCAATATTCTCTAGTTTAATCTCCCCTTTTTTGGTAGTGGTAGTTCCATTAACTAAGGCCGAGTCAGAAGCCCTTACCAACGAAACAGTGACGTATTCAACTGGTTTATTGGTTTTTAAATCAATATAAGTAGCTAAAATAGTTGCTGGACCAGTATTGCCAGCTGCTTTGTTTGGAAAATTTTGTGCCATTAAGCCATTTACCAAAGTAAAAAGCCACACAAAAGATAATAATTTAATTTTCAATTTGATATTAGTTAGGAAGAATATTAATTATAAAAATTTAGGCCTTTTAAATAATGTGTTTTTAGTAATGGACAAATTTTGTAGCGTTCATCCTTGGTATCACTATAAACCGATTCTAAAATTTGATATACATTGTTAATTCCAATTCTATCGGCCCACTCAAATGGTCCAAAAGGATAATTGGTTCCCAGCTTCATGCTTATATCAATATCGGCCATGTTTGCGGTGCCTTCTTGTAAGGTATAACAAGCTTCGTTAATTATCATGCAAATAACTCTTGGAGTAACCATTCCAACCCTATCTTGTACCAATTTGTAATCCCAATTAAGTTGTTGCATGCAATTTTGCAAAATGGCTTCATCGGTATTTTGGTATACACTTACTTCAGCTAAATTTCTGTTTATAAAAGTATCTATGCTATTAATACCGAAAAGTGGGAATGAAATATTAGCCTTTTTATCATGTACCATTTGGGCCAAACTATTTTTTACCGCACAAACAAAAACCGGAGTTTTAGTAATTTCTTGGTAGCTTAAGAACAAATTTTGCGCCTCGTCATCAAAATTTAGTTCAAAAATCATATCAAAATCGCCATCTTTTACCAAATAAATTGTATTTTCGTCAATACAAACTAGCTCACAATCAAGTAATGAAAGTTTTTGTTTAAATTCTTCCATTCTTTTGCTGTTTCCTTTTGCTAAAATTTTCATATTCGCAGCAAATTAAATCTAACAAAACTAAAAAACACATAAAATGGAAAAGAAAATAATTACCAGTGCAAATGCACCAGCCCCAATTGGACCATACAGCCATTCAGTATTAATTGGAAATACCTTATATACAAGTGGTCAGGTAGCTAAAGATGCTGTTTCGGGCGAAATGGTTCAAAGCGATATAAAGGCAGAAACGGCTAAAGTAATGGAAAACTTACAAGCTATTTTGGTAGATGCAGGTATGAATTTTACAAATGTGGTAAAAACTACCATTTATTGCACCGATTTAGGTAATTTTGCTCAAATTAATGAAGTGTATGGAAATTATTTTACCTCAGATTTTCCAGCAAGAGAAACAGTTCAGGTGGTAAAATTACCCCTTAACGCCAATGTAGAAATAAGCGTAGTAGCAGTTAAATAATAAAATGAACAAAAAAACACAACTAATTATATCAACCATATTTCATCCAATATTTGTAAATATTGCATCGCTTTGGTTGTTGTTTGCACTTTTCCCATCGTTAGCGGCTTTAACTTACCAAGCCAAAAGCACTATTATGGGTGTAATTATTAGTTTAACCATAGTGCTACCTTCTTTGGTAGTGGCAGTTTTAAAACTAACTAACCAAGTAAGTAGCATTCAATTAACACATTTAAAAGAGCGTAAATGGCCTTTTGCTTTTACAGCATTGGGTTATATTTTCAGCTTTTATTTGTTAAACAAAGCAGGTGTTTCCATTATTATTTTAAAATATTTGTTAGCAGGCAGTTTAACTGTAGTTTGTATTGCCATAATTAGTAATTTTTGGAAAATAAGTGTACACATGGCGAGCATTGGAGCATTATTAAGCCTTTTGGTATTGGCCAATTACTACACCCATGTAGATTTACGAATTGGAATTGCCATTGTTATTTTAATTGCCGGTTTAGTAGGCTCGGCTAGGCATTTTGCTGAAGCACATAATATTCCACAATTATTAGCTGGTTTTGCTTTAGGCTTTGGATCAATATATTTAGTTTTATAAAATTTTTAAACATACAAACAATGAGAAAAAAAATTATTGCAGGAAATTGGAAAATGAACAAAAGCTATGATGAAGGAATGGCTTTGGTTTCGGAATTAAGTAATATGGTAAAAGATGAATACCATGGTAGTGCCGAAGTAGTAATTATTCCACCTGCTTTGTATATACACTCGGTGAGCCGTATGACTGCCGATTTTGGCAATATTAGCACTGGTGCTCAAAACTGTAGCAACCATGTTAGTGGCGCTTATACGGGTGAAATTAGTGCATCTATGGTAAAAAGTTGCGGTGGTAAATACATCATTATTGGGCATAGCGAGCGCAGACAATATTTTGGAGAAACCAACGATTGGTTGGCTAAAAAAATTGATGCTGTATTAGCTGAAAACTTGAACCCAATTTATTGTGTTGGCGAAACTTTAGAAGAACGCGAAGGCAATACTCATTTTGAGGTGTTAAAAACACAAGTATCTGAAGGATTATTCCATCTTTCGGCTGAGCAAATGGCTTCGGTAGTTATAGCTTACGAACCAGTTTGGGCAATTGGTACAGGTAAAACTGCTAGCACCCAACAAGCTCAAGAGGTACACGCCTTTATTAGAAATTTAGTAAAAGAAAAATACAACGAAACTGTGGCTGATAATTTAACCATTCAGTATGGTGGAAGTGTAAAAGCTGATAATGCTGCCGAACTTTTTGCTGCTCCAGATATAGATGGCGCATTGGTTGGAGGTGCTGCTTTACAAAGCCGTAGCTTTGCCGATATTGTAAAAGCAATGGCTTAAAATTTTATTCTCAGTAATCATTTAAGATTAATGGCTCAAAATAATTAACTGATTTTGAGCCATTAATAAAATAATTAAAAAATCATTTGGATTGTTAAAGTTAAATAGTACTTTTGCGAACCCAAAAATGGCCCGTTCGTCTATCGGTTAGGACAAATGGTTTTCATCCATTAAAGAGGGGTTCGACTCCCCTACGGGCTACCATACAGGACAACTCCAATTTATTTGAGAGTTGTCTTTTTTTTGCTCCTTTCAAACCCCTGTCAATGCTCAATGTTTGGTGTAAAAGTTCGTTAATTCTTGGAGTTCGACATTTGATTCCATCAAAACTGAACTTTTCAGGGAAAATCGAACCCAAAAGCCTTGATTTGGTGCTTAAGTCGCTGGTTTCGTATATGGTAGATAGGTTAGACACTTTTGAGATAGATTTTTCCAAGTTTTTAAGTAACAACTCATCTCGCTCTTCTATGTTTGATAATTCAATAACCAATCCTGTTTTTATTCCTTCGTATTTTTTGCTTAATTGAGCATATTCTACATGAGAAACTTTTCCATCCACCAATAAATCTTGTAAGTTCTCAATTCGTTGGGCTTGTATTTTTATTTGCTCTTTTAACGTTTTGATTCTTTTATCATCAATGGTGGTTGTTATACCTAAAGTTTCCTTAACCATGGCAGCATATAACCTTTTTACATCGTTTGATAATTTAAAATCATCTAAAACTTGTTTGATAGCATCATTGGCTAAATCAGCTTGATAACGCTGTTTTTTACAATGATTACAATGGTAGTAAAAATGTCTTTTACCAGTATGGCTTCTTGACGCACTACCAGTAATATGTTTTTGACAAACATTGCAAAGCAAAATACCCCTAAGAGGCAATTCCTCTTTTTGTGTTACTTTACTATGTTTATTGGCTATTATTCTTCTACCTGTCAAAACATCTTGTACTTGGTTAAATAACTCTTCTGTAATTAACGGTTCATGTATACCTTTAGTTAAATACTCTTTTTCGTTCTCGCCAGCTGGAACCTTCATAAAACCACAATACATCGGATTTTTAAACATCACATAAAATTGTGTTTTTGAAATATTTAATCCATTTTGTATCAAATAGTTTTTTACTTCAGGCATTGGTGTTCCTTTAGCAATCTGTTCAAATGCATCTATAATATAAGGCGCTTGTTCATTTGGAACTATAATAGGTTTATTAAATTCATCTCTTTTGTTTGAATAGCCCCTAGGTGCTGTTGAAGTAACCCTTCCTTCTTTCCTAGCCCCTCTAATACCTCCGTTTATTTTGATAGAACGCCTGTCATTTTCTATCTCTGGCAGAGCCAAATAAAATGCTAACATGGCTTTATTTTCAGGGATTGATGTATCAATGGGTTGTTCAATAGCTTGCGCTTGAACACCTAGTTTTTTAAGTTCATTTATCATCATGTAGGCTTCAGCTGTGTTTCTTGAAAACCTATCCCAACTTGTAAATAATAACAAATCAATTGTGCCTTTATTCTTTTTGAGGTAGTTCATAAACTCAATAAATTCAGGTCTATCAAAAGTTTTTGCAGAATGGTCTTCTTTAAATACTTTTGAAATAATTATTTGATTGCGTTCACAATACTTGGTTAAACTATCCAATTGCACATCAAGTGAGTATCCTTTTGCTTGCTCATCGCTCGATACACGAGCCATCAATACTGCTTTCTTTATCATGGTCTAAATGTTTTTTAAGGTTGATACCTTGAATTTCGATTAATTCTTTTAAAAAATCTGTAATAATTTTTGTTTGTTCTAAAGTGTACTTGTTTCCTTGTTGTTCTAAAATTTTTTTGTTTTTTTCTAAGTTAAACATAACAGCTTGCTTGCTGTGTAACTAAAAGCTCGGGCTACGAGGTTTTAATTGTTTTTATGTTAAAGCCATTTCCTTAGGGTCTTTATTTTTATGCTAATCAATCAATTGTTTTATTATTGAGCTAGTCTTTTTTTATTTCTAAAATATAAGTTTTTATCGTTTCGGTATTTTATGCTGATTTCCTCGTATTCGTTTAGTCCTAGTATTTTTCGAATGGCAGCGGCCTTTTCATCTGTAATATTGCCATCCTTTACAATATCAATTACTAATTCATTTGATTTGTCAATCTTAATTATTATTTCTGAATAATCCTTTTTTCTGATTGCTTCGAATACCTTCATTTCTTTGGGATTATAGAACCCAAACATTTCCCCATATTTTTCGCTTTTGGGCTCATTAAAAAAATCAGAAATGAGATTTCTAATAGGTATTTCAAAGTGTGGTTTTAACCTGTATGGAGAAGAAACATTATTTGCAAAATCTAATTTATCATTTGTAATGATGTCTATTTTAAAATTTTGTTCCATTTTAAAAATAATAATAGATGTTTGTCTGTTATGAATAAGAGCAGAGGTAACAATTTCGTGAATAATAGTCATTTCTTCCTCTCTTAATTCATTATTCTTACTCATTTCAAGAGCCTTATTCACAGCTAACTTGTGTTCTTTGATATAATTTTCAATTTCAATTTCCCCTAAATTTTTTAACCCTTTGCGTACATTTTGGTAGTATATATCTGAATTATTAAATATTTCCTGAAACAAGTTTTTGAACAGTGTTTCTTTAACCAGTTTAATTAAATCGTACGAAAATCCAAATTCACGCATGATACTTATGGAAGAAACCCAAACGTATTCAATCAAATTGAATCTAACCCATTTTCTTTCATCTTCATTGTTTTCCTGACACAAGTCTATGAGACCGTTTTCTTTCCATGAATAAAAATTTCGAGGAGGGATTTTGGTTAAAGATAGTGGAACAATAGGTTCTAATATTCTTGGGTAATAAAGTTCTACTTTTTCCATTACCACTTCGTTAAAGTCTAAAACATTTACTAAAGTTTTCATTTTCGTATTTTATCCAACAAATGTAATAAAATAATTTAAATATCAAATATATTAATTAATTTTGCCCAGTAATAAATAAATAAAATTATAACAAGTCAATTTATGGACATCAAAATAAAAGCCTATCAATTACATAAAGAAGGCAAAAGCTACAAGGAAATAGCATTAGCATTAGGCATAGGAAAAACAACAGCTTATGACCATGTAAAAGAAATGAAATCGGGAGGATTAAATTACGCTCCGAACACCGTTCCGAACGGTTCCGAACTGAATCCGAACGTTCGTTCGGAACGAAAACCCGAACGAAAAGTGGAAAACACAACAATTATTTCTAAAAACAATGACAATGCCAATAAAATAATCGTTCCGAACGTTCCGAACAAAAAAATAATTCA
>JAAFJM010000030.1 GCA_013298895.1 Bacteroidota bacterium | reverse complement strand
GAACGTATTGCAGCTGCCCGTAAGGTGGTAAACAAACCTTTAACATTAACTGAAAAGATTTTGTACAGCCATTTAACAGAAGGCAATGCAACTAATAGTTACGAAAGAGGTAAAAGTTATGTTGATTTTGGTCCAGATAGAGTAGCTATGCAAGATGCAACTGCCCAAATGGCTTTATTGCAATTCATGCAATCAGGTCGTCCAAAAGTAGCTGTTCCTTCTACTGTTCATTGCGATCACTTAATTACTGCAAAAAACGGTGCTGCCGAAGATTTAGAATTTGCCAATAAAGAAAGTAAAGAAGTTTACGACTTTTTAGGTTCAGTATCGAATAAATACGGAATTGGATTTTGGAAACCAGGTGCAGGTATTATTCACCAAGTAGTTTTAGAAAATTATGCATTTCCGGGTGGAATGATGATAGGAACTGATAGCCACACAGTGAATGCTGGTGGTTTAGGTATGATTGCCATTGGTGTAGGTGGAGCTGATGCTTGCGATGTAATGGCTGGCTTACCTTGGGAACTAAAAATGCCTAAATTAATTGGTGTAAAATTAACCGGTAAATTAAACGGTTGGACTGCTCCAAAAGATGTAATTTTAAAAGTAGCTGGCATTTTAACTGTAAAAGGTGGTACTGATGCAGTAGTGGAATATTTTGGCGAAGGTGCTACTAGCATGAGCTGTACTGGAAAAGGAACTATTTGTAATATGGGTGCCGAAATTGGTGCTACCACATCTACATTTGGTTACGATGATTCAATGGCTCGTTACCTAAAAGCAACAGGTCGCGCTGAAGTAGCTGATTTAGCTGATTCAGTAAAACATCATTTAACTGCCGACCCTGAAGTATATGCAAATCCTGCTGCATACTTTGACCAAGTAATTGAAATTAACTTATCGGAGTTAGAACCACATGTAAATGGTCCTTTCACTCCTGATTTGGCTACACCTATTTCAAAATTAAAAGAAGCTGCTCTGGCTAACGGATGGCCTACTAAAATTTCAGTAGGTTTAATTGGTTCTTGTACCAACTCAAGCTACGAAGATATTTCTAGAGCTGTAAGTTTGGCTAAACAAGTATCATCAAAAGGTTTAACAGCTAAAGCTGAATACTTAATCAATCCAGGTTCAGAGCAAATTCGTTACACTATCAAACGCGATGGTTTTTTAGATGTATTTAATGAAATTGGCGCTAAAGTGTTTACCAATGCTTGCGGACCTTGTATTGGTATGTGGGATAGAATGGGTGCTGAAAAACAAGAAAAAAACACCATCATTCACTCATTTAACAGAAACTTTGCTAAACGTGCCGATGGTAACCCAAATACTTATGCATTTGTGGCTTCGCCAGAAATTGTAACAGCTATGGCTATTGCAGGTGATTTAACATTTAATCCATTAACCGATACTTTAACCAATAACAAAGGTGAACAAGTAAAATTAGATGGTCCTTTTGGTGATGAATTACCAGTAAATGGATTTGCAGTAGAAGATGCAGGCTTTGTAGCTCCAGCTGCTGATGGTAGCCAAGTTACAGTAGCAGTTTCGCCAACTTCTGATAGATTACAATTATTAGATCCATTTGCAGCTTGGGAAGGCAGCGATTTAAAAGGATTGAAATTATTAATTAAGGCTAAAGGCAAATGTACAACTGACCATATTTCAATGGCTGGCCCATGGTTAAAATACCGTGGTCACTTAGATAATATTTCGAACAATATGTTAATTGGTGCAGTAAATTTCTTTAACGAAAAAACTGACAATGTAAAAAATCAATTAACTGGCGAATATGCTTCAGTACCAAAAGTTCAACGCGAATACAAAGCACAAGGAATTGGAAGCTTAGTAGTAGGCGATGAAAACTATGGTGAAGGAAGTAGCCGCGAGCATGCAGCTATGGAACCTCGTCATTTAGGTGTTCGTGCGGTATTGGTAAAATCATTTGCTCGTATCCACGAAACTAACTTGAAAAAACAAGGTATGTTGGCTTTAACTTTTGCTAATAAAGAAGATTACAACAAAATTTTAGAAGATGATGTAATAGATATTATTGGTTTAGGAAGCTTTGCTCCTGGTAAACAATTAGAATTAGTGTTAAACCACAAAGATGGTTCAAGCGAAACAATAGCTGTTAACCATACTTACAACGAGCAACAAATTGAATGGTTTAAAGCAGGTGGTGCTTTAAATATCATCAGAGCCAGCGTTGGGAAATAGTTAGGAATGGATATTAATTTTAAATATGAATATTTTGTGAATCCCAAAAAGAAAGTTTTGAATTCACTTAAAATTTGGGGGATAGTTATTTTTATATTTTTATTTATCTATTTAGTGGGTAAGTATTCTAATTATTTAATTATCCCTCATGCCATATTTTTTATAATTCCGTTTGGATTCATTCATACATTTAGTCCACTAATCCATAATAAGAAACCCTTTTTGGTAATTAGTGAATCTGAAATAAAGTATTTTGGAGATTTTAGATTCAAAACTATTCAATTAAGTGATGTAAAATCATACGCAATTGATAAGGAGAGATTGTTTTTACATATTGATGTGTTAAATTCACCTGAATCAATTAGTATCAACCTTTCAGTGTTAAATATTAATGTAGATGATTTAGAAGGAGTTTTGGTTAGGGTATTTAGTTAACTAAAATGTCCATTATCTAACTCATCAAAATGGATTAAAAAAATCAGCAATCAATTCTTTGGTTGCTGATTTTTTTGTTAATAATTTAATCAGAATTCGTGGAGTAATAGACAAAATAGTTCCTATTTTTTAGATGTTTGATTCAAGTGGACAAAATAGTTCCTATTTTTTTAAGGGTTTTATCTTTGCTATTTTAAAATTTGTATTTTTACCCAATCAAATAAAATAGAGATAAGCTCTGCTGGAGAGCAACTTGTTTAGGGATAGTTTGATGACCGACAAAATTGTCAATCAGAGGGTTGTTTTAGGATAATCCTCTGATAATTTTAGAGGTCTTTATGCCTTAAAAAACTCATCTATAAACTTCTTTTTTCTAGTTTCTGATAAGCCATTATGATTTCTCAATTTGTTCTTTAAATCGGCAAAGTGTCCATCAATTGCATTAGTGGTATTAGGTATTTTTAAAGATATATTATCATACCAGGTAAACAGCCAATTTAGGTTTGTTGTTAAACTTCTGTAAGCACTTCTAAGCCGTTTATGAACATATCTATTTTTGCCATTGAGGTCTAATTTACGTTCGTTTAAAAAGTCCTTCCATTTTTCATACCATTGCTTTAACAATCCTTCAAAACTTTCTTTATCTGTAACTTTGAGTAATAAGGTAATCTCCCAAAGCTCTTTACTAGCTTGAAGTTTAGGATTTTTGGTTAAGTATCTACGTATAATAGCTACTTGATGAAAATTGCACATCTGCACCGGAATATCAGGAAATAATTGGAACAAACCTTTTCTTCCGTCACAAATAATTGATTGAATTTTTATACCTCTTTTGGCTATTTCTTCTATCCCTTTTAGGTACAATAAATTGCTTTCTTTACGTATTGCTTAAATAAAATATCGCCTGTAATGCTATCTTTAAAAACCATAACGCCAAATTTATTCCCAAAATAAGTTGTGTCCATTAACACATTTGCCACATTCAAAAAGGTAGTTTTAGGAGTCGGTTTTACACTATCAATTTTCCTCTGAATTGTTTTTGGTGAGCAATTATATTTTTGTGCTAATTGCAAATATGTTTGCTTGCCTTTGGTGTATTCTTCCCAAATAATATTTGAATTTAATCGAGAACCACCGTTAAATATTTTACCACATGAGGCGCATTTATATCTTTGTTTGCCACTCTGAAACCCTTTTTTACTTATTATTTTGCTGCCACAATAAAAGCAGTTTTTTTATTCATAACCTTTCATTTGCCTCAAAGGTACAAATATCAAGAGGTTTCAAGATTTCAAGGAACTATTTTGTCCATTAACCCAAATTCGTTTAAGGATTTGACTCTACCTTCATAACACTCAGCACCTTTTTATTCACTTTTTTCCCATTTTCATTTTTAACTGTATTTTCAAATTCATCCATGGCTATGTAAACATTATCATACCAATTAAAAATTTCAGTTGTTAATCCAGGGAAAACAGTTTCTCCAAATCCAAATATTTTTTTGCGCTGCTTTTCAGGCCTGTCCTCTTCATTAATAACCACTTCACGAGTAGTACTTTTATTTTTTGATGGATTAAAAGTGATGATATCTATGGCGAAACCTTTATGGTTAGTAATTTCATAATTACCATCTTCAATTTCACAAAAACCGAATTTATCAATTCTAGTTTTGCTAAATACATCATCACATTTAAATGATTTATCCCAAAGTAATTCACCTTTATCAGATATTGCAATCATTAATGCCCCAACATATTGATTGGCATAAACTTCCCAATTTCCTAATGAGGTTTTCCGTTTTAATACATGAAATACTTGCAAACAGAACACCGTTTGCCCTTCTTTTTTTATTATCTTACTTATAGTATAATCAAAATTGCAATTTTTTACATTAAGGTCTCCAATTGTTTTTAGTTTTTTCCATTGAACACCTTTAAAGAAATTTTGCTTGTTATTGCTTATGGAAGCTATAAAAAGCCCATTGTTTTCATTTTTGTTTGAGCTTAATTCCCCTAAAACTAGCTTTTCATTTTCATTAATTGTTTTGATGTATGCAGATGAAATCCATGTTTTGGGTATACTGTTTTTAATATGTACATCTTTTGAAATTTTATTGTCTTTAATAGCTCTTAAGGAAAATTTTTCTTCTGATCCAATATCATATTTAGCAAAAAAATTTAATTCATTGAGTTCTTTATTGCTTTGTATGCTTCTAAATGAGAAAAATTTTGGTTTTAAATAATTCAATGAATGTTCTTGTAAAAAATTTGAATTTTCGCCAGTCATATCAATGTTATGAATAACAGGTACTCTTTTTAATGGATAAAATATCATGGGTGTAAACAATAATGGTGCGGTTAACCAAAAAACTGTTTTATGTACTTTTTGGTTGGGTATGTTTTCTCCAAAAACAGAAACCATTCCATTATTTACTCCTAATTGCCCAGAGTAATTTAACTTTCCTTCGTAGGTCGTAATTTTGTTATTTATAAAATTATATTTTAAAACAATGTAATTATACCTATCTGACAACAAATAATATAGAGCTTCATCATCTACTGCTTTTTCGTAAAAATTCAAAAACTTTGAAATGGCTATTTTATTGGTAAATTCTTCTTTTAAATCAATATCGTATTTTTTAAATTCTATGGTTTTTTTTCCATCTTCATTTTTATCTTTACTATCATTATAAAAAGCTAAAACCAGTCCATAATATTCTAGAAGTGATTTGTCAAATAAAGAATTGGTTAGTTCAATTTCTTTTTGTAAAAGAATTTCTTTAGGTAACTTTTTTGATTGGGCAAATGATTGTAAAAATACTAATGTTAAAATAGTTAAAATGGTTATTTTTTTCATATTCAAGTGCAAATAAAAATTAAAACTATTCAAATCAAAAATAATAAAATTGATTTAGCTTAAACAATTTGAAGTTTCCATTCTTAATACTATTTCCTTTAATACAATCAATGCCTAAATTAAGGTCAGAAACGTCATCCTCAGCATGAGAAGGGACTTTATTAGGTTTTCTATCAGACGTCATTGCGAACATTTATTGCAAGAGCAATATCCAGCAATCTCAAGCAAGTAAATGCCACTCATAGCTTTAGATTGCTTCGTTCCTCGCAATAGCCAATACTCCCGTAATTTATAAACATCCTTCATCAAAACGTCATTGCGATCGTAGAGAAGCAATCTCAAGCCAACTTCTTGCATAACTTTGGATTGCTTCGTTCCTCGCAATGACGAATATTCCCGCACCTAATAAAAATTCTTCTTCCGCTTTTCGGAATCAGTATAACAAACCCGCTTTCATTATGAATCTTCCGAAACTGCATCCAACATTCAAAATCCAAAATTCAAATTAAGGATACATACTTTTAACATGTTTAACCGATAAGGCTATCATTTCTTTTAAAATTTCTTGGTCTATATCAGCTAACTTTTTATGTAATTACAAGCCTTTGCAATTTTATGTTTACCTTACTTTTCAAGTAAAGTCTCTCTGTTTTCAAAGCTCGATGATAGGTAAAGAGAGATTTCGTTTTTTCGAGGCGAAAAGCCAACCAAAGAAAGGTGCATCACCTTCTCGTCTACTCTCTTATTTGTAATGGTATGAGCCAAAACCTACAATACTTGGACCCCACATTTTGGCTTTAAATCCAGTAACTTTTTAGAAACATCGTTTATAAAATTCTTTTGGTTTTTGGATAATTGATTTTATGAATCAGGTATTTCTTAAAACAAAAAGCTCCGAAATAATTCGGAGCTTTTATAAAAATTATAACACTAATGTTTTTTATTTAGTTGCTTGCTTGCGAAGCATAAGCTTCTGTAGGAATACAAGCACAAACTAAGTTTCTGTCACCATAAGTATCGTTAATTCTACCAACACTTGGCCAAAACTTAGCCGCTCTAACAAATGGAAGTGGGTAAGCAGCTTGTTGACGGCTATAGCTATGTTTCCATTCATCGGCAGTAACCATACTTGCTGTATGTGGCGCATTTTTCAATACATTATCAGTTTTGTCGGCAGTACCATTTTCAATTGCTGCTACTTCTTCTCTAATTGAAATCATAGCATCGCAGAAACGATCTAACTCATGTTTAGCTTCACTTTCAGTTGGCTCAATCATAACGGTTCCAGCTACAGGGAACGAAATGGTTGGTGCATGGAAACCATAATCCATTAAACGTTTTGCAATATCAGCTACTTCTACTCCCGAAGCCTGTTTAAATACACGTGTATCTAAAATCATTTCGTGAGCACAACGGCCTTTTGAACCTACGTATAAAATTTGGTAATGTTTTTCTAAACGAGCTTTAATATAGTTTGCATTTAAAATAGCATATTTAGTGGCTAATTCTAAACCTTCAGTTCCCATCATTCTGATGTATGCATACGATATCAATAGGATAGAAGCACTACCCCAAGGAGCAGCACTAACTGCATGCATTGATTGATTTCCACCTTCCATATCAACTACAGCATGGCCAGGTAAAAATGGAGCTAAATGAGCAGCTACACCAATTGGGCCCATGCCAGGTCCACCACCACCGTGAGGAATACAGAAAGTCTTATGTAAATTCAAATGGCAAACATCGGCACCAATATTAGCAGGGCTAGTTAAACCAACTTGTGCATTCATATTTGCGCCATCCATATATACTTGTCCACCGTTTTCGTGAATGATATTACAAATATCAATAATACCTTCTTCAAAAACACCGTAAGTTGAAGGATAAGTAACCATTAAACAAGCTAAATTATCCTTGTGTTCAGCTGCTTTTGCTCTAATATCTTCAATATCAATGTAACCGTTTTCTAAAGTTTTGGTTACAATTACTTTCATACCAGCCATTACCGCACTTGCAGGATTTGTGCCATGAGCCGATGATGGAATTAAAGCAATATTTCTGTGGCTTTCGCCTTTAGCTTTAAAATACTCTCTGATTGTCATTAAACCAGCATATTCGCCTTGAGCTCCAGCATTTGGTTGTAATGAAATTCCAGCGAAACCAGTTACTTGTTTTAAATAGTCAGTTAATTCATCAAAAATTTGTGTGTAACCGGTTGCTTGATTGCGCGGAATAAATGGATGTAAAACACTGAAACCAGCGTAAGTTACAGGAATCATTTCGGCTGTTGCATTTAATTTCATAGTACAACTTCCTAACGCAATCATACTTTCGCAAAGCGATAAATCTTTACTTTCTAAAAGTTTGATATAACGCAACATTTCATGCTCGCTATGGTGTGAGTTAAACACCGGGTGAGTCATGTAATCACTTGTGCGTGCTAACGATGCAGGTACATTCAAATCAATATTGGTTGGAATTGAAACCTCAAGCGATTTACCAGTTAAGCAATTCAATAATTCAGCAATATCTTGAGTGGTATGTGTTTCGTCAATTGAAATAGATACATGTGAATCGTTTATTTTATTGATATTGATTTCTGCTTTAACGCAATTAGACATAGTAGCATCAGCATTACCAACTGCCACTGTAATGGTATCAAAATAGTTTTTATTAATTACCGTAAAACCATTTGCATTTAATCCATTTGCCAAAGCATTGGTTAAACCATGAACTCTACTTGCTATTCCTTTCAACCCTTTAGGGCCATGGTAAACACCATACATACTTGCCATGATTGACAATAATACTTGCGCTGTACAGATGTTTGAAGTAGCTTTTTCGCGTTTAATATGTTGTTCACGAGTTTGTAAAGCCATACGTAATGCAGAGTTTCCTTGGCTATCAATTGATACACCAATTAAACGGCCTGGCATTTGGCGTTTGTAGGCATCTTTAGTAGCAAAAAATCCAGCATGTGGTCCACCGTAACCCATTGGCACACCAAAACGTTGTGAAGAACCAACTACAACATCAGCTCCCCATTCGCCTGGAGGGGTTAATAAAGTTAAACTTAAAATATCAGCGGCAACAGTAACCAAAATACCATTTTGTTTAGCTGAAGCCATAAATGCTGAATAATCAATTACCTCACCATTGCTAGCTGGGTATTGAATCAAAGCACCAAAATAAGTATTATCTAATTTTACTGTTTCATGATTACCAATTACTATTTCAATTCCTGTTGGTTCAGCACGGGTAATTAATACATCAATGGTTTGTTTAAAGCATAACTCAGAAACAAAAAATTTATGAGCATTTTCGTTTTTGGTTTCTGCATGCAATAAGTGCATTGCCTCAGCCGCAGCAGTTGCCTCGTCTAATAAACTAGCATTGGCTATTTCCATTCCGGTTAAATCAATAACCATGGTTTGGTAATTTAACAATGCTTCTAAACGACCTTGTGCAATTTCGGGTTGGTAAGGAGTGTAGGCTGTGTACCAATTTGGATTTTCGAAAATATTACGTAAAACTACATTTGGTGTGTGGGTTCCATAGTAACCTTGCCCTATATAGTTTTTGTAAATTAAGTTTTTTTCCGAAATCTGTTTCAACATGCTAAGCAATTCCATTTCAGTTAAAGCAGCGGGTAATTTCATGCGCTCTTTTAAGCGAATATGAGCTGGAATTGTTTCATCAATCAGTTGATCAATCGAACTAACGCCAATGGTTTTAAGTATTGCTTCAGTGTCTTTTCTCATTGGCGAATTATGTCTGTAAACAAATTCGTCTTTGTGGTTTGTAGATATTTGCATGTGAATGTTTTTTGAATTTTTTGTCAAATGTACTTTTTTACAAAGTATTTATATAAATGATTAAGGTCAAAATAAATGATAAAACAATTTTAGATTTGTTTTACCTGTAAACTAAAGCCAATTTACATCTGCTATTTTTGTAATAGACAAAAAAAAACCCGCATCAAATAAATGAGGCGGGTTTTCTAAATATTTTTCTAAATTATTTTTTGGTTGTGTCTTCACTGGTTGGTTCAGCTTGTTGTTGTGGCTGAGCAGGAGCAACTGGAGCTGTTGTAGTCATTTCTTCAGTTTTTAATCTGCTTTCAGTTCCTGTAGCCTCTTGTTCGCCTGTAGGACGAGCAAAATTAGACGCCAAACTTAAAACAATTAAAGCTATAGCTAAAATCCATGTAGCTTTTTCTACTACATCTGTGCTTCTGTTTGCACCCATTATTTGGTTAGGAGCTGTAAAATTAGCAGCTATTCCGCCACCTTTAGGATTCTGGATTAATACTACTAAAGTAAGTAATACGCAAACGATAATGATTAAGATTAAAAAAAATACCATAGTTTTAGTTTATATTGTGTTCTGTTTTTATTTGATTTATTAGGGCTGCGAAATAAGTAATTTTATGTGGATATATCAAACTTAATTTTTCATAAGTTAAAATTGCCTTTTTAATTAAACCTTGTTTTAAGTAAATACTTGCTAATGTTTCACTTACAATTTCATCTTTTTCTTCCACACTCAGTTTAGCAACATTAGCTGGATTAAAAAACTCAGACTTTGGTCGAGTAATACTTGGATTTTCGCGCATAAATTTATCCAAAATACTTTCAACATCTTGCTTCACATGATTAGTATTTTCGGTTTCTTGTATTTTATTTTCAACCAACTCTTTTACCTCTATTTTTGGAGGTAATGGTTCAAAAGCATTACTAAATACTGCTTCAAAATCAACCTCATTTATTGGTGCAGTGTTAAAACTAGGAAAAACTTCCTCAGATACTTCTTCTATCTCTTCCTCATTTTCTACTTCTTTTTCCAATGTAAGTTTGGGTTCAAAAACAGGAATATCATAGTCTGGAATTAAACCGTCTTTTTTATCATACTTTATAAAAGTTTCTGGTTTTGTTAGTTCTTCTTCTATTTCATCAATCTTATTTAAAGCCTCAAAGTCTGGTAAAATAGAAGGTACCTCACCAGTATAAATTTCAGGAATAAATGTTTCGGATAATGAAGATAAATTGATATCATTTCGGTTTTCATTCACTTCTTTATTTTCTAAAGAAACAAATTGGGTAGAAAATGATTCTATTTCTTCGTATACTTCATCTTCATTGCTTGGTATTTTTATTTTTTCTTCGTCATTGGCTGCCATAGCTGAATAAACAACACTAGGAGTTGATATTTCAACTGGTTCAACAATTTCTTCCTTATCAGTTGTAATTATATCTGTAGTCTCAGCTTTTTTGTCATTACCTCTTGATAATTCGTTAGCTAAAGTTAGTTCATAGTTAATGTTTTTACTTAAGTCAAATTCGGCTTTTGTTTTTAATATTTGAATTATTTTCTCATTGAACTCTACATCTTCATGATTAATGATTACTGGAGTTTTATTTATTGGAAGTTCAATTAATGAATTGGTAGCATCCGATTTATTTTTGGTTAACCAATCTATAAAATTATGGCTTTCACTTTCACTTTCTGAAATTGATTCTAATTCTGTTAAAGCCTCATTACTATTTACTTCTTCAATTAAAACATCCGTAATTTGTGATTCTGTTTTATCATTGTTGATATTAATATTATCCAAAGTTGGAAGTAATTCTTCCGTGTTTCCAATATTTAATTCATTCTGAATTGAATCATCATTATCTACTAATATTTCACTATTATTTTCTATTTCAACTAATTCTTCAAGTTTTTCTAATTCAGGATTATCATCCATTAAATTATCAATAGTTGAACGCTTTTCTTCCGTATTTTCAATGTTTAATTCATTCTGAATAGAATCATCATTATTTACTAATAATTCATTACTGTTTTCTGCTTCAATTGATTTATCAATAATATCTAATTCTGGATTATTACCAATTAAACTATCGAAAGTTGAATACTGTACTTCTGTATTTTCAATATTCAATTCATTCTGAATAGAATTATCATTTTCAGTTAATTTTATTTCATTATTATTTGTATCTTCAAGTAAATCATTAATTAATTCTTTTTCAAAATTGTTAGCTTGACTTTCTATTTTATCAAAAGTTGAAAGTTGTTCATCTACACTTTCAATTTTGACCTCAGTTGGCTTAAATTCAAATTCATCAGTTAGGCTATCTATTGAAGTTTCCTCTTCCAATAATTCATCATACTTTTCACTGGTAGATGATATTTGTGGTAATACCGATTTAGTTATAGTTTCAATATTTTGTTCTTCAATAAATAAACTTGCCTCATCAAAGTCAGGTAAGAAATTATCTTCAAGTGTAAATCTTACCAAAGTTCCTTCTGTTTCTGTTAGATGAAAATCTGAATCTTTACCACTTTCGTTATTCAATTCTGTAATTGTTTTTTGATTATGTTCAATTTCAGTATTTTGTAATATGTTTTCTATTTGTTCATCCTTGCTTTCAATTACATTTTCAGCAATATTTTCAGTAGAGGTTGGATGATTTTCTTCGCCTGATATTTCATATAAGTTATCATTTAATACTTCATTGAATAATTCAGATTTAATATTTTCAGTTAAGGGCGAATTAGTTTCTAAAATATGGTCATGGTTTAATTCAATTTTTTCATTGACTAATTCTTCAGGTATTATTTCATTTGAGTAATCTTCTTTTATTCCAAGTATTTGTTGTGCTTCGTTTAATAAAGCATCTTGTTCTTCTTTTCCAATTTCAAAATCAGGTTTCGATACCTTTTCAACTTTTAATTCAATTGGTACATTAAAAAGATCTTGGTCGTTTCCTAAATCAAGGTTATTATCATGCAAAAACTGATGTAAAACAGATCTGTCGCCTACTATGAGTGCAGTGTGTTTTAATTGTTTTTCATATTCGTAATGATTTGTATTTAGCAAAGCCTTTGCCAATAAAATATGTGCTGTACTAAAGTATGGATAGTCAGTTACAATTTTTTTTAGCGTTTCAATATGTTCGCTACCCAGCTTTTCGGGATTTTTAATTAAATCTGTAAATTCGGCTTTGTTCACTACTTATTGTTTCAATGATTAACCTCAGCAAAATAGTAAAAATTTCTTTTAAAAATATTTATGTAAATGCTTTTGGTCTTTTGTAAATTATTTACCAGTTGATAAATGCAGCGTTAAAAATGTCTTGCACTAGCATATCTGTCACTTTACCAGATAGTTCTGCTTCCTTTGCTTGGAAATTATCTGCTGCGTCAAAGTCAATATTATTGGTAAATGTTTTAGTAAAATTTTTATCAACAGCTTTTTTATTTTCAAAAACCACCTCAATACTTATAGTTAATCGGTTTAATGCATTGGTTTGATTTCCTTGGATTGCAGCTGGCTTTATATCATAAGTTAAAATTTTTCCCGAAAAGGTTAGGTCACCATCTGATTGAGTTAATTTTAAAGGTGTTTCATTAACAAATTTTTGACGCAATTTTTCAGCCATATTCTGACTTAAAAGTGGGTTTACAATGCTTGCCATATTTGTAATATAAGCTACTGAAACTGTTTGAGCATCAGGAGGAACACTTGCACCAGTATGACTATATATTCCGCAACTACTTAGTAAAAATACTAAAACCCAAAGAGAAATTCCTTTCATATTTTTCATTTTACAAAGCTAAAAATGTTTAGCAAAATTCAGTACTCAATTATTATGCCTTTATTTTCTAACTTTTTAGTTATAATTTCGAACAATAAGTCGAATAATAAAATATGAAAAAAATAGCCTTTTATACAGCGGTTTTTTTACTAGGTCTCGTAAAATTGAATGCACAAAATTTAAATGACCTTGAAAAGCAAAAAAATGCAATAAATTTAGCTGCAAAAATTAATGAACAAAAAATAAAGTTAGTTAAGCTCGAAATTCAATTAAACGACCTAAAGGAGAACACAGAAAAAGCGCAAAAAAATTCTTTAAAAGCTGCAAATAAAGTAGTTAGTAATAATGATGACCAAAAAGATGCTAAACTTACCGAAAAATCAATTGATGCTGCCAATAATGTTCAAAAAATGCAAAACAAAATTTTAAAAGTAAAGGATAAAATAGATGTGCTTCAGTCTAAAATTTCTGATTTAGAGAAAAAAATGGAAAAATTAGATTGGACGGTACAATTATTTCCTAAAAATTAATCATTGATTTTTTGGTGAATAAATTCAATATTTTTAAAATTACACTAAATTATACAAAGGTTTATGAATACTTATTTTTATCAGTAACAAACTATTGATAAAAAGTTATTTTCGCCCTTTATAATAAATTTAAATACATGATAGAACTAGCAAGCCGATTAAATAGAATTGTAGAGTCGAATACTTTACGTATGGCTAAGTTAAGCCGCGAGCTTCAAGCACAAGGCAAAGATGTAATTAATTTAAGTTTAGGTGAACCTGATTTTCAAACACCTCAACATATTAAAGATGCAGCTAAAAAAGCCATTGATGATGGTTTTACTTTTTATACTCCTGTGGTTGGTTATTTAGATTTACGCCAAACTATTAGTGAAAAGTTTAAACGCGAAAATGGTTTGGATTACCCTGCTGATCAAATTGTTGTTTCAACAGGTGCTAAACAGTCAATAATAAATGTTTTGTTAAGTTTACTTAATGCTGGAGATGAAGTGATTATTCCAACTCCATTTTGGGTCAGTTATTCTGAAATGGTTAAACTAAGTGAGGGTGTTCCTGTTTATGTTCATAGCAATGTAACTCAAGATTACAAGCCAACTGTTTCGCAAATAGAAGCAGCCATTACTCCTAAAACCAAAGCATTTATTTTTTCATCGCCTTGCAATCCTACAGGTTCTGTTTTTACGAAAGACGAACTTTATAATATTGCCAAAATGTTTGAAAAATACCCAAATATTTACATCATTTCTGATGAAATATATGAGCATATTAACTTTATTGGTAAGCACGAAAGCATTGGTCAATTTGATTTTATAAAAGATAGAGTAATAACCATTAACGGTATGAGTAAAGGCTTTGCCATGACAGGCTGGCGTTTAGGATACATTGGTGCTCCAAAAATAATTGCACAAGCTTGTGAAAAATTGCAAGGTCAATTTACAAGTGGTGCTAACTCAATAGCTCAACGTGCTGCACTTGCCGCATTAAAAGGAAGTTTGGAACCAACTATAGAAATGACCAAAGCATTTCACAGACGCAGAGATTTAGTACTTGGTTTAATGAAAGAAATTGAAGGGTTTAAGTTAAATATTCCTGGTGGTGCATTTTATGTTTTCCCTGATGTAAGTAGTTATTTTGGCAAATCGGATGGAACAACAATTATTAATAATTGCGAAGATTTATGTATGTATATTTTGCATAATGCAAATGTGAGCATAGTAGGAGGGGATAGCTTTGGGGCACCTGAATGTGTAAGATTTAGTTATGCCACGAGTGATGAAAAATTAGTTGAAGCTATTAAACGAATTAAAGAAGTACTTTCAAAACTAAAATAACTGTTATCAGCATTAATGGGAAATTTTAATAATTTAATTAATCAATTTGAAAACATACCAGTACTTATTATTGGTGATGTGATGATTGATGCTTATTTATTTGGAAATGTGGAGCGTATTTCTCCCGAGGCACCCGTTCCAATAGTTGCAGTTAACAAAAAAGAAAGTCGCTTGGGAGGTGCAGCAAATGTGGCTCTAAATTTGGCTTCACTTGGTGCGAAACCTATTTTGTGTTCAACTATTGGTAATGATGCAGAGGGAAATGAACTAATTGAATTATTAATTAAAAGTAATATTAATTCAGCCGGCATATTAAAAGATATTGATAGAATTACAACTGTAAAAACCAGGGTAATTAGCCAAAACCATCAGATGCTGCGAATTGATAATGAAAACTCTGAGCCTTTAAATTTAATACAAACCAACGCTTTAGTTGCAAAAATTGAAGAGTTATTACCTCAAGCTAAAATTGTAATCTTTGAAGATTATGATAAAGGAGTGATAACTGAAAGTTTAATTAAAAGCGTTACCAATAAAGCCAATCAATTGGGTATTCCTACAGTAGTTGACCCTAAAAAAAGGAACTTTAATTATTACAACAACGTAACTTTATTTAAGCCCAATTTAAAGGAGTTGCGAGAAGGTATAAACACCCATTTTTCATTACAAAACAAACCTGAATTTGAGCAAATATGCCAAAACTTAATGTTGAAAATGAATATTAAATATTTGTTTGTAACCTTGAGTGAAAATGGGGTTATGATTACCAACGGTAGTGAATTTAATTATGTACCAGCCCATTTACGTAAGATAGCCGATGTTAGTGGTGCAGGAGATACTGTAATTAGTGTGGCCTCACTTTGTTTGGCATTAAATATGTCAATGGAACAAGTTGCTGTAATTTCTAATTTGGCAGGTGGTTTGGTTTGTGAAGAAGTTGGTGTTATTCCAATCAATATTGAGAAACTATCTGCCGAATATTTTGAACTTTACAATTAATTCATAGAAATGATTAGAAGTTTTATCCTAAATGTTATTATCCTATTTCTTAGTTTTAGTGTAAATGCTCAAATTCAAAAAATAGATAGTTTAAATGCAGTAATTCAGCAGCTTAAGCATAATGGTAATTTTATTAAGGATACTAACTATTTAATAAAAACCAATGAAATAGCCGCATTATATAACTCTGTAAATCCAGATAGTACTATAGCAATTGCTAATCAAAATATTGACAATTGTAAAATGGCTAAATATAATATCGGTTTGGCTGAAGCAATGCGTGTTTTAGCAATGGGATTGGTGTCGAAAGGAGATTTTAATGGGGCCATTAAAATTAATGATGAAGCATTATTAATTGCAAAAAAGGTAAATTCAGAAAAAGTAATTAGTAAAATATACAATGGCTTAGGAATAATTTACAAAAATTTAGGAGATTATAAAAAGGCATTAAATTATCATTTCAAATCGCTTGAAATAAAGGAAAGGCTTGGCGATAAAAAAGCAATAGCCAATAGTTTAGGAAATATTGCCATCATCTATAAAAATATTGGTGATAAAAAAAATTCATTAGAAAAATATCAGAAATCACTTCAGATTTTCCAGGCATTGAATGATAGGCTTGGAATAGCGCGAGCGTTAAATAATATTGCAAGTATTTACATTTTACAAAATAAATTCAATGAGTCAATTGTATTTAATCAGAAAGCTTTAAAAATTCAAAATGAATTAGGGGATAATTTAGGAAAGGCATTTAGTTTGGAAAATTTAGGAGTTGCAAAAACTAATTTAAAACTGTTTGAAGAAGCTAAAGCATATTTAGAACAATCGTTAGAAATAAAAAAGGTTTTAGGTGATGAAAACGGTATATCTGAAACTATGCGTAATCTTTCCACAGTTTATAAGGAATTAAATCAATTTGAAAAGTCGCTGCTTTTTTTAACTAATTCTTTAATGAAATCAAAATCCTTAGGAAATAAATTACAAATAGCAAATTGCTATAACGACTTGTATATTTATTACAAAAAACTTAACAAGAATGATCTTGCACTTAGTGCATTAGAAAACAGAATACTTTATGATGATAGTTTACAAAATTTAGATGTACAAAAACAAATTGTTCAATTGAAAAGTAAGTTTGAATATGAAAGTAAAGAACGTGTTTTAATGCATGAACAAGCTAAAAGGGAATTGTTTAATCAAGAAAAATTGAATTTCCACAAGCAGATTATCGGTTTAATTTTTATAGTCTTGGTTATTGTTTTTATTGCTGTTTTCTTAATTTTTAAAAGTAGAAAAAAACTTCAAATTGCCTACAATGAATTAGAACAAGCGAAGTTGGAAATTGAAATTTTAAATGTTGGTTTAAACGAAAAAGTTAAAGAAAGAACATTAACTTTAGAGGAAACCAATAAAAAGTTAAAATATCATCTTTTTACCATAAATCACGTAGTAAGGAAACCAATAGCAAATATCCTTGGAATTATTCAGTTATTTAACTTTGAAGACATAAATGACCCTATTAATGTAACATCTGTAGATTTGTTGAAACAAACAACTTTAGAATTGGATAAAGTAATCCATGAAATTAATAAAAACCTAGAAAGTAATGAAAAAACATAAAAATAATTATTTTATTTAGTCTGTCATCTTATTATATTTTATACGATGCATTTTGCAGCAGCAAACGGCCAGCTGCCAAAATCACCACCAAAAATAATCCAAAATCTTCCGAACTTTTTGAGTAGTTTTGTGTTCGTTTTTATATAAATGAGTCAATCAAATAACAAGGAAATTATCATCAAAGGCGCTCGTGCACACAATTTAAAAAATATTGATGTAAACATTAAGCGTAATAAATTAACAGTAGTTACAGGAGTTTCAGGTTCAGGTAAATCAAGTTTGGTTTTTGATACACTTTATGCCGAAGGTCAGCGCAGGTATGTAGAAAGTTTATCGGCTTATGCTAGGCAGTTTTTGGGTAAAATGAATAAGCCCGATGTAGATTATATTCATGGTATTTCGCCATCAATAGCTATCGAACAAAAGGTTAATACCCGCAATGCACGCTCAACTGTTGCTACTTCAACCGAAATTTACGATTACTTAAAACTACTATTTGCCCGCATAGGTGTTACCTTTTCGCCCATTAGTGGCAATATGGTAAAACGCCATACCATTGATGATGTGGTGCAACATATTTTGGCATTGCCCGAAAATACCAAAGCCTATTTATTGGTAACCATTAATACTGAAAACGAATTGCGTAAGCAGTTAGAAGTTTATTTACAAACAGGTTTTAATCGTTTGTTTTTAAACAACGAAATGCTTGATATTGAAGAATTTTTAAGCAATGATGAATTGGTTAAGCAAACTGCTAAAGCTAAAAATGCCGAACCGTTGTATTTGTTAATTGACCGTTTTGCGGTGCAACAAAATGATGAAGATTTTTTAAATAGAATTTCTGATTCCATTCAAACAGCATTTTTTGAAGGCTTAGGGGAATGTGTGCTACACACCATCAATGAAGAAGGAAAAACGCAATACGAATTGTTCAATAATCGTTTTGAATTGGATGGACAAAAATTTGAAGAACCAAGCGTTAATTTGTTTAGTTTTAATAATCCTTTTGGAGCATGTAAAACTTGTGAAGGTCTTGGTAATGTAATTGGTATAGACGAAGATTTGGTGGTTCCTGATAAAGGTTTATCCATTTTTGAAGATGCTTAGGTTCAAGTTTGGTTGGCTCGTTGTATATTTTAGACGAACCAAGTATTGGTTTACATCCGCGCGATACTGAAAATTTAATTAGAGTTTTACAAAAACTGCGTGATATTGGCAATACAGTTGTGGTGGTTGAACACGATGAAGAAATCATGCAAACAGCCGATGAAATCATTGACATTGGACCTTTGGCAGGAATTCATGGTGGCGAAAAGGTATCGCAAGGAAATATTGATTTTATAAAAAACGATACCAATAGTTTAACCGGAATGTTTTTATCGGGAGTTAAAAAAATTGAAGTTCCTACCAAACGCAGAAAGTGGAAAGATTATATTGAAATAAAAGGTGCAAGGCAGCACAACTTAAAAGGTTTTGATGTAAAGTTTCCTTTGCGCGCATTTACGGTGGTTACAGGTGTTTCTGGAAGTGGAAAAACTACTTTAATCAAAAAGATTTTATATCCTGCTATTCAGAAGCATTTGGGTAATTACACAGGTGAAAAAACTGGTGCTCACGAAAGTATAGGTGGAGATATAAAAACAATTACTCAAATTGAAATGGTTGATCAAAATCCAATTGGAAAATCGAGTAGGAGTAACCCCATCACTTATATAAAAGCTTACGATGCTATCAGAGATTTGTACTCGCAATTAGCTATTTCGAAAGCAAGAGGTTTTAAACCTCAACACTTTAGTTTTAATGTAGAGGGTGGCCGATGCGAAACTTGCCAAGGCGAAGGTGAAGTAACCATTGAAATGCAATTTATGGCCGATATACATTTGCCATGCGATGAATGTAAAGGTGCAAGGTTTAAAGAAGAAGTTTTAGATGCCAAACACAATGGTAAAAGTATCAGTGATTTGTTGAGCATGAGCGTAGATGAGGCTTTGGAGTTTTTCCATGATGAAACAACTATTGCCAATAAAATTAAACCATTGAGCGATGTTGGTTTGGGTTATATCAAATTAGGTCAATCGAGCAATACTTTGAGTGGAGGTGAGGCACAGCGAGTAAAATTGGCTTCGTTCTTGGGTAAACGTTCAAGTTCAGAACATGTGTTATTTATTTTTGATGAGCCAACTACTGGTTTACATTTTAATGATATCAATAAATTATTGACTTCGTTTAATGCATTGATAGAACAAGGACATACCATTATTGTAATTGAACACAATATGGATGTGGCTAAATGCGCTGATTATATTGTAGACCTTGGCCCACAAGCTGGCGATGAAGGCGGAAATTTAGTGTTTGCTGGTTTGCCCGAAGATTTAGTTAACAGTAAAGAAAGTTATACAGCCAAGTATTTAAAAGATAAGTTGAAGTAAAAGAAACCTGACAGGTTTAACGAAACACTAATTGACTCTGTTTAGCTTTTAGAGATAGTTTGATGAAAAGGTTGGTGAAAACACCAACCGAAGGCAAAGATATAAAATGTTAGTTTTTGCTGGTTTGCTCGAATATATAGTTAACAATTCCGAAAGTGATGCAGCCAAATATTTGAAGGATAAACTGAAGTAAAAAAAAAATTATAGTTTTTAAAAACTATCAAGCTAAAAAAAGTTTTTTATCTTTAGTAATTAAAGATCAAATTTATGTAATTCTTTTATCTCAAGGTATTATTTTATTATGCTCATATCAATAAAAAATATTTTTTATTTCCCCAATTCAGTTTTAATCTAAAAAATTACATCCTTTATATTTACCATTTAGTGTTAATTTTTTACCCCTAATGTATCATCTTATTTTTTAAGTAACTTATTGAAAAGCAACTGCGTAAAAGGTTCATAATTTTAAAACAAACAATAAAATTTTATGAAAAACTTATTTATTACAGCAGCTTTATTTATTTCTTTATTAGCTAATGCCTCAGAAATAAATCACCAATTCTCACCTAACAAAAACATAATTACCAAAGTTAATGTTGCAGTATATTTTGTTACTCAAAACCCTGAAAATTATGATTGGGTAAAATGGGATTTTGGTGATGGCCAAATGGAATATGCTATTAACCCTGCACATAAATACACCAAACCAGGTGTGTACGATGTAAAAATGATAGTATCAAAAGGTTCTCATTTAGACACTATTTGCAAAAAAGGCATGATAACTATTATTCCTAAAACTATTACATTAGAACAAGGAGATTATGCAATCGATAATGACCTAAGTACCGAAACAATTTTGAGTAAACAAACACCAGAAATTAGTAACGACCTATCCAATAACATAATAAGAATTGCCAATAAAGCTAGTGATAATGGAATGTTTGAAATTAGAAATTCCAATGGCAATTTATTGTATCAAACTTCTATAGAAAGTACCGAAACAATTAAAAATATTGAAACCAACTCTTTAAATAGTGGTATTTATGTAGTTTATTTAATCTTAAAAAATAAAACTTACGTTGCAAAATATTGTAAACCATAATGGTAAAACTAACATAAAAAAAGCCCAACTGATTCAATTCAATTGGGCTTTTTTGGGTTTAAACATCTAAATTACAATTTGGTAATCCAACCAAATTTATCTTCCATTTTTGATGTTTGAATTTCTCCTAATGTATCATAAAGCCAGTTTGATATTTTTCTTCCTTCAGCAGGAGGTAGTTCAAATCGTTCATTTTTATAGGCAATAGTTTCAATTTTAGCAATTAATGCAGCGGTACCAGTTCCAAATGCATCAAGTAATTTACCTGCTCTTGCTGCAGTGGCTATTTCTTCAATATTAATATGTCGTTCCTCAACATTGTAATTTGCGTCACGTAATAATTTTATACAACTATCGCGGGTTACACCTTTTAGGATATTTCCATCTAATGCAGGTGTTAAAACGGTATAATCATCCATTACAAAAAATAAATTGGTTGTGCCTGATTCTTCTACATATTTATGTTCGCGGCCATCGGTCCAAATTATTTGATCAAAACCTTCTTTTTTTGCCTCCATTGTAGGGCGCATACTAATTCCATAATTTCCTGCAGCTTTAGCAGCTCCAGCCATACCGTCAAATGCACGTGTATATTTTTCTTCTACTTTTACTTTTATAGGTTTTGGATAATAACTATTTACTGGGCAACAGAATATAATAAAAGTGTAGTTATTACTTGGTCTAACACCTACAAAATCGTCTGTAGCAAACATAAAAGGACGCAAGTACAATGCACTGCCAACTTTGGTTGGAATCCAATCTTGATCCATTTTTACCAATTCCGATAAACCGGTCATAAATAATTCTTCGGGAATTGTAGGCATTCCCATTCTTTCTGCCGAAAGATTAAAACGCTCAAAATTAGCTAATGGACGAAAAAGTTGAGGTCTTCCATTTTCATCTTTAAAAGCCTTCATGCCTTCAAAAATTGCCTGACCATAATGTAAGCTCGATAAAGCAGGAGAAAAATTAATATTTCCGTAAGGTAAAATTTCGCCAGTTTTCCATGCACCGTCCTCATAATCAACTCTAAACATATGGTCGGAGAAAATTTTCCCAAATTCAATGTTATTAAAATCACAAAGATTGATTCTTGATTGAGTGTTTTTGTTAATTTTGATGCTTATTGTCATCTGTAATTTAATTTAAAAAATGAGTGAATTTTTAAAAGTTGAAAATCCATTTATCGAAACTCTGTTCGATGAATTTTTCGCGGTCAAAGAAAAACAAAATTCTATACAATACAAGTTTACCGGAACCAACGAGCAACGCTTTGTTTTATTGATAGATAAAGTGCTAAATAATAATGAAATGAATTTACTGAATAATATCATTCAGGCTGGTTTGAAACTTAATTTGGAAGAAATGGCACTCTTAAACATGAATCAACAAGACGAAGGTGCCTGTATTAGCAACTTAATTATTGGGTTAAAACCCTTAAAAATAATTGTTTGGGGATGTAATGAGTGGATAAAAAAAGAAGGTTGGGATATTCCTTTACATCAAATAGCAAATGTGCGAAGTACAAAAATTTTAAAAGCAGATGAATTAATTTGTTATGAAAATAATAAAGAATTAAAACTGCAACTTTGGAACTTGGGAATTAAAAAAATGATAGGATAATGGAGTTAATATTTGCTAGCCACAACGAAAATAAAGTAACAGAAATTGCAGCTTTAATAGGAAGCGGTTACACTGTTAAATCATTATCTGCAATTGGTTTTAATACCGAAATGGTTGAAAATGGAAGTACTTTAACTGAAAATGCATTGATAAAAGCTAGGACTATATACCAAGCTACCAATAAAAATTGTTTTGCAGACGATACAGGTTTGTTAGTAGAGGCACTTAATAACGAACCTGGAGTATATAGTGCACGTTATGCTGGAAACCAAAAAAATGATCATGACAACATGAATTTGCTACTTGAGAATTTGAAAAATAAATCAAATAGAAATGCCAATTTCACAACCGTTATTGCTTTAATTATGGATGGCCACGAATATTTATTTGAAGGGAAATTATTTGGAGAAATTATTACTGAAAAAATTGGTTCCAATGGTTTTGGCTATGATCCAATTTTTAAACCTAAAGACTTTAATATTACTTTGGCTCAAATGGATTTAGACAAAAAAAATACTATAAGTCATAGGGCTATTGCTTTTAAAAAAATGATTGACTTTTTACATAATTTTAAATAATTAATATTTTTAGCATATTTATAATTTTTGTGTATATATTTGTTTTACAAAATTTAAAACTGTTTAAAACTATTGTTATAAGGGGTAGGCTATAAAGAATAATTATTTAATTTAGTTGTATTG
This sequence comes from Bacteroidota bacterium, assembly GCA_013298895.1. GTDB lineage: Bacteria > Bacteroidota > Bacteroidia > UKL13-3 > UKL13-3 > JAAFJM01. The sequence continues at coordinate 2,809 of JAAFJM010000030.1, read as the reverse complement.
TTTAATGTTAATAATTTATGTTGAAAATTATAAGTTCAAAAGCCGTAATTATATTCTCTTTATTTTTTTTGTTTCATGTAACTGCTTGTAAACGACAGGTTGATGAAGAAATAATTACCATTAATGGTCCAGTAAATAATTTGGAAGATTTGAAAATTCCAAATGGATTTAACTACCAAACTACTCGAATCAATAATGTAAAAATCACTTTACTGGATGCAGTGGGAAATGTATACAACAATGCGATTGTGTATATTATGGATAATAGTTTTGAATTGGGTGGACGAATATTAGCAAAAGGCATTACTAATGAGAATGGAATTTGGGAAACTAAAGTTGAGGTACCATTATCATTAAACTATTTGGTAATTAATACTTCAGCTATAAATATTCCACAAGATGTAATAATAAACAATTATCCAATGGTAGTGGCTTCATTGGGGGGATTAAATTTTAATCCAAAAACTGTTGAAAATCCTATTTTAGGAAAAACAAGTTTTGGAAAATTACCAGGTAAAATTTCTACAAAGCTAGGCACTTGGAATATCACCAATGGAAAACCAAATTATTTAGAACCTACTAATGATGTAATTTCAAGCACATTTTTAAATAATGTAAATGCCTTTTTACCTCCCAAAATAAGTTTACCCAATAGGTATCCAGCTATGCTTGATGATAATTTTTATAGAAGAAATATTCTAACCACTAATACTTGTGATGTATACATAACTTTTATTAAAGAAACAGCAGGTCAGAGAAATGTATTATTTTATTATACCTATAATGTTAATAATCCTCCTGCTTCGGCTGCAGCAATTGATTCACTTTATGTTATTTATCCCAATACTTCATTTACTGGTTCAGGTGGTGACTTGGCCACAGGAAATAAAGTTAAGATTGGTAGGTTTGGAAAAGATACAGTTATAGCTTTTGGTATATTGGCCGATGGATATGATAATACAACCGGTAATATTTTACCAATTGGTTCAAGATTTATTTTTTATGGCAATAAAGAGTTTAATCCTGAAACAAATATGTTATACCGCCAGCATTTAGTTTTTGTTTATGAACCATCAACTCAAAGATTTGTATTAGGCTTTGAGGATGTAAACAGAAACCCTACTGGAAGTAGTGATAACGACTTTGATGATGTGGTTTATTATGCCACTGTTAATAATATTGCAAATGTAAGTTTAGATAAAATATGTAACATACCTGGTACTAACGATACTGATGGAGATGGTGTTGATGATGTGAATGATGATTATCCTACAGATCCCTTAAAGGCATTTAACAATTATTTTCCAGCTTCTAACAAAACTGCAACTGTTGCCTACGAGGATTTATGGTATTTTAGAGGTGATTATGACATGAATGATGTGGTAATGGATATGCGTACCAATGCTATTACCAATTCAAGTAATAAGTTAGTTCGTTTTGAAGCAAAATATTGTTTAAGGGCCTCAGGTGGCAGCTTAACTACTGCTTTTGCCATCCAATACCCAATAGCTCGAACAAAAATTGCAAATCTTATAGGTGGCACAATAGAGGGAGATAAAACAAATGCCACTATCAGGTTATTTGATAATGTTAGGGATCATCAACAAACATGGAATACGGTTCAAAATGTAGGTTATAACGATTCGGTTAATTTTAATTTATCATTCGATGTAAGTGCTTTGGTTGATATTTCGGAATTTGGTGTGGGCTTACACGATCCTTTTGTTTGGATTAACGAGACTTCAAAGGGGCGTAATTATGAAATTCATTTGCCAGGTAAAAATCCAACATCAAATGCCACTTATTCACTTTTAGGTTTAGGTGACGATGATACACAACTACTTGGTACTAAAAAATATTTAAGTAAAAATAATTTACCATGGGCAATCATTATTCCTGAAAGATTTGATTATCCATATGAGCAACAAAACATTACACAAGCTTATCTAAATTTTGCAAGTTGGGCTCAATCAGGAGGGAGTTCTAACAAAGATTGGTATAATAACTCCTCAGGTTACAGGAATAATTCTAAAATATATGTAAAACCTGAATAAATATAAACGCCATTTACTGCAAAGTAAATGGCGTTTATTTTTTACAATTGAGAAATTATTTTTTTTCTAACCTCATTTGGGTTAAATTATTCAATACATCAGCGTACACACTGTCTAAATCTGCAGGTTCCTGAAGGTAAAAATCGTAATTATCTGTAAACTGTTTTTCATTAATTCCATGTTTTTTAAATACAAAATCATAATGCCAAAGCATTGATTTATTTAAACTATCAGTTATTAGGCCTTCTTGGTTTATACCCGCCTCCGCTATTTGAATATCGGTTAATATATCACTCATTTTTTTACGGTCAAAAAATGGGTTTGGTTTTAAATTATTATTTTGATTACAAGCAAATGTTGTAATAACTAATGCAATTAATGCATATTTGTAAACTGATTTTATCATAATGAGTATAGCTGCAAATATTGGGAAAATAAAACAAGAATTAAGCCAAAATATTAAATTAATTGCTGTGAGCAAAACCAAACCGGTGCAAACCATTATGGAGGCTTACCAAGCAGGACAAAAAGTTTTTGGCGAAAATAAAGTGCAAGAGTTGGTAAGTAAGTACAATGAAATGCCTAAAGACATAGAATGGCACTTAATAGGGCACTTGCAAACTAATAAAGTAAAATACATTATTCCATTTGTTTACCTCATTCATTCGGTTGATAGTGAAAACTTACTGACCGAAATTAATAAACAAGCTGCTAAAATAAATAAAGTTCAAAAAGTTCTTTTACAAATTAGCATA
>JAAFJM010000003.1 GCA_013298895.1 Bacteroidota bacterium | reverse complement strand
AGAACTTAAACACTTTAACACCCCAAAACTTAAACACATAAAAAATGAATAACACAGTTAGAGAACAAAATCCAATTGAATTATGGAATTATTTTGCAGATTTAAATGCAGTTCCGCGCGCTTCAAAAAAGGAAGAACGTGTAATTGAGTTTATGATGAATTTTGGCAAAAATTTAGGTTTAGAAACTTATAAAGATGAGGTTGGGAATGTTATTATAAAAAAAACTGCTTCAGTTGGAATGGAAAATAGGGTATTAGTGGCTTTACAAAGTCATTTGGATATGGTGCACCAAAAAAATGCAAGTACCAATTTTGACTTTGATACACAAGGAATTGATATGTATGTAGAAGGCGATTGGATTAAAGCCAATGGCACCACTTTAGGCGCTGATAATGGAATTGGAGTAGCTTCAATTATGACAATTTTAGCGTCTAAAACCATTGTTCATCCTCCTATTGAAGCTTTGTTTACCATTGATGAAGAAACCGGAATGACAGGTGCCTTAGGTTTAAAAGGTGGTTTGTTAGATGCTGAAATTATGTTGAACCTTGATACTGAAGATGACAACGAATTAACCATTGGTTGCGCTGGTGGGGTTGATGTTACGGCTACAGGAAATTATAGTGAAGTAAGTGTTGGAAGTAATTTTATTACTAAAAAAATTAGCGTGAAAGGTTTAACTGGTGGACACTCTGGAATGGATATTCACAGAGGTAGAGGCAATGCCAATAAATTAATGAATAGAATTTTATGGCAAGCAGCTAATCAGTTTGAAATTCAAATTAACAGCATTGATGGTGGTAGTTTACGCAATGCCATTCCACGCGAATCGGTGGCCACTGTTGTATTGCCTGCTGATAACCAACTTAATTTTGAAACATTTATCAAAGAACAAGAGCAAATTTTTAAAGCTGAATACCATTTAACCGATCCTAATTTGGTAATTGGAATTGAAAATACTGAAACACCAACACATGTTTTGGATGGTGAATTTCAAACCAAGTTATTAAGTAGTTTGTATAGTTGTGTAAATGGCATTTACCGCATGAGTTCAAGCATTGAAGGATTGGTACAAACCAGTAATAATTTGGCTAGGGTTTTGGTAAAAAATGGAACTTATAGCATTCAGTGTTTAACAAGAAGTTCGGTAGATACTGAAAAAATGGATTTAGCAGCTAGTCTGCAAGCTTGTTTTGAATTAATGGGAGCTAGTATAGCTTTTAGTGGTTCGTACCCGGGATGGACGCCTAATAAAGATGCTGCCATTGTTAAATTAATGAGCGAATTATATTTTGAAAGGTACAACGAACATGCTTTGGTAAGTGCTTGTCATGCTGGTTTGGAGTGTGGTATATTAGGAACCAATTATCCTCATATTCAAATGATTTCTTTTGGACCCAATATTAAAGGAGCGCACTCGCCTGATGAAAGAGTACAAATAAGTTCAGTTCAAAAATATTGGGCGTTTTTATTGGAAACATTAGTCAGGATTCCCTCTAAGATTTAAATTTATTTAACTCCTAAAATAAAGGCTATCTTTTGATTAAAATGGCCTTTATTTGTTTAAGGTTACCTCTCCATTTTTTTCACTTAATAAATTAAATGGCTCATTCTTAACTAACATATATCCGTCTAAATCAGAGAGATAACACAATCCAGAAAAGGCGTATGCTCCACTCATTCCTAAAGTAGTTTCCACCATGCAACCAACCATTGTTTTAAAGCCATGTTTTTTAGCTTCATAAATTAGTCGTAGTCCATTTAAAAATCCTCCAGCTTTCATTAATTTCATATTTACTGCATCAAACTGAAGTTTAAGTTCAGTGAAATCGACATGTGAGCAGAAACTTTCATCTGCCATTAAAGGTAAGGATGCTCTAGGTTTTACATATTTATATTCATTAACCATGCTGCTGTGCATTGGTTGTTCTATCATTGCAATATTTAAACCTTTAAGGCTGTCTATAAAGTTTATTAACGCATCTGGGTCTTTCCAAGCTTCATTTGCATCAATTAGTATTGGCTTTTTATAAATAGACGTTAATGTTTTTACTTCTTCTAAAGCACCATTTACACTAATTTTAATTTTTAAATATGCAAAACGATTTAAATTATTATTGTTAAAGAACGTAATAATATCTGCGGGTTCCATTATAGGTAGAGTGTAACATGTTTTAGTTTTTGAAGGTTTTTCAATTTTTAAGAAATTATATATAGACTCATTCCTTTTAGAGCAAATAAAGTGAATATATGCCTGTTCAATTCCGAATCTTAAAGCATTAGGAACATTAATTTTGTTGAGTAAAATTGATAAATCATTTACGTTTTTTATTTCATTGGCTCCACTACTTAAAAATTTTTCAAAACTATTTAAAAGAATTTCTGGTGTTTCGTTGTATCTAATATTAGGAGCTGCTTCCCCCTTGCCAATAAATTGGCCTTCACTACAAGTTATTATGGAGTTTATTTTATATTCACTTGTGTTTCTTGCTATTTTCCAAGAGTATTTTAATTCTAGTTTTATTTGATTAATTGACCAATGAAGCATTTTTTATTTAATAATTTACAAGGCAAATAACTAAAAATTTTTAAAAAACATAAATAAGAAGGTAGATTACTTATTATTCTTTAATTAATATTGTTTTTTTTAGTTTTTTTTGCTGATTTTATCTAATATTGATTTAAAAAATTGAATTTGAATAAATACATTTGTTTACTGCGTGGTATTAATGTTTCTGGCAAAAATTTAATAAAAATGGATACCTTAAAAGTAGCTTTGGAGAATCTTGGTTTTGCTCAAGTTAAAACTTATATACAAAGTGGTAATATTGTTTTTGTTTCAATTGCTATTCATACTAATACTCTTGAAACCTTGATTAATGAAAAAATAAAAAAAGTGTTTAAGTTGGATATTCCTGTTTTGGTAATTAACGAAAAGGATTTTAATTCTATTATTTTAGCTAATAATTTCTTGAAGGATTCGAAAATAGAACCTTCTAAACTGCATATAACTTTTATGGCTCAAAAGCCTTTAGTAGATAATATTGATGTAATAGCAACATTAAATTTTGGCACAGACCAATTTGAAATATCTTCAGATCAGATTTTTTTGTACTGTCCAAACGGATATGGTAATACGAAATTAACTAACACTTTTTTTGAGAAAAAACTAAAGGTAAATTGCACTACTCGAAACTGGAATACCGTTTTGAAATTAGCAGAAATGTTGGAAGGAATAAATTAAATCAATAACAATAATAACTTATTTGTTGAGGGCAAATGTTTATATATTTGCCCTTTTTTATTAAATAAAATTTTACAAAAAATATATGGCACTACCGAACATTTATGAACAAGAAACTATCAATACTATAATTGATAGATTAGAGAAATTAACTGCCCAAACAACACCTCAATGGGGTAAAATGAATGCACCGCAAATGTTAGCACATTTAAATGTAGCTTACGATATGGATAACGGTAAAATAGAAATAAAAACTCCAGCATTGGTAAAGTTTATGTTGAGGTTGTTTTTAAAACCAGTTTTGGTTAATGAAAAACCATACAAAACAAATTCAAGAACAGCACCTGCATTTATTATAAATTCTGAAAAAGATTTTGAAATAGAAAAACAAAAACTGATTGCTAATATTAAAGAAACACAAGCTAAAGGTCCATCGTTTTATGAAGGAAGAGAAAGTGCATCGGTAGGTAAATTAACAGCCATTGAATGGAATAATATGTATTACAAGCACCTGAACCATCATTTCACTCAATTTGGTATTTAATTGATAAAATAATAATTAATGACTGAATCGTTTGCAACATTTGTTGATGTAATTTTACCTTTATACGTTCCTAAGCTATACACATACCGTGTAGCTGAAGACACGACTGGACAAATTGTATTGGGCAAACGTGTGTCGGTTCAGTTTGGAAAAAGCAAAGTGTATGCGGCTATCATTGCCAATATACATAGCACTCCACCCAAAGATTATGTAGCCAAATACATCCTTTCTGTTTTGGATGATGAGGCCATTATTTACCCTCAACAATTAAAATTTTGGCAATGGATTAGCGATTATTATTTGTGCAATATGGGTGATGTAATGCAAGCCGCATTACCATCTATGTTAAAATTGCAAAGTGCCAGTAAAATAATTGCCAATACTGATTTTGACAACAATATAGAACTTGATGATAGAGAGTTCTTGGTTATGGAAGCATTGGCAGTTCAGCATGAACTAACTATTGATAATATACAACAAATATTAAATGTAAAAAATGCTTTACCTATCATAAAAAGCTTAGTAATTAAAGAAGCCATTATTATAAATGAAGACTTAAAAACTAAGTATAAAGAAAAATTAGTGAGCTGCTTAAAGCTTACTCCTGCTTATCAAAACAACGAAGATAATTTAAGAATTCTGTTTGATTTACTGGCGAAAAAAGAAAAACAACTCAATGTATTGATGTTGTATTTGCATTTAAAGCAAAACAAGCCACATGTATTAAAAGCCGAATTACTAAAGCATCCTGAAAGCAGCGCTTCGGCTATACAAACGCTCATTAAAAATGGTGTTTTTGAAGAGTTTGAACTGGCAGTTGATAGGCTACAGTTTGATGAACATCAATTAGAAACTTTTGCTTTAAATGAATTCCAAGAAAATGCTTTAAACCAAATAAACGAACAGTTTTTAACCAAAGATGTAGTGCTTTTAAAAGGTGTTACATCAAGTGGAAAAACGCATGTATACGTTCGGTTAATTGAGCAAACATTGAATCAAGGCAAGCAGGTTTTGTACCTATTGCCTGAAATTGCTATTACCTCTCAAATCATTCACCGAATTAGAAAATATTTTGGTGAAAAATGTGTGGCGTTTCATAATAAAATTGGCGATAACGAGCGTGTAGAAATTTGGAATAAAGTTAAAAGTGGCGAAATAAAAATAGTGATTGGTGCCAGGAGTGCCATATTTTTACCTTTTGCCAATTTAGGTTTAACCATAGTAGACGAAGAGCATGAAACTACTTTTAAACAAAGTGAACCTGCTCCAAGGTATCATGCGCGCGATTCGGCTGTGGTGCTGAATAAAATATACAACGCTAAGTTAATATTAGGAAGTGCTACTCCTAGTTTTGAAAGCTACTTTAATGCCAAACAAGGTAGGTTTGGTTTGGTAAATTTAGATAAACGCCATGGTGAAATAGAGTTACCACAAATTATAACCGCAAACATTGCTGACGAACGTAAAACGAAGGTTATTCAAGGTAATTTTACAACCATTTTGGTCAATGAAATAAAACAAACCTTGGCCAAAAACGAACAAGTTATTTTGTTTCAAAACCGCAGAGGATATAGTCCGGTATATGAATGCGATAACTGTCAGTGGGTTCCTAAATGCCAAAATTGTGATATCAGTTTAACTTACCATAAATTTATTGATTCTTTAAAATGCCATTACTGTGGTTTTACACAAAAGTTGCCAGATACATGTTCTGCTTGTGGCAGCCATACCTTAAGTTTTAAAGGTTTTGGTACCGAAAAAATAGAAGATGAATTGGCTATTTTGTTTCCAACGGCTCGTGTATCAAGGTTTGACCAAGATAGCACCAAGGGAAAAAATGGACATGAAAGCATTATAAAAGATTTTGCTGAACATAAATTCGATATCATGGTTGGAACGCAAATGGTTACCAAAGGACTTGATTTTGAAAATGTAACCTTGATTGGAGTTATCAATGCCGATCAGTTATTATTTTTCCCAGATTTTAGGGCCAATGAAAGGGCGTTTCAGTTAATAGAACAAGTGAGTGGCAGGGGAGGCCGTAGGCAAAAACAAGGTAGGGTAGTTATTCAAAGTAGTTCTCCTAATCATCCAGTTATTTTATCGGTTATTAACCACGATTTTGAATCATTGTATAACCGCGAAATACAAGACAGAGCTCAATTTTTATTTCCACCGTTTCAGCGAATTATAAAAATAAGTTTACGTCATAAAGATTATAAAGTAAGTGAAGATGCTGCCAATCAATTGCATTTATTAATGTACACTACTTTTGGCGATAACTTGTTAGGGCCTGCCAATCCTTATGTAAGCCGAATTAGGAATTATTATATCAAGGAGTTTTTGGTTAAAATAGATAGAAACGATAGCCGGTTGGCATCGCTGAAAAAATTTATTAAACAACAAATTGCTAAACTTTACGAAAACAAAATAAATAGCCAATTAATAGTACAAATAGATGTGGATGCTCTATAATACAATTTGTTATAAATGCTTTTCTTATGTAAATTATAATAAATCGAATTTAAATTTTTGATAACAATTAAGTTAGGTTTATAAAATTGGATTTTGATATACAATCAACCTCATTTATAACTTATAAAACTATATTTGCATTTTGCTTATACAAATAAATGCGCGTATTACTAACAACCTTAAATGCCAAATACATACATATTAATCTAGCCATTAGATTATTGTATGAACTCAACAAAAAAGAGCACGAAGGACTTGATTGGAAAGAATTTACCATTAAAGAACCTAAAGATGATGTGGCTGATTTTTGTAAAGACTTTGATGTAGTTGCATTTAGCTGTTATATTTGGAATATTACACAAACTTTGGCGGTAGCGCGATTAATCAAAACGCTTAATCCTAATACCAAAATACTACTTGGCGGACCCGAGGTGAGTTATGAATACAATGATTTAATTTCACTTCCTGAGGTTGATTTTATCATTACAGGTGAAGGCGAAACTCCTTTTAAAGCATTTTTAGATGCATTTCCAAACGTAGAAAATGTACCCAATTTGGTGTTTGAAAAAGAGGGAAAAGTAAAGGAAAACTTGCCGGCACCCATGTTCGATTTGATTCATTACACCAACTTTAATCCATACATAAACGATAAGCCCGAAGACCTTTACAATAAAGTTTGTTATGTAGAAACCAGCAGGGGTTGCCCGTATAAATGCGAGTTTTGTTTGGCCAGTTTAGATAATAAAGTTCGTACTTTGCCCATAGCCGATATAAAAGCAAATTTGCTTTATTTAATGCAACATGGCCGAGTTATTAAGTTTTTAGACAGAACTTTCAATGTTAAAAAGGATTTTACCATTGATATGTTTGAATTTATTTTGGCAAACCATAGACCCGAAAACGTATTCCAATTCGAGATTACTGCCGATATTGTTCATCCGGATATTGTGGCTTTTATTCAGGAAAAAGTACCCAAAGGATTATTTAGGTTTGAAATTGGTATACAAACAGTAAACCAACAAGCTAATTTACAAGTTAGTAGAAAACAAAATTTTGATAAAACCAGTGCTGTTATTAAAAAATTAGATAACAAAATTGAAATGCATTTGGATTTAATAGTTGGCTTGCCTTTAGACTATTGGAACGATATAAAATACAGCATTGAAGAGGTTTTTAAACTGTTTCCGCCTGAACTGCAATTGGGCTTTTTAAAGTTTTTAAAAGGTACACCCATGCGCCATAAATACAAGGAACACGATTACGAATTTGACCCACTTCCACCTTATCAAATTATAAAAAGTAAGTATTTAGCCGAGGATGAATTGACTAAAATAACCATTTTAGAAGAAGCCTTAGAAATTTATTGGAACAAAAAACGTGCTTCACATACGTTAAAATATGTAGCGCTCAATTATAGCATTTTCGACTTTTTATTGGGTTTAGGAACTCTTTTTATTAGTAAAAGTAATTTCCATAAACATTCGTTAACCGATATTTACCAAATTATTGATGAATATGTAAAAACCAATTTTGCTAACGATACAATCCTGCAAGAATTAATAGCTATTGATTATTATTTGCAACCAAATATTAAACCTAAAACTCAGTTTTTAGAAGAAATAGACCGTTCAGAAAAAACGGCTATCATAAACCAATTAAAGTTAAATCACCACAAATACCGCTTTATAATGGTGCCAATTAGTTTTGATTTTGATGTTTGGCAACAAACCGAAACAATAACATTCACAAATAGTACAATTATTTTTCAGTACAATGGAGTTACCAAGGCTGAGGTAATTACTATAGAAAGTTCAAAGGAATTAGCAGTTTAATCTGCTATGGTAAACTGTTTGTTTTCTGCGGTGTAAACTTCACCATTCGATAATTTTATAATTGCTTTAAACTTAAGTTGTTTATTTATTTGAGGTGTTGTTTTGAGTGAAATTTCTAATCCTGTATTTTTTATAAATGAGGTATCAGTAGCCAAAAAGGTATTTAAATCTTGTTTGTTGTTATAAGTAATATTGTCAAACAAATCGTTAATGGTATCGTTTGCCAAATGGGTAGCATCAAAATCGTTTAAAGTAATAATACTGAGGTTACTTATTTTTTCGTTTTTAGCTCCTAATCTGCCACTTTGTGCGCAAGTACAAGCGTTTAAAGTGCTGAAAAATGAAGTACTATTTGAATGATTATTAGCAGCTAAATAATCCACTTTAAAATTTAAGGAAATGCTCGACAAATTACTAAAACTCACAGTTTCGTTAACCAAAATTGGATCAGCACAGCAGGTTCCGCGCTTTTTATAGGAAATAATTTCCAATCCGTTCACGTCAAAATAGTCGCCTAAAAAAGGACCGCAACTACAGTCATCTCTTAAGCCTTCTTTACAATTTTGAAAAGAAAAACCTATTGAAAACAAAAAGAGGAAAGCTACTTTAGGAAAACGCATTGATGGTTCTTTTTATTATTAAATAATAAATGCTTTTAATAATAATTACAACAAATATTTCTTTTCAATTACGTTTCTGTGGTGTATTTCGTGGCCTAAAAGCATATATGCAATGCTTCGCGGGCTGCAAGGATTGTTATTAGCCATGCCCATATTATCCCAAGCCTTATTCGAAATTGATTTTAAAACTTCAACTGTAGCACCTCTTACCATTGAAAATTCTCGCACCATATCCATAATATTACGTTTATCGGCCATACTATTTTCGGCAAAAACATTTTCATCAAAACCTGCTAGTGCAACCTCTGGATTACGCGCAATTGATAAAATTCGGTATTGAAAAATACGCTCACAATCAATAATATGTTGAAAAACCTCTTTTACAGTCCATTTATTAGCTTCGTATTTATAAAGTAAAGTTTCTTCATCTAAACTGGTTAATAAATCAATGGTATCCATGCTTTCTTGATACAATTCGTTGTACAATTCATCGGTTTTTACAAGGTTAACGTATTGAGCTATATAGGCAGGAAATAAAGATAAATCTGGTTTTGAAATATTCATGTTTTTAAAATTTTAAGAATTCAAAACTAAATTAATTTTATGGAATGTAATATCAGGCTTTTTCAAAACTTTTATTATGTTTTTTAAAATATTACTTAAAAAGCTAAGTACTAGGCAGAAAATAATGAAATAAATGCAAAAAACATTTTGTTGTTCAATTAATTACAATTATTATTGCGGGCTTTTTTAAGCGAAAGGAGATCAAATAAATTGACAAAAAACACAAACAACACAACTAACTTGCCAGATTTTGACTGGGAAATGGACAACGCTGGTTTTGGTGATTACAACCAAAACGAACGTGAGCAAATGGCTGCTGCTTACGAAAAAACTCTTTCAGCCATCACAGAAAAAGAAATTGTAAAAGGTACAGTAGTAGGTTTTACAGACAAAGAAGTAGTATTAAACATTGGATTTAAATCTGACGGTTTAGTAGCTAGAACAGAATTCAGAGATTTACCAGATTTAAAAGTTGGTGACGAGGTTGAAGTTTTGTTAGAAACAAAAGAAGATGCTTTGGGTCAATTAATTTTGAGTCGTAAAAAAGCAGTAAGTGAGCGTGCATGGGATAATATCATGAAAGCACACGAAAATGACGAAATTGTTAATGGTTACGTTAAAACTCGTACCAAAGGCGGTTTAGTAGTAGAGGTTTTAGGTATGGATACTTTCTTACCTGGTTCTCAAATTGATACTAAACCAATAAAAGATTATGATGTTTATGTAGGGCAAACAATGCCATTTAAAGTGGTAAAAGTTAACTCTATTTTCAAAAATGTAGTTATCTCACATAAAGTATTAATTGAAGAAGATATTGAAGCACAAAAATCTGACATTTTATCAAGATTAGAAAAAGGCCAAGTATTAGAAGGTACTGTTAAAAACATGACTTCATTTGGTGTGTTTATTGATTTAGGTGGTGTTGATGGTTTATTACATATCACTGATATTTCTTGGGGCCGCGTAAATCATCCTGAAGAAGTATTACAATTAGATCAAAAAATTAACGTAGTAGTTGTTGATTTTGATGATGAGAAAAAACGTATTTCATTAGGCTTAAAACAATTACAAGCACATCCTTGGGATAGTTTAAATACTGAATTAGTAGTTGGTGGTAAAGTAACAGGTAAAATTGTAAACATTGCTGATTACGGTGCTTTCTTAGAAATTGCTCCTGGTGTTGAAGGTTTAATTCACGTAAGTGAAATGAGCTGGAGCCAACATTTACGTAACCCATCTGACTTTATGAAGATTGGTGACGAAATGGAAGCTGTTATTTTAACTCTTGAAAAAGAAGAGCGTAAAATGAGCTTAGGTATTAAACAATTAAAAACTGATCCTTGGGTTGATATTGCTAACAAATACCCTGTTGGTAGCAAACACAAAGGTATCGTTCGTAATATGACTAACTACGGTTTATTCGTAGAATTAGAAGAAGGTGTTGATGGTTTAGTTCACGTAAGTGACTTAAGCTGGACCAAGAAAATCAAACATCCAAACGAGTTTGTGAAAAAAGACCAAGAATTAGACGTATTGGTATTAGAAGTTGATAACGAAAACCACCGTTTAAGTTTAGGCCACAAACAGTTAGATGAAAATCCTTGGGATGCATTCGAAACTTTATTTGCTTTAGGTTCAGTTCATGAAGGTACTATTTTAAAAGTTGAAGAGAAAAGCGCTACCATTGCTTTACCTTACGGGGTTGAGGGATATGCTCCAATTAAACAACTTTACAAAGAAGACAAGAAAACTGCTAAAGAAGACGAAGTATTACAATTCCGTGTTACTGAGTTTAACAAAGAAAACAAACGTATCGTTTTATCACACACTGCCGTTTGGAAGAACGATGTAGAAGTGAAACAGGTTGACGAAAGAAAATCGAAAAACGAAGAAAAAGAAAAAGCTACTAAAGCAGCTAAGAAAAACAACGATAGCAACGAAAAATCAACGTTTGCTGACGTAGAAGGTTTAGCGGCTTTAAAAGAACAATTAGAAAATAAATAGTCTGATTGTAGCTTTTAGCTAATATTTAGAAGGCTGTCTTGCAAAAGACAGCCTTTTTTGTTACATAATAAATGATTACTACTTATTAGCTAACCCATTATCAGTAGAGTAAGTGAAACATTCTACTGAAGGTTAATGATGTATATTGTCTCAGACGCGTGCAATTGAAAACTTACCTCGACAATAAAAAAAAACAGTCCTTGCAGGCGTTCTAGCCTGCAACAAAAATATATTTTATGTTCGGATATATTTTTTTTGATAATGCTTTGTTAATCAAATCAGTGTTAAATAATTCTCAAAATGGCCAAGATGCAAAGTATTTTTTTACTTCTTAAATGAATAGTTGTGCAGTTTATTAGTTTGTAAAAGTGTATACGATAAATACATTTGTAAAAGTAATAACCCCAATAATTTTCTGTGATTTCAACTAGTTCTTTATGCAAAAAAACTGAAAGAAATAGTTGGTTATTGTTGACTTTATTGTGAAATTATAACCTAAAAAAGATTGATATGAATGAAATTATATGTCCTAATTGCCAAAAGGCTTTTAAAGTAGATGAAGCAGGTTTTGCTGATATTGTTAAACAAGTTAGGGATTCTAAATTTGATGAAGAGTTGCAAAATAGATTAAACCTTGCAGAAAAAGAGAAAGAAAGTGCTATCAAACTGGTAGAGGCTAATTTAAAAAATTCATTACAAATTGAACTTTCTAATAAGGATAAAGAAATTGCACTCATCAAAGCCAACAATGAAAAGTTATTGTCGGAACAACTTTCAGAAAAAGAAAACCAGCTGATTTTGATGAATGTAAAACTTGAAAATGCAGAAAGTGAAAAGAAACATTCAATAGCAGAAGCCATTCAGAAATTAGAAAAAGAAAAAGATGAAAAAGAGCGAGAAATACTGCAACTAAAAGCAAACAGTGAACTCAAGTTATCGGAAAAATTAGCTGAAAAGGAAACTTTAGTTGCTGAAATGGTTTCCAAACTAGCGAAGGCTGAAATTGAAAAAAAATTATTAGTTACCGAAGCTATTCAAAAAATAGAAAAAGAAAGAGATGAATTGGCCAATAACGTTAGACTTAAGGAAACTGAAAAACAACTGTTGGAAAAATCATTAAGTGAAAAATTTACAGCCGAACTAAAGGCTAAAGATGACATCATAAAACATAAAGACGAAGAAATAGCACTTCGTAAGGACATGAAGTTAAAACTTTCGACAAAAATGTTAGGTGAAACACTTGAACAACACTGCGAAATTGAATTTAATAAACTTCGAGCTACTGCATTTCAAAAGGCATATTTTGAAAAAGATAATGATTCAAAATCGGGAAGTAAAGGTGACTATATTTACAAAGAAAATGATGATTTAGGAAATGAAATCATTTCAATTATGTTTGAAATGAAAAATGAAGGTGATGAAACTGCCACTAAGAAAAAAAATGAAGACTTTTTAAAAGAATTGGATAAGGATAGAATAGAAAAAAAATGTGAGTACGCTGTACTTGTTTCTCTTTTGGAGGCCGATAACGAATTATATAACGGAGGTATTTTTGATGTTTCACACAAGTATGAAAAAATGTATATAATTCGACCGCAGTTTTTTATACCTATTATAACGCTTTTGAGAAATGCAGCCATGAATTCTATGAAGGCTAAGGCCGAATTAGCAATTGTAAAAAGTCAAAATATTGATATTACAAATTTTGAAGAAAATATAAATGCATTTAAGTTAGGTTTTGCAAAAAACTACGATTTGGCAAGTAGGCAATTTAAAACTGCCATTGATGAAATAGATAAAACCATGGATCATCTACAAAAAACAAAAGATGCCCTTCTATCGTCAGTTAATAATTTAAGACTTGCTAATAACAAAGCGGAAGATTTAACTATCAAAAAATTGACTCGAGGAAATCCTACCATGACCGCAAAATTTGAAGAATTGAATAAAAAATTGGATTAACACCAAATAACCTGAAAGTGTTTGGATTCAATAGTTGAAAGCATAAAATTATCCATCAATTATTTTTTGTTAAGGCAACTAATTATTGACCTTACAAAAGAAGAAATTGCGATAGCAAAAGACAGAAAAAATAGAAGAGTATTAAATAGAAAAATTATTAATGGCAGAAAAATTCGAATTAGAAACTATACAATTAGACAAGGTATCGGTGCATCAGGTAGGAAATAAAACCAATAACGAAGATTTGATTATTTCTCAGGATTTATTGGATTTAAGCGATGGGAAATTGAAAGATTTATTGATGAAATTTTTTATAACCTCTTTCAATAATCCGGAATTTTATAATTTCAGTTTTAGCAATAATGATTTTAAATTAAATCCTATTTACAATTATGCTTTACAAATGTTCGAACACTGTAATTCGTTTCATATCAATAGCGTTAATATTGCAAAGCATTTAGATGAACTTTCTGTTCATCCTCAAATAAAAAGTGGTGATTTGTTTATTGCTTATTTTCCCAATATTCAGGTAGAAGATGAAGATGTGGATGCTATTGGAATTTTTAAGTCGGAAAACAAATACGACTTTATACAATTGAACCAAACAAATAATGTTTTTGATGTAAGTTATAACGATGGCATTAACATAGATAAGTTAGACAAAGGTTGCTTAATATTTAACACCAATGCCAACCAAGGTTATAAAGTTTGTATAATTGATAAAGGAAATAAAGGCAGCGAAGCACAATATTGGAAAGATACTTTTTTACAACTAAAGCCTTGCAGCAATAATTATAACCACACTAAAGAGTTTATGAATATTGCCAAAAACTTTGTGACCAAACAATTGAACGAAGAATTTGAAGTTACCAAAGCAGATCAAATTGATTACTTGAACCGCTCAGTTGATTATTTTAAAACCAACGATACTTTTGACAAACAAGAGTTTGAACAAGCAGTGTTTAAAGATGAAGGCGTAATAGAATCGTTCCGCACCTTTGATGAAGCATACCGAATGAGCAATGAATTGGATATTTCAGATAGTTTTGATATATCGAGCCAAGCAGTAAAAAAACAAGCTAGGATATTTAAAAGCGTGCTTAAATTGGATAAGAATTTCCATATTTACATTCATGGAAACCGTGAATTAATTGAGCAAGGGGTAGAACCTGATGGACGAAAGTTTTATAAAATTTATTTTAAAGAAGAAGAATAGGTATTTTTAAAGTATTAGTTATCAGTTGGTAAAATATTTTTTACCATAAATTGTAACAAAAAATATGATAGGGCGTATTAAGCTACATAAAATAAAAAATACCAATATGAAAAAGATAATTTTAGCAGCGTCAATAGCCGTTTTAACATTGATGGCAAATGCTCAAACCAAAGTAACATTGCCAAGTTTTACCAAAATAGTAGTACCAGCTAATTTTGAAGTTAAACTCCAACAAAGCGAAAAAAATGAAGTTTCTTATCAAAACGCAGATTCAAAAAATACCAATATTTCTGCATTAGAAAAAGGAGCATCTGTTAGTAATAATACTTTAAATTTTGATTTAGCTTCTTTTGGAAGTAATATTCCGGTTGAAGTTATCGTTTATGTAAATTCATTAGAGGAAATTAAATTAGAATCGAATGCTACTATGAAAATGAGTGGCGATAGTGCTATTAAATCAAAAAGTTTGAAAATTTCGGCTGATGGTGCTACAAAAATAGATTTACTTTTAGATGTTGAAAAATTAGAAGCTAAGATTAATGGAGCTAGTAAGTTAAGTATTGATGGTAAAGTAACTGAAGGTAACTTAGAAGCTACAGGCGCATCAAAAATAGATGCAATGGGAACAGCTTTTGAAAACGCAGTAGCCGAAGCAAGTGGCGCTTCAAAAATACTAGTAACCGTAAAAAACAATTTAAAAGCCGAAGCAACTGGTTTTTCTAAAATAGAATATACAGGCAATCCTAAAAATGTTGAAAAACAAGTGTCTGGAGGTTCTAAAGTAGAACAAGTAAATGACGATGGCGAAGATGGAAAAGTTGAAATTTCAATTGGAGCTAAAAAGGGTAAAAAAGGTAAACACAAAAAACATAGTACTGAAATGGAAACTGCTTTTGGTGGTATCGAAATTGGTGTTAGCTCGTTTGTAACTCCTGATTTTAATACAACACTTGCAGCATCAAATAAAAACTTAGAAACTAATATTGGTAGCTCGTGGCGCTTTGCTTTAAACTTTGGTGATTGGGATTTACCCATTGTAAAAGGCCGTTTAGCGTTAACTACAGGTTTAGGATTAAGTTTTGATCATTATGGTTTTAAAAATAAAAATTTGATTTTAAGTGCCAATACCCAACAATTAAGTTTTGATTCAGCAGTAGCTACATTAAATACCAATCGTTTGTATCAATTTAATTTTACATTGCCATTATTGGTTAAGTATAATTCTAGTTACAATAAGCACGACAAAAGGTTTTATACCGCCTTTGGGGTTATGATAAAATATGCAGCTGTTAATCATATAAAAACAGAATATGATAAAAACAGTGTTAATTACGAAACAGTGGCAAGTGGCGATTATTTTGTAAATCGCTTAGGAGCAGATGCTACAGTTAGAATTGGATATGGTGCAGTAAGCGTATTTGCCAATTACGGTTTGGTTCCTTTATTCGATACAAATAAAGTAGCAGATACCAGAACAGCTCAAGCAGGATTAGCATTAAACTTCTAATAATGTCATCAAAAAATATTTTAAAACTGCCTCAAACCAGAGGCAGTTTTTTTTGTTTCCATAATTACTATTTGGCAGATAAATCTTCAAAAAATTAACGGCAAGATTATTGACCATATTAATGATACAAATACACTAAAACAGGTTTGGATATCCAACAAATAAATACCATAAATAATAGTAATAATTTGACTTTCAATAGTGATGAATATGAATTATTACTTAAAAGTTTGGATATAATACCTACTTCCGATTTTTTACTAACTACTATCAATTTTTGGAATAATGCCAATAACGTGCAGTTATTTGAATTAGAAAATGCCATTTTGCTAGTATTGTTTAATCCTCCTTTTGGCGATGCTTTTTCTCATTTATTGGCGAATAATTTAACTGATAATTTGTTAAAAATAGCCAAACAAAAAACCAAAGATTTAGGAATAGCAAAGTTGAAAATTAGCTATTCTCAAAGTGATTGTGAGCAAGATTTTATAAGTAATTTGATTCCTGAAACAGATGAGTTTGAATACATTTATAATGTAAATGATTTAGCCCAATTACAAGGTAGCAAATACAAAAAACAACGCAATGCTTATGCAAAAGCTATAAAAGAAAACAGTGAACTTAGGATTGAAATAGCTAATTTAGCTCAAATTGAAAATAAAGAGGAATTAAAGCAGTTTTGTAAAGATTGCATGCAAATAAAATCGGATAGAAACCATTCCGATGAACCTAATTTGCAAAGAGAATGGTTGGCTTTTCAAAAGTGTATTGATTTGAGCAGTAACTTAAATTTAAAAATTATAAAACTTTATGCCAATCAAAAATTAAGCGGTTTACTTATTTACGAAGAGTTTAATGATGAATGGATAGTAGGTCATTTTTTTAAAACTTTTTTGGGTTTAGGCATGTATTTGTTAAATCAACTGAGTGTAGCCTTATCAGAACAAGGTTTTAAATACTTTAATTTTCAGGAAGATAGAGGAGTGGAGAGTTTACGTTATTTTAAACAACAGCTAAATCCTGCCTTTCAGTTAAAAACTTATAGTATTGCACTGTAAATGAATCAACTTCTAAATAGACTATTGTTGTTTTTAACAGGAGCAACCACTTTTACTGTAATTAACTACAGTTTCGATTTTGTGTTGTACCCATTTGCCTTATACAAATTAGGTGTTGTGGTAGGTTTTTTTACCATGATGTTATTGTCGTTTTTATTTTGCTGGGGTTATTTTATTATTTACGATTATCTCAAACGTGATTTTTTAGGCATTGAATTTTCGAAAGAAAAAATGAGCAGCATAATAGCAAGTGAAGATAGTGTTGGGTTAAAATTGCTGTTAGTAAGGGTATTGCGCAAAAGCCGAGCTTTATTATTCGTTTTTTTATCTATTTACTTCGATCCATTTGTGGCCGTAGCTTTTGAGCGCAAAGGTAATTTTGCCTATAATGGCTTAAGTGCCCGTGATTGGCGTTTATTTATATTAAGTTTAATTATTAGCAATGGTTTTTGGTCAACAACCGTGTTTGCAGGGTTGTCATTCTTTGAGTTTTTATATAAAATATTATTAAGTTGGTGGAATGGTTAGACTATCATTAAAAAGTTAATTTCTCCCAAAATCTCTAAATCATCTTATCAACATAGTACATAAAAATCATTAGTCAATCTATTTATTTTATTTTACGTTTGAATGTTATTTAAAAATGGCATTTTATTAGTATGAAAATAGGTATATTTTTTGGTGGCAATAGCCGCGAGCGCGAGGTAAGTTTTGCAGGTGGACGCACCGTTTACGATAATTTAGATAAAACGCTTTTTGAAGCCATTCCCATTTTTGTGGATAGCTTTAACAACTTTGTTTTGCTAGATTGGGAGTATATTTACAAAGGTTCTATCCGCGATTTTTATCCGCCTGTTTCTGCTTTAAAAAACCAAAAAACCGAAGTACAAGTGTATGCCGAAAATTTGGCCGCTGCTCATGAGGATAATGGTAAATCATTAATAAAAAAATTAGGAAAAACCATTAAACCTGAAGAGTTAAAAGGGTTGATTGATTTTGCTTTTTTAGCCTTACATGGCGCCAATGGCGAAGATGGCACCATACAAGGTTTGTTGGAGTTTATGGATATTCCGTACAGTGGTTCGGGCATTATGCCCAGTGCTTTGGGAATGAACAAACGCCTGCAAAAACAATTAATGAAAAGTGCGGGAATGAATGTTCCTAAATACTTTTCGTTTACCAAAAACCAATTACCTGATTTAAAAAATATTTATAAAAAAGTAATCAATGAAGTTGGTTTTCCATTTGTAATAAAGCCTGCTAATCAAGGTAGTTCGGTGGGTGTTTCGGTAATTAGTGCCGATAATTTTGAGCAATTTGAACAAGCGGTTTTAAAATCGTTTTTTATACAACAGGTGTCAGCTAGTGAATGGATAAACTTAGACCAAAAAGCTAAAACACAATTCATTCAAAAAATTACTGATGTAAAAGAAGGAATTGGTTTACCAGCTATAGTTACTGTAAATGGACAAAAAGAATTAACTTATAACCCTGACGATTTATGGACACTGTTTGACGAAGAATTTGGCTCTTCGACAAGCTCAGCGACCAAATCAAAAATCAAAAATCAAAAATCAGAAATCCGTTTAGAAAGTATTTACTCCGAAACTGAATGTTTAATTGAAGGATTTATTGAGGGCAGAGAGTTCAGTTGTATAGTATTAAAAAATGAAGATGGAACCGCAGTAGCATTGCCTCCAACCGAAATAGTTAAAGGCAAAGAAGTATATGATTACCGCAGTAAATATTTACCAGGTTTAAGCCGAAAAATTACCCCAATTGATATTGCTGAAAGCAAAATAGATGAAATTAGAAAAGCATGTGAGCTGTTGTTTACCTTCTTTAATTTTCATGTTTATGCTCGTATTGATGGATTTATAAACAACCAAGGTGAGTTGTTTTTAAACGATCCAAATACTACAAGTGGTATGATGCCTTCGAGTTTCTTTTTTCATCAAGCTGCCGAAATTGGTTTAAATCCATCGCAGTTTTTAACCTATATCATTCGTACTTCATTAGCTGAAAGAGCTTACTCGCAACAAGTTCATTTTCATCACATCGAATTGTTAAATCATTTAGATGCAAAAATTGCTAGCAATAAAAAACAAAAAAGCACTAAAAAGCGTGTGGCGGTATTTATGGGTGGTTATTCTACCGAGCGTCATATTTCGGTGGAGAGTGGAAGAAATATTTATGAAAAACTAGCTTCATCGGCTAAATACCAACCTTTTCCGGTTTTTGTAACAGGCAATGACAGCGCACACGAACTTTGGTTATTGCCGGTTAATGTTATGTTAAAAGACAATGCTGATGATATAAAAGAAAAATTGAGCAGTTATAAACGCTTGCCAATTATGGAAAAAATTATTGCTGAATGCAAACCTATTATTGATAAATATGGCAATGCTGAAAGTCAATTATTTGCTCCTAAAAAAATTGAATACAAAGATTTGAAAAAAATGGCCGATGCAGTGTTTATCGCATTGCATGGTCGTCCGGGTGAAGATGGAACAGTTCAAACGTATTTAAACAAACTAAAAATTCCTTACAATGGAAGTGGGGTTGAAAGCAGCCGAATTACCATTAACAAATACGATACCAACGAATTGCTTAAAAAGCACAAAATTCTAGTTGCTGAACATATGTTGGTTCAGCAAAAAGATTGGAAAAAAAATGTAGAAGAGGTTATTAAAAAGGTGGAAACTATTGGCTATCCTTTAATTGCAAAACCAGCTGATGATGGCTGTAGCAGTGCTGTTAAAAAAATTAAAACCCGCCAAGATTTGATTAATTACGCGGAAGGAGTTTTCCGTCCACTAGAAATAATGGAGGCTGAATTAGCAGAAAGATTGGGTTTGAAACCAAAAGAAGAGTTTCCAATGAAAGCTTATTTTTTAGTAGAAAAATTTGTTGAAAAAGGAAATGCCAAACACTTCTTAGAAGTTACCGGAGGCTTAATTACACATTTTAAAGGCAGTAAATTAATTTATGAAATGTTTGAACCTAGCGAAACATTGGCCGAAGGCGAAATATTGTCGTTAGAAGAAAAGTTTTTAGCCGGACAAGGTCAAAACATTACGCCAAGTAGGTTTAGTAAAAATGCAAAAGCACAAGCCGAAATAAGTAAAAAAGTACAAGAGGTGTTGAAGAAAACTGCTAAAGCACTAAATGTGGAAGGTTACTGCCGCATTGATGCATTTGTAAGAATTTACGATAAAAATAGGGTAGAGGTAGTAATTATTGAAATTAACTCATTACCAGGCATGACGCCAGCTACGGCTATTTTCCATCAATGTGCTTTAAACAATTATAAACCTTACGAGTTTATTGATACTATATTAGAATTTGGCGCAGCCAAAATGGGAGTGAAATAACATGAATATAGCAGATATTAGAACTGATTATACATTAAAAAGTTTTGACGAAAAAGACTTACTAGCCAATGCTTTTGAGCAATTTGAAATTTGGTTTGATGAAGCCATCAAAGCAGAGGTTTTAGAACCCAATGCCATGACTTTAGCAACCATTAGCCCTAGCGGATTTCCTTCTGCACGTATTGTGCTTTTAAAAGGAATTGAAGCAAATGGATTGGAGTTTTTTACCAATTACCAAAGTAATAAAGGCCACGATATAGACCATAACAATAAAGTAGCTTTGGTGTTTTTTTGGCCTGAATTGCAACGCCAAGTGCGCGTGGTTGGTACTGCTCAAAAAATGTCTGACGAAAAATCGGATTTATACTTCAATAGTCGTCCTTTGGGCAGTAGAATTGGTGCTCATGCATCGCCACAAAGCAAGGTAATCCATAATAGAGTGCTTTTGGAAGAAAGTGTAAAAAAAATGGAAGCTTTATTCAGCGAAGAGCCACTTTTACGTCCAATAAACTGGGGTGGTTATGTTGTAAATCCAATTAGTTTTGAATTTTGGCAAGGCCGCAGCAGTAGGCTACATGATAGGTTTATCTATACGTTACAAACCGATAATAATTGGAAAATAGAGCGATTAGCACCTTAAGTATTTAGATATTTTTGATTTGGCGATTTTTTGATTGAATGATTTTTATTGTTCCAAGACTTCGAAATTCAAAATTTGGTATTCAACATTTATAATTAACTACTCAGTTATGATGTAAATACCTCATTAAGTTTTTCAACCAATATACTATTAACGAAATTCAAAATTTAATCTGACTGTTTCATAGATGCTAAAGTTAACATTATTAAAACACTACAACTTTAACAATGTTAGTTTTAGTACCTTAGTTATCTTTTAAATGGAAGGTTTTTCATATTTAAACCAGCGCCTTGCATTTTGTTCATGGTTCGCATCATTTTGCGCATTTCTTCAAACTGTTTCAGCAATTGATTTACTTGTTGAATATCAGTTCCACTTCCTTCGGCTACTCGTTTTCTTCGGCTTCCGTTAAGTATATCTGGTGTTCTGCGTTCAGCCGGTGTCATTGAGTTAATAATAGCTTCAATACCTTTAAATGCATCATCACTGATATCTATGTCTTTGATTGCTTTACTGACTCCAGGAATCATAGCCATCAAATCTTTTAGGTTACCCATTTTCTTTATTTGCTGAATTTGGCTATAAAAATCTTCAAAGGTGAATTGGTCTTTTAGTAATTTCTTTTGGATTTTAGCTGCTTCTTCTTCATCAAAAACCGACTGAGCACGTTCTACTAAGGTAACAATATCACCCATGCCCAAAATACGTTGAGCCATCCTATCCGGGTGAAATACATCAAGGGCTTCCATTTTTTCGCCCATACCTACAAATTTGATAGGTTTTTCAACTACTGTTTTAATTGAAAGTGCAGCTCCACCACGTGTATCACCATCTAATTTGGTTAATATTACACCAGTAAAATCTAATACATCGTTAAATGCTTTAGCTGTATTTACTGCATCTTGACCTGTCATTGAATCAACAACAAATAAAATTTCTTGAGGTTGAACGGTGGCTTTAATATTGCCAATCTCAGCCATCATTTCTTCGTCAATACTTAATCGACCTGCAGTATCTATAATTAATATTTTGTGGTTGCCATCTTTTGCAGCTTTTACTGCATTTTGAGCAATTTCAACTGGATTTTTGTTTTCCATTTCAAAGTACACAGGCACTTCAATTTGTTCACCCAATACTTTTAATTGTTCAATAGCCGCAGGACGGTAAACATCGGCAGCAGCTAGTAATACACTTTTTCCTTGTTTTTTAAAATAGCTAGCCAATTTTGCGGAGTGAGTGGTTTTACCACTTCCTTGCAAACCAGCCATTAATATGATACTAGGATTGCCACTAGTATTGATATTTTCGGTTTTACCACCTAAAAGTTCAGTTAATTCATCGCTTACAATTTTTACCAATAATTGGCCTGGGCTTATGGCAGTAAGCACATTTTGACCTAAAGCTTTTTCTTTAACTGTATCGGTAAATTGTTTAGCAATTTTGTAGTTAACATCGGCATCAATTAAGGCTTTACGAATTTCTTTAACCGTTTCGGCAACATTAATTTCTGTAATTTTGCCTTGTCCTTTTAGGTTTTTAAATGCTTTATCTAACTTACTACTTAAACTTTCAAACATGTGTATTGGAATTATTTTTTGATGCGCGAAGATAGGTTTTATTTAAAATTCAAAAAGCTAATAATTATAAAATTTTTCGGTTGAGTTGGAGGGCTAAAAAGCAAAAAAGCCGCATAAAATGCAGCTTTTTTAAAATATAGTGTTGATTTAGGCGCCAATACAACTTTTTAAGTCGTGTACTTGGCTTTCCCAAAGTTGAATAGTATTTTTCTCATCGCCCTCTTCTGCATAATCAGTTATCACCAAAGCTACATCATCAGTAAGTTCATCCACATTGATGTCAAATTCTAAAAACTCATCCTTTTCAGTATTCATCCACTTAAACTTCATGCTTTTATTATTTACTTTTTTCAATAATTCAGCACTAGTTTCCTCACCATCCCATTTAAATTTATAGGTATTATTTCTAATATCTACATCGTTGCAAAACCATTGAGATAAACCGCTAGGGGTACTTATATAATTAAATAATAAAGCAGGCGATGCTTTTATAGGGAATTCAATTATTACTTGTTTACGAGCCATGAGTGAATGATTTTTTTGTTTTTGAACTTGAGCAAATATAATTTTTACTTTGACTTTACAAAGTTTATCCTAAAAAATTCTTAAACATTCCGCTAATACCAACTTTTTCTTCGTTGTTATTTTTATTTCCAAACATGTTTATAAGCATTCCACTCAAACCTCCACCACCTAAATTACTTAACATACTTTGTACATTAAATGAATCATCGTTAGGGTCGTTTATTTTAGAAATTAATTGGTTCATAACATTTGGAATCAATTCACTAGAAATATGGTTTGCATCTGTTTGGTTAACATTAAACTTGCTCACTAAATTATTGCCTAAACCACTGATAATATTAGCTACAATAGGGTTATTGGTTAAATTCCCATTGGTTTTTAGAATATCTGATAAACCAGCAATATTTCCTTTTGAAACTTCAGCTTTTAATCCATTTATTATCGAATTTCCTGTTTCTGATATAGCAGCATCGTTGTGCTCATTTGCAATTGCTTGATTATTAACAATTAATTCTCCAGCATTTTCTTTTATTAAGTTTATTAAATTTTCAATCATAACGCTTCGAAACTATTTATTTTTTTTATGAATTAGTGTTATTTTTTTGTTTAAAGTAATTTTTTAGTTCTTCGGTAGTAAATGCATTTAAACAATTTTCTTTTGTTAAGCCACCTTTACGTCCTATTAAGGTTCCATAATACATGTCCTTTAATCCGTCAATACTGTGTGCATCAGGGTTTATACATAGTTTAATTCCCTTATTTAAAGCATAATCAATAAAACGCCAATCAAGGTCTAATCGGTAAGGATTGGCATTAATTTCTATGGCAACATTATTGGCTGCGCAAGCATCAATTATTTTGTGGTGGTTAATTGGGTAACCTTCGCGTAACAGTAATAACCTACCAGTTGGATGCCCTAAAATAGTGGTAAAAGGATTTTCAATAGCAGTTATAATTCTGCTCATGGCTTTTTCTTCGTTCATTTTTAAAATACTATGAACCGAAGCCACTACATAATCAAAAGTCGCTAAAACATCATTAGCGTAATCTAGTTGACCATTGTATAAAATATCGCATTCAATGCCTTTAAATACGGTAAATTTTGGATTGCTTGCATTCAGTTTATCTACCTCTTCGTGCTGTGCAATGATGCGTTCTTCACTTAAACCATTGGCATAAAATGCTGCCTTACTATGGTCTGCAATTCCAAAATAACTGTAACCCATTTTTTGACAAGCTTTGGCCATTTCTGCAATGGTATTTAATCCATCGCTCCAAGTTGAATGATTATGCAATGCACCTTTTAAATCGCTGTATTCAATTAAAGTTGGAAGTTTATTTTGTTCGGCCAGCTTAATTTCATTAGTTCCTTCGCGCATTTCAGGCTCAATATACTGCAAGTTTATACTTTGATAAATAGCCTGTTCCGAATTAGCGTTTTTGTCAATAGCATTTAAATTTAACAACTGTAAATGTGCTTGACTGGCCGTTTTTTCAAATAATTCCCAAGTAAATGCTGATGAATTACAAGCATATATTTGAATTGGGAATTGCTCATATTTTGCACTGAATCCTTTATCGTTAGTAGTTAAATCAGTTAAAGCATCCATTTGAGCTAAGCTGTTTTCAATGTCATTTACATCATTGCTTGCTACTAATATTTCAATTTCATCAATTACTTCTAATTTTCTTCGCATGGCTCCGCAAATAGCAACATGGCTAAAACTGCTATTTTGCTGCAATAATTTCACTAAGTTTAAAGCAGCATTTTCAATTTTTGCGTAATGAAATTTATTGGCACTGGCATACATAAACTCAATCTGATTGATTACGTTTTGCTGTGTTTTTAAACCAAAACCTTTGGCCTGTGCCAACCTGTTTTCTTTACAGGCATAAAGTAGTTCGCCTATTTCTTCTATTTCTAACTCTTTCCAAATAACAGCAATTTTTTTAGGTCCAATGCCTTTTATACGCATCATTTGAATAACACCAGCAGGCGTTTGAGCTATTAAATCGTTCAGTTCAGTAAAGCTTTCTGTTTTGTTTATTTCATCTATTTTAGCAGCTATTCCTTTACCAATTCCTTCTATTTTTTCTAATTCAGGAATGGTTAAACCTTCCAATGGATTTATCATTTTATCAATCCTAAAATAGGCATTACTAAATTGTTTAATTTTAAAAGGATTGGCGCCATGCAGTTCGCTTAAATCGGCAAAAAGCTTAAATAAATCGGCTATATCAGAGTTTGTCATTGGTATTTTGTTTTGTATAATTAGGTTTTATAAAGGCCATCCAAACATAAAAAAACATGGTTAAAATACCTGCTATAAAAAACAGTAGTGAAACCGATTTTGGTATATCATTGTAAAAATCGCTCAGCATCCATGCACTGTTGGCACAAATCCAAAAAATAATGGCCACATTTACTATAATTAAATCTAATTTGTTTTTTGATAAATAAAGCACATAAAAAGCCATTGCCAACGTAGGTAAAATAAGCAAAGCGCCCGCTGTTTTATACTCCATCATCCAACACATATCTTTAAACAGCCAAAACACCACATGCAAATTTTCTGTCTTTCGTATTTTATCTATCATTTTTATTGTTTTGCCTTTGGCAATAATAATAAAACACATTATTTAATTGGCTAAAATAGTAATTTAAAGTAACATAAAAAAAGCGAAGTCCAAAATGAATTTGAACTACGCTTTTAAAAGGAGTTGAATATTTTTTTTATATTATTTTATTGTTTTTTTTGAATGAACTTATAAAAAAGTATTAATTAAAACCCATCACCGTCAAGTAGGTTTCCTAGTCCACCTAATATACTACCTTGTTCTTTACCACCACGAGTTCCATATTGTAGGATTCTTCCTGCTAAACGACTTATTGGTAATGTTTGTATCCAAACTTTACCAGGACCACGTAAGGTAGCATAAAATACTCCTTCTCCGCCAAAAAGTGTATTTTTTATTCCACCTACAAATTGAATATCATAGTCAACATCTTTTGTAAACGCAACAATACATCCGGTATCTATTTTCAACATTTCACCAGGGAATAATTCTCGTTCTTCCACATGTCCACCTGCATGAACGAAACACATTCCATCTCCTTCTAGTTTTTGCATGATAAAACCTTCACCACCAAATAAACCTGTACCTAATTTTTTTTGAAATTCAATTCCTACTGCAACTCCTTTTGCTGCGCATAAAAATGAATCTTTTTGACAAATTATTCTACCACCTAAACGCATAAGGTCTAATGGAATAATTTTTCCTGGATATGGTGCTGCAAAAGTTACTTGCTTTTTTCCTTGACCCATATTGGTGTAAGCAGTCATAAATAAACTTTCACCAGTTAGTAGTCGTTTACCAGCACTAAATAATTTGCCTAACATTCCTCCGTTATCTTGACTTCCATCTCCAAAAATAGTTTGCATTTGAACCCCATCATTCATCATCATGAAGCTGCCAGGCTCTGCCATAACAGTTTCATTGGGGTCTAATTCAATTTCTACACATTGCATTTCGCTACCAAATAAACGGTAGTCAATTTCATGATTGTTTGCCATAGTTTTATTTTATTAATTGATGCAATTATAAATTTATACATTCATAAATAGAAAAGTGTTTCCTAAATATTTTCACATTTATTTGTAAATAATTTTAAACGGAAATAAAAAAATGAAAACGGCAATTATTGCAGGCGCAACAGGATTAATTGGAAAGCAGTTATTATTCAATTTAATAGAAAGTGAGGCATACGATAAAACAATTGCTTTGGTTAGAAAGGAAATTCCTTTTCATTCACCAAAATTGATTCAAATAATTGTTGACTTTGATAACCTACCATTAATAGCAGATAAATTAAAAGCCGATGATGTATTTTGTTGTTTAGGAACCACCATTAGAAAAGCTGATTCACAAGCAGCATTTAAAAAAGTTGATTATGATTACTGTTTAAATTTAGCAAACGAAACATTTAAAAATGGATCAAAAAACTTTTTTTTAGTATCAGCTTTAGGAGCTAATTCAAGTTCTAAAATT
Source organism: Bacteroidota bacterium (assembly GCA_013298895.1). GTDB lineage: Bacteria > Bacteroidota > Bacteroidia > UKL13-3 > UKL13-3 > JAAFJM01. The sequence continues at coordinate 229,312 of JAAFJM010000003.1, read as the reverse complement.
TTTTATAATCAAGTAAAACGTGAATTGGAAGAAGCCATTAGTAAGGTTGGTTTCAACTCCTTTTATATCTTTCGTCCTTCCTTGTTATTAGGCAATAGAAATGAATTTAGGTTAGGTGAAAAAATAATGCAAATTATTATGAAACCAATATCAAAATTGATGTTTGGAAGTATGAAAAACTTTGCTGCAATTGAAAGCCAACAAGTAGCTAAAGCAATGTATTGGCTAGCAATTACAAATAATAAAAAAGGAACTCAAATCATTAGTAATAAACAAATGCTAGATTTTTAAATTAATTTTGTTTTTTAACTAAAATTGAAAGTCATCTTTCAAAGCATGTATAATGTAATCAGGATTTTTTTAAAATTTTTTACCATGTGTTAAGGAAATTATTCGTTTGAATAATTTAGGAGAATAATTTAATAGTTTTAAACTCCAATATGTGGTGGTTTTTTTTCCAAATAAGTGTTGCAGGTAATAAGCAATTTTAATTCTAGATGAAAAATTTTGGTTCCATTCATCGGTATAATTTTGGATTAATTCGATCTTCGAAATATTATTTTTTAAAAAAGAATCAATTTGTTTAGCCAATATTTTGGAGGAACGCATGGCAATGCTCATGCCGTTTCCGCATAATGGAGCAATAGCCCCTGCTGAATCTCCAAGCATAATTATTCCATGTTGGTAAGTGTGCTTTTTTTCAAAACTTATTTGACTTATGACTAATGGTTTTTCATATAAAAAGGTTGATTCAGTAAAGTACTTTTTTAAATATGGATTTTCATATAAAACATTTTCTTCCAAACGTTTGATGTCATTTTGGTGTAATCGTAAATTTTTAGAAGTAGTTAAATAACACAAACAATTTGTATCATTATCAACTTTTGAAATGCCACAATAACCATCTTTAAAATTATGCAATTCAATAATATGAGCAGGTAAATCTGTTTTGATATGGTATTTTACACCAATGTATTTTCCTTTTTCGGTTACTTTTTGTTGTGCTATAAATGGTGGGTTAATTTTACCAAAACTACCACAAACTAATTTTGATTGGTAGCTGTCATCATTGGTAGAAACTACATATAGTTCACCATGTTGTTTAACATCCAAAACCTTGGTATTGTCCAAAACAGTAACACCTAATTCTTTCGCTTTTTTGAACAATAAATTATCTAAATAAAATCGGCTAATGCCAAAACCACCTAAATCTAAAGGAGAATGAATGATAAATCCGTTTGGTGCTGAAACATGAATGGTATTAATTATTGGCAATGATAGTTCTGCCATTGGCAATCCTAAACTGTTTAAAAAATCCCAACTTTCTAATGAAATATACTCACCACAAACTTTATGGAATGGGTATTTATTTTTTTCGAATAATATAACTTGATGACCATTTTGAGCCAATTGAATTGACAAGGTTAGGCCAGCCAAACCACCGCCAATAATGGCACAATCGTATTTGGAGGATTGATTATTCATAAACAATTACTTCGTGTCTAAATGCCCATTTGTTTTTAACTGAATAATTTTTTGCACCTGCCAATTGAATCATTTCAATCCACTCCTTTTTTTTGAAGCCGCGTAAAACAGAAAGGGGCGCATCATTTTTTACTAGGTACGATTTTGAAAAAAATTTTGTAAGGTATTTAATAGCATAATAGGCAAATCTATTTCTTTCTAAATCGTTTATAATTAGAATGGCTTTATGTTTTATAGCAAACTGAATCAATTCAATAATTTGAGAAGATGTAAGATGATGACAAAATAAACTAGCATGAATAATGGATACTTCATTTACATGCAAATGAATATTTCTATAATCATCACATATAAAACTCAATGATGCATTGGGTTCATTTTGATTAGCATAATTTACGCAAGTACTTTTTAAATCAATGCCATATAACTTCAAATTGGTTTTGTTTTTTTGAGCCCATTTAAAGATAGTTTTCAGAGTATCTCCTCCGCCACTTCCTATATCAACTAAAGTATAAGTTTGGTTTTTAAAATCAATTTTTTTAAGAGCGTTTAGTGAAATTTGATAACCACCTAATAACGAATTAATGACATGCAATTCCTTTAAATTCTGGAACAAATCAGCATCAGGAATTACCTCCGCATCTAATAATTCTTTTTGAGAACTTCTTATTCTAAACATAGGCCAACTGCATGGTTTCAATTGTTAAACCTGGTCCAAAAGCTGCAGTAAATATGGTATCTCCACTTCTTTTCTTTTTATTATTCTCCATCAATTCTTTTAACACAAATAATATCGTTGGTGAAGACATATTGCCATAATTCTTTAAAACATGATAAGCCGTTGCCAATTCATTGTTTTTAAAATCAAACACCTTTGCAAAATCATCCAATATTTTTTTACCTCCAGGATGTATGGCCCAAAAGTTTATCTTATCTTTTTGAATGTTTAAATCAGTTAGCATTTTTGAAATATTTCCATTGATTAAATTAGAAATATAAGCAGATAAACTCATTAAAAAACCATATTCAGAAAGTTGCCAAGCCATGTCGTTTTGGCCTTCATGAATAATTAAAGAATCAAATGAAGTAATTTCTAAATCGGGATATTCAGACAAATTTTGTGGCTTTGAACTTACTATTGCTGCTGCACTTCCATCGCTAAACAAGGAGTTCGAAAGCAAGTAATCATCAGTAAAACTAGTTTGAATATGTATGGTACATAACTCTGTACATACAATTAATACCTTTGCATCTGATTGGCTATTGCAAATAGAATTGGCTTGATTCAAGGCAATAATAGCTGCATTGCAACCCATAAAATTGATACTACTACGTTGGGTTTTCGGATTTAAATTCAGTGCTTGAATCAACTCGATATCCATGCCAGGAGCAAAAAGACCTGTGCATGTAACCGTTATAATATGTGTAATGGAATTTTTTATAGATTCAAAGTTTGCAATCTTTTGAATAGCAGCAATAGAGAGTTGCAAAGCATTCGTTTTATAAATTTCCATTCGTTTGGTTAATGAAACAGCTGGAGATAAATCCCAATTTTTTTCAAAGAAGGTGAAATCTGAAGGATGGTTTCCAAAATCAGCTAACACGGAATAACGTGTTTGAATTCCTGATTTATGCGCTACCATTTTCATTTTACGTTTAATAGAGATATCCTCTGCCGTATTTTGGAAAAATTCAGCCAAATCATTTTGATGATATCGGTATTGGGGAACTGCAGTTTCAATTGCTGATAGGTAACTCAAAATAAACGGTTGGTTAAGTATAAAATAATAAAACAAGTATTCATGCAAATGGCGGCTATTAAATTCATTCGCATGGTGTTTTTAAAATTAGCTTCATTTTCGTTATTAATGGTTTTAAAAAACCACCACACGAAATATATAACAATAGGAATAAAAAAAAGTTGTATCAAATAAAAATTATTTGATTTTCCAATTTGTTCGAAATACAAATAATAAAATACATTACACAAACCAAACATGATAGCAGTAAAAATAAAAGTGCCTTTATATCCTAATTTATAACTTAAGGTTTTTACACCATCGGCTAAATCGGCCTCATGCTGATAAATTTGAGTTAATGGATAAGCTCCTGCAATTTGAAAACTACATGCAAACAGTAATAAAATATTAGTACTTGAAAAAACAAACGATTCATTTGTAATTCCTATTACACTCATCATATAAGTAAATCCACCTTGAAAAATAACAACGATTAAAAATCCAATGATTGGATATTTTTTTAAACGAATTTGTTTGGAACTATAAGCCCGCGAAGCCAAAATATAAACGAAAATGCTACATGAAAAAAGTATATTTACAAATAAAAATGCTGAAATAATGGCTAAAAAATCTAAAACTATGGTAACATAAAACAAATGAAGAGTTGGCAATGGTGGTTTCTCTATTCCTCCAATACTGCTCTCGTCCTTATCAATATAACTATTGTATCCATTACTCGCAGGATAAACCAATAAATGAATAATGATAAAACTAATAACAGCTGTATATCCATTTATTTCATTTTGACTTAGTGCAAGAATAAATAAAGGCATCAACAACAATGAAAATGGAATTCGAAGTAATTGAACAGTATTTTTAAACACCGTTTTTTTTATTTGGGATTTCATGAGTACAAACTTAACCACTTCTATCATAATTCAATATACATGCATTGGTAAATGTATAAAGGTTGAAATGGAAAAAAATAATTTAAAATGGCTTCTTAATCAACAAATATGCTTGAAATTGGAAGTTTAAAACTTATACAAGAATTTATAATTTTTATATATTTTACATATTGGGAGAAGGAGTTGTTATAGGAAGTGTAGCAATACTTTCTATGAAATGGTTAACCCTGTAAGTAATTATAGAAAGTATAAATTAATTATTTGTGATGTTATAGGAATTTGTTGCTTCAAAATTTGATTTTAACTATCTCGTTGTTGTTGTTTATATAATCCGGCAATTTCTTATTATCCAAGATAGCAATTTTATATTTTTTTGATACTATTTGTTCGATTTGTTTTTCGGTTGGAATAATATCATAAGCAATATAATCGGTATAAAACATGATGGGTATATGTCCCTTTACTCTTACGTTTGAATTGAATACAACATAATTTTCTGAACCTAATTGAATCTTTAGTTTTTTAATAAATTCCATTTCATTCAATTCAGCCATTCTATTACAATTATCATGAGGCTTCCAATTAGTATGATAATTTTGAATTTTAGTAATATTAATGAGGAATGCACATACAGTAATTAGAATGATTGGCCTGAAAATTGATTCAAATTTTGCATACTTTATTTTGGAACTTAATAAGGTTGCTGAAGAATCTATTAAACTACCAAGCCCTAAAAAAGCTAATGGAGAAACTATAATACAAAATGATATCATTTTTGTTGATGCAATTGAATAAAACACATAAGTAATTACAATGGCTAATACTATTGCATAACGATATATTTTAAAATTTAAATTCTTTACTAAAATTATCAGTCCAATTAAATACAAATAGGGAACAGCGTCACCAGAACCATATATATCGCTCAAGGCTTTAATATGAAACCATATATCACCTCCATGATTTTCTAAAGGTTCAAAAAAATGTTTTGTATTGTAAGCAAATTCATAATTAGATTCAAAAGGGTAATTGAATAGTATATAAATTTGCCAAGGAAGAAATACCAAAAGAGTTATGAGTAACGACACCAATATTGGTATATATGATTTTGGTTTTAGCCAATTCAGTTTATCATTGATTCCAATTGTGAGAAACCAAATCGCATAAATTAGTAGACCTACCAACCATTTTACAAGCACTGCACAACCTGAAAATAATCCTATTAAAATTAAATAGTATTTTTTGTTTGTATGTTGGTATTCAAACCATGCCCAAATGCTAGCTGTTACGTAAAATAGAAACGAAAGGTCATTATGATCAGTTGAGTATCTACCTGCCACTAATTCAAGAGGAAAATAGGCTAAAGCAAAAAATAGTGCACCGTAAAAACCAATTCTCTCGGTAGCCGAAATTTTTCCAATACGATAAATCAATAATACTGCAGCTGAATGTAATATAATGCTTGGGAGTCTTACAGCTAGCGCGTTGAAACCAAATAATTTCAAACTAATGGCTATTTGCCACAAAAAAAGAGGTTGTTTGTGTAACCAAATATAATTTCCAGTCCAATTCCTGTAATCATATTCTAATAATGGATTTGAATAAAGTGTAGGTTTTAATGGATTTAATAGTAAGTTTTTTGCAACCAATGCATGGTATTGTTCATCCCACAGAATTAGGAAAGGATCTAGATTTGCCATAAAAAAACCTAGTGTTAAAGAACCAACAAATAAAAGAACCAAGCTAGTTCTTGTCTTACCATTATTAAAAAATAAAATGGAAACTATTATAAGAGCAGCACTGATGTAAAGTGGTATTATTTGTTTGTCTGTAAAATAGTGGAATGTCATTCTTGTAATTTATTATAATGATTAATGGCTAAGCGAATATAGTTGCCGATAACCAAAATTTGATTAACCATAAATGTGCTGTTAACTGAAATATTTCTATTCATTTGTCCATTTTGTCTGTTAATATTTTCTGATTTATTCAGATTTAATTGTCCAACGGATAAGCATAATTACAATAAATATACTTGTCAAAGCAGAATATTGAAAAAAATTAATCCAATTAGTCAATTCTTTTGCCTTTTGAAGTAAGTCCCAAATAAAATCACTTGAAACACTTTCATGTGAAGTCATTGCAGACATTTCTACTTGGTCTTTATACAAAGAAGCAAGATTAAAAATCTCTAGAAGAGAGAATAAACAGTAAATTGTTAATACACTAATTGATAAATAAACTATTCTTCTTTTCGTTTTTAAATTCATTTTTGGTATTTTTTATAATTGTAAGTTTGATATATTTATTCAACATAAGTTAGCGAACTACTGTCCTCCATAAACTTTACAGATTGTGGTGGTAGAATTTTTGTCTAATAAAAGCATATATTGTTTTTAAGGCTTGTGTCGAGACAGATTTACTAGTAATTCATTATCAGAAAGCTAAAATATTTAAAAAAATAAAGTTCAATCAACCAAGTCAACCCATAATGTAAAAGCGTCCAGTAATAGCTAGTTTTTATTTCCATACTTGTCACCAATTCTTTTTTATCTCAAGTTCTCTTTCATTTTTCAAGTCAATTGTTATCGATACAATCTCTTCAATTTCCCATATTGTTGCTGTATCGATATTGATAGAATTCAAGTTTAAAAAACTTTCTACTTGTTTAGAAATGAATTGTATGTTGTCAGCATTTATTGAATTATCATGTCTTGGCAAAGAAATAATTGTGATATCCTTGTTTTCAATTCTTTGTATTCTGTCAATCAAGGTTTCAAGATTATCTTTAGAATAAGTCGTTGTTGTGTCTTTTTCCAAATTTAGGTTTTCATCAAACATAAAATAGTCCGTTACAAGAATTGAGAAAAATTCGTTGTCTCTTTTGTCGTAATAAAAAATTTCCGAAAGTTTGTCGGCAGGTTGCTGAAGTCCTGTCGTCAACCAATTATTTATTTTTCCTGTTTTGTCATTCGTTTTATCGGTCTTCCTATAATTGGCTATTACAATTAACAGCTTTGCGAAGGTGGAGATTCAATAGCACTTCACAATGAACCAAGCACAAACTTTTAAATAAGTACAAAGCTTAATTTAACCTTTGAAACGACAATTTCTTATAGTTGCTGTTAGCAGCTGTAATACTCTCCATGAGAAAAGTTGTCGTGTAAAGTATAGGTGTCATTTTGGTTTATAAATTATTACTCCCTTGTCACCACAATAATAAAACTCTGTTTCTTGCTTTGTAAATACAATCGCTTTGTCGTGTGTTACTTCCAAAGTTTGACCGTCAAGCCACCTGGCGGAAATATAGTGTCCTTGTAAAGTGAAATAAAAAACTGACCCACCACCATCTGCCCACATAATTGAAGAACCAGTTTGGTCGTAAATACCGTTTGTGAAATATTCACATATTTCAAATGTCTTTTTGTTGTCGGGTGCTTTTATGTTTACGAGTGCAATAGAAGTGAATTTACTATTTACTTTCTTAGTGCGTTTTGGCTTTCTGTTTTTAAAACTCAACCTATGTTCAAAGTCAATAAGCAAATTATTAAGCACTTCTATTTTATTGTCTTCAATAGGTTCAGTTTGACTCAAAAAATCAACCATTGAATTAAGATCACGAAACTGATTTTCTGTTGAGATTTTACCTTTAGCAATTATGTTGTAAATACGTTTATTAAATGCGGTAAAAATGTTGTAGTCGTGTCCTGTTGTCCGCTTTATGTAAGCAACATAATTAAGATCGCCTGTCTCTCTTGGCATTTCAGTCATGTCTCGAAGCCAATTTTTTAACTTGGTTGTTTTCCCTTTTTTGTAAAATTCTTCAGTCTGCTTCTTTAATTCTTGAAAGTTGTCAACTGGGTTAAAGCCTTCAAATTTTTGTCCGCTCTTATTGTAGCTCTCAATAAAATAGTCAAGCGTTGCAATAAGTATATCCCTAAGTCGTTTCAGTTCTTTATGTTGTTCTGGTGTTGTCAATTTTTTGCTGTCATTTAAGATTTTTACTGTCTACAGATTATTGTTGCTAACTTTTATAACCCTGATTTTATCAGGTATATCTGACTATTTTTGGAGAGATGAACTTGATTGGTGTCAAACTTTATTTAACAAAAATATCCTATTTTTTTTCATAATCAAACCAATTAAAAGACTCTTTATTTTTCTATCATTATTATTTCTTACTTCATGTATACAAGTTATCATTAACTAAAAAACCGCTTTAGTTTTTGGCTAAAGCGGTTTTGGTTTAATGATACAGCCGGAGGCTGTTTTATACACTTACTCGCAAGTTGATAGCGAGGAAGTGTCGTAAGTTTTAAATTTTATTTTACCACTTCTAAAAACTCAACTTTAAGTTCTACTCTGCGGTTTCTGGTTCTACCTTTTACTGATGTATTTACATCAACTGGAGTAGATTCTCCATATCCTGTAGCTGTTACTCTTAATGGATCAACACCATTGCTAATTAAGTAATTTGAAACTGCTGTTGCTCTGTCTTGCGAAAGGGTCATGTTCATTTCATCATCGCCTACATTATCGGTATGGCCACCAATTAATAATTTATAACTAAGGTTTTGGTTCATTACTTTTACAATTGAATTTAAGATAGAGTTTGAACTTGATTTGATAACAGCTTTACCAGTTTCAAACTGAATACCTTGTAATGCTTTTTCAAATAATTGTTTTACCTCTTTTTTCACTTCAGGACAACCTTGGTTAGCACTTGTTCCTGGAATAGTTATACATCTATCCATATCATCATACACACCATCATTATCTGAATCGGGGCAACCACTGTGGTTTGAACTTCCTGCTATACGTGGGCATTTATCAATTCCATCATGTACACCATCATTGTCGGTATCAGGGCAACCATTGGTAGCAATTGTTCCTTTTAAATCAGGGCATTGGTCTTTGCTGTTTTCAATTCCATCGTTATCATTATCAGGACAACCTTTAAAACTTGCTAAACCATACACATCAGGACATGCATCAATTTCATCTGCTACTCCATCATTATCTCTATCAGGACAACCTGCTAGGGCTAAACTACCTTTTACATTAGGACAATTGTCTTTGCTATCAATAATTCCATCACCATCAGCATCAGGACAACCATTTAATGCAATTAAACCTGCTGTTTCTGGACATTGGTCATCTTTATTAGCCACGCCATCTTTATCATTATCGGGGCAGCCATTAGCTGTTCCTGATTCACTAGGGCAAGCATCTAAATAATCTGCTATACCATCTTTGTCGCTATCAACTGGGCAACCTGTTTTATCAACTTTTACATTTGGTGGTGTATTTTCACATTTATCTTTTTTATCGTGAACCCCATCACCATCTTTATCGTAGGCCACACCTAAATTAAAGTTTAACCCAATGGTATGCATTAAAAATGCATCGTTCATGCCACTTGCAGGTTGTAAATCTCTAGCATCGCTGGTTAATAAATATCCATAAGTAGCTTGGTAGTTAATGCCAATTACTCCACTTAAGCGAACATTAAATCCACCACCAAGTATGGCGGTTGCATCTTGCCCTTCAATGGTAGAAGTTCCTTGATAACGCGTAACTCCAGCACCTACTAATAAGTAGGGTTGAAATAATGTGTTTTTCTCTAACAAAAAGCCATTGTTGAATTTAAATTTAAAATGACCATTAATTTGCAACATATCTGCTCTAAAACCCGGTTGACCTGGTTCGTAATATCCCCATGAACCAAAGGTACCCATTGCTCCAAAATCGAAAGTTGAGTTTAAATAACGGGTTAAACTTAAGCCAACAGTATATGTTTTATCAATATTATCAATGGTTTTGTTATTAAAATATAAAAATCGATTTCCTAAATCGCCTTCATATTCGCTGGTACCAGCCAAAAGGCCAATATTCCATTTGCGCTCATCTGTTTGGGCCGAAGCACCTAAAATTAAAAGTGAGGCCATTGTTGAAATTAGTAAACGTTTCATTGTGTTTGTGTTTGTTTTTAATTGTAAATAATAAGTGCAAAACTCACTTATTTAATTGCAATATTACTTACATCTATTTGGCTAAATATTGTATTTATCACATGTTTAACAATATGTAATTGATATAATTAATTGTATTAAATGTGTAATTATTTCTTTTGGTTAAACTAGCAAGTTTGTGGTGTAATAATTTGTTACAATTAATTAAATAAATAAAATGAGCACAACAACCACATTCCCTAAAACAGAGAAAAAACCAATTACAGCAGCCGACAATCAAAAAAGAGTTGATAGTCATAAAAAGGTGGCTGAACATTTAACCAATGCTTCAAAAAGTCATATGGAAGCAGCTAAACACCATGAAAATGGTGAACACGAAAAAGCAGCAGTGAGCACCATTGCTGCTCATGGTCATCATACTTTAGCAAGAGATTTGCAAAAAGAAGATGCTAGATTACATGCTACACAAGCATAGTTAAGTATTTCAATTTTAGTTTTGTATGAAAGAGGCTGTCTCCAAAGGATGGCCTCTTTTGTTTTGTATATTGGTAACAATGGTCATTAACGTTTTGAACTATTTTTAGTAAACCACATAGAACATAGAAACATAGTTTGTAATCTATGTCTCTATTTTCTATATGGTTAAATATCTTTTTTATAGGTACTTTCAGTTGGTTAAAACTGTGATTTATATAAAAATTATCCATTAAGGTATAAAACAAAATTTATTGGATAGATGCAGTTTTGTAAAGTCAAAAATTAACAAATAAAGGTTCTATAAATTATTTCATTAATCCTAAAACTCATGATAAATGTAAAAAAAGAGGGAATTGTTTTATCAAAAACAACATTGCCATTTGAAGATGAAGCTGTATTAAATCCTGCAATTTATCAAGATGGCAATACCATTCACATGTTATATCGTGCGGTGCGTAAAGGCAATTATTCTACCATTGGATATTGTAAATTTGAAGGACCTCTAAACATGGTTCAAAGAAATAAAGAACCACTTTTAATACCATTATTTGATTATGAAGCGCATGGAATAGAAGACCCTCGTTTGGTAAAAATAGATGAAGTTTATTATTTAAGTTTTACCTCGTATGATGGCGTAAACGCTGTAGGTTCCGTTAGTACTTCGGTTGATTTGAAACATTTTGACCGACATGGCGTAGTGGTTCCACAATTGAGTTACGATGAGTTTAAACGATTAGCTGAATGTAGCGGCCCACTGAATGTTAAATACGAACGTTTTCATGTTCACAATAATATATTAAATAACCCCAATAAGAAATTACTGTTATGGGACAAAAATGTAATTTTTTTTCCTCGTAAAATCAATGGCAGGTTTTATTTTGTTCATAGAATCAGGCCTGATATTCAGATAGCTTCTGTTATTAGTTTACAAGAAATTACACCTACATTCTGGGAAAATTATCTATTACATTTAGAAGAAAATATTTTACTAACTGCTAAACACAAACACGAAGCAAGTTATATTGGAGGTGGATGTCCACCGATTGAAACCGATAAAGGTTGGCTATTCATTTATCATGGTGTGCACGATTCGCCAAGTGGATATGTTTACAATGCTTGTGCTTGTTTGTTAGACAAAGAAAATCCACAAAAAGAAATTGCACGATTGCCTTATGCATTGTTTAAACCTGAGTTAGATTGGGAGTTAATAGGCGATGTAAATGATGTGGTTTTTCCAACAGGAACAGCCCTTTTTGATGATAAATTATATATTTATTATGGTGCAGCCGATAGCCGAATTGCTTGTGCATCGGTAAGTTTAAAAGAATTATTAACCGAATTAGAAAACTACAAAATTTAATATGAATACTCCTCCATTACTTAATAAAAATAATGGTTTGGCTTTATTTGGCCAGCCTAATTTTACATTTTTTCACAATAATCATTTTATGGAAAAACTCATTTCTGCAAAAGTATTTATAGAACATGTTCCTGAAGTTTTATTTATAACCTCTTATACACCTAGAGAATGCGGTATTGCTACTTATAGTCACGATTTGATGAATGCGATTGATTCCAAGTTCAAAAAATCATTTTCGCTTAAAGTATGTGCCTTGGAAACACCTAGCGAAATGTTTAGCTATAACCACGAAGTTAATTATGTTATCAATACCTCAGCTAGCAACGAGTATTTAGAATTGGCTAACAAAATAAATAAAAATAAGAACATTGAATTGGTAGTGATTGAACACGAATTTGGTTTTTTTGTGGCGCAACAACAAACTTTTGTTACTTTTTTAAGTATGCTTAAAAAACCTGTATTGATTACATTTCATACAGTTTTACCATTACCAAGCCAAAGTTTAAATACATATGTACAGCAAATTTTAGCACATTGCCATCAGGTAATTGTAATGACCAATCATTCGGCTAAAATTTTAGAAAATGAATACCAAATATCAGCCTTTAAAATAAATGTAATTCCCCACGGAACTCATTTGGTGCCGCATTTAGACAAACAGTTTTTAAAAGAAAAATACGATTTACAAAACCGAAAAGTATTTTCAACTTTTGGTTTGCTAAGCGAGGGCAAAAGCATTGAAACCACTTTAAATGCCATGCCGCAAATCATTGCAGAAAATGCTGATGCTTTGTTTTTGGTAATAGGTAAAACTCATCCCATAGTAAAAAAAGAACAAGGCGAAGTATATAGAAATAGCCTTGAACAAAAAGTAATTGACTTAGGCTTACAAAATCATGTATTGTTTATAAATGAGTATTTACCATTACCTATTTTATTAGATTATTTACAATTAACTGATGTGTATTTATTCACTTCAAAAGATAGGCATCAAGCTGTGAGTGGTACTTTTTCGTATGCAGTAAGTTGTGGTTGTCCTATTATTTCAACTCCAATTCCACATGCTTGTGAGGTGTTGAATAATGAAGCTGGAATAATCATAGATTTTGAAAATTCAACCCAATTAAGTGAAGCATTGATTTTATTGTTAAAAAATAATCAATTAAGAGAAGACATGAAGATGAATGGTTTGCATAGCATTGCCTCTTCTGCTTGGGAAAATTCGGCTATTGCGCATGCCAGGTTGTTTGATGAAATAATTGGCAATAGTTCTTCCTTAAAATACAGTTTACCTCCTATCAATTTAAATCATATCAATAAATTAACAACTCATTTTGGGATGATTCAATTTGCTAAAATTAATGAACCCGATTTAGAAACAGGTTATACCATTGATGATAATGCCAGGGCTTTAATAGCCATTTGTATGCATTTTGAACAAACTAACGAAGAAAGTGATATTGATAAAATTTTGATTTATTTTCATTTTATTAAATATTGCTTTCAAAAGGATGGTAGTTTTTTAAACTATGTAGATATTCAAGGAGATTTTACTGAGCAAAATTTTGAAACCAATTTAGCTGATTCGAATGGAAGGGCTATCTGGGCTTTAGGGTATTTAATAGCACAAAATAATTTACCAAACTCCCTAATTAAAGAAGCTAAAGTACTTTTTAATAGTGCAATTATACAGGCCGAAAATATCCATTCTACGCGTTCTATGGCTTTTATTATTAAAGGTTTATACTATTATAATAAATCAGAAAGTAGCTATAGAAATATAAAACTGATGGAATTATTAGCGAACAGATTAGTTCAAATGTACAAACACGAAGCAACTAATGAATGGCAATGGTTTGAAAGTTATTTAACTTATGGAAACAGTATTTTACCTGAAGCATTGCTAATGGCTTTTGAAGTAACTCAAAATACTATTTATAATGAATTGGCTATTCAATCATTTGATTTTTTATTGACCAATACTTTCAATAGTAGCGGAATCAAGGTGATTTCAAATAGAACTTGGCTGCAAAAAGGAAGTATAGCAGCTGAATTTGGAGAACAACCTATTGATATAGCCTACACCATATTTGCCTTGCATATATTTTTTAAAAACACTTTAAATTCCGATTATTTATCTAAAATAGAAATAGCTTTTAACTGGTTTTTAGGTCAAAATCATTTGCATCAAATAGTTTATAATCCTTGTACTGGAGGCTGTTACGATGGTTTGGAGGAACATAGTGTTAACCTAAACCAAGGTGCTGAATCAACGGTGAGTTATTTGATGGCACGATTGGTTATTGAAAAATATTTCCCTCATTACTTAAAACAAAATCAACGTGTTTTTCAATTTTCGGAAGACTTAGAATTGGTTTAAGTTAATTAGTTGTTTGTTATGGATAATAATGAAAATAATTTAGAGAGAAAATACAGTAAATTGTTTAACAAAAAACATAAAATAGTAAGTAGTATTAGCAATAGTGTTTTTATTATTCATGGTATTATTATTATCATAGTATTGGCACTTATTTTAATTGATTTACATACATGAAATCAAAGCTCCTCTTTTTTATCATCATTACCTTTTTAGTAGGCATTAAATGGAGTTATGATTACCTATACTCGGCTAATTCATATGAGACCAAAGTAGTAACTTTTCAAAATAATAATTCAAGTTACGATTCAGTTCAAGAATGGAAAATTTATAAGAATAAAATGCTTCAACATGTTTTAGATAATAAGGTAAGAATTATTAATTTAAAATCTGCTATTAAAGTGGAAAATAAAGTAGTAATTGATAAGTTAGAAAAACAAATTGAATGTATTGAATTTAAAAATAACCAATTGGAAATCTCATTGAATAATTTTAAACTGGAATCTATTACCCAATTTCAATATTATAAGCTTAATTTGAATTTACAATTGGAAGAGAATAACCAACTTATTACTGATATTTTTTTAAAACACCTAGCCATTTTAACGAGTAAATAAACTATGCAAAAACAGATTCCTTTCTACATAAAAGTAACTGCCATATTATTAGGGCTAATTGCTTTGTTAGCCATCATGTATATTGGCCAAGGAATTATTGTACCTTTAATAGGTTCATTATTGATAGCTATTTTACTGAACCCAATAGTTAATTTATTGGTAAAAATAAAAATCAATAGGGTAATAAGCATTGCTATTTTATTGACTTTTGTAACTGCTATATTTATACTTTTATTATTATTACTTACCAATCAGTTTAGTTCTTTTATCAATTCATTACCCATATTAATTGATAAATTTTATCAAACATTAAATAAATCTGTTTTGAGCGTTTCTAGCAGGTTTAACATTAGTACCGCCACCATCAATAGTTTTATTGATGATAGTAAAGTTGATTTGATTACAACCACTAAATCATTAATAGGACCTACAATTTCATCAATTGGGGGTGTAATATTTACTTTTTTACTTATTCCTGTTTACGTTTTTTTGATATTATACTACAAAAAACTATTGCTTGACTTTATTAAAAATGTATTTGGGAAAGGAAATAAAACCGAAGTAAACAAAATATTAAATTCAACCAAACAAATCGTTCAAAGATATTTGGTTGCTTTAATTTTTGAGGCCATTATTATAGCTATTCTCAATGTATCTGCATTATTAATTTTAGATGTACAATATGCTATTATAGTTGGCATTATTGGCGCACTTTTAAATGTGATACCATATATTGGAGGCATAGTATCAACTGCTATTCCTATGGCTATAGTTCTTGCCACCAAAGATTCATTTAATTATGCATTGTATGTTTTAATTGCATTTATCATAATTCAATTTATTGATAATAATTTAGTACTACCTAAGTTAGTTGCATCTAGGGTGCGGGTAAATGCGCTTATTTCTGTAATTGTAGTAATAATTGGAGGTGAAATTTGGGGAGTAACTGGCATGTTTTTATCAATTCCTTTAACCGCTATTTGTAAAACCATTTTTGATAACGTCAATACACTAAAGCCTTTAGGTATATTGCTTGGCGATATTGTAGAAACAGATAGCAATATTATTAAAGATATTGAATAAGTATTTAAAATATGTGAAATATGTAATATTTTATATGTAAAAACGAACTAAATTGCATTTTTAAGTGAAACTAAAAATAGTATTTATATCCAACTATATTTTGCTTTCAGTATCCTATTATTTAATCCTCTTATACAGGTTACTTCTTATTTCTGTATCACTTAATTATAAAAATAATCTTTATGAAAAAGCAAAACGATAATGTTGAATTAGAAAAGTCAAAAGCACACATTATTATTGAAATTATTGAATATATGGCTAATGCTGTAGTTACTAAAACAATCATTAAACGTTCAACTGGAAATATTACTGTAACCTCATTTGACGCAGGAGAAGAGTTAGCAGAAAAACTATCTCCTTTTGATACTTATATACAAATAATTGATGGGACAGCTGAACTTACTATTAATAAAAAATTGTTTAAATTAAAGTTAGGCGAAGGCATAATCATACCTGCACATGCAAGGCATAATTTTAATGCAAATGAACAGTTTAAAATGATTTCTACTGTAATAAAAAGTGGTTATGAAGATTAGTTACAAGTAATTAAATAACTCTAAAAAACAAACAATTAAATGAAACTCTATATAAAATACATGGTTAGCCTTCGTTGCAAAATGATGGTTAAGGAAGAGTTGAAAAAACTTGGGCTTCATTTTATTGTGGTTGAGTTGGGCGAAATAGATATCATGGAAAACCTAACTTCTGAGCAACGCAAGGAGTTAAAAGCTGGTTTAATGCAATCTGGTTTAGAACTCATGGATGATAAAAAAGCTGTTTTAATTGAACGCATCAAAAATGTGATAATTGAAATGGTACATTACTCCGATGAGTTGCCTAAAACCAATTACTCAGATTATATAAGCGAAAAATTGAACCACGATTATACTTATTTATCCAATGTATTTTCGGAAGTAAAAGGTATAACTATTCAGCAATTTATCATTATCCATAAAATAGAACGAGCCAAAGAATTAATGCTTTACGATGAGTTAAACTTAACCGAAATAAGCTATAAACTTAATTACAGCAGTGTGGCTCATTTATCAAATCAATTCAAAAAAGTTACGGGGTTAACACCTTCGCATTTTAAAGCACTAAAAGATAAAAGGCGCAATCCAATTGAAGAAATTGGTAATGCCGATACTAAAATCAAATAAACATGAAGATAGAAGAAGCCAATTATGCCAGAAGTTTAATTGAAGCTAGTTTAGATCCTTTAATTACTATTAGTTCTGAAGGTAAAATTACTGATTTTAACAATGCATTATCTGATATAACAGGTAAAACCCGTGATGAATTAACTGGAAGTAACTTTTTTGATTATTTTACGGAGCCTTTAAAGGCAAAGAAAATTTATCAAAAAATATTTGATTGTGGGCATGTAGAAAATTATCCATTAACCATTAAAGACCATAAACTAACTGACGTATTATTTAATGGTTCAGTATATAAAGATGCCAATGGAAATATTTTAGGAGCAGTAGTAGTAGCGCGCGATATTACAGTGCAGAAACGCATTGAGAAGGAACTTACAGAGGCCAAGGTATTTGCTGAGTTAGCTACTTTAGTAGCTGAGGAAGCAAAAGCAAAAGCTGAGGATGCAACACGAGTAGCCATTGATGCGGTAAAAGCTAAACAACAGTTTTTAAGTAATATGAGTCATGAAATAAGGACACCTATGAACGCCATTATTGGCTTTACCAAAGTAGTTTTGAAAACTGATTTAACTGCTAAGCAGAAGGAGTATTTAACAGCTATCAAAATGAGTGGTGATGCCCTCATTGTGCTCATAAATGATATTTTAGATTTAGCCAAGGTAGATGCAGGTAAAATGGTTTTTGAAAAAACAGCATTTAAACTTTCAGCTTCTATTGCAGCCATGTTGCATTTGTTTGAATCAAAAATTGAAGAAAAAAATTTGTTATTAGTAAAAGAATACGATGAAAATATTCCAGATGTATTAATTGGCGACCCTGTTAGGCTGCACCAAATCATTTTAAATTTGGTAAGTAATGCTGTTAAGTTTACCAATAAAGGTTATATAAAAGTAAGCATTAAAATGATCAAAGAAGATGATATAAAAGTGACCATTTTATTTGCCATTAGCGATACAGGTATAGGAATAATTGAAAGTAAAAAAGAGAGTATTTTTGAAAACTTTCAGCAGGCTACTAGTGGCACTTCAAGGCTTTATGGAGGCACAGGTTTGGGTTTGGCTATTGTTAAGCAGTTAGTTGAAAATCAGGGCGGTGAAATTACTATGCAAAGTGAATTAGATAGAGGATCTATGTTTAGTTTTACACTTGATTTTATTAAAACCAATTCCAAAGCAGATGAATTGCAAGATATAGTGGATATAGATACCGAAATAAAAGATATTAAAGTTTTAGTAGTTGAGGATATTGCTTTGAATCAATTATTGATGCGTACCTTACTAGATGATTTTGGGTTTCAGTGCGATATAGCTGCCAATGGTAAATTAGCTATTGAAAGGCTAGAAATTAAAGAGTATGATATTATTTTAATGGATTTGCAAATGCCCGAAATGAATGGCTTTGAAGCCACTGATTATATTAGAAACAAAATGAATTTAAAAATTCCCATCATGGCCTTAACTGCTGATGTTACTACAGTTGATTTAGCTAAATGCAATGCCGTAGGGATGAATGATTATGTAGCCAAACCAATTGATGAAAAAATATTATATAACAAAATAATAAGTTTAATTAATAAACCTACTAGCAATAGTTTAAAAAGTAGCCCTATTGCCATTTTAAATGTAGGACAAAATATTAAGTATGTTGATTTAAGTTATTTATCGCACCGAACTAAGTCAAATCCTATATTGATGAAGGAAATGATACTACTTTATTTAGAACAAACACCTCCTCTAATTGCATCTATGAAAACAAGTTTTGCCAATAAAGATTGGGGTACTTTAAAATCATCGGTACATAAAATGATTCCTTCATTTTCAATTATGGGTATGAGTTCGGAGTTTGAAATGATGGCAAAAAAAGTTCAAGAATTTGCTGATACCCAGCAAAAGTGGGAAGGTATAAACGAGTTGGTAATTCAACTTGAAAATGTTTGCAATCAATCATGTCACGAATTGCAAGAAGTATTAATTAATTTAAAGCACGAAATAAATGAGCAACACTAAAACAAGACTTTTTTTGGTAGATGATGATATTCTTTTTTTAAAATCATTGGAGTTAGAGTTTTTAGAAAAAGGCAATTATGAAATAATTACTTTTAATACTGGAGAAGCTTGTATTGAAGCTTTGATTTTAGATCCTGATATTATTGTGCTTGATTATCATTTAGATGGAATTGTGAAAGGTGCTATCAATGGTATTGAGACACTCAATAAAATAAAGCAGTACAATAAAAACTTAACTGTCATCATGCTTTCTAGTCAAGATAAAATTGAGATAGCAGTTAATTGCATGCATCATAAAGCGTATGATTATGTAGTAAAAAGTGAAACAGCTTTTCTGAGATTAGAAAAAAATATTACTCAAATATTAGCTCAACAAAAAACTGAAAATGAAGTTAAGTGGTATATGGATAGGATGTAATACACTAACATTAGTTTATATTTTATTAATTGTTTTGAAAAATTAAATTTAGATATTTGTTATACAAATTTTTTAAATAATTGAAAAAAAACCTATTAATTTTACTAACTAATTTAGCGCTTATGGCGCAAGCGCAACACATGAAAGTTACCAGTTTTACTACCAATACTAATTTAAATACCATTATTGATACCACAAAATGGAAAGGAAATCCTTTAGATGAAAAAGGACTTTTTATGAACCATGAATTTCCGTTTTACCCCAAATTTAGTGAGCTTTGGCAATGGCAACGCGAAACCAATCCGCAAAAAGAATTTAAGAAAAAAGATACTTTCCAATTGGCTTTATTGCAAAACGACACTTCGTTTTTACACACTAAAAATGATGTAATAGTTTGGCTTGGGCATGCTACTTTTTTTATTAGAATAAATGGCATCAGTATGATAACTGACCCTGTATTTGGTAGTCCAGGTAAATTTTTAAAACGTAAAGTTGCTATGCCTTTTGACCCCGCTATTATAAAAGGACTAGATTATATTTTACTAAGCCACGATCATAGAGACCATTTGGATGAGAAAAGCATTCAATTAATGCAAAAAAATAATCCAAACGCCCCAATTTTAACGGGGCTGAAAATGGAAGAATGGCTCAATAAAATGCTTAATAAGCCCAAATACCAAACAGCAGGTTGGTACCAGCAGTACGACACAGATAATACGAAAATAAAAATTTATTTTATGCCTGCTCGTCATTGGAGCAGACGAGGTTTAACTGATACCAATAAACATTTGTGGGGTTCGTTTGTAATTGAAGCAAATGGCAAACGCATTTTCTTTAGTGGTGATACGGGTTATGGAAGTCATTTAAAAGAAATTGGCGAAATATTTGGAAAAATTGACGTTTGTATAATTGGTGTGGGTGCATTTAAACCCGAATGGTTTATGGGAGCTAACCATATTTCGCCAAAAGATGCCATTAAAGCTGTAAACGAAATGGGCGCTCAAATGCTTGTTCCCATGCATTTTGGAACTTTCGATTTAAGCGATGAACCAATTGGCCAACCTCAACAAATACTAGAAACGGAAAATAAAAATGGCAATTTAAAGGCTAAGCTAAATGTTTTAACTGTAGGCAAAGCATTTGAATTTTAGCAAATGGCTGTATATTTCAATTAAATAATCAGCCACATAAAACTATACATTTTTTTATTCAGTTAACGCTTGCTGTGGCTAACATTTTTTACAACAACTCATTTTAAAATCTATTTTCGTATCAAAATAATAAAAATGGCATCATTTAAAGTAAAAGGCGGTAAGCAACTAAAAGGCGAATTAATTCCACAAGGAGCCAAAAACGAAGCATTGCAAATTATTAGTGCAGTGCTCATTACATCAGAAAAAGTAATCATTGAAAATATTCCAAATATTAGAGATGTAATGAAATTAATTGAACTATTAGCCGATATGGGTGTAGTAGTTGAACAAATCAATACCGATACTTACGCATTTACCGCTAATAACGTTAACCTAGAATATTTATTAAGCGATGAGTTTAAAAAGAAAGGTGCTAGTTTACGCGGTTCAGTTATGATAATAGGGCCACTATTAGGCCGTTTTGGAAAAGCATTTATTCCAGAACCGGGTGGAGATAAAATAGGTAGACGTCATTTAGATACCCACTTTAGAGGTTTTGAGGCTTTGGGTGCTCGTTTTGATTATAACCACGATGAAAAGTTTTATAGCATTGATGCCAAAGACTTAAAAGGTGATTACATGGTGCTTGATGAAGCATCGGTTACAGGTACTGCCAATATTTTAATGGCCGCAGTTTTAGCTAAAGGTAAAACAGTAATTTATAATGCCGCTTGCGAACCTTATTTGCAACAATTATGCAAAATGCTAAACAGCATGGGAGCAAAAATTACAGGTGTGGGTTCTAATTTATTAACCATTGAAGGGGTAGATAGCCTAGGAGGAGGCACGCACCGCATGTTGCCCGATATGATTGAAATAGGAAGCTTTATTGGTTTAGCTGCTACTACTAATTCAGAAATTACAATTAAAAACTGTTCTATTCCTTCATTAGGAAATATTCCAAAAATATTTGGTAGAATGGGAATTCAAATGGAGTTTCGAGGCGATGATATTTTTATTCCTAAACAAGATTCGTACAAAATTGAAAGTTTAATCAATGGTTCTATGTTAACCATTAGAGATGGTATTTGGCCTGCCTTTACTCCTGACTTAATTTCAATTGCTTTGGTTACTGCTACACAAGCTAAAGGTTCAGTATTAATTCATCAATGGATGTTTGAAAGTCGATTGTTTTTCGTTGATAATTTGATAGATATGGGCGCCAAAATAATTCTTTGCGACCCACACAGAGCTGTGGTAATTGGAAGTAACCGCGAACAAAAATTACGTGGTATTACCATGAGTAGTCCTGATATTAGAGCAGGTGTAGCCATGTTAATTGCAGCTTTAGCAGCCGAAGGAACCTCAACTATAAATAATATTGTTCAAATTGATAGAGGTTATCAATTCATTGATACTCGTTTAAATGCCATTGGCGCAGATATTACCCGCATTGATTAATCATGGCATAAAATATGGCTTTATACTGAGCTTGGTTTTGCTATTTTGCAGTTTTTTAGTTGATAATAAAGAACTTAAAATTGGAAGCCAAGCTCCTGATTTTTCGGCCAAGTTATACAATAACAGAGATTTTAAATTAAGCAGTTTAAAAGGCAGTTATACTTTGGTGCAGTTTTGGGCTAGTTGGGATATACCTTCCCTTAAAAGCCATGTAAAATTGGTAAAAACTTATAACCAATTTAGGGATTACAAATTTGTGAATGGTAAAAAATTCAATGTGGTTGAAATTAGCATTGACCAAAAACCAGAAACTTATAAAATAGCCATAGCCCGCGAAAATGTTCCTTGGAATTATTTAATATGCGATTTTAAAGGTTGGGATAGCCCTTTAATAGATAGTTTTAAATTAGAAAACATTCCAGCTAATTTTTTGTTGAATCCCGATGGGAAAATTATTGCCAAAAATATATTTAATGAAGCTGTCGAAAATGAACTAAATAAGTTCATTAAATTGAAAAAATAATTTATTCCAAACTTCTTTTATTGATTTAATTTCCGTATAATAATTGTACTCAACATTTGTAACTTTTAATAAAAGTAATTTTTACTTATAAATAATTTTCTTTTTATAAGTTTATTTTATTAGATAAAATACCAAATATTGTATCTTATATGTATTCAATTGTAGTGTATTAATTTGTTTAATAAAGAAATAGTACAACTAAATTTTCTTTTATAGGATCAAAGTGTGATTTATATAAACATACAAGTTATTGATGTAAGTCTTTAGGATGCTAATTCAAGCACCTTTACAGTGTGAAAATTCTTTCACAAATAATAACTTCATAATGAAAAATAAACTACTCTATTTAATAGCTATTGCCCTATTATTTTTACCCAAAATAAATTATGGTCAGGCACCAACTTTAGGTACATCCGCAGGTTTTGTATTATTTACTTCAGTAGGTGCAATTACTAATAATGGCATTTCGCAAGTAACAGGAAATGTAGGTTCTAATGTAGGTGCAAGCACAAATTTCGGAAATGTAAATGGCATCATGCAATCACAAAATTTGGCTACTGCCGCTTGTTCTACCGATGTGTTATCTGCTTATAATCAATTAGCAGGAACAACTGCTACCTTTTTTCCTTCACCGTCTCTTGGTGGAGATACATTATTACCTGGTGTTTACTCAGTATCAGGTGCATCTACATTAACTAATGTATTAACTTTAAATGCACAAGGAAACCCCAATGCAGTATTTATATTTAAACTACAAGGGGCTTTTTCGGCAGCTGCAAATGCTAAAGTAAAATTAATTAATGGTGCTTTGGCTTGTAATGTTTTTTGGAAAATTGAAGGTTTAACCAATATGGCAACAGGTGTTACCATGCGTGGTACTATTATAACCAATAATGCTGCTATTAATATGAGTGCAGGCGATACCTTAGAAGGTAGAGCTTTTACTACTGCTGGCGCAATTTCTGTTACTGGTGTTATGGCTTACACTCCAATTGGTTGTGGAAGTCCATTATTAACAGGGCCAATGGCTCCACCATTAGGAACAACTGCTAATTATGCATTATTCTCTTCAATTGGACCTGTTACTAATACTGGTGTAACACATATTATTGGAGATGTTGGAACCAATAGTGGTTTAACAACGGGTTTTAATCCTTTATTTGTAAATGGTGTAATTCATCCAATTCCAGATCTTTCAACTACACAATGTTCTTCTGATTTAAACACAGTATATACTTATTTGAACGCCTTACCTGCTGATATTGAATTACTTTTTCCAGCTCAATTTGGCAAAAATTTAGTACTTACACCTCATACCTATTTATTAAATGCTGCAACTGCGCTCACTGATACATTATTCCTAAACGGAGAAGGGAATCCTAATGCTGTATTTGTAATAAAAATATTTGGAGCACTTTCTACAAGTACATATTCTAATGTGGTGTTAAAAAATGGGACTCAATCACGCAATGTTTATTGGTTAGTAAATGGTGCTGTTAGTATTAATGATTATTCTATTTTTAGAGGTACTATCATTGCTAATAATGGTGCTATTAATTTTGCTATTGGATCATTATTAGATGGAAGGGCATTAACAACAGTTGGAGCTGTAAATGTAAATGCAATGACAGCCAATGCTCCCAATGCACCTTTTGTAATTATTCCTCCAACGGCTAAGTTAGTTTGCTTGGGAGATACTGCCAGATTTATAGTAAGTGCTTCAGGTACTAATTTAACCTATCAATGGCGTAAAGGCAATGTTAATTTGATTAATAGTTTAACCATTTCAGGTGTAACCAATGATACTTTAACCATTTTTCCTGCAACCTATGCCGATACTTCTGATAACTATAATGTAGTAATTATGGGTAATGTAAATCCAAACGACACTACTTTAGGAGTTGCTTTAAAAATCAATTCGCCAATTATTACTTCTGAACCTGTTAATAAAACTGCTTGCTTAGGCAGTAATATTACTTTTTCAGTAACTACCTCAGGAAGTGGAATAACTTATCAATGGCGTAAAGGTTCTATTAATTTAATAAATGGAGGAAACATACAAGGAGCTACAAGCGATACTTTAAAAATTAATGGTATTACCATAAATGATACTGCCGCTAATTACAATGTTATCATTACAGGTATTTGTGCACCAAAAGATACATCGAATAATGTTTCATTGTATATAAACAATAGAATCATAACCATCAACCCAAGTAGCCAAACAGTTTGTTTTGGAAGCTCGGCAAGATTTGTAACTAGAGCAACTGGTTCAGGATTAACTTACCAATGGCGCAGAGGAAATGTAAATTTAGTGAATGGCTTGAATATATCAGGTGTAACAAAAGATACCTTAAGATTTAATGCAACTACCATTTTAGATACTGCTACCAATTACAATGTAATTATATCGAGTACTTGTTCTTTAAATGATACTTCATCAAATGTCTCGTTGAATATCAATTTACCTTTGGCAATCAGTATCAATCCAAGTAGCCAAACAGTTTGTTTAGGAAGCTCTGCAAGATTTGTAACTAGAGCTACTAGTTCAGGATTAACTTACCAATGGCGTAGAGGAAATATCAATTTAGTGAATGGTTTAAATATATCAGGTGTAACCACTGATACTTTGCGATTTAACAATACTACCATTTTAGATACTGCTACTAATTACAATGTAATTATATCGAGTACTTGTTCTTTAAGAGATACATCTGCTAATGTTTCTTTGAATATCAATTTGCCTTTGGCAATAAGCATCAACCCAAGCAACCAAGCAGCTTGTTTAGGAAGCTCGGCAAGATTTATTACAAAAGCTACCGGCTCAGGATTAACTTATCAATGGCGCAGAGGAAATGTAAATTTAGTAAATGGTTTAAATATATCAGGTGTAACAACCGATACCCTAAGATTTAACGCCACGACTATTTTAGATACCGCTACCAATTACAATGTAATCATATCGAGCGTTTGTTCTGTAAAAGATACATCATCAAATGTCTCGTTGAATATCAATTTGCCTTTGGCAATAAGCATCAACACAAGCAACCAAACAGCTTGTTTAGGAAGTTCGGCAAGATTTGTAACTAGAGCTACTGGTTCAGGATTAACTTACCAATGGCGTAGAGGAAATATCAATTTAGTGAATGGTTTAAATATATCAGGTGTAACCACTGATACTTTAAGATTTAATAGCACTACCATTTTAGATACTGCTACAAATTATAATGTAATCATTTCAAGCATTTGTTCTGCAAAAGACACTTCTGCAAATGTTTCGTTGAATATCAATTTACCTTTGGTAATCAATATCAACCCAAGCAACCAAACAGTTTGTTTAGGAAGCTCTGCAAGATTTGTAACTAGAGCTACCGGCTCAGGATTAACTTACCAATGGCGCAGAGGAAATGTAAACTTAATAAATGGTTTAAACATATCAGGTGTAACAACAGATACCTTAAGATTTAACGTCACGACTATTTTAGATACTGCTACCAATTATAATGTAATTATATCTAGCGTTTGTTCCTTAAGAGATACTTCAGTAAATGTTTCATTGAATATCATAACAGCTCCAATAATTACAACAGAACCAATTAATCAAATAGCATGTGCAGGAAGTTCTGTTAGTTATGCAGCCAGTGTTAGTGGTAATGGACTAAATTACCAATGGCGTAAAGATGGTGTTGATTTAGTGAATGGTGTAAACATTTCTGGTGCTAATGCAAATATATTAACAATTAATCAGGTGGCTTTGTCTGATACCTCTTTAAATTATTATTTAGTTGTAACTAATAGTTGTGGTGTAACTGATACTTCTGTAAGAGTTTCGTTAAAAGTAAATCCAATTCCTTTGGCAATTGCTAGCAGTAATTCGCCAATATGTGAGGGTAAGCCAATCAATTTAGTTGCACAAACAGTAGCAGGTGGAACTTATTCATGGAGTGGTCCTAATGGATTTACTTCTTCAGCGCAAAATCCAAATATTACTAGTGCACTTTTAGCCGACTCAGGTAACTATACTTTGGTTGTAACTCAAAATGGTTGTAATTCTATTTTGGTTAATTTAAATGTAATTGTAAAAACTTGTGTAGATATTACATTATCAATACCTGAAGGCTTTTCACCAAATAGTGATGGAATCAATGATTTATTTGTAATCCAAGGAATTGAAAATTATCCAACACTTTCGGTAAATATTTATAACCGCTGGGGTAGCTTGGTATTTGAGGCAAGTCCATATTTAAACAATTGGAATGGCAAATCAAACTCAGGTGTAACTGTTGGTGGTGATGATTTACCGATTGGAACTTATTTCTACATCATTGATTTAGGTAATGGCTCGCCTATTTTAAAAGGAACCATCTATTTAAATAAATAATCAAATTCATTCATTTAATCAATTCATTACATTATGAAAATTAGTAATAAAATAGCAGTTGTAATTGTTTTTACAATAGCAACATTGCACATAAAAGCACAACAAGCGCCTATGTACACGCATTATATGTACAATACCATGGTGGTTAATCCGGCTTATGCCGGTAGCCGCGATGCCTTAACAGTTTCAGCTTTGCATCGTTCTCAGTGGGTAGGTTTTGATGGAGCTCCATCAACTCAAACTTTAACTTTACATGCACCTTTAAGCAATGAACATATAGGTTTAGGACTAGCAGTTATGAACGACAAAATTGGTCCTGTTAACTTTTCATCGGTTACCGCTAATTTTGCTTATATCATGCGTGTTTCACGCAATGCCAAGCTATCGTTAGGTTTAAGTGCTGGAGCCAATATGCTTCAAGCCAATTTAAATAAACTAACTTTAGATCAACAAAACGATCCTGCATTTGCCAATAATATCAATAATAAAGTATCTCCCGATT
Organism: Bacteroidota bacterium; assembly: GCA_013298895.1. Lineage (GTDB taxonomy): Bacteria > Bacteroidota > Bacteroidia > UKL13-3 > UKL13-3 > JAAFJM01. The sequence continues at coordinate 201,710 of JAAFJM010000003.1, read as the reverse complement.
TTGGTTTTGGTGTGTATTATTCACGCGAACGTTTTTATGCAGGTGTATCTATTCCTAACTTAATGGAAACAAATTATTCCAATAATAACGATGGTATAAAATTGGCAGGTAAAGACCAACGCCATTACTTTTTTATAGCTGGAACCATGCTTAAAATAAGCAATACTCTATCGTTTAAACCTACTACTTTAATTAAAGTTACCGCAGGTGCACCTATTCAAGCTGATGTTACTGGTTCATTTATTATTTTAGATAAATTATTATTAGGTGCCATGTACCGCACGGGCGATGCTGCTGGAGCATTAATTGGATTTGATTTAACCAATCAATTACATATTGGCTATTCGTTCGACTGGTCAGTAGGAGTGAGCACTGCCAAATACAATCAAGGCAGCCATGAAATATTATTAAGGTATGACTTTATGCTAAAAAATAAAAAACAAATTCATACACCTAGGTATTTCTAACATTTTTAAATCACAAAAAATTTAATTCCACATATCATGAAAAATAAAATTATACCCATTATCTGTTTTCTTTTATTCAGTTTTCAATTATTGGCGCAGCAAAAGTCGAGCAAGGAAATACAAGGCGATAAATACTCTTTTAGTTATTCGTATTCCGATGCTATAATTGCTTACAGTAAAGCAGAAAATTTAACTTTAGATGGCAAACGTAAATTAGCAATGGCTTACCATAAAATGGATAATAACCAAGCGGCTGATTCGGTTTATAGTACATATATTATCAATGGTTCAGGTTTAATTCCTGAAGATTATATAAATTATGCCATGACTTTAAAAATGAATAATAAATATGCAGAAAACCTTTATTGGATGGATAAATTTGCGCAAGTAAAACCAACTGATTTAAGGGCAATTGATTATTTAGCTAATAAAAATGAATACAATAATTGGAGCCAAGATAGTAAGGTTTTTAAAATAGAAATGCTTAACCTGAATACCAATGAAGTAGATTTTGGTCCAACGTATTATAAAGACAAAATTGTATTCACTTCAAGTAGAAATAAAAAAGTTTTTAGCAAAGAAGATAATTGGCACAATGAACCTTACTTGGATTTATACATGGCAGATATTGATAAAACCCAATTAACCAATATTGTAAATTTTGATAAAAACATCAATGGTAAAATGCACGATGGTCCTGCTACTTTCTCCAAAACAGGAACTACCATGGCTTTTACACGAAATAACTACCACGATAAAAGCAAGGATAGAATTGTAGAACTTCAAATATTTTTTAGCGATTATAGCGATGGTAAATGGTCAACACCAACACCTTTTGCATACAATAGCATTGGTTATTCAGTTGGACATCCTTGTTTTAATGCTGCCGCTAATACCATGTATTTTATAAGCGATATGCCTGGAGGTTTTGGAGGATCGGATATTTATAAAACTACCAAAGATGGCAGTGGTATATGGTCAAAGCCTGTTAACTTGGGCAATCAAATTAATACAGAAGGAGATGAGTTATTTCCATTTTACGAAGAAAATAGCATGATGTTATTTTTTACTTCTGATGGACGTTATGGTTTAGGTGGATTGGATATTTTTATTTGCGAAATACGCGATGATAAAATAGGTAAAATAATAAATGTGGGAGCGCCTTTAAACTCTCGTTTTGATGATATTTCGGCTATTGCCAATGATAAAATGTCAACAGGTTATTTTTCATCAAACAGGCCAGGAGGCAAAGGAACTGACGATATGTATTCATTCAGTATTCAAAAAATAGATAAAAGAATACAAGGTGTGGTATTACAAAAAAATGGTAATCCCATTCCTAAATCGTTTGTTAAGTTGTATAACGATAAAGACCTCGTTATTGATTCTGTTATCACAAAAGAAGATGGAGCCTTTATATTTAAAGCTGCTAATAATAGTAATTTTAAATTAGTAGCTGTAAAAGAAACTTTTGCTGATGGCAATGCTTTTGCTACCACTTTAGGCACTGAATTGATTGTAAAAGCGGATATTATTTTAACTAAAATACCAATAAAAGAGCAAATAAAACCCAAAGCTGATTTAGCTAAAATATTAGAGTTAAACGAAATCTTTTTCGATTTAAATAAATCTACCATAAGAGAAGATGCCAAAGTAGAGTTAGATAAAATTGTAGCCATTATGAACGAATATCCAAAAATGAGGGTAGAGTTAAGCAGTTTTACTGATTGTAGAGCAAGCGAAAAATACAATCAAATTCTATCAGATAGCAGAGCCAAAGCATCGGCTAAATATATAAAAAGTAGAATTTCCAAACCTTCGCGCATATTTGGAAAAGGCTATGGCGAAGTTAAAAACTCTTCTGATTGCCCATGCGAGAACAATGCCATAACAGAATGTACCGAAGCTCAATACCAAGAAGCTCGAAAAACAGTATTTACCATTTTAAGGTATTAATATTTAATTTCGTTTATTTAATAGAATTACATTCCATCTGAAATTTTTCAAATTTGCCTCAATGCACGCGGTCGTTGAGCGAAGCCGAAACGAATACCAATTAGAATAAAATGCTAAAATAAATTTTATTGTATTAGTAATAACTTCCAAAACTTTGTCAGAGCACTAAACTTTGACAAAGTTTTTTTTGTTTATTGTCTGAACCATGTCACGTCTTACGTGATTGATAATTTTGATTTTACCACTAAGCAATTCCCCTCCTTGGAGGGGTTAGGGGTGGGTTGTTCTAAGGTTTGAACTAAGTCACGCAAGGTGTGAAAGCACTAAAAAAGTTTCCCGCAGATAGCGCAGATTACGCTAAGTTTCCCGTACACTTTTTTTCTTCATACTTTTTGCATTGCTACTTCGGCTGCGCTCAGTATAAACTTCAAAGTATGTCCTGCCTTGCAGGACTAGACAATAAAAAGCTATCCTCCCACATCCCGAAAGCTTTCGGGACAGAAGCACGGCCCGCTTTATTGTCTGCCCAACGCTCGCTACATTTTTTATATTTTTAGTAAATCATAAACTATTGAAAATAGTTTGTTGCTTTTCAAAACTGGGCGGGAACAATTCCCCCTTGTGAATTGGACTTGTGCGTAAGAGAAGGGGGGAGGGGGATGTACTGAAATGCTTGTTATATATACAAAAGTTTCCCGCACATTGTCTGAACTATTATTTATTTGTTTGTTTTTGATGGTTAACTAAATTACAAAAACTAAGTACTAAAATACAAAGGGTGAAAATACCAAAAGCTCCGTAGGAGCGAAACTATTATAACAAAACAAGCACTCCATCAATCCAAAGCCCCATAGGGGCGACACTAATTTCTTGTTGGTGCCGCTTCGCTAAAACACCAACAAGGGCGAACAAATATGAACTAAAATCGCTACAAATATTTTTTATAAAAATGATTCATTGCAATTACATGTGGAAAGCTGATACATGAAATAAAAATAAAAAAAGTAGGTATCAAACTTTTATCAAATTGCTGGTTTAAGCTCGTATTTCTTAGTAGTTGTAAAATACCAAATAATAAAAATGCACCTAATGTAAATGGCAATGCTTTTATAAATAATGTTTTATTGTTTGTATTCAATCCTTGTTTTAAATGCATCCAACCATTTAAACTATGCTGGCCAATAAAATACAAACCAAATGAGGTAATTAATGGAAGTTGTATACAAATGGAAATAGTAATAATACTGATTAACATGGCTAAATTTTTCTCCAATATTGCCCACGCAAGTGCAATTGATATTAATAAATAACAAATGTATTTACCTTGTAAATTACTTATTTTAAAAATATATACATTTAAATTGCTTAGGATTTGATTGGTTTCACTGACATGACCCAATAAAAGAATAACTAATAGAGTAATACCCCAAATAATATTTTTATAAGTGCTATTACTTTTTGATTGCCATTGTTGCATATCGGCTTGACCAAAATGCCATGCTGAAAAGAGTAAAAAAATAAATAAAGCTAAATTGGGAAAAAACAGCCAAACTAGTAAATAGATAAAAGCAAATCCTAGGTATTTAACAATAAAAGCAATACTTACCTTACTTTTAATATTCCCACTTTCAAGCACATAATCTAATGCTCCATGAGGTATGCCTATAAAAAACAATCCAATCAATAGTAAAAATGGTTCAACTAAAGTTAATAAATGAGTATTGTTGTTATTTACAAATAGTAATAGAATTGAAAAAAATAAAACCAATAAAGGAAGTACCAATTGTGTTAACTTAAATGAAATATGCCAACCTAATGATTTAAAAAATGGAGCAAACTGTAAGGTAGAAAGTATTTTTATATCTTGCCAAAGCGTTGTTTTTTCGTCCAGAAATTTCATCACTTTAAGCGCTTTATTTTTTTCAAATAATGCCATAAAAATTGGCTTTCCTTTTACGGGTTGTTTACTTAAAATGAGTAATAGTAATCTATCGTAAAATTTATACTTTAAGTTAATGGGTAATGCCTTTGGGTGCTTACCATTTTTTAAACACATACATATTTGAGAAGCATGCTTAAACATGTTTTTAAATGCATAACCTGTACTTGGTTTAATGGCAGATGCTTTTGCTCCAATTGGAATAACTTTTTTTAAAAGAGTAGGTTCTATTTTTGCTGTACTCATTGGAATACAGCCTTTTTCTGTTTCTATAATGGTAAAAGTTCCAAATCTTTTAGTAATATATTGTTGTAAAATGGTTTGTGCTTCATTTGGGTCAATCACCTTTTCGCCAAAACGAGTAAGTTCAACTAATATTTTGTTATCACTAAATGGAAGCACATACATAAATTGAGTGAATCCAAGTTGTTCTACTTCAAAATCCATCAAATCTACACAGCTGTAGTCTGCTATTGGTGTATCTAATTCAATTAAGTATCCTAAAAATGATTGAAATAAATGTGCTTCATTTTTTTTAGGTAAACTAAACTGTGGAGGCCGGCTATCAAAAACCATTTTTGCGGTAAATGTTTCCTCGTTGGTAATTACCTTTATATTATCTTCAATGGGTAGTAATTCTTTTACATAAGAACTTATTTTTTTGATGTTGTTTCGGACAATTATTTTTTGTAATTCGTTGTATAAATCAACACTCGAAATATGGAAATATTCCATTGGTAATAAGGCTTCTGGTGTATTTTGGTTTACACTTACTTTTTGCCATTGTTTGCTAATTAAATGCTTACAAGTGTTAACTAGGTTGTCGTTGGCATTTTCCCAAAAGCAATAAGTTTTATCGTTAAGGGTTTTTGCATCTGGTTCAATAATAACAATACTTTTACCTGTTAGCAGATTTTGTTTTTCCATTTGCATGAGTAATAGCGTAGCAGAAGCACCGCCACCAGCAAACAGATAATCAATAACAGGTAATTTTGATTTTGTTAACACGATGCATTTTTTTATAAAAAAAGGGAATCTATAAAAATCATAGAATCCCTTTTTTTGATTGATAGTAAAAATTTAGTCTTCGTTTCTACTTAAAGAGTAAATAACTAAACCAAATCCAATTTTATTGATGGCATCTGCAATATTGTAAACAATATCCATGGCATGCGAAGCTGCAGCAGGATCTGAAACCAATTGAATTCCGAATAATCCACCTGGAGTTCCTAAAATGTAACCCAAAGGATAAATTGCCCATCCAACTAATACAAACCAAGCCAAAACTCTTGTTGCTTTTGCCACTTGTGGTCCTGCAGATTGTGCTAAGTTAGCTACTTCGCCAAACCAAATTAGGTAAGCAATGTAAAAATAAGCTGCTCCTGAAATAACACCCCATAATACACTGTTTCCTCTGTCGATTGTTTCACCAAAATAGCCTGTAACTAACATTACTAGTGAGGCTGCAATTAGTTTCCATAATAATGAAACTTTAGCACCTGCTTTTTTGGTAATTAAGTAGAACTCAACACACATCAAAGGCACTGTTAAAATCCAATCAACATACCTAAAAAATGTTGGTGAATCTCCTGTGGCTAAATTGTAACCTCTCATGTAGTAGTAGTGTACTGCTGCAATAAAGGTAATTAGCCCTGAAACTAAAACTGATGTTCTCCATTTTTGAGAAGTATTACCTAACTCAAAAAAGAAAAAAACTGATGCGGCCATCATGGCCATTGTTCCGATAAAAAACGTGAACGCCACGTAATTATCGCTCGCAATTTTTAAATGCTCCATGTAATAAATTAAAGATTTTAAGTTTGTCCTACTCTTATGGATTTTCAGATTCTCCCCGTTTTTAAATTTGGTTTCTGGACTCCAATGAAAATTACAACTTGCTTTTTTTTAAATAGTTTTATGAGTGGTATTGAAATATTTGAAATTTATTTTTATATTTCGCTCCTTATTTTTCAAATAACTGATTATCATTAAATTGTGTTGGTTTTACAATTTTTTAGTTTTTTAGTTTTGTAAGTTTTATCATATAATTTTACTTGGAAATTACATTAACGTAATTTTTATGTTACAAATAATGTGGTTAACCTTAAAAAATTTATTGTTCATTTTTCCTTATTTTTATTGTCTGAACTATGTCGCGCATTGCGTGATTGATTAAGATTTTTGCCATGATGCAGACTTAACTGTTCGGGAACAATTCCCTTATGCTTTTAGCGTGACTTGGACTTGTGTGTTGGCGAAGGGTGCCGAAAGCTTTCGGCAAAGGGGGATGTTTTGAAATGCTTATTGTTAAAATTCAAGTTTCGCGCTAATTGTAAAGTTTACATATACGCCATTATGAGTATTTAAGTGAAGTATAACCAAAAATAAATTATTCTTTTAATAGTGTTTGGGGAAGGCTTTTCTAACAAGGCTTAAGTCATTTAAATAAACAAAGTTTATTAATAACGTTGTATTTATTATGTGTCCTTACCCAAACCCAATTGGTTAAAATTGCTTTTTTTAATTATTCAAAGTATGGATCCATTATTCCTCTTGGATAATATTCTTTTTTATTCCAAAACTGACCTGGATTGATATATCCATCAATTTCATTGCTGTATAAAAAATTATCTTTTTCTCCTTTTATACCTTTTTCAAAAGATAATTGTGCACGAAGTTTTGTTTTAAATTCTCCTTGATAAATGGGTGTTGCAAATTCCCAATATTCGTTAGGTGCTAAAAATAATTTGTGATAACTGTTCCCGCACCAACTATTTGGTAAATATTCAATATCTTTCCATTCGCCATATTTGTTTAGTGCTTGCATTTTTAAATATAGCCTACTGTCTTGTGCTGAAAAATACATAGTGTCATTTGCACCATTTACCACCAATAATTTCATTCCTCTATAGGTTTCATTCCATTTTGTTTTTTTATTAGGTGCAATAATTAACTGAAGTTGATTTCCTTGCTTGAGTATTTTTTTTGATGCTGGTTTTGAATGATTATTTGATTTACCCCAACCTCCAAAACCTGCAAGTTTTTTTATGTTTTTTGAAGAAGCATAATAATAACCACGATTTAGATGGTCAATATTTAAATCTTGTAGGTTATTGGGTTTACCTTCTTGCCATATTTTTTTTCCACTTTGAGAAATGTATCCTTTTCTTCCATCTTTCATTACGTAAATCAAATCATTGTTCATGTTTTTTTCGTCAATATCGTGATATGTGGGATTTATAATTACGCCATTGCTTATATTCCAAAATCCATATAGATAGTTTGATTTATAACGATCAAAACTTATATGATCTTCAAAAAAAACAACATTGTCAACTCTAAATAAATCAAAATATTTTATTTCATTAAAAGACTTTGGTTCAGTCAATACTTTACCTGTTGTATCAATAACCACCCAACCCTTTGCAAATTTAACTAAGGCTTTTCCATCAGTAAATAAATTTTCATGATCACCTTTGTATGTTTTGAATAATATTTTCTCAAAGCTTGAATCACCAATTTGTGTTCCACTTTTATCAATCAATTTCCATTTGTTTGTTCCATCAAGCACAAAAGCCCTATTAAAAGTAAATGGAGTAAGTTCTTTCCAATTAAGATCGGTACATAATATATTTCCGTTTACGTCTATCACACCCATGTGTTCCTTTCCAACCTTTGTTGTCCACCCATGAACATTAACTTCAACTAAAGAATAAATTTTTACTACAGCCACCTCATTATAAAAACCTTCATTGTGGTAATCAAATTCAAATTTTTTTACAGGAATAACAAAACGTTCCTTTCCTTTTTCATCAATGATGGCCTCATGGTTTGTCTCTTTATAATTGGTTTCTTCTGAAAGTATGAGACCAACTTTTGCGTAATGGTTTTTAAAATCCTCAATTTTTGAATAGCGTCCATAAGGCACTATCCAATTTCCAATAGAGTCAATCACTCCAACTTCATATTTTACTTTTTCTAAGGTATCATTTGTATATGGTAAATGATTAAGCCCTTCAACCACTGCAAGTCCATTTACAAAAGGATGAATACGTTTAAATAAAGTATCTACTATTAGTTTACCACTACTGTTAATGATTCCATACTTACCTGTTTTAGTAATAATAATAGCAAACGAACGGCTACCAAAAGTAGTAATACTTTCATAATCGTGATGAAATAAAATAGTTCCTGTTTTATCAATAAAAAAGGTTTTGCCATCTATAAAAACTCTTGCAATTCCATTTTCAAAATCAAAAGCCAAATCGTATTTTGAGGATATAATAAAAGTGCCTGTTTTATTAATGTAGCCATAAGTTCCCTTCAGCCTAACAGGTGCTAACCCTTCAGAAAACTTTCCAACCGAAAAAAATTGAGGTTTAATAACTGTAGCACCTAATTTGTTTATATAACCCCAAAGAATTCCCTTTTTAATGGGATATAATTTTTCGTTTTCTTGTCCAAAAGCATTAGATATAAAAATTGAAAAAGTTATTATTTTAAATAGTATTTTCATTGTTTTACGGTTTTGAAAGGTTAATAACGTAAAAGTAATTATAATATTATGTCAATTATTTTTTGTTTTTAGTTGGCTTAAATTGGCAATAATATTAAAAAAATAAGGAGTTTTTGTAAATGCTTTTAAACTTAATATTGCCAGTTTTTGTGTTTTATTACTAATAACAGCTTATTAATTTAGGAAGTGACACTCACCTTGTGTATTTGATATTTACTAGAGCTTTGGGCGAATGAAATTTAAGGAGTTACAAACATTACTTTCATTTTAAATCCCTAGTTATCTACACAAAGTCTAATTATAAAATACTAATGATGAATGTCCCATTATTTTTTTGATTTACATGATTGCTATAATATTGACTTAACCTTTTTGGAAAGTCATTGCGATTCCGTTCAAACGGAAGAAGCAATCTCAAGCGAGCAGATTTTTGTCCAAGGTCGGTGTCCTCACCGTACCTTCTTACTGCATTGTTTGAACATGATTGATATAATGTTGACTTAATTGTTCGGGAACAATTCCCCCTTGTGAATTGGGTTTGTGTGTGTGTGAAGGGGGTAAGGGGGATGTTTTCAAATGCTTGTTTTATTCACAAAAGTTTCCCGCAGATTATGCAGATTTCGCAAGGTTTTCCGCATAATGAACCAAGTTCGAACTTAGTACTCCGAACTTACTACTTCGAACTTTATACTATGAACTAAAAAACCGTAATTTATATAACAAATTAGTGGCAATGTGTAATGGTGATATTTTGTTTTATCCTCACATTTGACTTTTTATAAAATCACTATAAACCCCTAAAATTATGAACAAAATAAGTGTAGCGCTTACTGTTGTTATTTTACTATTTACTTTTTTTTCGGTAAAAGCTAAAAACAAAACAGTCTCCAATAAAAATGCTGTGGCATTGCAAAGCATCCAAAATACAAAATCGAATGTTCTTTTAAAGCGTTTAGAGGTAATAAAAGAAATGGATAAAAGCCAAATGAATAAAGAAGAGTTGAATACTTTATTAACCGAAGTGCGTGTAATCAATACACAGTTGGTGGCAGTAGATGGGGGTATTTTTATTTCGGCTGGAGCTTTAATAGTGATACTCATTGTGCTGTTATTTTTAATTTAATTGAAAAACGAGAACATAGATAAATTACTCTTTGACGAAAATGAGCATTTATCAAAATTACATCAAATAGTAAAAGATACTTTAGAGTCGGAAGAACTGATTATTCGTAATTTACTAAATCCGCCTATTGAAACCATTACCCAAGGACAACGCATTTCGGACAAGGTTGCGCAATTTGGAGGTAGTTGGAAATTTATTATCCTATTCGGGCTAGTATTCACTGTTTGGATTGTGTTTAATGTATTGGCTTTAGGAGTTTTTAAATTCGATCCTTACCCTTTTATTTTAATGAATTTAATTCTATCGTGTATTGCTGCATTGCAAGCACCTGTTATACTCATGAGCCAAAATAGGCAAGAAGAAAAAGACAGAATGCGAGGTGAAAACGATTACATGATTAACCTAAAGGCCGAAATGCAAATAAGAAGCCTTCATCAAAAAATGGATTTATTGCTGGAAGAGCAAATTAAAACCTTGTTTGAAACCCAACAAAAACAATTTGTTTTACTCAAAGAAATTAACTTAAAGCTTGATAAACTAAAACATGCAGGCTTTTAATGTTCACTGATTTTAAACCAACATAACCATGCAAACCGAAGAAGATTTAAACAAAGAGATATTAACCATAACTATGGATATTGTAAAAAATCATCCTGAACTTTCAAAGTATTTAGATGAAATGCCTGTTACTATTCCTAATAAAGAAAATCCGGAAATTACTTTGAAGGCTTTAAAAGCATACAGGCATTCGCTAACCACGCTTTTAAGCAAATACGAGCAAGGGCATGACACAATTGTACCAAAACCTTAATCAATTTAATAAGTGTGATTAATGTAACTTAATTCCATACATGTGTAATAGCATTAGTTAGTCAATACCTCACCTTTGGAAAGTGTTAAAATACACATTTAAAACAAAAAGGAAATGACAAACTTAACCGAATTAAAAGGCAACTGGAACGAAACCAAAGGTAAACTTAAACAAAAATTTGCTTTACTAACTGACGATGATTTGCTACTAGTAGAAGGTAAGCACGATGAAATGATGGGCAAAATACAAGCGCGTTTAGGTAAAACCAAAGAGGAGATTCAAAAACTAATAGCAGATTTATAGTATCTGTATTTAATAAAATATTCTACATCAATAAATAACAAAAACATTACCATTATGAAAAAAACAATCATTAAAGCCATTGCAATTGGCTTTGTATCAATAAGTATTTTAGGCGCATGCAACTCTCCTTCCAAAAAAGTAGAAAATGCCCAAACCAATGTAAACGAAGCTAACAAAGAATTAGATGAAGCCAATGTAGCTTACTTGGTAGAAGTTGATACTTACCGCAAAGAAGCAATAGAAAAAATTAATGCTAACAATAAAAGCATAACAGAATTCAACCAACGCATAGCTAAAGAAAAAAGCGCAGCTAAGGCAGATTACCAAAAGAAAATAGCTGATTTAGAAACTAAAAATACCGACTTAGAAAAAAAATTGACTGATTACAAAGATGACGGGAAAGAAAATTGGGAAAAATTTAAAACAGAATTTAACCAACAAATGACTGATTTAGGCGAAGCAATAAAAGGATTAACCATAAAAGATAAGAAGTAATATGAAGAAATTAGCAAGCATTTTAGTAATTGTATTTAGCCTGTTTCAGTTAAATATTACTGCGCAAGAAAAATTTGGTAAAACACTTAATTTAGGTTTAGGTATTGGTGGCAGAACTGGTTATTATGGTTATGCAGCACGCTCATTACCGGTGTTTCATTTAAACTATGAGTTTGATGTAGCTAAAGATTTTACACTAGCACCTTTTATCAGTGTTTCAACGTTTACTAATGATTACTATTGGGGTAATAACAATAATCCATACAGGAATTATACTTACCGCGAAACTATTATTCCTGTTGGTGTTAAAGGCTCTTATTATTTTGATAATTTACTTAAAGCCAATAAAAAATGGGATTTTTATTTAGCAGGCTCTCTAGGTTTTGCCATCATTAATCAAAGTTGGGACAATGGCTATAATGGTGATAAAAATTACTACCAAGGTGGAAGTAACTTGTTTTTAGATTTACATATTGGAACTGAATATCACTTTAACAATAATGTGGGTGCTTTCTTAGATTTATCGAGCGGTGTATCTACCATAGGTTTGGCTTTTCACGGTAGTAAATAAATAAGATTATGGGAAATATATTATATGCATTTGCGGTAGTATTAATCATATTATGGGCAATAGGATTTTTAAGTTATAACGCTGGCGGTTTAATTCATGTGCTTTTAGTAATTGCTTTAGTAGCCATTATTTTAAGAGTAATACAAGGCCGCAAATTATAAACAACAATTTTTAAAAATTTAATAAATAAACAAAATGAACAACGGTAAAGTAGTATTAGGAATGTTAGCAGGATTAGCTGCTGGTGCAGTATTAGGAATTTTATTCGCTCCTGAAAAAGGATCGGTAACGCGTAGAAGAATTGCGCAAAAAGGTTCTGACACCATGGACGATTTAAAAGACAAATTGGATGAATTAATGGAAACATTAACCGACAAGTTTGAAGAAGTTAAGGAAGATGCAATGGATCTTTTTGAAAAAGGAAAAGAAAAAGTAGAAGCCTCTAAATAAGCTATTAATTCATAAAAGAATTAACACTTAAATACACATAATTTATTTTGACTATAACAATGGAAATGGAAGAGAAATCAACATTTATGGAGCCTTTATTTGAAAGAGCAGAGGCCTATGGTAAAAGCAGTTTTGAGTTATTAAAACTAAATGCTTTGCAAAAATCAGCATCAATAATTTCAGTATTAGCAGTACGTATTATTTTAGTATTATTCGTGGGTTTGGTTATCCTTAATTTGAATATTGGAGTAGCACTATGGCTTGGTAATGTATTAAACAATATATACTTTGGATTTTTTTGTGTAGCAGCTTTTTACTTGGTTATAGTGGGTATTTTATGTGTATTTTTAAATAAATTTATTCAAAAAAAAGTAAATAGGTCTATTATTAACCAAATACTTACTAAGTAATTATGGCGAAAATGGACTCAATAGAAAAACTAAATTTAGCAATTGCAGAAATGGAATTGAAACAAGCAGCTGATAAAGTTTTATTGCAAGAGCAATTTAAAATTACTTATGCTAATTTAACTCCAGCTAATTTAATAAAAAATACATTTAAAGATTTAACTCACAACGATGAGTTTAAAGATGATATTTTAGATACAGCCATTGGTTTAGCTACTGGTTATTTATCAAAAAAGGTAATTATTGGCAATAGCCATAATCCTTTTAAACAGTTATTGGGTGTGGTATTGCAAATGGCAGTTACCAATATAGTTACCAATAATACAGATGCTATCAAAACTACATTGATGGGTTTAATCAATAAATTTTCAAGCAAAAAAGATACTCCTGAATAATTTGGGTGTTAAATATATTTTTGTTGTTATTATTATTTTACTAAGCTTTAATGCCAGCGCGCAAATAGTAAAAGATACTAGCAATTTTTACTACAAATTAGAAAAACGTGCTGACAAACATGTGTTTACCAGTATGGTTTACGATGTGATTTTTGAAAGTATTGATACCATAGAAACCATTGAACCTAATAAGTTTTTAAAGAAAAATGCAGTTAATCCTTTTTTGAAATACAAAGGAAAAATAATCCGCGATATACATGTAATTGTTCTTGATCCTTTTGGGTATTCCGTAAATAATTTTTATGGTGAAAAACCAGATTATTTAGAAAAAATAGGAAATAAATTCCATGTAACTACCAAAGAACACATCATCAAAAACTTACTACTTTTTAAACCTAACGAGCATGTTGATGTACTTGCAATTTCTGAAACGGAGCGTATTTTAAGGCTTTCGCCCTATACTTTTGATGCACGTATTTATGTACAAAAAAATACCGATTCAAAATCTGATAGCATTGATATTTTAGTAGTCACACAAGATAGATGGACTGCCACTGCTAGCAGTAATTTTGATTTAACAGCTCCTAATGTGGTAGTTTATGATAAAAATATTTTAGGGTTTGGGCATCAGTATGAACAAGGTTTTGCTTGGAATAATGACAGGCAGCATCTATCAACTTCAGGAAGGTATTCTATATTTAATATCAAAAAAACATATATAAGCGCAGCTGCATTTTACAGCACCGTTAAAGACGATAATCAATTTGGTTTAAATATTGAAAGATTGTTTTTTTCGCCATTAGCTAAATGGGCTGGAGGCATTAGTTCCAATAAGTATTTAAGGATTTACAATCAAACTTATTTCGAAACAGGGATTACTAAAAGTTACCCAATTAATTATAATACTTTTGATGTTTGGGCAGCTAAAAGTTTTAGTCAGGCTAAAAATAAAACCGAATCCATCAATAAACGAATTAGTAATTACATAATAGGTACAAGGTACTTTAAAAGCGAATATTTTGACCGACCTACATTTGCCATTGATACCGATAGGGTTAATAGAGACGAATCTTTGTTTTTAATAAATTTAGGTTATTCGCAACGTAAGTATTACCGCGATAGGTATTTATTTCGTTATGGTGCTAATGAAGATATTCCGCAAGGAAATGTATTTGAAATAGTAGCAGGAACGCTAAAGAAAGAGTTGAATACGCTTGTTTATTACACAGGTATTAAATATGGAACTGGTAAGCATTTTAACAATTTTGGTTACCTCTCGTTAAGTGCAGGTTATGGCACCTTTTATAATTCAAATTATTTAAAAAATGGAGTGGTAAATTTTGATGTAAACTATTTTACCGATTTGCAACAACTACATAAATGGTATTACCGTCAGTTTGTAAGGTTTAAATTTGTGGAAGGAATTGATAGAGAAAGTTATGAAAGTTTAAATTTAAACGGCTCTCAAATGTATGGGTTTAGCAGCAATAGCCTAAACGGAAAAAGCAAAGCCATTTTAAACTTAGAGTTTGTTTTATACATGCCATATAAGTTTATTGGTTTTCAGTTTGCTCCAGTATTATTTTACAGTGTAGCAGGATTGGCAAATAATTTTGGAAGTATGTTTAGCAATACATTTTACCAAGCTTTTGCAGTTGGCGTGCTTATACGAAACGAATACTTGGTAAGTAGCACTTTTGAACTTTCCATTGGTTTTTATCCATTCATGCCAGGAACTGCCGATAATAGTTTTGCAGCTAATCCAATAAGTAATTACAACATAAAAGCACGTGATTATTTTATAACCAAACCCGAGTTGGTTTTGTATAAATAAGATATTTTGATAATAAATGAAGTTATAATTTAAAATCATCTTTGGTTTTAGGATTGAATTATAAAAAGAAATAAATCAATAAACTAAAATCAACTTTAAAATTATTAAATTTTTCCATTATAAAGTGCGCGTTGGGCTGGCAAAAAAGCGGGCCAGCCAAAGCCTTGTGGGTGGAAGCATTTTTTTGCCTAGATTTTTTGTTTCTTTTTCATCTATGGAAAAAGAAAGAAGAAAAAAGTGCTTAAACTTAAAAATAAGTAAATGATTGATAATAAATATAATTAAATGAAACATCCAATACTTTTACACATACACACCTATCCAACCGAAAAAATATGCAAGTTAAAAGCTAAACAGAAAATGATAGCATTGACCGAAACATTGATTCAAATTCAGGATAAGTTATTTGCACAACAAAAATATAAAGTACTGATAATACTGCAAGGAATGGACACTGCAGGAAAAGACAGTGCAGTTAAGCATGTTTTTTATGGTGTAAATCCAGCAGGATGTAATGTTAAATCGTTTAAAGCACCAACGCATGAAGAACTTGCACATCATTTTTTATGGCGTATAAGTAATCATTGTCCTTCTAAAGGAATGATTCAAATATTTAACCGTTCACAGTACGAAGATGTGTTGATTCCGGTAATGAATGAAACATTAACTAAAAACCAACTGGAAGAAAGATGCAATGAAATCAACAACTTTGAAGCAGGATTAATCAATAATGATACAATATTGATTAAATTTTTTCTGCATATTTCGCAAAACGAACAATTAAAAAGATTAGCAGAACGTAAAACAAATATTACTAAAAAATGGAAGTATCAAGAAGCAGATGTGAAAGATATTGCCAATCATGAAGCCTTTTTAGAATCGTATCAATTTGTAATAAACAATTCCTTTAAAAAGTCCAATTGGCATGTAGTTCCTGCAGATAAAAAATGGTATAAAAATTATTTCATTTTAGATAAAATTGTTAAAACCCTTCAAGAGTACAAAATTGAATACCCGAGTTGATTATTTCTGATTTATTGATTTGTTGATTTTTGATTTGGAGATTGTTGGATTGTTTAATTGTTGGATTGTTGAATTGCTAGATTGTTATATTACTTTTGATTTTGCTAATTGTTAATTGCCTATTGCATATTGTCTATTGCTAGTTGCTAGAAGCCAGTTGCCAGAAGCCTAAAGCAACCCCAAAAAACCATCACATGAAAAAACTAACCAAAAGTATCATCAAAAATATATTTAAGCCGCGTAAGGCAGATTCACACAAAGGAAATCATGGTCATGCATTAATAATTGCAGGAAATTTAGGTAAAATGGGTGCAGCTGTTATTGCTTCAAAAGCTTGTTTACGGTCAGGAGTAGGATTGGTAACAGTTAATATTCCTCAAGAAGAAAGGTTTATTATTCAAACAGCATTGCCTGAAGCAATGGTTAATTTTAGAACCGATTTAGGCAATGATTTAGAAAATTATTCAGCCATTGCCGTTGGTCCAGGATTAGGGTTAAATGAGGGTAAATTAATTTCCGCTGTATTCAACAATTCTCATTGTCCATTATTGCTGGATGCAGATGCTTTAAATATGTTAGCTGCCGACAAAAAATTGTTTGCTAAAATTCCACCACAAACCATAATTACTCCTCATCCAAAAGAGTTTGATAGGTTATTTGGCGAGCATGTAAACTACCATGAAAGGATTCTCACCGCTGTTAATCAAGCTAAATTGCTTAATATAATTATAGTACTGAAAGGAGATAAAACCATTATTACTTATAATGGAATTGTTTATTTTAACACAACAGGTAATGCTGGTTTGGCTAAAGGTGGTTCAGGCGATGCTTTAACAGGTATAATAACTGCTTTTCTTGCACAAGGTTATGAACCTTTTAAGGCTGCTCAACTAGGAGTTTTTATGCATGGTTTAGCAGCTGATTTATCATTAAAAAAACAAAGTGTTGAAAGTTTATTGATTACTGATGTAATTGAAAATATGGGTAAAGCGTTTAAAAGTATTTATCCGAGCTAAACATGTGATTTATATAATAACTTCTGTTTTTAGTGTAATATAATAACCTCCTCTGCTTATCATATTTGTAAGGCATTTTTAAATAATTAAAAAGCAGTCCTTATGAATATAATTGAAGCTTTAAATTGGCGCTATGCTACGAAGCGCATGAATGGCAAAACCATTCCAAAAGAAAAATTACAAATTATTTTAGATGCCATTTATTTAGCTCCTTCTTCATACGGTTTACAACCATATTCTGTAATAGTTATTGAAAATTTGGAGTTGATGAAAAAAATTCAACCCATTGCTTACATGCAACCTCAAATAACAGAGGCATCTGTACTGTTGGTTTTTGCGGCTTGGGATTGTTTAACCCAACAAAAAATTGATGAATACATAACTCATGTGGCTAAAGTTAGAAATATGAGTGAAGATAGCTTAAAACGTATCAAATTAGAAATAGGTAATTTACTAAAAAATACTGCTGAAGAAAACTTTTGCTGGCACGCCAAACAGGCAAGCATAGCATTAGGTGTAGCCTTGTGTGCAGCAGCTTTAGAACAAATCGACTCAACTCCAATGGAAGGATTTAACAGTGTTGATTTAGATGAAGTATTGCAATTAAAAGAACGCGGTTTACGCAGTGTATCTATCATGGCTTTAGGTTACCGCGATATAGAAAACGATCCATTGGTAAACCTTCCTAAAGTTCGAAGAAACAAGGAAGAATTATTCATTTCTATTCAATCAGAAATTGGCTTTACTGCCAGTAATATCAATAATATTTAATCATTAAAAAAATCCAAAAAAATTATGAAACCACAAATAGGAATTTCAGAAAAACATTTATCAGTTAGCATTGAAATGCTTTCAATTATTTTAGCCGATGAAATGGTGCTTTACGTAAAAACACGCAAGTTCCATTGGAATGTATCAGGCGAAAGTTTTATGGAATTACATAAACTTTTCCAAAATCAATACACTGAGTTGGAAGAAACCATTGATTTAATAGCTGAACGAATTGGAAAACTAGGTGGTAAAACTATTGGAACTATGCACGAATTTGCTAATTTAACAAGGCTTAAAGAATCGCCCAATAAATATCCTAATCAAAAAGATATGATGAAGGAATTATTGGAAGATTACGAAACATTGATAGTGGAAATCAGAAAAGATATTGAAACCTGTAATGAAAAAAGTAAAGATGCAGGTACTGTTGATTTTTTAACTGCTGTTATGGAACAACATGAAAGTACAGCTTGGGTTTTACGCAGGTATTTAAACTAATTATTAGCCATGAATAATCCTTTGGCTGAATTAACTGCAAAAATAGATAGTGCGCCAGAAGCGCCCGGTAAAAGTAGGCCAAAGCCTATTGAAAAAAATAACTATATTGAACAATTATTGGTTGATATAGCTACTTTTTGGCTGTTTGCTATGCGCTTTTTTAAAGAAATGTTTCAACCGCCTTTTGAGGTAAACGAAACACTCAAACAATCGTATTTAATTGGTTACAAATCGTTAACCTTAGTTGGCATTACGGGCTTTATAATGGGTTTGGTATTAACCATACAATCTAGGCCAACTCTTGCTGAGTTTGGAGCTGAATCGTGGTTACCCGCCATGATTTCAGTTTCTATTGTTCGCGAGATTGGTCCTGTAATCACTGCTTTAATTTGTGCTGGAAAAGTAGGTTCAGGCATTGGTGCTGAGTTAGCTTCTATGCGCGTTACCGAGCAAATTGATGCCATGGAAGTTTCAGGAACTAATCCATTTAAATATATCATCGTTACTAGGGTTTTGGCTACCACATTTATGTTGCCAATTCTTACCATTTTTAACGATGTGATTTCTATGCTTGGCTCATTTGCAGGCGTTAATATAAAAGGCGATGTAAGTTTTTACTTATACTTTTCACAAGCTTTTGCTCAATTAAGTTTTACCGATGTATTTCCTTCATTGATCAAAACTGTTTTCTTTGGTTTATCAATTGGGTTAATAGCTTGTTATAAAGGTTATAACTCCAATAAAGGTACCGAAGGTGTTGGGCAAGCAGCCAATTCATCGGTGGTGGTAACTTCACTTATGGTTTTTGTAATCGATATTATAGCAGTTCAAATAACCAGTTTATTTATTAACTAATGGAAAAACCTAAAGACGAATCTGTCATTCAAATTGAACATTTAAAAAAATCATTTGGCTCAAACCAAGTGTTGGTCGATATCAATTTAAATATTCAAAAAGGCGAAAATGTAGTGGTTTTGGGTAAATCAGGAAGTGGCAAATCTGTTTTAATTAAATGTATTGTGGGCCTGATAAATGCTGATGAAGGTACTTTAAAAGTGTTTGATAACGATATCAATGGTTTGGATAATGATGCACTGAATGCATTGCGAAAAAAAATTGGATTCTTATTTCAAAGTGGTGCCCTTTACGATTCTATGTCGGTTAAAGAAAATTTGGCTTTCCCTTTACGCGATTTAAAAGATTTAACCAATGCCGATAAACAAAGTAGAATAGAGGAAGCACTAACCAATGTTGGCCTTTTAGATGTAATAGATAAAACACCATCAGAACTTTCGGGAGGTATGCGCAAACGTTTAGGCTTAGCCAGAACGCTTATTTTAAAACCTGAAATAATGCTTTACGATGAACCAACCACAGGTTTAGATCCTATTACTTCAAAAGAAATAAGTGAACTTATTTTAACTGTTCAAAAACAATACAATACTTCATCTATCATTATTACCCACGATATGGCTTGTGCTAAAATAACGGCCAACCGCATTGTGATTTTTAAAGATGGAAAAATATTAACCGAAGGTACTTATCAAGAACTCGAAAAATCGGAAGATGCTTGGGTAAAATCCTTTTTTATATAATTAATAGTCACTTTAAATTAAGTATTTCAATAGCAATCAATAATATCATTATGCAAAAACAATCCATCAATAAAATAAAGTTAGGAATATTTGTAGCCATAGGGGTAGCCTTGTTTTTAGCAGGTATTTATTATATAGGCGAAACTAAAAAACTGTTTAGTACCACTTTCAGAATAAGTGCCATGTTTAAAGATGTAAATGGACTGCAGGTTGGCAATAACGTGCGTTTTGCTGGTATCAATGTGGGTACTATTGAAGCCATCGAAATCATAACAGATTCTACTGTAAAGGTTGATATGATTTTAGATGTTACCACACAAAAATTTATAAAGAAAGATGCTAAAGCCATTATTGGTTCTGATGGATTAATGGGCAATAAAATAATGAATGTTTCGCCCGGAACAACCGCATTTACTATGGTTGAAAACAATGATATGAT
Source organism: Bacteroidota bacterium (assembly GCA_013298895.1). Lineage (GTDB taxonomy): Bacteria > Bacteroidota > Bacteroidia > UKL13-3 > UKL13-3 > JAAFJM01. Next base: position 181,101 of record JAAFJM010000003.1, on the reverse strand, counting down.
TGGTACTACCATTCCTATTAGTTTAGATGATATGCTGCTGAAATTAAAAAACACTACTGATAATGCAGCTTTAATAACCGATGATTTGGCTGCCATCATGGGCAATATTCGCTCAGGTAAAGGAACCATTGGTAAACTATTTATGGATACTGTTTTTGCTGAAAATTTAGATAAAACCATTGTAAATGTAAAACAAGGTACCAAAGGGTTTAAACAGAATATGGATGCTGCTAAAAGCAGTTTTTTATTAAGAGGATTTTTTAAAAAGAAAGATAAAAAAACTAAAAAAGACAAAAAATAGCCATGAGACGAGATCACAAAAAACATACTGAAAATAAGCCTATTAAAGATACCAAAGATTTAAAACTGACCGCTTTTGATGAAAAGGATAATGAGTTGGTTGATGTATTATTATATCCGCCAAGTGATGATGTTTACAATAATTTAGTAGAAGAAACCAATATTGACCCAGAAGACATTACCAAAAACAAACGCATGGTTGAAGAAGCAGGAGAATGGAATGAAAAGGATTTTGACGAAGACATGGCCGGTGATGATTTAGACATTCCTGGCAGTGAATTAGATGATGAACAAGAAGATATAGGCAACGAAGATGAAGAGAATAATTATTACAGTTTAGGGGGTGATAACCATGATGATTGAATTTGGGCTGCTAGCTTCTAGTCTCTAGCCTTTGGTTATTTACAAATTGAATTTTAAATATCGGTTACAACTCCTTTTTGCTATGAACGAATTAATCTCAAGCAAACAAAAGTTTCCAGCAGATAGTGCAGATTACGCAAAGTTTCCCACCCATTTTCTGAACATGATTTATATGTTTTTATTGATTAACTAATTCACAAGAACTAAGTACTGCAAACTAATTACCTAAAGCCCCCTAAGGGGCGATACTTATTTCGTGTCGGTGATGCTGTGCTAACTACCAACAAAAGTGAAATAAAAAATAACATAGGGTCATTCTGTAGTTCCGCTTTTTCGTTATCCTTTACAAGGCAAACAGGTAAGCCAATTGAAAGCTATTTCCTTTTTTCTTCATACTTTATGCATTGCCCAAAAAGTATGCAAAAACGCTAGACAATAAAAAGCTACCCACCCACATGGCAAGAAGCACGGCCCGCTTTATTGTCTGGCCAACGCTCACCACATTTTTATAATTTTAATAAATAATTATCATTGGAAAATTTGCACAAGATTATTTGCCTCACCTCAACGTATAAAACTTATTATCTAAACTATGATTTTATTTTGATTATCATGATTGCTACCCATAAATAAAACTGAAAGATTCATGGAAGCAATAGTTATTCTTGTTGGTGACGCTTCGCTAAACACCAACAAGGGCGAATAATTCTTCATTTGCAGCCATTGCAGGCGTCCTCGCCTTCAATCAATTGGATGATTAACATGATTGCTATCTATAAATAAAACAAAAGCTCCATAGGAGCGATAGTATGGTAACAAAACAAACGCACCACCAAACAAAAGCCTCATAGGGGCGATATTATTAATTGTTGGAGGCTCTTCGTTAATTTTAAACCATGGCTTAAAGATGTAAAATATATAATAAATCTATTTAAAAGTACAACATTTCAAATAGTTAAGAACGTTACATTTGTTGCTTAAAAAACATAAACTTTAAAAATGAAAACCTTAAAACTTAGTATTATTTGTGCCTCTATCATTGGCATATCGGCATGTAGCAACTCAACTAAAACTGACGAAACAAAAGAATTACAAACTTATGTTGACTCTATTCAAAATGTAACCCTAGAATACAATAACTCATATTGGCAAACAATAGAAGATGGTTATCAACTAAGAGTAGTAAAAGCAGAGGCTGCTGCTAAAGAAGAAGCACAGAAAAAACAATTAGCAGAAAGTAAAGAGGCTTACCAAGCACTAAAAGTTAAATACGAAGCTGCCATTAAAGCCAATAAAGAAAAATTGTACAGTACCAGAAAACAAGTACTTAGAGATGCCTTGTTTGGTGAAGGAAAAATAGGTACAGACCTTAATTTTACTTGGATAAACGCTACAAATATTAGAGTGGCTTACGAAAATTTTGTACTTGCCGTGGAAGCTAATAAAAAAGTATATTCAAGAGAAGATTGGGATGAGGTAAAAGTATTATACGAAGCATTAGACACTAGAAAAAATGAAGTAGAAAAAAATCTTTCTACAAAAGACAATATGAAAATTGCAAAAGAAAAAATCAAATTTGCAACTATCAATTCAATAGAAAGACCTCTTTCTAAGGTAACTGAAAATGCTGATGCCAAAAAATAAATGTTCGATTGCTTTAACAAGGCTCTCCCTCAATTCGTATTTCCCGTAAAGCAATTGCAAGGGTATAATCGTACTTTGGATTTAGAATATAAAAGAGTTTACTAAGTGTGGTTTTATAAACTGCACTTAGTATTTTTGTTTTAGGTATATTTCAAATAACTATTAGCACCCACCCCAACTTATAAAACTTATTGTCTGAACTATAATTGATTTGGTTGCTTGTTCGTGCTTGTTGTTACCGAAAGCTATTGGTATTCTGACCAACAACTATTTTCCCGCACCTTATTGGTCATGTCTATTCCGATTGCTACAGGAAACGAAGCAGACTAAAATCAACAAAAATTTCCCGCAGATAGCGCAATTTACGAAGAGTTTCGCGCACATTCCAATGCCGCTATTGCAGGCGTTCTATCCTGCAATAAATCAGGATGATTAAAACAAATAATTCCTAAAATCTAAAGTTTCTTAAGAGCGAAAGTATTGTAAAAAAAAACTTATACTTGATAGTAAGAACTAAAAACTAGTTATCCAATGCCCTATAGGGGCGACACTTATCACTTGTTGTAGGGCTAAGATAAATAACAACTCAGTCGAAGCAAAAACTAGCTATCCAATAATAATTTATCAATTTATGTTGTTGGTCTCATGCCAATAGCTATTAGAATAATAACGGGCAAAATAAAACCTGGCAAATCAACTATACAATAATCTAGCAACTCAACAATCAGGCAATATAACAAACAAGCAATCCTACAATTCAAAAAATCTCCAAATCAAAAATCTATAAATCTCCAATTACCCACAAGGAGTGGCTAATTCAAAAAAAATGATATTTTCGCAAGCATGAATAAAAAACACCCTTTAGGCTTACCCTTTTTATTTTTTACCGAAATGTGGGAACGTTTTGGTTATTACTTAATGATTGGTATTTTTCAATTATACCTTACCACCTCTGTTGAAAAAGGAGGCTTAGGAATGGCTAGGGGAGAGGCTGCCGATATTTATGGTACTTTTATTGCCTTTGTGTTTTTAACTCCATTTTTGGGTGGTTTGTTAGCCGATAGAATATTAGGGTATAGTAAATCAATATTTTTAGGAGGTGTTTTAATGGGATTAGGCTATTTAGGTTTGGCTATTCCGGGTACTACCTATTTTTATATTTCGTTGTTTTTAATTGTATTGGGAAATGGTTTTTTTAAGCCTAATATTTCTACACTTTTAGGTAATTTGTATAACGAAGAAAAATACAAGCATTTAAAAGATTCGGGATACAATATATTTTATTCAGGTATAAATATTGGCGCAGCCACATGTACTTTTATAGCTGCATTTATGCGTAATAAATATGGTTGGAGTTATGCATTTGGAACAGCGGGCATAGGTATGTTTGTTGGTTTAATAGTTTATTATATTGGTTTGAAAAACTATAAGCATGCCGATATATTAAAACCAGCCCAAAAAGAAGATATGCCAATGTCAAAAATATTTGCTACTGTTTTTTTGCCAGCTATCATAGTAGGTTTGGGAGCATGGTTTATTCCAGGTGATATTTTTGGTAGCGATAGTACGGATGCTTTTATTTTTGGAACAATTCCGGTTGTTGTTTTTTATTTAGGTTTATATGTAAAAGCTAGCATAGCCGACAAAAAACCAATTGCAGCATTATTAACTATCATGCTAGTTTCGGTAATGTTTTGGGCGGTATTCAAACAAAATGGCACCGCTTTAACTACTTGGGCTCAATATTATACCGATAGGGCTACACCCACTTTTGTGAAAAGTACAGCCGAAAATTTATATTTGGTAGAAAAAGTAACCAATAAAGTAGATTCGGTTGAAGCATTTAACGAAAAATTTTCTGTAATAAAGGAAAATGGAAAAGTTAAAAAAATATGGGATAAAAATGTGTATTTTAGAAATTTACAACCTGCATTAACCCCTACAGAAAATACCGAAATATCATTATTCAATACCGAATTATTTCAATCCATTAACCCGCTTTGGGTAATCATATTAACTCCTTTAGTAGTGGCATTTTTTGCATTTTTAAAACGTAAAAAATCAGAACCAAGCACAGCATCAAAAATTGCATTTGGCCTACTTATTTCGGCTTTAAGTACTTTGGTAATGGTAGCTGGAGTAATTTATTGTAGTAATGGTGCCGAAAAAGCATCGGCATGGTGGCTTATAGGTTGTTATGGTGTTGTTACCATTGGTGAATTATTTTTAAGTCCAATGGGTTTATCATTGGTTTCAAAATTAAGTCCTAAGCGCTTAACGGCTCTTATGATGGGAGGTTGGTTTTTATCAACTTCTATTGGTAATAAACTTTCGGGTATTTTGGCTAAAACTTGGGATAATTATACCGATAAAGCCAATTATTTTTTGGTAAACTTTGTTTTATTGGCATTTGCAACTATTGTCATGTTTATGCTTTTAAAATGGCTAAATAAGATTTTAAAAGAAAATATTGAATAACTCAGCGTTGCTTACCAACCCAATCTTTAACTAAAACTAACGCTTTATTTGAAACAAGAAATGAATAAATGGTATTTATTGTATACAGCACCTAGAGCTGAAAAAAAAGTAAACCTAGAGTTAAAAAAACGTGGTTTTGAAACTTTTTTGCCATTGCAAATAAAATTAGTTCAATGGAGTGATAGGAAGAAAAAGGTAGAAACACCATTATTTAACTCTTATTTATTCATAAATACTTCCATTAGTAATTATTATGAAATATTAAATGTAACTGGTGTTGTTAAGTTTGTTAAATTTCAAAATCAACCAGTTGAATTGACAGAATCACAAATAGAGCTCATTAAACTAATGATAGCCAATTACGATGATTTGGAAGCTGTAGAAGAAATGTTTGAAAAAGGCGAAGTTGTTAAAATTATTGCAGGTCCACTTCAAAATCAAATTGGAGAACTAATAGAATATAAATCGGCTAAAAAAGTATTAGTTAAAATTGAAAATACAGGCTTTTCATTATTAGTTAGTTTACCTAATAATATAATTAGAAAAGTTTAAAGAATTTTTATGGATTTATACCTCAATATTATTCTTCGCTCACTAGCTGTTTACGTTTTTATCATTTTAGCCATTAGGTTTTTTGGTAAAAAGGAGCTTTCGCAGCTAAGTGTCACCGATTTGGTGTTAATTTTATTAATAAGTAATGCTGTACAAAACGCTATGGTTGGACCCGATTCGTCACTTTCAGGTGGACTTGTAGCTGCATTAACACTATTTGTTTTAAATTATTTAATTAAAATAGTTTCATTTAAAAGTAAAATATTCAGCAGGGTTATAGAAGGCGAACCTGTTATGTTGGTATATAAAGGTTTTGTGAAAAACAAAAATCTACAAAATCAAAAAATAACCATTGAAGAATTAGCAGCTGTGGCCCGTGAACATGGTGTAAAAAGTATAAAAGATGCCGAATTGATAATGCTTGAAAAAGATGGTAGCATCAGTGTAATTTCAAAAGAGTTAAAAAACCAAACCATTCATAAGCGCAAACGCCTCAAGAAATATATTGAAAGTGATGGCTAACTAATTTTTGAATAAAACTACTTTAGAAATTAAAATTAAGCTAATAAATGGTGTAATAATAAAAAAAGCTACTTTTTTCAAAGTAGCCTTAAATAAAATACATTATTAAATGTTATGCCAAAATCCAGTTGAACTTATATTCAGTATCAGGTATTTTAATTCTATCAGCTATTTTAGCCATTCTATCTGGCAAAGCCATCACAAAATCACGAGCTTTTTCGCCATTTTCTTTCAATCCTGACAAACCTTCAATTTTCCATTCATCTATTAATGAGCGCATAATGTCAATATAATCATGCGAGGTATAAACACCCAAACGTTGAGCAGCATCACTAAAGTTAGAGAAAATGCCAACTTGCTCGCCTAACTGACGCAAACATTGCGAAGGCATTAATATTTTTTTACGCATCATGGCTTCAAAAGCCATCATCATTTCGTTGGTATCTATTTCAAATATTTTGGTAACAAAGGTTTTATATGCTTTGGCATGTCTTGCTTCATCGGCAGCTACTAAACCACATAATTTTGATAAAATATTATTTCCTTCTTGCTTAGCCATACTAGCTACCCTACGATGAGAAATATTAGTTGCCAATTCTTGAAAACTGGTATAAACAAAGTTTTTGTAAGGGTCGTTTGCAGCACCATTATCAAAACCATCTGCTATTAAATATTGAGTAGAAGCCTCAAATTGACGCATATCAATTCTACCACATAAGTATAAATAACGATTCAATGCATCGCCATGACGATTTTCTTCAGCACTCCAGCTGCGCAACCATTTCATCCAACCATTATTTTCATATTGGTCAATTCCTTGTATGCCGGCTAACCATGTTTCGTAAGTTGGCAAAGCTTCTTCTGTAATGGTATCGGCTACCAAAACAGCTAAAAAATCGTATGACAAATTTTGAGCTTGATCTTGAATGGTTTTCAAGTCGGCTACAAAAGTTTTATCTGATGTTAATGGAAGTAATTCAGATGCTTGCCAATTGGTTTCGATAGGTTTTAAATATTCATTATTTATTTCCTCTACGTTTTTACCAATATGAAGCATTACTTCAGACCTACTTGCACTTAGTTGTTGTATCATTTAAAAAAATTAATAAGTATGCAAGTTTAGCCTATTTTATTGTTTTATCAAAGCTAAGTTAATTGATAATAATTTGATGTTTTAAATGGATATATTTTATCTGCTAATTTAATTTAGATTTGATTTAGTCTTCGTAATCATCTACATTAAAATTTTCAGCAGTTTTGCTTGATGTTGCCACCATTTTCATAATGCCTTCTAATTCTTGTGAACTAAACTCACGCCATTCACCAAGTTTTAAATTTTTCAGCCCAATATTCATGATTCTTACACGTTTAAGTTTGCGCACTTCATAACCACAAAAGCTACACATTCTGCGAATTTGACGGTTCAATCCTTGAGTTAAAATTATTTTGAAAACAAAAGTACTTAACATTTCTACATGGCATTTATGAGTAACAGTTCCAAGCATTGGAATACCATTACTCATGCGTTCAATAAATTTCTCATTAATGGGTTTATCAACTGTTACTATATATTCCTTTTCATGATTATTTCCAGCTCTCAGGATTTTGTTGACTATATTTCCATCATTAGTTAAAAAAATTAATCCTTCGCTTTCTTTGTCTAGTCTACCAATAGGAAACATACGCTTAGGGTGATTAATGTATTGTATGATATTATTTTTAATCTTTAGTTCGGTGGTGCAAATTACACCTACAGGTTTGTTAAAAGCTATATAAATATCGTTTGTAGTGGTTTTTAGTTTTTCGCCATCTACCTTTACTATATCTCCAGGGTTAACTCTATTGCCAAGCTTTGCAATTTTATTGTTTATGGTAACTCGTTCGTCTACAATATATTTTTCAGCTTCTCGCCTTGAACACATGCCAGTGTCGCTAATAAACTTATTGATATTGATTCCAGTTTGATTTGTATTATCCATTGCCTCAAAACTAATTATTCCATCATATATTTCTGTCAAATAAAAAGTATTATTTTAAAAAATCAATTCGATTGGTTTATTTGCAAGTTTTAAAAAATAAAATAATTCAAAATTATTTGAATCACCAATGGCTATAAAATTAACCCTATTTATTAAATCACTTTGTATTGTATTTGTTCTTCTTTTTTCATCTTGTGATAGCTCTTTGAAATACCTGAAAACTGCCGATAAACTAGCAAAAGATGGAAATTACAGCGATGCAGCAGATAATTTTTATACAGCATTGTTAATTAATCCTACCAATATCAAAGCTAAACAAGGACTTCAAAAAAATGCACAATTGGTATTAGATGCCAAATTTGGCTCTTTTGCTAAATTGGTAGTAGAGGGTAGCAGTGAGCAGGCGCTAAGGCAGTATATTTATTGTAAAGATTACTTTAATAATTTAAAAAATATTGGAATTGATTTAAACTGGTTAGCCTATTTCGACCCGCTTTATGAAGAAACAAAACAAGAGTTTATTGGAAAACAATACGAAATTGGTTTAAGCCATATGAAAGAAAATAAATTTGATAAAGCAGAGTTTTCTTTCGCTAAAATTTTAGAGTTTGATAGTAGTTATAAAAATGTTTCTGTTTTACGCATGCAAAGTTTATTAGAACCTCTTTATAACCAAGGTTTAAATAATATTGAATCAGAAAATTACAAAACAGCATACAAAATATTTAAACAGGTTGCCTCCTTTGACGCCACTTATAAAAACACCCTGCAATTGCTTGATTATGCATTGCAAAAGGCTAGTTTGCCTGTAGCAGCTATTTTAGTTGGTAAAAAAAGCTACAATAATTTCGAAGATTTGTCTTTTTATCAAGTATTAGTGGCTAGGTTTAGTAAATCTAAAAATCCTTTCCTAAAAATTATAGATAGAAATAATTTGGAGAAGTTACTAAAGGAACAAGAGTTAGGAATGATTGGAATCATAGATCCTGAATCAGCAGTAAAAGCTGGAAAGTTAATTGGGGTAAAGTATTTTTTATTAATTGATGTAACCGATGTGAAATTTGATGAATTAAAACCAACCACCACAGATGAGCCAGCCTATCAATCGTTTAGCGAAAGGGTAGTTGGGGCTAATGGGGAGGCACAATCGGTTATAAAATTCAAAAAGGTAAATTATTCTGAAACCAAAAAATACCGAAAGGTAGAAGCTAGGGTTTCTTATCAATTAGTTTCAGTACAAACCGGACAAATTGTTTCATCGGAAGTGTTTAATGCCGAACAATACGATGCACATGCTTATGCTAAGTTTAATGGCAATATTGACAATTTATATCCAGGCTTACCAGCAGGTAATTTTATGCCTGATGCACCTGCGGAATGGAAAGAAAAGTTCTTTGAACTAAATCGCGAATTAGCAAGCAACCAAATTTTGGCCGATAAAGCCTTTGCAGAAATTAGCCAAAAAATTATGGACGATATTGATTTATATATTCAGTAGTTGTCTATTGTCAGTTTTTGGGTCGTTCCAAGTATAGTAAGATTCAATGAAAGTTAATTAAAGAATATTGCTTTAATTACTTGGTATAAAAGAATACCTGCAAAAAATCCTATTATAAGGTTGAACACGGTAGTTTTGTAAAATTTCTTTTTCAAATTGTTTTTATTTTTTATCTCTTTATCAAAATAAATTAAAGTAGAAGTAAAATACAAATGGTATTTAAATATAGATTTTTATTCAACAATATTTAAAACTTTAGCTTGGAATAAAATAGATTACCTATGTATCAATTGCCACCTGCTTTAGCTGTTTGAAACAAAATGCCTAATTCAATTATTTTTCAAAAGTATTCTTAATTTATAATAAAAATTAAATAACAAAAACCATCTTTATTAAACCAGTTAACTTTATAAATTTGTAACAATAAATCTTTGTCATGTTACAATCTCATAAATTTTGTAATCTTTCAATTTTGTAATCTTTTAATTTTATAATAGCTATGAAAAAAATAAGTATTTTAGTATTTGCAGCGCTTACCTTTTGGTCTTGTGGCAATGGCAATAATGCACCAATAGCATCGGTAGATAATACCCGCATAAAAATAGCTGTAGATGAAAGTTTGCGTCCAGTAATTGAAGCGGAGGAAATGGTTTTTGAATCAATAAACGATAAGAAACATTTGGATTTTATATATACAAGTCCTGCAGAAGCCATGCGCTTGATGCTTGCGGATAGTGTTAAGTTGGCCATTATACCTCGTAAAGCTACCAAAGAGGAACAAGCTGTCATAGATAAAGATGCATTTAAATTTGTTCAAGCCAAAATAGCCATTGATGCATTGGCATTTATTACCAATAAAGCCAATCCTGATACAGTTTTTACTGTAAATCAAATTAAGCAATTAATGGATGGAAAAGCTACTGATTGGAGCCAAGTATTTGCTAAAAACAATATGGGTAAAATTCAGGTGGTGTTCGATAATCCTGCATCGGGGGCTACGCAATATTTTAAAGATTCGTTATTAGATGGAAAAGAAGTAGGCAAACATTGTTTTGCGGTTAATTCAAATCCTGAGGTAATAGATTATGTAGAAAAAAACAAAAATGCCATTGGTGTAATTGGGTTAAATTGGATAAGCGATAAAGACGATAGTAAAATGAAAGGCTTTTTAGACCGCATAAAAGTAGCTGAAATTATTCCACGTAAAATCAGTTACGAATCGTTAACGTATAAGCCTATTCAGGCAAATGTTGCTATAAGGCAATATCCTTTTTGCAGAGAAATTTACATCATTGGAAGACAAGCTACTTTGAGTTTGGGCAACGATTTTGTTAATTTTATCAATGGTGATCAAGGTCAACGAATCATTTTAAAAGCAGGTTTAGTTCCGGCTAAAGCACCTATAAGAATTTTACAAGTAACCAAGTAAGCTTCTGGCTGCTAGCTTTTGGCCTCTGGCGAAAAGTAATATGCAATTTACAATAAGCAATTTACAATAAATAATAGACAAAAATCTCCAAATCAAAAAATCAACAAATCTCTAAATGTCCTATAAAACCATTACCTCAGCCGATATTCAATATTTTGAAAGTATAGTAGGAAAAAATTTTGTTTTAGTTCAAAACGATGATAAACAAGATTACACCCACGATTATACCGAAGATTTAAGTTTTATGCCTGATGTGGTGGTAAAACCTGCAAATGAAAATGAGGTTTCGGCTATTTTAAAATATTGCAATGAGCAAAAAATTATTGTTACTCCTCGCGGAGCCGGAACAGGCTTAAGTGGTGGCGCTTTGGCAGTAAATGGAGGAGTGGTTTTGGCTATGGAACGTTTCAATAAAATCATAAATATTGATGAACGTAACTTTCAAGCAACTGTGGAACCAGGAGTCATTAACGAAGCTTTTCAGCAAGCAGTTAAAGAAAAAGGGTTGTTTTATCCGCCCGATCCTGCCAGTAAAGGAAGTTGTTTTTTAGGTGGAAATTTAGCTCATAGCAGTGGCGGTCCTAGAGCATTAAAATATGGTACCACACGCGATTATGTGTTGAACATTCAAGTGGTTTTAACCAATGGTGAAATTATTTGGACAGGAGCTAATACCTTAAAATATTCAACAGGATATAATCTAACGCATTTAATGATTGGCAGTGAAGGCACGTTAGGTGTGATTACCAAAATGGTATTGAAATTAATTCCGTTTCCAACTCAAACTTTATTAATGTTAGCACCATTTAGCTCGCCCGAAAAAGCTTGCGAGGCTGTAGGAGCCATATTTAGAGCGGGTTGTAATCCATCGGTTTGTGAGTTTGTAGAGCCTGATGGTTTTAAACTTTCGGCCGCTTTGCTCAATATTAATTTTGATATTCCATCACATATTGGAGCTTATTTGTTGATAGAAGTTGATGGTAATAATTTAGATACCATGATGCTAGAGTGCGAAGCCATTAGCAATGTACTTTACGCGCATGAATGCGATGAAGTATTGTTTGCTGAAAGCTCAGAACAGAAAGAATATTTTTGGAAATTGCGCAGAAGTATTGGCGAAGCCACCAAACATAACAATACTTATAAAGAAGAAGATACTGTGGTGCCAAGAGCTGAGTTGCCTATTTTGTTTAAAGGTGTTAAAGAAATAGGTGAAAGGTATAAATTTAGAACCATTTGTTATGGACATGCAGGTGATGGAAACTTGCACGTTAATATTTTAAAAGACGATTTGAGCGATGAATATTGGAACAATAATATTACTCCAGGCATAGTTGAAATATTTGAGCTTTGCAAAAAACTAGGTGGAACCATCAGTGGGGAACATGGCATTGGTTATGTACAAAAAAAGTTCATGCCCATTATGTTTAGTGAAAATCATTTAAACCTAATGCGCCAAATAAAACTAGCTTTTGACCCCAATATGATTTTAAATCCAGGGAAAATATTTTAACTAAAGTCTATTAATGGTTAGGTAAATAGATACAATAAAAATGATAAAGGAGGTCGAGTAGATATAGGTGTTTTGTTTTATTTTTAGTAATTTAATCAAAATAAAGGCCATCATAAGAAAAACCCCAACCACAATCAATTGCGCTATTTCTATACCAATATTGAAGCTGAAAAGTGGTAAAATAATTGACTCCTTATCTAACATTTGTATAAGCAAATTAGAAAAACCAATACCATGAATAACTCCAAATAACAAGGTAATTAAGTATATCATTAGTGCATTACTTTCAGTTTTTTTAAATGTAGTTATTATGTTTTGAATACTTGTAAAAGCAATTGTTAAGGGTATCAAAAATTCAATTAAATTATTATCTAAAGAAATTATTTTTAAAACACTTAAGGCTAAACTTATGCTATGACCCATAGTAAAAGCCGTAATGTTTATCAATATTTTTTTCCATTCGGAAATATTATAAATACAAGTTAAAGCACCAATAAATAGCAGGTGATCTAATGCCTCTATGGTTAGAATATGTTTAATACCTATTTGAATCCAGAAATATGAATTATTCAATTTGTTTTTAGTTTTTGCAATTCTAAAAGTAATTAATTAAATAGCAATGATTAAAAATAAAAGTAAGTAAAGTTTTGTTTGATGAAAAAGTATAAAAGTTTAGTTTTATTAGTAGTTATATTGATTTGCTCTTTTGCCCCAATGCATAAATTTTACTTTAGCTTGACAGCAATAAAAGTTAATAATGGCAATAAAAATGCAGCAATTAGTTGTAAACTTTTTACCGAGGATTTAGAGGAAATACTTTATTTAAAAACGAAAGTAAAATTTGATTTAAGTAGATCTTTAGAGAGTAAAACCACAAATGATGCAATTTTTAATTATGTAAATGAACATTTATCTATTTCACTTCAAAACAAAAAAATACCACTGAAATTTGTTGGCTTTGAATTAGATGGTGATGTTACTTGGATATATGTTGAAGCTCCAATGAATAGTTCAAAAATAAAATCATTGACAATAAGCAACACTTTACTTTGCGACTTAACACAAGAACAAACAAATTTGATGCAAATAAACTGGAATGGTAAAGATTTTTCCGAAAAGTTAAATTGTATAAAAAATAGATTTGAATTATTGAAACCATTTTCCAATAATTGATTTTAACTGCAAGTCACCTTTTAACAATTATAGAAATAAAAATGTTACTATAAATAACTACAACTATAACATCTTTCTTAACATGTCCAACGCCATCAAACTAGTCCTTAAAATAGTTCTTTCACGGTTATCACCCATATTAAATTTTTTTGTTATTACTTCATGTTTACTTGCAATTGCAATCCATACAGTACCAACAGGTTTTTCATCTGTGCCTCCATCAGGCCCTGCAATTCCGCTTGTGGCAATTGCATAATCAACACTAAATTTATTTAGAATTGCAGTTGACATTTGTTTGACACACTCTTCACTAACTGCACCATTATTTAATAAAGTGTCATTGGTTACATTTAGCTCTTGTTGTTTTATTTTATTATCATAGCTAATTATACTTCCAATAAAATATTTAGAGCTACCAGGTATAGAAGTTATTTGATGGGCAATAAAACCTCCTGTACAACTTTCAGCAGTAGCTAATGTTTTGTTTTTTTGCTTTAATAAATTTCCAACTACTTCACTTAACGAATCATTGTTTTCACCAAAAATATATTCACCAATATGCTCATACATTTTATTACAAATTACATTAACTTCATTAATTAAATTTTCTTCGTTATTACCATAGGCACTTAGTCTAAGTCTTACAGCACCAACTGATGGCAAGTATGCTAATTTTATATGGCTTGGTAATTCGTTCTCAATATCCTTAATTTTTTCTGCTAAAAAACTTTCACCAATTGAACAAGTTTGTAATGTTCTATGGTATATAAATGGTAGTTCAAATTTTTGTTTTAATAAGGGGGTTACTTCTTCTTCAAAAATAACTTTCATTTCAAATGGTACACCTGGTAAAGATATAAAAATTTTATCATTGATTTCAAACCACATGCCTGGTGCGGTTCCACTTCTATTCCATAATGTTTTGCAATTTGAGGGTACTTGTGCTTGTTGTAAATTAATATCCAACATAGGCATTTTTCTTTGTCTAAAAATTCGTGTAACCCATTCAAGTACTTTCTCATCTGTAACTAATGATGTATTAAAATAATCACATAAAGTTTTCTTTGTAATATCATCTTTGGTAGGACCTAAACCACCTGTTAAAATTATTATATCACTGCGAAGTGAAGCATCATTTAAGCATGCTAATATTTGTTCTTTGTTATCACCACATGCAGTACGTTGATATAGGCTAATACCTAATGAATTCAAGTGTTGGCCAATCCATGCACTATTTGTATCTATTACTTGACCTATTAATAATTCATCACCAATCGTTATAATTTCTGCCTTCATATTTATTTTATTTTATTCTCAACAACATTACTAAATATTTTTTTATAATGATTCTATAAATTTAAAAAAATATTTGCTACTTGATTAATATTTATGTACAATTTATACTACTATTTTATGCTAATATTTATGTTAATTTTTAAACATCAAAAGTTTAAGTAAAAGGTTTTATCATCATGAATAACTATAAATCTGTTTTATATAAATCGTTTAGAGTATAGTAAAATAAGGCGCTTACAAAGTTTGTGTTTTATTATTTGTTAAAAATTTTATGCTTACTCATCATGTCACATAACTTTTTGTTTATAATAAGTTTATAAATTTTTTACGAGTTAATAACATAGTTTTATAACAAAATGATTGTTCATAATGCCAATAAATAAAGGCTTCTTCAGTCATTATGTATATTTTGTTAACAGTAAATATTTTATATAAAGTATATTTATTTTTCAAATGAATATGTAAACACTTGACTTTTATATCATACATCATAACTTTGTTTTCGTAATCAAATTAAATAATTAACCAAATTATGGCAACAGCTAAAAAAACAACTAAGGCGGCTCCTAAAAAGGCAGCAGCAAAAAAAGCAGCTCCTAAGAAGGCAGCAGCTCCTAAAAAAGTAGCAGCAAAAAAAGCAGCTCCAAAGAAAGCAGCAGCTCCTAAAAAAGCAGCTCCAAAAAAGGTAGCAGCTCCTAAAAAAGCAGCAGCAAAAAAGGCGGCTCCTAAAAAGGCAGCAGCAAAAAAAGTAGCTCCTAAAAAAGCAGCAGCTCCAAAGAAAGCAGCGGTAAAAAAAGCAGCTCCTAAAAAAGCAGCAGCAAAAAAGAAATAGTAATTTTTACTTTTTACTGAAAAGCCTTATCAAATTTTTTGATAAGGCTTTTTTATTTTATAAATGACTACTTTTGTTAAAAATTTATAATTATGATTATAGTTTTACATTCAAAAAATCCTAATCCACGCGATTATAAAAAAGTAGTAGATATACTAAATAATCACGGTGTAATAATAATTCCAACTGATACAATTTATGCCATTGCTTGTAAACTTGATAGTAAAAAAGCTATTGAACGTATGTGCAAAATAGTAGGTAAAAAACCAGATAAAGTAAATTTTTCTTTATTATGTTCAAGCCTTAGTCATCTTAGCGATTATACTACTGCTTTAGATAAATCAGTATTTAGGTTAATGAAAAATAATTTGCCAGGTGCATTTACATTTATTTTGAAAGCAACAGGTAATGTTACTAAATATTTTGAAGGCAATAAAAAAACAATTGGTATTCGTGTTCCCAACAATATTATTGCTCAAACTTTGGTGGAGGAAATAGGAACACCACTTGTGGTTACATCTATTCATCATGATGATGAGATTATTGAATACATGACTGATCCCGAAGAAATTAACGATAAGTTTGGAAATTTAGTGGATGTAGTAGTTGATGGGGGAAATGGCGGAAACATTCCATCTACAATTATTGATTGTACCAATGATGAAATTGTATTGATAAGAGAAGGTAAGGGTATAATAAATGAATAGAAATTTATACTCACAAATTATACCATAGTATCAATTCTTACTTGAAATAGTTTATTTTTGGAGCCTATTAATTTTTTTGAAATTAATAAACTTATTAAATTGTTTTACCTACACTTATTAATTATAATTATTCAGTGTTTACTATATATTAATGATAAAAAGAATTTGTTTGGTTTTTGTATTTTGTTTTGGTCTTTTAATTTCTCAAAATGTTTATGCGCAAATTGAGTCACCACAGCCAGACAGTACAGAATTGGTTGATACTGAAGAAGAGGATGAGGAAGATGAAGAAGCTGTTGAATTTGATAGTGTAATAGTTGATAATAACGGTCCTTATTGGGATTTTTTAAGGCCCCGTAATTTTAGTTTTGATACAAGTCAAGCACCCGCAAATCAGTATTATAATTTTTGGGATACTGTTGTTATCAATCCATATAAACGGGATTTAAAATTAATGGATGATACCATAATTCTTCCATTAATAACTGATGGTTGTGGGTTCCATCCTCCTGCAATTGGAGATTTAAGTTCAACTTTTGGTTTTAGGCGTTGGGGTAGGAGAGCTAAGTTTCATTTTGGAGTAGATGTAAGGATGGATGTTGGAGATCCTGTTTATGCTGCGTTTGCTGGGGTTGTTAGAATTGCAAAACGAAGTGCTGATTATGGTTATATGGTTTTGATTAGGCATGATAATGGCTTAGAAACCCTTTACGCTCATTTTTCTCAACTCTTATCTTTTCCGGGTCAATATGTTAATGCAGGTGATATAATTGGTTTAGCAGGCAGTACTGGAAGGTCTACAGGGCCTCATTTGCATTTTGAGGTAAGGTTCAAGGGCGAAAAAATAAACCCGAATAAACTGGTGCATTTTCCTACTGGATCACTATTGTCGGATTCATTACAAATTGATAAAAGTTGTTTCAAGCATCTTTACGAGGTTAAAGCAGCTAAATTAAAACTTAAGACACCGAAATATATTAAGGCACGTAAAGGCGATACATTGTATAAAATAGCCAGAGAATATGGCATATCTGTTAAGCGTTTGGCTAGGTTAAATAAATTGTCTAAAAAGTCTAAAATTAAACGTGGTAGAAAAATCAGATTGAGATAATCTTTATTGTATTAAATGTAGACGTCAAAATATAAATTATCATTAAAGAGCGGCCTAATAAGTGTTCCTTTCATTAAATCGTTCAAGGTAGGAAATCCTTTTTTAAATAAAATTGTATTTATTTTAATCTCTTACACATAATCAATATTATAAAAATAAAAGTTTACTGTTGCCATAATTAAATAATATTTTAATATTAGACCTTTTTTATTTGTTTAATTTTTTCAAGCCACTTGAAAGCATTAGTTTAAACAATCCATTTAATTACTCATCGAACTTCTATTTTATAATTTCGAATTGGAAAATACCATTTTTTTAATTCACAAAAGTTTGAACTTCTTTTCCAAACTGATTCATTACTGCAATTAAAAACTTCAGAAATAGTTATAGTTTCATTGCGAAAAATATATAAAGTATTATAGTGATAGATATTGAGCTTAATATCTAAACTATTAAGCTAATTCTACTGTTTTATTATAGCAAATATCAAAAATGTTTGGAATGGCATCAATAATTTTAAACTGAACCAATTTACCAAAAATTACATTCATTTCTTCTTCGTTTATCTCTGCTTTGGCTGCATATTCAAGCTCGCTGAACCATTTCATAGCATCGGCTAATTTAATTTGATAACGCCAAGCTATTAAATCAACTGCTTCATCGTTGTATTTTAATTCATTGCAACTTTGGTTCACTATTTCCAATACCTCATCTAAAGTTTGCGGTTGATTTTCTATAAAATAGTTGGTGGCAACTACTGCAAAACATGGCCAAGGCGTTTTACATTCGCCAATCATTTTAAACTCGCCATTGTCAACAAAAGGTTTAGTAGTAAATTTTTCCCACATAAACAATTGCGCAGTATCTTCAGCCAAAGCTTTTCGCGCACCTGTTAGGTTACCTATAATTTCAAAATCTGTTTCATCGTTAATGGTTAAACCATTGTTAGCAGCATTTACGTAAGCCATTAAATGCGAACCTGATTTATAACGACTAATGGCATATTTGTGACCTTGCATTTCTGCAATGGTGTTTATAGGCGATTTAGCATTTACAAAAATACCCCAACGCAAAGGAGAGTTGACATAAAACTGTACAATTTTACTAGGGTTTCCATGAGTAATATCGGCTATTACACCTTCGGTTAAAGCTATAGCAATATCTATTTCACCATCGCGCAACATTTTACACATTGCCCCAGTACCACCAGGAACATCAATCCATTCAATTTCAATACCTTTTTCAGCAAATTTTCCATTTTCAATGGCTAGATGCCAAGCTAAATTAAAATGTTCAGGTACACCGCCAACTCTAACTGTTTTTATCATTAATTATATAAATTAATTGATCAATAAATTGTTTTAAAACCATACAAAAATAGTATTATTAATACAAATTAGTACGTAAATAAATCAGTTTAAAACCCAAGATTATTTATTTTTTACTGCCATCTTCAATAAAAGATTGTTATTTTTCCAATAAAAGTTATGTAAGAATTTAGTTTAAAAACATTTTATATTCGCCCAAATAATTGTATGAAAAAAATACTTGTAGCAAATAGAGGTGAAATAGCTTTACGTGTAATGCGCACAGCTAAAGAAATGGGAATTAAAACAGTAGCTGTATTTAGCGAAGCTGATAGAAAAGCATTGCATGTACGTTATGCCGATGAAGCCGTTTGTATTGGTCCGCCACCAAGTAATCAAAGTTATTTATTAGGTGATAAAATTATTGAAGTTGCGTTGCAATTAGGTGTGGATGGAATACATCCTGGATATGGATTTTTGAGCGAAAATGCTCATTTTGCTCGTAAAGTTAAAGAAGCCGGAATTACTTTTATTGGCCCAAGTGCTGAAAGCATGGAAATTATGGGTGGAAAAATTTCGGCTAAAAATGCTGTAGCTGCTTTTAATGTTCCAATGGTTCCAGGAACCAAAGATGCTTTAACAGATGTAGAAGCCGCTAAAAAAATTGCAGCCGAAATTGGTTATCCAATTTTAATTAAAGCAAGTGCAGGTGGTGGAGGTAAAGGTATGCGTGTGGTTGAAGATGAAAGCCAATTTGAAGAGCAAATCAAATTAGCACAATCAGAAGCTAAAAGTGCTTTTGGCGATGATGCTGTTTTTATAGAAAAATATGTGGGTTCTCCTAGCCATATTGAGTTTCAAATTTTAGGCGATACACATGGAAATATAGTTCACTTATTTGAACGCGAATGCAGTATTCAACGCAGACATCAAAAATTGGTAGAAGAAGCACCAAGTAGCTGTTTAACTGAAGAAGTGCGCCAAAAAATGGGTGAGGCTGCTGTTAATGTAGCCAAAGCTTGTAATTATGTTGGTGCTGGTACGGTTGAGTTTTTGGTGGACGATAAATTAAATTTTTACTTCTTAGAAATGAATACTCGTTTGCAAGTAGAACATCCGGTTACTGAGCAAATTGTGAATTTGGATTTAGTAAAAGAACAAATAAGAGTTGCACGTGGTGAGGCTTTAGGTTATACGCAAGATGATTTAAAAATAACTGGACATGCCATTGAATTACGTGTTTGTGCAGAAGATCCTGCTAATAATTTTTTACCAGATATTGGGAAATTAAATACTTACAAAACGCCACAAGGTTATGGTGTGCGTGTAGATGATAGTTTTGAAGCTGGCATGGAAATTCCAATTCAATACGACCCAATGATTGCTAAGTTGATTACTTTTGGAAAAGACCGTGAAGAAGCCATGAACCGCATGGTTCGTGCTATTGACGATTATCAATTAACAGGTATTGAAACTACTTTGCCCTTTGGAAAATTTGTAATGCAACACGAAGCTTTTAAAACAGGTAAATTTGATACCAAGTTTATTGAAAATTACTTTAAACCTGAATATTTAAAACAACCTAATAATTACGATGAAGCTTATGCTTTTGCAGCAGGCGAATTATTTTTTACCAGCGATGCAGCCTCCAAACAACAAGCAGTAGAAGGCAAAAGCAGCAATTGGCTACAAAATAGAAAAGCGTAAAATTAAGGTATAGATATTATTTTAAAGGCTGTCTGAAATTAGACAGCCTTTTTTATTTGTTTAATTTAACAAAATTTCTTTTTACAATCCAACAAAATAATATAGATAAGTATCCGTATTATCTACTCTTTTAAGCCACAATTCTTTATTTGCAAGTCTTTGAATATTATAAATAACGGTGTCGTTGGTAATGATTATTTTCACATCTTCATCATCATTTAAAAACGACCAAGTTCCATCGGAAACTACTCTAGCAGGAAAACCAAAAACGGTTCCTTCAATGGTTCGAGTTAAAGTACCTGCATTGAAAGCATTATAAATATAAGTTGCCCCATTTAAATCCTGAATTACTCCATTTTTTTCATATTTAACCAAAGTCCATGTATTTGTAAAACGGTCTTTTCTAGTTCGTAAAGAAACAATAGGATCATCATCTCCTTTTTTACACGATGGAAGAATGGTTATCATTGTGGTAGCAATAATTAATGCTACGACATCATTTTAGTTGATTTCATAATTTTTAGTTTTTAGTGAATAATTTTTAGTTAAATTATTTGCTACAAAACTCTTTTATTATCAAGTAAATGTAATTACAAAACAAATGCTAAAGATTGTAAATTTCTCATACTTGTTATTTTAAATTGAAAGATTGTTGGATGGCTATACTGTTGAATTGTTTAATTGTTGGATTGTTGAATTGCTAGATGCCAGAAGCTAAAAGCCGGCAGCCTTTCCACAAATCAAACAAAAATCAACTTAGATATTTAAAAATCAATTACTAAACTTGCAGTGTGGAAGTAATAACTAAAACAGAATCAAAACCTATAGAATGCCCAGTTCCTCATGGTAAACGTTGGAGATGGCTTGGTTATGTTAAAAGATTAGGTTTTTGGGGATTTATGTTCTTTTTAATAAAAGGCGTAACCTTATACATTGTGTTGCCTTATTTGGCAGCAAAAGGAATTTTTAAGTGGTAAGTTTTTAAAAATAAAAAAGCCCTTGTTATCATTTGATAACAAAGGCTTTTTTGTTGCTTTTTTAGAATTAAACATTCTCTTTTTGAAATAAAGCAGGAACAGTTTTTAAAATTAAAATAATATCATTCCAAAACGAATAAGTTTTAGCATATTGATTATCTAATTCCATACGTTCTTCTTCACTCATTGGTCCACCTTTACCACGTTTAGTAACTTGCCATAAACCAGTAATTCCAGCCGGAGCAATAAAACGTAAAGCAAATTGATCTGTAGTTATTTTTTCGGCTTCATACATTGGTAATGGCCTATTACCTACAATACTCATATCACCCTTCAAAACATTGAACAATTGAGGTAACTCATCAATACTTGTATTACGAATAAATTTACCTATTTTGGTAATACGAGGATCATTTTCAATTTTGATGAAAGTTGAACCTTGTTTGCTCTTATTATTTTCTAAGTAAGATTTTTCACAAATTTGCTCACCATCCATATAAAGAGGAGATTTACAACTTGTATTGTTTTTCTTACAATCTTCACATAAATAATTTTTTAAATCAAATTCACTTGACTTTGTTTCAATAACCGTTTCTTTCTTAGGTTCTGCATTTGCATATTGATTTAAATGTTTTAAGTCTTTTAGCATATTGTCAGCACCTTGACGCATACTTCTAAATTTATAAAATTTAAAAACATTGTAACCAGTTCCTACACGTTTACTGTAGTAAAAAACAGGGCCTTTACTTTCAACACGGATTAATATAGCTACAATTAAAAAAACGGGTGATAACAATAACAATGCTAAACCTGAAACAAAAATATCGAACAATCGTTTCATGAAAGGCATTGAATAATCAGCAAAATCGTTCTTTTTATTTTTTATAGTGTGATGGTATCTTGGTGGATTTGCAATAATATAATTAGCTCTCAATAAAAATTCTTCCTTATTGATTGGTAAATCAAAAATATCGGCAAAATGTTCATAAAGTGCTACATGTTTATTGCTATCATTAATCCTATCAACTATAAGAAAAAATGGTACATTGGCTGTTTTTGGAATATTCTTACAGTTTTTCCTTAATGTTATACCATTTACTCCTAATAAATCAAACCCGCTAACTATAAGTTTTACAGGTGGGTTTTTATTTGTCCATTGAATAAATTGAAAAGCATTTTCAAAACAGTAGATTTCAAAATATTCCTTAAACATACTGGAAAATTCCACCACAAATGATGCATCATCCAATATTAAGGCAACATGAGGCTTATTTGAACTAATCATAATATTTAGTTATATCTTTTTAATTCTACGTAAAATATTCACAATACGTGCCTCTAACTCTTCTGGATTAAATGGTTTTACCAAATAATCATCAGCACCAGCTTTTAAGCATTTAATTTTATCGGCACTTCCTTCATTTCCGCTTAACATAATAAGTGGAATATCTTTAAAAAAACCGCTGTTTCTAATTTGAGCTATAAACTCCATTCCATTCATATCAGGCATGTTTACATCGGCAATGATTACATCAGGCAATTGTCCTTGCTGCATCCATTCAAGTGCTGAAATTCCATCAGTTTTTGAAACAACATTAAATGTTTTACCAAAATAAAAATCTAAAATTTTTAAAATACTTAGTTCATCATCAAGTGCAAGTAGGGTTTTCTTATTCATAGGATTATTTTTTATTTTTATCGAAAGATTCAGACTTTAACATTCTGTAAATTGTTGACTTGCCAATATTTAGTTTTTTTGCAACAGTAATTACATTGTTATCGTATTTTTCAAGGTAATTTTTAATAATTAAATTATTGTAATCGTCTAAACTCATTTCTTGAATGAGCATGTTATTAATTGATTTTTCAGAGCTAAATGTTAAATCTGTTTCCTGTATAACTCCATCATTACACATTACACACGCAATTTCAACAATAGCTTTTAGTTCTCTGATATTTCCTGGAAAATGATAATTAAACAACTTTTTTTGAGCTTCTGTACTGAGTGTAATTTTCTTTATTTTATTTTCTTTACAGTAGTCATCAATAAAGTGTTTACAAAGTAAAATAATATCGTTTCCTCTTTCATTAAGTGGTGGTAAGGCTATTTGTAAACCCAATAATCTATAATATAAATCTTCTCTAAATCGTCCTTCTTTAACCTCATTAGCAAGGTTTCTATGTGTTGCTACTATTACTCTTACATCTATTGGGATACTTTGGTTTCCACCAACACGAGTAACTTCTTTTTCTTGCAAAACACGCAATAGTTTGGCTTGCATGGTAATATCCATTTCACCAATTTCATCTAAAAATATTGTTCCTTTATTGGCTTGTTCGAACTTACCAATTCTACGTGAATCAGCACCAGTAAATGCTCCTTTTTCATGTCCAAATAGTTCAGATTCTATTAAGTCTTTTGGAATGGCAGCTACATTTACAGTAACTAAAGGCATTTTTTTTCTTTCACTGTGGTAGTGAATGGCCTTAGCCACCAATTCTTTTCCGGTTCCAGTTTCACCTGTTATGCTTACCACAATTTTACTGGCGGATGCTTTTTCAATTAATGCAAAGCATTTTTTTATTGCATCTGAATTTCCAATAATTGTATTACTAAAATCGTATTTTTTTGCAACTTCCTCTCTTAATGATACAATCTCCTCTTTTAAAGAAGCATTGGAACGTGCATTTTGAATGGTATTTAAAAGGCGATGTTTAGTGTCTTCATCTTTTAAAATATAATCGTAAACACCAAGTTTTAATAATTGAACAGCAGTTTGCACATCTTCTTGCCCTGAAATGACTATAATTTGTACATCTGGTAGCTGATCTTTTATTTTTCTAATTAATTCATCTCCTTTAATGTCTGGCAAGGAATAATCAACAGTAATTAAATCTGGTTTTTTATGAAGATTTGATAAAATATCTTTTGAGTTAAAAAATGACTCTACCAAATATTCTGGATTCAATGATACTGTGTATTGTAAAAAATTATTGTACCACTTGTCATCTTCTACAATAAAAACTTTATATGAGTCACTTTTATATGGCATGTGTTGCAATTTAATTAAAAATTATTAATTTGAAACAAAGTTACAAAATGGGAAAAATATTACTTGAGTTATATTTTTTAGTTATTCACATTGTAAAAGGATTGTATTTTTTTGTAAAAATGTAAGTTTTTTATTCAATATGGTCAAAATCAATCACGTGTCGGAAAGGCGTTTTTTAAATATTTGTATCATTTCTGATTTCGTACTTTCGGTAAATTTTGAATTGTAAATAAGTTTATACTCTTTGCCCATTTCTATGCTGTCGTATAATTTGGCTATTACATTTCTACTATAAAAAATGGCAATCAATTCGTTTTTATAAAATATAATTAGAATGCGAGGTTCTTTTTTTTGCAAAACAAAATTGGGTTCATAAATGATATAGGATTGGTATTTTTTTCCTGTATCTTGCGCTTCATATTTAAATTTTTGAAGGTGGGTTACAAATGTATCTTGCTGTGCGTTTTGTTTAGCTACTGCCAATATTTTATTTAATTCTGTTTCAGGTACTGAGCTAGGATTTATGCATGCTTGCGAAATAATGCCACTTAAATCAAAAACGTATGCTGTATCGAGTTCTGCTATAAACTTATAAGGTGTAAAATCTTGTAAGGCTATTCCAATAATTTTTCCAGATTCACTATAAAATTTGGCTTTAGCTAAAATTTGTTGATCATCGTATACATTGGCTTTTTTAACCCATACACGCAATAGTATTTGCTGAAAATTGGCATCAATTGGCTTACAATCAAACCAGGTATTGCCATAAAGTTGGTATAAATCTTTGCCATTTTTGGTTTCTTTAACTGAGCAATATCCATAAGTAACCTCGGCTTTGGTATTTAAACTCAATGCCAGTAAAATAAAAACGTAGCTGCACCTTAGCATAGCCACGTTTTTATTTAATTTAAAAGATGTTTTATATGAATTATTTTTTTGCTGCAAGTTGACTTTTAATTACGCCTATAATTACAGGAAGTACCGAAGCGAAAACAATGCCAAGAACTATTTTTTCAAAGTTTTTTTGTACCCAAGGAATATTTCCTAAAAAATAGCCTGCTAAAGTTATTACACTAACCCAAAGTACTGCTCCAATTACACAAAAAGTAATGTAACGACTGTATTTCATACTACCAACACCAGCTACAAATGGAGCAAATGTGCGCACAATTGGAACAAAACGAGCCACAATAATAGCCATTGAACCATGTTTTTCGTAAAAAAATTCAGTTTTTTGAATGTATTCTTTTTTAATTGTGAAGATACCGAATAGTTTGGCCCCTTCACCTTTTTTTGCTAAAAATTTACCAATAAAATAATTGGTATTATCGCCCATTAAAGCAGCTGTTATTAGTAAAATTATAATCAAAACTACATTTAAATTATTGGTAGGATTACCAGCTAAAACTCCTGCTGTAAATAATAATGAATCGCCAGGTAATAAAGGTAAAACAACCAAGCCTGTTTCGCAAAACACAATTAAAAATAGTAAGCCATATATAAGGCTACCATTTTCCGATACAAATAATTCTAAAAACCCTTTGGTATTGGTTAGTAGTTCTTTAAAAATTTCTAGTATTTCCATACCGCAATTTTATAACTTATCATCAAATTAGCTGCATTAATATTTTGTTTTTTTCCACTTATAAAAACAATTTGTATAAAATACACTTTAAAGATTTAATTCACATCAGGATTAGCCTTTTTGTCAGCAAAAATAAATGGCACTTTGCTTGACAATAATAAACATCAATATATATTTGACCAAAAACAAAAATTAAATTATAACACATGGATGTAGGAAAAGAATTTAGAAAATATGCCATA
Organism: Bacteroidota bacterium; assembly: GCA_013298895.1. Classification (GTDB taxonomy): domain Bacteria; phylum Bacteroidota; class Bacteroidia; order UKL13-3; family UKL13-3; genus JAAFJM01. The sequence continues at coordinate 154,833 of JAAFJM010000003.1, read as the reverse complement.
AAACACCAAGGCATTAGCAGTTTAAAAGTAGATGCTTACATGGAAAGTATTCCGCATGGTATGCAAAACATGACAAGAACTGTAATTGAAGAACGCCCTATGAACTTTAGAGAAATTGATGTTTTCTCACGTTTAATGGCTGACAGAATTTTATTTTTAGGAACAGCAATTGACGATTATATAGCCAATATTGTTCAAGCACAATTATTGTTCTTAGAATCGATGGATGCAAGAAGAGATATCCAAATGTACATCAATAGTCCAGGTGGTTCTGTTTATGCTGGTTTAGGAATTTATGATACCATGCAATGGATTCAACCTGATGTAGCAACAATTTGTACAGGTTTGGCTGCTTCAATGGGTGCAGTATTACAATGTGCTGGTGCAAAAGGTAAGCGAACTGCTTTGCGTCATGCACGTATTATGATTCACCAACCATTGGGCGGTGCACAAGGACAAGCAAGTGATATTGAAATTACAGCTCGTGAAATTCAAAAATTGAAAAAAGAATTATACGATATTATTTCACATCACAGTGGTCAGCCATTTGAAAAAGTAGAAGCTGATAGCGACCGCGATTACTGGATGATTGCTGAAGAAGCAAAAGCTTATGGTATGCTTGACGATGTATTAATTAAACCTAAAAAAGAAGAAACTAAGTAGATTTTTGATCTGTGATTTGTGAATTTTGAAATGGATTCTGTTTGGTACTATATTTAAACAGAAAATTGGATTGATGAAAACACGTACCACGAAATAAATTAGATCAATCATCATAAAATGAAAAGCCAATAATTCAATTAAATTGAGTTATTGGCTTTTTTGTTAAAAACATTTTGGCTGTTTTTCTTGTATTTATTTACATGGAAAATAATGTATTGGTATGGTTTAGAAACGATTTGCGCTTGCATGATAATGAAGCATTATACAACGCAATCAATACTAAAAAATCAGTTTTAGCTGTTTATATTTTTGATGAAAATCAATACAAAAACACCAATTTAGGTTTTCTAAAAACAGGAAGCTTTAGAGCGCAATTTATTATTGAATCAGTTCAAAATTTAAAAGAAAACCTTAAAAGTATTGGCGTTGAATTACTTGTTTATAAAGGTAACTCTGTTGAAGTTATTACCAATATTTGCAATGATTTTAACATAACAGAAATCCACTATCAACAAGAAAATACAGATGAGGAAGTCCAAGTTGAAAAGAATTTATTAAAAACATTGCATACTTCGGTTCATTTAAAAGGTATTTGGGGTAAAACACTTTTTCATATCAATGATATTCCTTTTACCATAAATCAATTGCCAGAACTTTTTACCAATTTTAGAAAAAAAGTAGAAGCTCAAAGCGAAGTAAATAAACTATTTTCTAATTCTGTAATCAACAATAAATTGGTTTTTGAAAATAAAACGCAAGTACCAACCTTAGATGAATTAGGATTGCCATCTACCATCATTAGCCCCAAAGCTGCAATTCAATTTAAAGGAGGGGAAAGCGAAGCACTAAACCGATTGAATCATTACTTTTTTGAAACCAAGAGTTTAGCTACTTATAAAATTACACGTAACGAAATGTTAGGTGCTAACTACAGTAGTAAATTTTCAGCTTGGTTGGCTTTGGGCTGTATTAGTCCAAGGTTTATTTACCATCAAATAAAATTATTCGAAAGTAAAATTGAGGCCAATGATTCCACTTATTGGTTGTTTTTTGAATTATTATGGCGCGATTATTTTCAATTCATAGCTCTAAAACATGGTAATAATCTTTTTAAATTAAATGGTTTGAACAATTCAAAAATAACTTGGAACAATAATAAATCTGATTTTGAAAAATGGAAATTAGGACAAACTGGCTATCCTTTAATTGATGCCAATATGCAAGAATTGCTTCAAACTGGTTTTATGAGTAATAGGGGAAGGCAAAATGTGGCTAGTTTTTTAACCAAAAATTTAGGTGTAAATTGGCTTTGGGGCGCTAAATGGTTTGAAAGTTTATTGATTGATTATGATGCTGCTAGCAATTATGGCAATTGGGCTTACCAAGCGGGTGTGGGAAATGATGGGCGTCAGTCTCGGTATTTTAACACAGAAAAGCAAAGTTTAGATTACGATTCAAAAGGTAATTATGTAAGGCATTGGCTAATTGGCTTAAAAACCTTACCAGGTTCAAAAGCTTTATTTCCCTATAAACTCTCTGTTGAGGAGCAAACTCGATATAAATTCAACATTCATGAAGATTATTATGAACCAATGGTTGATTTAATCTATTAAAACTAACTAAAATTTATTTCAAGTAAAAATAATCCATATTTTTTACCATTTAAAATATTAAGTTGTTTTTTATGTATTAGCTTGCTTATTTGCAAACATGATCAAAAAAATTATTCTATCCTTTCTGTTAATCGTTAATGTAGCTATTAATTTAAAAGCTAACGATTCAACAAAAATTGTATTAAAGTCAATTCAACCCGAACCTTATCAAGGTGAACTATTCAGACTTGTAGGTCAGGTTGTGGCAAATGCCCATTACCGAAAATTGGTAATTGACGATAAACTTTCGGCTGAATTGTTAAGTAATTACATAAAACATCTTGATCCATTACATTTATATTTTTTAGAATCGGACATAACTAATTTTGATAAATATAAATTTATATTAGACGATGATTTACTGCAAGGTAAAGTAGATGCTGGTTTTGATATTTACAATAAATACCAAAGTAGGCTAGAGGAGAGGATTAATTTTAGTTTTGATTTATTAAAATCAGAAATGAGCTTTGATACCAACGATTCTTTTTTATACAAACGTGAAGATATAAACTTTGCAAAATCTATTTCTGAACTTGATAAACTTTGGATGAATAAGGTAAAGTATGAAGTTTTGGTTTTAAAAGCTGATGGCAAGGATTTTAAAACATGTGCCGAAATAGTTAGAAAACGATATTATAATTTGCTTAAACAATTAAGTAAAACAAAAACTAGTGATGTTTTCAGTTTTTATGCAAATGCGTTAACTGAAATAAGTGACCCACATACCAATTATTTGGCACCTCGTCAGGCAGATGAGTTTAATACAAGTATGAGCCTGAGTTTAGAAGGTATAGGTGCTACTTTGCAAACTGATAATGAATACACCAAAATAACATCCTTAGTGAAAGGAGGACCTGCCGAAAAGAGTAAATTGGTTTCTGTAAATGATAAAATATCGGCTGTAGGGCAAGGAAAAGAAGGTGAAATGGTTAGTGTTTTGGATTGGCGAATTGATGATGTGGTTGGCTTAATAAGGGGTAAAAAAGGAACTATAGTAAGGCTTCAGATAATACCAGCGGATATAACAGAAAATAAAAGTAAGATTATTGAAATTACGCGTGATAAAATTGTTTTAGAAGACCAAGCATCTAAAAGTTCCATAAAAGAAATAAAGAAAAATGGTAAAAAATTTAAAATTGGAACAATTGATATTCCTACATTTTACTTGGATTTCGCAAGAGCTTCAGCAGGTGAAAAAGACTATAAAAGTACTACCCGTGACGTTAGAAGGATTATCAATGAATTTAAAAAAGAAAATGTGGATGCAATAGTAGTGGATTTACGCAATAATGGTGGAGGTTCATTACAGGAGGCAATTGAGTTAACTGGATTATTTATAAAAAGTGGACCTGTTGTTCAGGTGAAAGATGCGTATGGGATTGTAAAGTCAGAAAAAGATAAAGATGAGGAAGTTTTATGGAATGGTCCTTTGGAGGTAATTGTAAATAGATTTAGTGCAAGCGCTAGTGAAATTTTTGCAGCAGCTATGCAAGACTATGGAAGAGCCTTAATAATTGGAGAACAAACCTACGGAAAAGGTACTGTGCAGAATATGTTAGATTTAGACCAATATATGCAGTATGGTGATAAAAAAATGGGTCAGGTTAAATTAACAATAGCAAAATTTTACAGAATAAGTGGAGGAAGTACACAACACAAAGGTGTGATTCCAGATATTGAATTCCCAAGTATTTTTGCTAATAAAGAATATGGTGAAGGTGCTAGTATATATTCATTGCCTTATGATAGTATCAACCCAGAATCATATTCAAAACAAACAAAAATAACAGAACAATTAAACAAATTAAAGCAATTACACAATGCAAGAATGTTGGGTAACGCAGAATATGTTTATTTATTAGAGGATATTGAAACAGTTAAAAAATCAGATGTGAAACAGTATGTTTCTGTAAATGAAGCGTTGTATAAAAAAGAGTTGAAAGAAAATGAAACTAAAAATAAAGCTCGAAAAGATGCGCGTGAAAAAACCAAAGCTAATCAAGGTAAAGATGCCAGCACTGCTGATTTAATTTTAGATGAAGCAAAAGAATTAATCATTGATCAAATGATGCTAAAGTAGCAGTGTTAAATAAGCATAAAAAAAGCCTAGTTTGAAATTTTCAAACTAGGCTTTTTTATATTAGTCAAAGGCAAAACTAACAGTCATTGTTCCAAACTGTTCTTCAGGGCCATCTGGTTTTGGTGAAAACTTTGTATCTAAAGCGGCTTGTTTGGCTACTTTTAATTTGTCTAGGTTAAGTGTTGTAGTTCCTCTTGCACCTGGTTCAGCTTTAGTTACATTTCCATTTCTATCTACAGTTATATTCACCACAACTATGCCAACGTCATTAGAGTTGGTAGAAATAATTGGTTTTTTAGACACTCTTCTTCCTGATAAACTATATCTTATTGGGCCTTTTCCATCACCACCAGGGCCTCCTGGTCCATTACCGTCACCACCTTGGCCAGTTCCACCAATTACCCCATCAGGAGTTCCATCAGGTCGTCCTTCATTTCCTGGTTCATTTCCAGAGCCATGTCCAGCTTCACTATTATTGCTTCTTTTCTTGAATAAGGCAGTTGGATTAGCCTTTCTTGGTAATTCTACAATTTCTTTTGGTTTGTCAATTGTTGGATTAATAACTGGCTTATTTTCTGTTTTTTTATCATTTACCTTTGCCACCACATTTACATCATCATCCGTACTTTGACTTAATTCATCTGGTGTTGGTTGACTTTCAATTGGAGTATAGATTTCATTAGGTTGTGGGTTTTCCACAGGTGATAAACTCTCTCCACCCATATTTTCTTCACCTAAAATCATTGAAGCTCCTTGGTCGGCCCAAGGTGGATTTGGTGGCACTAAAATAAAAAAATACAGCGCTAAAAAAATTGCCCCATGAATAAAGGTAGTTCCTATTAATCCAATCCAATTGTGTTTTGAGGTATTATTATTTAAATAATATGCTTGATTGTTTTGCATAAAAGTTTTTTACTTTTTAGTAACAAACATAACAACGTTTTGAATAGTATTTTATTTTTTTAGTGAACAAATAATTTAAACTGTATGATTAAAATAACAAAAGAAATTAAACCTTAATTTTCAATAAACATTGAATTTCTTAAAGAAGTTTTTTGTTTGGATATTTTTATGAGATAATATTATTTGTAAATTGATGAATATTAATTGGGTAAAGTGTTTTTTTTTCAATAAAATTGCAAAAAAATTTAATTATTATGGAATTTAGTTTACAATCAAAATTCAGTTTAAAAACCATTTTATTTGCACTGTTTGCAATATTTAGTATGTTTTCTTTTGCGCAGCCTGGTTCTATGTCGAATAATACCGATTGCGATGGTTCATATGGCAATAATTCTATGACTACAGTTGGAGTTGGTTCGAATAATACTGTCTTTACCTATAGAGAACAGGCAAACGCAAATACTGCTTCTGGAACAAAGTTTTATCAATTTAATTCAGACGGCTACTCAAACACATGGAAGCTAAACACACCAACCTATAATACCGTTTCAACTGCTATTTGGAGTGCATCTGGATATGATGGTACCATTAAAATGGGTGCTACAGTATCAAGTTCTTATTACACTTTTAATATTAGAAAAGGTACCAATTATTCTAGTCAAAATATGGCTATTTTGGAAACAGCCTTTTTGCCTAGAAATATAACTGCTGTCTCTGTTCCATCAAATGTTTATGGTGGACAAACAGCTACAGTTTCAGTTACTATGAGTGGTGCATTAAATAGTTCAGAATATTTATATGTAGCTTGGTCTACTGATGCCTTTGCAACATCAGGAAATTCAGGCTGTGTATCAGTTGGAGCCTTAAATGGGAGTTTTGTTGGAAATGCAACAATTCCAGCTCAAATTAGTGGAACTATAACTTATTATGCTTTTAGCTCAACCTCAAGCACAGCTCCAAGTTTTGCTAATATTCCACTTTTAACATTAAACATGCGAAACGCAACTGCACAAAATACAAGTGCAGCCTATGCTAGTTATACCATTCAACCATGGACAACTCAAACTGGTGCAACTACATTTAGTGCAGGTTCAAGTTGGGTTGGCGGGGTAGCTCCATCTGCAGGTATTAATATTGGAGCTATTGCAATAAATCACAGCTTAGCTTTGGATCAGGATATTATTGCTAGTGGAATAACCATCGCAAATGGAACATCCTTAACAATAAATAATGGTAAAACAATCCAAATGACGGGTGGTATTACAACTCCGGGAACTGGAAGTTTATTAGTAAATGGTACTTTACAAATTAATTCAGGTGGGTTTACGAGTATTGCACCAACTTATGGCTCTTCTTCAACATTGATCTATAATTCAGGTTCTAGTTATGGAAGGGGAACTGAATGGAGTGCAACTACAGGAACAGGATATCCAAACAACGTTCAAATAAATAATAGTACAATACTTAATTTAGGAAATGCTGGAACAGGAACTGCAAGACAGTGTGCCGGTAACTTAACAATAAATTCTGGAGGTACCCTTTCTATGAATGAATCTGGGGCTGTTATGACAGCTGCACTTACGGTTAGAGGAGATGTTATTAACAATGGAACTATTACGTTATCTGGTTTAGGTGGTGGAGACTTAATTTTATTCGGAAACCTAGATGATAACGGTAGTTTTTTCGCCAATGCAAGAGCCATTTTCTTTGATGGAAGCAACACTCAAACAATTAATTCTTCCACAGATCCATTAGACATTGATGTAATGCGTGTTCGAAAAACGGGTGGCGAAATAATTTTAGCTCAAAATTTAGTAGTTGATGAAACTGGCGATCCATTTCAAGTATCAACAGCTGAAAGTGTAATTAATTTAAGTGGTAAGAATTTAACAATAGGGAAATCAGGAACTACTTCTGTAATTTCAATGATATCAGGTTCAGCTATTAAATGTAATGCTGCATCTTCAATAATTATAGCAGGTAATGGAGCTTTAGGAACACTTAGATTTGATCCAAGTAATAATACTTTAAGAAATTTAACCATTAATGCTGGAACATCAAGAACAGTTACATTAGGAAGTGTGTTAAACATTACAGGTGGAAGTGCTTCTGGAATTGTTACAGTAGGATTAGGTTCGACTTTAAACACTGGAGGTTTTTTAACTTTAAAATCTGATGCAAGTGGTACAGCAAGTATAGGTAATTCAGCAGGAACTATTAGTGGTAATATTAATGTTGAAAGGTATATATCAGGATCAGGAAGGAAATGGCGTTTTCTAAGTACACCTGTTGTGGGACAAACATTAGCAAATTGGGGTAATCAATTTTATATTACAGGACCAGGTACCGCAGGTGCTACAGTAGGTTCTTCCAATTCTAACGGATATGCCACCACAAGAGGTAATTTATTAGGATTTGCAGCTACTACATCTTCTGTTCGAAAATATGTTGAATCAACCGCAGGAGATTTAAATATTGGTTGGGCTGATCTAGGTTCAAATACTACTTCTACATTAACCCCTGGAGAAGGTTATAGGGCTTTTATCAGAGGTCCAATAACAGGTAATTATTCAGTTGATACCTTAACAATCGGTTCAACTTCAACTTCTGTAAATCAGTCGTTATTTACTTTAGTTCAAACAGGTTCAGTTATTAACAATGTGAATGCTGGAACGGTAAATTTACCTGTAACTTTTACTTCAAATAATGGTACTTCAAATGATGGTTGGAATTTAGTTGGTAATCCTTATCCTTCTAATATCGATTGGAATGCTGTTGGTAAAACATCAATATCCAATACCATGTATATTTTCAATCCTTCTAATAATGTTTATGGCTCATACGATGGTTTGACTGGTGTTAATTCTGTAAATAGATTTATCCCTAGTGGTCAGTCCTTTTTTGTAAAAGCTACTACAAACAGCCCTAGCCCTATATTATCTTTAACTGAGGCTGTTAAAGTAAGCAACACTTCACCAATATTGCTTAAAACAGGTGATGAGTTAAATACTTTAAGAATAAAATTATTTAAAGATTCAATGGAAAACGATGAAACGGTTATTAGATTTTATGAAGGAAAAAATGATGAATTTATTGATGGTGAAGATGTGCCAAAATTTGTAAATGAAAATGTAAATGTTTCATCTTCTTTTGGTAATAAAGTATATTCAATGGTTAATTATTTAAGCTTAAATAGCTTAACTAACAAGGTTGTTAAATTGGCTGCCTGGGTTTCTACTCCAGGAAGTTATAATATGGAATTTAATCAAACTGAAGATTTTGATGCAAATGTTAAAATTTATCTAAGAGATAATTATAATAATACAGTAACTAATCTAAGAGATAAACCTAATTACACATTTAATATTGATACTTCAAAGGCTTCAACTCAAGATGGAAGATTGGAAATAATTTTTACTGATAAAGCTTATACATCAACTTTAGAAAATATTTCTGATGATTTAGATATATTAGTATTTCCAAATCCTGCAAAAGATTTTATTAATATTGAGTTTGTAAATTCTAGATTTACAAATAGTAAAGTACAAGTTATTGATATTTCAGGTAAGGAATATTTTAATATTGATATGAAAAGTGAAAGTCAAAAAATCAATATTGAAAATTTAGTTAATGGTGTTTATTTTGTAAAAATTACCAATAATAACGGTGTAAATAGGACTGTTAAAATTGTAAAATAAAGTAAGGTATTACTAAAAAAAAGAAAGGTGGGAAATTTTTAATTTCCCACCTTTCTTTTTTTTATGTTTTTCACTAATTTAATAACTACATATTTACTAGTAGGTGTATTGCTTTTATCTGCCACAGAATTGATAGGAACCAATACATTTGTTTCAGGAAAATAAGTAGCAGTGCATTGCTCCGGAATATTGTATTTAATAATCATAAAGTTATGCGCAACACGTTCTACATTATCGTGATAATTATAAATGTCAACCGAATCGCCATGGTTAAATCCTAATTTTTTGATATCATTTTCATTCATTAAAATTACCCTGCGTTCGTTGTAAATTCCTCTGTAACGGTCGTCTAAACCATAAATGGTGGTATTAAACTGATCATGTGTCCTGATAGTCATCATCATCAATTCATCATCTGCCAATTGGTTTAATGTTAGTTTTCCGACATTAAAGTTAGCTTTTTGGTTAAATGTATTAAATTTCCCTTCTCTTGAACCATTTGGTAGATAAAATCCTCCTGGCTTCCTTACACGCTTATTGTAATCAGTAAAGCCGTTTATAGTAAGTTCTATATCGGTTCTAATATAATCATAATTGGATTCGTATTTGCTCCAATCTATTTTGGTTTTATTGCCTAGAGTAGCCTTTGCCATTTTACAAACCATTACACTTTCGCTTAACAAATGTTGACTAACTGGTTTTAAATTTCCTTTACTCATTTGTACCACACCCATTGAATTTTCGCAACTAATAAATTGCTCTTCTCCATTGGCATTTATGTCTTTATCACTTCGTCCATAAGTTGGTAATATAAGTGCTTCTTCTCCTGTAATTAAATGGCTTCTATTTAATTTGGTGCTTATATGAACTGTTAATTTACAGTTTTGTAAAGCTTGCGCTGTATATTTTGTATCTGGTGTGGCCGATAAAAAATTTCCACCCATGGCAATAAATACTTTGCCTTTTTCTTCATGCATTTTTTTTATCGCATCTACTACATCAAGTCCATGTTCATAAGGCGCATTGATGTTAAACACATTATTCAGTTTATCAATAAATGTTTTACTTGGTTTTTCGTAAATTCCCATGGTTCTGTCGCCTTGTACATTACTATGTCCACGAACAGGGCATGTTCCTGCTCCAGGTTTACCAATACTGCCTTTTAGTAACAATAAATTTACTACTTCTTTTATGGTATCAACCGCATTTTTATGTTGTGTTAAACCCATTGCCCAACAAGCAATAATTTTCTTTTTGTGTTTTATAGCATCAAAAGTTTCGTGAATTTGAGTTAATGAAATACCACAAGCTTTACTTAAATCAAGTAAAGAATAATTATCCATATCAGCCTTTAATTGTTTAAAACCAAAGGTATTATTATTAATAAAATCATGGTCAAATACGGTTCCTGGATTTTTTGCTTCTTCTTCAAAAAGTAATATTTCAAGAGCTTTTACCAGTGCTAAATCGCTGTTTATTTTAACTTGTAAAAATATATCAGTTAGTTGCGATTTTATACCTAAAACACCATTTACTTTTTGTGGATTATTAAAACCAACCAAGCCTGTTTCTTTTAAAGGATTTACCGAAATAATGGTGCATCCATTTTGTTTTGCTTTTTGCAAAGCGCTTAGCATTCTTGGGTGGTTTGTACCAGGATTTTGACCTAATATAATTATGACTTCTGCTTCGTAAAAATCTTCTAAAGTAACTGAACCTTTTCCAATTCCCACACTTTCTGAAAGCGCTACACCACTACTTTCATGGCACATATTGCTACAATCAGGAAGGTTATTGGTTCCAAATTCTCTTACAAAAAGTTGGTATAAAAACGCTGCTTCGTTACTCGTTCTGCCTGATGTATAAAAAATAGCATCGTTAGGCGAAGGTAGCTCGTTTAAATTTTTCGCAATCAATTTAAAAGCATTTTCCCAACTTATTGGCTCATAGTGAGTAGCTCCTTTTGGCAAATACATAGGTTCCGCCACACGACCTTTTTTTCCAATTCTAAAATCATCTAATTGCGAAAGCTCAGCTACCGAATTTTTTGCAAAAAAATCAGCCCATAAAGCTTTGGTGGTTGCCTCTTCGGCAATGGCTTTTGCACCATTTTCACAATATTCAGCAATGGGCGAACGTTCATCATCAGGGTCAGGCCATGCACAACCTGGGCAATCAAAACCATCTTTTTGATTCAATTTAGCCAAAGCTTTAAAACCACGAATAGGTCCCATTTCGCTAAACACATGTTTAACCGAAGAAATAACAGCGGGAATACCTGCGGCAGTTTCCTTTGGCTCGGTAAGTTTTATATCTAAAAACTCTTTTGGATTTTCAGGATTGGGTTTTTGCATTTAATAGAATTTTAGATTTGGTGATTTTTAAATTGTTGTATTGTTAGATTGCTAGATTGATGAATTGTTAAATTGATGTATTGTTAGATTGTTAGCTTGTTATATTTTAGAATTTCTTATTTCCCATTTCTCAACTTTCATTTCCCATCTCCCATCTCACATTTCACTTCTCACATTTCACAGTTAAATTAACACAGAGCATTAGGATTTGGAAACATATCGCTTTGATCTTCGAAAGTATTATCTAGGCAAACAAAATCTTTTTCTACTAACAGAAATAACTTTTTATCACTACCAATATCAAACTTATTTTCAAAACCAACTAAGTCAGTTGTAATCCAGTTTTGAGCAATATTTTCAGGAACCAACAATGTAATTTTATTACCAACCATTTGTGCTGAAAGTTCGCTAACATTTGGAGAAGCCGCCAATTCATAAAAAAGTTTATTATCTATAAATTCAGTAGCTTCCTCAATATATCCAATATCAGCAAAGTTTTTCACTTCGGTTTGTGTTAAACGAATGCGAATAGAATTGCCTTTGATACGTATTTTCATTTTTTATTTTATTTAATGTTTCGAAATAAAGCAAAAAAACACAAATATTTACTAAAATCCTTTTCATTGTAATTTTGTTAATGTTTTGTAATATTAAGAAAGTCAAATTATTAAGTATTAATTTTATTAACTTGGTTTTTCAATAAATAATTTAAATTCGCCCTTCCAAAAAAGAATGTACAACCTATTTTTATTTATTTTTTAAAATGACTGAATTAAACGAAGTGAATCCTTCTGAAGCTGCATTAAATGCAGAAGCTACTGAGTTAACTAATGTAGAAAATACTACGACTGAAAGTGTAGTAAGTGAAAGTACTGTTGCTGAGCCTACAGCAAGTGTTGAGCCAACTATTGTTGAAGAAGATAACACAGAAAAAAAGCCGGAAACTATTGAAAGTTTAGTAACTGATTCAATTGAAATAGCGCTTGATGAGCATGAAATAGATGCTGATTTAGCTGCAATTGAACACCATGAAAGTGCTGAGCAATTAGATTATGCAAACAAAACTAAAGATGAATTATTAGCCATAGCTTTACAAGCCATGAGCGACAAGCCTCACAGTGAAGCTTTGCAAATTTTTAAAGATATAAAACCACATTTTGACACTTCTTTAAACGAAGAACAAAATGCAGCTATGCAAAAGTTTATTGAAGAAGGTGGCGAAAAAGACGATTTTGAGTACAAAGCCGGTGTAACTGCCCGCGATACTTTTAATAAAGCTATAAAAGATTTACGCGATAAAATATCAGCTGCTAAAGCAATAGCAGAGGCTGAACGCGTTAAAAATTTACGTGCTAAAGAAAATATTTTAGACCAAATTAAGGCTTTAAATAGCAGTGAAGAAACCAAAGAAAGTTTGACTAAATTAAAAGAGTTACAAACTGAATGGAAAAAAATTAAGAATGTTCCAAAAGAACACGTAGAACGCCTTTGGGAAAGTTATAGAGTACTTAACGAAATTTTTTATGATAAATTAAGTATTGATAATGAAATAGCGCAACTAGACAGAGAACGTAACTTAGATGCTAAAATAGATTTATGCAAAAAAGTAAGCGAATTAGCTGAAGAAAAAAGCATTAAATCGGCTTTGATTGCTGTTAAAAAATACCAAGAAGACTGGAGAAATATTGGCCCGGTTCCTAAAGAAGCGAACGAAGAAATTTGGACTCGTTTTAAGGCTGAAGTAGATAAAATTTATGCTAGTATTAAAGCCGAAACTGAAAAAAATGAAGCAGTTCGTCAAGCTAACTTGGTATTGAAATTGGCTTTGATTGAAAAATCGAAAGATTTGGCTACTTACGCTACTACTCGTATTAAGGATTGGATGGAAAAAACCAAAGAAGCCAATGAATTAATGGAAGAGTGGAAAAAAATTGGTTATGTGCCAATGGCGGAGAGAGAAAAAGTTTGGGAAGAGTTTAAAGACATTCGTAATACTTTCTTTAATAATAAAAACAATTGGTTCAAATCGTTTAATGCGGTTAGAAACGAAAATTTAAAGAAAAAACAAGAGTTGGTAAGAGAAGCTGAAAACATTGCTGCTGCACCAATTGATTGGGGTAAGCAAACTGCTACCATTAAAAATTTACAAGAACAATGGAAACAAGTTGGTCCTGTTCCTGATAAATTTAACGATGAAATTTGGAAGAAATTTAGAACTGCTTGCGACTTATTTTTTGAAAAGAAAGCAGAACGTTTTGCGGAGCAAAATGCGGAGCAAGGAGGAAATTTAATTGCTAAAAAAGAATTGATTACTCAGCTAGAAGAAATGGCTGCCAATGAAGCTGAAAACCCCAATGCTTTGAATGAGTTAAAAACCATTCAAGATGCTTGGAGCAAAATTGGATTTGTACCAAATAAAGACAAAGATGCTATTAGCAAAGCATACAATGATTTATTAGATAAAATTTATGGTCGTCACCGCGAGCTACGCAAAAACATGCGCCAAGCCGATGATAGAGCTCACTTTGAATCGTTAGCTAATAACAATGATGGTGGCCAACGTTTACAGCGTGAAGAGCGCATTTTACAAGAACGTATTAAAGGTTTAAAAACCGATATTGATACATGGGATAATAACCTAGGTTTCTTTAAAAATACCAATGCTAAAAACGAAATGGTAATTCAAATTAATGATAAAATTGCTGCTGCAAAACGTATGATTAAAGAGCTAGAAGATAAAATAAAAACCATTAGAACTCTAAAAAATCAAACGCCAAAAGCTGACTAATAATTACCAAAAGACACAATGACATACTGAATAAATAAGTATGGTTTTTGAGTTATTTTTATAAAATTAATACAATGACAAAAAAAATAGTAAATGTTGGCGATATAGCATGCGGAAGCAATGAGTTATTCTTAATCTCAGGCCCTTGTGTTATTGAAGATGAGTCAATAATGATGAAAACTGCCGAAAAATTGAAAGAGGTTTCGGAAAAGTTAAAAATTAAGATGATTTACAAATCATCGTTTCAAAAAGATAATCGCAGTAGTTTAAAATATTACGATGGTCCAGGATTGACAAAAGGTGTAGCTATTTTAGCTAAAGTTAAAGAGCAATTTGGTTTTCCATTGTTAACCGATATTCATTATCCTGATCAAGCAGCTGCGGCTGGCGAAGTGTGCGATGTGTTGCAAATTCCAGCTTACTTATGTATGCAATCTACTTTAATGGTGGCTGCTGCTAAAACTGGACGTGTAATCAATATCAAACATGGTCAGTTTTTAGCTCCAGAAAATATGAAACATCCTGTTCAAAAATGTATTGATGCAGGAAACGACCAAGTAATTTTAACTGAACGTGGTTACACATTTGGCTATAACGATATGGTAGTTGATCCAAGAAGTTTCTTTTTAATGGGACAAATTGGTTATCCTGTAGTATTTGATATTACCCATTCAATCCGTAAATATGGTATTCCAAGTGCTGATGCAAAAGGTGGAGCTCGTGAGTTTTTACCTGTATTAAGCCGCGCTGGAGTAGCTGCTGGAGTTGATGGTGTATTTATTGAAACACATCCTGAACCAGAAAAAGCTTTATGCGATGCAGCTTCTCAATTAAGTGTTTATCAATTAGAAGAGTTTTTAAAACCATTAATTGAAATCCATAATTTAGAAGTAAGCTACAGATAAATCGAATTGAAAAAAGAATTTTTATAAAACAACAATTAAATAGAAAGACGCAATTTATTGCGTCTTTTTTTTACCAATAAAAAAAATGAATTTAAGTAATAATAAAATACTCATAACAGGCGGTGCCACTGGCATTGGTTTAGGTTTAGTCGAACGTTTTTTAATCGATGGAAATACAGTAATTATTTGTGGCAGAAGGCAAGAAGCTTTAAATGAAGCCCAAGCCAAGTTTCCAGCATTAATTACTAAACAATGCGATTTAAACAATGAAAATGATAGAATAGAATTGTTTAATTGGATTCAAACCAATCATAATGATTTGAATGTGTTGGTTAATAATGCAGGTATTCAAAACTGGATGAATATAACTGATGAAGACTTTTACCAACGTGCCAAAATAGAAATAACTACCAATATTGAAGCTCCTATTCATTTAACCACTTTGTTTATGAATATGGCAAGTTTAAATACCATTATGAATGTTACTTCGGGTTTATCGTTTGTGCCATTAACCAAAACTCCCGTTTATTCAGCCACTAAAGCGTTTTTTCATTCGTTAACTTTATCGTTAGCTGAGTTATTAAAAGCTAAAAATATTGAAGTAATTGAAATTATTCCACCTGCTTTAAATACCGATTTAGGTGGAAAAGGTTTACATGACCAAGCGCCACCTGTAAGTGCTTTTATTGAATCCATTTTTGAGCAATTAAAAGAAGGAAAAACTACCTTAACTTTTGGTTTTAGCGAAATGATGAGCAAAGCAACTCCTGATGAGTTAAAACAAGCATTTGCTAGAATGAATCAAGCTTAATAATTTATATCCAATTTTAAATACATGAGCAAACTAATACGCGGATTAAACTTAAGCCAAGCTACCTCGCTTAATATGATTGATATGGTGGGAATTGGCCCATTTGTAACCATTCCATTTATTATTCATACCATGGGCGGTCCACAGTGTATTTTAGCATGGCTTTTAGGTGCATTGCTTTCATTTATGGATGCTTTTGTTTGGTCGGAATTGGGCGCTAAATGGCCACAAGCAGGAGGCTCTTATGTGTTTTTACAAAAGTTATATGGCAAAAAATATGGGCGAATGCTTTCGTTTTTATTTGTTTGGCAAACCAGTATTCAAGCGCCTTTAGTAGTGGCTTCAGGTTCAATAGGTTTTGCTCAATATTTAACTTATTTATTGCCATTAACCGATATTGAACAAAAAATGGTATCAGGTTCATTGGTGCTTTTATTGGTTTGGATTTTATATAGAAACATAAAAACATTAGGCAAGCTTTCGGTAATTATGTGGGTGGTAGTTGGCTCTACTATTTTATGGTTAATAGCATCGGCTTTTACCCATTTTGATGCACAAATGGCCTTTAGTTTTCCCGCAGGTGCTTTCGACTTAAAACCCATGTTTTTTGTGGCTTTAGGTCAAGCATCGGTTAAAAGTATTTACTCGTATTTAGGTTATTATAACGTATGTCATTTAGGTGGAGAAATTATCAATCCTCAAAAAAATATTCCTCGTAGTATTTTTATTTCCATTGCAGGAATAGCAGCGCTTTACATAAGTATGCAAATTGGTATTTTAGGCGTAATTCCTTGGCAAGAAGCCCAAAATTCAACCTTTATTGTAAGCGCGTTTTTTGAAAAATTATATGGACACGCCACTGCTCAGTTTGCTACAGGATTGATATTGTTTATTGCCATAACTTCTTTATTTGCAGTGATGTTAGGTTACTCGCGAGTGCCTTATGCAGCTGCGCGAGATGGTAACTTTTTCAAGGTGTTTGCCAAATTGCATCCCACTAAAAATTTTCCATACATATCGTTATTGGTGCTTGGTGGATTGGCTTTTTGTTTTAGTCTTTTATTTAAATTGAAAGATGTAATTACTGCCATTATTGTAATGCGAATTTTGGTTCAATTTATTAGTCAATCTGTTGGTTTAATTGCTTTACATTACCGTTCTAAAAAGTTACGATTGCCATATAAAATGCCACTTTTCCCTATTCCAGCTATATTAGGCATATTGGTTTGGTTATTTGTGTTTTTAAGCAGCGATTGGCAATATATAGTTGGTGCTTTGGGTATTATCGTTTCAGGTTTAATTTTGTATTTTATTAAAGAAAAATTTTCCATAGCCCCAAATAATTAAAAATTATTTCTTTAAGTGTGCAACAGCCATCCTAATTTGGTCAAAAGTAACTTCTGTTGGCAATTCAGCTTTCAACTCGCCAAATCGTTCTTTTCCATCATCTAGTAGTTTTTTTACCAAAGCAATTGTTTCTTCACTCACAAAATCAAGTGCACTTAACTCACCCAAATCAACATAATGAGCTAAATGCCCACCAATTGTAGAAACAGCCATTCCTCTGAATGCTGCAATTTCTTCAATGGTTTTGCCCTCATTATAAAGTTTTAAAGTTTCTTCCTTAGAATTTACTTTAACAGCTTTTTGATTGATGGTTTCAGCTATATCGTTTGGCTTGTCAATAGCCTCAATACTTATATCGAACGAACCCAATGTGGCAGTTTCTATATCATGAATACGTTTCCATGTAAACGATTTTACCTTCTGTAAATTGGTAATGAACTGCTTTGTTTTTTGTTTAGGTTTTAAATTGGTTTCTATGCTTTGCAAAGGTTTAAAAGCATCATCCAATATTTTTTTAGCAAAATACGTCTTTGCGCTTTTTACCCTTTCGCTTAGCAAATTGGCATCAATTGGATTTTGTTTAATAATTTCCTCCACCCTAATTTTGAATTTATCTGCCACAATTCTATGCTCATTTAAATTCCTGATGATGGCATTTAAATGCTGCAAAGTTTCTTCTTTATCTGGAATTTGTTTGGTGGCAGTAAATGCCTCAAAAAGCGTGTATTCCTGTACCACTTTGCGCAAATCAAAAGTTTTGTAAAGTTGGCTTAATCCATATTCAAACTTAGCATTATCCAATCCATCCATTAAAGCTTGCTCACTCGATTGTTTTAGCGAAAACTGAACAATTCTATCATCGCTTAAAATGCTGTTCTGGTAAATACGGCTTAAAAGAGTCAATCCTTCAAAAGTTCTGCACCTACTTAAAGCCACATAAACTTGCCCTGCTGCAAATGAAGCACCTGCATCAATTGCTAATCTATCAAAGGTTAAACCTTGACTTTTGTGAATGGTTATAGCCCAAGCTAATCTAATGGGAAATTGCTTAAAACTGCCAATTTCTTCTTCTTCTATTTGGTTTTCGTCTCTGTTTAAATTGTACCTAATATTTCGCCAAGTTTCGCGCTCAATTTTAAGTTCGGTACCACTTTCAAACTCTACTATTATTTCATCTTTAGCAATGCTTTTGATTTTAGCCAATTTGCCATTAAAATAGCGTTTCTCAATGTCGTTTTTTATAAACATAATTTGAGCGCCTTCTTTTAGCTCTAACGATTTTTCGGCTGGTAACGATTTTTCGTTAAAATCACCATTTATCTCACCTTCAAATACTATTGATTCGGCTTCAATTTCGGCCAACTTTTGTTGGTTGATATTATCAGCTGTTCTGTTATGAGTAGTTAAGGTAATTAAACCATCCACGTATCTGGCAGCTTCCGGATCATAACGTTCTTGAAGTAATTCAAAATCGTAATCATCCATATTATTATGCCTGATATTATTAAGCAAATTAATAAAACGTTCTTCTTTTTGACGGTAAATTTTATTTAGCTCTAAATGAGCAGGATTTAACTGTTGGTAAACCTCTGAACTAAAAAAGAAAGGACTTTTATAATATTGACTCAAAAGTGTCCACTCATTATTGCTGGTAACTGGTGGAAGCTGAAACATATCCCCAATAAACAGCACCTGAACACCACCAAAAGGCAATTGATTTCTTCTGTAATATTTCAGTGTTTCGTCAATACAATCAATCATATCAACGCGCAACATACTTACCTCATCTATAATTAAGAGGTCGAGTTCGTTTAGTAAATCAATTTTTTCGCGGTTAAATTTTACATTTTTAAAATGAGTATACCTGTTTACACATTCTACTTGTCCAAAACCATGATTAGCTTCTTTTATAAAAGGTAAAAAAGGTAATTGAAAAAACGAATGCATGGTAACACCACCCGCATTAATGGCTGCTACTCCTGTAGGAGCAACAATAACCATCCGTTTATTGCATGTGTTTTGGATATGCTTTAAGAAAGTAGTTTTACCAGTACCGGCTTTACCAGTTAAAAACAAGCTGATATTAGTATTTTTTACTAAATCACTGGCAAGGTTAAAGGTAATATTATCGTTATCTGTAGTTTCTACTGCGCTCATTTATGGCAATAATAACGAAAAGAAAAAGAAGAAAATAGGGATTTTATTAAATTATTTAGCTTCAAAAATCCATGCATCAGGATTTTCAGATTCATTAATTTTACTCAACTCTAAATTAGTTTCATTAAGATTAGAAAATTTATTGTAGGTAACATAAAATTTTATCTTTTTAGCAGAAGACTTTGGTTTTTCAATTATTTCAGCATTTGTAAAACCTTCATTATTTAATGCTTCAAGTAGTTTATTCGCCTTTCTCATACTTTTAAAAGCACCAGCAACTATATAGTAATTGCCTGTAATATTGGTTTCTAAATTAGAAGTTGAAGTTATTTCTGTTTTAGGAATATTAGTTAAACTGTCATTGGTTAAGTTATTCGAATCTGAATTTAGCTCAATTTTTTTTGTGATTGCTGGAATAACTTCAACTACAGCTTGGCTTTGTGTATTGGTTGTAGAATTACTAAACTGATTTATTACTGATTTTATTTTAACTCCTAAGTTCAACTCGTCAAACTTATTTCTAATTGGTGTTAAATTACCTTCTTGTAAGAAAATGTATGCATTTAATGCTAATACCATAATCAAAATAGAACCTATGGCTGTAAACATTAAACCATTTCCTTTACGTTTACGTGGTTTGTTAATAATTCCTTTTTCTTCAATTAAATTTGTATCAATTGAAATTAATGGTTCAACATGATGAATAATTTTGGTAGACTTAGTTTCACCAATTGGTTTTAATCTGATTGCTTCTAATCCAAAAGAGTTGATAAGGAAATTAGCTTTTTTGTCTGGGGTAAATATTAAATTATTACTTAAATTAAGTTCAAAACTACCTAATCCTGCAATTGTAAACACTTTGTTATTCCTTAATGTTACTTGGAAATTACTAACTTCTTCATCAATTATTTTTATGGCATCGCTATAATTGATGTTTAAATAATCGGCAATCTTGGTTGCTAGTAGACCATCGTTTAATGTAAGTTGTGCATTAAAAGTTACATGTTTGTATGGAGGGTTTATCAACATCGAAACTGGGTCAATAGTTGCACTTTGTTGGTGCGCTAAAAATCCACCCAAGTTGGGAATGATTACACAGTTGTGTCTGTACAATAAACTTTTAACTAATGACCATATATTAACTTCTGAATGCATTTATTACTTTTTGTTATTCAAATATAATGTCGCAATCTAAATAAACCATTGTTAGCTATCAACATTATTTTTCAAAAAGTGGATAGCATTTCTATAAACTATGATAAACAGCTCATAAAGTGGTGGAAAACTTATTTTAAAGGTTTAAAGTAATTTTAGTTTGGCAAATTTTAAAACGATCATTTTTTTGCCAAATTGTTCAAATTCAATTTCAGCTTTTCTATTGTCACCAATTCCATCTAAACTTACCACCGTTCCAAACCCAAATCTTTGATGTTCAACACGCTGTTGAACTTGAATATTTTTGGTGTTATCGCCCACAAAATTAGGGTCCACTGCTGGTGGCGATGCTGCTGCGGGCTTGGTTGGTGTGTTAAACCTTTGACCCACAGTGCTTGGTGGA
The DNA here is from genome assembly GCA_013298895.1 of Bacteroidota bacterium. Classification (GTDB taxonomy): domain Bacteria; phylum Bacteroidota; class Bacteroidia; order UKL13-3; family UKL13-3; genus JAAFJM01. Next base: position 133,917 of record JAAFJM010000003.1, on the reverse strand, counting down.
GTTTTAGCTGTTGGCGAAAGTGGTTTGCCAAACCTAGAGGTTTGTACGGTAGGTTTACTTTGCACACTGCTATTGCCTTTGCTAAACAATGCATCAAACTGCAAAAACTTAGGGTCTAACTCACTTAAAAAACGGCTTGGTTCGGCATTGGTAATATTGCCAAACTTAAACCTGCTGCTAGCAAACGAAAGTGTCAATTTATTCATGGCACGTGTTATGGCCACATAAAATAGTCTTCTCTCTTCTTCTAACTCTTGGCGGCTGTTTAGCGACAACTGGGAAGGAAAAAGATTTTCTTCTAAACCTACAATATATACATTTTTAAATTCCAAACCTTTTGAAGCATGAATGGTCATCATGGTAACTTTATCGTTATCGTTTGGATCTTCATTATCCGAATCAGTCAATAGCGCTATATCGGCCATGTATTCCTCTAGAATGCCGTATTTTTGAACTCCATCTTCATCTACACTATCATCTACACTGAACTCTTTTAAACCATTCAATAATTCCTCCATATTTTCATAACGAGCAATTCCTTCTACCGTTTTATCTTCATAAAGAGATTTTAATAAACCCGTTTGCTTGGCCACATGCATGGCTACATCGTAGGCAGGTTTTTTTAGCATGGTTTGGAAACTACGAATCATTAACACAAAATCGCCCAAAACTTCGTAGCCTTTTATTTGAAACTCACGCGCACGCTCCAAAGTTTCAAATAAACTGATATTATGTTCCGAAGCAACTATCATTACTTTATCCATGGTAGTTTTACCAATTCCACGAGTAGGATAGTTAATTACACGTTTTAAAGCCTCTTCATCGTTGGTATTTAACACCAAACGCAAATAAGCCAAAATATCTTTTATTTCTTTTCTATGGTAAAAACTCAATCCACCATAAATGCGATAAGGAATATTCATTTTGCGTAAAGCTTCTTCTAGCGAGCGACTTTGAGCATTGGTTCGGTATAAAATAGCAAAATCCTTATTGGCCACATGGGAGTTCATTTTTTCTTGAAAAATAGAACTTGCCACCATCCGGCCTTCTTCATTATCGGTTAAAGCACGTAATACTTTAATTTTTTCACCAACATCATTAGTTGTAAATACCTTTTTAGGAATTTGGTCTTTGTTTAATTTAATCAATCCTCCTGCTGCCTCTACAATGGTTTGAGAACTGCGGTAATTTTGCTCTAATTTAAAAACTTGAGTGTCGCTAAAATCGCGCTGAAATCCCAAAATATTGGCAATAGTTGCACCCCTAAAAGCATAAATACTTTGCGCATCATCGCCTACCACAGCAATGTTTTGATGAACAGCGGCCAGTTTTTTTATAATGGCATATTGTGCTTGGTTGGTATCTTGAAACTCATCCACCATGATGTATTTAAACTGGTGTTGGTATTTATGCAATACGTCTGGATGATTTTTAAATAATTCGAAAGTTTTAAGTAATAAATCATCAAAATCCATGGCACTGGCTTTGAAACAACGGTCTTGATACATTTGAAAAATTTTTCCAAACATGGGTCTTCCGCTGCTTTCGTCAAACGAAGTATTTTCATCATTTGCCATGTATTCTCCAGCATTTACCAATGCATTTTTGGCAGCTGAAATTCGGCCTAAAACTCCTGCAGGTTTGTATAATTTATCGTCTTGTCCTAATTCTTTAATAATGGTTTTGAGTAAACTTTTGGCATCATCGGTATCGTAAATAGTAAAATTACGAGGATAACCAATGCGCTCACTTTCTACACGTAAAATGCGTGCAAAAATACTATGAAAAGTACCCATCCAAAGGTTACGAGCTTCGCTACCCACTACTGAATGAATACGTTCGCGCATTTCTTTACTGGCTTTATTGGTAAAGGTGAGCGATAAAATATTAAAGGCATCTACACCTTCTTTTAAAATATGAGCGACACGATAAGTAAGCACGCGCGTTTTTCCAGAACCAGCACCAGCTACAATCATAACAGGGCCTTTGGTGTTTTCAACAGCTGCGCGCTGACTTGGGTTTAATAAACTTAAATAATCCACGGCTGCAAATTACTTCTTTAAACAAGGCTGTTTTCAACATGTTATTAGCTTTTTATTTTATTTATTGATTTGTTGAATTAGAGATTTGGAGATTGGTTGAATTGTTATCTTGTTGGATTGTTATATTGTTGAATTGTTAGTCATGCAGGGCGTGATTGAATTGTTGGATTTCTGTGTAGCAAAGCGTGATTAAATTATCTTTTTCTTGTTATTCATTATTTATAATTCAATGCTTGAAAACAATGATGAAATTCCCTCACTTTTTACTTCGCATTCAACATTCCGAACTTCGCACTTCCAAACTCCACACTCAATAACTGCCCAATCGGTCTTGCTGGAAGCATCTTCTTGGCTTTAATTGATTGCTTTCTATTAGCATTAACTTTGATAAAGTTTTTTTACCAGCAACAAACGTCATTGCGATCGCAGAGAAGCAATCTCAAGCCAATCCGCTGGTTTAGATTATAATTCGAATCATCTAGTTCGGATTTGTATTTCCTTTTTCAATTGGTTAATCACGAAAGCTTTCGGGCCAACGGTAATTGATTTTCTTTTCCGTTGGTTGAAACCAACGGTAATTGATTTAAAGGCAATTTGTTTTTTAATTGGCTAAAGCCAATGGGATTTTATAATTGATTTTTACTTCGCATTCAACATTCCGAACTTCCCACTTTTTTTAATTGGTTAAATCCAAAGTTTACTGATAAGTTGTTTTAATTTAATAATTATTTTATTTGTAATGCTAATGTGATTAAATAGGTTATATTTGTTAAAATTGGAATGTATAAGTTAATCAATTCAACTTAATCCGAAAGAAAATACGCCCCCAAATAATATCAGTACATTTAAAGTTTATAGACTTGCGGATTCTTCGCTGGGTACTTTTATTGTTCCAAAACAATTTATGAAAATTTACATAAAAAATATGGCTTGTGAAAGCTGCAAAGCATTTGTGAAAGAAGCCTTGGAAGAACTTAACATAGCCCCATTAAAGGTAGAATTAGGCGAAATAGAAACAAAAGAAGATGTTTCTGATTTTAAAAAACAACAACTCAACAATAAAATTAAGAAAGTAGGATTAGAACTTTTAGAAAAAAAGAAAGGTATTTTAATTGAAAAAATTAGGAAAGTAGCCATTGATTATGTTTACAATTCGGATGAAAAGCCAAACGTAAATTTTTCGGTTTTGTTAAGTAATGAGTTAAACCATAATTATACTTATTTGGCTAATTTTTTTTCAGAAGTAGAAGCCACCACCATAGCACAATTTATCATTGCACTTAAAATTGAGCGCATTAAAGAATTAATTATTTTTGGTGAGGATACCCTTTCAGAAATAGCTCATAAGCTGCATTATAGCAGTGTAGCTCATTTATCAACCCAATTTAAAAAAGAGACAGGCTTAACACCAACTCACTTTAAAGAGTTAAAAGAAAAAAGAAGGGTAACTATTCAGAATATTTAATTTTTGTTCGTTGACTTTTGTTCGCTTTTCGTTTACCGATGTTCGTTTACTCTTAATTGTCGATGCGCTAGTTCGGATTTTTGCAATCTGAATAATCAATTTAAAGAATTTTGTACTCCTTTTATACCATTCGCATTTTTAATTCCACAGGCTAAAGCCATGTAGCAATTCATCATTCACAATTTATCAGCTGGTACTGATTTGAAATCCGTATAATCTAGTTTAAGGAATTTACTCCTTCAACATTACAACTTCGCACTTTCTTTAATTGGCTAAAGCCAATATTTTCACGATTAAATGTTGCATATTTTTTTGAGTTAAAATTTATATTATTGCTTTTATAAAATAACTCAAAAATGTTAGCCAATTTACCCTATTATATTTCATTAATATTTGCATTAACCACAACAGCTACATTGCTTTTGTTTGTTAATACCATTAAAAATTCAAGCCACGAAGAAACAAGAAAAAAAGCCAATTTTATAGCTTTAGGTTTAATTGGTTGGTTAATTATTCAAGCTGTTTTGACTTTACAAAATTTATATAATACTAATACTTATTCATTTCCTCCTAAAATAATATTATTAGGAATTCTACCTGCTTTTGTTACAATCTTACTATTGTTTACCACTACAAAAGGTAAACAGTTTATAGCTAGTTTACCCTTAAAAAACTTAACGTATTTAAATACTGTAAGAGTGCCAGTTGAGGTGGTTTTATTTTGGTTGTTTGTTAACAAAACCATTCCAGAATTGATGACTTTTGAAGGTAGAAATTTTGATATTATAGCAGGAATAACTGCCCCCATCATAGCCTATTTAGGCTTCAAAAAAACAAGCGTAAACCGACCATTATTATTAATTTGGAATTTTGTTTGCCTTGGGCTTTTAATCAATATTGTTTTAAACGCTTTATTTGCGGCACCAACACCTGTTCAAAAATTTGCTTTTGACCAACCTAATATAGCCATTTTATTTTTTCCATTCAGTTGGTTGCCTACCTTTATAGTACCCATTGTGCTATTGGGGCACTTAATTTCTATCAAACAATTATTGAACCTAAAAACAACAAAATAATACATGAAAGCTACCGGAAAAACTGTAAACGATATTTTGATTAGCCTACCTGAAGATAGGGCCGAACCATTTAATAAACTGCACGATGTAATAGTAAATAATTTGCCTAAAGGTTTTGAAGCAGGCATTAGTTATGGTGGATTAGGTTACATTATTCCTCATTCCATTTATCCAGCGGGTTATCATTGTAAACCCATTGAACCGCTTCCTTTTGCGGGATTAGCCTCTCAAAAAAACTCCATTAATTTTTACCACATGGGTATATATAGTAAACCCGAATTATACAATTGGTTTGTGGCCGAATTCCCAAAACATACCAAGCAAAAACTAGATATGGGTAAAAGTTGTATCCGATTTAAAAAGATGGACGATATACCTTATGAACTAATTGGAGAGTTGATGACTAAAATGAGCATGGAAGAGTGGATAAGCATTTATGAAAACAATTTAAGAAAATAGTATTTTGTTAAAGGCATCGCAGCATTTGACGTGACAGGTTTTAAAATCTGTCACGTCTTTTTAGAATATAAATTGTTTATTACTGAAATAATTCTTAATAATCTTCGTTTTGTAGTTATTTTATTATTTATTACAAATATTTTAATTAACTAAACTATGAGAATTACCAGCGCTTTATTCTTATTTTTAACCTTTGCTATTAGTTGTTCAGAAAATGCTCCTAAACAAACTGAAGCAACAGAAAATGTGTTTACAACTCAAAATTTGCCAACCCAAGTTTTTGAAATCAATAATGAAAACGACACCTTTATTACGGGTAAAAAAGGAACTAAAATTAGCATTCCTAAAAATAGTTTTATAGATAAAAACGGTAATGCTGTTAAGGGTAAAATAAGCTTTGAACTAAAAGAAGCTTTAACATTAGCCGATATGGTTATGGGCAATTTAACCACTTTAAGCAATGGTAAAATTTTGCAAACCGGTGGTATGATTTACACCAATGCTACTGCAAATGGCGAAAATATTTTCATAGCCAAGGATAAAGCATTGCAAATATCGGTTCCAACCAACAATAAAAACGATAGTATGTTGCTATTTGAAGGAGAAGTTAATCCTGAAAACCAAAGCATTAATTGGGTTAAACCAAAAGATATTATTGAGAAAAATAAACCAACCGTTGTTTCAAAAACCATTAGCCGCCCTATTTTTGATGAACATAAAAATAGGGAAGTTCCATTATTAGAAGTTCCTAAAAAACCAATTGAATACAGTGATGATACTGAAAGATTACTAAGTATTGATTTTGAAACAAACTATATGTTTCCTGAACTACAACAATTTAAGAATGTGAAGTTTAAAGTAAGTGAAAAATGTAGTTATAATCCAGAAGAAGCGAATAAAACTTGGTACGATGTAAAATTAGAAAAAACCAATGAAGAAGGTATTTACAAAGTTATTTTTAAAGGAGTGGACAAAGGTAAAATGATTGAACAAAGTTATTTTGTTTCTCCTGCTTTTGAAGGAAATGAATAAAAAAAAAGCATTGGCTATTTATGAGCAAAAATTTAAACAATACGAAAAGAAAAAGAAGGAAATAGCCAAAGAAAAGGAGCGATTAATTAAAGAACAAGAGAAATTGGCAATTAAATGGCAAAAAGAGTTTGACAAACAACAAAAAAACAATCCCCAAAATATTGATAATACTACGTATAACCCGCACACTAACGATTTAAATTTAAGTTATACTTTTAATTTAAAACAATTAGGTTGGTCTAATATTGATGTGCTTTACAGCGACAGTAGAACACAAACTATAAATTTAAAAGTTAATATAGAAAATAAACCAAAAGAAGATCGTGTTTATATTGCTTTGGTTTTCAAAAACATGTGGGTTTCATTACCCGGTTACGAAAAGAGAGATGGCACTTATGGTTTTTCGCATAACGATTCAGAACCAACCAATTTACCTGTTGGCGAAGAAGCCATTATTTTAGCTACTACTTATCGAAACAATATTCCTTATTTTGCTTTTCAAAAAATTAATATTGAGAGAAAACAAAACATCAACTTAAGTTTGAAAGAAACCACCAAACTAAAGCTGGAAGCATACTTAAAAGAAAATATTTAAATGACCGAAAACTATAATCTATCAATTATCAACTTCTACGTTCCAATGCATTATTTGTTTATCATCGCTTCCTGTTAAAAGCTGTGTATCGTTAATCCAAAGTACCTTATTGATAGAAGTAACATGTGCTTCATTTCTTGCTTTATCTATTACTTTCAAAAGGTCAAAGGTTTCAGCATCCCAAATTTTAAGTGTTTTGTCCATGCTTACGGTTGCAAATAAATTGCCATTTGGATTAAACTGAATGGCATTGATATGTAAGTTATGAGCAGGAACATCCTTTATCAATTCGTAGTTATTTTCTGCATTATAAAACTTTAAAAATACATCACGTCCTCCGCTTAATAAATGTTTATTATTATTGCAATAACTCAAGGCAAAAACCGAGTTAACGTGATGGTTTAATGTTTGGATTAACTCAAAATTAGTTGCATTGTAAATTCTAATTGAATGGTCAGAAAAACCAATAGCTATGTGATTTAATATTGGATTGATGGCAATTGTTCTAGCACTTTTATTACTCGCCTGAATGGTTTTTAAAAGTGTAAAATCTTCAACATTAAATATGTTTATTTTACCATCACCACCCGTTGTTATAAAAGTATCATTAAAAAGTTTTATATCGTAAATGCCAAGTGTATGCGCTTCAATATTTTTAATTTCTTTATTTACGTTTAAATCAACTACATGCAAATTACCTTGGGCTGAGCCAATTAATAATTGCTTTTTTTTCTGAAGTAATAATAAGCTATAAACTGGTCTTGGAACTTGACAAATCAGCTTTCCATCAACCTTATTTTCAAAATCCCACTCTACCACATAACCCTCGCCTGCACCAGAATAAAAACAATTTTCGTTAATTGATTTGGATAAAGAATAAATACAATCTTTATGTCCGCTATATTGATTTAGTTTGGTTATTTTTATTTTTTTGAGCATCTAAATAGCTAAATTTTAAAGTTCTTTAAGGTAATTATAAGTGGCTATTTGGCTTCTGTTTTTATCTTTACAATCGCTTTGTTGAAAATCGTTTTCGCCATGTTCATTTATTTTTCGAGCTTTGCAATTATCAGCTAATTGCATATTAATAATGGTTTTAATAGTTTGTCTAATTTCAGGATTATAAATAGGAAAACCACATTCAATTCTATTATTCAAGTTTCTACTCATCCAATCCGCACTGGCAAGGTACATTTGTTCATTGCCATTATTTCCAAAAATATAAACACGTGAGTGCTCTAAAAATCTATCAATAATGCTTATTACTTCAATATTTTCACTGAGTCCGTTTACACGAGGAACTAACGAACAAACTCCACGAACAATTAATTGTATTTTCACTCCTGCACGGCTAGCATCATAAAGTTTTTTGATCACATCATTATCCACCAAACTATTCATTTTGGCAATGATGTATGCAGGTTTACCCGCTTTTTTATTGGCGGTTTCTGTATCAATCATTTCCAAAAACCTACGTTTCATATTGTCGGGAGCCACCAATAAATGTTTGTAAATTCCACGTTTTAAGTTTAAAAACAATTGGTCACTTATCATTTCTAACTCACTTGTTAGTCTTTCATCCTTGGTGAAAATAGCAAAATCACTGTAAATTCTGCTTGTCATTCCATTGTAATTCCCGGTAGAAAGATGAGCATATTTTACAGTGTGGTTATTCTCTTTTCTGTAAATTAAACAAAACTTGGTGTGAACTTTTTGTCCTGGTTTTCCAAAATGCACATGGGCACCAGCTTCTTGTAATTGATTGGTCCAATAAATGTTTGATTCTTCATCAAACCTTGCTTGTAACTCCATTAATACAATAACAATCTTTCCATTTTTTATAGCATTTATTAAAGCATTAACTACATTACTATGCTTGGCAACACGATAAAGTGTAATTTTAATGGTATGAACATTTGGGTCAATAGCTGCCTCTCGCAATAACCTAATTAAGTAATCAAATGATTGGTAAGGGTGATGTAATAAAACATCATGTTTGGCTATTACATCAAATAAATTTTTTGCTTTATCAAGTTCTTTAACACCAAGTGCAGGTAAATTTTCATAATAATCAGCTGCGCTACCTACTTTTGGAAAGTCCATAAAATCTTTAAAGTTATGGTACTTACCACCCGCCACCATGTTTACATTTTTTAGTTCTAGTTTTTTTGCAAATAGTTCAAGCATTTGTTTTGGCATGGCTGCATCATAAACAAATCTAGTTGGCACTCCTCGTGAACGTTGTTTTAAACTTTTTTGAATTTTATCAAGCAAAGTTACAGTATAATCTCTATCATCTGCATCTAATGTAAACTCAGCATCGCGGGTTATTTTTATGATATAGGCTTCGTAAGTATTGTAATCAAATTGTTGAAAAATTCGACTAAGGTTTAATTTTATAATGTCTTCGAGGCAAATAATAAAGTTCCCATTTTCGTTGGTTGGTAATTGATAAAAACGGTTTAAAATTCCAACAGGAACTTCAATAATGGCGTGCTTTGGGTTTAAAATATTTTTACTGTCACTTAACCTAACAGCCAAGTATATCGATCGGTCTCTTAAGTGTGGAGTATGCCTCAAATCATCAATAATTATTGGAAAAAGTAAATTGATAATATTGGCTTTAAAATACTCTTTTACTTGTTGTTTTTGGTCGTCATTTATTTGATCATCATTTACTAAAAATATTTTTTTACTAGCTAAGCTAGGCAAAATACTGTTTTGATAATTTTTATTAAAACGGTCTTGTAATGTTTGAACTTTTAGTTGAATGGCTTCCAATATTTCGTCAGGACTATTTTGCACATCACTAATTGGCTTTTTGCCATTTACTCTTTGCACTCTTCTTAATTGTGCCACTCGCACCCTGAAAAATTCATCTAAGTTTGATGAAAAAATAGCTAAAAACTTTAGTCTTTCCATTAACGGGGTTGACGGATTTTCGGCTTCCTGCAATACACGTTCGTTGAAGTATAGCCAACTAATTTCTCTGTCTTTAAATAAATAGCCTTTGTAAGATTTTATCATATAAAACTTTGATAAGTTTTGTTTAGTTCAAATAAACAATAATAATTGTTGTTTTTTTTTCTATCATTTAAACAACAAAGAAACAAAAAAGGTTAAAATGTATAATAAACAAGAAGTGATGATAATAATTTATTAACGTACCTGCAAAAAAAATCCTGCCTTATTATGGGCAGGATTTAATAATTATAGGCTTTTGGTAATATTTTATTATGCTTTTTCTTCTTTTAAGAATGGAACATTAATGCTTAACAAGTAAAACGAACCAAACAATACTGTTGTATACAATAAATCACCTTTAACCGAGTTTTTGAAAAAAGGAATTGCTCCAAAATAACTTTCTAGCACACCAGCAAATGTATGAGGGTATAATGTATTATCTGCAGTATAAACAAATACAAAATTGGTAATTAAGAAAAATAATATTGAACCTAATAACGATGAACCAATAATTGAAATAGGATTATTCTTATTGGTAACTAACATTCCAATTACACTAAATAATGCTGTTGCAATGTATACGGGAATCATTCCTGCACCATAAAATCCTATAAAAAAATCACTTATAAATAAAGCTAAAAGAGGCAATGCCACTGCTAAATATCTGTTGGCTATAAAAGCACCTGCAAACAAAGCTACTGCGCCCATTGGCGAAAAATTAGGAGCAAAAGGTAAAAAACGACTAGCTGCTGCTAAAGCTACTAAAGCTACAATGGTTATAAATTTTTTATTCATTTTTTAAAGTGCAATTATTAGTTTTAAAGTGTGCGAAAGTAAACCATATACTTAAAAAACAAAAACATAAATTTAGTATTTCATCCACAAGGTGTGTATTTTGAATTGATTGTAGTAATCAGCCGTTTAATTAGTAATTAAGCCATTGAGCAATTTTTGTTGTTTAATTGTTTAGTAAATTATTCATATTGCAAACAAATTATTTTAATACAAACATGAAAAAACACTTTTTACTAGCTGGATTAGCAATTAGTTTAGGAATAAACACCAACTTAATTGCCCAAACTCAGCCTGCAGCTACAACTGGAACAGTTTTGGTTGAAAAGGTTGATGCCAAACCAGGCGAATTAAAAATAGCTTACGAAAAATATAAGCTTCCTAATGGTTTAACGCTAATTATTCACGAAGATCATTCTGATCCTTTGGTTCACGTTGAGGTTACTTACCACGTAGGTTCTGCTCGTGAGGCAGCAGGAAAGTCAGGATTTGCCCATTTATTTGAGCACATGTTGTTTCAAGGGTCAGAGCATGTAAAAGATGAAGAACATTTTAAAATGGTGTCTGCTGCTGGTGGGCAAATGAATGGTAATACTACACGCGATAGGACTACCTATTTTGAAACTGTTCCTTCAAATTACTTGGAGCAAGCTCTTTGGTTAGAATCTGATAGAATGGGTTTCTTACTAGACTCACTAACTAGCAAAAAATTTGAAGTTCAACGTTCAACAGTAAAAAATGAAAAAGGTCAAAACGTAGATAATGTACCTTACGGTAAAGTAAGCGAAATTCGTGACCAAAATATGTATCCAATGGAACATCCATACAGCTGGCCAGTTATTGGTTATTTGCGCGATTTGGATAATGCTACCATTGATGACGTTAAAAATTTCTTTATGCGTTGGTATGCACCTAATAATGCTTCATTAATTATCAGTGGTGATGTTAATCCACAAGAAGCAATTAAATTGGTAGAAAAATATTTTGGCCCAATTCCAAAAGGACCTGAAGTACGCAAACAGCGTGTTGAACCATTCAGATTAGCGGACAATAAATATGTTAACTACCCTGATAAAGTATTTTTCCCATTAAACGAATATACTTGGCCTACTGTAGCACAATATCATCCTGATGAGCCTGCATTGGATTTTTTAGGTGGAATATTAAGTCAAGGAAAAAATTCTATTTTCTACCGTAATTTCGAAAAGCCTGAAAAAGTAGCTCAAGCAATTTCATATAATTCTGGTTCAGAATTAGCAGGTGAATTTGTAGTTGATTTATATACTTTCCCAGGAAGTGAAGACAATGAAGAAAAATTATTGATGGAAACTTTTTCTGAATTTAACGCTAAAGGTGTTACAGACGAAGAAATTACTGCTGCCTACGCACAAATTGAAAACTCTTTAATCGGAGCAATGGAAAGTGTTCAAGGACGTTCTTCATTACTTATGTTTTTCCAATATATTCACTATGGTAAATCATATAATTTAACCGAAGAATTGGCGCGTTACAAAAAAGTAACTAAAGAAGATGTAATGCGTGTATTTAGAAAATACATTTATAATGTGAATTCAAAAACTAGCCAAAACTTTGTAAAAGTACGCGTGTTCCCTAAAGATTTAAATGCTGCCAATAAACAAGAGTATGTACACAAGGATCCTGAAATGGAAAAAGGTAGTAACGATTTGGAGTATAAAGGATTAAGTTATAATAAACCAAAAGATAATTTTGATAGAAGTATACATCCAGCACCTGCACCTGCTAAAAATGTAACAGTGCCAACTTATTGGCAAACTACTTTACCTAACGGAATTAAGATTATTGGTACTCGCTCTACTGAAACTCCTAATATAGATATTACTATAAAAATGAAAGGTGGTAATATGGTATTAGAGCCAAGTAAAACTGGATTAGCTAGTTTAACTGCTAGTATGATGGGTGAGGCAACACAAAGTATGACTGGTGAGCAATTAGATGCTGCAACTAAAAAATTAGGTGGAGGATTCGGATTTAGTGCTGGTTTTGATGCCACATTCGCAAGCTTAGGTTGTCAAAAGAAAGATTTAGATGCTATGTTGAAAATTTTTGAAGATGCGTTATTGCACCCTAAATTTAATGCTGATGACTACAAACGTATCTCAAACCAAACATATCAAAACGTTGAACAAAGTTTACAAAGCGCTTCATTTGCGGGTAACGTAGTTTTTGCAAGATTAATGTATGGTAAAAACTCTATTCAAGGTGTACCAACTAGCGGAACTACTAAATCTATCAAAAGTTTTAGCATTAAAGATGTTCAAAATTATTACGATAAATATTATGCACCTGATTTTGCTACAGTAGTAGTCATAGGCGATTTAAGCCAAGAAGAAGTATTAACAAAATTAGGATTTTTAAAAAGTTGGGGCAAAAAAAATGTAGTATTACCTACATTACCTGCTCCTCCTGCTGTAGAACAAACTCAAATTTATTTAGTTGATAAATACAAAGCTCCTCAATCGCAAATATTTGTTGGAACTCCAGCATTACCATACGATTGGGAAGGTAAATTCTACAAATCAAACTTAATGAACTTTGTATTAGGTGGAAACTTTAATAGCCGTTTAAATTTAAATTTACGCGAAGACAAAGGTTTTACTTATGGTATTTACAGCCGTGTTAGTGGAAATGATTTTAATGGAATTTGGGCTACTTCAGCTGGTGTTCGTGCTAGTTCTACCGATAGTTCAGTTCGTGAAATTATTAAAGAAATAAAATTATTACGCGAAAATGGAATTGATGATGGAGAATTAGCATTTATTAAATCATCAATTGGTCAAAGTGATGCTTTAAAATATGAATCTAATAGCGATAAAGCAGGATTTTTAAGTGGAATTGCTGATAGAAACTTACCAGCAGATTACCAAGCTCGTCAAAAAGCTATTTTAAACGCTTTAACCAAAGATGAAGTAAAACAATTAGCTAACGAAATAATTAACCCTGATAAGTTAGTTATAGTAGTGGTAGGTGATAGAGATAAAGTGACTGAGCCTTTGAAAAAATTGGGTTATAAAGTTACTGAGGTAAAAGCCAACGACTAATTAATTTTTTAATTTATTGATTTAGAGATTTGGAGATTGATTGATTTCCTGATTTCTAAATTTTAAAAAGCCCTTTAAAACTGATGTTTTAAGGGGCTTTTTTGATGAGTTAAAACAATCCACATTTTATCTAAAAATTGTGGGTATTTTATAGCTGTAAACAATCTAAAATAGCATATATTTGAATGTTATCGGTTTTTGTAATTATTAAATAACATTTATTATTAAATAATTATAAAACAGGTAGTTTTAAACAATATAAAATGGCAGAAGACAGAATTATACCCATTAACATTGAAGATGAAATGAAAACCGCTTACATCGATTATTCGATGTCGGTTATTGTTAGTCGCGCATTACCTGATGTGCGCGATGGATTAAAACCAGTACACCGCAGGGTTTTGTACGGAATGACTGATTTAGGTTTAGCCTCTAATCGTCCGCATAAAAAATCAGCGCGTATTGTGGGTGAGGTTTTAGGTAAGTACCATCCACATGGTGATTCATCGGTTTACGATACCATGGTGCGTATGGCACAAGACTGGAGCATGCGTTACACTTTAGTGGATGGTCAAGGTAACTTTGGCTCTGTAGATGGTGATCCACCTGCTGCAATGCGTTATACTGAAGCACGTTTAAAGAAAATAGCTGAAGAGCTTTTAAATGATATTGAAAAAGATACCGTTGATTTCCGTCCAAACTTTGATGATAGTTTGCAAGAACCAACAGTATTGCCAGCTAAAATTCCTCATTTGTTGGTAAATGGTGCATCAGGAATTGCAGTAGGTATGGCCACTAATATGGCTCCTCATAATTTAACTGAAGCAATAAACGGAATTATAGCCTATATTGATAACAGGGAAATTACCATTCCTGAATTAATGAAATTTATTAAAGCACCAGATTTTCCTACAGGTGGTATTATTTACGGTTACGAAGGTGTTAAAGATGCTTTTGAAACTGGCCGTGGTAGAATTGTAATGCGTGCTAAAGCGGTTTTTGAAACCAGCAAAACAGGTAAAGACCAAATAGTAGTTAACGAAATTCCTTATCAAGTAAATAAATCAACTTTAATTAAACAAACAGCTGATTTAGTTAACGAAAAGGTAATTGAAGGCATTAGCGATGTGCGCGATGAGAGTGATAGAGATGGAATGCGCATTGTTTACGATTTAAAACGTGATGCAGTTCCAAATGTAGTTTTAAATAAATTATTTAAATTTACTCAATTACAAACTTCGTTCAGTGTAAACAATGTTTGTTTGGTAAAAGGTCGCCCTGAAATGTTAAACCTAAAAGGTTTAATTGAGCATTTTGTGGCACACAGACACGATGTGGTTGTTCGTAGAACACAATACGAATTAGCTGAAGCCGAAAAACGTGCACATATTTTAGAAGGTTTATTAATTGCTTTAGATCATTTAGACCAAGTTATAAAGTTAATTCGTGATTCTCAAACTCCTGAAGAAGCTAAAAATGGTTTAATTGAAACTTTTAAGCTTTCTGAAATTCAAGCAAAAGCTATTTTAGATATGCGTTTGCAACGTTTAACAGGACTTGAACGCGATAAAATAAAAGCTGAGTATGATGAGTTGATGAAAACCATTGCTCATTTAAACGAAATTTTGAATAACGAAACTTTACGTTACCAAATTATAAAAGATGAACTAGCTGAAATGCGCGATAAATATGGCGATGACAGACGTAGTGTAATTGAAATGGTGGGTAATGAAATGAGTATGGAAGATTTAATTCCTGATGAAGAAGTGGTAATTACTATTTCGCATTTGGGTTATGTTAAACGTACTTCGTTAAGTGAATACCGCACCCAAGCCCGCGGTGGACGTGGAAGTAGGGGAGTAGCCAAACGACAAGAAGATTTTGTGGAGCACATATTTATGGCTACTAACCACAATTATTTATTGTTATTTACTGAGCAAGGTCGTTGTTTCTGGTTACGTGTTTACGAAATTCCAGAAGGCGAAAAAGCTACCAAAGGACGTGCTATTCAAAATTTAATTAATATTCCGGTTGACGATAAAGTAAAAGCATTCTTAAATGTGAAGAGCTTAAGCGACCCTGATTACATCAATCAAATGAATGTAATTATGGTTACTCAACAAGGTACTATTAAGAAAACTACTTTAGAGGCTTATAGTCGCCCAAGGGCAAATGGTATCAACTCAATGAATGTGCGCGAAGGCGATCATTTAGTAGAAGCCAGATTAACCAACGGTACTTGCGAAATTATTATTGCGAGTAGAGAAGGAAAAGCCATTCGTTTCAATGAAAGTACAGTTCGCCCAATGGGAAGAAGTGCTACTGGAGTAAGAGCTATTCGTTTAGCTGATGGCGATGAAGTAATTGGAATGGTTTCTATTGAAGATCCTAAAGTAACTAATGTATTGGTTGTTTCTGAAAATGGAATGGGTAAACGCAGCGAAGTAGAAGATTACCGTATTACTAATCGTGGTGGAAAAGGTGTAATGGCTATGAATGTTACCGATAAAACAGGTAAATTGGTTGCTATTAAAGATGTAGATGATACCATGGATGTTATGATTATTAACAAAAGCGGTATTACTATACGTTTAAGCATGAAAGATTTACGTGTATTAGGACGTGTAACGCAAGGTGTACGCTTAATTAACATCGGAGATAAAGATGAAATAGCATCGGTGGCTAAAATTAATTATATACCTGGTGATGAAGAGGAATTAGATGAAAATGGAAATCCGATTGTAACTGTAGAGTTAGATGAAAACGGAAATCCTATAGCTGTTATTCCACCAAGCGAAGGTTCAGAGTTATTGAATACTATTATTGACAGAGCCATGGATGATGCAGTGATCAATCCAATATCTTCAGATGATCAATTAGAGAAAGAAGAAGATGAATTGGCCAAAGAGGAAGAAGATTTAGGTGATGATGTTCCTCCGGTAGAGTAACTAAATTAGCCTTTGGCAATAAAAAAACAACCTCCAAGTTTAAAAGCTTGGAGGTTTTTTTATAGGGGAAAAGTTTGGGCTAGTACTTATATTTTTAAATACCAAAATTCATCATGCAGAAGGCATCTTCTTTTTTCCGCTGATTTGGATTTGCAATCCAAATCAATTGGTGGAAAAATTTTAATTCGCTTTTATTGGAATTGGTTTTATTAATAACAAAGACCAATCATGCCTGATTTTTATTAAAACGAAAAATTAATAGTAATAATTTCTATTCCAATAGCTTTGCTTGGCAATTCTATTTCCTTTTCTAACAAAGTTATTGGTGTAGTCGTAATACATATCGCAATTGGTATAAACCAATAGTAAATTATCAAATTCTTTGGTGTTGTTACACAACGATTTTAAAGTACCTAACTCTTCATCAAACGATGGATCTTTATCAATATTTTTTATAAAAGCTATGTTTATTTGAATCAAAACTTTTAGCTTTTCTTCTTTTGCATATTGCAACGCTTTTTTGTAAAAAGGTAAGGCCCAATCGCCATAAACATAATGATGGTTAATTAATTTGGCATATTCTTTATTTTCTACACTACTCGAAATATAATTACTCATCATGGGCCAAGCATTTCCATGCAAGGTCATATTCATGTAAGCATTGCCAACATAAAAATTAACCAAAGCATTATTGGGTTCTCTAAGTAATTGTTGTTTGTATTTTATCAATTGCGCTAAAAAAGTTTTTTTATTATAAATAAATTCATCAGCATGTTGGTACCTAAACATAAACACATCATCTCTTACATAACTAAAAGGTTCAGTATTTAAAATGCTATCGCTTAAGCTGGCATAAACTTGATAAGCTTCTGAAAGTTTATTTTGCCTCATCAGTTTCAATCCTTTGTAGTCAATTAATCTGAGTGTATCAATTAAAATTCTATCTTCTGTATCATTAAAGTGTTTATAATAAACACCTTGTGTAATCATGGTTTCAAAATTAGTTTTATTTTGTTTGCGAATAATGGCCAATATTTCATCAATATCATTCACACTGGCTTCATTATACATTTCAGATAAATAGTAATATTCCTTCGACCTGATTAAATCATTTTGCGTATTTAATAAAAATCCTTTGGCACGATAGGCTGGTTTTGTTTTCAAAAATTCAGCAACCGTTCTAGTTAATTGTTGCACATAATATTGTGCAGCATCTAATTTATTATTGTGCTTAATTTCAGCTAATAAATTCAATAAATTGGGTTCAAAATTTTTATCAATTTCTTTGGTATGTAAATCTAATAAAAACAAAATAACCTTTGCTTGCAGTGCATATTTATTGTCTTTGTAGGTGCTCAAATCTTTTAAATAACTGTTGGCAGAGGAAAAACTTCCTCGCAAAATATCGATATAAGAAATGGCAACCGATAAAAATAATTTATCATCATTACTGGTAGTTTTTTGATGGTAAACTTGTTTTAAAAACTGATTTACTTTTCCTGCATAAGCTAAGTCATTTTTGTAATTCACCACAAAGTGTTTTTCATTTTCACCATACCAAAATTCATCATTAAAGTTCATTCCACTAATTTGTTTACTCCATAGCCAATTTTCTAATTTATTTACCTCACGTGTAACTAAAAATTTAAAATCTCTGTTGGTGGGTTGAAGGTTATAAATTGTTTTTATTTCGTTTAAACAAGGACCAGGATTTCTGAACATTTGAAGCGCTAAACAAGTAGCTTTTTCAATAGGATAATAACTTTGCTTAAACTTAGTTTGTAAATAGGTTTTAGGCAATAAATCAGCCATTCTTGCCCTTTTGTCTTTAGCATTTATATATACTTCCAACATCTCATCTTCACTTTGCAGTAATGCATAATAATGTTTAGCCGAATAATACATCCAATCTTTATTTCCTTTTTCAAATTCGTTTTCAAAAAGTTGAATTAATTTGTTTTTAGTGTTGGTTTTTAAAGAGTCCTTTTCAACTTTCCATAACTCATAATATTGTAACGAAATAAGTTTATAAGCATACCTTCTTTTTAAGAATGAATCAGCAGTTTTATGGTATAATTCTTCTAATTTTTCCTTTAAATGCTGATCTTTATAAGTAATGGCCTCATTGTAATTCCAGTTGTTAAACAAATTTCTTTCACCAATATCAAAATTTACATCTTTGAGTAATTGTAAATAATTAAATGCTTCCGGAAATTTGGTTTTGGCTGTGTGTAAAAAACGATTATTTAAATCCCAAGCGGCTTTGTTTTTCCAATAATTTTCGGGCTTTAATTCATACAAAAAACTAATCACATCCTTATCAGTAATATTTTTATCGTTCAGTTTTTGCTTCCATTCTTGCACATTCAATTCATCCGCTTCCGACAAAACAATGTTTTCGTTATCAGTGCTGTAAGTGTAGTGTTCAAGGTCGTAATGAAAATTAATGAGTTCGTTAAATGGTAAAATATCGCTAAAAAAATGACTCACACGAATGCTATTTACATCAGCAAAATCAATGCAATTGAAAGCAGTTTTTATTGGAAAAACCACAAAAAAACTACTCAGTAATGCGATAAATACTTTTTGCAACTTCATGATGAACGATTGATTTTGTTTTTTCTGACAAACTAAAAATGGATACAGTATATTGGTCTGTGTTTTTATATTTTTGTATTAAATCATTGGCTTCTTGTATTGATTTTTCATCCATATCTTCTACTTTTATTTCATTTCCTTTTCTAATGTAAAAGTCTTCTATTACTGTATCTAATTTACTTTCATAAATGTTTTTACTTTTTTGATTGCAAAAAGTTAAAGCACTTGTAGCATCAAAATTACGAAGCAAACCAACAAAAACTTTATTGGCATAAATAACGCTCCACGAGAACGAGGGGAGAATAAAGTCGAGTGGAAGTTTATACTTTTCAGTGTTTACATATTTTAAAGCTTCTTCTTTGTCAAAAATGGAATTTTGCTCACTATAATTCTTGGGTGAATTAAAATTATACAACATCAAAGCGCCTCTGTCGGCTGGAGGAACCCCAGTTTTATCAGGATATTTATATTGATAAAGTCGGATGGTAACCGATTGAATATGTTTAGGTAGTTTTTGTTTTAACATGTACAAAAACAAAAAGTATTTATCTTTAGTACCAGCCGACCAATCACAATCAATTTGATATTCCAAAAACGAAGTGTCAATTTTAGCAGCCAAACGTTCTGAAAGTTCTTTGAGTTCAGCTTCGTTGGCATTTTCAAAAACTGTATTGGTAATAAAAATGCATGGAATAAATTGATGGTACAACCTAATTGCAACATCATTAGGTGCTTCGTTCACGCCATTTATAGGGAATATTCCTTGTGCATTGTTCCAATCTATATCGTATTGTTTAAAATATATTTTAGAAACCTGATTGGTTTTAAGCCAAGGTAAAAACGATTCGAAATTACTGTTATAACGAGTCATATCTCCATTCCACCAATACACGCCATTCGATATAGGCGCTTTGTTTTTATCTAAATTACAGGCAATAATTAGCCCTAAAATAATAATTACAAACAGTAATTTTGATTGGAAATGGAGTTTCATGAAATAATTGGGATTTTGTAACAAACCTAACAAACTTTTTGCAAGATTTTGAAACAAAAACATATAAATTTAGCCTAAATTTATTTCATTACCAACTGAATTGGAACGAATAGGGTTCACAGAATCAATCAAAACAACCAAATAAATTAATAAAAATAATAAAAAATTAAAATAGTTTTTTTTAGAATAACATTTTAAAATATAAATTTTAGGCAATTTACAATTGTGTTCACATATTAGTAAATTGAGGAAAGTAAATTTTAAAAGTGGTGCCTACATTTACCTCACTTTCCACATCTATTTTACCATTCATGGCTTCAATTTGATTTTTAGTAATAAACAACCCAATACCACGTGAGTTTGGATTATTATGAAATGTTTTATACATACCAAAAAGCTTATCTTTAAATTTTTTTAAATCAAGACCCAAACCATTATCTTTTACTAAAAGTACCAAAAAATCACCGTCCGTTTGAGTTGAAATTTCAATAACAGGAAGTCTATGTGGAGAACGATATTTAATGGCATTGGTAACTAAGTTTAATAATATACTGTCTAAATAAGCAGGAATTACCTCCAAATCTATCAGATCAGAAACATTATTTTCAATTGTAACCTGAGATTCTAAAATAACATCTTGCACCACCAAGAAAGTTCTTTCAATTTCTTTTTTCAAATTGAGTTTTACTTTAGCTTGATTTAAATTATTTTGGATGGAAATAATTTCATTTAAGTTCTGAATTGTTTCTTCTAATTTTTCAGTACTTGTCTTCAGCATTTTAAACAAAGCCAATTTTTCTTCCTCATTATTGGTATTATCAATTAAATTTATCAAACCTGTCAAGTTTGCGGAATGTGAGCGTATATTGTGCGAAACTATGTATGTAAAATTTAAGAGTCGTTTATTTTGGTCTGCAGTAACATCGGTAAGTGCTTGTAACTGCTTTTGTTTTTCCATTCGTTCAGTTACATCCTTTTTTACATCAATAAAGTTGGTACAAATACCATTTTCATCAAATACAGGTGTAACAGAAATATCAAACCAAATTGGTTTGCCACTTTTAGTGTAGTTTAAAAGTGTTGCGTTGGTAGCTTCAAATACTTTGGTAGCTTCCATCATTTCATGAACAGAATCCCAATCAGTTTTAGGACCAGCTAGTAAATCTTTTTGCTCTTTGCCAATAACTTCTTGTACAGTATATTCAGTCATTTTTTCAAATGCACTATTTACCCAAAGTATTTTAGCATTTGAATCGGTTAGAATAACAGCATCGGAAGTTTTTGATGCTACAAGTGCCAATTCTTTTATTTTTTCATCTTTTTCTTTTTGAATTGTTATGTCTTGTAAAGTGCCAAATACTTTAATACACTCACCATTTTCAAAAAGAGATTTTCCAATTGCTCTAACCCATTTATGATTTCCTTTAGCAGTAATCAGTTCTAATTCTTTATCATACTCTTTACCATCGGTAACAGCTTGATTAAAAAATTCAGTTATTTTTATGCGACTTGGGCCTTTTTTAAAATAGCGGAGAATAGAATAGATATTGGGTTTAAAATCATTTTTATCAAGCTCATACATTTCATAAATAAGATCTGTCCAAATTACTTCTTTGGTTGTCATATTTACTTCCCAACCTCCAACTTTAGCTAAAAAACTGGTTTGCTCCAGCATACTGTTTAATTGCTCAAACTCAATTCTATTCTTTTTTTGCTCGGTTATATCTCTTGCTACAATTATTTCTTTAATTTTTTTCCCATTCTCATCATAAAAAAAACTAAAAGTATCTTCTCTCCAAACATAATTGCCGTTTTTGTGCAAATAGCGGTATTCGTATACTAAGTTTTCTTTCTTTTTAAATACTGAATCATCAAATGTTTTAAGCAAATTAGGTTTATCATCAGGATGAATCAAATTTAATATTTCTTCTTTGGTACGTTTATAATACTCCTCTTCTGAGTAACCAAACATTTTAATGTATGATTTTGATAAATAAGTAATTAATTTATTATCCAAAACCACAATTCCATCTGATGTATTTTCGCTTATAAACCTAAATTTTTCCTCACTAGCTAATAATTTTTCTTCTTCTAATTTTCTATCTGTAATATCTTTATTATAACCGTACCAAACTACAGAACCATCCGGTTGTTTTTCTGGTTTTGCTAATATTAGTATGTGCTTTTTAATACCACTTGGAGTTGTAATTTTGTGTTCGTTAGTGAAATATGTAATTTTATTAAAAGATTCTTTTAAATCACTGTCAAACTGGCTAATCGTATCTTCACTAATCATGTTATATAAAATATAACCATCAACATAAACTTGTTCAGGTGTTACCTCATAAATACTTTTAACGGCACCACTTATATATGTGTACATTACTTCGCCTTTTTTTGACAATTTAAATTGATAACTAACTCCTGGTAAATTTTCAGCTAATTTATTAAAGAAGTTCTTACTTTCAATCAAATCTTGTTTGCTTTTTTCAAGCTCTTCATTTTTTAACTGAACCAACTTTCTTTCTTCATTATAACTTTTCTTAACATAATTAACTAAAATTTTAAGCATTATCATGGCTAAAATACAAGCCAATGTAATATCTAAATACCTATCAAATCTTTCAGGGTATGTTTGTAATATATAATCAGGTCTCTGATATTCAATTATATGTAAAACAACAATGATAATAACAGAAAGTGCAAAAAACTTATTTTGATTTTTTATTTGAATGATAAAGGATGAAATGAAGTAAAGTACAAATATTAACAATGGAGTACCTCCAAGAGAACCTGAATTGTAAAACCATAGAAAAATACAATAAACAAAAAAAGATAAAACAACACTTAAATTGGTTATTCTGATATCTGGCTTTTTCTTTAAGATAAGGTAAATAATAAAATAAAATAAGGATGCAACAGTAGTTACAATGGCAGTGGAATATAGTTTTACTATGATATTCGCTATACTAGCTAATGCCGACATGACACAGATAATAAACGTTACATTCTGTAAAATTTCAAATTCTAATGAATCTTTTTTTTGCATATAATAAATTTACAAAATGGCCAATTTTTTAAATAAACTGGCATTTTATTGTTGGCTAATTAAATATTTATTTATGGTAACAACAAAATAGATTTTTCAATCGAAGAAAAATAAACCATTTTTACTTTCTTGTGTCAAATTTTATTTTAATTTAGTTTTTTATAAAAACCCAAAATCTTTCCACAAAAACTAAACCTTTCATAAAGTGTTTAGAAAATTTACTAGTAATTAGTATTATTGCGGGCTTTTAATAAAATATTATGGGAATTAGTCAAATTATATTTTACATGCTAGCAGCATTTACCTTGTTAAGTGCGCTGTTTGTAGTGTTTAGTAAAAATCCAATTTACAGCGTTTTGTGGCTTATTTTGTGTTTTTTTTCAATAGCAGGCCATTTTGTAATGTTAAATGCACAATTTTTAGCTGTGGTTCACATTATTGTTTATTCAGGCGCGATTATGGTTTTGTTTTTATTTACAGTAATGCTTTTAAATTTAAATAGCGAAACAGAACCTCATAAGCCAACTTTATTAAAGTTTGCAGCAGTTCTTTCGGGAGGTGCGTTGTTTTTAATCATTATTGCGGCAGTTCGTAGCACCATGCCAGCACCTTATGTTGCACCTCAATTATCGGAAGTAGGTTATGTAAAAAATATAGGTATGAAATTGTATCGCGATTATACCTTGCCTTTTGAAGTAGCATCAATATTATTTTTATCGGCCATGATTGGTTCCGTAGTTTTAGCTAAAAAAGAACGTTTTAATTAATATGGAAAATAGCATTCAATCAGTTCCTCAAAATTGGTATTTATTACTAAGTACTTTTATGTTTTGTATTGGTGTAATGGGCGTGTTGTTACGCAGAAATGCCATTATTATATTAATGTGTATAGAGCTAATGCTTAATGCAGTTAACTTGTTACTAGTAAGTTACAGCAGCTATGCTGGAAATGCTGAAGGCCAAGTATTTGTGTTTTTTATTATGGTAGTAGCTGCTGCCGAAGTTGCAGTTGGTTTAGCACTTTTAGTAAGTATTTATCGTAATGTAGCTTCTACCGATATTGATATTTTAAATAGAATGAAGTGGTAAGAACCAAATTCGAAATTGAAAATAATAAATCCGAAAAGAGCTTTAACTAACTAACAAATTAACAAACTAAGTACTTCGAACTTAAAACTAAGAACTTAAAAATGACAGAGACAGTTATACAAACATCAAACTTATTTACGCCAACAATATTAATACCACTGTTGCCGCTACTAGGTTTTATTATCAATGGTTTATTTGGCAAAAAATTAGGTCATGCTTCGGGTTGGATTGCCACCACCATGCTTTTGGCATCTTTTGCATGCTCATTATTTTTGTTTTTTCACCTTCCTGCGGGTGGTTCTGAAACGGTAGTTTTAAGCAATTGGTTCTACTTTAAAGATATATTCATTCCATTTGCTTTTTTAATTGACCCATTAACCATTACCATGCTTTTGGTAGTTACTGGAATAGGAAGTTTAATTCACCTGTATTCAATTGGCTACATGCATGATGATGAAGGCTTTTCAAGATTCTTTACCTACTTAAATTTATTTGTGTTTTTCATGCTTATTTTAGTTATGGGAAATAACTACTTAATGATGTTCATTGGTTGGGAAGGTGTTGGTTTATGCAGTTATTTATTAATTGGTTTTTGGTTTAAAAACCAAGCTTATAACGATGCAGCTAAAAAAGCATTTATCATGAACCGTATTGGTGATTTAGGTTTTTTAGTAGGTATGTTTATGATGTTGTTCCATTTTAAAACTTTAAACTACGATCAAGTAGCAATTGGAGCTTTGAATTTAGGAATAGGTAATATTACCATAGTTGGAATAACATTGGCTTTATTTATTGGAGCAATGGGAAAATCGGCTCAATTACCATTATATACTTGGTTACCAGATGCTATGGCTGGTCCAACGCCAGTTTCTGCATTAATTCATGCTGCAACCATGGTTACTGCCGGTATTTATATGATAGCACGTTCTAACATTTTATACTCATTAGCTCCTCATACGTTAGATGTAATTTTAATTGTAGGAACAGCTACAACAATTTTTGCAGCCATTATTGGTTTATTACAAAACGACATCAAGAAAGTATTGGCTTATTCTACTGTTTCGCAGTTAGGTTTAATGTTTGCTGCTTTAGGAATGGGTGCCTTTGAAAGTGGTATGTTCCATGTTGTTACTCATGCATTTTTTAAAGCATTATTATTTTTAGGAGCCGGTTCTGTTATCCATGCTTTAAGTGGAGAGCAAGATATGCGCAGAATGGGTGGTTTAGGTAAATACATAAAAATTACTTTTGCTACATTCTTAATTGGAACTGTTGCCATTTCAGGTATTCCTCCATTTGCTGGTTTCTTTAGTAAAGATGAAATTTTAGCAACCGCATTTGAACATAATAAAATTATTTGGGGCCTATTATCATTTAGCTCTATGCTAACTGCATTTTACATGTTCCGCTTATTGTATCTAACTTTCTCCACTTCATTCAGAGGAACAGATGAAGTAAAACACCATATTCACGAAAGTCCAATGGTAATGACTTTACCATTGATGATTTTAGCGGTTTGCTCAATAGTAGTTGGCTTTATTGGCTTACCTCCAGTGTTAAGCCATACGCATAGTTTTAAAAACTATTTATCAAGTGTATTTGCGCAATCAAAAACCATTATGCCTGCTGGCCATGAAATGAGTCATTCTATGGAATGGATTTTAATTGGAACTGCAGTTGGATTGGCATTGCTTAGTATTGCATTTGCCCATAATAAATATGTGATGCAAAAACAAACCCCAGTTGAAGATGAGCAATTAAGTGGCTTAAGTAAAGTGGTAGCTAATAAATTTTATGTTGATGAAATTTATAATGCAGTTTTCGTAAAACCGATTATGCTTTTAAGCGATTTGTTCTTGGTAATTATTGATAAACTAATCATTGATTTATTGGTACATGCAGTGGCATTTATTACAAGCCAAGTTGGGCGATTATTGCGTTTATTCCAAAGCGGACATTTAGGTTTTTACATGTTTGCAATGGTTATCAGCATGATTATATTATTAGCAGTTCAAATTTTTGTTGTCATTTAACTTTTATATTTATCATTAATGTTAACACTTATATTATTACTTATACCTTTAATAGCAAGCATTATTGCTTTATTTTTAAGAGGTGAATTGGTTAAATGGTTTAGTTTAGTTGCTACTATTAGCCAATTAGCTTTTACAGTTTATGTATTTACGGTTTTTAAAGCACCTAATGCTCCAGAGGTTACTAATGGCCTTTTATCATTAAATATTGATTGGATTAATTCTCCAAAAATCAATTTCAATATTGGTTTAGATGGCATGAGTTTATTGATGGTTATTTTAACCAATTTATTAATGCCTTTAATCGTTTTAGCGGGCTTTAACCGTAATCAAGAGCGTACACATATTATGTACTCATTGATGCTTTTGATGCACTTTGCATTAATTGGTGTTTTTGTATCGTTCGATGGATTTTTATATTACATTTTCTGGGAGTTAGCATTGATTCCAATTTATTTTATTTCATTAAATTGGGGAGGGGTAAATAGAGCAACAGTTACTTTAAAATTCTTTATTTATACCTTGGCAGGTAGTTTATTGATGTTGTTTGGTTTCTTATTCTTGTACTGGAATACTGCAAGCCATAGCTTAAGTTGGGTTGATTTAACCATGAACCATATTTGCTCTTGTAAACAAGGATTTATTTTTTGGATGTTCTTTTTAGCTTATGCTATTAAAATTCCAATTATTCCTTTTCATACTTGGCAGCCAGATACTTATAGCTCAGCACCAACTCAAGGCACTATGTTACTTTCAGGTATCATGCTAAAAATGGGTTTATATAGTTTATTGCGTTGGTTATTACCCGTTCTTCCAATGGGAACTGCTGAATACACTCCTTATGTTATTGCTATGTGTTTTATTGGAGTGGTTTATGCTTCGGTAATTGCCATTATGCAAACTGATTTAAAGAAACTATTTGCTTACTCATCAATTGCTCACGTTGGACTAATAGCTGCAGGTATTTTTGCTTTAAATGTTCAAGGTATTCAAGGGGGATTGGTTCAAATGTTAGCACATGGTATTAATGTGGTTGGTGTGTTTTATTGTGCTGATATTATTATTAACAGAACAGGAAGTTCAGATATTAATACTTTAGGCGGTATTCGTGTATTATCACCTCGATTTGCTACTTATTTCATTATAATAGTTTTAGGCTCTGTAGCTTTACCATTAACTAATAGTTTTATAGGTGAGTTTATGCTTTTATTAGGCTTATTTGAATACAACAGTTGGGCTGCTTTATTTGCAGGTTTAACAGTTATTTTAGGTGCAGTTTATATGTTGCGAATGTATCAAAAAGTAATGCTAGGCGATGTAAACGAAAACGTTACTGTTTTTGAAGATTTAAAGTGGAATGAAGAATTGGTATTAGCTACCATTGCCATTTTAATTTTTGCATTTGGAATTTTCCCTAAACCTATATTAGAATTAGTTGCACCTATTTCGGAGCAAATTTATAGACTTAGTTTTGTTAGATAATTTTACATTTTAAATATACCATTCATTAATGAATACTTTAATATATACAGCTTGTTTAGGATTATTTGGCTTACTAGCCGAAATATTTAACTTACGTAAATATTTAATTCCAATTTTAGTATTGGGTTTAGCTGTTATTTTTAGCTTAAACTTACAAACTTGGAATAATTCGCAAACACATTTTAACGGCATGTTGAGCGATAGCAATTTTTCAACTGCATTTAGTGGTTTGGCATTGTTTATCATGCTCATTATTTTAATTCTTTCTGGCGATTTTTATACCAGCACCGATGATGAAAAACACATCAGTGATTATATGGCCATATTGATGTTTACGCTTTGTGGCGCATTAATGATGTTTAGTTTTTCAAACATGGCCATGTTGTTTTTAGGAATTGAAACTTTATCTATTTCATTGTATGTAATGGCTGGAAGTCGTAGGTTTGAGTTAAAATCAAACGAGGCAGGTTTCAAATACTTTTTAATGGGTTCATTTGCCAGTGCATTTTTATTGTTTGGAATAGCTTTGGTATTTGGTGTAACGGGTACTTTTAGCATTGACGGAATTGGTAACTACATGCGCATGCATGCTGATAAATTAGATCCCTTATTTATTGTCGGTATGTTGCTCATGATATTTGCCATGTTGTTTAAAGTTTCTGCAGCTCCCTTTCACTTTTGGGCTCCCGATGTGTATGAAGGTGCGCCAAGCTTAATTACAGCATTAATGAGTACATTGGTTAAAATAGCTGCTTTTGCTGCCTTTTACCGTTTATTATCAACATGTTTTGTATTTGCATTAGGCAAAGCAGAAATTGTTTTAACCATATCGTGTGCTGCTACTTTATTGGTAGGAAACTTGGTAGCATTGGTTCAAGATAACTTTAAACGTCTTTTAGCTTATTCTGGTATAAGTCATGCCGGTTATATGATGTTGGCTATTATTAGTATTCAAGGAAGTACCGATAGTGCGTTGTTTCTTTACTCAGTAGGTTATGCAGTAGCAAGTTTAGCTGCTTTTGCAATCGCCATTACAGTATTTAAATCAACTGGAACTGAGAGTATCAGTGGTTTTAATGGTTTGGCCAAAAAGAATCCTTTATTGGCTGCAAGTTTAACTATGGCTATGTTAAGTTTAGCTGGAATTCCACCATTTGCAGGCTTTTTTGGTAAATACTTTATTTTTAGCGAAGCATTCAGAAATGGATGGCAAAACATGGTTTTTGTAGCCATTATCAGTTCAATTATTGGTGTGTTTTATTACATGAAAGTAATTGTGGCTATGTATAGTAAACCAGCTAACGAGTTTGAAATTAAACCTACTTTTGCCTACCAAATGGTTATAGCTGTATGTTTAATTATAAGCATTGTTCTAGGTTTATATCCAGGCGTATTCACTAAGTTATTATAAAATTGTTTAACAATAAACTAAAAGCCAAATGTGAAAACGTTTGGCTTTTAGTTTTTTATATAAATTCCGAAAAAGGGTTTTTATTTCTTAATTATAACTTATTTGGGTCTGTAAGCGCTTTCTTTTAGTATTTCATCCCAATTATAATTATTCATTATTTCTTCCAATGATGCACCTGTTTTATCGGCATAGCTTTCAATTATTTTATAACCACAATATACACCTAACATAGGAGCGCTTTCTTGTGGAACTCCTTCAGCAGAGGTGAAAGGAGCATCAGTTAATAAGCGCATATAATCATTTGGGTTTTTGTTGTACAATAATTTTTTATCAATTACAAAGCTCCAAATTTGTCCTTCACTTTCGTTACACCAATCCATTTGAGTTTTTGTATAACCGAACACCAAGGTGTCGGCTAATTCAGGCATTAGTTTTTTTACAAAATACCTAACTTTTCCTTCAAAAAGCATGTAAGCCAAAAAGCGTTTGTCTTTTAGTTGGGTATCAAAATTCGATATAGCCATGGCCTTTAATGTATTTGGAAGAATATAATCTTTAGTCATTTTTTTACGCATAAATTCAGGGAATTCTGCCGGATAATAAGGGTAATCTTTTCCTAAGTACATATCTAAGCCAATTCCAATAATGCTATCGTAAGCGCAATGAGCTTCGGTAAATTCTGAAAGATAAGATACAAATTGAGGTACTTTAGCCTTGGGAAATTCAGTTTTATACCTAGCCATTGCCACTGAAATACCATCTTCTAATTCACTTAAATTAGAATAAAGACTATCAATTTCGTGTTTTAGCATTTGAATACTAGGATATTTTACAAAACCAGTAAGCGCTTGGGCGTAGAATGGATCTTTGGTTTCGGGCAATATACCTAAGGTGTTTTCGCAAAAACCAAAGTAAAACTCATTGTATTTTTTTGCTAAATCACTAAAATGATTCTCTGTAATATGAACGGTATCAATTGGAATTAAATCTTGCTCAAATCGTTTTATGGTAATGTGTTCTACATCTTTAGCTTGGGTTGAAATAGGCGAATTATTACCGCAAGAAGCTAAAAAACAAATACTTAAACCCGCTAAAAAAATCTTACTATTTTTATTAAAACTATCAATAAATTGCAATGCTTTCATGGCAACAAAAATATGAGAATAAAAAACATTTTAGCCGTAATTATTTGCAGTTTTATTTTAAGTAAAACAAATGCACAAGTTACCGATGAATCAAGGTATGAATTTGGTTTACGTATTGCACCGCAAATTAGTTGGAGTAGCCCTGATAGTAAAAGTTTAGAAAATGGTGGCGGAAGCCTTGATTGGAATTATGGATTTCATGTGGCTAAAAAATTTACTAGTAGATATGCCATAGCTTTTGAAGTAAATGTAATTAATATGACTTCTAAAATTAAGTTTACTGATTCATTAGCCATATACAGCGATAAATTAAGTGGAGCTAAAACCAATGATTTGGCAATTAACTATAACTTACGTTATGTTCAGGTGCCAATTATTTTTAAAATGTATACTGATGAGTTTAAGGACAAATGGCGTGTTTTCGGTGAGTTTGGTGTTGGATTAAGTTTTTTAGTACGCAGCAAAGCTGATGTAAACTCATCGGTTTTAAATTTATCTAATGTCGATGTAGATAGTCCAGATAAAGTGGATGAGTTTTTTATTAATTCCAATAAATTTGATGAAAACTACAGTACTAAAGTTAACTTTTTACGTCCATCATTTATAATTGGAGGTGGTGTGCTATACGACTTATTTGGACAGACCAAAGGCTATGTAGGCTTAAGATATGATGGAGGATTAGTTGATTATATGGATGCTGATAAATGGATAGCTAACAATAGTTTTACTTCATTAAATCTTGGAATAATTTTTTAAATCAATCAATGTTTTGATTGGTTATTGCTAAAAGCAAATTATACGAATTTTGAAAATTACACTTGCACAATTGAATTACCACACAGGTAATTTTGAATTGAATACTCAAAAAATATTGGATGCTATTAATAAGGCTAAACTAGACAATGCCGATTTAGTGGTTTTTTCTGAATTATCAGTTTGTGGTTATCCTCCTCGCGATTTTTTAGAGTTTAATGATTTCATAAATTTATGTAACGAAAGTGTTCAGTTGATTGCTAAACAATGTGTTGGGATAGCTGCTATTGTTGGTGCTCCCACCGTTAACCCAAA
Source organism: Bacteroidota bacterium (assembly GCA_013298895.1). GTDB lineage: Bacteria > Bacteroidota > Bacteroidia > UKL13-3 > UKL13-3 > JAAFJM01. The sequence continues at coordinate 102,595 of JAAFJM010000003.1, read as the reverse complement.
AGTTGAAGGAAAAGATTTATATAATTCAGCCTACTTTTTAGCTGATGGAAAAGTGCAACAAATTATTCATAAAACATTATTACCTAATTACGATGTGTTTGATGAATACCGATATTTTGAACCTAACAGAACCTTTGAAATAGTAAATTATAAAGGCAAAAAATTAGCGGTAACTATTTGCGAAGATTTATGGAATTTGAGTGAAAATCCGATGTATATCAACTCTCCAATGGATGAATTGATAAAACAAAATCCTGATTGCATTATTAATATTGCAGCCTCACCATATAGTAAAGTTCAAATAAATACAAGGCTAAATGTTTTAAAAAACAATGCTGTAAAATATAATTTACCATTGCTTTATGTAAATCATATTGGTGCTCAAACTCAATTAATTTTTGATGGTGGAAGTTGTGTTTTAAATAGCAAAGGCAAGCTTGTTAATCAATTGAGACATTTTGAGGAAGATGTAATTTCGGTTGATTTAAATGAATTGAATAATCAAAATTTAATTACTGAAATACCTCAAACCAATCAAATCAATTACCAAGATATTGAGCAGGCTTTGGTATTAGGCATTAAAGAATATTTTAGAAAACAAGGATTTAGCAAAGCTATCTTAGGTCTTTCGGGTGGTGTTGATTCGGCTTTGGTAGTTTGCTTAGCAGCTAAGGCTTTAGGAGCTGAAAATGTAATGGCAGTTATGCTTCCTTCACAATATAGCAGCGATCATTCGGTTTCTGATTCGCAAAAACTGGTTGAAAATTTAGGTGTAAAAAGCGATTTGATTTCCATTGAAAATACTTTTGCAGCATTGCAACAAACATTAAGCAAGCAGTTTGAAAATACTGAATTTAATATTGCAGAAGAGAACATGCAAAGCCGCAGTCGTGCTGTTATTTTAATGGCTTTGGCCAATAAATTTGGCTATATTTTATTAAATACATCCAATAAAAGCGAGCTAGCTGTAGGTTATGGAACATTGTATGGCGATATGTGTGGAGGTATTTCAGTTATTGGCGATTTGTATAAAACGGAGGTATATGCACTTTGTGAATTTATCAATCGAAATGAAGAAATTATACCTAAAAATATACTCACCAAAGCTCCAAGTGCCGAGTTACGACCAAATCAAAAAGACAGCGATTCATTGCCGGATTACGAAGTATTGGATGCTATTTTGAACCACTATATTGAAGAACGAAAAGGGCCAAATGAAATTATAGCTTTAGGATTTAGTGAAGAATTGGTAAAACGTACTTTAAAAATGGTAAATAATAACGAGTGGAAACGCTTACAAGCACCACCAGTATTAAGGGTTTCATCCAAATCATTCGGCCCAGGACGCAGAATGCCATTGGTAGCAAAATATTTGGGTTAAAGGTTGTAAATTCGAAAAAGTTAAATTCCAAACCCGAAAAAGAATATTGCTAGCTATTAACGTAAGGTTATCTGAAAATATTGCCCGTTGTTGTGTCTCCTGACCAAAATCTCATATAACATTGATTTTATAATTATTCAGACAAATTTCCCAACTTATTAAACCATTCAAAACAAAAATCATGGTTGTGGTAACCTTTATTACAAAGCAAATAAATTACTTTCGTAACCATATTACTCATTCAAAAATACTCAACAAATTATGGAAGTTAAAGACAGCAATGGAACATTATTAGCCGAAGGTGATTCAGTTACGATTATTAAAGATTTAAAAGTAAAAGGCTCTTCATCGGTTATTAAACGTGGTACAGTAGTTAAAAATATTCGTTTAACAGATGATCCAAATGAAGTAGAAGGCAAAGTAGAAAAATCTATGATGGTTTTAAAAGCTGAATTTTTGAAGAAAGCTTAATTTTATTTTTAGGATTAAATTAAGAGTTGTATCTAATACATTTGTAATACTTGAAAAAAGGAATTGCCATATTGTTAATATTGGTTTTTATTAGCCAAATAATAGCTAAACTAGCTGTTATAAGCTATTACCATGCCAATAAAACATATATTGCCAATACACTTTGTATTAACAAGTATAACCCACGTTCATGCTGCGAAGGAAGTTGTTTTTTAAATGATAAACTTTCAAAAACTGAAGAACCTGCATCAAAAAAATTACCAACTACAATTAAAGATATTAATGAAATAGTAACGGTATTGGAAGTTTATAAATCAATTGATTTTAAGTTTTCAATACCATTAACTGCATATTTTTCTGACTATAAAAACTTATATAATTATTTAAGTTTTTCATCAGTATTTCACCCACCCAATTTATTATTTGTTTAAATAAACTGTTTGATATTTTTCTTAAACAAACAATTGCTTCATCGAAGCAACATTTTCAATCTTTTAAACTTAAACAAATAATTTTATGAAATTTAATAAATTAGCCACAATTGCTTTTGCAATTGTATTGGTTGCACTTAATGCGTGCAAAAAAGAAGAATCTACAACAAATAATACACCTACAGTTAATACTGATACCATACCAAGCAGTTATGTTAAAATAGGCGAAACTTACATAATTGGCGCATCGGCCAAAGCAGTAGTTTATAGCACAGGAAATCTTTTTGTGGGATATAATCAACTATTTGTAGCCATGTACGATTCGGTTACAAATGCGCGTTTAAATGATGGACATTTTGAAGCAGAACCTATGATGACAGTAGGAGATATGGAACATTCGTGCCCAACAGAAAACCAAGATGTTTCTATTCCTACTGATAAATTTTGGAAAGCCAATATTATATTCACTATGGCTGGAAATTGGCATTTACATATGCATTTCCATAACCACAAAGTAGATATGGAAGGGGAGGGTGAATTAGACATAAATGTAGTTAGTCCTACCTTGCCATTAGTTAAAAGTACTGTAATTGCAGCAGATGACAGCTCATTATTATATGTAACTTTAGTAAGTAGTAAAAAACCAATTGCAGGTTTAAATAATTTTGAAGTTGCATTGCATAAAGCTGAATCATTAACAAGCTATGCTTCGGTTAATGATTATACTGTCGAAATCGAACCTCTTATGTTGAGCATGGGTCATGGTTCTACAGGTAATATCAATCCAACATTTACTGCTGATGGACATTATAAAGGTACAGTAAATTACAGTATGCCTGGTGCTTGGCGAGTAAAAATTACATTGAAGAAAAATGGCAATGTAATGGATAATACCATCTATTTTGATGTAACTATTTAATAATAAATTTTCAATTAATGCAATTACAGCAAGGTGCTGTTAAAACAATCAAACAAAGAACTTTCAAAATGAAAAAAATAATATTCGTATTATCGTTAATAACAGTATTAATAGGTGCAAAAGCACAAAACGCCATGAGTAAATGGCCTGAGTTAAAATCATTTCACGGTGTAATGTCACAAACTTTTCACCCAAGTGAAGAAGGTAATTTACAACCAATAAAAGAACGTAGCAAAGAATTAGCAAAAAAAGCAAGCGCTTTATCAAAATCAAATATTCCAAACGAATTTAAAAATGATAAGGTAAAAAAAGCCATTTTAAAATTAGCTGAAGATTCGAAAAAACTAAATAAACAAATTGAAGGTAAAAAGATTTCAGATGCTGATGTCATTAAGTCTTTAAATAGTTTGCACGATGTTTTTCATCAAATAGTTGGTTTGTGTAATAAAGAGAACGAAAACTAAATATGTTTAAAAAAAGTACAAAGCTAGCCTTGGCTAGCTTTTTTGCTGTTTTTGTAATTATTGGTAATTCATTGGCTTGCGATTTATGCGGAAGCGCTGTAGCAAGCAGTTATTTAGGTATTTTACCGCAGTTTAAACAGCATTTTATTGGTGTTAGACATCAGTTAAATAGTTTTGAATCAAAACCTTTAGCGTCTTTAGGTTTGGGTTCTGGAAGTAATGCTTTATCAACCGATTTGCCACAAAGAACAGAAGTTTGGGGAAGGTTTTATCCTTTAAATCGTGTTCAATTATTTGCATTTGTACCTTATCAAATTAATACCAAAACAGAAGAAGGGATTTCTGAAACTACTCATGGCTTATCGGACATAAGTATTTTGGTTAATTATTTACTCATAAATACAGGTGATACAAGCCGATTAAGTTGGAAAAATACACTTTCGGTAGGAGCAGGCATAAAAGCTCCAACAGGTAAGTTTGATAAAGATGGTGCACCGGCTTTACAAATTGGAACCGGAACTTGGGATTATTTGTTTACTACTATTTATACCACTCGTTATAAAAAATGGGGTGTAAATATAGATGCCAATTATAGACTAAATGGTGCCAATGAAAACTATCAATTTGGTAATCGAATATCGACTAGTTTGAGATTTTTTTATTGGCAAAAAAAACGCATTACCTCATTCATACCAAACTTAGGAATATTGGCTGAATATGCTGAAAAAGATTTAAAAAATAACATAATTCAAAAATATACTGGAGGTAATGGATTTTACGCCAATATTGGTTTGGATTTATATTATAAAAAAATATCAATAGGAGCGAGTTTTTCATTGCCAATTTCTGAGAGTTTAAACGAAAACATGGTAAATACTAAATACCGAACAAGCCTCCAGGCTATTTATTTATTTTAAACTAAAAAGAATCAATGAAAAAAAATTATATAAAAATAGAAGCGGCTTTAGTTTTGTTTCTATTAATTATTGCATGTAATAAAGACGTGCATATAACCTCAGATATACCCACCGTAACTTTTGTAACACCAAGCGTTAATAAGGTTTATGTAGAAAGCGACATTGTTATTATAAAAATAAAAATTGAAGCAATTAACGAAATTCACGATTATTCTGTTCAAGTAATGAACTTGACAGAAGGTACTGAAAGTTACATGTACTATGGCCATTCAGATAAAAATGTGGCTTTGACTGAGGTTAATTTTATACCAAATGTAAATATGGATGCCGAAATGCAAATAGTAGTAACTACCTTAAACCATAATGGCGAGAAGTATGTTACAACACAAAATTTTAAGGTTTTAAATACCATCAAAAACACCAAGCCAACTATTGAAATTTTATCACCAACTGATATGTCGTTTAATAATGGTGATATTTTAAATATAAAGGCGTCTATCAGTCATGTTGATTTTTTGGAAAAGGCCTTTTTGATTTTGTTACAAAATAACGATACCATTTTGAATTTAAAACCAAATGTAATTGGACTAAAAAATTATACATTTGATACCTCGTATACCATAAATATTATGGCTGATGCAAACTTTAATTTAATGCTAGGTGTTACTGATAATAATGAAATATCTAATTTAAAAACCACTAACTTTCATGTACATCGCTAAGTTTCCCATATTTCTATTAATGCTTGCATTGCTATTGGTAGCTTGTAATTCAAGTATTAATAAGGCAGAACAAATTGACAAAGAAGTGATGCAAAAACACGATGAAGCAATGGCTAAATCGGGTTACGTATTATCTTTGAAACAAAAAATAAACAACAGGCTTGATTCCGTAAGTAATTCATTATTAAAGGATTCATTACGAGCAATTTCTGTAAAACTATACACTGCCGATAGGTTGATGCTTGATTGGATGCATCAATACCAAACACCTAATTATGAAACTGATACAGCAGCAGCTTATTTGAATTTACAATTAGAAAAAATAAATAAAGTACATTCTATTACCTTTGAAAGCATTAAAGCTGCTGAGGCTATTTTAAAAAATGAAAAATAAAATAATTCCAATTGTAATTATACTGTTTTTAACTACTGCTTGTGGTAAAAAACAACTGCCCATAATGGGCGAAAGAGCAGTAGATATTAAGATGGTAGATGGTAAAGAAGTTGTAGATACTGTTTATAAATCAGTTCCAGATTTTACTTTTATTAATCAAGATAGCGCTATAATAACGCAAGATGTGGTTAAAAATAAAATATACGTGGCTGATTTCTTTTTTGTTACCTGCCCAACCATTTGCCCTCGAATGAAAAAGAATTTACTTACCATTTATAATGCTTACAAAGGCAATAATGATATTGTGTTTTTGTCGCATACTATCGATCCTGAACATGATACGGTAGCAGTTTTGAAAGATTTTGCAAATCGTTTGAGAGCAGATAGCAAGCAATGGCATTTTTTAACAGGAAACAGAGATTCGATTTATGAAATTGCTACACATGGATATTATGCAACTGCCTTGCCTGATTCAACCGAACCAGGAGGTTATGTGCATAGCGGAGGTTTAATTTTAGTTGATAAACACCGCAGGGTGCGTGGCATTTACGATGGCACAAGTGCTAAAGATGCTGAAGTATTAATTAAAGAGATTGAGATACTTTTAGATGAAAAAGAATAAGTTATTAGTTCTAGGTATTTTAATAACTGTTTATAGCAGTTGCATTGATAATAAGTTTAACAATGCAACTGTTAATTTAGCTTCTGGCTATCAATTGTACGAAAAAAATTGTAGCAATTGCCACCAAACAGATGGGGGTGGACTAGCCCAATTATACCCGCCATTGTTAAACTCTGATTTTATTAAAAACAATCCTACAGCCATTGATTCTATTATAAAATATGGTCAAAAAGGACCAATTATGGTTAATGGAGTAAGTTATAATATGGCTATGCCAAGTAGTAAAAAATTAAGTGATTTTGAAATAAAACAAATTGCCTCTTATGTATTGATTAAGTTTAATAAACTTGATAGTTTGTATACAAATTAATTGGTTAATTATTTTTTACTCTTTAATTTTATAAACGTAAATTGTTTATAATTGCATGGTATGCATGGTACAAATTCAATTTATAAATTAACTGCCTTATGGGCTTTTGCAGAGTGTAGTCTTGGTGGCTTAATGCATTTGTTTAAGGTTCCATTTACGGGTTTTTTTATTGGTGGATTTGCAATAATAATTATTGGATTAATTTCCTTTTTAAGTAACCAAAGTTTTAAAATTATTATTCAATCAACATTACTTGTAATACTAGTAAAAGCGGCTGTTAGTCCTCAATCTCCACCTGCTGCTTATTTTGCAGTTTTCTTTCAAGGATTATTTGGAGCAATTGTATTTAAAGGTTTTGGTTTTAACAAAATAAGTGCCATTGTATTTGGTTCAATAGCAATGATTGAATCAAGCATTCAGATGATAATAAGTAAAACCATTTTTTATGGTATGAGTTTTTGGAATGCAATTGATGTATTTTTTATAAATGTTATTAAGGAGTTTGGCTTAAAATCAGGTGTTTCTTTTAGTTTTTGGTTAATTGTGTTTTACTTATTATTATATGCAATTTGGGGTGTGGTATTAGGTTATTGGTTGTCTAATTTACCTAGTTTACTTGCCGAAAAATGGAGTGAAATTAAATATAAAGTAATTAGTGTAAATTTATTTGAACTTCCCAAAAACAAGCATAAATATAAAAAAATAAAATGGCTTGGTTTTGGTTTTACACTATCATTTATAATTATCGTAATGTTACTTAATGGAGAACACAAATGGGATGCATTGTTTGTTATTTTACGTACAGTTTCTGTGATTGCACTGTTATATTTTATTATAATGCCATTTATTCAATTTGTAATTAAAAAATACTCAGTTAAAAAGCAGGAACAAATAAATGAAATTGTAAATGAATTACCCAAAATAAGGCAAACTGCTGAATTGGCTTATGCTTTGGCAAGTGAAAATAAAAATGGAATAAGTAAATATAAAGAATTTGTTTGGATTTTAATTACCTTAACTTTATACGATGAAGCCTAATATTTTTATATTAAGCAAACCAATTCAATCAGGTAAAACTACCTCTTTAATGGAATGGTGTAAGGGTAAAAACAATGTAACTGGTATACTTACACCAGATATTGAAGGCTCCAGAAAACTTTACGATATTATAAACAAAACATACATTGATTTTGAAGCTAAACAACCTTTTACTGACACAAATATAGTTTCTATAGGAAAATATAATTTTCTTGAACATGTTTTTGAAAAGGCTCAACAGATTATTTTAAATCAAACTGATTCTGATTTTTTAATAATTGATGAAATTGGACGATTAGAACTAAATCAAAGTAAAGGGCTAGAACCTGCTTTAGGGATTATTATAAAAAAATATTTAAATAAGGAAATTTCAAGTAATTTAATACTTGTTATCCGTGATTATTTATTGGAAGAATGTATTGAAAAGTATCAATTACAAGAGGCAAAAATAATTGATTCAATAGCTGAAATCCCTACAACTAATAACCTATTTGGATTAGTATTGTGTGGTGGTTCAAGTGTTAGAATGAAAACAGATAAAGCCTTTTTAAATTACCATGGTAAAGAACAAATTTATTATTTAGCTGATAAAATGGAGTCTATTTGTGAACAGGTTTTTATATCTTGTAATGAATCACAAAAAGATAAAATAGACCCATATTATAAGGTAATTGTTGACAGTGCGACTTTCCAAAATTCAGGACCAATAAATGCCATTTTAACAGCATTTGAATTGTATCCAAACAAGGCTTTTTTTGTGATGGCTTGCGATTACCCTTTACTAACATCTGCTGATTTAGTGATGTTAAAAGATGCTTTTATCAAGCATAAAAAAACGGTTTCCTTTTATAATAATAATACAAATTTTAGAGAACCGTTAATTGCTATTTATCATCCAAGTGATTTAAGCCAATTATTAGCCTTTTACAAAAATGGCAATACAAGTTTGCAATTGTTTTTAAATGATATTGATGCCTTAAAAGTGGAGCCATTAAATTTGAAAAGTATAATCAGTATTGACTCGCCATCAGATTTTTATAATATTAAGTCAAATCTAATTTAGTAAACATGAACAAACCCTCCGTTTCGACTTTGCAAATCATAACATTTAATAATGGTGAAATTATCAACTCAAACGATTTAATTGCAGTTGAGGAGCCATTGGAAATTAGAATTGGTTATGGCCCGGTAAATAATCGTGAGCAAAAAAATATATCAATTACCATGCGTACACCTGGTCATGATTTTGAGTTAGCTTTAGGGTTTTTATTTACCGAAGGTATTATTGAAAACGCAAAAGATGTTAAGCAAATAAAATACTGTACTGAATTAAACACTAAAAAGGATAATCAAAATATTGTACGAGTAGAATTAACGGAATTTGTTAAAATTGACCTTAAAAAGTTGCAACGCAATTTTTACACCACATCTAGCTGTGGGGTATGTGGGAAATCAAGCATTGAAGCTATTAAAACGGTTTGTGATTTCAGTAAGTCCAATCATAAATTTGAAGTAAATCAAACAATAATTACTCAATTACCAAATAAGTTAAGAGCACAACAAGATGTATTTAAATATACAGGTGGAATTCATGGATGTGCATTGTTTGATTCAAAAGGAAACCTGGAGATAAGTAGGGAAGATGTTGGAAGGCACAATGCCTTAGATAAATTAATAGGCTCGTTGATAAGTAATAAAAATGAAATAAATTCATTTGAGGAAAAAATACTGCTTTTAAGTGGAAGAGCTAGTTTTGAATTAATACAAAAGGCAGCTATTTTGGGAGTGAAAATGGTTTGTGCTGTTGGTGCTCCAAGTAGTTTAGCTGTTGAAACAGCCATTGAATTTGATATTACTCTAATTGGTTTTTTAAGAGAAAACAGGTTTAATGTTTATTCTCATTCTCATAGGGTAATATCATAACAGGTGTAATATTTTTATTATTACACCTGGTTTTATACTAAAATTTAGTGTTGGTGGTCCGGGCCAAATATTTCGGTTTTATGCCCAAAATGATGGGCAAATTCTCTGATTTCATCAGCTATTTCTTTGTTATTCGTAGCTCTCTCATAGGTATCGCCTAAAGTAGCAAGGGTTTGAAACATAAATAAGTTCATTTCATCTACTTGCATTTCATTTGTCCAAAGGTCTATACGCATGGCATTTTGTTGTAAGCCATCAAATAAAGAAAGTAATACGGCTTTGGCTGGTTGTTGGCCGTCAAAATCTGCATCATCAGCATCCCATTTTATCATGGAAGGCATGTTTTTTTCATCTATTTCTACGTCTATTCGTATTTGAGATTTTTTCATTTTTTTATTTTTGGTTGATAGGTTAATTGAGTTAATAGGGTTGATGAGTTGAATGGTAGCAATACCTCGCAAATCACATTTCACAAATCATAATTCAAAAATCAGCTTATCGCCTCAATTAAATCTTGTTTAGTTATAATATGTACTTGATTCATCAAATCTTTTACTAAAACTGCGGCATTATCTTTTGTAATGGAACGCGAAACTTCTTCCATACTAGCTTTTGCATCAACAAATGGGAAGGCTGGACTCATCACTTCACTCACTTGCTTTTGTTTCAATTCATGGTTTTCCATTAACATACTAAATAAAGCTGTATCATTCAACGAACCAACAAATTCACCTGTTTCGTTAGTTACTGGTAGCTGAGAAATAAAGTATTTTTTCATTAATTGAACTGCTGAACCAACCGTGTCAGTAGTTTTTGCAGTAACTAGTTTTTGGTGTTTATGACCTTCAATTAAGTTGATAGCACGGGTTTGTTCAGTTAATAAGAAACCTCTATCGCGCATCCAATCATCGTTAAACATTTTGCCTAAATAACGTGTTCCATGGTCATGAAAAATAACCACCACCACATCATCTTTTTTAAACATATCCTTCATTTGTAAAATGCCAGCCAAAGCTGAACCCGCTGAATTTCCTACAAAAATTCCTTCTTCGCGGGGAATTCTGCGAGTCATCATGGCTGCATCTTTATCTGTTACTTTTTCAAAATGATCAATTAATTCAAAATTCACGTTGGCAGGTAAAAAATCTTCTCCAATTCCTTCAGTTATATATGGATAAATTTCGTTTTTATCAAAAATGCCTGTTTCCTTATATTTTTTAAATACCGAACCATAGGTATCTATACCTAATGTTTTAATATTGGGATTTTTTTCTTTTAAAAACTTTGCAGTTCCGCATAGTGTTCCACCCGTACCTACACCTACCACCAAATGAGTAATTTTACCTTCGGTTTGCTCCCAAATTTCGGGACCAGTTTGCTCATAATGAGCTAGTGAGTTTGAAAGATTATCGTATTGGTTTGGTTTCCATGAATTTGGAACTTCATTTATCAATCTACTTGAAACAGAATAGTAAGAACGTGGATCTTCAGGTTCTACATCGGTTGGACAAACAATAACCTCGGCACCAAAAGCTTTTAACGCATCTACTTTTTCTTTGCTTTGTTTATCTGTAGTGGTAAATATACATTTGTAACCTTTGATTACTGCCGCTATAGCTAAGCCCATTCCTGTATTCCCACTAGTACCTTCTATAATTGTTCCACCTGGCTTTAATCTGCCATCACGTTCGGCATCTTCAATCATTTTAAGTGCCATTCTATCTTTTATGCTATTACCAGGATTAGTTGTTTCAATTTTTGCTAAAACCGTGCAGGGTAAGTCTTTAACTATATTGTTTAGCTTTACCATTGGCGTATTTCCAATGGTTTCTAATACGTTGTTTTTCCACATGGTGGCAAACTTAACAATACTATACTTTAATACAAAACAATTTATTGAAAGTGTTTTAATATAAAAACTAATTTTCTTAATATAAATTGAATGCAAAAACAATCCATTTAACACCAATTATTGTCAATTTGTATAAGTTTATTGCAAAAATCCCATTTAATTTAACACTGTGTTAATACTATAAGTCTATCTTCGCCTCACTTTTATAAAATAAAACAATGAGAAAAAAATTACTTACTGGATTTTTATTAGCTGTATTTTATAGCACATCCACTTTTGAAAGTGTTTATGCTGAAGAAACCATTCCAAAAAATAAATTAGGAGACCCAATTCCTAATACAACATCAAAAAGCTGGGGAACAGCATTTAGTCTTTCTTCAAATGGATTGGGCCTAGAGTTATCTAAAACTTTGAATACCAAAGGCAATTTGGTAGCTAGACTTGGAGGGAGTTATTTACCAATTTCTGTTACGAAGTATCAAGCCGATTTTTCAGGTTCTGTTTTAATTGCAAATGCTGATGTAAAATTGGGCTCAATTGGTTTATATGCTGATTGGCACCCATTTAATAATTCATTTAAAATAACAGGTGGAATTGCCTACATGTTTACTTCGTTAAATGGCGATGCAAAACTTCGTGATTCAACTAAGCAAAATGATATCATGATATCTCCTGATGATATTGGAAATATATCTTTAGAAATTAAACCAGGCCCTATTACACCTTATTTAGGTATAGGTTTTGGAAGAGCAATCCCCAAAACAAGATTTGGCGTTTCGTTTGAATTAGGAACCTATTACATAGGATCACCCACAGTTTCCTTTGAAACAACAAAAATGTTAGAACCAACTTCTTCACAAGGAGCTGTATTAAAAGATAACCTAAGCGGTTATCAGTGGCTACCTAAATTAGCAATATCATTTAACTTTAAACTTAATAAATAAAAATATGAAAACGATAAAATTACCTATTTTCTACTTACTAACTATTTTGAGTTTAGGAGTATTTACAATATTTAACGGATGTAAGAATCCTGCCGAGGGTATAAAAATTACTACTACATCTGGTTTTTTAAAAAATCAAATGCTAATTCAATTTGTAAATGCAAAGGAAAGCAGTTCAAAACAGCCTGCCACTTTTGAATTAACAATCTCTGGAAAAAATGCAAATGGAATTTACACCTCAGGTGGAAAAAAACAACTTATTGTTTATAATGGAGTTATCACTTTAGCCATGCTAGAATCAGTGCAACCTTCGGAATCTAATCCAATTGAATTTAATATCTATGCCAAACCTGAAGGTTTTAGTCCGGTATCAAAAACTTTTGTTATTACAAGAGATGAACCTAGTGAACATATAATTACTTTAGTTGATTATAATGATCCTTCTGAAGGAACAGCTAGTTTAGTTTCAACGATTAATTTAAATCCAAATGGTTCTATTCCAGAAACAAAAATAGTTATTCCAACAACACCTGAAACACCACTTAAATCAGAAGTTAAAGTTAAAGAAGGCACTAATTTTATTAGTGTTGATGGAGATACTTTAAAAGGAGATAATTTAAAGTCAGAGATTATTTATCATAGCACACTTACACAAGGCTCATTAAATACTTTCCCTGGAGGATTTAATCCTATAAATATTCAAGGTCCTACAGGTCCAATGGAAGGTGGAGGAACATTTACCACTGCAGGATTTTTTTCAATAAATATGAAAATAGGAGATAAAGAAGTTAAATCATTTACAGAACCCTTAGAAATCAAAGCAGAAGTTGCAGATAATATTTCAAATCCAGAAACTGGTGATCCAATTAAAGAAGGTGATTCAATTCCTACTTGGAGTTTAAATGAAGAGACTGGAGATTGGAATTTTGAAGGAAATGCTATTCTAGTAAAAAATGCCAATGGAAAATTAGAAGCACAGTTTGAAGCTGCGCATCTATCTGCATGGAATATTGATTTTGTTGCAACAACATGTAAAAACCCATTGAGAGTAAATTTCGTTTTAACCGGTTCTACTACCCCAACCCAATACCCTGTTTGGTTAGTTAGCCCAACTGGAACAAAATTATCAAATTTATACAGTTCATCTTCTACTAATATCTTTAATGGAAAGGTTGACGTAATTTCAAGAAACCCAAACCTACAGGCTAGAATCGTAGTAATGAAAAACGCTTATGGATCAGCTAGAAATCCAAATGATATTTTGGCTCAGACTGCATTATTTAATCCTTGTTCTCAAGGAAGTATTACAATAACAATTCCACAAGCTCCACCAACCAGCCCAGTCCTAAATGTTGATATAAATACTTTAGTTTATTGTCAAAAAAGGAAAAACAATGTATTATATACTGGGTATTTTTCTGTAAGGGAAAAAAGTGCACCAACAAACACTACCCAAAACTATTATATGGTTAATGGGGCTTTATCGTTATCTAATTTAAAGGAAGGTGTTACTTATGTAATTAGTACTGTTTATGAAGGAAAAACATATAATACTGAATTTGCAGTAACTAAAAATAATACAACTTTACCCAATATTAGTGGTTTAACAGGTACAGCTACTTATGTACCTGCTACCAACAAACTTAAAATAAATGTTAGGTTTTCTACACCGGAGTGTTAGTTAATGCTAGAAAGTTAAAAAAAAGTTGTTACAATCATTGTAACAACTTTTTTTTTGCCTTTTACTAATTTATTGCTATAAAATACCATAATAATAAAATATTTTCGTGGCAGATAGAAAAACATGATTCAAGAAGTAATTAAACACCAAATAGGTGCTGCATTAAAGCATTTATATCAAATAGAAGTATTAGACAATCAAATTGTAGTTGAAAACACCAAACCAGAGTTTGAAGGTGATTTTACCTATGTGGTTTTCTCTATTTTAAAGCAAAGTAAAAAAGGTCCAGAGCAAACTGCTCAAGAAATTGGTGAATACTTAAAAACTAATTTTAGCCAATTGGCTAGTTTCAATGTTATAAAAGGTTTTTTAAATTTATCAATTAATAACCAATTTTGGTTTGAGTTTTTAAACAAAGCTTATAATAACAAAGACTTTGGTTTTACTTTTGCCCATAGCGGACAAAAAATATTAGTTGAATATTCTTCTCCAAATACCAATAAACCCTTGCATTTAGGTCATATAAGAAACAACTTATTAGGCTATTCCGTTGCTCAAATTTTAAAAGCAAATGGACACCAAGTTTATACTTGTAATTTAGTAAACGATAGAGGAATACATATTTGCAAAAGTATGTATGCTTGGATGCAATTTGGTAATGGAGAAACTCCTGAAACTGCAGGTTTAAAAGGGGATCATTTGGTAGGTAAATACTATGTAATTTTTGATAAACACTACAAACAAGAAATTGAAGGTTTAATAGCAGAAGGTTTAACCAAAGAAGAAGCGGAAAAGAAAGCTCCATCTATAATGGCTGCTCAACAGTTATTACAAAAATGGGAAGCAAACGATGAAGAAACTGTAAACATTTGGAAAACTATGAATGGCTGGGTATATCAAGGTTTTGATGTAACCTATAAAAAATTGGGTGTTCAGTTTGATAAATTTTACTACGAATCAAATACCTATATTTTAGGTAAAGACATTATTCAGCAAGGCTTAAAATCGGGAGCGTTTTTCAAAAAAGACGATGGTTCGGTTTGGATTGATTTAACAGCTGATGGATTAGACCAAAAATTATTATTACGTGGCGATGGAACTTCGGTTTATATAACACAAGATATTGGAACTGCCGAATTAAAATACAAAGACTTTGATTGTGAGCGCTCTGTGTATGTTGTCGGTAACGAGCAGGACTACCATTTTAAAGTTCTACAATTAATTTGCAAGCGTTTACACAAACCTTTTGCAGATGGAATTTACCATTTAAGTTATGGTATGGTTGAATTACCTCATGGTAAAATGAAAAGTCGCGAAGGAAATGTGGTTGATGCAGACGATTTGATTGATGAAATGATTGCTACTGCTACCGAAACTACTAAGGCTTTAGGTAAAACAGATGGCATTCCAGAAGCGGAATTACAACACCTTTTTGAAACCATTGGAATGGGTGCTTTAAAGTATTATTTACTTAAAGTTGACCCTAAAAAGAAAATGATGTTTAATCCTGAAGAATCTATTGATTTTCAAGGAAACACTGGTCCATTTATTCAATATACGCATGCCCGTATCAAATCTATTTTACGCAATGCAGGAACTATTGATTATACTAATTTTGATTTTTTAAAAACCAATATAACAGAACCTGAACGTAAATTAGTATTTGCTATTTACCAATACCCACAAGCTATAGCCGATGCAGGTAAAGACATGAGTCCTGGTATAATTTGTAATTATGCTTACGATTTGGCTAAAGCTTTTAACCATTTTTACCACGAATGTTCGGTTTTAAAAGAAGAAAATGAATCTCAACGTAACTTTAGAATTCAGTTGGTTAACTTAACAGCTCATATTTTAAAATCGAGTTTTGGTTTATTAGGAATAAATGTTCCAGAAAAAATGTAGTTTAGTTTAAAATACAATAGTAAAAAAGACAATTAGAATATTCTAATTGTCTTTTTTTGTGTTTCGTTTTTTATACGAAATAGCTACAATAATTGTTGGGATAGTGCAGCTTACTACTATCAAAATAATGTAAAAATCATCCATAAAAATATAAATTAGTAATACAATAATAAACTATTGTATTCTGATTTTAAAATAATTACTGTTTATTTTTACAAAATATAGACCTGATGTTAATTTGCTTAGTTTTACTTCTTCAATTTTGTTTTCAATTGGTTTGCTAAAAACTTGTTGCCCCAAATTATTGTAAATCTCAATATTAAATTGATTTATTATTTGATGACATTCAATAAAAAATGCACCATTATTAGGATTTGGATAAATACTAAAAGTTGGATTATTAATCGTTTTAATAGAAGTATTCGGTACAGTATCTGTAGGCACCGTATCGGTTGGTAAAGTATCACTTGGAATGGAATCTATTGGAGCTGAATATTTAATTCTATTCATTAAAAATCTACCATAAATAGGATAATGATCGGTGGTGTTATTGCTAAAATTGGAAATATATTGCCCCATATTATCCAAAACACCAGCACTTTGTTTTACATAAAATGAATCCATTCTTGGAGCTAACATCATATGGTCAATAAACCCAGCGGAAAAGGCATAACTGCGTTTTCCTGCATCAGCTAAGGGTATGGTTATAAAGTTATATTTTGAATCTAATAATTGCTTAAATGGAGTAATATCGGTTCCATTGTGTATAGAAAAATCTAATCTGTCATTCCAATCGCCCATAATAAAATATTTTTTATTGGCTAAGGTAGTTTCAATAAATGTTTTTAATGCATCGGCTGCACGTTTTCTTCGATTATACGATTCTAATTTGGCAGCAACAGTAGCATCGCTATTGGCTTTTAAATGAACTACTATAAAATAAAGGGTATCTATTTTAATACTATCGCCTTTGGTAGCAAGTGTAACCATTAACGGTTGGCGACTAGCAAAATCGTAATTGCTTGTAGCTAAAATATGTTCTGAATTTATAAAATTGAACATGCTTTTTTTGTAAAACAAACACATTTTTTGTGTTTGACTAAAAGTACTATTTACACTTCCATAAGCCAGTAAATCATTGCTTAAAGCTGTAAATGAAGTTGAGTTACTCATTTCTTCTAAGCCCCAAACGTCCATATCTGTTTTGGTAATAACTGCTTTTACATTATTGTATTGCAAGGTTTCATCGCTAGGGCCATTAGTTGCATCTCCAAACCACTCTATATTCCATGCTGCAATATCTAATAAAGTATCGTTCCCTATTTTGGGAATATTTTGAGCACATAAAAACGCAGGAAAAAGGCATAAAGCCCAAAGGATTTTTTTCATTAAAATAAAAGTTTGAAAGTTTTTGTACTACAATGATAATAAATTACTTAGCTTTTACTGCAAGCAATGTATTTAGCAATAAACCAACGCGAGTCATAGGGCCAACACCACCAGGAACAGGAGTAATATAACCTGCTACTTTTGATACATTTTCAAAATCAACATCACCCACTAGTTTATAGCCTTTTTCAGAACTGTCGTCAACACGTGTAATACCCACATCAATAACCACGGCACCTTGTTTTACCATTTCGGCTTTAACGTAGTTTGGAATACCAACTGCGGCTATTAAAATATCTGCTTTTTGAGTAAACGAGTTAATAACTACCGTTTTGCTATGGCAAATAGTAACAGTACAGTTTTTATTAAGCATTAATGCACTCATTGGTTTACCCACAATATCGCTACGGCCAATAACAACGCAATTTTTACCAGTAGTTTCAATATTATAATGCTCTAATAATTTAATAATTCCAAAAGGGGTAGCAGGTAAATAACAAGGTAAACCTTTAAACATTAACCCTACATTGTAGGGATGAAAACCATCTACATCTTTTTGCCACTTAATAGTTTCGGTTACCTTTTTTTCATTAATATGTTTTGGTAAAGGTAATTGTACTATTAGCCCGTCAATTTCAGGGTTATTATTAATTTTTTCAACTTCACTTAGCAATTCGGCTTCGGTTATGGAAGCATCAAAACGTAAAACGGTAGAATCAAAACCAACTTGTTCGCAGTCCTTAGCTTTAGCAGCTACGTAAGTCATACTTGCACCATCGTTTCCAACTAAAATGGCAGCCAAATGAGGTTTTTTTGAACCATTGGCTACTAGTTGTTCTACTTCGGCTTTTATTTCAAGTTTTATTTGTTTAGCTACTTCGTTTCCGTTTAAAATTTGCATGGTTTAATTGCTTTAATTAGTGATTATTAAATTTACCTTTACTTACATTTTTACGGTAACGTAAGTTTAACATTTCTACTAAAATACTAAATGCCAAAGCAAAATAAATATACGATTTCTCCACATGAATATCAAAAGCTTCTACTGTTAATAAGCCACCAATCATTAATAAGAAAGCTAAAGCTAAAATTTTCATTGATGGGTTATCATTGATAAAGTCACCCACTTTTTGAGCAAAAATCATCATTACAATCATTGATAAAATAACCGCAGTTACCATAATTTCAATGTGATCAGATATTGCAACCGCGGTTAAAATACTATCGAAAGAGAAAACAATATCAATAACAATAACTTGCATTACTACATTCCAAAACGAGTTGTATTTTGATTTACCTTCTGTTTCATCATGTCCTTTTTCAAGTTTTTCGTAAAGTTCAATGCTGCTTTTGTATAATAAAAATACACCTCCAGCCAATAGAATAATATCTCTCCAACTGAAACCAATACCAGCTAAAGTAATGATATCATCAGTTAATTCATGAACAATTTTACTGATGAATGCTAGTAAAATAATACGAATAAATAAGGCTAAAAATAATCCTAATCTTCTGGCTTTAAGTTGTTGTAATTTAGGTAGTTTTCCTGTAATGATAGAAATGAAAATGATATTATCTACACCAAGTACAATTTCTAGGATGGTTAAAGTAAATAAACTTAACCAAGCTTCTGGAGAGCTTAAAAATTCAATCATAGTTTAAAAGAAAGTGGATTATTTTTTGAACCGCAAAAGTACAAAAAAATAACAAACTTTTTTTACGCCATTTTATTATTTATAAATTCAATAATTTTTGTAGTTTCATTGGGTTCAAACCACTGAAAATCAGCCTCACGCTTAAACCAAGTAATTTGTCTTTTAGCATAATTTCGGCTATGTTGTTTAATTAATTCTATTGCCTTTGGCAATGAATGGATGCCATCAAAAAACTCAAAAACTTCAGTATAGCCTACGGTTTTTAGTGCATAATGACCTCTAAAATCTACCATTTGCTCACACTCTTTTATCAAACCATTGTTTATCATGATATCCACTCGTTTGTTAATGGTATCGTAAAGTTTTTCTCGGTCTCTATTCAAACAAATTTTTATTACTTCAAAAGGGCGCTTCGGTTTAATTTTATTCAATGTTATATTTTGACTGGCAATTTCAATTGCTCGCATTAACCGTTGTGGGTTTTGAGTATCTATATTTTCTAATTTATGCGCATCTAATTCTCTCAGTTTTTCTTGCAAATAGGTTATACCATTTTGCTCAAAATTACTGCTCAATTCTTGCCTCAATGCTTCATCAACTGGAGGCATTTCATCTAAACCTTCCCATAGTGCTTTTATATATAAACCACTTCCTCCGACTAAAATTACAATATCATTTTCAAGGTATAAATTTGATAATAACTCCATTGCATCGCGCTCAAAATCACCTGCAGAATAGGTTTCAGTCACACTTTTGTTATCAATAAAATAGTGCTTTACTTCATTAAGTTCATATTGGCTTGGTTTAGCTGTACCAATGCTTATTTCCTTATAAAATTGCCTACTATCAGCTGAAAGAATTACTGTTTTATAATGTTTGGCTAATTCAATGGCCAAAGCCGTTTTGCCCACAGCTGTAGGTCCAACTATACTAATTAAGTACTTTTTATTTTCCAAAATACTTTTTATCCTTTAAAATCAATTTTGCGGTGACTGCCATCGCAGTATGGTTTATTGCCTGAGGCACCACAACGGCAAAAAGCAGTTACTTTGTTTTTTTGCTCAATGGTTCCATCATTTTTTTTCACTTTTAAATTTCCATAAACCAATAATGGTCCGTTTTCCGAAACTTCGGCTATGGTTTCCACTTCCACATTTTCGGTTTTAGCTTCATTGTTTTTATAATAACTTAAAGCACCACTAGGACATTTATCAATTTGCGCCATTAACTCTTCCGAAGAGGCATTTTCGGGTTTTACCCATGGACGTTCAGCTGGGTTAAACACTTTTCCTAATCCTGAAAAACATATACGTGAATGAATGCAAGTATTTGGTTTCCAAACTATGGTTATTTCATCGTTGGTGTAGGTTTTGGTAATTTCTTTCATAATTTTTTATAATAAATGGGTGGTTATTTCAATGGGGTTAGTTAGTACTTTGTGAATATAGCATTGTTTGGCAATGACCAATAATCTTACTCTTTGTTCTTCGGTTAAAGTGCCATTTATAGTTAATTGCCTTTCAAATTTCGAAATATTTTTTTCGTTATCTCTTTCAAAATTAACTGTTACATGAATACTCTCTATGGGCCAATTTTTTCTGTTTGCATACATCCTAACAGTAATAACTGTGCATGCTGCAAGCGATGAAGTAATTAAATCGGAAGGCGAAAAGCCTAAATCTTTTCCGCCATCTTCAATTGGCTCATCGGCTATTATACTATGATTAGTCGATTGTATTTGGGTAGTGTAACTATCGGTTCCTATTTGAGCATTTATGGTTATCAAAGCAATTTTTTTAACAACAATAATTAATTAAATTTATTACTACAACACATTTAAATCAAAACTTCTTAACTTACTAATTAACTTTATAAACCATTCAACTTTTATTTAGCTTACCTTTGCACCATGCAAAATAATTTTAATGCAATTCATGCTAAAACATTGGCTAATCTTTCTATCGAAAGTTTTAACGATATGCAGTTAGCAGTTTTAGAAAAAGCAGGAACAAGTAAAAATTTAATGATTATAGCGCCCACAGGTTCGGGCAAAACACTGTCGTTTTTAATTCCAGTGCTTAATACTTTACAAGCCGATAAAAAAGGCGTTCAAGCTTTAATTGTTACTCCCTCGCGCGAGTTAGCTATTCAAATAGAAACAGTTTTTAAAAATATGAAGACCAACTTCAAGGCAACTTGTTGTTATGGTGGTCATTCGTTTAAAATTGAACAAAATAGTTTGAGTGAAGCGCCAGCGGTTATAATTGGAACACCCGGTCGTTTGGCCGATCATATTGAACGCCAATCTTTCGACCCTTCAACCATTCATTATGTTGTTTTAGATGAGTTTGATAAATCGTTACAAATGGGTTTTCACGAACAGTTAAAAACCATATTCTTTTCGCTCAATAAAAATCAAAGCCATATTTTAACTTCGGCCACTAGGCTTGATGAATTGCCTAAGTTTTTACCTTTTTTAAGTGTAGAAACATTAGATTTTCAACACAAAGAAGTAGAATCGAAATTGAAGTTAAACTTAGTAAAAACCGAAAGTACCGAAAAAGTAGAAACCTTAATGCGCTTAATTGCAGGTTTTAACCAAGAGGTTTGTTTGGTTTTTTGTAACCATAAAGATGCAGTAAATAGAATTAGCGGTGTGCTTGATAAATACCGTTTTGCTCATGGCGTATTTCATGGCGATTTAGAACAAATTGACCGCGAAAAGAATTTAATTAAATTTAGAGGTGGTGCTTGCAATGTATTAATTGCTACTGATTTGGCTGCTCGTGGATTAGATATTCCAGAAATTAAACACGTGGTACATTACCAAATGCCTGTTCATTTAGAAGAGTTTATTCACAGAAATGGACGCACAGCGCGCATGCATGCTGATGGAGAAGCGTATTTAATATTGGCCGAAGACGAAACTTTGCCAATTTATATGCATAAGAAAGATTTTAAGGAAATTTCGCTTCCTGAGGAAATGAAATTACCTGCACCGCCCACTTTTGAATGTATTTATATAAGCGCAGGCAAAAAAGATAAAATTAGCAAAGGTGATATAGCAGGTTTGTTTATGAAAAAAGGCGATTTAACCACCGAAGATTTAGGTTTAATTACCATTTTAGACCATTCATCTTACGTGGCTATCAATCGAAAAAAAGTGCGCGAGGTATTGGCTAAAGTTAAAAACGAAAAGCTAAAGAAAATTAAAGTAAAAATTGAAGAAGCCTCATAAAAAGTAACTGTTGAGGTAAATCTGTTGGAGCAGACTCGTTGGGGCAGACCTGTTGGGGCAGACCTACGTGTCTGCTCTAAAATAAAAAAAGCGCTGAATTATTAAATTCAGCGCTTTTTTTATGAGTTCAAGTTTCTATTTATAGCTTCACTATTTTTTTAGTAACCTTAGTTTTGTCGTTATGAAATGCTATGAAATATTGACCCGCAGGTAATTTAGCTATATCAATATCCAATACATCTTTTCTAAAATTATTTTCAACTAATAATACCACAGCACCGGTAATATCGTGTATTTTAACTGTTTCAACTTGAGAAGCATTTTCTACAAAAAAATTAGTGGTTGCAGGATTTGGATAAATACTTAAATTATTGCTTGATAATACATTTGAAACACTGGTTGGTTTGGTAACCCTAACAAAAATTTTATACCAATCGCTGTTATTTGGACCAACAACTAATATTTTATGCAATCCACCAGTAGAGTTTACTTTTATTTCACCTCCTTTTTTCGTTAAATCTACAAATCCTTCATTTAAAGAATAACCATTTATTTCAAAAATGCTATTGCACTCGCTGTTTTTTGCAACTTGAAATTTGATGCTATCCATATCAGAATCTACATCAACATAAATTACACCATTAGAAACAGTATAGTTTAACGTTTTCCAGATATTATTTTTACCTGCAAAATTTAACTGAAGGTTGCAATCTGAGGCAATTAAAACCTTGCCGATTGTAACAAAAACCAAAGCAAAAAATAAGTTTTTCATACCGTTTATAAAATTTATCTAATAACAAATAAAGTATATTATTTTGAAAAAACTAATATTCAGTTCATTTTTTGTAGAAATAAATTTCGCACAATTCGTTTTGCAAAAAGAACATTTAAAGACAGTTGTAAAATAAAGTAGATAATTCCCTTAATCAAATGATTGAGTAGGACGAGCCGAAATATCACGAATGGCTTCGTAATCGGCTTCGCTGATATCGTTAAAGAAGTAATTGATTGGATTTACTTTTTTTGTTCCTTTTTCTACCTCATAATGTAAATGAGGCGCAGTTGAGGTTCCTGTATTTCCTACATAACCAATCAATTCTCCACGTTTTACTTTTTGACGTTCATAAACTTCGATGCTACTTAAATGACCGTACAAACTTTTATAACCAAAACCATGATTAATTACAATGTGATTGCCATATCCTCTGCCTTCATATTTGGCGAAACTAACAATGCCATTACCGGTAGCATACACAGGTGTTCTGGTTGGTGCAGTAAAATCAATTCCGGAGTGGAATTTAGTGGTTTTATAAATAGGGTGAATTCTATAACCAAAACCTGAGGCGATACGTTTTAAATCTTTATTGGCAATAGGCTGAATGGCTGGTATGGAAGCTAAAAACTCTTGTTTGCTATCTGCCAATTTTTTCAATTCATCAAACGATTTTGATTGCATAGCAACCAAACTGGTAATATTTTCAACTTTGTGGTTTAAATCGTTAATTACTTCAGCATCGTCAAAACCTTCGGCAAGTTTATATTTTCTATCGTTAGGATTAAATTTGGGCTTAAAGCTGATAGGATCCGCCTCAAAAATAGTTCTATAAATTTGTGCATCTCTATCTTGTAATTCGCCAAGTACCATACTTAGCTCGTTTACTCGAGTTTGTAATCTGCGTAATTGATCTTTGTATTGTCTGTTTTCTCGCTGTAAAATTTTTTCTTTTGGCGAGTCAATAAAACTGTAAAGCGCTAATACCATAATGGCTCCAGAAACCAATGACGCTGATAAAAAGCCAAATACGCGCCAAATTACCGTGGTAAAACTGGTGCGAACTTTTTCAAAGTCGAGCTTATTTGGATTGTAAAAGTATTTTATCTTTGCCACGCTTTTTGTTATGAATAAAAAATATTTATATTGAAACCTTGTTTCAGCTATTGATATTTTAAAATTAGCAAGAGGCGAAAATATTAATTTAAACCAATTTTTTAGCATTTACATCATAGATTTTTGTAACTCACATGACATCAGGAGAAATACGCAACCAATTTTTAAAATTTTTTGAAGGAAAAGGGCATACCATTGTTCCTTCAGCACCCATTGTAGTAAAAAACGACCCAACCTTAATGTTTACCAATGCCGGTATGAACCAATTTAAAGATTGGTTTTTGGGTAATGAAACTCCAAAGTACAAACGTGTGGTTGATACACAAAAATGTTTGCGTGTAAGCGGAAAACATAATGATTTGGAAGAAGTAGGTGTAGATACTTACCACCATACCATGTTTGAAATGTTGGGCAATTGGAGCTTTGGCGATTATTTTAAAAAAGAAGCCATTGAATGGGCTTGGGAACTTTTGGTTGATGTGTACAAATTACCTAAAGATAGATTGTACGTTACGGTTTTTGAAGGCGATGCAAAAGAAGGTTTGGCCTTTGACCAAGAGGCTTTTGATAATTGGAAATTATACATTGCCGAAGACCGAATTTTAAACGGAAATAAAAAAGATAATTTTTGGGAAATGGGCGATACAGGTCCATGCGGTCCTTGCTCTGAAATTCATATTGACTTACGCCCTGATGCTGAACGTGCTTTGGTAGATGGAAAAACTTTGGTAAATAACGACCATCCGCAAGTAATAGAAATTTGGAACAATGTGTTCATGGAATTTAATCGCAAGGCAGATGGCAGTTTAGAAAAATTACCTGCACAACATGTAGATACAGGAATGGGTTTTGAACGTTTGGTACGCGCCATTGAAGGTAAAACCAGTAATTACGATACCGATGTATTTGTGCCAACCATTCAGTTTATTGAAAAACATTCGAATGTAAAATACCAATTTAGCGATAGCAAACAAGATATTGCCATGCGTGTAATGGCTGATCATATTCGTGCCATAAGCTTTGCAATTGCAGATGGACAGTTGCCGAGCAATAATGGTGCTGGATATGTAATTCGTAGAATTCTACGCAGAGCAGTTCGATACCAATACCAGTTTTTAGGCATTAAAGAACCTTTTATGTGCCAATTGGCTTTATTAATAGCCGATAGTTTTAAAAGTGTTTTCCCTGAATTACATGCCCAAAAAGATTTTGTAAGCAAAGTAATAAGAGAAGAAGAAGTTAGTTTCTTGAGAACTTTAGAGAATGGAATTCGTAAGTTAGAAAATATCACAAATTTAGATGGAAAAGTTGTTTTTGAATTATATGATACTTATGGATTTCCTTTAGATTTAACAAAGTTAATTGCCTCAGAAAAGAATTTAATTGTGGACGAACAAGGTTTTGAAATTGAATTGCAAAATCAAAAAGCTCGCTCTCGTAAAGCAACAGAATTAACTACGGATGATTGGGTAGAGACGTTGCATGCAACGTCTTCACAACAAGCACAAACCATTTTCCTTGGTTACGACCAAACCGAAGCTGAAATTCAAATTGTAAGATACCGTAAAGTAAAAGCCAAAGGAAAAGAAAGTTATCAATTGGTATTTAACCAAACGCCTTTTTATCCTGAAGGTGGAGGGCAAATTGGAGATACAGGTTTTATTAGCAATGCCAACGAAAAAATTGCCATTGTTGATACTAAAAAGGAAAACAATTTAATCATTCATTTTACTGAATCGTTACCCGAAAATATGGAAGCCCTATTTACCGCTTCGGTTGATACAACTAAACGTAAACTAACTGAAAATAACCACTCAGCTACGCATTTATTACACGCTGCATTGCGTCAAGTTTTGGGCACGCATGTGGCACAAAAAGGTAGTTTGGTAAATAACGCTAATTTGCGTTTTGACTTCTCGCATTTCTCGGCTATGACCAAAGAAGAAATAGCACAAGTAGAACAAATTGTAAACCAAAAAATACGCGAAAACATCAGTTTAGATGAACGCAGAAATGTACCTATTGAAGAAGCTCAAACAATGGGAGCCATGATGCTTTTTGGCGAAAAATATGGCGATTCAGTGCGTGTAATTACTTTTGATGATAAATACAGCCGCGAACTTTGCGGAGGAACGCACGTAAGAGCTACTGGCCAAATTGGTTTATTTAAAATAGTAAGTGAAGCTGCGGTAGCTGCAGGTGTACGAAGGATTGAAGCCATAACAGCTGATGCAGCTCAACAATTGGTTGACAGTTGGCAGTTAACAGTTGATAGCTTAAGTAAAACATTAAACTCAAAAGATATTGTAAAATCTGTGGAGCAATTAATGACTGAAAAAGCAGATTTGTTGAAGAAGTTAGAAGTTTTTGAAAATGAAAAAACAGTTGCTTTAAAGAATGAATTGAAAGGGAAAATCGTATCAAAAGAATCAACCAATCAACTTATTCTACTAATCACCATTTCAAATGCAGAGCAATTGAAAAACCTTTCTTTCCAACTAAAAAACGAAGTGGAGAATTTGTTCTGTGTATTGGGTTGCGTGTTAAACGAAAAACCAATGTTGAGTGTAATTATCAGCGATAACTTGGTAAAAGAAAAAGGTTTAAATGCAGGTAACATTATCAAAGAATTGGCAAAAGAGATAAAAGGAGGTGGCGGAGGTCAACCTTTTTATGCTACTGCTGGCGGAAATGATGTAAACGGTTTACAAGCTGCGATAGAGAAAGCTAAGTTATTGGTTTAGAAAAAGATAGACAATAAATTTTAATTAATTCAAATGTCCGGGAACGTCATCCTGAGTGCAGCGAAGGAACTTTATAAGTATAACAATTCTCTTAAAGATGCTTTGTTACTCATCTTGACTTTTGTTGCTTTAAGTTAGGCAACATTATTTTGATTCATTTAAAATTTGTAAGAAAGTAATTTAAAGAATAAAAAAGGCTGATAATTTTATTATCAGCCTTTTTACATGACAAATTTATTAAATGCTTATCAAGATACTTAAAACTATAATGGAATATTACCGTGTTTTTTTCTAGGTAAATTCACTACTTTATTTTCTAACATCTTAAATGCTTTGATAAGTTTTTTTCTTGTTTCCTCTGGAAAAATAACCTCATCTATAAATCCACGTTCCGCTGCGCGGTATGGATTAGCAAATAAATCGGCATATTCTTTTTCTTTTGCAGCCAATGCAGCCACATGGTCTTCGGCCTTATCAATATCTTTTTTGAAAATAATTTCAGCTGCACCTTTAGCTCCCATAACCGCAATTTCGGCAGTTGGCCAAGCAAAGTTCATATCAGCACCAATGTGTTTTGAGTTCATTACATCATATGCTCCACCATAGGCTTTGCGTGTAATAACAGTAATGCGTGGCACTGTTGCTTCGCAAAATGCATATAAAAGTTTGGCCCCATTGGTAATAATGGCATTCCATTCTTGGTCGGTTCCTGGTAAAAATCCTGGCACATCTTCAAAAACCAATAAAGGAATATTGAAACTATCGCAAAAACGTACAAAACGAGCTGCTTTTTGCGATGAATGAATATCTAACACTCCCGCTAAATAAGCAGGTTGATTAGCAACTATACCAATGCTTCTGCCAGCTAATCTTGCAAAACCAACTACTATATTTTCAGCATAATTTTTATGAACTTCATAAAAACTTTCTTCATCAATTACTTCACTAATTACCTCGCGTATATCGTAAGGTTGGTTAGCATTTTCAGGAATAATATCAGCTAATTTGGGTCTAATTTCATCAGTTAATTCATACGCAAAATCAGGTGTTTTTTCTTCGCAATTTTCGGGAATATAACTAATCAATTTTTTCAACTGATTGATACAATCAATTTCGTTAGCAGCAGTAAAATGAGCTACTCCACTTTTGGTTGAATGCACCGAAGCTCCACCTAAATCTTCGCTACTTACTTCTTCGTGAGTTACTGTTTTTACTACGTTTGGACCAGTTACAAACATATAGCTTGTATTTTCAACCATCATAATAAAATCGGTAATGGCAGGACTATAAACAGCCCCACCAGCGCATGGCCCCATGATAGCTGAAATTTGAGGAATAACTCCACTAGCCATGGTATTTCTATAAAAAATATCGGCATAACCGCCTAACGAAACCACGCCTTCTTGAATTCTTGCTCCACCACTATCGTTTAAGCCAATTAATGGAGCACCATTTTTCATGGCTAAGTCCATTAATTTACAAATTTTTTCAGCATGTGTTTCTGAAAGTGAACCACCAAACACGGTAAAATCTTGAGAGAAGGCATATACCAATCTGTTGTTAATAGTTCCGTAACCTGTAATTACACCATCGCCTAAAAACTGTTGGTTTTCCATTCCAAAATCTTTAGAACGATGCAACACAAAAGCACCAATTTCTTCAAAACTTCCTTCATCAAATAAAAAATGAAGGCGTTCTCTGGCTGTCAATTTTCCTTTTTTATGTTGAGATGCTATTCTATCTGCACCGCCACCTAATTGTGCTCGGTCACGTAGCTCTTGTAGTTGTTTGCGTTTGTTCATGGATTTTAAATGAAAGTTTGCAAATTAACTATTTACTATTAATTGCTTTTGTGATTTTAGTTATTACAAAAAAAATTTTTGAGTAGCAAAAATGTTTAATTATTCGCATTATTGTAAGTATCAATTAAAAAATGGAAAAT
This sequence comes from Bacteroidota bacterium, assembly GCA_013298895.1. Lineage (GTDB taxonomy): Bacteria > Bacteroidota > Bacteroidia > UKL13-3 > UKL13-3 > JAAFJM01. Next base: position 73,705 of record JAAFJM010000003.1, on the reverse strand, counting down.
TTAGGTAAAAGTACAATTTTGCAAATAAGAAATATGGTCAGTTCCAGGTGTATTTCTTTGGTACAAAATGTACTTGAAAACACCCCTAATATTGAAGTTGAAAAAGTATATTTAGGCGCAGCACAAATCAATAATACAAAAGGAAACATTGATTTTATTTCACTGCAAAAAAAACTTCAAGAGCATAATTTCGATTTAATATATGATAAAGAAATGGCCTTACTTGAAGCTATTAAAGTGGCTGTTTTGGAAATGATTTATTATGGAAATAATTTGAACACAATTATTAGGAATTCAGATTACTTAAGTGATAAATTAGATCAACCGTACTCATTTTTAAGTAAATTGTTTAGTGAAAAAACCAATACCACACTCGAAAAGTATATTATTTTAGTGAAAATAGAAAGGGTAAAGGAGTTACTTAGTTACAATGAAATGACTTTAAGTGAAATTTCATATCAAATGGGTTACAGTAGTGTTCAATACTTGAGTAACCAATTTAAACAAATTACTTCTTATTCGGTTAGTGAATACAAATCATTAGTTATAAAACCAAGAACCTCGTTAGATCAGTTAATATAATTCATAAAATTGAGACATTTATTTATTCTCTTATTCATACCAATTGTTGTAATTGTTTTGGTAATGAATTTAAATTGCGGTCAGAATTTAAACGAAAAAAACGATACAAAATACTTAAACCATAACGACTCGGTAAAGTATGTGGGTATGCAACAATGTAGAAGTTGTCATGCCGATATTTACAATACTTTTATTGAAACTGGAATGGGTAAAAGTTTTGACTTAGCCACCAAACAAAAATCGAGTGCCGATTTTAGCAAGCACCATGTAGTTTACGATAAATTTAAAAACCTGTATTACCATCCATTTTGGAAAAACAATAATATGTTTATTATGGAATACAGAATGAATGGTAAAGATACTGTTTACAAACGTATTGAAAAGGTTGATTATGTTATTGGTTCTGGCCAACATACCAATTCACATTTGATGAATATCAATGGTTATTTGTATCAAATGCCATTGACTTGGTATGCACAAGAAAAAAAGTGGGATTTACCTCCTGGTTTTGAAAATGGAAATAATAGTCGCTTTAGCCGTACCATTGAGTTTGAATGCATGAGTTGTCATAATGGCTTTCCAAGTGTAACAGATTTTACAGCCAATAAATTTACCAGTATTCCGAATGGAATTGATTGTGAACGTTGCCATGGACCAGGCGAAGTGCATTTAAAAGAAAAGTTAGCAGGTCATTTGGTTGATACTGCTCATGAAATTGATTATACCATTGTTAATCCTAAAAAGTTGCCATGGGAGCGCCAAATTGATGTTTGCCAACGTTGTCATTTACAAGGAAACGCTATTTTAAAAGAAGGAAAAACCTTTAAAGATTTTAAACCGGGCATGGTTTTAAGCGATTTTTGGGAAGTGTACATGCCTAAATACAAAGGCCAGAACGATGAATTTATTATGGCAAGCCATGCTCAACGACTACAATTAAGCAAGTGTTTTACGGAAAGCAACAAACAAAATAAAACAGCTGGCAAAAACTTTGAAACCTTAAATTTAACTTGTATTACTTGCCATAATCCGCACGTAAGTGTAAAAAAAACTGGTACACAAATATTTAACAATTCTTGTATTAAATGCCATTCAAACACCAATCAAACTTTGTGTAGCGAAACCGAAAAAAACAGAATGGTTAAGAATAACGATTGTAGCAATTGCCACATGCCGCGCTCAGGAACTATTGATATTCCGCATGTAACCGTTCACGACCATTGGATAAAAAAGCCTGCTAAAGCAGTAAAACAAAACGAAATAGATAAAGTAAAAGAATTTGCAGGTTTGTATTGCATTAATAATAAGGAAACTACAGAATTGTCAAAAGTGAAAGCGCTAATAAATTATGTAGAAAAATTTAATGGACAAAAAGAGGCCTTAGAGCAAGCCAAAACATATTTTAAAACAAATGATAACCAACAAAATTGGTTGGATGCACAAGTGCAATTACATTACTTACAAAACGATTATGATGCCATTATAGCCAAGGCTTCGTTTATAAATATAGATGAGCAAAAAAGTGCGTGGATGTGCTATCGAGTTGGGCAGGCTTTTCAAGCCAAAAACGAATTTGTAAGGGCTGAATTATTTTTCCAAAAAGCAGTGTCGCTTTCGTCTCAAAGTATTGATTTTATTGATAAACTAGCACAAGCTAAAATAATGCTGAATAAGTTAGATGAAGCCATTTTATTATTAAACAATAACTTACTACAAAACGAAAAGCAGGAGGGAAGTTTGGTAAATTTGGGCTTTGCTTTTTTAAAACAAAATAACCTTCCTTTGGCTAAAACCAATTACAACAAAGCATTGGCTTTAAACCCCGACAATGAACAAGCATTGCTTAACTTAGCAGCAGTTTATAATTTAGAAAACAACAAACCCGAAGCGTTAAAACTATTGAAACGTATTTTAGTGAATAACCCAAATAACGAGCAAGTAAAAGGCTTGGTTGGACAGTTAGGTGAGTGATAAATGGTAGACTTATTCTTGTATATTGCCTCAATATTGAGACACTAGCGAGTGAGGTAACTATTCAAAATCAATACCTTTCCAATATTCTGACAGAGGATTATTCTGGTGTGAAATTTTAAGTATCTTTTTATAATTTTTTATTTCAACCCACCCATTGTCTTTATTGACCTCAACACAACCTTTTTCTATACATTCATAAATGGTTAGGAAAAAACAATCTATATTATCATACATTGAAGCTATGCCGTTTATCATTTGAGTATCAGATGGACAATAAAAAAATAGTTTTTCGAAATCCAAATCACTTCTGTCACAATTAACTAATAAAAAATCGCCTCCTCCACTTGCAAAAATAGGAAAGTATTTTCTATCCCACCCTTCAAATTGCATTGATTCTAAATAGGTTAATTTAGCATCTTCCAATGATAAAAAAACGTGACCAGGAAAAAAAGAAGACTCTCCAATTGTTTTATTTTCAATATCTTCTGTTCCATTTTGCCATTTATAAATATTCTTTATACTGTTAGGGAGCTCAAATTGCAAACTTTCTGATAATTCAGATAAGGTAGTTTCATTAACACCTCGTTTTAAATAATCTACAACAAATGCATTTCTTTTTTTTAATTCAAATAAATAGTTTTCGTTCATAATTAATCACCAGCTAGCATATGCAGATTAAATGCAAGAGCAAAACTTTGAAGTGTTATTTTATATAAAACAAACATTGCTTATTTTACTGTAAATAGCAATAAAAATTGTTTGATGATTATATAACATGTCAATAAAGTTTACAATTGCCCCAAAATAAATATAGTAGCAATTCATACTTCATCATTCATACTTTATAATTCATCATTCAAAAATCAATAATCATCATAGTATGTTTTAAAAAATAGCATAAGTTTGTAGCCTAAATTTTAAATCAACTCAATTATGAAATTTGCTACCAAAGCTATACATGCTGGTCAAGAGCCTGATCCAACCACAGGCGCAGTTATGACTCCTATTTACCAAACATCTACCTTTTGGCAAGAAAGCCCAGGAAAACACCAAGGTTATGCTTATGCACGTGGTAAAAATCCTACTCGTACAGCTTTACAAGGTTGTATTGCTGCCTTAGAAAATGGTAAACATGCTTTGTGTTTTAGTAGCGGAATGGGTGCTATAGATGCAGTTGTTAAGTTATTAAAACCAGGCGATGAGGTAATTACAGGAAATGATTTATATGGTGGAACTTACCGCATGTTTACCAAAATATTTGCTAATTATGGTATAAAATTCCATTTTATTGATTTAAACAATGCACAAAATATTGTGGCAAGTATCAACTCAAATACCAAACTAATTTGGATTGAAACTCCTACCAATCCAACTATGCAAATAGTAGATATTGAAGCTTGCGCAAAAATTGCTGATACCCATAATTTAATTTTAGGAGTTGACAATACTTTTGCCTCGCCTTACCTTCAAAATCCATTAGATTTAGGAGCACATATTGTAATGCATTCAGCTACCAAATACATGGGCGGACATAGTGATGTGATAATGGGCGCTTTGGTAGTGAACGATGATAATTTACATGAGCAATTGGCTTTTATAAATAATAGTTGTGGTGCTACTCCAGGTCCTCAAGATTGTTTCTTAGTATTGCGTGGTTTAAAAACATTGCATTTACGCATGAAGGCACATTGTGAAAATGGTCGTGTAATTGCTCATTTCTTAGCTAATCATCCTAAAATAGAAAAAGTGTATTGGCCAGGTTTTGAAACACATCCTAACTATGAAATTGCTAAAAAACAAATGCGCGATTTTGGTGGAATGATTTCAATTGTTTTGAAAAATGCCAGTTTAGAAGATACTTTTAAAATAGCATCAAGCTTCAAAGTATTTACTTTGGCCGAAAGTTTAGGAGGAGTAGAAAGTTTGATAAACCACCCTGCTACCATGACCCATGCTTCGATTCCAAAAGCAGAGCGCGAAGCTGCCGGTGTTGTTGATAGTTTATTACGCTTAAGTGTTGGAGTAGAAGACATTGATGATTTAATAGAAGATTTGAAAATTGCTTTATCATAATTAAATAGAGCTTCATCAATTACTAATGAAAACATACCAACAATTATTTGAATTATTCAGTAGCCACATAAACGCGGCTAATTATGGCGCTAATCCTAAAGAATTATACGAACCAATTGATTACATGATGCAATTGGGAGGCAAGCGTTTGCGCCCAATTTTGGCATTAATGGCTTGCGATTTATTTGATTCAAATATTGAAAAAGCCTTACATGCTGCACATGCTATTGAGGTGTTTCATAACTTTACTTTGGTTCATGATGATATCATGGATAATGCACCATTGCGAAGAGGCAAGGAAACTGTTTATAAAAAATGGAACATGTCAATTGCTATTTTAAGTGGCGATTTGATGATGATAAAGGCAACAGAATTGCTTTGCGAAACTGAAACAGCTAACTTAAAATCATTGCTTCAAATTTTTAACAAAACAGCTATTGAAGTATGCGAAGGGCAGCAAATAGACATGAATTTTGAAACCCAAAAGTCTGTTTCGCACGATGAATATTTAGAAATGATAAAGTTGAAAACAGCTGTATTATTAGGTTGTTCGCTGCAAATTGGTGCTTTAATTGGTGGAGCAGGCAATGATGATGCGCAGCATTTATACGAATTTGGCAAAAACATAGGAATAGCATTTCAAATTCAAGACGATATTTTAGATACTTTTGGTGATGGAACCATTACTGGCAAACAAGTTGGTGGCGATATCATAGCTAACAAAAAAACGTTGTTATTGATTGAGTTATTAGAATCGGTGCATAAAGATGATAAGAAATTATTGGACGATTTAATACAAATGACTGATACAGAAAACAAGGTTCAAGGTGTTGTTAATCTGTATGATAAGTACATGATTAAGCAATTTGCCGAAAGCAAAAAACAGCAATATTTAGACTTAGCCTACCAACATTTAGCCGATGTACAAGTAGATGAAACCAAGAAAACCATTTTAACCCACACAGCCGAAGAGTTAATGAATAGAGTGAGTTAGTCCCGATAAATCGGGATTTTAATTATTGGATGGTTGAATTGCTTAATTATTAGATAATCAGCAAAAACTAAATACTTCGAACTAAGAACTAAAAACTTTAAATAACAACTAACAACTATCAAGTGGATAACTGACACTAAATAATTAGCATTTTTACAAAATTTGTTTAGGTTTGTTGTCACTATTATTTTTAAACAATAAACAATAAAAATATGTCACAAAAAGATAACGTGATTAAACACGGCTCAGAAAACCCCTTCGAGTCGATGAAGCAAAGATTTGATCAAGCAGCAAAAATTATTGGTCTTGATGAAAGTGATTACAATGTATTAATTGCCCCACAAAAAGCAGTAATTGTAAATATTCCTGTAACAATGGACGATGGCAAAGTGAAGGTTTTTGAAGGTTTTAGAGTAGTTCATAACGCAAACTTAGGCCCAAGCAAAGGTGGAATTCGTTACAGCATGGATGTGCATTTAGATGAAGTAAAAGCTTTAGCAGCTTGGATGACATGGAAATGTGCTGTTGTAGGTATTCCTTACGGTGGTGGTAAAGGTGGTATTAAATGTGATCCTAGAAGCATGAGTAAAGGTGAGTTAGAAAGATTGACTCGTTCTTATACTGATTTAATGGTTAACGTATTTGGCCCTGATAAAGATATTCCAGCTCCTGATATGGGTACAGGCCCACAAGAAATGGCTTGGATTATGGACGAATATTCAAAATTAGTTGGACATTCATCACCAGCTGTAGTTACAGGTAAACCAATTGTTTTAGGTGGTTCATTAGGCCGCGTTGAAGCAACTGGTCGTGGTGTTATGGTATCAACAAGAGCTGCTTTAGGCAAATTAGGCATTAGCCCAATAGGTGCTACTTGTGCTGTTCAAGGTTTTGGTAACGTAGGTTCAATCAGTGCTAAATTAATTGCGCAACAAGGCTTAAAAATTGTAGCTATTAGCGATGTAAGCGGTGCTTACCATAATGCAGAAGGAATTAACATTGAAGAAGCGATTGCTTACCGCGATGGAAATAATGGAACTTTAGAAGGATTTAAAAATGCTTCGAAAATTACCAATGCTGAATTATTAGAGTTAGAAGTAACTGTATTGGTTCCTGCTGCTATGGAAGATCAAATTACTGAAGAAAATGCTTCACGTATTAAAGCTAAAATAATAGTAGAAGGTGCTAATGGCCCAACAAGTGCTAGCGCTGATGCTATTTTAAATGAAAAAGGAATTTTAGTAGTTCCAGATATTCTAGCCAATGCTGGTGGTGTTACTGTAAGTTATTTTGAGTGGGTACAAAACCGTTTAGGTTACTACTGGACAGAAGAACGCGTATACCGCAGAGCAGATAGAGTAATGAAAACTGCTTTCGAAGGTGTATATGCAGCTTCGTTAAAATACAATATTCCAATGCGTATAGCAGCATATGCTGTTTCAATCCAACGTGTTGCTGAAGTTGAAAAATTAAGAGGTAAATTTGGTTTATAATCAACTGAATTAATCTAAAAATTAAAGGCTGCTTTTAAATTAAGCAGCCTTTTTTATGCCCCAAACTTTGATATTTGTCAATTTAAAGAATAAACTTTCAGAAATAATTGAAAGTTTAAAATATTCAATTACATTTGTGCATGAATTTAACAGAAGCCAAAAAACAATTTATTCAAACTTGGGGAACTTTAGGAAGCGAGTGGGGGATAAATAGAACCATGGCACAAGTTCATGCTTTATTATTAATTAGTCCAAACGCATTGTGTACCGAAGATATTATGGAACAATTAAATGTATCGCGCGGAAATGCCAATATGAATTTACGCGAATTGATGAATTGGACTTTAATTAATAAAGAGTTGGTTCCGGGAGATAGAAAGGAATATTTTGTAGCTGAAAAAGATATTTGGGAAATTGCTAGGATTATAGCCAGGGAGCGCAAACGCAGAGAAATAGAACCTGTTTTAAAAGTGCTTAATGGACTAAAAGAAGTAGAGGGCGACCAAAGTGACAAAGAATTAAAAGCGTTTACTGAAACAATAAATAACCTAAGTAATTTCGTAGGCAAAATGGATAAATCGGTTGATATGATGCTAAAAGCAGATGAAAATTGGTTTTTTGGAACCATATTAAAAATGATAAAATAGTATTTTATAAATAAATCTTACAACTCCTGAAATTGGAGTTTTTTTAGAAAACAAACTTTCAATAAAAACTGAAAATACAGAAACTTTATGAATAATTGTAATTTTATAAGTTACCTCATTTACCTCCCAATTGCATTTTACATTACAGTAATTGTAGGTTGGGTTTTATATAAAAAAGGGATTGTATTTTTAAATGACGCATTTAATTCAAACGTAGAGCTAGCAAGCATTTTAAACAAATTTTTATTGTTAGGTTATTACCTGCTAAATTTAGGATATGCAGCAGTTTCAATCCATATTTTTTCAGAAATAAATTCCTTTACTCAATTAATTGAGGAGTTAAGCAAACGCATTGGAATGCTTATAATTGGTTTAGCAATGATGCATTATTTTAATATGTACACCTTTTCGCACTTTAATAAACAAATTCAAAAATTATACTCAAACAATCATTAACACTTTAAAACAACAATTATTATGAACGACAATTTTTTAATTGCAGCTTACTCGGTTTACTTACCTGTTACCTTATTTTTAACTTATTATGTGGCCAAAACTCTTTTTAACAGTGGTAAAATTTTTATGCTTGATATATTTAGAGGCAGAGTAGAAATAGCAGAATCAACCAACCATTTATTTAGAGTTGGATTTTATTTATTGAATATTGGCTTTGCCATGCTGATGCTTAAAACCAATTATGAGGTTTTTAACGGACAAACTTTATTAGAAGTATTGAGCTTAAAAGTTGGTGGATTTTCTATTTACCTTGGTTTGATGCTATTCTTCAACTTATATTTATTTTTTAGAGGCAAACGTAAAGCCAAAGAAAACCAAGCACTTGGAAACTAAGTTTTTGAGTAATTCGACTCCTTCGGAGTTAATGTAATAAAGAACTCCGAAGGAGTTAAATGTAAATAACACCGAGTGAAACTCGGTTGTAAAAAACTAGCAATGAACACAACTCTTAAGGAGTTGAAAAACAGAAAATATGATATAATACTGAGCTAATACCATGAAAACTTTAACCAATCATACTTTAATTTACGATGCTGAATGTCCGCTTTGTAATGCATACACAAGCCAATTTATAAAACAAGGTATGTTAGATAAAAATGGCCGCACAGCATTTGCCGACTTTGATTTTGAAGGCGATGCGCGAATTGATAAAAACCTAGCTTGCAATAAAATAGCTTTAGTTGATAGCACCAATAATGAAATTACTTATGGTATGGATAGTCTTTTAAAAATAATTGGTTTTAGTTTTCCTAAAATGGCTAAAATAGGAAAACAACCTTTGGTTTATTGGTTTTTAAATAGGTTGTACAATTTTATTTCGTACAACAGAAAAATGATTGCACCCGGAAAAAGTCCGCAAAATAACGACTGTAATCCTGAAAAAAACTTAACATACAGGTTGGCTTTTATAGTATTTTGTGGCTTAGTGGTTCATGTTACAGTAACTTGGTTTTTCCATACTTTTTTACCTTCGTTTTTAAACACCCAAATGCAGTTTCCTGATTTTGTTTTATACACATCGCAATTTCCTATTCAAGCTTTGGTGTTTTATGGATTAAAACAGAAAAACTTTTACGATTATGCGGGACAAATTGCTGCTGTTTCTTTGTTTGGTGCATTGCTTTTAGGAGCCTTAGGAATTGGTTTATTAGTGATTCAAGAATTAGGATTTAATATTTCACTTCTTGCTCCTGTAAGTTACGGAATGGTTTATATGTTTATGTTTTTAGAGCATTTAAAGAGAGTAAAATTATATCAAATATCTGCTTGGTTATGTGTAAGTTGGTTTGTATTTAGATTGGCTATTTATCCTTTGGTTTTTAAATTATTTTAGCATGAAAAAGAAAATTATTATAGCGGGTGGAAGCGGATTTATTGGCCAAGAATTAGCCAATTATTTTAAAGATAAATTCCTTGTAATTGTATTAACACGAGGTAATTCAAAAACAGCAAATGGCATCACTTTTATAAATTGGGATGCTAAGAGTTTAGGTAATTGGGCCGCTGAATTGGAAGGTGCTGAAGCATTGATTAACCTTACTGGAAAATCGGTAGATTGCAGGTACAATGAAGCTAACAAAGCCGAAATTTATGCTTCAAGATTAGATAGTACAGCCATTTTAGGCGAAGCCATAAAACAATGTAAACAAAAACCCAAAGTTTGGATGAACGCGGCTTCTGGAACTATTTACAGAAATGAATATGAAAAGCCAAATACAGAAACAAACGGAATTATTGGCGAAGGTTTTAGTGTTGATGTTTGTCAAAAATGGGAGCAATTGTTTTATAGTTTTTCATTTAATGAAGTTAGGCAAATTAACTTACGAATTGCCATTGTTTTACAAAAGGATAAAAGCGTAATGGTACCATTTAAGAACTTGGCTAAATTTGGACTTGGAGGTAAAGCTGGTAATGGAAAACAAATGTTCAGTTGGATTCATGTAGATGATTTTTGCAGCGCAATAGCGTATTTTATAAATAATACTAACTGCGCAGGAACGTATAATTTAGCTTCTCCAAACGCAGTTACCAATGCTTATTTTATGCAAAAAGTAAGAGAAAAACTAAAAATGCCAATAGGTATAAACCAACCTAAATGGCTTTTAGAAATAGGGGCGTGGTTAATAAATACCGAAACTGAGTTATTGTTAAAAAGTAGGTGGGTTTATCCTGAAAAACTAATAAACGAAGGTTTTGAGTTTAAATATAAAAGAATTGAAGAAGCCATTTTATGTTTGATTTAGTTGTTATTTTTTATTCATAATGTCATTAAAACTCATTTTATTTAATCACTACAAAAATTATATTTGTACAATCAATTAATTTAAACAATCAAACATATTAATAATAATGGCAGGTAATGAATATTTTGGCGCAGATGAGCGCAAAGAAGTAAACGATGTTTTAGAAACAGGAATTTTATTTAGATATAACCACGATGCACAACGCAACAATATTTGGAAAGCACGCGAGTTTGAAGCAGAAGTAGCCAAATTAGTTGGAGCTAAATATGCTCATGCAGTAAGTAGCGGAAGTACTGCTGTAAGTTGTGCTTTAGCAGCTGCAGGTATTGGTGCTGGCGATGAAGTAATTGTTCCACCTTTCACATACATTGCTTCTGTTGAAGCAGTAATTTTTGCAGGTGCATTGCCTGTTTTTGCTGAAATTGACGAAACTTTATGTTTAAGTGCTGAAGGAATTAGAAAAGCAATTACTCCTAAAACCAAAGCGGTAATGTTGGTTCACATGTGTGGGCAAATGGCACAAATGGACGAAATCATGCAAGTTATTAAAGAACATAATTTAGTATTAGTTGAAGATGCTGGACAAGCAATGGCTGCAAGTTATAAAGGAACTTCTACAGGTTTATTTGGAAAAACTGGTTGCTATAGTTTCGATTTCTTTAAAATTGCTACAGCAGGCGAAGGTGGGGTTTTTGTTACAAACGATGAAACTGCTTATAAACTAGCCGATAATTTTGCTGACCATGGACATGACCACCAAGGAAATAATCGCGGAATGGAAAATCACCCAGTGTTAGGATTTAATTATAGAATTTCTGAATTACATGCTGCTGTTGGTTTGGCTCAAACCCGAAGAGTACCCATGATTAGAGAGGTAAATAATAAACATAAAAAGTTTATGATGGCTGAGTTAGGCAAAATACCAGGAGTAAGCTTTGCTACTATTCCTGATGCAGATGGTGATTCAGCTACTTTTTTAAATATGTTAATGCCTAATACTGCTGCTGCAATGGCTACAGTTGATGAATTTAATAAAAATGGTGTAGCAGGTTTCAACTATTGGTTTACCAATATGTACCATTTTATCAACCAATGGGATCATATTAAAGAAGGTCGCGTTGCAGCTAAAACCAACGTACAACTGCTTGGAGCGCCTCAAGATTACAAAAATCTTGATTTGCCAAAAACGCAAGAAACCGTTGGAAGATTAATCTCTTTTGGAATTAAAGCAACTTGGACAGAAGAAGAATTAAATACATTAGTGGCTAAAATGACTACTTCAATTAAAGCCGCTTTAGGACAAACAGCATAACAACTAGCCACAGATTACACAGAAAGTTGTAATTTGAAATAAGTATTTAAAAAATCAGTGCCATCAGTGAAATCTGTGGCTAACATAAAACATGCATAAAAATTTTAAAAGCATAGAAAAAACGGTATTTGGACGTGGTAGTTTTGCGCAATTAGCCGAAATTGTTGCCCCAAAACGCAGTGAAAACAACAAATATTTTGTTTATATAGTAGATAATTATTTTAACGGAAAAGATTTAGCTAATAAGCTTCAAAACCAACCGGAAGATACGGTTTACTTTATTGATGTTGACCCACACGAGCCAACTACCGAACAAATTGACCAATTACGTGATGAAATTTTAGCAGGTAAAGGTTTGCCAAGTGGCGTAATTGGAATTGGTGGTGGAAGTATTATGGATATTGCCAAAGCACTTTCATTGATGCTTTGCAATGAAGGACCATCGCAAAATTACCAAGGATTAAACTTGATAAAAAAACCGGGAGTTTACCATGTTGGCGTTCCTACTATTTCAGGAACAGGTGCTGAATGTTCCATGACAGCGGTATTAACCGGCCCTGAAAAAAAGCTAGGTTTAAAATGCGAATGGACCATCTTTGACCAAGTAATACTAGACTCTGAGCTTACCGCGACAGTGCCGGTTGACAAGTGGTTTTATACAGGAATGGATACTTTTATTCATTGTATTGAAAGCCGTGATGGTATCTTGAACAACGCTTATAGCATGGCTTATGGCGAACAAAGTTTAAAGCTTTGCCGCGATATTTATTTAGGCGAAAATGCTGGTCAGAGTGCTGAAAACGATGATAAATTAATGGTGGCCTCTTTAATGGGTGGCTTAAGTTTAACTTATAGTGAAGTAGGTGTTTGCCATGCATTGAGTTATGGTTTAAGTAAAATATTTGGTGAAAAACATTGTTATGCCAATTGTTTAGCATTCCAACATTTGGGAGATTATTACCCAGAAGGTGTAGCTGAATTTAATACCATGTTAGCAAAACACCATATTACCTTACCTCAAGGTTTGAGTAAAAACTGGAGCGATGCTGAAATAACAGCTATGGCTCATGTAGCCTATAACTTGCCGCACATGTGGAACCATGCCATTGGAACTGATTGGAAAGAAAAAGTAACGATTGAAACCATAGAAGCTTTGTTTAGAAGAATGTAAAATTCAATAATTCTGATTATGAAAAGTTTTATAGTAACCTTAGATGAAAATGCAAACTTAGACGAACTATTGCATACTATTGAAAGTTTGAATGGTGTAAAGAAAGTTGAGAAAGAAACCATGTTTTCAATACCAGGTAACGTTTTAGAAGAACAAGATTACATTAACATTGTAGCAGAGGCTGAAGATGATGAATATTTAAGTGCAAACGAAGTTTTTAGCAACTTGAAATTAAAGTTTAGCAAGTGAAAATTGAAATTTCAAGAAAAGCAGAAAACGATTTAATTGACATTTTAAATTATATTAGTGAAAAAGGATACCCAGAAACAGCGCTAAATTATGTCAGTAGAATGGAAGAGTTTACATTGTCTTTAGCCTTGTATCATAACAAATATCCATTATGCAGATATTCAGCGTTTTTAAAAGCAAATTTCAGGTGCGCAGTTTTTGAAAATAGTTATGTATTTATTTACAAGGTAGAAGGTACTAAACTTAGAGTTGTTAGAATTATTCACGGAAAAAACTTAATCAATTAACAATTCATCAATTGTTTAACAATCATTCATTTTAAATTATTTAAAAATTGAAAATAAAAGAAGTAAATAATCACCATGATTTAATTGAATTTATAAATGTTCACCGAGCCATTTATAAAGGAAATAACGATTGGATATGCCCGCTAGACAAAGACATTGTTAAGGTATTTGATAGAGAAGAAAACATTTATTACAAAAATGGTGATGCTAAACAATGGATTTTGCAAGATGCTGATGGTAAAAACATTGGGCGAATAGCTGCTTTTTTTGATAAAAACCATTTTAAACCCGAAGAACATGTGGGAGGAATTGGTTTTTATGAGTGTATTGATAATTTAAATGCATCTAAACTGCTTTTTACTACTGCTTTTGATTGGTTAAAAAAACACCATGTTGACACTGTTTTGGGCCCAATTAATTTTGGTGAGAAAAATGCATTTTGGGGCTTAATGGTGAGTGGTTTTAAGAATCCTTCTTATAAAGAAAACTTTAATTGGCCTTATTACGAAAGTCATTTTTTAGCTGCCGGTTTTGAACAACATACCGAACAAACTACCAGCGAAATTACTTATAAAGACTTTGACTTTGATCGCTTTAAAAAGCTTTCGGAAAGGGTAATGAAAAACCCTGAATATACTTTTGAACACTTTAAAATGAGTAATATAAAAAAGTATGCTGCTGATTTTACTGAAATATACAACCAAGCTTGGGCGCATAGACCAGATTTTTTTCCAATGACCAACGAAAGAATAATGGCTGAACTTAAACAACTAAAGCCTATTATTATGGAAGATGCCATTTGGTTTGCTTATGCCAATGGAAAACCAATTGGTTTTTATGTAAGTGTATTAGATGTAAACCAAATTTTTAAGCAAGTAAATGGTAAACTCAATTGGTTTGGAATGCTTAAGTTTATTTGGTACAAAAACTTTGGGCAGGTAAACAGAATTAGGGGTGAGGTGTTTGGTGTAATTCCGGCTTACCAAGAAAAAGGAATAGAAAGTGGTATGATTATAAACCTATATGATGCCATGCAAAAGCACCATAAAATTAATACTTCAGAACTAGGTTGGATAGGGGACTTTAACCCCAAAATGCACGGATTGTTTGAAAAACTAGGTGCCAAAACCACCAAAGTTCATAGAACTTATAAAATTAATATAGCAGACCATTAACTGTCTGCTATTTTTTTGTTCAATATATTTTTAGAGACGTAATTTGTTAATTCTGCAATAAAAAAAACGTTGCACTCAAAGTCTTTATATTTGGTTGTTGGTTTTCTGTGGTCATGGTAGAGACGTTTAATTAAACGTCTTTACAAAATTCAAAATAAGCAAACCATTATTTACCAACTATCTTTTTATAAACCACAGGTTTCATTAGGTCAACCCACATTTTATACATAGCAGCACTTGGGTGCAAACCATCAGAAGCTACTAATTCAGGATTGGTTAAACCCATTTGCGAAATAGGAGTAATGTTTACATAACTCACCTTTAAGGAATCTGTTAAGTTTTTATTAATTTGATTGTAATTTTCAAGTTGTGCAGAAATGGTGCTTTGGTTGTTTTTACCAAAAGGAGTAAAACCATAATCAGGAATCGAAACCACAAAAACCTTGGTAGTATCAAAATTGGCTAATGCTATGGCTTTGTTTAACAGTGCTTTAAATTCAGTTTTGTAAAGTTCAATGGGTTTATTTTGATATTGATTGTTCACTCCAATTAAAAGCGAAACCAAGTTGTACTTTTTATCCAAATTTTGATTATTGATAGCGTCAATCAAATTGGTGGTTGTCCAGCCGGTGGTGGCTATAATTTTTACTTCGTTAAATAAAATGGTATCGTTAGCCAATGTTTTAGCCAACTGATTAGGGAAATTTTCCTCAAAAGCCACACTTTGTCCAATGGTGTAAGAGTCGCCAAGTGCTAAATAATTCACTTTAAAAGTATCGACTTTAGGTGTATTAGGTACATTTGGTTGGCTGATAGTGTTGGTTTGTTTGCTGCAAGCACTTAATACTGCTGCCAAACAAATTATTTGAAAAAACTTCATACCATCATATACGCTTTTAGGTATCATTTAGTTTTTAAGGTTAAAAACCATTCTAGCTCACTGGTAAAAACTAATTTTTCTTCCTCATCATGAACGGTTACTGAAATAGTTACCAACGCCCGATTTTTAATTTGTAAATCAGTTATTACAAGTTCTTTACTGGTATTTTTAAATTCAGCTTTGGCATAGATAGCCGAAAATGCAGGTTGTTTATATTTGGTTTGCGTGCTTCTAAGCAAAGGAATAAACTCATTTTGAAATGCTTCAAAATTTTGAAGTAAAAACTGCGCACTTGTAGCTTCAGCAAGCGAAAAAATAACTGCTGCATGCACGCTATTAAAGTGATTGAGCAAATTAGGAGTAAACGGAATGGTATAAATAAACCTAGGCTTTTGGCTAGGCAATACATTCAAAATTTGATTCAGTTTTAAGTCTAAAGGTGTCATAATTAAAGTGTAAATATAAAAAAAGCCAACTCTTAAATGAATTGGCTTTTAAATGTAATCAAAAAAAATATTTTCTTAAAGGCTTTCGGCCACCACTTCTTTAACCTGCGGAACCATGCGGGTTAATAATCCTTCAATTCCTCGTTTTAGCGTTACCGTTGATGATGGGCAGCCGCTGCAAGAACCTTTCAATTCAACAGTTACCAAACCACTTTCTTCGTTAAACGATTTAAAAGAAATCATTCCGCCATCGTTTTCAACCGCTGGTTTAATATAAGTATCTAAAATATCTAAAATTTGCGCAACTATAATATTATCAGCACCTTGTATATTTGATTTATCCGATTTATAGCTAATTGGCTCACCAGCTTCTACGTAAGCTTTTAAAAATTCTTTGACAATTGGTGTAATTTCGTGCCATTCAGTTTCAGGAGCGCGGGTAATGGTAACAAAGTTATTCATTACAAAAACACCATTTATAAAGCTAAATTCAAATAAACTTTTAGCTAGCGGAGAAGCATTTGCTTTTTCTTTGGTTGGATAATCTTCGGCCTCATCGGGCAAAATCATTTTGTTAAAAACAAACTTCATCGTTTCAGGATTAGGAGTTTGTTCAGCATATATATTCCAATATTCAGTATTTTCAGTCATCTTATTTTTATTTAGTCTAATTAAGTTTGATATGCAAACATACAATTAACATTTATATTCACTTAAAAGTTTTTATGATTTTTTTAGTCTATTCTCAGACATTAGAAATAAAAGAAGATTTTTTAGATTAATTTTATTATAATGTAGTATTCTTTTTATTAATCCTTGAAATTTTTTTATGAAAAAATCAAAATTAGTTATGGTTATTTTTAGTTATTTAATAAAATTATCTGTTTATTTATCAGAAATATGTAATTATATATCTATTTTTCAACTTTATATTTTAAATTCAGTAATTCCTCATCGATTTTTTGCTGAATTTCATTCATACCGAATTGGGTTTTTTGTAAAATACTATCTAGTTCTGTAAAGTGTCTTAATTCATCAATAAATAGCTTATGGTAACCAATAACAGAGGCTGTATTCTCCTTTAAAAGCTCAAACTTATTAGCTAAATTTTTGATATTATTGATTTCATTATCAATATTTAACGAAGGTTTTTCGGTCTTTATCATTTCGCCTTTTCCTATCATTAGCCAAGTGGCATCAATGGTAGGGTAGGCATGCAGTATTTTTTGCAAAATATCTACTCCAGGCTTATTTCGGCCAGATGAAATATGGGTAATTACAGGTAAACCAACACCTAATTCAGTTGCAAATATTGATTTAGAGCCACAAAAACGCTCCATCACGTCACATACACGTTTGTTAAGTTCATCCATATTGACAATCAGCTATATAATACATTTGTAAAGCTGCGAATTTACAAATGTTTTTATAAAATACAAATGTAAACAACATGGTTTGCATTTGTATTAATACGTTAATATCGTTGGGGTGTTTTTTAGTATAGATTTATTACTATAACATACTGTTTTATTGAATATTGTATTCATAAAATTGAGCTTGTTTTTGGTGGATTTTTTAGGTTATACAATTGTAAATGCTAGAAATATTAATGTTTTTAAATGTAGATTATAATAAATATTTACGTGGATAGGCATAAAAAAAGCCGCAAAAAGCGGCTTTAAAATAAATAAAATTTTCAGTTATGAATTTAAATGGAATTGAATCAAATCGTCCATTGGAGACTTAATTACTTTTCCAATTTTCATATCATAACTTAAAGCAACTTCTTCTAAAATTTCTTTAAATACAAATCCTACAGATCCTACACAATTAAAAGTGTATTCTTTATAATTTGGATATTTCGACACTAGATTTTTAAAGAAATCTCTAAATCCATCACGTACTTTATTTTTTATATAGGGGTGAGAAACATACTCATCTGCAAATTTGCAAAAACTAGCTAAATATCTATTGGGAAATTGAGTTTGGTATAAAGTAGTGAAAATTTGTTCATTATCTTCAATTTGAAAGCGCTCTTTAAATCTAGCTTGTAATTCAGGCTGGAGATTACCTCTCATAAAGTCGCGTAATATTTTTTTACCAATATAACTTCCGCTTCCTTCGTCACCCATTAAATAGCCCAAAGAATCAATATTATGGAAAACATCAAATCCGTCATATAAACATGAATTGGTGCCGGTGCCTAAAATAGCTGCAAAACCTTTTTCTTTACCTAACAGTGCACGAGCAGAAGCTAGTAAATCATGGCCTACAAAAATATCTGGTACATAAGGAAAGCTTCTTGTTAATGCTTTTCTAACAATATCTTTTTTTTCAGGTGTAGAGCAACCTGCTCCATAAAAATAAACTTCTGAAATAGACGTTCCATCTAAATCCTTTAATAAATTTTCACTCAGTGAGTAATAAATTGCTTCACTGTCAATAAAATAAGGGTTATACCCAATTGTATGGAAAGTCTTTCGACCAGTACCATCTTTATTAATTATTACCCAATCGGTTTTTGTAGAACCACTATCTGCAATCAATATCATATTATATAAATTTATTTTCGGCAAAATAATATTTTCTAACAAACCATCATAAAATTTATTTCAAAAATTAATCAATCAAAAAATTAATTGATGACTAAGCATTTAATGCTCATTGAAGCATAATTTTTTTCTAGCCGTATTTTTATTGCTTAGAAAGTAAAAGTAAATGATACTATGTATTGCATAGTACTAAAATATTATTATGTTTGTCCGGTAATTTTTTTCAAATGGATATAGAAAATAGTAAAGCACAAATGAAAAAAGGAATACTCGAACTTTGTATTCTTACCATTATAAGTAGGGGCGAAGCATATGCTAGTGATATTATTGTGGAACTAAAAAAAGCAAATTTAATTGTGGTTGAAGGGACATTATACCCATTACTAACAAGGTTAAAAAATGAAGATTTATTAAATTATAATTGGTTTGAAAGTAATAGTGGGCCACCAAGGAAATATTATCAATTAACTAAAAATGGACAACAGTTTTTAAAGGAAATCAATCAATCATGGATTGATTTGGTAAACTCAGTAAATACAATCACAAAAAATTAAAAGAACAATTATGATAACATCTATCAAAATAAATCTAAACAAAACAACCTTTACATTAAATAATGATGCTTACCATCAATTGAATAATTACGTTTCTGCATTAAAAAACAGTTTTAAATCAGAACCCGATATTTTGTTCGATATAGAAGCTAGAATAGCTGAATTATTAACTTTACAATTGGCAGCTACACAAGCTGAAATGGTTGAAGCAAATCATGTCAATGAAGTAATAAAAACACTTGGAACTGTTGAAGAATTGACAAACAGCCATAAATCTGAAAAAAGTTATTCGAATCATGAACCTAATCAATCAGATTTTACTAATATAAATTCATCAAAACCTAAATTAAGAAGAAATCCATTTAACCAAAGTTTGGGTGGTGTATGTAGTGGAATTGCCAATTATTTAAGCGTGGATACTAGTTTTATTAGAATTGCATTTGTGTTCGCTTTTTTCTTTTTTGGAACAGGTGTATTGGCTTATATTGTGTTATGGATTGTGATACCTAAAGCAACTGGAGAAGATGCTGATAAGATTATTAAAAATGAAAATAATAACGTTCACAAACTTTATAGAAACCAGGAAACTAAAGCGATAGGAGGGGTTTGTAGTGGATTGGCATTGCATTTTGGAATTGAAATTTGGGTGGTAAGATTGGCCTTTTTTGCGGGATTGTTTTTTTGGGGAACTTCTTTTTTAATTTATATCATTGCTTGGATTACCATTCCAGAAGCCAATAATCAATTCCAAAAAACAAAGTTAAATAATAATCAAAATTATGTAGTTCAAAATGACACACAATTAAATGGTATCAGGTCTTTTTTTAAATTTATTATTGCCTTGATAGCCATTTTTTTATTAGGTATTTTGGTTATTTCGTTCTTCTTTACAGCTGGCATGTTCAGTTTTTTTACTAATATTAATTTATTTGATTTTTTATCGAATACCGTTCCATTTGATGAAAATTTAAGTATTTTACTTACTGGAGTTCTTTTAATTATTTTTGCTCCAGTTTTATTTTTATTGGCAGTTATAGCTAAATATGCATTTAAGGCTAATATACAATTTAGATATGCTGGTTCTGGATTGGTATTTTTGTTTTTTTTGGGAATTGGCTTATTAATCTATGTTGGTTTAAATATGGGCGCTAACTATTTTCAAGCTGTTGATATTACTGATATAGAGAATGAAAATTTGCCACAAAATGATTCATTGATAGTAATAATTAATGAATTGAGTACAGGAAAACAAATAGATCTTTTTAGTAAAAATGAATTTAAAATTCAATTGTGCGATAGTGGGATTTTTGTACCAATAAATTATGAAATTGATAACACGCTGGAAAACAAATCCACATATACCATTAATAAGCAATTTAAAGGTGTAATGGTTAGTAAAACAAAAGCCAAACTTGCTCAAATAGTTTTGCAATATAAATTAGTTGGTGATTCAATAATTTTCCCAAGTCATTATTTTATTCCTAAACTTTATAAGTTTAAATTTCAAACTGTAAAAGTTAAGTTTTATTTAAAAGAAAATGTAAAATTTTATGCTAATGAAACTGCTCAAAAAGTATTTGGATTTATAGGAAAAAGAGAAACACCGACCCAATTTTGGTTTGAAATAAATAACATAAACAGCTATAAAAACGAGGATAGTAACCAAAGTAGGTTTGAGAGAAAACAAGAGGAAATAGAACGTAAAATAGAAGAGAAACAGACAGAAATTGAACGCAAATTGGAAGAAAAAGAAGCTGAACTAGAAAGAAAATCTGATAATTTATAAGATAAAAACACAAAATTTAGAATTTAGAATTTCGGATTTTTTTTATTCGAACTTTGCAGTTATTCTTTCCACAAAAAAGGAAATAATACGTATGCCAAAGCGGCAACCAATAAATTCATGGCTACTAAAAGCAGTAAATCGGTATAAATTAAACTTACATCAATGCCATCCATGGCTTTTTTGCTCGATTTGATGAGTAATAGTAAAAATGGAATAATAATGGGGAAACTTAAAATGGGCATAAGCAGGTTTCCATTCCCGCTTTTTTGAGCAATGGCCGAAATCATGGTAAAGGTAAAAGCGAAACCGATGGATGCCAAAACCAATATTAAACAATAAAATCCTAAGCTGTGAATAGGGTTACCTAAAACAATACTGTAAAATAATAAGGCAATAAAACTCAGCACCAAATTTAAAATGGCACTGTAAATTGATTTTGCTAAAATTAAATGCTCAGGCAAAATCAAACCATGAAAGTACAGCATTTTGCCTTTTGATTCGGCTATAAAACTTTTAGCAATGGCATTAATAGAACTGAATAAAATCAAAACCCAAAAAACTGCGTTCCATATAGGTAAATTAAGCACTTTAACTGACAGCGACACTGTAAAAATAGATGAAAAAACATACAATAAAATGCCATTTAATGCATAGCGTTCGCGCCATTCAATAAGCAAAAGGTTTTTTATCAATTGTTTTATTTCTTTCATTTTTTGTCTTGTTTTTTCTCCAGCAGATTTCACAGATTTTCGCTGAAAATATCTTTAACTTCTACAAGCTCAGTGTCCAATAATTTTGCGGTCGCTGAGCTTGTCGAAGCGCCTTTATCGAAATTCAGTTCACTTAATAAGCTTTTTACATGCGTCATTGCGAGGAACGAAGCACTCCGTTCGTTTTTCCTTTAGATTGCTTCACTTTTTTTACAAATATATTATTTTGTCCAAGGTTGATGTTCTCACCAACCTTTATTACATTACTCCAAACCTAATAATTGCTTGAAATTATAATGAATTTGAGTGTTTTCATAAATTCCACCAAACATTTCAGCTCCAGGGCCAAAAGCAAAAACAGGAACCATTATTCCTGAATGACCACTAGTTGAGTAATTTGCTGTAAATTGTTTTTTGTCGTCTTTATTTGGATGCAATGAAAGTCCACCTGTTTCATGGTCAGCTGTAACTACCACTAAAATATCTCCTTGTTTTTCAGCGTAATCTAAAACTGCATTGATGGTTTGGTTTAAATCGTACAATTCTGTTTTCATGTATTGGTAATCATTGGCATGTCCGCCCCAATCTACCTGGCTGCCTTCAATCATTAGCATATAACCATTTTTGTTGTTATTTAACTGACTGATAGCATGCATAGAAGCCAATTTTAAAAAATCGTTTCTGCCATCTAATTTACGTTTCATACCATCGTAAGCTAAAGTATAAACTTGTTTATTGGCATTAAAAGGTTCAAAATTATTGGTAGTATCGGTTTTTACTATAAAACCATTCAGTTGCAATAACTCCGTTAAATTCTTTTTATCTTTTCTATCTGTAATAAATTTAGTTCCACCACCAATAGCTATATCGCAATTGCCTTTTAACAAAAATTCTGCAATATCATCTTCGCTTTTGCGTGAGGAAACATGGGCGTAAAAACAAGCAGGGGTGGCGTGCGTAATAGATGAAGTAACAACCACACCAGTTGCCATGTTTTTCTTTTTCATCATTTCAAATAAACTTGGGTATGGTAACGAATCAGTTCCAACGCTAATTCCATAATTGAAAGTTTTTTTACCAATGGCAAAAACTGTAGCACCAGCACCGCTATCGGTAACGTAATTATCGGCTGATGAAGTTTTGCTTAAACCAATTACCTTAAACCTTTCAAAAGCATTGCGATCATTGCTTTCGCTCATGGCTCCGCTAATTTGTGCCAAGCCCATTCCATCACCAATTATAAAAATCACTTTTTTAACTTTTGGCTTTTTAGCTTTTTGAGTAAACGAATAAGAACTGCCAATAGCAAGCAATACCAACAGTATTACTCCAAAACTGAATACATTTTTTTTCAATTGTTTAAAAAATTTATTGGGTTCAAATATAATAGCCTTATTCAATTCCTTATTCTTGCAGCGTAAATTAATTATTAATTATGGCAATTAGACTATTTGTAACAGGCGGAACTTTTGATAAAGAATACAATGAATTAACAGGACAATTGTTCTTTAAAGATTCGCACATCAATGAAATTCTGAAACTTGGCCGTAGCCGATTAGATTTAAGTGTGCGCACATTGATGTTAATTGATAGTTTAGAAATGACCGATATGGATAGAAATATCATATTGGAAAGTTGCCAGCGTTGCGATGAAAATAAAATAGTAATTACCCATGGAACAGATACCATGACCGAAACGGCTAGATATTTAGCTGATAAAATTCCAGGTAAAACTGTGGTAATTACTGGTGCAATGATTCCGTATAAATTTGGTTCAAGCGATGGATTATTTAACCTTGGAAGCGCTTTGGCTTTTGTACAAAGCTTACCTGCAGGCATTTATATAGCCATGAACGGCCGTTACTACGATTGGAACAACTGCAAAAAGAACAAACAAACAGGCTTTTTTGAGGAATTGGGGTAGAGGTTGGTTTTTGGGTTGATTAGTTAATAAGTTGATTAAGTGATTGGTTGGTAGGGAATTTTGTCAGTAATCATCAGGGATTGAATCTATTAAAGCAGTTAATTCAGCGTCTGTTAAATTGTCTTTTTCAGATTTTCGTAAATAGAAAGCAAAAAAACGGTTTGTTCTGAAATTATAAAGTTAGTGATTATTTTTGCCCCACCAGATTTCCCTTTTCCTTTGGAAGCTATTGAAATTCGAATTTTATGACAGTTTTTGCCAATTGGCGTGCCTTGTTCTGGGTTTAACTTAAGTTCTTGAACTAACTCAAAAAGCTCACCTTGCAAAGATGGATATTTTTTAATTAGTTTTTTTGCTTGTTTTTCAAAAACAGCAATTGTTTTAACACTATAACTCATTTAAAAAATCTTCAGCATTTCTGGCTTTTTTCTTACCATTACGTATTAACTTCATTTCATCAACTGCTTCTTTTATTTCAGATATTAGTTTCGCTTTTGCATCAGTAACCGGTTTTGCTTTTACATAAGAAATGCTTCTTAAAACTTCTAACAAAGAAGCCGCTTTATTATCAGGAATATCTAACAAAATTTTCATATCACAAATATATAAATTATTAACAAAAAAGTTTGAGTTTTTCAGGCTTGAATAATAATCCCAAAACAAAAGCTCAATCATAATTCACAAATCATAAATCAAAAATCAAATATTAGTTTTATTTTGCGGCACAAGTATTTTATCAGTATTAATGAAAGTTTTTAAATTTGGGGGTGCATCGGTAAAAGATGCAGATGCGGTCAGAAATGTCGCAAAAGTATTAGGCAATTTTGCCAACGAAAATGTTTTAATTGTTATTTCAGCAATGGGAAAAACTACTAATTTGTTAGAAAAATTAGTGGACGCCTATTTTAATAGAACCGATGCTAAGTACTCAACTTTTGAGGAAATAAAGCAATTTCATTATAATATTATTGATAAATTATTGCCGCAAACACAAAGCCATGCTTTTGACGATATAGAGAACATTTTTATTGAATTAGAATGTTTGCTAGAGGCGGAGCCCGATAATAATTACGATTATCATTACGACCAAATAGTAAGTTATGGCGAAATTATTTCTACCAAAATAGTAAGTACTTACTTAAACGAAGCTGGTTTAAAAAACCGTTGGATGGATGCTCAAAATTTTATCAGTACCGATAATACTTACCGCGAAGGAAAAGTAAATTGGAGTTTAACCAACGAAAAAATAGCCAAAACCTTAAAACCAATCGTACAAAAAAAGATGGTTATAACCCAAGGTTTTATTGGTCGCAGTTCGGTTAATACCACGGTAACATTGGGCCGAGAAGGTTCTGATTACAGTGCTGCAATTTTTGCTTTTTGTTTAGATGCCGAAAGTGTAACCATATGGAAAGATGTAGCTGGAGTTATGAATGCCGATCCAAAACGTTTTGCTGAAGCAGTAAAAATTTCGGGTTTGAGTTATAATAAAGCCATTGAAATGGCCTTTTATGGCGCAACAGTAATTCACCCAAAAACCATTCAACCACTTTTAAACAAAGAAATTCCTTTGTACGTAAAATCATTTATCAATCCCGGAGATGAGGGAACAACAGTAGGGGTTTCAAGAGAAAAAGAAGACCAAGTACCAACTTATATTTTCAAGCAAAATCAAATGCTTATTTCTATAGCTAGTAAAGATTTTAGTTTTATAGTAGAAGAAAATTTGAGTAGTATTTTTTCATTATTTGCCTGCTATGGCGTAAAAATAAATGTAATGCAAAATTCGGCTATTAGCTTTACCGTTTGTGTTGACTATAATGAGCACAAATGCAATGATTTAATTAACGAATTAGAGCAGAATTACAGGGTAAAATCAAACAGTAATTTAGAACTTTTAACCATTGGTAAATACGAATCGGCTGAGGTTAATAAATTTACCGAAGGCAAAAAAATACTGATGGAACAGCGCAATAGGCGATCACTGCAATTAGTATTGGCTTAAAAAAATAAACAAAAGCAACCATATTAAATTTTAGGCTGACTTTTGCTTATATACAATTTACTGTTACTTTTGGCAGGCAATTTGTAAACCTTAATTTTATAACACATAATATAGATATACCATGAAAAAAACGCTTTTAGTTTTACTGTGCTTAATAACCCTTAGTGGTTGGGCACAAAAGAGTCAAGTAGAGTCAGCTGCTCTATACTTTAACAATGCAGAAATGGAAGATGCTAAAAAAGCCATTGATGCCGCATTTGAACATCCTGACACAAAAGACAATGTTAAAATGCTTTATTACAGAGCTGCAATTTATGATACCATTGCTACATCAAAGGATGAAAAGGTAAGAAAATTAGATATTGATGCTGCTGAAAAATGGGCTTTAGCTGCAAAACGTTGCTTAGAGTTAGATAAAAAAGAAATTTACAAAGAGCAAATTGAATATAATATAGTAAATGCTGCATTTGCTTGTAATAGTGCTGCATACGAAGCTAGTCAAAGAAGTGATTACAAGAAAATCCAATCATATTACCAATTGGTTATTGACTTATTGCCGTATGATAAAAATGGTGATATGAAAACTAATAATTTGACTGAAAAATCAATTGTTTTCAATCAATTCTATTTTGCTAATAAAGAAAAAATCAAGGAAGATCAAAAAAAATATCTTAAACGTTTAATTGAATTAGATTACCAAGATCATTTGATTTACGCATATTTAACTAATATATACCTTGAAGAAGGTGATACTAATACAGCAATTAGTTATTTAGAAAAAGGCAGAACTTTATTTCCAGAAAAGAAAGATTTAATTGGTCAAGAGATTAATATTTACATTGCTCAAAATAAGCTAGATATTTTAATGCAAAAAGTTGAACTAGCAAATGAGCAAAAACCTGAAGATCCAGATTTGATATACACAAGAGGAAACCTTTATGACAATGCAGCAACTGGATTTGTAAAAGAAATTAAAAAATACAAAGAGGAGGCAGCTGCAATAAATAAAAAAGCTAAGATTGAAAAAAATGTTGCGACTAAAAAGCAATTAGAGGCACAAGCTAAAGATTTAAGCACAAAAGTAATGGAGTTGAATAAAAAAGCTGCTCAATACCAATCAAAGGCTGAGGCCGATTACTTTAAAGCAATTGACTTAAACCCGGATATGATAGATGCATACTATAATTTAGGTGCATTGACAAATAATAAAACAACTGCAATTGCCGAAAAAATTAATGCTATAGATGCTAAAACGCAAACAGAATACGATAAAAAATTCAATGCATATAAAAAAGTACAAGACAGTATTTTTAGCGTGGCAATTGCTCAATTTGAAAAAGTAATTGAAATTGCTGAAGTAAAATCTGAAAAAACAGCTGAAGACAAAGCAATAAAATACGCATATCTTAAAGATGCTTATTATAGTTTACAATTAATTTATGCAGGTATGAAAAATGAAAACAAATCAAATGAATACCGCGCTAAGAAAGAAGAAGTAATAATCAATAGCAAGAAAAAAGGGTAGTACCCAAATTATTAATAACCACAAAAACCGACTAGATAATAAATAGTCGGTTTTTTTATATTTAAAACTATTACTTAACATAATGTTAATTATAAGATTAATAAAAATAAGCAGATTGTAGCTTTGGCTTGAATAACTAATAACTAAACAATACATTTGAAAAATAACTTTAAGAAGTTACACGATAACTATTAATGGCAATAAGAAATTTAAGAATACATTTCAATCCCACATTTATTTTTAAAAGGAAAAATATTCATTTTGCGCTTGCCATTTTGTTTATATTAAACAGCATTTCCAAATCAAATGCCCAAACCGTGTTTTGCCCACCAAATATTAATTTTGAAAACGGAAATTTAGATAATTGGTTATTCTACACCGGTTTTTGTTGTCCAATTGTTGCTAACAACCCGACTGCAGCCATTTTAAATCGACATAATTTAATGTCAGGCTCAGGTGTTGATCCTTATGGAGGATTTCCAGTTGTAGCTCCCGATGGTGGAAATTATTCATTAAAATTAGGAAATGATAATACTGGAGCTCAGGCTGAAAGAGCTCGTTATTATATAAGAATTCCTGCTGGTGTAAATGATTACAAATTAATTTTTAAATATGCTGTTGTTTTTCAAAATCCTGGACATAATGATTGGGATCAACCTCGTTTTAGTGTAAATGCTTTTGATTCAGCAACAAATACTTTACTTCCTTGTGTAAATTTTAATTTTGTTGCCACCTCTGCATTACCCGGTTTTTTTCGTGTTGGTTCTTCAGACGTGTATTATAAAAGTTGGTCATCTGCTAATTTAGATTTATCTGGTTATGGTGGCAAAACAATTGCTGTAGATTTTGCGAGTGGTGATTGTACGCATACAGCGCATTTTGGCTATGGTTATGTGGATGTAAATTGTGATCAATATAAAATTTCCACCATTTCATGTAAAGGAAATCCTATTTCCACACTTATTGGGCCAAGTGGATTTACCGATTATAAATGGTATGATTCTTCTTTTACCAATCTATTAGGAAGTTCGCAAATTTTAAATATTTCAACCCCTACCATTTACAATAAATTCAAATTAATAACAAAACCTTACCCTACTTTTGGTTGTGCTGATACATTGACGACTGTAATAAGAATTTCTGATTTAAAATTAAATTTACAAAATGATACACTGGTATGTGGAGGCACTCCATTTCCACTTCAAAATACGGCTACAGTAAGTTCATTTTTTCAGCCAATTAATTATAATTGGACACCTTCAACAGGGCTTAGTTGCAGCAATTGTTTAAACCCTGTAGTTTCTCCGCCAAGTACTACAAAATACTTGTTAACCACCACAGATGTAAATGGTTGTGTTCAAAAAGATAGTTTTACAGTTACATTGAAGTTAAACATTACTAGTCAACCCAAAAACATTTCAGTTTGCTTGGATAGCCTAGCAAAATTTAAAGTAACGGTAAATAGCACACTCACCTTTTCATATCAATGGAAAAAAAATGGGGTAAATATTATTGGTGCTACTACCGATTCTCTTGTAATTCCAAATGCCAGTTATAGCGATACCGCAAATTATTCTGTTTTGGTAATTGCCAATTGCGACAGTGTAATTTCTAATATTGCAACCCTCAAAATAATTAAGCCAGTTTTTGTAATTCAACCTTTTAGTTTATTACAATGCCCTGGCACAAGGGCTGTTTTTAAAACAAATGTAACGAGCGATACTAATATGGTTTATCAATGGTTTAAAAGAGGCATACTTATTCCTGGGGCCAATAAAGATTCCTTGGTAATTAATAATATTGGAAATTTAGATACAGGGTTTTATTATTTAAAAGTAACTGGTAAATGTAGCTATACCAATAGTGATACTGTAAAATTAACCATAGCGTATACAACTATTATTAATTCACAACCTCAATCTATTTCTCAATGTAAGAATAGTAAAGCAGTTTTTAAAGTAAAAGCAATTGGGCCTGGAATATTGAGTTATCAATGGAAAAAAGGAAACACTGATTTGATTGGACAAACTAAAGATTCATTGGTTTTAAATAATTTAAATTATTCCGATTCAGGTGATTATTCAGTAAAAATTTGGAGTTTATGCGATACAGTAATTTCTACTTTTGCTAAACTTATTATATTTAAAAGTACTACCATATTAACTCAGCCAATTAATGTTTCGGCATGTAAAGATAGTATAGTAAAATTTAAGGTAAATGCTGTTGGCTACGGAAATGTAATTTATAAATGGAAGAAGAATGGCCAAGATATTATTGGCGCCAATGCTGATTCGGTTGTAATTCCAATTGTTAATTATTCAGATACTGCTGATTATTCGGTTTTAGTTTCCTCTTTTTGCGATAGCGTTTTATCAAATAACGTAAAACTTAAAGTTTTCTTTCCAATATTTAATACGCAGCCTATTAGTATTTTACAATGTTCTGGCACCAAAGCTATTTTTAAATCAAGGGTTACAAACGATACCAATATCATTTATAAATGGTATAGAAATGGAAATTTAGTTTCTGGAGCCAATAAAGATTCGCTGGTAGTTAACAATATCACAAACTCTGATACTGGCTTCTATCAAATAAAAGCTACAGGTAAATGCATATCTGTTTTCAGTGATACTGTTTATTTAAGATTGTACAAAAACACCACAATAAAAGCTCAACCACAATCAGTTTCACAATGCATAAACACAACTGCTTTTTTAACTGTAAAAGCTACTGGATCAGGTGCAATATCTTATCAATGGAAAAAAGGGAATACTATTCTTTCAGGACAAACCACCGATTCGTTAATAATAAATAATATAAATTACGCTGATACTGGAATTTATTCTGTTAATGTAAAAAGTAATTGCGATAGTTTAGCTTCTGCTAATGCAAGAATTTCAATTGTTCTCAATACAAAAATTATACTTCAACCTCAAAGTGTTTTACAATGCCTAAACTCTAAAGTGGTTTTGAAAGTAAAAGGAATTGGAACTAGTTTGGTAACTTACCAATGGTTGAAAAATAACAATATCATACCTGGCTCAACTGCAGATTCTTTGTATTTTAACGCTGTTAATGCTAGCGATTCTGCCAATTATTCAGTAATTGTTAGAAGCCAATGTGATAGCGTAATTTCTCAAATTGCAAAAATAAGTTTGTTTCCTAATAACAAAGTGAATCTACCTAAAACAACTTATTTATGTACAGAAATTGGTAAAATTGGTATAAGTAAATTTAAATCTTATTTATGGAATACAGGTGTAAAAACTGATTCTATTTTAGTTCCAACTAATGGAAGTTATTGGATAAAATATGAAGATTTTAATGGCTGCTTTAACACGGATACAACTCAAATAATTCTTAATTCGCGGCCGTTAATAAAAGCTGGAAAGGATACAGTTATGTGTAATGACTTAGAATTGAAAGTTAAAGGGGCTGCCATAAATTATGATTCTGTTTTTTGGGTTCAAAATAATTTTGGCACATTTGGTAATTACAAATTACTCCAAACTACTTTTAAAGCCAAGCCAACAACTGAAGGAAATAAGTGGCTCGTTTTGTCTTCAAAAAACAAATGTGGCGTTTTATTAGATTCTTTTAAAGTATACTTCACCCCTATTCCAAATGCTTTTTTTTACCCAAGCGATACTTTGGTCTGTCAATTTTCAAAACCTGTTACAATTACCCCAATTGATTCCATTGGCGTATTTGTAGGAGAGCATGTTTTTAATAAATTATTTACGCCCAATGTTGTTGGGATTTTTAAAATTAAGTATATTATATCTAGAAATTTTTGTAGCAGCAACAGTGAAAAAACAATTGAAGTTGTACCACAACCAATAGCTGAGTTTTATACAACGCCATTAAATCCCAATATTGATAAGCCTGTTCAGTTTGTATCAAATAGTAAATTTGCTAATAATTATTTATGGACTTTTGAAAACACCACTTTTAGTAATATACAAAATCCAATCTATCATTTTTTAGATGAAGGATTTTACCGCATACAATTAAAAGCTATCAACCGCATTTGTAGCGATACAACCTCCAAATTATTGCATATTAAAGGCAGTAACAATATTTTTATTCCAAATGCATTTACGCCTAATCAAAATGGATTAAACGAAGAGTTTAAAGTATTGTACAAAAATTCAAAAGGGGCAGTTTTAAGTATTTATAACCGTTGGGGACAATTAATTTTTACAAGCAATAATGTAAATAAAGGTTGGGACGGAACTTTTGATGGAAACCCTTGCCAAGAAGATGTTTATTATTACATTGTTGATTATACCAATAACGATGATATAGTAAAGCAACTTAAAGGAAATATTACATTGATTAGGTAGTTTTTATACAAAAACCGAAGCATTCGCTTTAAACGAAGACATTTATAATAGCAAGCTTAAGCCTAGCATTCGCTCGCATCTTGCGAGTGAATATATAGATAAGCCTCCGGCTGATTTATTTAGATAAAGGCAGGACGCCAATTAGACCCAAGCTCGAAAGATGAAAGTGAGTGTCTTAGGCCAATAAAACACCTTTTTCTACTCAAAAAATCTCTTTTAAATATTAAATCAAAAAAATTATCTTGCGCCTTTATGATAAAAGAAGCAACATTAGAATACAATACCGAACGAAATAAATTGATACTTTCGGAATACGGACGCAGTATTCAAAAAATGGTAGATTATGCTACCCAAATAGAAGACATTGAAAAACGCAAAAAAGTAGCTGACGAAATATTAACTTTAATGGGTCAGCTTAACCCGCACTTGCGCGATATTGCTGACTACAAGCACAAACTATACGATCATTTATTCATTATTTCTGATTTTAAATTAGAACTTGATTCGCCTTACCCGAAGCCAACAAGAGAAACGGTTTTTGTGAAGCCCGAACCAATGAAATATCCGCAAAGCAAAATTTCATACAGGTTTTATGGTAAAAATATTCAAAACATGATTAACAAGGTTACTGAATTGCCCGAAGGGCCTTTTAAAACCTCGTATATCAATGCCATTGGTAGTTTTATGAAAACCAATTGCCGCAATTGGAACGATGAAGTAATTGGCGATGAACAAATAATGGCTCACTTAGAACAACTAAGTGATGGTAAAATTCAAATTAACGATTCAGAGGATATTGATTTTAAAGCGCAACAAATGCGTAGAATGAACAATAACCAAAACAACAATCACAGAAATAACAACAATCGTAATTTTAGAAATAACAACAATAATAACAACCACCGCAACAACAATAATAACAATAACCGCAAACCAAATAACAATAACCCAAACAACAAAAATCCTACTTTAGGAAGTAATGATAGCGGTTACAGAAAATTCAATAGTAAAGACAGATAATTAAATTATTTCCATGCATTTACAACGTATTATTTTCAACTTTAAAAATGGCATGGAAGCCCTGCTAACCAACAAGTTTAGGGCCTTATTAACTTCGCTTGGAATTATATTTGGAGTGGCTGCTGTTATTGCAATGCTTGCCATTGGTAATGGTGCCGAAAAACAAATTTTGGAACAAATTAAACAAGTAGGTTCCAATAATATTGTTATAAAACCCATTATTAAAACCAAAGAAGAAGAAAAGCAACTGAAGGAAAGTGGCATTGAACAAAAAAAGTTTAGCCCCGGTTTAAGTATGTATGATGCCGAAAATATTAGGCAAGTATTAACCGATGTAGAAGTGGTTAGCAGCGAAATTGAACAACAAACTTTATTTATTAGATCAGGAATTAAACTTGGCGGCAAACTTGTTGGCGTGAGTAACGATTATTTCCATTTGCTTGATTTTTCGTTAGTGAGTGGTAACTTTTTTAGTGATTTTCAATTAATCAATGCGCAGCCAGTTTGTATAATTGGCTCTAAAGTAGCCACCAAATTTTTCAATACAGAAGACCCAATTGGTAAAGAAATAAAATGCGGCAATAATTGGTTGAAAATTGTGGGTGTTTTAAATAATAAAAACGTAGATGAAGGCAACATGCAAAAGCTTTCTATCCGTAATGTTGATTTAGAAATATATACTCCCGTAAAAACATTTTTATTACGTTATAAAAACCGAGGTTTGGTAACTATTTCTGGCTTAAAAGCTTCGCAAAACCAAGAAGAAGGTAACAATCAAAGTGCAACAGATAATAACTACCATCAATTAGATAGATTAGTGGTTAAGGTGGCCAAAAGTTCTGAAATTGAAGCTACTGTAGATGTTTTGCAACGCATTTTATTGCGCAGGCATAATGCAGTAAATGATTTTGAAATCATTGTACCAGAATTACTTTTAAAACAAGAACAAAAAACAAAAAAATTATTCAATACTGTATTAGGAATTATAGCCTCTATATCGTTGTTAGTGGGCGGAATTGGTATTATGAATATCATGCTTGCAAGCGTTTTGGAACGTGTTAAAGAAATTGGTTTGCGTATGAGTATTGGAGCAAGTAAGCGCGATATTGTAATGCAATTTATGGCCGAAAGTGTAACCATTAGCGTTAGTGGTGGCATTATTGGTATTTTCTTAGGAATTGCCATTAGTTTAATCATTCAAGCCGCCACCGATATTGAAACCATTGTTTCGCCAATAAGTGTATTTTTAAGTTTTACTATTTCAATCAGTGTTGGATTGGTGTTTGGTATACTGCCTGCTAAGCGCGCAGCCATGCAAGATCCAGCCGAGTGTTTGAGATAAATTGATAACATAAACCGCCACAGATTTCCCATATAGTAATAACCATTTTTCATATTTATCTGTGAAAATCTGTGGCAAATGAATAATAAAAAATTTATGCAAAAGATAGCCAATTATATTAATGGAGCATTAGTAGAACCTAATGCAAAAAGTTATTTAGATAATTTAAATCCTGCTACAGGAAAAGTTTATTCGCTTTGCCCTGATAGCGATGAAACCGATGTAGAACTAGCTTACCAAGCAGCAAACGCAGCTTTCCCTGAATGGAGCAATATGAGTGCAGATGGAAGAAGTAAAATTCTCTTGAAATTGGCTGCATTAATGGAAGAAAATATCGAACAATTAGCCATTGCCGAAAGCATAGATCAAGGTAAGCCTGTTTGGTTAGCCAAGCTTGGCGAAATACCTAGAGCAGTTCAAAATATTCATTTTTTTGCTACAGCAATTGAGCATTATGCCAGCGAGTCGCACTCTATGGGAAGCCACGCCATTAACTATACTTTGCGCACTCCAATAGGAGTTGTAGGTTGTATCAGTCCTTGGAATTTACCTTTGTATTTATTTACTTGGAAAATAGCCCCTGCCCTAGCTGCTGGTAATTGTGTGGTAGCTAAACCAAGCGAAGTAACTCCAATGACAGCTTACTTATTTTCTGAATTATGCATACAAGCCGGAATGCCAAAAGGTGTTTTAAATATTGTGCATGGTTTAGGCGGTAAAGTTGGTTCTGCTATTGTTTCTCATCCAGGTATTTCGGTTATTTCATTTACAGGTGGAACCAAAACTGGTGCTGAAATAGCCCGAGTAGCCGCACCTATGTTTAAAAAACTGTCTTTAGAATTAGGAGGAAAAAATCCGAATATTATTTTTGCTGATTGCGATTTTGAAAAAGCTGTGAGCGAAAGTGTTCGTTCATCGTTTACCAATCAAGGCGAAATTTGCTTATGTGGCTCTCGAATTTTTATTGAAAAACCAATTTACGATAAGTTTAAAGCAGCATTTATTGAAAAAACCAAAACCATGAAAGTGGGCAATCCCCTACTGGATGATACTAAAGTGGGCGCCATTGCTAGCAAAATGCACTTTGATAAAGTATTAAGTTATATTGATTTAGCCAAACAAGAAGGTGGAACCATTTTATATGGAGGCAATAAAGTACAGTTTGATGGTGAAAATGCAGATGGTTATTTTATGGAACCAACCATTATAGAAGGTTTAGCGTATAACTGTAGAACTAACCAAGAAGAAATTTTTGGCCCTGTTGTTACCTTAACTCCATTTGACACCAAAGAAGAAGTTTTAAAAATGGCTAATAGTACTCAATATGGCTTAGCTGCTACCATTTGGACAGAAAATTTAAATACAGCTCATTACATGGCTGCGCAAGTTAAAAGCGGAATAATTTGGATAAACTGTTGGTTATTGCGCGATTTGAGAACTCCTTTTGGAGGAATGAAACAAAGCGGTGTAGGCAGAGAAGGTGGTTGGGAAGCACTTAGGTTTTTTACTGAACAAAAGAATGTTTGTATAAAATTGTAAATGTTGAATTTTAAATAACAAAGTTTGTTTGAGTTCATATTTAAGGACAACATTTTCATTGTTAAAGATAAAGATATGAACAAAAAAACAAAAATTTCCTTGATTCTATGTTTGCTTATTGCATCGGTTAATTTGTTTGCTCAAGAACAACATAATTTCAACTTGATTAACAAGTATTTTCCTGCGAGGTATACCAAAAATATTGGGAATTACTCAAATCGTTTAGAAAAGAATGGTTTTAAGGTTAGGCTTGATAGTATTACAACTCTAAATTGGAATACAACTACTAATAGTTATGAAGCAAATAGTGTAACTAGAAAATTTTATTATGATGCAGTAGGTAACAATATTCTACAAGTTGAGGGAATACTGATGGAGCCTGACGAATACTCTAATCTTAATAAATCTGAAATTACTTATAATAAAAAAAATAAGGCAATTTTAGTTTTAAAAACCACCGT
Source organism: Bacteroidota bacterium (assembly GCA_013298895.1). Lineage (GTDB taxonomy): Bacteria > Bacteroidota > Bacteroidia > UKL13-3 > UKL13-3 > JAAFJM01. The sequence continues at coordinate 37,899 of JAAFJM010000003.1, read as the reverse complement.
AGTTGGAGTAAATACTTGGATAAATTATGAAAAGGTAGAAAAAATATATGATGATAAAGATAATAATACAATAACTAAATTTTATCAGTGGAATACTAATGATGGCAAATGGGAGTTGTATTCATTTATTTATTTAAATTACAACGACAATCATTTAATTATCAGTGAAATTGATTCAGTAAGTGATAAAAAAAATAAATCGGTAACTAAAATTGATTTCATTTATAACAGTAAAGGTAATAATATTAGTACTATAACAACAAATTTGCTAAATTCCGGTTGTCCAAAATTCTATAAAACAGATAATACTTTTGATATTGATAACAATCTAACAAATGCTGATATTAGTTTTTGGGATTCAACTAGAAACGAATGGCTAGTTGGTTATAAGTTATTAAATACTATAAATACTAAGGGTGAAACTATTGAAAGTATATATCATTGTTGGGATAGAAATACAAATACTCCATCTGATAATTCCTCAAGAATCGTATTTATTTATAATAGTACAATATCAATTGATGAAGTTGCTTTTCCACGCAATATTGAATTACAAGAAGTAAATTATAGAAATCAAATATTAACAATTAATATCCAAAATCAAAAAAACAATAACTGGATAAACAATCAACTACAAACCTACTACTATAGCCCTTTTAAAGCTAACACAAATGAAGTAACAAAAACCAATATTATTATTTACCCTAACCCAACAACAGGAATTGTAAACATAAATACCATTGAGAAGATTGAAAACATCAATATCACTGATATTAACGGAAAATTGGTTTATTATCAAACTAACAACTCCCCTATTGATTTAAGCCAAAATGTTAAAGGAATTTATTTTATGAATATCATTTCAGAAAAAGGTGTTATTAATAAAAAGATTGTGTTATACTAATTATGAAGAGTGAATGATGAATTATGAAACAACTAATTTTATTTCATGCATCATTCAAAATCCAACGTTCAAAATTTTATTAAAACAATAAAAGTAGTTCCAATTATTTCTCAATATTCCAGTTTAAATGAGTAATTTTCATCAAGTAGATAATATAAGAGCATTTTTAATATTTATGATATAAAAAACGTTAATAATTTAAGCACTATTTTAGTGCATTACTCTTTTTTAAACTAATACCCTCTCCTATTTAATTCGTTTTGATATTTGCGTGCATTTATTTGATGTTGGTTAAAAGTTTCAGCAAAATTATGATACCCACTAAAGTCTTCTTTTGCGCAAAAATAAATGTAATTATGATTTGGCGCATTCAAGACTGCATCAATGGCAGCAGGCGATGACATGCATATTGGGCCTGGTGGTAAACCTTTATTTAAATAGGTATTATATGGATTATTAATAGCTGTATGGATACTCAAAACTCGCTTTACTGCTGTATCGTTCAAGGCAAAAATAATAGTAGGATCGGCTTGTAAAGGCATTCCTATTTTAAGTCTGTTCAAATATGTTCTAGCTATAATTGGCATTTCATCTACCTTATTGGTTTCACTCATTACTATAGAGGCCAATGTAGCAACTTGTAGCGGACTCATTTTTAACAATATGGATTTGGTGGTTCTGCTGCTATTCCAAAAGCTATTGTACTCTTTAAACATACGTTCCATAAAGCGAGTGCTATTAATATTCCAGTACATGTTATAAGTATTTGGTATAAACAAGCTGATAATATTATTGCTATCCATATTTACTTTTTGCAATACAATACTATCACACATTAATGCCATTAACTTGTTGCTATCTAATTCTATTTGTTTGCTAATAGTTGCTGCTAAGTTGCTTTTTCTTCTTGCATAGTTAATTATTAAGTTAATGGGCTCTTGCCTACCCAATTTTAAAATTCTAATCAATTGAATATTACTTAAGCGTGGTATAATCTTGTATCGTCCTGGCTTTATGTTTTTGTCCAAATTCAATAATTTAGCTACCCTTTCAAACGATTCTACATTGTCGAGCAGATTATCTTTTTGCAAATTAAAAATGAGCCTATCAAAACTTTGGTTTGATTGAATATAAATATATGCGGTTTTGTTTAAATCGGGATTGGTGTTACTTAAAAAAAAGTCAGATGTTATTTTATACAAGGCAAAAAGCAATAATAGTCCAATAATTATACTTGTATAACGCCAACTTATGGTATAGTTTCTCATCTAGTTATATATTTGCAGTGGCACAATAAAAACATTTGATTTGAATTTATCAATTCAATAAAGTTATTTGCCATAAATTTTTTAGAATGTTAATACGCAAATACTTTTATTTAGTTAAAACAAAAGTATTTTTACAAAACAATAAATGATAGTAATTACAGGTGCTGAAGGGTTTATAGGTTCATGTTTGGTAGCCAAATTAAACCAACATAATTATAATGATTTAATTTTAGTTGACGACTTTGATTCTTGGCCAAACCGTGCTGCCAATTTAATAGGTAAAAAATATTCGGCAAAAGTAAACAGAAAAGACTTTTTTGCTTGGTTTGCGCAAAATGCCAATCAAGTTCAGTTTGTATTTCATATTGGCGCACGTACTGATACTACCGAAACCGATGCAGCTATTTTTAAAGAACTAAATTACGATTTCAGTAAATCACTATGGGATATTTGCGTGAGCGAAGGAATAGGAATGGTTTACGCATCAAGTGCTGCCACTTATGGTGAGGGCGAAAATGGTTATGATGATGATGTAACCAAATTAAACACCTTAAATCCATTGAATTTATATGGTAAATCGAAAAATGATTTTGACAAATGGGCTGTAAGCCAAACCAAGCAACCTTATTTTTGGGCAGGGCTCAAGTTTTTTAACGTGTATGGCCCTAACGAATACCATAAAGGCCGTATGGCATCGGTTATTTTCCATGCATTTAACCAAATTAAGGAAAATGGTAAGGTGAATTTATTTAAGTCGCACAGGGCAGATTATAACGATGGGGAGCAAATGCGCGATTTTATTTATGTTAAAGACCTTTGTGATGTATGTTTATTTTTAATGGAAACACGCAAAAATTCGGGTATCTATAATTTAGGAACTGGCAAAGCCCGTACTTGGAACGATTTGGTAAAAGCTATTTTTAGTGCGTTGCATTTAGAACCAAATATTGAATACATTCCTATTCCTGAAGACATTAGAGATAAATACCAATACTTTACCGAAGCCAATATGGATAAATTAAAAGCCATTGGCTATGCAAAACCATTTACACCCATTGAAGAGGCTGTAAAGGATTATGTAACGAATTATTTATCAAAAGGCTTGTACGAGTAAATTAAAAGTATTTTTCTTCCATATCGCTCAATTCAAATTCAAGTGCATTGGTTGAAATATTTATTTCGATTAATGAAAGCGAAAGCGATGCTAAAAATATAAGCAAACTGAGTCCAAAAATTAATTGGGCTACCAATGCGTAGTTTACGTATAAAAATATCATACACAATACACACAGAAATATGCTTAAAACGCCTAAGCCTTGCATGTATTTTATTAACTTTATTCTTAACCGTAAGTTTTTTAGTTGTGCTATTACCACTTTTTCGTTTTCGCCATTTTGAATAAATTTTGCATGTAAGTTTCTGATTAAATTTGCCAATGCCAAAAACCTATTGGTATAAGCAAGCATAAGTAAGCTAATGGCAGGAAATAAAATGGCAGGTGTAGTTAAGGTTAATTCCATTGGGCAAATATAAATACATAAAATAAAATGAAAGTTGCTAATTAATTAAATAATTATTCTAAAACATATTCCTCTGCTTCTAGGCCATCATTTTCTAATCTAATTATAGTTTGATGTCTATGAGTTCCAATAATTATTGCCTCAGCTATAAAAAGACCATTCTCTTCCTCTACTAACACGTCATCAATTTTATCATTAATTAAATTCTGCCAAGCATCGGTTTTACTGGCATTGCGTGTTTGGTATTGCAAACTTCCTTTAAACTCCACATGTAGGTTATGATTTAAAAGCTCAATGTCTAATGTGGCTAATGGTAGAATCATTTCACTGATCTCTTCTGCTTTTTGCAGAATCAACTTACTATTATCAGTGAACTGTAGCTCTATATACTCTACAAAACTAAATATATCTTGCGGGTTGGCCTTGTTTACCCAAAAGTGGTATAAAACATTGCTAAGTATTTTCCCTTCAGCACTTTTAAGCAACTTTAGGTGTTCCGGATTGTAATACATATTACATTGTTAGTTTTTCTAATTCTGATAAAATTGCTTTTTCCATTTTATCTTCAAAATTATCGTAACCATTTTTAATAAACTCTAAGCCGGTAATACTTTGATACAACTCAACATAGCGATTGGTAATGCTATCAATTAAATCATCAGGGAATGTTGGTGCTGTAGCTCCCTCCTGCCCTTGAAAACCTTGGCTAATTAACCATTGACGCACAAACTCTTTCGATAATTGGCGCTGTTGCTGGTCTTTAGCTTGAATTTCTTGGTAAGTATCTGCATAAAAATAACGTGATGAATCAGGGGTATGCACTTCATCCATTAACATAATTACACCATCTTTATTACCAAACTCGTATTTAGTATCTACCAAAATTAAACCTTGTTTTAAAGCAAACTCAGTTCCAAAGGCATATAATTCGCGGGTATATTTTTCAATTTGAGCAAAATCTTCAGCACTCACTAAACCTTGAGCAATAATTTCCTCTTTGCTAATATCTGTATCATGACCGCTAGTAGCCTTTATTGTTGGGGTTATAATTGGTTCAGGAAACTTATCATTTTCGCGCATTCCTTCAGGCATTGAAACACCACAAATAGTGCGTTTTCCACTTTTATATTCGCGCCAAGCATGACCTGTTAAATACCCTCTAATTACAATTTCAACTTGGTATGGAACACATCTATGTCCAATGGTTACATTAGTGTGTGGCGATGAAATTATCCAATTAGGAACTATGTGTTTTGTTAAATCAAAAAAGAATGCCGCAGTTTGATTAAGTACTTGTCCTTTATAGGGAATTGCCTTTGTCATTACCACATCAAATGCAGAAATTCTATCAGTGGCAACCATTACCAAAACATCATCATTTATATTATAAACATCTCGAACTTTACCTCTGTAAAAGTTTTTTTGTTTAGGAAAAAAGAAGTTTGTTGCAATTATAGCTTTCATATGTTTATTGTAAAATTAAGAAAGCACAATGATACCATTTTAAGTTTTGAATTTGACCACTGTTTATAAACAAATAATATCAAAAGGCAAACAATCCTTTTATTTAGAACATTAAATCAAATTCTTGTTTCACAAAAACCAATGCTTTGTGAGTAGGTGTATCGTTTAAACTTATAATTTCTTCAAAAATGGCTTTACTAAGATCTATACCAACACAGTTAGGCCCTAAGTTGGCATAAGAAGTATTAATCAAATTAATCATTTCTTCTTTTACTACTCTGATCATTTGCCAGCACTGAGCTGAAACATATAATTGTTGTGAAATATTATGACTAAATTCTTGGTTTATACTTGCTATTAAATCCATTTTTAATTGCGATGCACTGATACCAGGCTGATGAATTCGAATAACCAAACTTTCAGGACTAATACGCTCAATAAACAAAATCATGCGTTCATAAGCCTGTAATTTTAATGGTAACAAAGTCTTTTCTTGTTCTTTTCTTAAGTCAATCATTCTCTTTTGGTACTTATCATCAAAAAATGCTTTTTGCTGATAGTAAACCACTAAAAAAATTACCAAAGCAGGTAATAAATATTTTAAAAAATCTAGGAAAAATGCAAAACTTTCGTTCATGAGTATTTTAATTAATTATCGGTTTTAACCTCTTCCGTTTCGTTATCTAAAACCTTGTTTAAATGAATGCTCTCCGCATCTATTTCTATGTTCACTTCAGTTTCAGCAAGTAAATCTTCGGATTCTGTTTCTTCAGATAAACTATTTTCCAAATCTTCATTTATCAGATTATCATTACTTTCATTAATAGTTTCAGTTGGAATTTCTTCAATTGCCACATCTACTAAAACCTCTTCTTGCCTATTTTCAATTTTTTCTTGATTGATAAAAAAGTCTTTAGGTGTATTTTTGAGCAATTCAAGTGCTTTTTCTGAAGCTTGCTGTTCAGCTTGTTTTTTATTGGTATGTTCGGCTTCGCCAAACACTTTTTTATTTACAATTACTGAAACTTTGAATATTTTTTGTTTTCCATGAGCTAACTCATCCAGTTTAAAATCAAGGTTCATACCCGACTTTTGAGTGTATTCAATTAGCCTGCCTTTAAAGTTTTTTTCAGTTTGTTGTAATTTATCTACATCAATGTGCAAACGAAGCAACTTTTCAATGATAAAGTATTTTGATTTTTTAAATCCTTTGTCTAGGAATATTGCACCAATAAACGCTTCTAAGGCATTGCCAAAAATGCTATTTCTAACATTGATGTTTTGCATGCTTTTTCTATCGTATTCAACCAATTCGCTCAAACCAATTTTAAGAGCCAAATCGTTTAAACTAACACGACTCACAATTTTTGACCGCAATTCAGTTAAAAAACCCTCGTCTTTGTATGGATATTTTTTAAATAAATATTCAGCTATCACTGAGTTTAAAACTGCATCGCCCAAAAATTCTAGTCTTTCATTGCTATCTTTACTTCCGCTATTATGAATTTTACTAGCAATAGAATGATGTCTTAACGACTGCTTATAGCAACTTAAGTTTAAAGGTGCAATACCTGTAATCTGTTTTATCCGTATAAATAAAACACGATCCTTAGAAAAATAGTATTTAAAATTAGAAAAAAAGGTAATCAAATTATTCCTCAAATTTCTTTATTATAATCGAAGCATTGTGGCCACCAAAACCAAATGTATTACTTAAAACTGCTTTTACCTCACGGTGTTGGGCTTTATTAAAAGTTAAATTTAATTTTGTGTCAAATGCAGGATCATCATTAAAGTGATTGATAGTTGGAGGAATGATACCTTTATTAATAGCTAACAAACTGGCAATTGCCTCAATAGCACCAGCACCCCCAAGTAAATGACCTGTCATTGACTTAGTAGAACTAATATTAATATTGAAAGCATGTTCACCAAAAACAGTTTGAATAGCTTTTATTTCTTGCGGATCACCAAGTGGAGTAGATGTTCCGTGTACATTCACGTAATCAATTTCGGTTGGTTGCATACCTGCGTCTAATAATGCAGCTTTCATAACATTAGCAGCGCCAATTCCTTCTGGATGAGGGGCTGTCATGTGATAAGCATCGGCAGTTGCTCCATAACCTACTATTTCGCCATAAATTTTAGCACCACGAGCTTTGGCATGCTCTAATTCTTCAAGCATTAATGCACCAGCACCTTCACCTAACACAAAACCGTCCCGCTCTAAATCGAATGGACGTGAGGCAGTTTCTGGACTATCATTTCTTTCGGAAAGTGCTTTCATAGAGTTAAAGCCACCCATTGCCGCTTCGTTTACTACAGCCTCAGAACCACCAGTTAAAACCATATCGGCTCTATTTGATTGGATATACATAAATGCATCTCCAATAGCATTGGTACTTGAAGCACATGCAGAAACAACTGCAAAGTTTGGACCTCTAAATCCGTATTTTATTGAAATTAAGCCCGCTGCTATATCAGCAATCATCATCGGAATGAAGAAAGGGCTAAAGCGAGGGGTTCCATCGCCTTTGGCAAACGAAGTAACTTCGTCTAGGAAAGTTTTTAATCCACCAATTCCAGAAGCCCAAATTACTCCAACTCTATCTTTGTTAACAGTTTCCAAATTAAGTCCGCTGTCTTTCACGGCCTCATCAGAAGTTACCATAGCAAATTGGGTAAATCTGTCCATTCTCCTAGCATCTTTTTTATCAAGAAACTGGTTGGGATCAAAGTTTTTTACTTCGCAAGCAAATTTTGTTTTGAAATGGGTGGTATCAAATTGGGTAATTGGCGCGCTGCCACTCACCCCATTTGATAATCCATTCCAATACTCCTGCAAACTGTTACCTATTGGAGTTATAGCTCCAAGGCCAGTAATTACTACTCTGCGTTTATGCATGTAAGATTAGTTTTGGGAGATGTTTGTTTTAATTTTTTTTGTAAAAATTAGCTGATTATGCTTTTACATTTTGTTCAATGTAACTTACAGCTTGTCCAACTGTACCAATTTTTTCAGCTTGATCATCAGGAATTGCAATATTAAATTCTTTTTCAAATTCCATAATAAGCTCTACAGTATCTAATGAATCTGCGCCTAAATCGTTTGTAAAACTTGCTTCGTCTGTAATTTCAGCTTCTTCAACACCAAGTTTGTCCATGATGATGGTTTTTACTTTTCCTTTAATTTCTGACATTTTTGTATTGTTTAAATTTTTAGATGTGGGTGCAAATAAAGCAGTTTTTATTAAAAAAATAAATTTTTATCTATTTCAGTAATTACTTAAGCTCGTTTTGCGGATGAATTTTGTTTTTATATATTGTTTTTTTTTAAATATTTATGATGTAATACATTGATATTCAATGCTATTTAATTTAACATTTTATGTAGCAATTTTGTGAATAATATTTATTCTCATTGAACAATTTAACTTTCTATTAGTAGTAAATATTTATATTTTTATACCATATGCTAAATCACCAGCATCACCTAAACCTGGAACTATATAACTATGTTCGTTTAAATACTTATCAATTGCAGCCGTTATCACACTAGCTTTGGGCATAAAACGGTTTACATAAACCAAACCTTGCTCACTTGCTATAAGACTTGCAATAATAACCTTAGCAGGAACCCCATGTTTACAAATGGCCTGATAAGCCAAATACATACTTCTGCCTGTAGCTAACATTGGGTCTATAAGTATAACAGTTTTATCTTGCAAATTAGGTGAAGCCATGTATTCAACTACAATTTCAAATTCTCCAGGTGCGCTATGCTTTCTATAAGCTGATACAAATGCAGAGTCTGATTGATCAAAAAAATCTAGAAAACCTTCGTGCATAATTAACCCAGCGCGTAAAATGCTGCAAACTATAGGTTGATTATTAATTACATTCACCTCTGTGTTTGCCAAAGGAGTAGTAACAGTTTTGGTTTCGTAGTTTAATTGCTTACTTACCTCGTAAGCCAATATTTGTGCTATTCTGAATAAATTTTTTCTGAACCGAAGCGCATCTTTTTGTACTTCTTTATCTCTAATTTGAGCTAAAAAATGCTGAACAATGGAGTTGTTTTCAGAAAGATTGATTAACATAAATAGAGGTAATTAAGTTAGTTTACTTTTTTAACGATGGTGTTTTGTAAATTTTAACTGTATCAATTTTAGAATTGTTAATGTTTGTATTTTTTACACTTGATTTGAAAGCCTTTATTTGAAATTTAAAACTATCTTGCTTAGTCAAAGTCCTAATTTTCATAACACTGTCAATTGCATTTTGAAATTTATTGATTCGAAATTTACTGGCATCATTTAAACCCATTGTAATTGGGTCTATTAAGTCTGTAGGATATATTCTTACACCAAAATCAACTGAACCTTTTAACATAGGTGCTGCTGCAATTTGACTGTATTTTTTTAAGAAAACTAAATCCCTAGTATTATAATTTTGACTTGCAATATTCTCAATTAATCTACCCGTTTCCACTTCCCAAATTTTTATACTCCCATCATTGCATCCTGTTGCACAATATTTACTATCAAAACTAAAAGCTACAGCTGTTACTTTCCAACAATCAACGGGTAGTTTTTTTAATTCTTTGCCCGTTTTTACCTCCCAAATTCGAGCACTTTTATCATTACTTCCACTTAGTAAATACTGTTGATTAGGGCTAATTTCTATGGCATTTATCATATCAGAATGACCGACAAATGAACGTTGAACCTGACCATTTGCAACATTTATAACCTTAATAATTGGCTCTCTTCCTGCAACAAATACTGTTCTTGGATCATTACTCATAACCATTGCATTTACAGCACTGCCAGTATTCAACTCTCTTAATTTTTTCTGTGTTTCTAAACTCCAAATAATAATTTTACCATCATCATCGCCACTAAAAACTACTTTACCACTATTATCAAACATAATTGAATTAATATTGGAAACATGGCCATCATTAGCAATTAACATTTTTGTTTTTTTGAAAGTACTGTCAAATACATTTACTACAAAATCGTTTGAAGCACTGGCTAGTAGATTCCCTTGTTTATTAAATTTTAAAGCATTTATTGGTGCTCTATGTGCATCATTTATAGATTTAATTAGTTTAAATGTAGTGTCATTGCAATTGTAAATATTGATGGTATTATCCCAACCTGCAGATGCTAATAAATTAAATTTAAAAGAAACAGCCAATGCATTAACATCATTAGTGTGTCCTGGTAAAATTAACTGATGAGAAGCAAGTTGTTTTTGAGCAAAAGCACTTTGCCACACAAAAATATAAAGTACAAATGGTATTATTTTCTTCATTTTATCTTAAAAAAATATTTGTCGCAATCTAATGTTTTATAAGTAAATTCAAATAAATTTGTTATTAAAAGTCCAAAGTTTAAATGAACAACCCTTTTTGCCATTTAGGATAAGATTTGCAAAACTGAGTCAGTTTACACTCATCGCATTTTGGCGATCTTGCGGTGCAAGTGTATCTTCCATGCAAAATTAACCAATGGTGAGCCACAGCCACATATTCTTCTGGTATATATTTAATTAGCTCTTTTTCGGTTTGAAGTGGTGTTTTTGAATTGGTTGTTAAACCCAAGCGATTACTCACTCTAAAAACGTGTGTATCAACAGCCATGCTTGGTTGGTTATAAACCACTGAAGTAATTACATTAGCGGTTTTACGGCCAACACCAGGCAGTTTTGTAAGCGTTTCGGTTGTTTCGGGAACTTTTCCGTTAAAATCATTTACTAGCATTTGGGCCATTCCAATTAAGTGTTTGCTTTTATTACTTGGGTAACTAACTGATTTTATATAGTGAAAAACTTCATCAAACTCAGCTTCGGCTAATTTTTGTGGCGTTGGAAAAGCTTTAAACAATGCAGGCGTAATCATATTTATCCGTTTATCGGTGCATTGGGCGGAAAGTATAACTGCAATTAAAAGTTGAAAAGGATTTTCATAATGCAATTCTGTTGCTGCAATTGGCTGATTGGTTTTAAAATAGTTTATAATTTGCTCAAATCGTTCTTGCTTTTTCATAAAATGGGTTTGTTTTATTTCTACAATATTATGCTCAAAATGTTTAAACAATAATTGTATTGATTATTATTGCTCCAAAATAAATAAAAACATGAAACTATTTTCAACCATTGCCTTTATTTTGGTATTTAATGTTATTGCCTTTTCGCAAAACAACGAAGATTCGTTAATGAATGCTTTTACACCTGAAAAAAAATCGGCCAAAATATTTACCAAAAAAGCCATTCAATTTAACTCAAATGATAGTATAAATCCTGATTATGAATTAAAAGCTGGAAATAACCTATTATTTGAATATGAGTTTAGGAGCAAAGAATACCTACAAATAGCCGATGATGAAATAGTAGAAAGGTTAATTTTTACCATTAACCCAAAAGCAAAAAGGTTTTACTTTAAATCATCTAACTTAAAAAATATACCTATATTATATACTCAAAGTTGTTTTTGCCGCGATGCTGGAACCTATAAAATAAAAAACGGAACATTTATAGGTACAAAAGTTAACAGCACTACTTGGAAAGTAAAAATTAAATTTAGCTATATAGCTCGTAACTCTAATTTAGTGGTAAAAAAATCATACACTTTAACTTACAAAATAGCTAAAAATAATGACTGATATTTTTGAAATAAAACCTGCTACCAAAAATGATGCAGGAATCATTTTAGAATTAATAAAAGATATAGCCGAATACGAAAAATTATCGGACCAAGTAGAAGCAACCGAAGAAAGTATTGTGAAATATTTATTCGAAGAAAAAGCTTTTGCCGAATGTTTGATTGGTTTTGAAAATCATGTTCCAATTGGCTTTGCCTTGTTTTTTCACAACTACAGTACCTTTGTAAGCAAGCCTGGTATTTACTTGGAAGATTTATTTGTTAAAGAAAAATACAGAGGAAAAGGTTACGGTAAAAAACTATTGTTAAGCCTTGTAAAAATAGCACATGAGCGCAACTGCGGCAGAGTAGAATGGAGTGTATTAAACTGGAATAAACCTGCCAAAGATTTTTATGAAAACTTAGGAGCTGCACACATGGACGAATGGACCGTTTACCGATTAAACCAAGAAGCAATTAATAAGTTAGTATAATAAATGATTGTAAATATATATACCGATGGTTCGGCAAGAGGAAACCCCGGAAATGGTGGTTATGGAATAGTATTAACCAGCGGACAATTTAGAAAAGAACTTTCAGCTGGCTACCGATTAACTACTAATAACAGAATGGAGTTGTTGGCTGTTATTGTAGCATTACAACAACTAAAAAAACCTAATACACAAGTTAATATTTATACAGATAGTAAGTATGTTTGCGATGCCATTGAAAAAAAATGGGTTTTTGGATGGAAACAAAAAAACTTTGCTGGTAAAAAAAATGGTGATTTATGGAATGATTTTTTAAAAATTTATGCCCAACACCAAGTAAAAATGCATTGGGTAAAAGGTCATGCTGGACATCCTGGTAATGAACGCTGCGATCAATTAGCCACCGCAGCTGCAGATGACAAAGTTAACCTAATGATAGATCATGTATATGAACAAGAACAAAAAGCCGAAAAAGGTTTATCTAAACTTTTTCATAGTTAAATAAGTTTGGCCCAATGATTTTCAAGTAAAATGTTTCTTACAATTATTTGTTTATGATTTAAGGAATAAAATTAAAATACTTGTTTATGAATTAATTAAAGTTACCTTGCGCCTTCATATTTAATAATTTAATACAATGCAAGAAGGAACAGTGAAGTTTTTTGATGAAACAAAAGGCTTCGGATTTATCACTCCATCAGAAGGACGTGAAGACATTTTCGTACATTCAACAGGTTTAATCGACAGAATTCAAGAAAATGACAAAGTACAATTTGAAACAGAAAGAGGAAAAAAAGGTATCAATGCTGTAAGAGTGCAGGTATCACGATAATATTCTAATTTTATTACAAAATTTTATTTACAATTAATTACAACAAAATAATGCAAGAAGGAACAGTTAAGTTTTTTAACGAAACAAAAGGATTTGGTTTTATTTCACCAGCTAATGGCGGAGAAGATATTTTCGTACATTCATCTGGTTTAATAGACAGAATTAGAGAAAATGACAAAGTAACTTTTGAAGAAGAAAGAGGAAAAAAAGGCATGAACGCAGTACGTGTTCAAGTTGCTTAATATTTATTTTTATATTCAATACCAAAAGCCTGTAATGAAAATTACAGGCTTTTTTATTTAAAAAAAATTTTATTGAACTTTATTAAAAAATGAGTAGTTAAGTTATAAAATTTATTTGCTTTTTATTATTCATAATATTGAAAAAGACCTTTTGTAGATTTGATAAAATTATTATGAAATTGAAAAGGCTTTAATTCCTTATCTGTAAGATTGTTGGGTAATTAAAGTTGTTTTATTTTGATAAATTATTGCTAATAAATAATCATACTTCTTTTAATTTTATTTTCTTTTTCTTAAGTGGAAATAGCTTTATTAGAAACATTTATTGGTAAAATCCTTCAAAATAACTTTACATCCTAAATGTAAAAAAAAGGATTATTGAATAATCTAACTTTGGCAAAATCTAATACTTTATAATTTTACTTCAATTTTTATAGCAATGAAATATAAATTGCAAAATTATATCCAATTAGAAACAATAATAAAAAATCAAAAAAAGGAAAGTACTTTGCAAACGAATTTGTTGGAAAATTCACATAATAAATAAATGATATTTTAATTTATTGGAAAAATTAGATAAACGTATGAAAAAAATAAGATCAATAATTATTATAGTACTTGCTAATACATTCAATTTATTAGCCCAAAGTAATGCAGTTAACGATGATATTTCTTACCATAATTCAAAACCTAGTGAGCGTAAAGTGAACAGTGTAGTAAGCAACGTAACTGTTTTTAATAACCAAGCTCAAGTAACTAGGATAGCAAAATTGAATTTTGAAGGAAGTGGTATTTTTAATATTGTTTTCGACAAACTTTCGCCTTATATAAATATAAACAGTATTGAGGCTAAAGCCGATGCTCGAATAACTATTTTATCGGTAAGCAATAGAAACGAATATTTGAATAATGACGAAAAGCCTGCTGATATTATTTTATTGGAGGATTCGTTGGTTAAAATTAATGCTGAATTAGAAGATTTTAAAGCAGATAAAGAATCCATTGTTCACCAAAAAGAATTGATGTTAAACAATAAAAATGTGGGCAGTAATCAAGTGGGTGTGAAGGCTGATGAATTAGATGATTTAATGGAATTATACAAAAAAAAATTGGATGATTTTAAAGTAAATTGGTTTAGGTTAACACGTTTAGAAGATAAATACAACAAAGCAAAATATTATGTAGAACAACAATTAGCAGCCTACAACAATGGTAAATTAACATTAAACAATGAAGTAATTTTAACGGTTAAAGCCGAAAATAATTTCCAAAATGCACAAGTAGAATTAACTTATTTGGTTGGAAATGTAAGTTGGTCGCCCTATTACGACATACGAGTAAAAGACAATAAAAGCGATGTACAATTCTTTTTAAAGGCTAATATTTACCAAAGTACAGGCGAAGATTGGAACAATGTGAAACTAAAATTGACTACAGCTAATCCAGCTGAAGGAGGTGTAAAACCTGAATTACAAACCAATTGGTTAAGTTTCAGACCTAGAGAATATTCTAACAATCAAAATATTGGTTTTAAAGATGTAATTACTGGAGGTACACCAGCTAGTTATGGCGATAAAGTAATTGAAGAAGAAGATCCTACTCCTTCAAATTATAAGACCAAATTTGCCCAACCAAAGGTTTCTCAAAACATGTTTAATACCGAGTTTGAAACCAATATAGCTTATACCATTCCAAGTGATAACCAAAACCATCAAGTGGATTTAACTAGTTTTGCGCAAAGTGCTATTTATGGTTATTCGGTAGTGCCAAAACTGAACAAAGAAGTGTTTGTAACTGCGCAAGTTTTAGCAAATGATTTAATCAACCAAATTAGCGGTGAAGCCAATGTATATTACGATGGAACTTTTACTGGTAAAACAATGATTAGTCCAACTGTAAACGATACTTTATTACTTACTTTAGGTAAAGACAAACGCATTCAGGTAGAAAGAAAAAAACTAAAAGAGTTTTGCTCTAATTCGTTTTTTGGAGGTACCAAAACCGAAAGTATAACATGGGAAATTACCATTAAAAATACGCGTAAAGAAGCAGTTACATTAACCATTGAAGATCAAATTCCGGTAAGCACTGACAAAGAAATTGAAGTAAAACTAACCGATAAAGGAAATGCTAATTTAGATGAAGCAACAGGTAAGTTAACTTGGAAATTAGATTTAACACCTGAAAAAAGTCAAATAATCAAATTTAGCTTTGAAGTTAAACATCCTAAAGACAAACCGTTAACAGGATACTAATTTTTATTACTTAGAGCTTTCTATTGCTTTCCGTGGGATGCAGTTGTTGTGTCTCCTGACCAACAACAGCAGCTACGAATAATCTACAAATCACTATTACAAACTCAACAAAAACGCAATAGTATCTAAATTATCAGCATAGTCCCAAAGTTCAGGTTGTTGCGTTTTTCCAAATGGAATATTATTACCTAAATCTATTTTACTAACCACACATTGAATTTCATCTTTACGTGTTTCAAGAGTAGCTTTTACTTCATCTAAACTTTCATAATACTCGTAAAATAAGCTTGCCAAAGGCGATGCCATGGCTTTATCTTCTTTTAAATTAATCAGTCCATTTTCTAAAAAATCATCTTGATTCAATAACCAAATTGATTTATGGTACATTAAGTTGTTGCCATATTTATTGTGTTTTAAATACTCATCGTAATCGTGGGTATTTTCAAAAAACAAAGCCATATCAAAACCTTTTGGTAAGTATAACTTGCTTACGTTTCGGCAACCTAAACCAAAATAAGTAAAAATATCTTTGGCTAAAAGTTTCATTTCTTCATCGGTTTCATGGCCAGTTAAAACAGCCACACTATTGCGATTTTTACGCAAAATATTGGGAAACTTACTAAAGTAATATTCAAAATAACGATTGCTATTATTGCTGCCTGTGGCAATTACAGCATCATAATTATTTTCTAGTTTTTCATCGTCTTTAAGCAATTTAATTTTATCTGCAAAAGCAGGTTCAATTTGCATTAAGGCAGCAACAATAAATTTAGGTAAAATTTTATCATCGCTACTTAATTTTACTATGGCTTTATGACCGCAAAGCAAAACGCAAATTAAATCATGTAAACCAACTAAGGGAATATTACCAGCCATTACTATGGCTACCGTTTTTTCGTTTACAGGTTTTTCAAAATCATATTTTTCAATCCATTGGTTAATTTTATGCTCGCTTAAAGTATCGGCCCAAGCTTGTAAAGCTAGTCGTTGGCTTTCTTCAGTAAACCAATTGTTATATAAATAGGCTTCAACTATGGCCTTATGTGCATTATTAGCAGCATCTTGTAAAAAATTTCCTAGTTGAATAAAAGCTTGTACACGTTGTTGAAAAGTCATGTTATTTAGAACGATTCTATTTTTAGATTTGAGAGAACAAAACTAATCTTGCAGTAGTTAAATACAATAGAAAAAAACAAAAATTAATTTATAACATATTATGGCAATAATGATAACTGACGAATGCATTAACTGTGGTGCATGCGAACCTGAATGTCCAAACAATGCAATTTACGAATCGGGAGCTGAGTGGGCTTGGAAAGATGGAAATAGTTTAAGTGGAAGTGTTGATATTGATGGCGAAACGGTTGAAGCAAGTGCACGTTTTGCTCCTAAATCAGACGATACTTACTATATTGTAACTGGCAAATGTACCGAGTGTGTAGGTTTTCATGAAGAGCCTCAATGCGCTGCTGTTTGCCCTGTTGATTGCTGCTTACCTGATCCAGATAATGTAGAAACACAAGAACGTTTATTAGAAAAGAAACATAGAATGCATTTATAATCAACCAAATGTTTGTTTTATATCAAAGGCCACTTTAAAAAAGTGGCCTTTTTTTGTAGTATAAAATTTACAAAAAGTATATTTAGGTTTTAGATTTTTTTATATTATTGTAAAGTCTAGATATTAAAAAAAATCAATTCGTGATGAAAAAACTCCTAATCGTATTTTATATATTAACCTTTTTAGCAGCCTGCGATGAAACACCTAGTATTAGCAGTGAAATTAAGACAGATGTTCCACATCAATTTAAAGATCCTTATATAAAAATGCTTGACCTATGTGGCGATTGGGAGGTAACTTTTAAAGTGCAAAAAATTAATAATAAGCGCCATACCGAAAAAGTAATAAAGGAAAAATGGAAAATTAAGCACGAAAGTAATAGGGTTATTTTAAATATAGTTTCTGGCAATACTAAAGGTTGGAGTACAGTAAAACGTTTTGAAGGCGAAATTACTGGAGATAAACTTACGGTTGAAGGTGAAAATTTAAATGTATTTACTATGTATGAAATAAATATACTAAATGAAAAGGAATTAAACGGAATCAAGAACGTTATTTTTCCTGATCCTGCAAGCGTGGACTATAAATTTACAGCAGTTAAAGTTAATTAATAGATTAGTAATAAAATTGGTTTAGTTGATGGGAAAATTTGGCTTGGTTTTATCTGGTGGAGGAGCAAGAGGATTTGCACATCTAGGAGTGATTAAGGCATTAGAGGAGGTAGATATTATTCCAAGTATTATTTCCGGAACCAGCGCAGGTGCAATTGTAGCGGCTTTTTATGCTGCTGGTTTTAATCCTGAAGAAATTATTGAAATAGCATTAGAAGGTAATTTCTTTAGCTTTTCTAATTTGTTATTAAATAAATCTGGTTTATTTAAAATGCAATCGTTTGAAAAAATTTACAAAACCCATTTCAAACAAAATTTAATTGAGAAATTACCTATACCGATATGTATTACTGCTACTGATATCATTAAAGGTAAATCAAAATATTTCACAACTGGAAGTGTATCAAAAGCACTTTTAGCATCATCTTGTTTGCCTATGGTATTTGAACCAATAAAGTATAATGATACATTATATTTAGATGGAGGAATTTTAAATAATTTACCCGTTGAGCCAGTTATTGGAAAGTGTGATTTTATTATTGGTGTGCATACCAATGAAATGAGTTTAAAAGCCGAAAATTTTCATATGAAAGATATTTTGGATAGAAGTTTTCACTTAGCTATGAGTAAAACAGTATATGATAAAATATACTTATGCGATTTATTTATTGAACCACCCGAAATGAGTAAATATGGTTTATTTGAGGTGAAGAAAGCTGAAGAAATATTTTTATTTGCTTATCAATACACCAAAGAGTTTTTACAAACGAAGGAAGTATTTGAAAAAATAGAAGATTTAATATGATGGCGTTAAACATTATAGTTGAAATTATTTCAACATTTTAAATTAAGAATAAGCAAAAAGTTAAAAGCCTACTTATTTTTTTAATGATGAAATGAGATTCAACAAATAGTCAAAAATTAACGTATAGCCAGCTAATTGGCACCTAAAGATGTTGTTGTTTGTAAATGACTAAACTAATGGAAGAAATTTTTTTATAAAACTTGGTTGAAATAAAAGTCAATTTTTAAAAATCACTGAATGTATAACATTTCTAAAAAAGATATATTTTTTGTTGGCACACAATTAGTATTATTCCTATTTTATTTAATACCTACTCCTGCCTATCAATTAAAATACAATAGCAAAATAGCAGAGAATTTCTTTTTAATTATCACTCTAATTGGCATTTTACTAATTGGGATTTCCTTGCTATTACTCAACAAAAATTTAACCCCTTTTCCTACACCAAAACAAAATGGTGAATTAATAAAAACTGGAGTTTATAAAACTATAAGACATCCAATTTATACAGGTATAATACTAACTACTTTTTTCTATGCACTTTATTCACATGGTTTATTAAAGATAGGCATAGCAATTATACTTTTTATAATATTTTATTTCAAATCAAAGTATGAAGAAAGTCTATTACTAAAGAAGTTTCCTGACTATTACAATTATACTAAACAAAAATACCGGTTTTTCCCATTTATTATGTAGAACTCCTAAGCAAAAAGAGCCGTAAAAACGGCTCTTTTGTAAAACTTATACTCTTTTATGTTATTTAATTAAAGACAAACCTTCTAGTGACGAAGTATCATTTGGTGCTATTAACAAAACCCTATTAAACAATTGTTTTGCCTCCTTAGGTTTACTTAACCTGTAATTTGTCCATGCTAACATGTGCAAACCATCGTAAGTAAATGGATATAAATTAACCAATAATGTAAAACATTTATGTGCTTTTTCATATAGTTTTCCATTATAATAAATCATACCTAATGCATAAAGAGCAAAGCTATTATTAGGATCTAATTTTAAAATAGCTTGGTATTGAAATACTACTTCATCCCATTCGTTTAAAACTGATAATGGATAAATATAACCAAACTTTGCTTCAAGCGAAAAAGGCATTAATTCCATGGCTATTTTATAATATTGTTTTGATTCTTTTTGTAAACCAGCACAATAGTTAAGCCAACCTAGTCGAAGATTTATTTCGTATGATGATGGACTGTAAACTTCAATCATTTTACTTATGGCAGAGGTGTAATTACTTTTGTTTTCAAATCCTAAACTAGAGGCGAAAGCGGTTTTAACTTTATCATCTTGAGCATTAGCAAAGCCAATAAAAGTTAAAGTAATAAAAAGTGATAAAATTGTTTTTTTCATATTATAAATTGTATTTGATTCCTAAAAAAATAGAGTTAAAATGATAATCTGTTTTTGATAAATGATCTTGCTTTCTTTCAAATTGATATACGCCAAACATATATAAATTATTGGCAAATTCGTATCTTATATTAATATTTGTTCTGTCATATGACTTATCAGCAGAATTGTAAATAACAAATCCGTTTTGGTCACTATAATTTACTTGATTAGTATAAAAATAATCAGCACTTATATTAACCTCATCCGAAACAGCAAAACTGATAGATGGTTTAAAAAATGTACTTACATTAGAATTATTTATAAAATGATACAGACCTAATCCAAAAACTAACCTTTCATCATTTTTTAAATCAAATAATACTTCCCCTCCTACTTGTAATTGGTCTTGTTTTTCTGATAAATAATTAAGATTGCTGTATGCAATTGAAGGTTTTATGTATAACTTTTTTATGGCTACAGTTGCATGCAATAGAACTAAATAATTGTTATTATTAATTATTTGATTTGAAATACCCAAAAGGGAATTTTCAGAAATGCGAGCTCTACTATTCAAATAAGAACCGGCAAAACCCATTTTAAACTTTTTATTAAATTTATATTCTAAATTGGCATAATAACCCGACTGGCTGACATTTCCCCAAAAATTATCTTGACTCAAATAATAATAATTATGGAAAAGTGTTAACTTTTTAGCAAGTTGATGCTGCAAACCAATCAAACCTGCATGTAAATTACCCGTAGTATCCATATTACTACTCCATTTAACCCCTGACTCCACGTAAATTTGATTAAATAAATTAGTTTTTCCTAACCGCATTATTCCTGCAGGTTTTTTGAAACTATTATTCATTAAATTTACTTCCTTAGCCCAAATTGGATTAAAGCACAAAAACATTATTATTATTATTATAAAACTTCGCATATTGCTTTAAATTTAACACCATTCATGGTTGATTCAAACTGTTGTATTTTAGCATCTTCTAAGGTAATTGTACCTGTTAAATGTTTATTTACCATAAAGGTAGATTTTAGATTAATATTGCTTTGTAAAACAATATTTCTTGTATACATATGGTCATCAATTGAAAAATATGTTAACCTGTATTCTGCTTTAAGTAAATTTTTGAAAGGTAAAATAAAATCATTTGCAAGCCTATTCATTGGTTTAAAAACATCATATATTGGCAATGAATCACTAATAACCATATCCTGATAATAGCTAAACAATATTTTATGAGCATTGATATAAAAACTATATAGCAAGCTATTTTTATTCCCTTCAAATGAAGTGAAATAAAATTGATGACTATCAATACAAAACCAAGCTGTTGATTTAGTATTATAACAATATAAATAAGAGTAATTATTAATATCGGTAAATACTTCCCATTTTACTAAATCTGATTTTCCATTTTCGAATTTTAAATCCCAATTCAATTTTTTACCTGGTATAAGGTAAAAGGCACTTTTCAATAGTGAATTAATTGTGGCATTAGCTACAATATCATTCTCTTTAGGAATTCCATTACTGAAATAAACGTATTTATTACTCTCCTTTACTATATAATTACTTAGAGGATATTTTATAGTAGTTGCGGCTAAAACTGCTGTACTCTGAAGCTGAAAATGAACATGTGGCTCGGGAGAACGACCCGAACTCCCATTGCTTGCCAAAACCTGACCTTTATAAACATAATCGTTTATAGCCACTTTAAAACTTTCCTTTTTGATGTGGCTAATTTTACTGTACAAAAATTCTGCATGTTTAATAATGATAGTGTTACCCCAATTTTGTTGTAAATTAACATCACCTATTAAATTATCATCAATACCATCAATAATATCAACTACATAGCCTTCTGCAGGAGCCAAAACTGGTAATGAGTAACAATAATAATCTTCTAAATTTGTTCCAGGTAATCTAAATGTTTTTAATTCATCATCCTTAATAACAAAATCCCAAGCGTATTGATATTCATTTTTATGGGTAATATTTCCATTTTGTCCTTGTGAAATATACCATTCTCCATAAAATGGTAAACCTATTTTTAAATATACCTCATCATTATATCTTGCTTTTTCATTTAGGTGTCTGTACAAATTTTTTTCTGGAGAAAATAATTGAACTTGAGTCAATTTAAGTTTATCAGCCTTTACTCTATTGTATAAAAAGTAAAGAACCATTATAACCATTAAATTGAAAGGTAATGACAAAACAGGCAATCCAAAAGAGCCTAAAATAGTAGCTGAAGCTGCAATAATCATTGAAATTATTGGCGCGGCAACAACTACCAATAAAAATGAATACGAATTAGATAGCAAAAAATACCCACCAATGGCTATGGCAGCTAAAATAAAATTGAAACCTATGTAGGTATAGTTAATGAGTCCAATATTACCTTGCAGTAAAATAAAAAAATAATATCCACTCAAAAAACCTACTACCGAAAGCATAAATGCAATTCGGGAGAAAATTAATAAGCCAATTACGATTAAAACACCTGCAACAATATTGTATTGAAAAATAATTGCACCTAATGATTTTAAATATACATCAATGATTTGAGGTAATTCAATATTATCGTAGAAGTGATATGCATTCACCATATCGCTCCCTCCTAGTTTCATTAAGTCATTATAAATAAAAATACTGCTATCGCTGTCTATGAGTGATGTAAAATGTGGAGTAGCTAAAATAATTAACCAAACAGTAAATAGAAATGGTAAACTTAAAAATGGTAATTTTTTATTAGCTTGAAGTCCTGCAATAACAATGGTTAATACGAAACATAAAAAACTAGTGAAGGCTGAAAATATTAACAATTGCCAACTTGGTGCATAAGTATAACCTATAAACAAACCAACCAATAAACTATTGAAACCATAATAACCTTTTTGAATAAAATGATGATTATAATTTAAAATATTGGCAAAAAAATTAGTTAGGACAACTGATAATAAGCCAAACAAACCAACATAAATATTTATAAAAGAGGCCAAGATAACCAATGAGGCAAGCCAATAACTATCAGCTAAAAATAGTTGAGAGTAGCTGTTTACTAATCCTTGGGTATGTAAATTAAAATAATATGATAGCTTCGCTTTATTCAACTTTTAGTTTGATGATTAAAATAAAAAAGACATTAGGTTTGTATTTAATTTCACTCTTATTAGAAACAATACTTTATAAAAAAGATGTCGAACTTAATAAAAAAGTTCAACATCTTTTGCGATTTATTACCTAAAAAACTTACAACTTAAATTCATTTAAATAGCCAGGTGTTACCTCTAAACTATTCATGTATTCTAACGTTTCTTTTTTTCTAATTAAATGTGGTTTTCCTTCCATATCTATAATTACCACATTTGGTCTCATTGAAATAAACTGCATCCACTGAGTCATGTTATATGCACCAACTGTATGTACAACCACATTATCACCTTTTTTCATTGGTGGTAAAGTTACATTTTCTCTAATTACATCAATATTCATGCACAACGGACCATATATAACAGAATCTTCGGTATAATGACTAAACTCTTGAGCTGGCGATATTTTATGTTCGTACCAAAATGAGGTAAATAATAAATTTACACCAAAATCCATTATGGTAGCTTTACGTCCATCACTTAGGCGTTTATTTGCTAAAACAGTTCCTAATAAATAACCTGCATCATCAACCAATGAACGGCCGCTTTCTAAAATCAATAAAGGCAATTCATCTTTACTGTAATCAGAATTTAATAATGCTGAACAAATTGCTTCTGCATAATCATCAAAAGTAGGAACAGTATCAGCACCCATTAGATATGATCCTTTTAAAGTATTACGAGATGCAAATCCACCTCCCATATCAATGTAAGAAATATTTTTTCCAAACTTGGCTTTGATATGGAAAGCTAAATCAGAAAGCTTGGTAGCAGCCACCGCATAAGCACTTGGTGTTAACATAAAAGTACCAATATGTGAATGCAAACCTATTAAGTCCATTTTATCGGTTAAGATAATTTTATTAATGGCATCCCATGC
Organism: Bacteroidota bacterium; assembly: GCA_013298895.1. Lineage (GTDB taxonomy): Bacteria > Bacteroidota > Bacteroidia > UKL13-3 > UKL13-3 > JAAFJM01. The sequence goes on along the minus strand of JAAFJM010000003.1, from coordinate 13,896 downwards.
TTGTCCACTTTCATAATTAAATCCAAACCTATCCCACATAGGATAAACACCAGTATCCATATTTACCCTAATAGCAACTTTAGGGCGTTTTTTTAGTTCTTCAGTTAATTCTATAATTCTATATAGTTCATCTAGATGATCAATATGAATCATTGATTCATTATTAATGGCTAAGATTAAATCCTCATCGGTTTTATCAGGACCATTGAATATAATTTTATTTCCTGGAACACCGTTTAATAATGCTTTATTATACTCAAATCCAGAAACAACTTCTGACCAACTTCCTTCTTGATGAAACACATTGCAAATTGCATTATTGTAGTGAGTTTTGTAACTCCAAGCAAATTGTACTTTAGGGTAACGCGTTGTAAAAGCACGAACCGCATCTTTATAAGTTTTGCGAATTGTTTGCTCACTCATAACAAACAATGGAGAACCAAATTCAGCTATTAAATCTTTAACTTTAGCTCCATCAATATTTGTAAATGGAGTATATTCTGTGCGGGTACCGTACTTGTTCATTACGCCAGTATTTAACTTTTTAATGACTGGTCTTTCATATCTAATTTTTTCCATTGTTTTATATTTTTTAGGCCTTTAGCTGCTTGTGGCTAGCCTTTGGCAATTTTTGTTTATTTTTTTTTGCAGCTAGCTGGTAGCATCTAACTATTTTGATTCATGACTATAACTTTTTTTAGCTAGAATTCAGAAACTAATGGCTGGCAGCTAATTTTAAAGTTCACCTATTGTTGAAATTTGCTCAAATTCTTTTAAGTCAACAATCATATCATAAGAATACCTAATAAACATTTTACCTATATCGTAATATCCAAAAGGTTCAACAGATTTACCTAAAGCTAATTTAACCAATGCCTCAGGCTGATTATGGCCACAACCAGCAGCTAAATATACCCAAGCTGGAAAACGTGGATTTATTTCAAGTAAGTAGTATTTGTTTTCAGCAGTTTTAATAAACTCTAGCTCCATTCCACCTCTCCACTTTGATGAAGAAATTACATTTTTAGCAATATTTACTAATTCATCATCATCTAATGAAATACCTGCCCAAGCTTTACCTTTATCGGTAATAAACAATTTTCTCATAGGTACTGCACTGATTGCATTTCCTTGTCCATCGCCTAGTGCAGTAACATTTACTTCACTTCCAAATACATATTCTTGAATAATAATAGGTAAACCCCATTTAGCACTTAATTTATTAAAATAATTAGCTACTTGTTCAGGATTGTAGGCAATATAAGCCTCATAAAACTTTCCTTTAACTACCATTGGATATGAAAATTCAGTGGCTATGGCACTTATCTCATTGGTGCTAAACATCATTTTACTGTAAGGAACGCTTACTCCATGTTTTTGTCCAAATTCATATAAATTGGCTTTGTGTCTTTCGTCAAACTGTTCCTGAGTTGGTAAAAACATGCTAATTCCTAGTTCTGTTTTTAACCTTTGCTCAAGTTTCATGAAATTAGCTAATTCAGCATCAAAATTAGGTATTACTACATCTACATTTTCCTGGTTATTGATGTAACTTAAACGTTCCATCAATGAATCAATTCCTGCACTTGGTAATGGTATTTGATATGACTTGTTCACTAAATCGTGCATGTACAAACCTGGCTCAAGTGTTTCATAACTTAGTCCAATTATATTAACATCAAAATCTTTACTTTCTTTTAAAGCACGAATTACGGGTATTCCTGGTCCTGGACTATCAATATTATTAAGTCCAGATACTGCGACTGTTATTTTAGGTTTCATAGTATATATTAAATTTATTACTATTCCCCCTCGTCACCCACTTGATTATTTTGAAGCATCATTACAAAATCGTAATAATCTTTTTCAAAAGTAGATTCATCAGCATTGTATTTACTTAAAATAGCTTTTCTGATATCATCTTTACCCTTTTCGTCCTTTAGCATTCTTATTATTTCTAATCCAATTGGATTAGTGCTAAACGAATCACCTGTAGTTGGATTGAATATAAATCCAGATTCGCTAATGGCTACATTTTTTTTTATTTTCATGAGCGTATTATTTATAATTAACTTTTGCTAATTTGTAATACAAATAAAATTTTATCCCTGAAAATAAATGTTATAATTTTTTACAATTAAGTTATAAAATTACGAAAAAGTACAAGTTTCCTCTGTTTTAATTTTTTATACACTTAAACGATTGAATGGTTGATCCTGATTCAATTTGAATAATGTATATACCATTTGATAGTTTTTGTACCTCAGGAATTTCAATTAGGTTATCTCCTACAACAAGGTTGGCTTCATAAATCATTACCTTAGAACCCCAATTATTTAATAACGTAATATTGGCACTAGAACCTGTTTCTGAAAATAAGTTAATGTTTAAAAAATTAGTAAATGGATTTGGACTTACCACTACTTTTTCACTTGTAATTTTTGTGACTTTTTCAACTTTACTATAACTGAAATTACCATCAAAATCAATTTGTTTGATTCTGTAGTATAAAATGCTATTTGAAATAATTGAACCTATTTCATCAGTAACAGAATATGTTTTTACACTATTGCTATTTCCCGCACCTTTAACTTCACTAATTTTTATCCAATTAATGCCATCGTAACTTTTTTCTACTTCAAATTTATTGTTATTAACTTCACTTGCAGTTTTCCAATTTATTAGCACATTGGCAGGATTTACAAATGCGGCATTAAATGACAACCATTTTACTGGTAAAGACACAATTCCACTATTAAAGTAAGTTGATGTATTGTAATTAGATATGTTTGAAACTCCATTATATTCAACAATTGCAAAGTAATAATTGGTAGTATTATTTAAACCTGTAACATTGCAAGAACTACCCGTTCCATTGTATACCACAAAACAATTATTTCCAATATTAGAACCACTTCCAAAAACTGAATTAGCGGTATAAGCCAAAGTATCTATAGGTAAAGAATTAACTGCACTTCCTGCCTTACAAATAACTAATCTTCTTACACCATTACCCGTTTTCCAACTTAAGTTTACTGTATTTGTTCCATTATTTGTATATGAAAAATCAGTTGATGCGATAGTAGGCTCATTGTGAATTGCACCGCCCCATATTCGCTGAGCATATTGTGGACTGTCAATGAATGGATTCCTATTTCCTTGAATTGCAGCTATAGCATTATTTCTTTTTATTTCCTTATCACTCACTGGGTCAAGGTTATGCCAACTTAATAGTACACTTAACTGCCAAGGTAAAAATACAGGATAATTATTTCCTGCAAGAATATCTGATGCATTGCCATTTGACAACCAAGAAGCAATTAGGTTTTCATACCTTGTAGCCATAAAAAAGTAGCCTCTTGCTAAGTCACCTTTATATTCATCAATTGGTTCAAAAACAACTCCTGTATAGCCAAAATTATTAGCACTAGTTCCTAATTTCCCGCCATAAAGACTTGTATAAGTAGCATTTGTAACATAACCATAAGGATAGTTATTTCTCATGCCATTTACTTTTCCATCCGAGGCGAATACATGGTTTAATTCAGTTACCATAGGACTTGCTGAATTGAACCAACTTTGTGGAAATGAATGTTCTCGATTATAACAATTACCTTCTACAGAATATGTACCACATTGATTACTCACCAATGTATATTCATAAGGAGAAGCTTGGTCTAATCTTGTACTATAAATATCCCAAACTTTTCCATTTGGCTGAACATCGGTAGTAGCGTATGCATTCCAAACACCAGGAGTATAACTAACAGAGGTAGTTCCTACTGAAATTTTATTATAAAGAGCCGTTTTTAAAGCAGCTCCTCTAACATTTCCAATGGTATTAAAATAAGTATTTACTCCTGTAGGAATTGTTGTTGCAATGCATGTTCCGCTAACTGAAACACTAACTGAAGCAGAACCAAGACTACTATTTAATATTGCATTTGAAGTACTTGGATAACTTGCTACCAATGACGGACTAAAGCGAACAAATATTTTTGTATTGGCTACCACTCCAGACAATGGTGCTAATGTTATTTTATTACCATAACCATAATTATAATATAATGATACTTCAAAGGCTGTTGAAGCAGCAATTACGATTGGGGCTGTAAGTGATGTTCCAGAAACCGTATAATTTAAACTTGATGAACTATTGAATGGGTATACATTTCCAAATGATGGAAGTGACAAAGTGGTTGTTGTTATAGAACCTGCTTTTAAATAATTACCAAGCACTATTAAAAGTATGAATAGGAATGTTTTTGATCTCACTTGGCAAATATAAATAAATATCCGAGCTACAATACATCCATGAACAACATTATTTAATCAAATAATAAACAAAAAAGGCTTTACAGTAATTCTGTAAAGCCTTGATTTTGTTGGTAGCGGGGAGCAGAATCGAACTGCCGACCTCAGGGTTATGAATCCTGTGCTCTAACCATCTGAGCTACCCCGCCATTATTATATACTTTAGTTAATTTAATCTCAAAAGAATATTTTTTTGAGATTAATAAATAAAATTCTTTGCTGTAATAAGGGCTGCAAATGTAAAAATATTTATTTTATAAGCAAATATTATTTTACTTTTTGCAATAATTCTAAACTAAATGCCTGAGGTTTATTATTAAATAAAATTTTTGTTTGAGCCCACGTAGTTTTAAAAAGTTCCGAAAAACGATATTTGTTTAAATGTTCTTCACTTTCCCAATAACTTAAGGTATATAAAACGTTATTTTCATTAGCATCCTGCATTAATTGCAATCCATTACATCCTTCAAAAGCAGCAATTTGAAGTTTACTAGCTTCAAAAACTTTATAAAAGTCATCAACTTTTGATGGCTCAAAACATAATCGTACTATTCTAGTTATCATATTTTATTATTGAAATTCTATCATTATCTTACTTCCTACCCTCAATCCTAGTAACTGTGAGGCATTTCCTTCATTGGTAGCTATTTCCAAATACCCGCTTGAATTAAACAATATTGCCTCCTCTCCTTTTTCTACCTCTTTATAATGCTTGTTAATTTTATCAAAAAACTCTTTTCTTGCATAATAAATCTTAAATAATCGTCCTCCTCTTATTTTCTCGAAAAGTATTTTATCAACATTCAAAATAGCATTACCAAAACCATCTACAAATGCTACAAATGCAACTATGCCTTGATCGTGAATTTCTATATTAGGATGACTTAACTTATAATTTAATTTACCATTTGTAGCTATTAAACTAATGGGTGAGTTTGATGTTAAGTGTTTTGCTATTAGCACAAATGCTTCATTTTCAATAAACGAATCATTGGAGTTACAAAGGTTACTATTTAATGTCCAAATTTCATCTGGCTCACCTTCAAACATTAGGTTCAGAATCCCATTATCCAATGCAATGAAATATTGATTTTGGTGCTTTGCAATTATTATTTGTTCATACATAAACAAGTTTGTATCAACACAAATAAGATGAATTGTTCCCTCTTCAAAATTTTTATAAATAGCATTTAGAATAAATGCAGATTGCAATTTATTGAACTTTTCAATTGTATGCGAAATATCAATAATTCTAATATTAGGAACTGTTTTGAATAAATTACCCTTTAAAGCAGCAGCATAATGGCTCGCATTTCCATAATCTGATATTAAGGTAATATTTTTCACTTGTAGGACTTAGCTATTTTAATAAATTCGTGCAAAAATATAATTAAGCAGCATATAATTTGAATAATAAAGAAATTCTTATCGAAAATTTAGACCCTTTAGAATTATTGGGTCACAATAACCGTAATCTAAAAATACTTCAAGCACATTTTCCAAAACTAAAAATTGTAAGCAGAGGCAATCAGTTAATATTAACTGGGGATGAATTGGAAATGGAGTTATTTGAAGGAAAATTTACTCAACTTGAAGCTGTAATATTTAAGAATGGAACCATATCTGATAGTCAGTTTAAGGCCCTATTAGCTGGAGATATAGCGCAAAGTAAGAATGAGCTAGTAGAATCAAATACCCATAATGCAGATGTAATTTTACATGGAAATGGTGGAAAAGCCATTAAAGCCAAAACACCAAATCAGAAATTAATGGTGGAGCATATTCAAAATAATGATATACTTTTTGCAATTGGCCCAGCAGGTACAGGAAAAACTTATACAGCTGTCGCACTAGCAGTAAAGGCTCTTAAAAACAAGGAAGTTAGGCGAATAATATTAGCTAGGCCTGCGGTAGAAGCTGGCGAAAGTTTAGGGTTTTTACCCGGTGATTTAAAAGAGAAAATTGATCCTTACTTGCGTCCACTTTACGATGCATTAGATGATATGATTCCTGCCGAAAAACTTAAGCAATACCTTGAAACCCGCGTGATTGAAATTGCACCTTTAGCTTTTATGCGAGGTAGAACATTGGATAATGCTTTTGTTATTTTAGACGAAGCTCAAAATGCAACCGATTTGCAATTAAAAATGTTTTTAACAAGAATGGGGCCTCATGCTAAATTTATTGTTACAGGCGATTTGTCGCAAATAGATTTACCAAAAAAACAACTTTCAGGATTATTAAAAGCTGTAAAAATATTAGAAGAAATTGATGGTATAAAATTTCAATATTTAACCTACGAAGATGTTGTTAGACACAAGTTGGTTAAGGATATTATTAAGGCATATGACAAGGGGGAATAGTAATATTCCTCTATTTGTTCACTACTTTCAAAACAACCTCTTCTATTTTTGCACTGCTTGATTTTTGAATTATAAATTCAAAACCATCAATTACCAGTTTTTCTCCTTGCATTGGAATATCCTCGTGATTTGCAGTAATGAAGCCGCCTAATGTATTATATTCACCTTCAGGTAAGTTTAAATCATACTTATTGTTGATATAATATATTTCTAACCTTCCTGAAAATAAATATTCATTTTCACTCAATAACTTCTCTGTTAACGATTCTGTATCGTGCTCATCATCTATTTCACCAAAAATTTCCTCCATCACATCTTCAATAGTAACAATTCCAGCAGTTCCACCTAGTTCATTTACAACTAAAGCTATACTTTTTCGAGTTTTACTAAATCTATTTAAAACATCCATAACAGAGGTAGTAGCAGGAACAATTTCTATTGGAAAAACGATTTCTTTAATCGAATTTACTTTTTTGAAAATCTCTTTTTGGTGCACATATCCAATAATGTTATCAGAAGTACCACCATATACTAAAATTTTAGAAAGTCCCGTTTTTACAAATTTTTCATATAATACTTCTGGTGTTTCTGTTATGTCAATTATCTCCAAATCGGTTCTAGGAGTCATACAATCACGCACCTTTAAATTTGAAAAATCAAGCGCATTCTTAAACATTTCTGTATCAACCTCTGCATCTTCATCCAAATCGTTATCACTAACCTGATTGATGTAATCATCTAAATCTATTTTAGTGAATACTGGTGTAGTTTCCGTGTATTTTATTTTTAAAAAACCATTTAAAATAATTTTAGATAACCAAATTATAACATGTACAACAGGCCAAAATAAATAATAAAAAATTAAAAAAGGTAATGCTAAAACTTGTAGAACCAAATCAGGATTTATTCGGAAAAGCACTTTAGGTATAAACTCTGCTGTTACTAATACTATTAATGTAGAAACAATAGTTTGGGTAAATAATAAAAGAAATTTATGGGTTTCGAAATAGGGTGAAATGCTAACTAAAAAAGGATCTAAAACCTTAGCCATATAAATACCATAAATTACTAAGCCAATGTTATTACCTACTAATGTTGTGCTTATAAATTTTGAAGGATTATTAACAAAATTTGATAATATATTGGCAGTAACGCTTCCCTGTTTACTTTTTAACTCAATTAAAAGTTTATTTGAGGATATAAAAGCAATTTCGGTTCCTGCAAAAAAAGCAGAAAACAAAATACTTGATAATATAATGACTGAATAATTATCCATGATATAATAATGCACAATAATACAACAAATGAGCGATTTTTAAATTGAATTTCTATTTTAATTTATTTATTTAAATGACTAATTTTTTATTTTTATCGAAATTTATAAACAAACCACTTTTAAAAAATTTGTATCAAATCAGTAAAAACCATTATTGTTGCCAATTAAAAAATGAAAAAATGAAAAAAACAGCACTAATAACTGGCAGCACAAGTGGAATTGGTTTGGCCATAGCAAATAATTTAGCAGCTAGCGGATATAATATAATTTTTAACGGATTAGAGGCAAATGGCGAGCAAATTGCTGCAGAAGTAGCTCAAAAATATGGAATTGATTACCTTTTTTCGCCATGCAATTTATTATTCACAGAACAAATAGAAACCATGGTAAGCCAAGCCTTGGCTAAATTTGGTAAAATAGACGTATTGGTTAACAATGCAGGTATTCAATTTGTATCTCCTGTACAAAATTTCCCATTGGATAAATGGAATCAAATTATTGCCATAAACTTAACAGCTACTTTTGTTTTAACCAAGCTTTGTTTTCCTAGTATGATTGAAAACAAATTCGGAAGAATAGTAAATATAGCTTCAGCACATGGATTAGTAGCAAGTGAATTTAAATCGGCATATATTGCTTCAAAGCATGGTGTAGTTGGTTTTACTAAAACTATTGCTTTAGAGGGTGCCCCACATAATATTACAGTAAATGCAATTTGCCCTGGATATGTTCATACGCCTATTGTTGAAAATCAAATTGGGGATCAAATGAAAGTACATGGACTAAGCAGAGAAGAGGTAATTGAAAAAGTAATGTTAAGCAAACAGGCCATCAAATCATTTATAGCCATAGAAAGCATTGCTCAAATGGTGGCCTATTTAATTTCTGACAATGCAGCAACTATAACAGGAACTGCTATTCCGGTAGATGGAGGTTGGACAGCACAATAATATGGATAATTTTACCAGTAACTTTTTAGAAATTAATAATATTAAACTTCATTTTTTGCATTACCCAAATGCAGATAAACCAATATTATTATTATTACATGGACTAACTGCCAATTGTCATGCCTTTGAAGGACTTGTAAATAAAGGCTTAAATAATAATTTTGAACTTATTATACCTGACTTAAGAGGCAGGGGATTAAGCAGTCATCCTGCTTTTGGGTATAGCTTTAAACTTCATGCTGAAGATATTATTGGATTAATAAAACCTTTCGCAAATCGTGAAATAGTATTAGTAGGACATTCATTTGGTGGACTTTTATCTTCATATTTATGTTATTATTATCCTAATTATTTTAGTAAAATAATTTTTTTAGATGCCGCTCCCGAAATGAATCCAAAAACCCCATTAATGTTACAAACTTCGATGGGTAGGTTGGATAAAAAATTTGAAAACAAAGATGCTTATTTCCAACAGGTTAAAAATGCTCCATATGTGAATTTTTGGGATAATGACATGCAAACTTATTATGATGCAGATATTGATATCAATGAAGATGGTACAGTAGAATCTAAATCAGATTTAGCTCAAATAATTCAAATAGCCACTCATGTTAGTAAGGAGCCATTTGCCATGTACTTTAGCAGTATAAAAAAGGATACTTTGCTAATTAGTGCAGAAGGCGAGTATAACTTAAGTGAACCTATTTTACCTAGATACCTTGCTCGAAAAGCGGTTAATTTATTAAAAAAAGGAGAACTAAAAACTAGTGAGGGTAATCACCATACCATGTTATATGGCGAATTTGCAGTCGAGATTGTTGATTGGATAAATCAATTTTTATCCTAATAATTTCTCAATCGCTTGTTTCAGTTTTAGTGAATTAGGTTTGGTTACAGTAAAATAATAATCAACTACTTGACCATCCTTATTCACCAAATATTTGTGAAAATTCCATTTAGGATACATGTTCACATTTCCATTTAATCTTTTTTCACTTAAAAATTGATACAATGGATGTGCACCAAGTCCTTTTACTTTTATTTTATTAAATATAGGAAAAGTGGTATTGTATTTGGCATGGCAATAATTTTCAATATTAACACCACTCAAAGGCTCTTGCGAGCCAAAATCATTGCTAGGAAATGCTAATATCTCAAAACCCTTATCCTTGTATTGTTTATATATTTCTTCTAACTCTTTATATTGATCAGCATATCCACACTCACTTGCTGTATTAACAATTAATAAGACTTTTCCTTTAAATTTTTCGAGTAAAATCTCCTCACCTAATAAATTTTTCAGTTTGAACTTATAAATACTTAATCGTTCTTTTTCACTCACTAACATAATTTTATCAAACTAATTTATTTTGTAAAAGTTTTAAAAAAATAAAAAAAATTACAATTATTATTATTTTCTATACCATGCATTGTATATCCTTGTACTCAATAAGTTTTATTCTATGATCAAAAAAAATACCCTATTAAAGTCAGTTTTTGTAATACCTGTTTTGTTTATTTCATTATCGGTATTTACTAATTCTAGTAATCCTCCGTCAGCCAATGCTGGTGAACCAAGTGGTACAAACTGTACCTCGTGCCATTCGGGAGCTGCAATTACAAGTGGAGCTAATTGGAATGCAATTACTATTAGTGGTTTACCACTAAATGGTTATGTTCCGGGTACAGTATACGCACTTACGGTTAGTGGTGGTGCTGCGGCCACAACTAAAAACGGTTTTCAGGTTACTTGTTTAACCTCATCAAACACCAATGCAGGAAGTATGGCAGCTGGTACAGGAACTACAACTAGTTCAAGCAGTGGTAAAACTTATATTTCGCAAAGTTCATCAAGTACCAGTGGAACCTGGACATTTAATTGGACTGCACCTGCATCAGGAATAGGTACAGTCACATTTTATACTAGTTATAATGCTACAAACGCTAATGGAAATACCAGTGGTGACTTAGTTTATACCAAATCATTTGCATTATCTCAATCCTTAACTAATCCTCCAACCGCAGTAATAACTGCATCGAGCACAACAGTTTGTGTAGGCGATACTTTGTATTTGAGCGGAAGCGGTCAAAATAATCCTACTGGATATAGCTGGGTATTTGTTAATAGCAATCCAAGTTCTGCTAATACCAAGGATGTAAAACTTGTTTATACTTCAGCGGGAAACAGACAAGTTAGATTAACTACATCTAATGCGGACGGGAATTCATCGCAAGTGTCACAAACTATTCAAGTTATAGCTAAACCAACTGCTACCATAACTACAAGTAATACAACCATATGTGGAAACGATTCAATAAACTTGCAAGCAAATACGGGAGCTGGACTAACCTATTTATGGACTCCTGGAAATTTTATCACTTCATCAATATACGTTAAAGATAGTTTAAGCTATAAAGTAAAAGTAACGAATACAAGCGGTTGTTTTGCCACATCTACAAGTGTTAAGCCTAGCAAAGCTAGTTATCCTCAAGCCACTTTAGTAAGTAATAAAGATACCATCTGTAATAGCGACAAAGTAATGTTTGATATAACTGGAAATGGATTTAGTGCTCAATATTTTGTGAATGACACTTCTGAACAAAACTCACAAAATTTGCTTTACGAGTTTAGCAGAAGCAAAGCAGGAATTTATAAAGTAGCAGCAAAGATTACAGCAGCTGGTTGTGCTACTAATTTACCAGCAAAATATATATCAGTTGAAACCCAGCCAATCGCTCCAATTGTAAATTGCGGTAATAGTACTACTTCTGCTATTGAATTTATTTGGCAGCCTGTAGCAAATTATACTAATTATGAAATTAGTTTAGATACTGGTAAAACATGGGTAAATGCTAGTGGTGTAAACCAAACAACACATACTATTGAAGGATTACAACCTAACACCACCAAAACTATTTGGGTGAGGGTTAAATCGAATGGAGTATGCGGAAATGGATTAATTGCTAGCAAAACTTGCATCAATAATGGCTGTAATACTATAAATAGTTTTTACAATTATAAACGTTTTGTATGCCTAAGCGCCAATGAGATAGTTACTACAACTCCTTTTGAGGTTAAAAATATTTCGAACCCCAAATACTTAATTCAGTATGAAACAGATTCAATTACTAGTACTTTTTCGCGTAGTACCATTTTTAATATGCCGATTAAAGCAGGTAATAATAGTATAAGAATTAAAATAAAAGATAGTGTTGCAACGGGCTGCCCAATTATTGATTCTTTTTTTACAATTAAAGGAAACCTTAACCCAATTGTGCCGAACATAACTAGTAATAAACCTAATGCAACTTATTGCAAGGGGCAAAATATTATTTTAACTGCCAATAGAGCAAATGGCCTTAATCTGTTCTCATTTTATCAATTAAATCCCACTAGAACATTATTACAAGCTGGATTTAACAATGCAATTAATTTAACCAATAAATTGACTTTACAAAACACATTGATTAAAGCCACTGTAATTGATACAGCTACTTTTTGTGCTGATTCGTCAATTGTAATTACAGTAACTGAAAATCCGAATCCAGTTGCTAATTTTAGCCTTGAATATCTTAAGTCGGATTCTAATAACGTAAATAAAAATAGCGTAGTATTTACTAATTTAACCACCGATTCGAATAATTATACTTGGCATTTTGGCGATGCTGCTAATAGTACAGCTAATACCAAAAATACTAGCTTTGTTTATACTAAAGGTGGTGTATTTTCAGCTTCACTAGTAGCTGTAAATTCTTTCGGCTGTAAAGATTCGGTAAGTAAATCTGTTACCATAACCAATACTGCTGTTAAAACTTTATCAAATCAATTAGGTGTTAAAATATATCCAAATCCTTCCAACGATTTTATAACTATTGAAACCAATGAAAATAATAAAAATGGCGCTTATTATTTATTGGATATAAATGGTAAAACAATTCAACATGAAGCCTTTAATAAATTTCAAACGATTGACATTACTTCATTACCTGCGGGTGTTTATTTTATTAAGTTAGTAATAGCTGAAAAAATAGTTTATGAAAAGTTTGTAAAAAACTAAAGGAAAAATGGAATAACAATTCACCAATGCAAAGAGCCCTTTCAAAATTTATTTTGTTAGGGCTTTTTTATTTTATAACCTTGCAACATGCAAAGCGGCCCTATAGGTATTTTCGATTCAGGTTACGGTGGATTAACTGTAATGAAAGAAATTGTTGACTCATTGCCACAATACGATTATGTTTATTTGGGCGATAATGCACGGGCTCCTTATGGAAACCGTAGTTTTGAAACAGTATATGAATATACTTTGCAGTGTGTAAATGCCCTTTTTAACAAAGGCTGTAAATTGGTAATTTTAGCATGCAATACTGCTTCGGCCAAAGCCCTGCGTAATATTCAGCAACGCGATTTACCATTATTGGATAGCCGCCTACGTGTATTAGGAGTTATTAGACCTACTACCGAACTAATTGGTACATTTAGTAAAACAAAACAAGTGGGGGTTTTAGCTACTTTAGGCACTGTTACCTCCAACTCCTACCCTATTGAAATTGAAAAGTTTTTTCCTGAAATAACTGTTCATCAGCAGGCATGTCCCATTTGGGTTCCGCTTATTGAAAACAATGAGTTTGACAACCCTGGCGCAGACTTTTTTATTCAAAAACACCTAAACCAACTCATGGCTAAATCGGCCAATATTGATACCATTTTGTTAGGTTGTACACACTACCCTTTATTGCAAGATAAAATCAAAGCACTTTTACCCGAAGGAATAGCTTTACTAAGCCAAGGCAAAATAGTATCCAATAGCCTAACACAATATTTAGAGCGACACACGGATTTAGAAAACCTTTGTAGTAAAAATGGTAAAATGGCTTTTTATACTACCGATTCCACAGAAATATTTGACCAACAAGCCGAAATATTTTTTGGCAAAAAACTTAAAAGCGAATACCTGCATATTAATTGATTGAGCGATTTTTATTTTATGAT
>JAAFJM010000029.1 GCA_013298895.1 Bacteroidota bacterium | reverse complement strand
TTGCCCATGCTTTGATATCAGGGTCGGTGCAATCGGTTGAAGCTTTTTCAAAAAGTTCAATGGCTTTTTCATGACCTTTCACCATCATGCTACTGTATTCTTTTCCAAAATCGTTTCCTGATTTTTCGTTTAAATTTTTGTAAGCTTCTTTAACGTTTTCGGTTTGCGAAGTAGGAAGTGATATACTTTTTGTTTGTGCCAATGCTGTTAATTCAGCCAATGATTTAGTGTGTGATTCTTCCATCATTTTGCCCAATTCTTTTACATGGTTCGTACTGCCTTTTTGTTGAGCCAATTGCCCTAAGCTTATTTCTTCCATGTTTATTTCGGCAGCATTTACTAGAAATTGAGCATCTTTTTCGTTGTCATTTTTATCAAACTTTGCATCGTTATGGTCTTCAGCAACATCTTTTGTGTCTTTGGAGTAGTTGTTCTTACACGATGTTATGCCGACAATAACTGCAATAATTAAAGTTGCGATATGGAGTACTGGTTTAAAATTTTTCATGTTGTTTCGTTTTAAGTGATTTTATGTATTGCAAATGTGCCCTGCTTTGATGAAGTGTTTATTACATACTTTCTTATACGATTTGTATGATTATCACATTTTGAGAGAATAAAGGAAATAAGTGTTGCCTGCTAATGAGGTTTTGTAAACTTTACATAATAAATTTACTTTAAGAGAATAGTATCAAAATACAAATTTCAAATCCGAACCAATTCAGTTTTTAAACAAAACCTACCAATTAAAAATGAGTGAGTAAAGCAAATACAATGAACTAATAGACAGACTGGACGATGAAGGCATAAGCCAAGTAAATATTAGCCGCACATACCATAGTAAAATGGAAGAATTTAAAAAACAGCTAAAAATAAATGCCATTAAAGCTACTAAAGAAAAGGCAGGCTATTTTATTAGTGGCCTTTAACGAACAATAAGGCGAAGCATAAGAGGTAAATGACCAAGAAAACAATGAAAATTTCCCCATGTATAATGTAAGAGCCAACAAAATGTATAATGCAGAATCGATAGGCAGTGCTGATGCTTTTTCAAATTGGGCCAAACCTGCCTTAGAAATGAAAACTATAAAAATTACTAGCCAAGTAAATGTGGTTTTTGCTATCAAATAAGTTCGTAGTTTTTAGTTCGAAGTTTGTAATGTGATAATTCCGCGGGACTATTGTAATTGCGAGGTACGAAGCAATCTCAAGTTATATAAGCTATTGCTCGCCTGAGATTGCTGGTTATTGCTCTCATAATAAATGTTCGCAATATCGTTTGCTTCGGATTATAAAGTTAACTTTAACGGAAAGCAATAAGTTAAAGTAAAGGAGATGCTTACAGCATGACCAAAGTATAGAACTTTTACAAAGTTAATGTTTTAGTAAAGTAATAAGTTAAAGCATTGGAGATGCTTACGATACAAGGTATGTTAACTAAAACAATTTAGTTAATTATGCTTTTGTCTTTAGCAACAAATTTGGCAAAACCAAGTAAGGCGCCTGTTACCATTATGTTTCTAAAAAAATTAACCATTTCTAGTTCTTTTTCTCTCATTAAATCAGCAGTCATGTTTTCAGGGCCAAGTTCATGTCCCATTGCTCTTGGTAAATGAACCAATACAGCCATTAAAATTACGTACAAAGCCATGAGTGTATAAGCCAATTTATCGTATTTACTTATAAGCGCACTTATTATAAATAACACTATACAAACAAGGGTAAAATAGTTCCAAAAGTATGGAAATGGAATATAATCAGGCACAAACGAAGCGCCCACTTCGGGCTTACCAAAGTGTAAACCCACATAAAGCAAAAATGAAAGTGGAAATATGTATCTCCCTAAATTTAAAATTCTGTCCATAATTAAAATGATTTAGTTTGTTGGAAAAGGAATAAGTGGTCTAATTTCTACCGAACTATTTGGGTATTTAAGAATAGGGCAAGCTTTACTCCACTCCTGCACTTCAGCTAGGTTATCTGACTTACAAATTAAAAATCCTGATACCAAAACCGAATTACTCTCTTTATGAGGGCCAGTAATTGTTCCTTCATTGCTAATAATGGTGGAGTCGTAACGCATAGGTGCGGTATGAATTAGTTTACCTTGCATGGCTATATTGCCAATCCACGATTGCCACTTGGGCATATCTTCAGCCATGTCTTGCGAGGTAGCAATGTAGCCATCGTTAGCACTTGCATTGCGAAATAATAATAAATACTCTGTCATGTTATTTTTGTTTAATGGGTTAATAATGAAGCAAAACTCACCAATTAAAATTTAGGTAATGATGATAAAAGTCGATATTTTACAGCTTGGCTTTTAACCTACTAAATACATCTTTATTGATACCTAAATAAGATGCAATAAGTTTGCTCGAAAGCCGTGTCATGAGCATTGGCCTGTATTCCATGAGCCATTGAATGCGCTCTAATGCTGTTAGCGAAACAAAAGTATTAATTCTATAAACCGAATTGGCATAAGATGCTTCAAGTATTTGCTTATAAACCATATCAAACTGCGGAACAGTTTCCATTAATGCTTGAAACGATTCTCTATCAATAGCCAAAAGTTCGCATGGTTCAATGGCTCTGATATTTTCGGTAGCAGGTTTACCACTTCCAAAACTTTGTAATTCAGAACACCAATTATCTTCAATTACAATATCGCGTGTGGTTTCGTTCATGTTTTTATCGTAAACATAAACTTGTAAGCAGCCTTTAGCCACAAAATAAACATATTTACAAACATTGTCTTGCTGCAAAATCTGTTCGTTCCTTTTAGTTTTTATTTGTTTAAACTTAGCTAAAACAGCATCTAAATTAGCAAGGTTATTTCCAAGCCGATTGGTTATATGATTTTGTAAAACTTCTATCATTACTGTAAATGTTTATGTTGTAAAATAGGTTACTTGATCTTTAAATTAACAGTAATTTATTGGCACTCAACTTAACCTACTAATTTTACAAACTTATTGATTAACACTATAAATTCAATTTAGTTTGATAAACAAATTAGATTAGTTTTATCTAATAAATATTACAGAACATGTTTTAGTTGCTGGTAAAATCGATATTTAATTACATCATTTACCAATTTTAAATTGCTGTGCCAATAAAACAATGAACTGTTTGATTACACAATAAATTACTAACTTTCATTATGAAATATGAGGCAAAAACTTATATTCGAGCAAATTTTTTTTAAACAGAAATGAATAATAATTTTATGAAAAAAGCATTGCCTCATTTTGTGGCAGTTGGGGTAATTTTAATTGCCATGTTTTTTTATTTTCAACCATTTTTTGGAGGTAAAGTATTAAAGCAGTACGATGTAAGCCAATGGCGCGCTACTTATGAAGAAACCAGTAAATTTGAAACACAAACTGGCGAAAGAACCTATTGGACAAACAGTATTTTTGGTGGAATGCCTAATTATTTGATTGGCGCATCATATACAGGCAACTGGACCAACACCATTTATTTTGAGTTTCAACAAGTTTTTAAGCATCCAACAGATACAGTATTTTTACTCTTCATTTGTTTTTATATTATGTTGTTGGTTTTTGAGGTAAATGCATGGCTTGCCATTATTGGAGCATTAGCCTTTGCTTTTAGTAGTTTTAATTTTATCAATATTGATGCTGGACATGTTACCAAAGGTAATGCCATTGCTTTTATTCCATTGGTAATAGCCGGTATTCAAATGTGTTTACACAAAAATAGAATTATGGGAGCGTTACTTACAGGTATAGCACTTTCATTGCAATTGGCAGCAAATCACTTACAAATAACTTACTATCTAATTTTTATAATTATAGCTTGGGTTATTGTGGAAATAGTAGATGCTATAAAAAATGGTACCATCAAAAATGTATTATTAAGTGGCGTGTTTTTAGGAGCTGCAGCTTTGATAGCAGTTGGAACTAATATTACAGGATTATTAACAACCGAAGAATACGGAAAATATAGCTTACGTGCACCAAGTGAATTAACCATAGCTGCCGATGGAAAAACCAAAGCAGATAATGGAAGTACCGGCTTAGATAAAGATTATGCATTAGCATGGAGTAATGGTGTTACAGAGCCATTAACTTTACTTATTCCAAACTTTTATGGTGGAGCTAGTAATGGCGAATTAAGTACCAATAGCGAAACTTTTAAATTATTAAAAGCAGCTGGTTACGATGCTTCAAATGCAAAACAAGCCATTAAGCAAATGCCAGTTTATTGGGGAGACCAACCATTTACAGCCGGCCCTATTTATTATGGAGCCATTATTTGTTTCTTGTTTATTTTTGGAATGATTGTAGTAAAATCAAGTGTTAAATGGTGGATTTTAGCTGCTTCTTTATTGGCAATTTTCTTATCTATGGGAAAAAACTTTATGCCATTAACTACCCTATTTTTCGATTATTTTCCGCTTTATAACAAATTCCGTTCGGTTACTTTTATTTTATGTATTACTCAAGCATTATTCCCACTTATGGCATTATTGTCATTACGCGATTTAATGAACGATAAAATAAGCAAAAAAGATTTAATGAATGGGTTAAAATATGGTGGCGGAATTGTAGCTGGATTATGTTTACTTTTTGCAATCATGCCTGAAATGTTTGCTAATTTTACTGGCTTGAATGATGAAAGAATGGATCCTTCTTTAGTTACTGCATTAAAAGCAGACAGAGAAAGCATTATGCAAATGGATGCTTTCCGTTCATTTGCATTGATAGCAGCTGCATGCGCCCTAATTTGGTTTTATTACAACAA
Organism: Bacteroidota bacterium; assembly: GCA_013298895.1. Lineage (GTDB taxonomy): Bacteria > Bacteroidota > Bacteroidia > UKL13-3 > UKL13-3 > JAAFJM01. The sequence goes on along the minus strand of JAAFJM010000029.1, from coordinate 22,369 downwards.
AAAAATTAAACAAGTTGTATTCATTAGTGTATTAGGTTTATTAGTACTTGGCGATTTATGGCAAGTAGATAAACGTTACCTAAATGATAGCGATTTTGAGAAAAAGAAAGCTGCTGCGTTATTTGAAAAAACACCTGCTGATGAAGAAATATTAAAAGATACTGACCCAAATTACAGAGTATATAACAACACTACCGATTTTGATAAAGATGCCATTACAGCTTATTACCACAAAACAATAGGTGGTTACCATGGTGCTAAAATGCGTAGATTCCAAGAGTTAATTGAATGGCAATTGGCTAAAAACAATATGGAATGCTATAATATGTTAAATGTTAAATACATTATTTTAGGTGATTCTACAGGTAGAAAATTTGTACAACGTAATTATGCTGCCAACGGCAATGCCTGGTTTGTAAGCAATACTAAAATGGTTGCTAATGCTGATGAAGAAATCAAAGCATTAACAGGCTTTAGCTCTAAACAAACCGCAGTGATTGATAAACGTTTTGAAGGTGAATTGGCTAATTTCAAAATGAATTTTGACAGTACTGCATCTATTAAATTTATCAGCTATGCTCCAAACAAATTGGTTTATGAAAGTAATACCAAAACTCCACAATTAGCAGTATTTAGTGAAGTGTATTACGATAAAGGTTGGAATACCTATGTTGATGGAAAATTAGTTCCTCACTTTAGAGCTAATTATATATTACGAGCCATGGTTGTTCCTGAAGGAAAACATAATATTGAATTCAAATTTGAGCCTACTACAGTTAAAAAAGGTCAAACCATAGCATTGGCATCATCTATTACTTTATATGTAGGTTTAATATTATTGATTGGATTTTCGTTTATCAAAAAACCTAAGGTTAAAGAATAAGATATAAATTGCTTTATAAAAAAGGCTTTAATTCGTTTGGATTAAAGCCTTTTTTTACAGCCTAAGTTTTTTTTAAAATTAAAGTTCTAAAATTAAAATTGTTTAGCAACTAACAATAAATTAAAATTGCTTCATGAAAAAATTTATAATTACTGTTTTTGTATTATTTACTATAAGCAATATTTGGGCACAAAAAAAGACTTGTGTAGCTTTTTATAATCAAGAAAATTTATTCGATACCATTGATAATCCACGAAAGAATGATGAAGAATTTTTACCTAATGGCAAATACAAATGGGATACAGAGCGTTATTTAGCAAAATTAAACCAAATGGCTAAAGTAATAGCTAGTATGAATAATGGCGCAGGTGCTGATTTTTTAGGGATGTGTGAGGTAGAAAGTATAGAGGCTTTAACCGATTTAACTAAAAATAAGCAATTGCAAAAAATGGCTTATAAAACTGTATTTTTCGAAGGGGAAGATGAACGCGGAATTGATAATGCATTTATTTACAAAAGTAGTATTGTAAAAGAAGCCAAAGGACGAACAGTTGTTATTAATAGTGACGGAATTGATGGCGATCACACTAGAAATATTTTGATTGCTGAAATCACTTTAAAAAACAATGAAAAGATTTATTTTATTGTAAATCATTGGCCTAGCAGACGCGAGGGTGAAAAGGAAAGCGAGTTCAAACGCATTTTTGTAGCTGGAGAGGTGCGTAAAGTTTGTGATGAAATTTATGCTAAAAATGCCAAAGCCAATATTGTTGTGATGGGTGATTTAAATGATGAACCAAGTAACATGTCCGTAGTTGGTACATTAGGTGCATGTGGAGCAGCCAGCAAAACTAAAGATAAAACATTGTTTAACACCATGAAAGAACTTTCTATGGAAGACCAAGGTTCTCATAAGTTTAAAGGCCAATGGAGCATGCTAGATCAAATTATAATCAGTGCTAATTTATTAAATGCTAAATCGAAAGTTAAATTTATAACAGGCTCGGCACAAGTTTATAAACAAGATTTTATGCTTGAAACTGACGAAAAATACAAAGGTAATCCGTTAAGAACATTCGTAGGCAACAAATATCTTGGTGGATTCAGCGATCATTTACCTGTTATGATTTTTTTGGAGATTAATTATACACCACCAACGATGGTTCTCATACTTTGTATTTACCACACTTAGATGAAACCTATCATTCGCGGAATGGTGCTATTGAAGAAAGTTTGTATGTGTTTATTGATAAAGGGTTAAATGCTTTTTTATCTCAAAATCCTGAAATAAAAACTATTCAAATATTTGAAGTTGGTTTTGGTACAGGTTTAAATGGCATACTTACTTTTATAGCTGCTCAAAAGTTAAACATAAACGTGGTTTACCATAGTATTGAGGCTTTTCCTTTACCAATTGAAATCACTAATCAGTTGAACTATATCGATGGATTAACCGAGCAAGAGCAAACTACTTTTAACCAAATGCATTTGGCTGATTGGAATAAACCCATTGCTATCAATAACCAATTTACTTTGGTAAAATACCATGATAAATTAGAAAGTTTTGATAACAATGGCTTGCTAAATAATATTCATGTGATTTATATGGATGCATTTGCGCCAAATAAACAAGCTGAATTATGGGAAATTGCTATTTTTGAAAAGCTTTATCAATTGTTAGCCGCCAATGGAATCTTAGTAACTTATACTTCTAAAGGCGATGTAAAACGAGCCATGCAACAAGTTGGCTTAACTGTTGAAAAATTGGATGGTCCACCAAGAAAAAGGCATATGTTGCGTGGAGTAAAAGTTGATAGTCAATTGCCGATAGACCATGGTAAATAATTTAGTTTAACATGTAAAACCGTTTTTTAACTTTGCTCCTATACCAAATCAAAAAATCACGAAATCAATAAACCAACAAGTAAATTTGGAAACCAATTATCTTATTATAGGACAAGGATTAGCAGGAACTTTGCTGGCTCATGAATTAATGAAAGCCAATGAAAGTTTTGTGGTTATTGATAAATTTAACGAAAGCACTTCAACCAAAGTAGCTGCGGGAATGTTTAACCCAATAAGTGGCAAACGAATGGTTAAAAGTTGGAATGCCGATGCTTTATTAGCCGATACTTTTAAAGCCTATACTGAATTGGAAAAGCTTTTGAATTGTAAGCTTTTATTTAAGCAGAATATTTACCAATTATTTGGCTCAGTTAAAGAGCAAAACGACCTTTCGAGTCGCATGGATAATGAAGATTTTTCGCAACATGTAAATTTATTTCCAAACAAAGAACCTAACTTAAACGATGCATTTGGGGCTTTTGAAATAAAAGAAACTGGCTGGGTTTATACACGCGCTTTAATTGAAAAAATGCGAGAATTATTGCTCAGTAATAATTGTTTATTAGACCAAGATTTTGATTACCAAAATTTGCAACAACTTACTGATGGGTGGCAATACAATGATATAAAAGCCAAATATGTTGTTTTTTGTCAAGGCTATAAAAATAAAGATAATCCATACTTTAATTATTTGCCTTTTGTATTATGTAAGGGCGAAGTTTTTACTATAAATTGCAGTGGACTAACTAAAGATAAAATGATTAAAAAAGGAATATACTTAGTTAATCTTTACGATGATGTATATAAAGTTGGTGCTACTTACGAATGGAACGATTTAACCGAAAACACCTCCGAACAAGGCAAAACTTTTTTAGAAGAAAAATTAAATGATTTCCTAAAAGTTCCATACGAAGTTTTAAAACACGAAGCCAATATAAGACCCACCACCAAAGATAGGAAAGCCATTATAGGCGAACATCAAAAACATAAAAACATGTTTGTATTAAATGGTTTAGGCACCAAAGGAGTAATGCATGCACCCTATTTAGCCAAACAGTTATTGGATTTAATTAACAAAAACTTAGCGGTAGATAAAGAAATAAGCATTAACAGATTTGATAAATTGATTATTCATCAAAATTAGAATCAGTTACATCTGTAAAGTGATCCAATGGCGGTTCGCCTAAAAGATATAAAATATCGTAAATTTGATTTGCCAATAGTTTCTCATTTTCATGCTTATAAGAAGAAGCAAGGTTACGAAGAACGCGTTTGATAATGGTTAGGTTATCACAAGGTAAATAATATGCAGGATTACTTTGAATTTGCATTTGTTGAACAAACTGTTCTAAACTAGTTTTGGTAAAAACACCGCCTTTATGAAAAGCATTAATATAAAATAAAACACTTCTGTTATCTGCTGATACTTTTCCTGTTTTATTTAAATCGAAGGAACTTAAGTCCATTCTATCCTCCTCCAAAAAAGCCAACATAAAATGTTGTGGTAAATTAATGCCAAACACAGGTAATTTGAGGTTTTGAGCAACCAACATGTATATAATACACAACATAATTGGATTACCCTTTTTTGTTTCTAAAACTTCATTTATAAATGAATTTGAAGAGCTTTGATAATTTTCAACATTGCCTGAAAACCCATGAATATTATAAAAAGCATAATTTAAAATTTTCACCTTTTCAAATGCAGTAATATCGTGCCTCATCTCAAGCCAAGCATTCAGTTTAATTTTTTCGATTACTTCACGTATATCGCCTTTTTTTAAATTGGGATATTTGAATTTTGCTACCAAAAATACTCCTTCTAACAAATCCCTTTCGCTTTCATTTAACCAAACTTCAAATTCAGTTAAAAGGTATTGATAGTTTATTTGATTTATAATGCCGTTTGCTAAACTCAAAACAGACGAATCATTAATTTGAGTCAATTCTTTTTCAATTAATGGCAGTCCATTTATTCCATAAGACAGTAATTTTTTTTCAACCAAATTAACTACCTCGGCATCTGTGTCGTCCAATAAAAGTAATAGTGATTTTATTTCGGTTGTATCCAATTTATTTAAAGTTGTTTATTTGAGTCAAACAAAACTAATCAATAAAATAAACAAATGGCAATCTTTATAATTTTAAACTTTTTCGTATTAGAAATAAATTGTATTTTTTATTTGATTAAAATAAAAAAAAAATCAAAAAAAAGCCTAACTCGTATTTTACAAATTAGGCTTTTCAAGCTGTAAAAATAATTTATTGCTTTGGAGCTTCAGCTGGCTTTACTTCACCTTTTAAATATAAAATCACATTAGATTTTTTAGCATTACTCATTACAGTTACATTTTTATTAAATGTACCTGGCGAGGCTGCATTATAAGTAGCTTTTACATAACCTTTTTGACCTGGTTTAATAGGTTCTTTTGTCCATTCTGGGGTAGTACAACCGCAGCCAGCAGCAGCATTAGTGATTATTAAAGGCTCTTTGCCAGTGTTTTTAAAAACATAAGTATAAGAGGCGGGTACTCCTTGTGGAATTGAACCAAAATCATGGGTTTCTTTTTCAAAAGTAATATCAGCTTGGTTTGGATTTTCTTGCGCAGCAGGAATAGTTCCTGGCGTAGTAGTTGATTGTGCAATTGCGTTAACACTCATTAAACTAGCAACAGCTACAAATGCGGTAATGATTAACTTTTTCATTTTGTCTTTATTTTTGTTTTATAATTATTATTTGTTTTATCAAATGTTATACCAAACATTTTTATTATGTCAAATGTAAGTATTTTTAAAATATAATAGTCTAAAAAAATACTTAAACTCTCCTAAATGATGTTTTTTTGACAATTGGTTTTCTATTCCGTTTTCAAATTTTGCCTTACTCCATATAATGCTAAACCCGATATAAATAAAAACACACCCATTATTGCATAAGCATAAATAATATTATTGCTTTCAGAAAAAAATACTTGCGAGAAAATAAAAATAAAAATACTTCTAGTAAGTACATTGATCAAATTAAAAATACTCCCTACCCTACCCATTATTTGATTAGGAATAATAGTAAACATATAAGTCAATCTGAGTACCCTAATTCCGGCATTACAAAACCCTAAAATAATACTTACAATATAAATCACCAATACACTTTTACTTAAAAATGCGGCAATAAAAATTCCAACAGTTAAAAAGGTAAGCATAATAATTGCCTTTAGAATGGCAGTTTTTTTAAACAATTTATTTATGAAAAATCCTGCGCTAAGCGCTCCAACAGCATAAATGGTATCAGCAAAAGCAAATACATTACCTTTTGCATGTAGATGCTGTTTTATATAAGTAGGCAAAACAGCATGAATTTCAACTAAAAGCATGGCAAATACCATGTAACTACCTACACCAAAAATAAACACGTTCTTGTTTTCTTTTAAATAATCAAATCCAATTTTTAATCTTTGAAATATAGATGTACTGTATTCATTTATTTTTTTTATTGGTGAATAAGGAATTAAAAAAATTAAAAATGCGGCAATAAAATAGGTAATGGCATCCATCATAAACACATCATAAATTTGCCAAGGCATAACCACCATATTATAAGTGCCTAAACTAAAATTAAAACCATCGAGTAAAATGGCGGCAAACCCACCTGACAAAATGGAAGTAGATTGACCAACAATTTCAATATTAGAATTTACTTTGTTATATTGTTCTGGAGTTGAAATTTCTTGCCCAAATGCATATAAAGTTGGATAATGTATATTGTAATTAAGCATAGTAATAGCAAAAACACTTATTACCAAATAACTGGGTAAGCCATTATTTAAATATCCAATCAATGCAATAAAAAAAATAAGCATACCACATACCAATGATGTAACTAAAAAATTATTCTTTCTACTAAATTTATCAACCAAAGTTCCTGCATATAATCCAAAAAACATTATAAAAAATGTTAGTGCAGCATATGAATAATTAAATACTTGTGTATTATTATTTTTAGCAAAATACCACGGAATGGATAGCATACTCACTCCTTGAGCAAAACCACTAATTCCATTGGCAAAAAATAATAACAACAAAGATTTACGGTTTTTGTGCATGCGTTCAAAACTAATAATTGGTTTTGATTAAATATAGCTAATTGTAATATATTTTTGTAAAAACATTAATACTTTAAATGCAGAAAAAAGAAATTAAACTTACTCCTAAACAAGCACTGTTAAAATTAGCTAGTTACTGCGCTTACCAAGAACGAAGCCATTATGAAGTAAAAAATAAACTAGCGGAATATGGCGTGTTTTATAATGTTGCAGAACAAGTAATAGCAGAGTTAATTATTCAAAACTATTTGAATGAGGAACGATTTGCAAAAGCATTTGCAGGCGGTAAGTTTAGGGTAAAAAAATGGGGCCGCAATAAAATTAAACAAGAGTTGAAACTCAAACAAGTTTCAGATTACTGCATTCAGCAAGGGATGAAAGAAATAGATTTTGATGACTATTTACAAACCTTAAAAGAAGAAGCATTAGCTAAATATGACGCACTGAAAGATAAAAACTACTTAATAAAAGCCAATAAAACAGCAAAATACTTAGTAAGTAGAGGATTTGAAACCGATTTAGTTTGGGAAATAGTAAAAAAAATAAATCAGTAATATTAGATTACGTTCTCTAATTCTTCAGGATTGTGTTTATGCTTAAATAATACTGTAAATGCAATAGCAATAACTAAAGCATAAATTGCAAACGAAATCCAAATGGAATGCCAATCTTTAACACCATTTATAGTAAAATATTTATCAATTAAAAAACCACTTACTGCGCTACCTAAAACTGCTCCAAATCCATTGGTCATCATCATAAACAAACCTTGTGCACTTGAACGAATTGTGGAATCGGTAGAGGTTTCAATAAATAATGAGCCAGATATATTGAAAAAATCGAAGGCCATTCCGTAAACAATGCATGATAATACAATCATCCATAAGCCACCAGAAGGATCACCAAATGCAAATAAACCAAACCTCAATACCCAAGCTACCATAGAAATAAGCATTACCTGTTTAATACCAAAACGCTTTAAAAAGAATGGTATAGCTAAAATGAATAAGGTTTCTGATATTTGAGAAATAGACATAATAATGGTTGAGTACTTAACCACAAACGAATTACTATATTCAGGAATTTTAGAGAAGTCCGATAAAAAGGTATCACCATACATATTGGTTAACTGTAAGGCAGCACCTAAAAACATGGAGAATATAAGAAACAAAGCAATTTTATAAGTACCAAAAAGTTTAAAAGCATCCAATCCTAACTTTTGGGCTAAAGTTGAATTGCTTGATATTAAATTTTTAGGTGGACATTGAGGCAAAGTAAATGAATAAACACCTAATGAAATAGCTGCTATAGCTGCTATGTAAAACATATTTGAAGAGGCTTTATTACCAGAAATATTGGTAATCCACATAGCAATAATAAATCCAATAGTTCCCCAAACACGAATAGGAGGAAATACTTTCACTACATCAAATTTATTATTTTTTAAAATAGCATAAGCAATTGAATTTGAAAGCGAAATGGTTGGCATATAACATAACATAGCCAAGAATATAACCCAGAAAAATGATGTTGGTGAATCAACTTGGGGTATATAACATAAAGCCAACCCTCCAAGTATATGAAGTATTCCATACAATCTTTCTGCATTGATAAATTTATCGGCAATAATACCCGTTAAAGCAGGCATTAAAATAGATGATAAACCTAAGGTAGAAAAAATAGCACCAAATTCAGAACCGCTCCATTGCTTTGTAGCAAACCAATAATTTCCAACAGTAATTAGCCATGCTCCCCAAACAAAAAACTGGAGAAAACTCATTAGTATAAGACGGAATTTTATATTCATAAATATTTAAGTGATTTAATAAAAAATTTATTGATTACAGATGTTAGATTTTATTTTTTTCTTAATTCTATTTCATCTCTAATTTTTGCAGCAAGTGCATAATCTTCAACTGATAAAGCCTCATTTAATAATTGATGTAACTTTTCTAAAGCTAATTTACTCATATCGTTAGAATTATTGACTTCAATATTTATTTTATTCTCAATTTCATCATCAAATATATTTTGCTCTTCACTATCATCTATTATAATTCCAGCTTCTTCTAATATATCTTCAAAAGTATAAATTGGGCATTTAAATCGAACAGCCAAAGCTATACTGTCGCTTGTTCTAGCTTCAATTTCCTTGATTATTCCCATTTGTTCACAAACTAATTTTGCATGGAATATACCTTCTTGCAAACTATAAATTTGAATTTCAAGCAGTTCAATACTAAACTCCTTAAAGAAACTCAAGAACAAATCATGGGTCATTGGTCTGAAAGGAATAATTTTTTCAATTTCAATTGCAATTGCCTGTGCTTCAAAACTGCCTATTACTATAGGTAATCTCCTATTACCTTTATCTTCGCCTAATATTAAGGTATAACTACCACTTGTTTGTCCGCTACTTAAACCTAAAATATTTATCTTTACCTTATCCATAAAAAATATTACCTACAACCAACGAATTAATTAAATTAATGGCTCAAAGTACCAACAACTTATCAATAATCTACTAATCAATAAAAAAAATCTTATTGAAAATAAAAAAAAATAACATAAAACATTGATAATAAGAATAGAATAGTCCAATTTTAGTTTACCGTCACTGTACCATTTAATTTTTAATAATTAACTATTACTTTGCAACCTTATTTAGAAAAATCTAGTTTTAATGAAAAAATCAAATACCCTATATATCTTTTGTTTTGTATTATTAAGTGTTTACTTTGGTTCAATTAATAAAGCCAATTCGCAAACGCTGAACCTTCAAAATATTGCAACAATAAAAATTGATCAATTAAGTGATGAACAAATAGCTGATTTTTGGAATAAAGCCCAAAGTAACGGAATTGGCATTACAGAACTAGAAGCTGAAACTAAAAAAAGAAAAATGTCTGGTTTAGAATTTGAGAAACTTAAGGAGCGTATCAATAATCTTTCAATTACCTCAAAAACAAAAAGTAATATCACTACTTCACTGCGTAAAGTAAATGAAAACAGTAATGAGTTCAAGGAAACAACAGAAAATGATAATTATAAAAACTTTGGTTCTGAATTATTCAATAATAAAAACCTAACGTTTGAACCAAACTTAAAAATAGCAACACCGCAAAATTATCAATTAGGTCCTGATGATGAATTAATAATTGATATTTATGGTTATTCTGAAGAAAGCATGAGTTTAAAAATTAGTCCTGATGGAAATATCAGAATTCCACTTGCAGGCATAGTGCAAGTTTCGGGGCTAACCATTGAACAAGCTAGAATGCGTATAACAAAATCGCTTTCACAAATTTATGATAGAATAAATACTGGTGAAACTAAAGTGAATATTTCACTAGGTAATATTAGAAGCATTAAAGTACTTATTATGGGCGAGGTTACAATGCCAGGGACTTACACTTTATCTTCATTTTCAACTGTTTTCAATGCACTTTACCATTCAGGAGGACCAAGTAAAAATGGTTCAATGAGAAATATTAAAGTAATCAGAAATAACAGAGTTATTGCCAATTTAGATATCTATGATTTTTTAATGAAAGGGGAAGCAAAAGGAAATATTAGACTTCAAGACCAAGATTTAATAAAAATAAGTCCATTTGAAAATAAAGTAGAAATAAAAGGTGAGGTTAAAAGGAATGGATATTTTGAAATACAAAAAAACGAAACACTTAAAGATTTAATAACCTATGCTGGTGGATTTACCAATGAAGCCTTTAAAGAAAAAATAAAAGTTACCAGAAATACTTCGAAACAAAAAAGTGTTGCCGATATTCAAAATGAGTTAATAAATATGTTTTCACCAAAAAGTGGCGATGTATATACTGTAGACAAGCTATTAGAAAGATTTGAAAACAGGGTACAAATTAAAGGTGCTGTATTTAGACCAGGAGTATATGCCCTTGAAAATAATTTAACTGTAACAAAATTAATTGAAAAAGCAGAAGGTTTAACCGAAGATGCTTTTTTAACAAGAGCTATCATTTATAGATTAAAAGAAGACAATAGTTTAATGATGCTGTCGGTAAACCTAACTGATATTAAAAATAATTTAGCTACCGACATCAAATTAGAACGTGAAGATATTATTCAAATTGCTTCAAAATTGGAACTAAAACAAAGTTATGGAGTAATTATTAATGGAGAAGTTTTAAAACCAGGTGACTATCCTTATGCACAAAACATGAAAATTGAGGATTTGATAATTGCGGCTGGTGGATTTAAAGAAACAGCTGCACTTACCAGAGTTGAAGTATCAAGACGAAAATTTGATATTGATAAAACAGTAATAAATTCAGAAATAGCCATTATTAAACGCTTTGAATTAAATAATGAACTGAAAGAAAATTCAAACTTAAAGTTTGAATTAGAGCCTTTTGATATAGTTAATATTTATGCTATTTCTGGTTACGAACCACAAAAAAATGTAACAATAGAAGGAGAAGTGCTTTATCCAGGGAACTACACAATTGAAAGGAACAATGAAAAAATATCAGATATCATTAAAAGAGGTGGTGGATTAACTGCATCAGCATTTAAAGATGGTATAATTTTATTAAGAAAAAAAAATAGAGATTTCTCCACTACTATTGTATATCAAAACAAACTAAAAGCATTAAGAAAACAAAGTAAAGACTCCAATTCAATACTTGATGTGTTTGAAGAAGAAAACTCGATGTATGATATAGTTGGAATAAATGTATCTAAGATATTAAAAAAACCAGGATCTAAAGAAGATTTACTATTAAGAGATGGAGATATTTTAAAAGTTCCATATGAAAAGCAAACTGTATTAGTAAGTGGAGAAGTATTATATCCTATTAAAGTAAATATTAATAATGCGAATTCACTCAGAGGTTTTGTTTCGAATGCCGGTGGTTTTTCGTCAAAAGCATTAAAAAGAAAATCGTATATCGTTTATGCAAATGGGACAGTAAAGGCTACTAATAATTTTTTGTTTTTTAAGTTCTATCCTAAGGTAAAACCAGGCTGTGAAATAGTGATTCCAAAGCGCGAAGTAAGAAAACCTGTTAGTGTATTAGAAGTAACAACTATTGCTTCAACATTAACAACTTTAGTTTTTTTAATAGTTTCACTTTCTAAATAAATCAATTGAATGGAAAATAGAGAAATAGCCTTTGAGGATATAGTTAAAAATCTGAAAAACTTTATCAGTTATCAATTAAAATACAGAGTTCTTTGGATAGTGGCAATTATTTTAGGTTTAGCCTTGGGCATAACCATAGCGATAATTAGTAAAACAAAATATGAAGCTAAAATTAGTTTTATTATAAACGATGGGAAAAGTAATTCACAGAATCCATTAGCAGCACTAGCGAGCCAGTTTAGCTTAAACTCCTCCCCTATGAACATAACGGATGAGCGTATATTGTTTTTAATTGGTACAAAAAAAATATTAGGACAATCTCTTTTAACCAATTACCCTAATACCAACTTTACCTTAGCCGATAAATACATAGAAATTATGTCGCTTAAAAAAGCTTGGAGTTCAGATACCTCGCTAAATAACTTCCAAACTTTTACTAGTGAAAATATTGAAAAGTTGAGTTACCATGAAAATAAAGCGATGGATATTATTTTATCACTTATTTTAAAATCGAATGACCTACAATATGAAACGGTGAAAAAGAAATCGTCATCTTTAGTAAGTCAATCATCGAGTGGAATCATTCTTATTAGCTATAAAAGTAAAGATGAGTTACTTTCAAAATTATTTATAGAAACTATTTATAAAAACCTAAGTTCATTTTATATAGAAACCATCGCCAAAAATTTACTTGCCAATTACGAATTAGTATCAAATAGAGCTGACTCTATTAAAACTGCTATGTATAGTTCAGAAAGCAATGCTGCTGAAGCCATGGATCAGTCGATTGGAGTATTTAAATTTAGAGGAAAAATCAAATCAAACAGATTAAAAAGAGATAATGAAATTTTGAATTTAATGTATGCTGAAGTTGTTAAAAATAAAGAGATTGCGAAATTCAATTTAGATCAAGAAAAACCAATACTTCAAGTTATAGACGAACCAACTTTACCACTTGAACAACATATAAAATCTAAGGTAATATATGGAATTGTTGGTGCCATTATTAGTGCTACACTCCTATTCTTTTTTTTAACCATATTTTATTTAAAAGGGTTAAAAAGGTAATATTTAGTTTTAATGAAATTAAATATTCAAGACAAAATCAATATACTAATAGGAATAATACTGCTCAATAATTTATATTTATTAAGTGGTGTGTTGGGTATTCCTAACAACTTGGTTATTGTATTATGCCTTATAATTAGTTTATATTATTCAATAAAAAATATTGATAAACAATTGTATGTAAACTTAACTAACAATTGGAGTACTATATTTTTAATACTTATTTCTATTCCATTATTTTTTATAGATTGGCTTTTAAATAAATCAACACCTTCGTTTAATGATTTAATAAGAATAATAATCTATTCACTTTATTTCTCATGGACAATTAGTTATTACAAGTCCCTAGAAAAACTAAAAAAATGGTTTACTATAGTTAGTATCACTTCATTTCTAATTCTTACAATTCAAGGTCTCTTTGAAAATTCAAATCCACTTGCATTTTCATTAATACTTTCAACTGGAAATATTGAAAAAAGATTGTTAACAAGAATAGCGGGAACATTAATCGATAGTAGCTGTTATTCTGGAATATTATGTATTTACCTTTATATTATTTATAAATACTGGTATTCAAAAACAGTTTTTAAAACCGTTTTGTTTACCCTTTTATGTGTAATTTGTTTTTACCTAACAGATCTTTCAGGATCTAGGCAAAGCTTAATTATGATACTTTTTTTGCTTCTATTTATTATTTTTAATAACCTGAATTTAAAAAAACTTATTCTAATTTTCACATTCATTGGACTTTCACTAATCAGTATATTGGCTTCATGGAATCAAATAACTACCTACATGAAAGATAATCCTTCATCATCTGTAGCTCGATTTATTGATGGCGAAAACTCTTCACAATCGTCAAAAAGCACAGAAGAAAGAAAATTTTCATTGATATCGGGAGTTGCATTGATACTTGATAATTATTTTATTTATGGACCTGGACTGTTGAATTTCAATTCCCGTTGGGAAAACTTTTCACAGTATGCAGTTCCGCACAACGGTTTTATTTATTTGTTTGCCCAATATGGTATTTGGGCAATTATTTCATTTTATATATTATTCAAAGTTGGTCAACGAAGTATAAAAGTAAACAGTCAAGTTTTGTATTTATTATTTTTAATACACTTCTTCCTATATCCTAATATTATGTATTATGGTACTACTTTTTTTGTTTATTTTTTTATAGATTCACAATATTTACTTCAAAACAAAGAGGCTGATCCAAATATTATTTAAACTAATTTACTAATTGTAAATGAATACTAAAATTAAGCTACTCATTATAAACTCAACTCTTGAAAAATCGGGACTTACAAATGTTATTCTGAACATCTGTAAAAACATCGATTATCAAAAATTTGATGTTAACATACTTACTTTATCTGTAGAACCAACATCATCGCTTTGGAGTAGTTTCAAACAATTACCTATTAAAATAGAAAGTCTAGGCCTTAACAGAATCAATTGGATTTTTAAAGGTAAAACTGCATTGATAAACAAAGTAAATGAAATAAACCCTGATATTATACAAACCATAAGTTATAGGGGAACAGTAAGTACCATAAAATACTTAAACAGTTATAAAATTGTAAGCACACTTCAAGCAGATATCCATAAAAACTATACCGACACCTATGGAAAAATTATTGGTAATTATATAGCCAATCAAGAACTCAGTGCATTTAAAAATGCTAATAGTAAAATAGTGTGTTCAAATAGTTTAAAACAAGTTTATTCTTCTCAAATTGCTAATATAAACGTAGTTCAAAACGGAATTGATAATACCATTTTCCATAAAATAGATTCTAAACAAAAAACAGAATTAAGAACAAAACTAGGCTATAAAAATAATGATACCATTTTTATAAGTGTTGGTGCGTTAAGTAATAGAAAAGATCCATTAACAATTATAAATGCATTTAAAAATAGTACAATTGGTAAGGATAGTAAATTACTTTTTTTAGGTAATGGGCCTCTATTAAACCAATGTATCATTGCTTCCAAAGGGTTGAATATTGAATTTATTGGGAATGTTGATAATACACATGAATATTATAAGATAGCAGATGCTTTTATTTCAGCATCAAGCTCAGAAGGATTGCCCAATAGCGTTTTAGAAGCAGGTATGTGTGGTTTATTTTGTTATTTATCAAACATACCTCAACATACAGAAATTTTTGAGGAGGTAAAAACTCAAGCTGTATTTTTTAATTGTGGTGATGTAAATGAACTAGCCAAACAAATTGACAACTATAAAACAACAAGTAAATCAGAAAAATCTATAGATTTTAACGCATTAAAAATGGCTAAACAGTACGAAGAAATTTATTTAAATATTTATGAAAATACCTAATCAAACGGTAAGGTCTGAACTTATATTTAAGGAAACTAACAATACTTTTTAAATTTCTTTTACCATTAACAATATAGTCAAGAGCTGCCTTATTATTATTTATATAATTCTGGTAATTGTTAAGTTTAGTTAAATCTATTAAATCCCATAATTCAATACTGCATCTATATAATTGCATTGAATCTAAACTAAAGTTTTCACTGTGAATATTTGCAACATAAAAAGGTTTTTTTATGTATGAAAAATCTATTGCATTATTGGCAAATAACTCAATCCAAAAAAACCTATCATCACATCCTTTATGGCAAGGAGCTGTCCTAAATATGGTGTTTTTAATTAAACTTTTACTGAACAAAACTTGACCTGGTGAGCGAATAAAATCATCAACAATAAAGTTTTTCAAAGTTATGGTTGGTTTCAAATAATAAATTTTGTGCCTAAAAGTTGGTTTACTGTAATTAAAATAACCATTGACTAAAATAAAGTTTGTTTCGGCACTTTTGTTATTTATGAGGCTATAAATATCTTCACAAAATACATCATCCTGATCCACAACATGCAGCCAATCACCATGAGCATTAGCCATACCAATATTTCTTGATTGCGCTACACCTAAATTCTTTTCATTTTTAATAAATTGAATCTGTTTAAAAAAATTAGGCTCTAAACCTTGATTAAGTAATACATTTAATGAAGCTAAATCTGTTTCTGGAGAATCAATAACAATAATTACTTCATAGTTCAGTTCATTATTTAAAACTGATTTATGCGCACTCAAATTTTGAAGCAAACGCAACAAATAATTTGTATTTTTATAGAATGGTATAATTACCGATAAATTCATCTATTGAACTAATTTAAATAGAAATTTGTATGCAATAAAAACTAAAAATAGTAAAATAGGTGTTACAATAAATAAATTGTTTAAATAGGTAAAACACAAAATTGGATCAGTATCCATAGCTGGAACTACTTTAATAAATAAATAGCTTAAAACGCACATTGAAAAAAAACTTTTGGGTAAGTATACAGGTAGTAAATTACGTATAACACTTACTAAAATTCCTATCAATAAAGAAAATAATGCTGAACCCCAAAAACCAAAATATAGTAAACCAAATACATTATGCCTTGCATTTGGTCCTGAGGTGGCAGTTGAAAAATGATGGTAACTAAATAAGTCAACACCAAAATGTCCGGTAAGTTTATCCCAATTTTCAAACCTAAAAAAACCAATAAAATCGGTAAACAAGGCTTTTATTCCATTATAGTTATTAAACTTTATTATGACATCATTAGGATACGCATACCAAAAAACATCGCCTGCAAAAATAAAACGAGTTCCTAAAATTTCAATTGGATTTAAATTTAAATCACTGTTAGTTTGTAAGAAAACAACTGTTAATGCTATACAAATAGTACTTGACAGAATAATAATCTTATACTTTTTTATGAAAAGTGAGACTTTTAAATTGATTGATTGATCGAACGAAAAAATCCATGCAGTAAAAGCAGTATATAATACCAATAAAATGCCTCCTTTACTTCCATTTAAAACAGCAAAAATTATTAGTAAAATAGCGAAGAGGTATGTGTAAAGTTTCATAAAAAAACCTAACCTCAAATTTTTGTTGATTAGCAAATAAAAAAGTAATGTACTTGAAAATATTTGAGTTACCTCAATAAACCTACTTATAATTCCAAAACCAGAACCACCAGAGAAAGTATCTAATCTTGAATTAGCAAATATTGGAATACCTGCAACAATAAATACCTGGATTTGAAAAAATATTAATAGTAAGGAGTTAATAACAAAAAAAAATTTGAGTAATAAAGTCGAATTGGGAATATTTAACTTCTTTATTTGGTATATATTTTTCAAGGAGTTAAAGGGTTTGAACGAATAAATACCAAGGATAAAAGCAAATTGAGTGAAAAAATAACTAGCTAAATAAAATGGTTTAATTGCTCCAGTAAAATACATAAAAAGTACAACAGATGCCCCAAATGAAGTAATGATTGCAGAAAAAAGTAATGGATCTAGAATATTTATTACATAAGGCTTATACAAGAAATAAAATACACAAGCACATAAAACAAAAGCAAACCAAAATAAAGGCTGTTGATTATAGAACAAATAAAAAAATTCAAAATTATTCATTAATATTTAGTTCAATAATTTGCTTAAAAAACTTCTTAACACACAATAATAATAAATTTTAATATCAAAATGTTGTTTAATGAATGACATTCTATCTGAGTTAAAATCATGGTCTATAGCAGCACTGCTAGTACCGCCAGCACTAAATTGAGCAATGGTTTTGTTTACATACTTAAATGGAATATTTTTATCTACAAAGCATTGTAGATTTAAATAATGATCTGCTCTAATTTTATATTTTAATTGGTATTGATATTTTTCAAAAACAACTCTTGGATAGAATATAGCTTGATGGCAAATATTTTTTACAACAATTTTGGTTGCATTAAAATATCCATCATAAATAGTTTTATTTTTTTCAAAATATACATTGCCATAATACAAATGGTTTAAATCGGTAATGCTTAAAACTACTTCATGTATGGTGTTATATAAAATATCATCTGCGCCTAAAAACAAATAGAAATCTCCTTTACAATATTTTACTGCTTTATTCATTGCATCATAAATACCTAAGTCTTTTTCTGTTTTCCAAAACGTAATATTGGTTTCGTTATTTTTAATAATTTTTAATGTTTGGTCTGTGGATGAACCATCAATTATTATTAACTCAATATTTTTATATGTTTGATTAACCACGCTATCAATTGCATTTTGCAAATATTGATCAGCATTGTACGTTACAATTATTACGCTTATTAATGGCTGCATAGTTTATTAATTTTAAAAATTAGTGGCCATCAAAATAGCTTTATATAAAGCTTCACCAAGTTTATTTTGATTAATTTCTGCATTGGCTATAATAAGCTCTTTGGGCAATTTTTTGTAACTTATCACTTGTTGCATTTTCAATGCTAAATCATCTGCATTTCCTGCATTAAAAAATAACAGATTTTCTTCCATTAGTTCTTTGTTAATAGGAATATTACTAACAATTGATGGCATTCCGTATGCTACAGCTTCGTAAATAGAACCACCTCCAGGACCACCTTCGAATAGAGTAGCTTGAATAACTGCAATTGAATTTAACATTAAGTTTAATTGAACCTCTTTTTCAATATAACCTAAAATATGGATTTGTTCTTTGATATTTAATCTTACAATAAGCTCTTGCAATTCACTAAAATAATTTGGATCTCTTGGGTCTTGTGTCCCGCCAGTACAAATCAAATGGATATTTTTATCACCTCCATTTTTGTAAAATGTTGCCAAAGCATTGAATACAGTTTTATGGTCTTTATGTTTCCAAAATTGATTAGAAACAATAAAGTACTTACTTGGAAGTTCTTTATTAACAAAGGAATTTATTTCAATTGATTCTGGATTATAAAGAGGGCAGAAAGGAAGTGAAACTACCTTATTAGTTTTTTGATAATACTTTTCAATATCATTTTTTACTGCTTGCCCATTTACTATAACTGCCTTAGCATTACTTAAAATTTGTTTGAACGACTCGTCCCTACCTTGAATATCAGATACTGTGAAAAAGTTTGGATAATATTTATGTTGTAGGTCGTAAATATACCCAACCCAAGGAAAAGGAAAACTACTACCTAAATTAGAGAATGATGGTATTATTACATCAATTTGATGATGTTTTAATTCATCAATAAAATTACTTTCTGAATGGTTAAAGGTTACAAATGTTAAATTTGCTTCATTAGAAAGGACATTTTTTACATGTTCTAAATTGAACTGATGATTGGCAATATGGTATTTCTTTTTTCTTAATACTTTATTGATTATTTTCTTAATTCCTAACTTTAATCCGGTAAAGGTTGAATTAGTTTTAATGGGTATAAAAACCACTAATTCTAGATTGTATTTTTTACTAACTTTATTTAATCCTTTAAGAATTATACGCAAAAAATCAATCCCGCCTCCCCAATCTATAAAGTATTCCGCATATATTGCAATTTTCATTTTTTATTTGATTTTTCGTGCAGGAGTGCCAATATATGTTCCAGATTCTGTTATTGATTTTGTAACTACTGAACCTGCTCCAATAATAGTATTATCGCAAATATTTATTCTTTCTAAAATTACTGCTCCCGTACCAATAAAAACATTTTTTCCAATATTTACATTCCCTGAAATGTGACTACCTGGAGAAATTGTTACATAATCATTTATTTGAGTATCGTGTCCAATTGTGCAATCCAAATTTACATGTACAAAATTGCCAAAAACTATATCTGTAGTTATAGTATTATTTGCACAAATAATATTACCTACACCCATTTTGACTTTATCTTTTCTCTTATCAAAAATACTACTTGGATGGATTAAATTTGGATAGGTAAAACTTTCGGAAAATTTTAAACTTTGATGAATTCGATATTTTATTATTGGATTACCAACAGCTAGGAATACATTATTAATTTTATTTTTATTTAAATCATGAAAATTAAAATAGGATTCTTCATCAATAATTTGAACACCATTAATCACTTCTCCAAAATTTTCTTTACTTACAAAAAAATTGGGTCTTAAATCTATTTGTTTACTTTCATATAAATCATGAATTATCCAATCTACTTCTTTTGCAAAACCAGCCGATCCAAAAATAACATTCATTTACTTAAAATTATTAATAATTGTACAAATACTATCAATTTGATTTTCTGTTAAGGTTGGATAACTTGGTAAATTTAAACCTCTCCATCCTAAATTTTCAGCTATTGGGTATTTTTGAAACTTTAAACTATACATGGGCATGGTATGAACTGGATAAAACAATGGACGAGTTTCAATTCCCTCTTGAGCTAATGCATCACGTAAACCATCGCGTTTAGCAGGATCATTTACTAAAATTGAGCACATCCAATAGGAATGGTAAACATCTTTATCTTGCTCATGAAATTGCACATTGTTATTGATAATTTTATTTTTATACCATTGTGCTATTTGACGTTTTTGTTCTAGAAAAGTATCTATTTGTTCCAATTGTGCCAAGCCTATTGCAGCGCAAATATTTGTCATGCGGTAATTATATCCAATTACATCATGCCAATATTGGCGGTGTTTAGCTAGTCCTTGACCTTTAAAATGAACTGCCCTATCCATTAAGGTTTCATCATTAGTGACTACCATACCTCCTTCTCCAGTTGTAATGGTTTTATTTCCAAAAAAACTAAAGGTTGAAATATCGCCAAAGGTACCTACGTGTTTTCCTTTATAGGTGGAACCTATTGCCTCGGCACAGTCTTCTATAAGAAATAAATGGTGTTCTTTGCAAATTGATTGCAAGGCATCCATATTACATGCATGTCCATACAAATGAACGGCCATAATAGCCTTTGTCTTTGATGTGATTTTACGTTTTACATCTTCTGTATCAAGCTGCCAAGTACTTTGCAAGCTATCAACAAAAACTGGAGTAGCGCCTGTATATGCAATTGCATTAACTGAAGCTATGTAAGTCAGTGTTGGTACAATTACTTCATCTCCAGGACCAATTCCAAGAGCAATCAAAGCTAAATGAATAGCTACTGTTCCATTACTTACAGCAGTTGCATGTTTTATATTTATATAAGACGCAAATCTTTCTTCAAATTGACCTAAAAATTTTCCTTTAGATGAAATCCATGTAGAATCTATACATTCATTTACATACTTCTTTTCATTACCATTTAGAGATGGCTGATAAACAGGAATTTTTATACTCATAAAATATTTTTGTAATGCAATTATAACCTATTTTGCCCAAATTCCTTTGGCCTTTTTATTAATAATTAAATGATATTGATAAGGACTTAAAATACTACCTGGAAGCAAACAAATGCAAGATGACAACATAACTCCTTCTATACCCATATTCAAATATTTACATAAAAAAATAGAGAGCGGAACATTAATAAACACAAGTAAAATTGCTCCAAAAAACTGAACTCTAATTTTATCAACTGCATTGATAAAGTTTGAAAAAATACTGCTCCAACTGCTTATTAAAATAAACAATGCCGAATACCAAATCAATGCTTGATTATATTCAAGTTGACGTTTTATCCAAATATCCAAAACAAATGGTAACAGTAAAACCATAATTATCAAACACAAAGCTAAAGCTAGCCAAATGTATATTAATTTTTTTACCATGTTCTTAACCCAATTGATATCATTCTTAAAATAGGCATCAGCAAAACTTGCCCAAAATGGCATGATAATAATTCCAAAACCCATCATTGGAATTGAAAAGTATTTATTAATAATACTAAATGGGGTAACTTGTTCAGGTCCGAATAACTGTGAAATGATTATATTGTTAGAGGTAAACATAAACATTACAGCTAATTGTATTAAGAAGAATTGAATGCCTTTACTAAACAAAAATCTTGACAATTTAAAATCTATAAATGAAAATGCCGGTTTGTAATCTTTTAACAATGTGTTATAAAAAATAACTGAAGCCGTAAAAAGTAAAATTATTGGTATTAGGCTGTTTATTAAACCTATAAAAATAATATTACTTTCAGTAGTTTTGCTTAAAATAAAAGTAATTAACAACACCATTAAAGATGTAATGAATTCAATTGTATTACTAATTGCAACTTTATGAAATGCCACAAGAGTTGTAGTTAAAATGGATAAAATCATTTTACCACAAAGCATTATAAAAGTAATTTGAATTAAGAATTGAATGGTATTAACATCAATATTGGTATTTAAAATATGATTCCAATTTAAAAAATAGTTAACAATTTCAAACAAACCAATTAGGCTAGCACAAATGATACAAATAATAGCATAAGTAGTACTCAAATACTTACGAGCCAGAAGGTGATCATCAATAGATACAGCTTGAGTGAATTTATTTCTAAATCCGTTAGCCAGACCT
>JAAFJM010000028.1 GCA_013298895.1 Bacteroidota bacterium | reverse complement strand
CCAATTAGGCTAGCACAAATGATACAAATAATAGCATAAGTAGTACTCAAATACTTACGAGCCAGAAGGTGATCATCAATAGATACAGCTTGAGTGAATTTATTTCTAAATCCGTTAGCCAGACCTACATCAAAAAAATAAAACCAAGTAGTAATTGATGAAAGTGTTAGCCAAACACCATAATCCTTTGTTTCTAAGAAGTTTAAATTAATTGGAACTAATAAAATACCACTTGCTGCTACCCCAAATTTTAAGAAAAACGAATAAAAAATATTTAAAAAAACATTTAAACTTCGTTGCTGTGTATTTGGTAAAAATTTAAAAACTAACTTTTTTATCACAATTTATTTTCACAAAACCATTCAATAATAAAGTTAAATAACGAGAATTAAAAATGAATATAAATTTTAATAATGCTAAATTTGCTTATTACTAAATTAATATTAATTTGAGAACAGTATTAATCATTGATGATGAAGAAAAGTTAAGGAAATTGCTTGCACGCATAATAAGTTTAGAGGGATTTGAAGTTTTGCAGGCAGCAGATAGCAAAAGTGCGTACAAAAAACTCAATCAAGAAAATGTTGATATTGTGCTTTGCGATGTAAAATTACCTGATATAAGTGGAGTTGAATTAACAAAAAAAATTAAAGAACAATATCCAATAATTGAAATCATTTTATTAACTGCCTACGGTAATATTCCTGATGGTGTACAGGCCATTAAAAATGGTGCGTTTGATTACATTACTAAGGGTGACGACAATAATAAAATCATTCCACTTTTATACAAAGCAATTGAAAAAGTGGAGTTAGGAAAACGAGTTCAGCATTTAGAAAAACTGCTTGGTAACAAACACACATTCGACAATATTATAGGGAAATCAAAGGCCATTCAACAAGCCATTTCACTGGCTAAAAAAGTAGCCGAAACAGATACAACTGTTTTATTAACCGGTGAAACTGGAACTGGAAAAGAAGTCTTTGCACAGGCAATTCATCAAGCAAGCCAAAGAAATAAACAAAATTTTGTGGCTATTAATTGTGCTGCTTTTAGCAAAGATTTATTAGAAAGCGAAATGTTTGGGCACAAAGCTGGAGCTTTTACTGGTGCTTCAAAAGATCAAAAAGGACTTTTTGAAGAAGCCAGTAATGGAACCATTTTTTTAGATGAAATTGGAGAAATGGCAATTGATTTACAAGCTAAACTTCTACGAGTAATTGAAACAGGAGAGTTTTTAAAAGTAGGCGAAAATAAACCAACTAAAATAAATGTTAGAATTATTGCTGCTACCAATAGAAATTTACAAAAAGAAATAGAAGCAGGACATTTTAGGGAAGATTTATTTTACAGGATTTCAGTTTTTCAAATTCAATTACCTGCACTTCGCGAGAGGGTTTCAGATATTGAAGATTTGGCCAAACATTTTATTTTACATTTTGCCACCAAATCAAAAAAGAATATAAACAGTATTTCCTCTGAATGCTTAGATGCTTTAAAACTTCACGAATGGAATGGTAATATTCGCGAACTTAAAAATGTAATTGAACGAAGTATCATATTGATGGAAAATGGAGATTGGAAAATGGAGAATTTACCATTTGATTTTCAAACCAAAAATAATAGTCTTGGCAAACTAAACGAAAAAGGAATTTCAGCATTTTCAATGTCTGCTGCAGAACAATTACATATTAGAAAAATTCTGAACCATACCAATGGTAATAAAACCAAAACAGCAGAGTTACTAGGTATTGCACTCACTACATTATACCGTAAATTAGAAGAATACAAAATAGTTTGATATTATCAAAACGATATAACTACCCTATCAAAACGATAGGGTTTTTTGTTTTAAAATAATCAAAGTAATTGTAATAGATTAATATTCTGTACATTTAAAATTATTTTTCTTTTAGGTACATAGTTTGAACTTTAAAGACATAAGTTATGAAAACAAGTGTCTTATGTTTCTATTTATTTTTTTGTGTTAATTTTTTAGTCGCGCAGCACTGGGGTGTTTACAAAACTGAATTAGATTTTATTCAAAACCAAATATTTCCAGATGGTGGAGCAAGTAAGTTGAGCAATACTGTTATTAATAACACAATTATTGCCTATAAAAATGGTGTAAAATACTGTTTTAAAAAAGATAGCATTTTTGGTTATAATAATAAATCAGGTTCGTTTAGATGCTACCATTTAGATAAACAAGATTACCAAATAATGGAAAATAGTAACGTAGTTATTCATATGATTATGGAACCAACTTACGGGTACAAAAATTTTGTACTTAAACCACAATACTATTTTAGTGAAAATTTATCCTCTTCCATTTTACCATTGAATATAATTAATATAAAACGAGCTTTTCCCGAAAATGAAAGGCTTCACCATTACCTCGATATTGAATTTTATCAAAAAGAAATATCAATGTACAATAGTACTTATAACACTTATCAAATCAACTATTTAATAAATAAATATAAATGAAAATTACCAAAGTAGTATTTGTAGCTTTAACTTTTACTTCGCTACAATTAATTAACTCACAAAGCGCCAATGCACAACAAAAAGGAGAGCCTTTTGAAAGAATAGATGCCTCTTGGCAAAACGGGAACGATAGAAGAGATTCATCAGTATTTAAAAACATGCCTTTTTTCACACCAAGTGTTTTGATAGATATAAACTACACTTATTCATTTAATAATCCAAACGATAATACAGTAGTTGGTTCTACCGCATTAGCAAGAAATAATGAAGTCCAACTATCGGCTTTGCATTTTGGTGGCGACTTTAATTATAAAAATGCCAGAGCACGCTTTATGACTCAGTTTGGGACTCGTTCTATTGTAGTTCCTCGTAATGATATAAGTCCATACAGAGGCCAATATAAACTAGCCGATGTTTACCGTTATTTGAGTGAAGCTTATGCAGGTTATCATTTTGACAAATGGAATGGAATCAATATAGATGCAGGTATGTTCATGTCATACATTGGTTTAAATTCTTATTACCAACAAGAGAATTGGGAATACCAAGCGTCATTTACTTCCGATAATACACCTTGGTTTTTTAATGGATTGCGTATTCAAATTCATCCAAACAAAAACTGGAAAATAGAACCTTGGATTATTAATGGCTGGCAAAGTTATGGTAAGTTTAACGCCATGCCTGGTATTGGTGGAAACATAACTTACATGAGTTCAAATAGTAATTTAAAAGTATTAACTAATAACTATTATGGAACTGATGCAGGTGGCATTAAAGAACGCATACGTTTCCATTCAGATAATAGTTTGTTGTTACGTTACTTTAATAAACCTGAATCGAAAGGTATCAATAAAATGGCTTTTTCATTAACAGGTGATTTTGGGTTTGAAAAAGGAGGAGGAGTTAACGGATTATCAGACGGAAATACCACAGAAGGACCTGCACAATATTTTGCAAGTGCCATGTTTTACAACAGAATTTGGTTTGCAAAAAACAAAATTGCTTGGACAGTAGGAGGCGGTTATATGACCAACCCAGGAAGGTATTTGGTATTGTATCCAACTGGCCAAGCAAGCCCACTTCCAAATCCTAATGATCCAACAAAAACTGAAGGTGCGTTTCCTTTTAGTGCCAATCCTGGCGATAAATTTGAAGGTTTTGATTACTCAACCAATATAGATTTTATGCCTAATCAAAGTATTACTTTTAGAATAGAATATGTTCATAGAGAATCAAGTGTGCCCTACTTTGCTGGTAAAGGTGGTGTTACTTCCCAAACAGGTTTCACAACCTCTACGTTAGATCCAAACTGGAGACCTGATTTAGTAAAATCGGAAGATAGAATTATTTTAGCCATGTTATTTAGATTATAACATTCAATTGTTTGAATGATTATTAGATAAATTTATTTTTCATCTTGGATAATAAAATCGAATATTGAATAAAATTTCGTTATTATTTACTTTGATCAAAATAAAAACAAAACTTACGCTTGGAATAGGCCTTTTATTTGCACTCATTATTTTACTTGGTGCAGTAAGTGCGCGTTATGTAAATTTATTAAAAAGCGATACTGAAAATATATTGCGAGCCAACTACAATACTTTAGAATATACTGGTAAAATGTTGGTTTATTTGGATAGTAATAATGAAGATTTAATTGATTCGTTTGAAGTAAATTTAAAACTTCAAGAAGCCAATATTACCGAAAAAGGCGAAAAAGAGAGTACTCAAATGGTTCGCAATGTATATGAATTGCTTAAAATGAAACCCGACAGTGTGCAACTAAAAAGTAAATTAAGACAACTTATTTACCAAGTTATGGATGTTAATATGAATGCCATTGAAAAGAAAAATTTAATGGCTAAACAAACAGCTGAAATAGCTACATTTTGGATAGCAATTGCAAGTACTTTGTGTTTTATAATTGCTTTAGGCTTGTTTATAAATTTACCATCATACATTGCTAATCCTATAAAACGACTTACTGATAGTATTAAGCAAATAGCTTCCGAAAACTATGATGAGCGCATACATTTTGATAATCATGGCGAATTTAAAGAATTGGCACAATCGTTTAATACCATGGCGAAGAAGTTACAGGAGTATAATGAAAGTAACTTAGCTAAAATTATGATGAGCAAAAAACGCATTGAAACGCTCATTAACAACATGAATGATCCAATTATTGGATTAGATGAAAACTGGGAAATTATTTTTGCTAACGAAGAAGCTATCAAAATAATTGGAATAACTGAATCAAAATTAATTGGTTGCAATGCATTAAAACTTGCTGTGCAAAATGATTTGATACGCTTATTGATTAAAAATTTGGAAATTGAAAGTTCCGAAAAACAGAAAATACTTAAAATTTTTGCTAACAATAAAGAAAGTTATTTTGAAAAGGAAAATTTTAAAATAACCATTGTACCTACGGGGGAACAAGAAGAAAAAACCATTGGACATGTAATTATATTACGCAATGTTACTGAATACAAAGAGTTAGATTTCGCTAAAACCAACTTTATTTCAACTGTATCGCATGAGTTTAAAACGCCTATTGCTGCTATAAAAATGAGTTTACAATTATTGGATAATAACAAAGTTGGACTACTAAATGAGGAGCAAAAAAGCTTACTAAATAGCATTAACGATGACACCAATAGGTTGTTAAAAATTACAGGCGAGTTACTTAACATGACCCAAGTAGAAAGTGGTAATATTCAGTTAAATATTGCTCAAAATGATGCACAATCTATTTTACAATATGCCATTGATGCTGTAAAAACCCAAGCAGAGCAAAAACAAATTGAACTACAAAAAAGTATTCCTGAAAATCCTATTTATGTGATGGCAGATAGTGAAAAAACAGCGTGGGTTTTAACCAATTTGTTGTCAAACGCCATAAGATATTCGGGTGAAAATAGTTCAATTATTATGAAGATAGAAACCTTGGAGCAATCAGTAAATTACATAATTACTGACAATGGACAAGGAATTGCGCCTGAATACACTAATAAAATTTTTGATAAATACTTTAGAATACCTAATAACAAATCAGAAGGAACAGGTTTAGGATTAGCCATAAGCAAAGAGTTTGTTGAAGCGCAAGGCGGTTCAATAAAAGTGGAAAGTACCATTGGTATTGGTAGCTCTTTTACCGTATCATTGAAACGTTTCACTTAAAAGTTTAAGGCTAATTTAGCTTTTACAAAAAGTAGTAAAATCGAACTGTAAAATTTACACAAACAATTTGAAATATTTGCTGGCATTTATATTTCTCTGCTTCTCACAAAATAGACAATCCACAATTATTGACTATAAATAGCCTACTGATTACAAATTAATAAGACTAATTAGTGTATTTTTGATTTTTAATAAATTAGCGTAAAAATGAAGAATATTATAATCGTTTTAGCTTTCATACTGCCTTTAACATTAACAATAAAAGGACAACAACCGGTGCAATATGTAACCCAAAAAATTAATGGGAAGGATTATATTATATACAATGTTAAACCTGGAGATACTTGGGAATCAATTGCTTTAAAATTTAAAATAAAAGAGCGAAATTTAATTGATGCAAATAAACAAACCAATGGTAGTTTAAAAGATGTTTTATCAATAAAAGTTCCTGCTGAAGGAGTTTCTATGACTCAAACAAAAAATACAGTTAAAGAAGCCCCTGTAGAGGTAAATTCATTACCAAAATTTGGCGATGACATTACAAAAAATCAAAAAAATGATAGTAAACCTAAAATATTTGGACAAGAATTAAGGACTGAATATAAAGGAGCAAATAGTTTGGTTGTTTATAAGATTGGAACTGGAGATAAAATTGAAAATTTGGCAAAGTACTTTAATTGTACAATTAGTGATATTAAAACTAGAAATAATTTGATAAATAACGATTTAGTTTCAGGTAAAATAATAAAAATACCTGTTCAAACTATTGCTAATGTAGAAATTACGCCAACTGATACAACAACAACAAAGCAGCTAAACGAAGAAATTACTGTTAAGTCAGAAAATACAGTTATTGAGAAGCAAGAAAAAAAAATAAATGAAGAAGTTAGTGAAAATACTGTTTCAGAAAATAATAACACAGAAGAAATACTGATTGGTAACTTAAAAGTAATTAAAAAATTAGGAAAGTATTATATAAAACATACTGTAATTAGTGGAGAGGACTTGGTTAGAATAGCTAAAGAAAAATATTCGACAACCAACAAAATAATTGCTACCAATAATTTAAAATCAAATAAATTAAAAACTGGGCAACTGCTATTGATACCAACCACGAAACAAATTTTATTTAAGCTAACTGGATTGAATATTGATCAACTGAATAAAAAAGAAGAACCAATAATTACTACACAATTAGTTAATAAAGATAAAGAAGTTAGTGAAGTTAAAGAAATACCTCAAGATAAAGCTATTGTTAAAACGCAAATAAAAGATACATCTGAAAGGTTCAAATGGGGAGATATTATTAATTCATTACCTAATAAAATTGATACCAATAACTTAAAAACAATACAAGATAATGCCAAGAATATGGCAATTAATGAAGTCCATGCTAATGCAAATGCTGGAGATACTAAAGTAAATTATACTCACTTAGTAAAAGAAGGTGAAACACTAGAATCGATTGCAAAAAAATATAAAATTTCCCCTTCTGATATTGCTAATTGGAATAATCTATATCAAAACAGAGTGCGTGTAGGCCAAGACTTGATTGTTAACTTAGCAAGAGCAAGAAAACCATATTTAGCCATTAACTCTGTTAGCCCAGAAAATCAAACGGTAATAAAAAAAGCGGAAGGAAACGACAGAGTAAAATATGTTGAGGAAAAAGGATTATGCTTGCTAAATAATGATAATATAGTTGGTGTTTATCATGCCAATATCCCTGTAGGAACTTTGGTTTTAATAACAAGTACTGAAAATTTCAAAAAATTGTATGTGAGAATAACAGGTACTTTAAATAATAGTTCTGATAAAAATGTAATTATTCAAATCGATAAAAATATTGCAAAACAACTTGCATTTAATAGTGAATTAAACAATGTATTTATTAGCTACAGTTTAGTAGAATAAGTAATACCAACTTTATTTATTTCATTAAAAAAATCAGGATATGATTTTGAAACAACATCAATCTCATCAATAAAAATATTACTAAACAAAATTGCTAGTGGTGTAAAAGCCATAGCAATTCTGTGGTCTTTGTATGTATTAATTTCTACTTTTTTATTGTAGTCAATTGTTTCAACTGATTTAATAAAAATAGTATTTTCATTATTGATAGCATTATAGCCAAATTTATTTAACTCAGTAATTATGGCCAATAATCTATTACTTTCTTTAATGTTTAAATTTTGTAGGCCAGTTATGGTGGCATTGATATTTAATGCAGCACAGGCTACACATAAAGCAGGTGCTAAATCAATACAGTTTAACAAATTAAACGCTAAGTTATTTTGAGGTGATTTTGTTTTTTTAATAATTACACCATCTTCTTTCGGTTCGGTATGTACACCTAATGCTTCAAAGATTTCTGCTGTAATTTTATCACCTTGAATACTATCCAATGTTAAACCATTTAACTTAAAAGATAAGCTGTCATTTAAAGTTGCTATTAAATACCAAAAAGAAGCTCCACTCCAATCGTTTTCAATATAATATTCAGCTAAAGTATTTTGATTTTGGTAAGGTAAAATCTTAATAAAATTATTTTCAATAAATACATTTAGTCCAATTCTTTGCATCTGTAAATACGTCATTTTTATATAATCAAATGAGGCAACACTACCTTTTAATTCAATGGTTAAACCATTTTGGATAAATGGTCCTATTAACATTAAGGCAGTAATAAACTGGCTACTTTCTGAAGCATTTATTTCAATTGTTTTTCCAACTAGGTTTTGTCCTGTAATTTGAAGAGGAGGAAACCCTTCTTCTTCAAGGTAAACAATTTGTGCTCCCAACATTTTAAGAGCATTTACTAAATCATTAATTGGTCTTTGCTTCATGCGTTCATCACATTGAAGCGTAATAGTTTTACCGATATTATTGGAAAAATAAGCTGTTAAAAAACGCATACAAGTTCCAGCATTATTTAATTTAATTTCCTTTCCCTCAATTGTTAATGCGTTAAGCATTAATTTTGTATCATCGGCTAAAGAGAGATTATGTAATAATAAAGGTTGTGGTAATAATTTTTGTAATATTAATGCTCTATTGCTAACGCTTTTAGAAGCAGTCAAATTTACAGTTACAGAGGAATTAGAGTCTTTATTGTTATATCGTAAAATATACATTTTAAAGATGCTTATATGCTACATTTTTATAAAAGTCCAACGATTCAATTATCAACTCACTGGTACAATTACAATCGATTACTGGTTTTCCAATCTTTTTCAGTAAGGTAAAATTTATTTCTGAATTATTGTTTTTCTTATCGTTTTGCATGATTTTGAGTAATTCATCGATATTCCAACTTGAAAAATATTTTTCAAAATTAGAGGTAATAACTTTGATAATTTTCTCAAAATCATCTCCATCTAATTTCATGGTTTTAAATGATAAAAACGATTCGCAAATAATTCCAATAGCCACAGCTTCTCCATGTTTTAGTGGTTTTGAATCTGTCATCAAACTAAACGTTTCAACTGCATGGCCAATTGTATGCCCAAAATTTAAAACTTTTCGTAAACCTTTTTCATGCGGATCCTTGTTTACAATTTGAATTTTAATTTTTGCTGATTTCTCAATCCATTTATCTAATTGCGTGTAATTTATTTCAGGTGTGGATAGAATTTTTTCGAAAAACTTTTTGTCATCAATTAAGGCATGTTTTACAATTTCCGACAAACCATTTCTTTGCTCCGAAACCATAAGCGTATCAATAAATTGAGGATAGATAAAAACTTGTTCTGGGTGTTTAAATACACCGATTAAATTTTTATAACTATTTAAATCTACACCTTGCTTACCTCCTATTGAAGCATCCACCATTGACAATAAAGTGGTAGGTATATTAATAAAATCAATTCCTCGTTTATAGGTAGATGCGCAATAACCTCCTAAATCGCTTAGAGTTCCACCTCCTAAATTTAACAAAACTGTATTCCTATTGGCTAAATTTTGCTGCAATTCATTCCAAATTATTGAAGCTGTGGCCAAA
The DNA here is from genome assembly GCA_013298895.1 of Bacteroidota bacterium. GTDB lineage: Bacteria > Bacteroidota > Bacteroidia > UKL13-3 > UKL13-3 > JAAFJM01. The sequence goes on along the minus strand of JAAFJM010000028.1, from coordinate 18,835 downwards.
TTTTTATTTTGTTCACCGCTTAAAATTTTTATTAAACTAAAATTTTCTAGATATGGTTTTAAAATTGGCAAACAATATTTTTCAGTATTTTCATCAACTAAAACAAAAACCCTACTATAAGCCTTATCAATAAGGGTTTGCGCCAAATGACTTAACACATCTGTACCAAAAAAAACTTTATAATTCTTATCGTAAATAACTTTCATCAGTAGCGTAAAAACATTGTAACTAAAAACTTAATATTGCGCTGCTAAATTAAACTTTATTTTTAAAAGCATTTTATGACTAATAAAATATTACAACTAGATTTTTCAAATACAGAAATTGCATTCCAATCGAAAAATAATGCTGAGTTAAGAACTTCGTATTTACTATTCAAGGCAATTGGAATAAATTGGTTAGTAAAAATGGGAACTCCTTTAGTTGAAATAGCCTTTGCACTCCATTTGCCTATAAAACCATTAATTAAACATACAGTTTACAAACAATTTGTTGGTGGAGAAGATATTAACGATTGTGAGTTAGCAATTGATAATTTATATAAATTTGGTATTGGAACAATTTTAGATTATTCAGTAGAAGGGAAAGAGGCTGAAGAAGACTTTGATTATACTTGTAAAGAAACAATAGATACAATTCACAAAGCAAAAAATAATCCTAAAATACCATTTTGTGTTTTCAAGGTTACAGGTGTTGCACGTTTTGCCCTACTTGAAAAATTAAATAAAAATATTTCATTAAATGTTGATGAACAAATTGAATTTGAGAAGGTAATTGGTAGAATTGATTCTATATGTAAAGCAGCTTTTGAGAATAATGTTAGGTTATTTATAGATGCTGAGGAAACATGGATTCAAATTGCAATTGATAATTTAGCAACTCAAATGATGCAAAAATACAATAAGGAAAAAGCCATTGTATTTAATACTTTACAATTATATCGTCATGATAGGTTGGCGTTTTTAAAGGAAAGTCATCAACAAGCCATAAGCGATAATTACTATTTAGGAGTAAAATTAGTTCGTGGTGCATATATGGAAAAAGAAAGGGCTAGAGCAAAAGAATTAAATTATACTGACCCTATTCAACCAACAAAAGAAAAAAGCGATATAGACTATAACCTAGCTTTAACATATTGCATTGAGCATATTGATAGAATAAGCATTTGTGCTGGTACTCATAACGAAAATAGTAGTTTATATTTGGCTCAATTAATGTCAGATAATCAAATAGCGAACAATGATAATCGGATTTATTTTAGCCAACTTTATGGTATGAGCGACAACCTTAGTTACAATTTAGCTAATGCTGGTTATAATGTGGCAAAATATTTGCCTTATGGACCAGTAAAAGCTGTGATGCCTTATTTATTTAGACGTGCTGCTGAAAATACAAGTGTGGCTGGACAAACTGGGCGAGAATTAAATCTTATTTTAAAGGAAAGAGCCCGCAGAGCAAAAACTAAATAGTTAAGTTTTTTAAATGGGTGTAATAATAAAATTGTGGCTTAATTAAATATCAGAATATGAAATACCTTATTTGTACAATTACAATCTTTTTTATTTGCGCAAATGTGAGTGCCCAAAAATTAGATTCTCTTACTCTTGATACCTTGCGAGATGCAGAAATAAGACTGAATGGCTTGGCACAAAATATGGTAACAAGTCTTGATGAAATGACTAGAATAAGTTCAGGTAAAAATTTTATCAGAACACTTGCTCGTACTTTAAAAACCAATAATTCATACTTTTATAATTTTGATTCATTAAAAAATATTTCAATTATTAAATCGCCTGACAATTACTTTAGAATAATGACTTGGAATGTGGCTAGCGATGATGAACATTTTAGGAATTTTGGGGTTATTCAAATGAATCCTACCAAAATTAAGCGAGAGCAGAAAATGTTCAATATGCCAAGTTATTTTCCATTAATTGATAGAAGCGACAGTATTGATAAAGTTTTTTATGCTGAAACAGATGCAGATCATTGGTATGGAGCCATTTACTACAAGATTTTAAAAACGCAAACGCAAAAAGGAACTTATTACACTTTACTTGGTTGGGATGGTGCTACCAATAAAAGTAATAAAAAAATAATGGATGTATTGTTTTTTAAAGATAACGAACCATACTTTGGCGCGCCTATTTTTGATATTAAAACAAAACAACCTTTATATAGAATGATTTGGGAGTTTAATAATAATGCAACAATGACTTTACGTTATGAAGAAAAACGCAAATTATTAATTTACGAAAACATCATACCTCCAAAGCCTGATAATGTTGGAATGTACGAAACTTATGTACCTGATGGAAGTTACGATTACATGATTTGGAATGGAAAGGTTTGGGAAAAACAAAAAGGAATTGTACTTGATTTTAAAATGGATTAGTTGTCATATTCGTCATGTTCTCTTTTCATAAGTTCATCTTGCAATAGTTGATTTTCTAATATTGCTCCTACCCCATTATCGCGATATTCTGCTTGATCTTTAATATAAAAATCAAATTGATTGCTTACTTTAATTACATAACTAGAAAAATACCGACCTTCAAAAAATGCATCGAAACTCATTAATGCTGCATCATTTTGTCTATTAAAAATACATTTTTTAGCTAGTAAATTTCTTACATCATTTGGTTTAGCCAAATTATTGTAATAATACCTTAACACACATAAATCTTGGTCCCCTAGCTCAACTCCTGCAATTTTTAACTTATAAACAGGTGCAATAGAAAGTATTCTTATCCTAAATGAACTATGTTTTTTATCGTAATACCAATCCTCAACAATACGAAGTTTATATATTTGACGCAAAGGGTCAAAAGGTGTTACTATGGTATCAGTCGTTAAATCTTCAGGATTATTAACATTGGGGGTTTCCACAAACTGAGTATCCACTCCAAAAGTTTGTACTTTTTCAAGTGAATAAATACTAGTGCAACTGTCATTTTTAAATGCAATTAATTTTTTAGATTTAATAGCATTATAAAGTATAACTGGAAGTGCATTTTTAGGATGCATCAAAACTTGATTTTGCTTTTCGCGTAAATCTATAATTCTAACTACTCGTTTACTAAAGTTAACATCGCCTTCATGCAATGGACCCCAAGGTGTTGGTACATTCTGTTCAATTGAATTACATATATTGTTTATTGGATGTTGCTGAGCTATAACCAAATAATTGGCTAATAACATGACACAACAAAATAATATAACTTTACATTTCATTTAATTAATAACGAATGGTTGAATAAATTATTGATTAAAATTTAAATCCATTCCATCAAAAGTACCACTACTCATGAGTAATAAGTTTTCGTTTTGAGTGTAATGGCTTTTGATAAATTTACTTAATTCATTTTTATCTGTAAAAACTTTTACATCATTACCAAAACCAGCGGCCACTTCGGCTTCGTTAAGCATTGGCATTTTCTTCATTTCTAAAGCATGTTTGCTAAATAATACAGCTTTTACATCTGCTGCTTGCATGCTATTGTGGTATTGGGGTAAAAAATCTTTATTTAAACTGCTAAATGTATGCAACTCATAAACAGCAATTAGTTTTCTTTCAGGATTTAACTCACACACGGCATTAACAGTAGCTTTTAGTTTGGATGGTGCGTGTGCAAAATCTCTTATAATTAACGAATTATTATTCTCAAATATTGTTTCAAGCCTTTTTGCAGTTCCTTTAAACGATTGAATAGCTTGATAAAATTGCTCTTCACCAACTCCTGCTGCATTGCAAGCGTGTTTGGCAGCCATCATATTTTGTAAATTGTGTGTTCCAAAAAACTTTAAAGCCACCTCATTTTGGTTTGGTTTTATATAAACAACACCACCTTTAACTTCAAAACTTGGAGTTACGTAAGGTATTTTTTTTGCTTTAATATTAGCTGCACCAATCAATTTTTCAACTTCAGGATCGTTGTTGCTGTAAATAATACTTCCATTTTCTGGCAATGCTTCAACGAATATTTTAAATTGTTCAATATAATTTTCAAAAGTTGGAAACACATTAATATGATCCCAAGCTATACCCGTTATTATACCAATATCACCTTTATAAACATGAAATTTAGGCCTTAAGTCAATGGCAGAGGTTAAATATTCATCGCCTTCAAAAACAGCAATTTTAGAACTATTTGATAAGCCTACCATTGTTTCAAAACCATCAAGTTTACTTCCAACCAAATAATCAAACTCTACATTGCATTTCTGCAAAACATGCAAAATCATGGCAGTGGTAGTAGTTTTTCCGTGACTTCCTCCCACAATAATTCTCAATTTTTCCTTGGTTTGTTCATACATATATTCAGGAAATGAATATATTTTTAAACCTAATTCCTTAGCTTTAACCAATTCAGGATTATCTATGCGGGCATGCATTCCTAATATTATTGCATCTAAACCTTCGTGAATATTATTAGTATCCCAACCCATTTTTGTTGGTAAAAGGCCATATTTATCCAAACGTGATTTTGCAGGCTCATAAATTTCATCATCACTACCCGTAATCATATAACCTTTGTTATGTAAAGCCAATGCCATATTGTGCATAACCGCACCACCAATTGAAATAAAGTGAATCTTCATTTAAAGTAAAAATAAAGTGGCAATTTAAGTCATCACAACCTTAAAATACGTGTGTTTTATTCACAACTCATTAACTTAAATAAGCATAAAAGCCATTTGAATAATTTTAAATCAAATTTTAAAAAAATAATAAATATTGCATACGAAACAAAACAAAATGATAGATCAAAATAATTATTGCATAGGAATAGTACCAAGCAATTCTTGTATTGAAAGAATTATTAATTTTAAATCTCAATTACTCAATAAGCATAAAATTAAATTTAATAATAATAATTTACCTTTTGTAAAGTTAATTGAACCATTTAATTGGGACGAAACAAAGGAGTTTTTATTAGTTGATAGCTTAAAAAAATATTCCACACAATCCTTTTCATTTGAATTAGAGTTTTCTTCATTTGAAATGATTTCTAATGATTTCGTGTTAAAAATTTCAGAAAAAGAAACTATTTCTAATTTCCAAAGAAGTTTAAAATATTACCTGGAAATCCATAATAAAATTGTTTTTGAAAACTACAGCCATGATAATTTTGAACCAAAAATTGTTTTGGATATAGACATTGACAATACTAGAAAATTAAATAAAATTTGGAATGATTTGAAGGAAAATTCATTTAACATCCATTTTATTGCAAATAAAATAACATTATTTAACTGTAAATCAAACAACTGGAATATTGTAAAAGAGTTTGAACTTGAATAAAAAAAATATTGAAACTTAATTGACAATAAGATAAATAAAATTATATTTGCGCCAATAAAAAATAGACCACCATGTTTACACGATTAAAAAGAAAAGACAGAAGAAATAAAACTAAATCACATTTACGCGTGCAACGCATAAAATTAAATACTCAATTAGTAAAAGTAAAATCGCCAAATACTGAGCGCACTGTTATTATTGAAGCATAATATTTCTTACAAAATATTTATAAAAAAGCCAAAATTTAATGTTTTGGCTTTTTTTGTTTTATCCCAATGAACTTTAATCAAATTCAACCTGACTGGTTGCCCATATTTGAACATGAAGCATCAAAGCTTTATTACCACAAAATAGAGGCTCAAATAAGCTTAGATTCAGCTAATGGAAACATCATTTTTCCGCCCGAAAACCAAATATTTGAAGCTTTTAAGTTCACTTCACTACAAAATACTAAAGTGGTAATTTTAGGCCAAGATCCATACCATGGCGAAGGAGAAGCCAATGGACTTTGTTTTTCGGTAAATAAAGGAATAAAAGTTCCACCTAGCTTACGAAATATTTATAAAGAATTGGCTACCGACATAAACAATTTTAAAATACCCAACCACGGGAATATTGATAATTGGGCAAAACAAGGTGTTTTATTACTCAACACAAGTTTAACGGTACTAAAAGACCAAGCAAACTCACACAGTAAAATTGGTTGGCATCAGTTTACCAATAAAATAATTGAAACCATTTCGAATCAAAAAGAACACGTGGTATTCATTCTTTGGGGTAAAAATGCTCACGATAAAATGGAATTTATTAACCCAAATAAACATTTAGTTTTAAAAGGAGTTCACCCTTCGCCCCTTTCGGCCTCAAGAGGATTTTTTGGTTGCAAACATTTTTCAAAAACAAATGAGTATTTGGTTTCTAAAAACTTAAGTCCAATAAATTGGCAAATTGATGCGTAAAAATATGCTCGTCCTTACAGGACTTTAATTAGGTTTAGATATTTATTGCTACCATAAGTTCGCTTTACGAGGCTGTTTTGTAATTCCTTGAAAATTTCATCTATAAAATATTGGCAATATGCCAATCAGACTTAAACAAAAATGCGAGAAATATTATCCAACAAAAAAGCTGCTTCGAACCTTGTGTTCAAAGCAGCTTTTTATTCACAAATCAAAATTCACCAATCACAAATTATATTTAGCTTTTTTCAGCAACCCATTTTGCTACTTTAGGTGCTAATTCTTTTTGCGATTTTGCTCCTACAAAAACTCCAATATGTCCACCAGGAAATGCATACAACTCTTTATCTTTTGAACCTATTAAATCATTTACTGGAATGGTAGAATTATTAGGAATAATATTGTCTTCTGTTGCATAAATATTTAAAAAAGGCATCGTTACATTTTTCAAATCAACTTTACGGCCACCAATTTCAAGTTCACCTTTAATTAGTTTATTTTCTTGCCAAAGGTCTTTTATATACTTTCGAAACATTTCACCTGCCAAATCAGGACAATCGGCTTTCCATTTTTCCATACGTAAGAAGTTAAGCAATTTTGCTTCATCTTCAAGCATATCCATTACACCAAAATATTTACTAATGTCCATACTTGGTTTTAACGAGCTAAAGCCTGCTCCAAGCATATCTGCCGGGATAATTCCAAGGTTATCTACCATTGCATCTACATCAATATCCTTGGTCCACTTATAAAGCATGCAATCACCTTTATCGCTAAAATCATAAGGTGTAACATATACAGTTAATGATTTCAATTTTTCGGGAAACAAGGCTGCATAAATGGTACTAAAAGTACCACCTTGACAAATTCCCATTTTGTGTATTTTGTCATTTTTAGTTGATTTACGAATAAAATCAACCGCTCCACCCATGAACTCAACAATATAATCCTCCATTGTTAAATACTTGTGTTGACGTTTAGGATAACCCCAATCCATGATATAAATATCGAGTCCCTCATCTAATAACTTTTTTATCAAACTTCTGTCTGGCTGCAAATCAAGAACATCATGTCTATTCATCATGGCAAAAGAAACCAAAACTGGAATTTTAACTTTTGCAGGTGTCTCTCTTTTGTAATGATACAATTTTACTAAATCATTTTGCCAAACTAAATCCTTGGGAGTAGTTGCAATTTCCACTTCTTTAATGCCTTGTAATACTTCATAACCTTTAACCAATTTTTCACTAGTTTTGGTCATTTCTTCCATCATTGATTGAATGCTCATAATTATTACTTTTTTTTATAATGCGAATAAAAGAATTAATATGAATTAGTTATACTTTTTTTCTTTTTTTAACCAACTATCTATCAGATACATAAAGCATAACTCGATAAAAAGTATGTATTTTTATAGTAATCCTAACTTACATTTGAACAAAACATGAAAAATACTTTTTTACTTTTTTTATTAACTATATTATTTTCTTGCTCAGTACCTCATTATCCAAAAAAATATGAAAAACAAGGTATTTTTTCAAATGATTCCATACAAAATGTGGTATTGAATAATGAGTATAAAAATACACTACAAATCCAATATTTAGGATGTGGAAATTTATTAATAAAAAATCAAAATGATGTAATTGCAATAGATCCATTTTTTTCAAATAATAGTGGAATTAAAACTGCATTCGGTAAAATAAAATTTAACCAAAACTACTTCAATAAAGGAACCAATTTTATCAATAGGTTTAACATTGACTACAAAGACATAAATAGTATTTTTATTTCACATTCTCATTACGACCACCTGCTAGATTTGGCTTATTTATTAGAAAAGGGACTTGTAAATAAAAACATTAATATTTATGGTGATAACTCAACAAGAACCATTGTAAAAAATTTTATTGTGAATTATACTTTTAATAATGCAGATAGTTTTGTCCTTAAAAATGAAGTAAATCCCAAATGGATAAATATTAAACCCAATATGCGGATGTTAATCATACCATCAAGTCATGCGCCACATTTCGGTAAAATACATTTAATGAAGGGTCATTCAGATAGTAATTATTTTAATAATTTTATCAACTCTACTCAAAAATTAAATGCCAATCAATTTAAAGAAGGTAATACATATGCATTTATTTTGGACATTATGCAAAGTGACACAATAGCTTTTAGAGCTTTAATAAAGGGTGCAGGTTGTGAGGTAAATAACGGTGAGGTTAGCAAGGAGATTTTAAAAGAACATCCAATCGATTTAGCCATTTTACAAATTGCATCAGCTAATTTTACCGACTGCTATCCTCAAAATTTATTGAATCAAATTAAACCAAAGAAAGTAATTTTAACACATTGGGAAGATTTTTTTAAACCATATGCACCTGAAAAAATAAAGACAGTTAGAGCCACAAATTTCAACTATTTTTTATCTCAAGTAAGGAAGACAAACATTTGGTCAAATACAGACTTGAAAGATGTTTTTTACATGGGAAAACCAGGAACCATGTTTAATGTAAATTATTAATTATTTTTATAAGGTACAATCAGTTGAAATTCTGGGATATTAACTATGAATTCTTTCTCATCAATTTGTCGTTGCATAACATAAAAACCACTCATTTTGCCAAATTCACTAATTAAGGCACAACCAGAAACATAAGTATATTTTTCGTTTGGCTCCAAGATAGGTTGCTCTCCTACTACGCCCTCACCGTCCACTTCACTTAAGCCTTCATATGAATCTATTATATCCCAATGTCTGCGAAGTAATTTTATAGTATAATCGCTTTTGTTTTCAATAACTATTCTGTATGCAAACATATGATTTCCATGCGCGTTATTAACCTTATCATTTTGATAATAGGTTTCAACACTTATTTTAACATCATTTGAAATTGCTACTGGCATAGTTACAATATTAACTAAATATTCTAATATTTGTTTTTATCAAATTGTAAAAAAATAGAATGTTAAAAAGTAAGGGTTACCCCTCCCATAGCATTAAAGCCATAAACATCATAATTAGAAAAACGCATATATCTCGCAGCAGCCATATTATTAAAGTTTAAAAATACAGATACATTCTTGGTATATCTATAATCAATACCCAAATTCAAGTCTACAAATGGATTTAGTTTGACTTCACTCATATTATCTTTATTTCCCGAGGTCGGGTTTGTAACTCCACCTGTTCTTTGTCCAATAAAGAATATATCTCCACGAAGCATAAACTTATCGCCAATATTATAACTGGTATTTAACTTTATTTCGGTACTTGGACGGCTGTAAGCAAACTGAAGTTTACTCATGCTGTAATTATAGGCTTTAGCAATTAATGCCAATCTCCATTTTTCTCCAATTTGGTAACTCAAGTCTGCAGTAAATGTACTTAATGTAATTTTTCCTTCATCGTAAATAATTTTTTGAAAACTGCTGCTGTCTTGCACATAAAAAAGCATGTTTTCAATATTGGCAATTGAACCTTGCAAAGAATAATTTAATCCTTTGGCAATATGTCCTTTTAAACCAACATACATTTCAAATAGATTATTGGTATTTTTAAAATTGTAATTGCGCACAAAAGGATTTTCCGCATTGATGCTTCTAAAAGTATTGATACTATAATTTCCTGTAACACCTCCTAATACCGTTAAAACTTTAGGAACTACATGGTATGCAGCTTCACCAAATGGATAAAAATGACTGTTGTTTTTAGACTCAATACTATCAGAAAAATAAGTAAAATTAAAACCTGCTTTTAAATAATAGTTTTCATCTTCTAGGTTAATGCGTGGGTTAAAAATAAAAGCTGTTCGCTGCAAAGTATTAGCGTTTTTCACATAACTAATGCTATTAATTCCAGTGTAAAGTGTAAAAGGAATATCACTAATGGTTTTACTTAAATTACCAGCTATTTTAAAATTATGCTCTACTAAATCAAAGTTATTACTTTGATAATAATAGTTTACATCAAATTTATACTTAAGTGAAATTGTATCGCTTTTTAAACTCTCCAACGAAATATTTAAATCAAACAAATTGTAGATATTTTTCAATGTGTCTTCTTTGGCATTATTTACCGTTGGTAAAAAACCATAATTATAAACCACATTTCTATGGTACAATGCCGATACATTTAAAACAGAATTATTAAAGAAACGCTTGCTATGTCCAGCTAGTGTATTGTTACTAAAATTATTAAACTCCCTATCTCCATTGCTAGATAAATGTTTAAAAAACACACCATTATTCCATGTTTTATTGCGCATGCTATTTACGTATACTTCGGCTAATGGTGTAGCATAATTTCCAAACCCTAGCCTAAAATAATTATTGCGCAATTTTGGAAGTAATGCATTACCCAAACTAATTGGTTTTATTGTATAAATTGTTGGAGTGGTTTCCGTACTTAAATCAGGAACTTTATAGGTAAAAGTAGGCTTAACGCTTTGTGGTTGTTCTGGATTAGGATTAACAGGTATTTTTATTGATTCAGATAAAGTAGGTACGTATTTAATGTTTACGGTTAATCCATCATCGAGTGAGTCTTGCTCATTTTTTTGGGCTATTGACGTTAAAGCAACGCCATTTAAAATCAAAAATGTTATATAAAATTTAATATTTTTCATACTTAGTTATGCTTTAAAAAATTAATGACTTTTCAGAAATTAGTCGCGGCTTTTGATCCTTTCATCCACTTTCTTTTTCTGTTCTAATTTTCCTTTGGCTTCGTCTTCTTCAATTTTCTTCAACTTTTCTAAAGCAATTATTTTTAGATCATCCTTGCTGTATTCATCTATAATACTTTGTAAAGTAGCTTTGGCTTGGAAATAATCTTTTTGAGCAACATAATTATCGGATAACAATATAAAAGCTTTGGCTACCCAATATTCATAATTTCCAAAGTTATCATTCAATTCAAAAATGGTTTTAGTACTAGTTTTATAATCTTTTCTCAAATACTGAATTAATGCAATATTGTAATTAGCTTCAGCTCCAATGGCTTTTTCTTTGTTTTCTTTGAGCAAATATTGGAAATCGGCCCAAGCACTATCAGGCTTATTACGGCCCATATAAAATCTTGCTATGTTTAACTTTGCATCAGATAAACCTTCCTTGGTAGCAATTCCAGAATTAACATATCTAAATGAAACTTGAGTAGCAGTATCCATTTTATTCATAATCATAGCTGCACGTAACTGACCTAATAATGATAATTGTAAATTATCTTTATTGCCAGCTATACGTTCCAATGCAGCATAATATTCAAATGCTTTTTCATAATTTTTACGTAAATAATAAATTACTGCAGTTTGACGAGTACTACGTTCAGTAAAATCACTTCTAATGGCATTGGCAGTATATTCATAACCTACTAAAGCATCATCATAAGCTTTTAAGGCATTATCACTTTCGGCTTTGTAATAGTATGCTTTGGCTGTAAAATAGCCACCAGCAAATCGATTTAAATAATTTAAAAACCCTTTACTCGCTTTTGTAAAATCGCGAGTAGCGCTTGTAAAATCTTTTTTACTAAAATATTCTACAGCCGCTTTATAATTGTTAAACGCTGATTGGTATGTTAAAGAATCTTGCGATGAGGCTGACTCAATAATATTGGGTAAACTTTTAATAAAATCAAAATAGGTGTCGCTTTCTCCTTTACTTACTAAAATATTTTTCAATACCACTAAACCTTGACGAGCCTCATCAGAATTAGTATAATTAGTTGATAATATTTTCATGGTAGCAATTGCATCTTCATCTTTGGCTAAGTTAAATAAAGTAAGTCCTTTATTTAAATATGCTTTACGTATAAATGTACTTCTAGGATAATTATCAATGATATTGTTAAATCCTTTCAAGGCATCTTGTAGGTTGCCACTTTTAAGTTGCTCATCTGCTCGTTCAAATAATGCATCATCAATAAAAATGGATTTAGGAAATCGCTCGATTAATAGTCCTAATGTATTAATTTTATCATTCGATTTCTTTATTACACCTTGAATCATTGCTTTTTGAAACAAACAATAATCACTTCCATTTAAATCTTTGTTCACAACCAAACTGTAATATTCAATTGATTTGGCATAACTACCTTCTGCAAAATAACAATCTGCTGTGCGAGTAACGGCATCGGTGTAAATATCAGGATTTGACATTTTCACATCCAACTCGGCATACTTTTTAAAACTTTCAATTGCATTCTTATAATCATTTGCTTTGAGGTATGCGTATCCTAAACTGTAAAAAGAAGTGTTATAAAAACGAGTAGTTTTTAACTCTTCAACTTGCTGCGCCTTTTTAAATTGGGCGGAAGATCCATTAAAATCATTTTCTTTATATGCAATTTCTGCTAACCAAAAATGACTTAAACCTATCATTTGTAAATTGTATTTTCCTCCTGCTATTACCTTAGAAAAATATTCTGCAGCTATTTTATAATCGTTTTGCAAATACAATTCTTCTGCTCTGTAATAGTATATTTTTTGTAAATTATTTAAATCTTTATCGTCCTTATCATCAATACTTTCGAGAATTTTTATAGCTTCTTTATAATTTTTACTTGTGAGTAATAAATTACTAATTAAACTTTTAGCTTCTGTAATATAAGGAGATTTTGGATATGTTTCAATGAATGAAGTTAAACTAGTTAAAGCATTGCTATTAGTTGAAATTTCATAACTTAATTTTGCATTATTAAATAGTGCTTCTTCGTTTAATTTACTAATAAAACCTAAAGTTAAACATTTACTAAATGCGGTTCTAGCATTGTTTTTTTTATCAACTGCCAAATAACTTTCAGCCAATTGAAAAAAGGAATATTGAGTTAAGGTGTCCTTCTCCTCTGTAACTTTTAAAAAGTTTTCAATGGCTTTATCGTATTGTTTATTTACTTTATACGAATAAGCTAATCTATAAAAATCATGTCGTGAAGGAATAGCAGGCGCTTCGTTCATGTATTTAATTAAATAGGGTAACGCCTTTTCATAATTTTTTTGAATATAGTGCGATTGACCAAGCATACCAGCTACATCAATAGCTACATCTTTATTTGTAATTGTATCACAATATTTAATTACTTGGCTATAATCTTTTTTAGCAAAATAAATTTGAGCTACATATACATTACTCAAAGGACCAAATGTTTTATGGTTTTTTACTCTTCCAAAATGTTCTAAAGCTTCATCGTAATTGGCCTGACGATAACATACATATCCATAATAATAATTTACCGCTTCGTAATATTTTGTTTTTGGGTCCTTAATTCTTTTAAATGCTTTTTGTGACTCCTCAAAATTTTCTATTTTAAAATTACAAAAACCTTTGATAAAATAATACTCCAATTGTTGGTTATCATCTAAATATTCATCATCAAAATCAGTCAACGAAGCAGCTGCTTTTTTATAATCTTTATTTCTGTAATAATGTCGAGCTAATTGGAATTTGGCTAAAACTGCTTTGTCGTATTGCGGATAGTTTTTAATAATAATTAACAGCAATTTAGGAGCATCATTATTGGCCAATTCCATAGCGCAAGTAGCTGCATAATATTTGGCATTAACTACGTAAACTTCATCCTTGCTTTTATCGGCAAACATGTTGAAGTGTTTTTGAGCCGCAGCATACTTCTCTTTATCAAAAAGCTCTATGGCACGCTGATAAATCCTTGATTCGTCTTCGTAAATAGCCGTTTTTTGAGCCAATGCACTATTTTGTAAAAACAAAATCAATGCAAATGCACTCCATTTTAAATATTTTATAAAAGCTAAATTGCTCTGTAGCATAAATTTATAAATTTTTAGGTAATTAAATAAAAGTCAAATGTAAATTGCTTTTATTATTCAATAATCACATTGATTTGGATAGTGTATAGTTTGCTATGCAAATAATTATTTACAATAAAAAAGCGCTGCTATTTATAACGTAAATAGCAGCGCTTTCATCTTAAAATTTGTAATTGTTTTTACAATTCCATATTTAGATTTAATTGCCAAACAAGCCTTTGAGTTTCTTTTTAGCTTCTTCTTCCAATTTGTTTTTAGCTTTATCAACCTCCGCCTTAGCCTTAGCTTCTGCCTCTTTTTTCAATCTATCGGCTTCGGCTTTAGCCTTAGTTTCTAATTCTTTTTTCTGTTTTTCAATTTCGGCTTTAGCTTGTTCTTCCAATTCCTTTTTCTTCTTATTTAACTCATCTGAAAGTTGATTTTTTAAGCTGCTAGCTTCATTTTTAACAATATCAGCCAAGTTGGTTGTTACAGTAGGTTTGGTGAAAGTACCTCCCAATTTTAAACCAATATTTACCATTTCGTTTAACTTAATATTGGTTCCACTTTTTTGCTTTAATTGAGCTAAAACACCATCTAAGGCTGAATTGGCACTTCCTAAATCCTTACGAGGAATGGCTATTGTTCCCAAATAAGCTATTGTTTGATCTAAACCAGTTGAACCACTCAAATTTAAAGTTTGTCCACCTAATTTAACATTAAATGGCTTGGTATTAACCCTACCGCCAACAACCTCATATTTAATAGCAACATTTTTAAATTCAGCTTTTTTCCATTCATCACGTTTAAACACATCTGCTACTTTATTAAATGCTTCAATATTGGTAACCGAAGCATTGTTAAGTTGTAAATCGCCAGCAATGTATGTTTTTTCGTAAATAGGCATCATTTTACTATCTAATTCTGTAGTGAATTTAGATATTGAAGTATTAAAAATACCCGTCATTTTTTCGGCAATTGGAGCAATTTTTTGAACAGTATTGAATGTTTTAAATGCTGTTGGAATATCTAAATTTTTAATTCCAAATGCCATTTCAACAGTAGGTTTTTTAGGATTGGTAGTTTCATAATAACCATCCATTGTCATGCTGCTTCCAAGCATATTTAAGGCAACTTTACTGAAAGTAAGTTTTTGATTAGCCACTTTAACCATTCCGTTAAAATTGGTAATATTATAATTGGTGTAAAGTAATTTCGCTATTGAACTGGTTAAAGTAAAATCAATATTTCCTGGAATTTCAACTACAGCCATTCCACTTGTATCAGCTCCAGAAGACGAGGAAGCCGTTGCTTTATCAGTGCTGTTTGATAAAAACTGATTGGCGTCCATCATATTACTTTTAAAATTTAAGTTTCCAACCAACGTTCCTTTACCAAAAAAGTATGGGAAAAAGTTGCTTAAATCGCCATTCATCTGCATATCGCTATTACCAATTTTAGCATCAAAGTTTGTAAGCGTAACAGTTTTGGGATTAAAAGCTAAAGTGGCAGTACTTAAATTCATACCTTGAGGCAATTCAGCTGATTTATAATTAATGCTATTTACAGCAATAGTGCCACTGGCATTAAAGTTTTCGTAGTTTTTATTTTCAATATCACTAATTTTACCTTTTGCAGCAAAATCAGAAGTTAATAAGCCCGAAAGTGTAGTTCCGGCTGGCATTGGCACTATTTTTACTACATTATCCAAATTCAGTTTACCTTTTAAATGCGCATCAATAAATGGATCTTTCATTGGATTTTCTGCTAATAGTTTAGCATCAAAAGGATCGCCTTGTAATTCGAAGTGCATTTTAGCTAAGTTAATTTTTGTATGGTCTAAGTTACCATCAGGATTGGTTACATGAAAATCAATACCAACATTTTCAACAGGTGCAGGCAATGCCGGATATTTAAACCAACCTTGTTCCACCATTAAGTTAAATGCAAATGCCGGCAATTGTTTATCGTTAAAAGTTCCTTTTGCAAAACCATCAAAAGCCAATTTACCTTTTGATTGAATATCTTTAAATGATGAACTGTAAATAGCAGGTATTAACGATAAAAAGTCTTTAAAATCGTTTTTCTTAGCAGCATATTTCAAATCCATATTTATATCATTACCTGCCATTTGCACAAAACCATCCATTTTAAAAATCAATTCGTTCAATCCAAACTCATTGTCTTTAAAAGTATATTTACTTTCTTTTTGGTTAGCTTCAATTTCGGCTTTAAAAGTAGTATGTACATTGCTTAAATAATTAATATTAGCCATGGCATAAGTCAATTTAGCTATGTCTAAATCGTGTTTCATGCTGAAAATATCTTGGTTAAAATCACCATTTAAGGTATAATTCATCCCATCTATTTCACTACTCATATTTCCTACTTTATCGTTGTAACTGATGTAAGCATTTTCGATTTCAAGTTTTTTTAGCAACACATCAAATTTGGCAGGCTCGCTAGTTGTTTCGGTTTTTGTGGTATCGGCCGATGGTTTAGCAATATCCCAATTGGCCTTGCCATTACTCAATACAATAGCGTGAATACGAGGTTGATTTAAATATACATTTCTGATTTTTATTTGTCCACCATTTATTACACTCATTAAATCCATTGAAACTTCCAATTTATTGACTGCAAATA
Organism: Bacteroidota bacterium; assembly: GCA_013298895.1. Classification (GTDB taxonomy): domain Bacteria; phylum Bacteroidota; class Bacteroidia; order UKL13-3; family UKL13-3; genus JAAFJM01. The sequence continues at coordinate 2,150 of JAAFJM010000028.1, read as the reverse complement.
AGGTATCAAACTCAAATTCTTCAATACCAACCACTTCAATATTTTTCATGGTTAAGGTAAAATCAGGGAACGATTTTAAAATGCTGAAACCTATATCATCGCTAAATTTCACTTTGGCATTGATATTTTTATTCACTTCTTCGGTTACTATTCCTACAATTTTACTTTTAAAAACAAAAGGAAGTGCTACTGCAGTTAGTAATAATAACCCAATTATAATTGCAACAATTTTTAATACTTTTTTCATATTGAATATTTTCAACTTTTTACTTGGCGAAAATAGTGCCAATTAATCAATTTTTAAAGTAATATGTTAAATATGTAATTTGTTATAAAATTACTTAAGAATAAAACGAAATCCAGCAAAAATTCTAATGCCTTGCAATGGTGCATAATTATAACTTGGGTCAAAAGTATAACCGTTTGGATTGTTTACATTCACTTGTTTATCAAATGGATCAAACGGACGCATAATAGGATTTTGAGGCACAAAGTTTAATAAGTTTTTTGCCCCTACATAAATCGAAACATTGTTTTTAAATACTTTAGTTATTTGCAAATTGACCAAAGCAAACCATGGCGACTCTGCAGGACGAAAATCGTTTGGTAAAACAGGCAATAACATTGGACTAGTTAAAGTTCCTGTTAAGTCAATGGTTAAGTTCTGCTTTTTAAAATGATAATTAGTGCCATAATTAACTGTTAAAGGTGGGGTTTGAATTTGACCTTTTTTTGTTTCATTACCCAAACTATCTTTATTAACTGTAAAAACATCAACCAAAGTAAAGCCTAAATTTGCCTTGAAACCATTGCTAAAATTAGCATCTAAACTAAAGTTAATACCTCTGTTTATAGCATAACCGTTTAAGTTATTAAATATTATTTGATTGGAGTTGGTTAAATAATCGGGTACAATACGGTTGGTAAAATAGGTGTAAAACAGGTTTAAGTCTAGGTTAATAAAACCATTTTTAACACTCATGTTTTTAACATAATTGGCCGATATATTCCACGATTGTTCAGGCTTTAACTCGCTTAAAATTACCACTTGCCTTGCGCCAGTTAAAGCTGCATGTTCCTCGCTAAAAAGATTTACTACTCTATAACCATTGCCCAAACTTAACCTGAATGAGTTACTCAAATTAGGTGAAAATTTATAGTTAAACCGTGGCGAAAAAATATGTCCATGAACAGAGTTAATATCGTATCGCAAACCTAAAAGCACTTTATTTTTGATGTTTATTTTGTAATCATCTTGAATAAAAAAACCAGGTAGATAAGTAATACTTGGGCTGTTTGATGAATCAATATTTTGAGTAACAGCGGTATTGTCGTCATAATAAGTATACCGAAGTGCTGCTCCAACCAGTAAATTATGTTTTTCTGCAATTAACTTATCGTAAGTAATTTGATTAAAACCTATTACTTGCTTAGCCAAATAAGCAGTTTTCCCATAAACCGAATTCTGGTCGTGGATATTAAACGAACTGTTTAAAACCACTTTATCCTTAAAATAAGGCAATTGGTAGTTACCCAATAACTCTAATCTTTTGGTGTAAATACTTTCACCATAAACGCTATCGCCACCTCTAAATGCAGTTGTCCATTGAGTTTGTCCGCCCCATCTATCTTCGTAAAAAAGCCTAGCTGCAACATTTGCAATCCTATTTTGCTTGCATTCAAAATTGGTTTTATTAAAAATAGAAATACGTTTTTGCAAAGTAACATCGGTAAAACCATCGTTGTTATTATCCCAAATTTTATCAAAATAAAAAGCATTGGCACTCAATAACGATTGTACTTTTGGATTGATTTTCAATTTATAAGCTATATCTAAATTGTTTTCTAAATAACTAGTAGTATTAAAGTCAATACTTAAACGTGGTGCTTTATTGGTATTTTTAGTAATGATATTGATTAAACCACCAACTGCTTCGGAGCCATATAAAGTAGAAGCTGGACCACGTTGAATTTCAACTCGTTCAATAATTGAATTAGGAATTCCCATCAAGCCATAAACTGTTGAAAGGGCCGAAACTATTGGCATGCCATCAATCATTACCATAGTATAAGGACCTTCCATACCGTTTATATGAATATCGCCCGTATTGCATACATTACAATTTAGTTGAGGCCTAACACCATTTACC
>JAAFJM010000027.1 GCA_013298895.1 Bacteroidota bacterium | reverse complement strand
ATGTTTACTGCCAATACTTATTACCAAATTGGTAGCGGAAACGAGCTGCGCAGAGATTTTAGTTACTTAGAAGTTCCCAAAGGGCAAGGTGTATATGTTTGGAAAGATTTTAACTTAGATAATATTCAGCAATTAAACGAATTTGTAATAGCTAGTTTTGTAGATAGAAATATAGCTAATTATATTCGGGTTTATTTGCCTACTAACTTTACTATCAGGACCAATTCGGTGCAGTTCAATCAAACCTTAAATATTAATCCAGCAAGCGTATGGCTTAATAAAAAAGGTATTCTCAAGTTTTTAAGTAAGTTTAACAATCAATCGGGTTTACGCATTGAACGCAAAATTATAGCTGATAATACTTTTAATTTTATAAATCCGTTTGCCAATTTATTTAACGATACCGCTCTTATTAATGTAAATAGTTTAGCACGAAATACTTTGTTTTTTAACAGAAGCAATGCCACATTAGGCGCTGATTGGAGCATACAAGATAACCAAACCAAAGTAATTTTAACCAATGGAATTGATAGCAGACGAAAACTAGAAAACGGACTGAACATGCGCTGGAATGCTAATGAATTTTGGACTATAAACTTACTGTATAATTTTGGTGAACGCAGTTATATATCGCAGTTTTTTGTTCAACAGAATTACAGCTATAACTTTATAGAATGGAAACCTAAACTGATATATCAAGCCAATAAAAACTTTAGAACCACTTTAAATGCAGGTTATTTTGAGGCCAATAATGCCAAAGAATATGGCAACCAAAAAGGAAAAACTACCGAAATAGGTTTAGAAATGCGCTATAACTTTACTCAGATTGGAGCTTTAAGTGCCAAGTATAGCTTGTATGAAGTGGAGTTTAATGGCGAAACAGGAAGTAATTTAGGTTACGACATGTTACAAGGCTTAACCACTGGAAAAAACCAAGTTTGGAACTTAAACCTACAGCAACGCATTGGCCAAAACATACAAATAAACTTAAACTACGATGGCCGTACATCGGGCATTAGCGATACCATTTTACACACTGGCAGAATGGAAGCAAGATATATATTTTAGATTTTTGAACTGTGATGTATGATTTTTGATTATATTGAAGGAAGAGTGAATAGAAGAGCGTTGGGGCAAAACTACATGTCTGCCCTAGCCCAAGAAAAACAAAATTTATACCTACAACAAATTATAAATACAATTCGTTATAATTGTTTTATAATAATCAATGAAAAAAACTATTATTACGATACTTCTTTTTTCAATTTTCACAACAAGCTACGCCCAAAATAAAATTTATGAAAACTTGGTTTTTGAAGGTGGTGGCGTTAGAGGAATAGCCTATGCTGGAGTTATTAAACAGTTGGAAAATGCCAGCATTTTACAAAACATAAAAAATGTAGGAGGTACATCGGCAGGAGCTATTACTGCTTTAATGGTTTCTTTGGGTTATAGCTCGCAAGAAATTTATAAAATAATACCTGAAACAAAGTTCGAAAAGTTTAATGATGGCGAATATATTTTTGTGGGAGGCATTGCCCGCTTAAACAAAAATTATGGTTGGTATAAAGGCGGTGAGTTTAATAAATGGCTCGAAAAAATTATTAAAAACAAAACCAATAATGCCGATATTACTTTTGAAGAAATGGCCACAAAAGGCTTTAAAAATTTATATGTAACTGCTACTTGTATGAATAAACAAAAGCTCATTGTATTTTCAGCTCAAACCTATCCAAAAATGAAAGTTAAAGATGCTGTTCGTATTTCTATGTCAATCCCTCTTTATTTTGAAGCAGTGTTTATTGATAGCCTCGGACAAGTTTATAACAAACCACAAAACCATAAAAACCTAGATATTGTTGTAGATGGAGGTATTATTGGCAATTTTCCCATCTTTATGTTTGATAGCACTTATACCGATTTACAAAACAATAAAAAACGTATTCCAAACTATAAAACCATAGGTGTAAGAATAGATACCGACCAACAAATTATAAACGACTCATTGAACAAAGAATTGGTACCTGTTGAAATAAAAAAGTTGGAACATTTTATGGAAGCATTTTATAATTTAGTAATAGAAAACTTAAATAGAAATACGCTTATTCCCGAAGATTGGGAAAGAACCATATCTATTTCATCGGCTGGAATTAGTCCTAAAATAAAACGTTTAAGCGCAACTCAAAAAGAAAAATTAGTGGAAAGTGGTGCTAATTTTACCAAAAAGTTTTTAGTAAAAAATGGTTATTGATTAAGCTTTAAAGAATCGAAGTTAAAAAGTCTTTTTATTCTTCTTTCTTTTTCCTTAGATGAAAAAGAAACAAAAAATCAAGGCAAAAAAATGCTTCCACCCACAAGGCTTGGGCTGGCCCGCTTTTTTGCCGACCCAACGCACATCGCTAATGGAATAATTATTTTTATAATTTCCTATTCAAGATAGTCAATATTATTTAAACTTAAGGTTATACATCAAATATCTAAAACAAATTTTGACAATACTATTAATTTAAATGATGTTTCGATGTGGTTATTGATTACCCTTTAATCAGTGGCTTTCCGTTTAATGCTTGTATCAAAATAGCGGTGGTAACTAAAAAATATAACACACCCATTGAAATGGTTATTTTAGCATTATTGGTTAAATAATATCCAATCAATGGTAAAATTTGCAGGGCATGCATGCCTAAAAAATGTGCTATGCGCAAATCGCCATTTTGTTTGCTCCAATTGGTTACAGGCAAACCTGCACCACCATCAGGTGCTCCAACAGTGTGACTTAACTTTGCGCCCATTACAAATCCTTCGAAGGCAAAAACTACAAATAAAACCAAGCCTAACCTAATTCCCCATAAATAACTATTTGACAAAGCAGGAAAATCTTTAGTAAAAAATACCACTGCAATATAAGCTGTAAATAAAGTAATAATGGTGATTGCAATAGCCATTAAGCTAAACATAGCTGAATTGAAGGAAGTAGAAATATTGAAATGTGATTGTTGACCTATAAAAGCTTTGTATGAAATATAAATATTTTCGAAAGTAAGTGTTACAACCAATGTCCAACTGAAGGCGGCTACCAATTTTGAATCGTTTAAATAATACAAAATCCAAGCCATGGTAAAGGTAAATATAACACTTGAAATATAAAATTTCATTGGTTTAATAAACGCACTTATACCCAAAACTTGAGTATTGGCTGCATAGACTAAAACGAAGCAAACAACCGCCATTACTGCATAAACAGCACCTGTATAAAACAAAAGTTCGTTACGTATTTTTAAGACATTTAGTATTTCAATCATAAGTATAAAATTCAATTGTTAATACTTGCAATGTATAATTAAACAAAAAACTAATACTAGAAAAAAGATTGAAGCAACGAATTAATCACCTGAAATGGATAATTTCAAAACTGAAGGAAAAGCTATTTTAATTTTAAAAGCAATACTTCTGCCAACACAAATAATATAGCTGCCAATAAAAACCAACGCCATAAAGGAGTTCCATTAAAACTCAATTCAATTTCTTTTTGGTGTCTACTAAATCGTTGGTTTGTAAACTATCGTTTTTAAATGCTACAAAATAGAAATATTCTACTAAGCTCTCTTTGCTCTTTCCCAAGATACCGACTGTTTTCCTTTCAAAAATCTAAACAATCCTAAATACATACATAAATTCATGATAAAAAAGTAGTATGGTACAAACAATACTTTCACCTTAATTCTTTTATTTTCGAAGTACCAACCTAACAAAGCCAATGCATAAAATCCAATTTGAAGAATTAAAATAGTAGTATATAAACTACTTTGAGAAGCCAATAATACATTTGTAATAAGCAAAATCAATAATGATAATGGAGCTAAAGTCCATCTTAAAACTCTATGTGAAATGAATGCAAAAAATAAATTAAAATTATGGAATGGATTAAATGCTTTGCCTAGTCTTAGCATAGACTGCCAAGCGCCAGCACTGATTCTAATTTTCCGTTTCAATTCTTCTTTTACATTGGCACTTGCAGTTTCTGCAGCCCATGCATTTTTTTCATAAATTACTCTGTAACCATCTATGGCTATTTGCATGGATTGCATCAAATCGTCTAATAAAGAATCACCAGGCAACTCTTTATACAATGAGGTTCTGTAACTCATTAACTCACCAGCCGCCCCTACTACACTATAAAAATCAGAATCCAATTTTTTTAATAACGATTCATATTTCCAATAAATACCTTCACCAGCCGTACTTGCACCTTCTTTATTGGTAGAAATTATTCGTTTTTCACCAGTAACTGCTCCTACTTTTTCATCTTTATAATGTTTTACCAACTCCCTAATAGCCTCCGTATTTAAAGTGGTATTAGCATCGCAAAATGCAACAATTGGAGTTGTAACATAAGTCATTGCTCTATTCATGGCAGCCGCTTTTCCACTACGTTTGTTTTCGTGAAGTGCAATTACCCCATCATATTTTTTTATTCTATCAGGGGTATCATCTGAACTTCCATCACTAATAAAAATTAATTTCAATTTGTCTTTTGGATAATCTAACTCCAAACTGTTTTTAATTTTCTCTTCAATATAATCTGCTTCATTAAAACAAGGAACTACAAGCGTAACTTCAGGCTCATACGAACTATCAAACTCAATTTTCTTTTTAATAGAATTCTTAATTTTTACAACAATATAAATAATTATTCCGTAGCCTATGTAGCTATAAAAAACAATTGCGATACATGTCCAAAATATAATTTCAAGCATAATTTTTTATTAGTTAAGTATTGCAATTTAAATATTAAACTACAAATTGTTTATAAATATTAAGTGTTAATTGCGCATTATTATACCACGTAAATTCTTTAACACGTTCAAACCCTTTAATCCTTAAATCTTCCCTTAATTGCTCATCATTTTGAACCTGAATAATTGCCTCAGCAATCTCATCAGGATTAAATGGATTTACAAAAACGGCCGAATTTTGTGCTATTTCGGGCATAGAAGAAGTATTTGAGGTAATTAAAGGTGCACCACATGCCATTGCTTCTAGCAAGGGTATTCCAAAACTTTCGCGTAATGATGGATATAGAAATAATTTAGCTTGACTATAAATTGCAGGTAAATCTTTATTAGGAACATAGCCGCTAAAAACAATATCATCCATTAATGACTCGTCATTAATTTGCTTCATTAAACCTTGCAAATAATTTCTATTGATATCAAGCATTAATAACTTACTTTTTAATAGATTTTTTTTCTTTAAGGTTGAAAGTGCTTTTAATACCCCAATAACATTTTTTTTGGGATCAGTGTTACCTAAAAAGAACATATAATCATCAGGTAAATTGTACTGTTTTTTAGCTCGTGCCAATTCAATTTTATCAGTAACTGGAGCAAAGTGATTACCAACTCCATTATAGGCGGTTGAAACCTGATTATTTGCTAGGTTAAAATATGATTTTATTCTATCGTTTTCAAAATTAGAAACCGTTAAAATATGCTTAGCTAACGTAACAGCCTTAGGAACATTCCATCGCCTGTATAAGTTTCCAAAAATTTGGTATGTAGTACCCTGAGTGAAATTCCATTTTTCAAGGTAAATGATATCATGCAAGGTTAAAACCAAAGGAACATTGATAAAAATAGGTGATGTATTACTAGTACAATGTAATATTTCTACACCAGATTCTTTAACAGCTTTTGGCAAATAATATTGTTCCCAAATTGGGTAAGGAGCAGGTTTAACTTTTACTATTTTAAAATTAGAGGCAACAGGCAAAGCATCAATGTCTTCAATGTTATTGACAAAAATAAAGTACTCGTTTATTTTATCAACTATTTGTAATTGCTTTATTAATTCCAAAGCAACCATATCCATTCCATGCTTCTTTTTTCTGAAAATTCGCTGCGCTTCAATTCCAATTTTCATTTGTTATTCTCCTTTTTCTAAATCACTATTATTGTCAGCCACAAACTCATGTTTTGTATGTATAAATTTTTTACTTGCAGCACCTTTGCTTCTTAACAAAGCCACAATCATAAGCAAAATAGCCTTAGGAACTGAAAGTGATGCTTGAACAGTTTTTAAATTATAATACTTTTTAGGAATACCTAATATGTATGAAGTACAGCAAAATATGAATAAGGTAAAAAAGAGATAGTTAAAAGTAAAGAAATTGAAAAAAATAGTGAGGGCACTTAAGCCCGAAATAGCAATCAATAAAACCCTTGGCAACAATACTTTTTGCATTGCTTTGTCAAAAAAATCAAAATTTTTATTTACTAATAATTCTATTATTCCATCAAATAATACTTTGTTAAAATCAAAAAATTGAGATGCTATCCACCTTCTACGTTGATTCATAAATACGTCTGAAGAGGCAACTTTTTCATCAAATACGTAGGCATCACTTTCATACAAAATTTTATGCTTATCGCGTAGAAGTAGTATTTCAAGTTCCTTATCTTCAACTGGACTTTCAATACCAAGCATTATATCCTTACAATACTTATACTGAATAACAAAGCCACTTCCAATTAAGGCTGATGCAACTCCTAAACCTATATGTCCTTTTCTGAAAATATTATTATTGATTTCTTCACTTATACCATCTAAAACGGCAAAAGAAGTATTCGCATTTTTTGCAGTCCTATGTGCTTGTAGCACCATTTCATTATTCTGAAGACGAGAATTGATTTTTTGTAAAAATTCATATTCCATGATGTTATCAACATCAAGAATGCAGCAATAATCGTAAGTTTCGGGAAGAAGCGCTAAAGCTGTGTTTAATGATTTGGCTTTTGTACTGATCTCAAATTGAACAGGAATTAATTTAATATCTAAATCTGCTAGTAGGTCTAATGTTTTTTCTTGTAAACTATCAGCAATTACAACGATATCATAATACTTTTTATCATAACTTTGTTTCAGCGATTCAATTGCCGTATTTAATATAATTTCATCACTTTTGTAGGCAGGAATAAGTATGGCAAATCTATTATACTTTCCTATTGTTTTTGTGAAATTTGTTTTTTTGTATAAAAATGCTCCTAAGGAATAAATTGTAACATAAAATATGTTAAAAGATAAATACAATAAAGCGATTAATTCAAGTATAAAAAATAAATATTTAATCATAGGTCTAGTTTACAATTTCAAAAATTCAGTTCGATTCAAATTTAAATTATATTATTTGAAAATCATTATAAATAACACCTTCATTTAATGAAATATTATTTCCTTTAAAATTCCATAACACCCCTCTTAAAAAAGGCCAAATTAGATTAAACTCCTTATTTATCAATAAACTTAATAATCCTTTAGGTGTAGCAATTAAAATAAAAAATATGATACAAGCCAAATGTTGAAGGCCTTTGGTATTGCGTTTTGTATAAATTAATCTATTTCGAGTTAAATAGTACGTTTTTAATGGACTAGACTTACCGGTAGTCATGGACTCTTTGTGATAAACAACAGAATTACCACAATACCAAATTTCGAGACCTGCTTGTTTTACCCTTTCACAAAAATCAATTTCTTCGTAATACAAAAAAAACAATTCAGCCATCAATCCAACTTTTTTTATAGCAGCTTTACTAATTAACATAGCAGCACCATGAGCTAGATTAGTCCTATAGTTCACATTGAATTTTGCATCGTCTTTCTCCATATAGCCAATACCAAATCCTCGTCCTGTATAAAAATTAATACCCGTATGACCAGCATATTGAATGGTGGTAGGATTACTAAAATATAATAATTTGGAGGATGCAATACCAATATTTTTATTTTGTTCCATTAAATTAACAATTGGCTCTAAAAAATTCTTTTGAACCTCTGTATCATTATTTAACAGGAAAAAATATTCACCCTTGGCTTGGCGCATGGCTAGATTATTACCTGCTGCAAAACCTACATTGTTAGCACTTTTAATTAAATTAATTGATGGGTACTTTTCCTTCAGAATATCAGGCGAAGTTGACGAAGCATTATCAACAACAAAAACTTCAATATTTTTATAAGAGATTTCAAAAATGGACTTCAGAAACAAATCAGTAATTTCATTTCCATTGAAATTTACAGTAATTATTGATATGAGAGGTTGATTTTCCAACTTTTTAATTATTAATTCACAATTATTTATTTGCAAGCTTTTTATTTTCATCAGCTAAAAATTCAACATCTAATTTATTAGCGATGGTCAAATACACCATACAAATGTACATTATAGGACCCATAGGGGATTGCCCGAAAATAGGGTTAGCCAAACTAGCAATAATAATACCAATAAAACCTCCATAAACAGCAATCATTTTGTAACGCAAATCTGGACTTTTTAACTTATAAATATTTTCAAAACCAACGACTAACACATAAGCTAAACCAAGTAAATGAAGAACCAAACCAACAATTCCACTTTGAGCCCAAATAGAAACGAACCAACTATCGGTAGGTAAACTTGCCAATACAGATCCTGGATAAAAACGAATACCAAAAACATCGGTGGTACCAACACCTGCACCAAAAGGTTTATTTTCAAGATAATTACTAATTAATTCTTGATTCTTTAAACGAACCATCAAAGAGGCTTCTTTTGGATCCAGCGCTGTTCTGATCCTAAAAATTTGATAATTACTACTACCAATATTAGTAAATTTTAAAAATGAAAATAATATTATACCTATTACAAGTCCATAAATTAAAGTTGCAAATCGTTTAATCAAAATCAAGTAAAATAAAAATCCAAAAATCAAAATAAATACAGGGCCTCGAGAACCTGAAATAGAAAATCCTAAAAAAGTAAAAAAGGCAATTGCGAGAAAAGTTAATTTACGTTTTTTTGAATAAGGTCCAAAACTTAGAATGAATGTAATGAAAGAAACAAAAGCCATTGTAGCTCCAAATTGACCAGCATCAGAATAAAATGAAAAAGCCCTTAACTGACCATTTAAAATATGAGTAACATTACCACCATCTGCAAGCCATCTGGCTTCAAAAGCATCCGTTCCTAAAATAATTTGCTTAAAACCCCATATAGTACTTATTACAGCCCATACTATCAGTAGTTTTAGGAAGTTATTAAAATCCTTTTTACTATCCATATAAAGCAACACTAAAGGTATAACTTGAATAGAATAAAGAGAAATGCCTCGAATACCGTAAATTAATGATTGGATTTTACCAAGTTCAGGATTAACAACTAAAAATAATGTATAGATAAACCAAATTAATGTAACGTAAAATACACCTTGTTTTAATTTTGCAGCACTTTCCCATTTTATATTAATCAACATTGAAAGTGTGGTTAAAAACAATATAAAATCTATTCCTAAACCTAAAGGAATATTTGGAATATATCGAGCTAATCCATTTGAGAAAAAACTATAATTGATATATGCCAAAATACCAAAATAAGGATTTATAAAAACTAAAATAACAAATCCAAAAACCAATGGTATTGATATTGCAATTAGGCCTATTGTTGAATCTCCTGTAGAAATCAACATTGCAAGTAAAGCTCCCACAATTAGCATAATAAAGCCAATACTGTAATTTGCCACACTAGCATTTAAGGTATTTGTTTGGGGTCTCATTTTTTAAATATTATTTTGTGTTATAGTTTTTAATTTAAATACAAACTCTTGAAATCCTAACTTAAAAACATTAAGAAAACTAACTTCAATATGTTTATTTAATAAGTACATTCCATAAATTACACCTGTTGCAAAAGTAAATGTACTAACAATTGCAACCGATTCTAATGTTCCAAATAAATAAAGGCAAACAATATCACCAATTACATTTACAGATAACATAAGTATGACTTTAATGAAATTTAACCTTGGTTTGTTTATTATATCAAGCATCACTCCACTAAGTTTGTCTATTGGAGTGAGCGCAGTATAAATAGAAAACAATTTTAAAAGTAGGGCTGCATCTTTGTACTGATTTCCTGCTAGAACAATTACAATTTGCTCAGCAAATAGAAAACTTATTATGGAAAGGGGTAACAACAATAAAAATAAAAAGCCAGTTTTTCGTTCAAATTCTTTTTTTAACAAAACCAAATTCCCACTTGCATATATAGTTGACAAAGCAGGCATATTGGTAATTGCAAAACTCCTTATCACCAAATCAAATACGTCTACAACCCTTGAAGGAACATTATACGTAGCTACCGCAACAGTTCCTAAAAACTTTCCTATTAAAAATGAATCAGAACCTTTAAGCAAATTTGAACCAACTAAAGTTCCCATACTGAATTTTCCAAATTGAAACAATTCTTTTAAACCAGCATTTGTTCTATTATTAAAATAATTTATACCCGTCCAACCATTAAAGAAACAAATAATTGAGGTAAATAATTGTGCAAGTGAATATGCAATTAGTATAGATACAATTTTATCAAAACTAAAAAACAATAAAAAAACAATTGCAAGAACAATGAATAGCATCTGATTATATATACGAGCTAAACTCATTTGAAAAATCCGAAGCTCTGCATTTAATAACCAGGTAGCAAAATTAAATGGTAAAGAAAAAATAGAAATAATAAGCAGCCAAAAAAAGAATGAATGATAATCAGGCAATATATTGAATAGAAAAAATATGCCATAAATAACTCCTATTATTAGTGCATAAGCAGCATTAACATATATTGATAAATGCCATGATGAACCAATTACTTGATGTCGTTCATTATTATCGACCGATTGAGTATAGTTCTTTATAAATGCATTAAGAACCATACCGGTTCTTAATGTATCAAAAATGCCATATATAGTCAAAAAAATTATCCAAATTCCAAACTCTTGTTTGCTAGTATATCGGGCTAATAAAGCAAATGAAAGCAACCCAAGTAAAGCACTTACACCATTACCAAGTAATGATATAAAACTTTTACTTTTAAGTAAACTTATGAGTCCTTTCATTTGATATAAGTATATAAATCATTAAGCTTTAACTAAAGCACTCTTAACACTTCCAACCGACTTGCGAGGTGCTTCACCAACAACACTAACCAAATTTTCAGGTGCTACATAATTTAACCAAACCATAATTTTGTTTGAATTATTTGTTGCTTTTTGAAATAAATTAAGCATATACTTATCAGAACTAGCCCAAGATCTTCTGCTATCTAACATTAATAATGAAAGTTTTGAATTCTTTATTAATTGATTAGGAATTGCATTCACACTTATTGCAGGTACTTCTAAAATTATAAAATTATAAGCATCTCTATTTACTCTAGAAAATTCTGGCAATAAATTTTGCTCTGATTTTGCACTAAACAATTTACTGGTTACATCATATCTAATAGCTCTGAATCTTCTATCTTCTGTTTCAACATCATCTACTCTTTCATCGTTGGTAATGAACAAAACAGAATAATCTAAACTATAAAGTTTTTCAGCAAGCTTATTGGCGGCATAAGTTTTACCTTCTTGCTCTCTATTACTAATTATTGTAATCAGGTAATTATTTATAGGTTCAGAACTGCTTTCTAACTCAATCTTTAAATTAGAAACAGCAAAATCTAAAAGTGTATTTTCTAATCTTGCGCTTGATAAATCGCCCTCATTAGTTACAGGTAATGCACTAAATAATTTTAATCCAGTTAACTCTTCTGCCCTTGCGGTATCTTTGATAGATGAGTCTAAAACTTCGCGAGCAACAAAATAGGTAAGCAATAGGAAAAATGCTGCTAAAAACGAAACTACAATTAATAATAAACGTCTGCTTGGTAATGGTTTTGTTGGAAATGAAGGTGAATCCATAACTTGTAAACTATTACTCATTTCTATATTTTGTTGACGTAATTTAGCTAAATGTAAACCGTGCAAAATTTCTAAATACTGTTTTTCAGCCACATCAATTTCGCGCTCCAATCTACTCATTTGCATTCCAAGAGGAGAAAACTCAGTATATTGACGGTCGAATTCTTTTCTTCTATCAACGTGAACTTTTAAACGAGCTTCAGATTCATCAGCAGCTAAAGTTTCACTTAACCATTTGTTCAACATATTATCTTGAGGAACTGATTCAATAGTATTGTTTAAACTATAGTATTGAAGTACATATAATTGTATTTCTTTTTTTAGATTATTTACCTTATTTAAAATTGGAACAATTTGATTAGTTGGATTACCATAAATTTTTGCTCTTTCTAATTGTTCGTTAGCCTCGCCCAATTCTTTACGTAATTTATTAAGCGCAGCATTGTTTTTTAATAAGATTTCTCTGCTTTCTAACTTATCTTCTAATCGAGCAATTGCCTTTTTACTGGCTTCATAATTAGATAATTCTTTATAATAGTCAGTTTCATTCGTTTCTTTTTCCTCAGCTAAAAACTTAGTTTGTTCATTGTAATTAATAATTTTATTTCTTACACCAAAGTCTTTTAATTTGTTTTCAGAATTATTCAAATCAGCAGCAGCTTCTTTAAGTCTGGCCTCAAACCATTTTACAACATTGATAGTTTCAGAGCCTTTTAAATATTTAAATTTAGAAATAAAAGTTTCAGACAAAAACTTAACGGTCCAAACAGCTACGCCCGGATCATTTGATTTAAATGATAAATCTACGAAATCGGAAGCTTGCTTTCTCTCAACAGTTAGATTAGAATTAATTACTTCTATACTATAAAAACCTTTGTTATTATTTATCATTTGAGCGATGATATTATCTCCGCTCGAATGAAGTTCTTTCATTATTTTTTCAGCTGTTTCAGCTTCGTTTTTACCGATTAAAGTATTTCTCTCGTCATGAGGAATTTGTTTTGCCAAAATATCAAAACCTTCTTGTCCTAAAGTAGAAAGTTCAGGCTCTTGTAACATTAAATGTTTGGCAAGCAATTTTACTGAAACCTCTTCCAATGTTTGGCGAGAACGAATGGTAACCATTAAGTTATCAAATGCATTATTAATGGCAAAATAATCAAATGTTGATCCTGCTCCTTCGCCTGTATTAGCTAAATTAAAGCCTGAAGCAATACCAGTATAAACACTAGCACCCGAAACGTATTCTTTAGGTAGTTTTGCAGTAAAAAAGTAAACTAGCACAGCAACTAAAGAAGGAAATAAAATTAACCATTTAAGTTTTTTTCCTATTATTCGCGAAAATTGTGAAAAATTCATATTATTAAATTTTGTGTTTTTTTATCAATAAATACTAAACTATTTGCGTTTTAAGTTATGTAATTTTACGCCTAAAATCACTTGTAATCTTTCATAATAATTGGTGTATAACCTTCTTGCATCTTCTTGTGCTGCAACAGCAATTGCATATACGTTCTTTTGACGAGCATATTCACCAATTTTAATAACACCTTCTTTGTATTCTTTTTCGGCTACTGCACATGCTACTTGTTGCACAAATAAATCCTCATTACGAGCAGTAAAAATACGTTGTGCTCCAACTAAGTTTGTATAGTAATCCGCTACATCTTTCTTGTAATTGAACGCCTCAACATCTTTTTTATGTTTAGCTACTTCCCATGCTTCACGTGCTTGACCAACCCTACCTTTGTATCCTAAATAATCAAACATGTTTAACCTTAAATCAACACCAAATCTGTAACCTTCCAATAAGGTAACATTTTGACCTTGACTAGTTAATGGACCCGAGAAAAAAGGTAAATTACCCCATGAATAATTATAGAAAACACCTAAGCCTTGTGTCCAAATTCTTTTCACATAATGCATATTCCAATAGTATGAATTAGCTTGTGCTTGCTCCAATCTCTGAAGTGGATTATTTCTTAATCCAATTATATAAAGAGAATCGAGAGGTGGTAAATATTCCTCAATATTCATCTTTGGATCAATTATGCTGTCAATTTTTTGTTGAGCAAAAGCACCGTGTCCTAGAAGAACTAATTGAATTACCACAAAAAAATTAAATATCTTTTTCATCGGTTGGGTTAATTTAATATTTTGTACATTTATCGTTGGTTCAAATTAAACTTATAATTGGTTACCATATTTTTGCAGTTATTTACATAAAGGATAGTAATGTCTATTTTATTAAAACGTTGATTATTTAATATTTTATTATTCATTTGAATTCATAAACTTGTAATAAGAATAAAAGACGTTATGACATTAGTAAAAGGAAGAGACATAATAGTTGTTGGTCTTCAAGCATTAGACAGCGAAATAGGCAGTAATTGCATAAATATTGCATATGAATTTGCCAAACATAATAGGGTATTATATGTTAATTATCCACTTGATAGAAATACTATTAAACTTGATTCGAAGCAACCCTTAATTGCAAAAAGAATTAATATGATAAAGAACAGAGAAGACAATTTATTAACAGTAAATGATAACTTATGGGAGTTCTATCCAACCTGTATTTTAGAAAGTGCCAATTGGCTTCCTTCCACTTTTTTATTCAGATTAATAAATAAAATTAATAATAATAGACTAGCCAACGAGATAAAAAAAGCAATAACTAAACTGAATTTTAAGGATTATATTTTATTTAATGATAGTGATATGTTCAGGAGTTTTCATTTACCTGAATTACTTAAACCTAAATTAAGTGTTTACTATACTAGAGATAATATGATGAGCGTTCCATATTGGTATAAACATGGTCATATTTTGGAGCCTGAGTTATTTGCAAAAAGCGATATTGTTACTGCTAACTCCACTTACCTTGCAGATATTGCCAAAAAGCATAATTCAAATAGTTTTTATGTGGGACAAGGTTGCGAAACTGAAGCCTTTGATTTATCTAAAATAACCACTGTACCAAGCGATATTGAAAATATAAAAAGACCCATTATTGGTTATATTGGAGCATTGTACAAATTAAGACTTGATTTAGATTTAATTGAACATATTGCAAAATCGAAACCTGAATGGAATGTTGTATTAATTGGTCCCGAAGACGATGCATTTAAACAATCACCTTTGCACAAATTATCAAATGTTCATTTTTTAGGTTTAAAGGATTCAAAAGAATTACCTTCTTATTTAGCATGTTTTAATGTTGCAATTAATCCCCAAATATTAAATGAAGTAACCATAGGAAACTATCCCCGCAAAATTGATGAGTACTTAGCAATGGGCAAACCAACAATAGCCACCGAAACGAAGGCAATGAGTATTTTTAAAGACCATACTTATTTGGGTAAAACTAAGGAAGATTATATTGATTTAATTGAAAAAGCATTAGCAGAAAATACCGAACAAAAACAACAAGAAAGAATTTCATTTGCTCGCTCACACACATGGGAAAATAGTGTTGCTGAAATATACAAAGCCATGCTTTCAACAAATAAACTTTAATATTTTTATTCAAATAATTCTTTAAAACATG
This sequence comes from Bacteroidota bacterium, assembly GCA_013298895.1. Lineage (GTDB taxonomy): Bacteria > Bacteroidota > Bacteroidia > UKL13-3 > UKL13-3 > JAAFJM01. The sequence continues at coordinate 15,607 of JAAFJM010000027.1, read as the reverse complement.
TCAATTGTTAATACCATTAAAAGTAATCCTAATTTAAAAAAATTAGTTCATTATATGCTTATTCCAAAAGGACAAGCAAGACCAAGAACTTGGGTAAAGTGGTTTGTAAATCCATTTATTCATAAAAAAGGAAAGGGATCTACCATTCGAAGGATGACAAGGATTGATGTATTACCTTTTAATCCTTTTGAATTAGGCGAAAATTCGACTATTGAAGATTTCAGCACAGTTAATAATGGTGTAGGTGCGGTAATTATTGGCAATGGAGTTCGTATAGGTATGAGCAATGTACTCATTGGTCCTGTGCAAATTGGTAATAATGTTATTTTTGCTCAAAACATAGTAACTAGTGGCTTGAACCATGGTTATGAAGATATTCATACCCCTATTTGTAAGCAGCCAACTTCAACTTCTAAAATCACTGTAGAAGATGATTGCTGGATTGGTGCTAATGCAGTACTTACTGCTGGTGTTACCGTTGGAAAACATAGCGTCATTGCTGCTGGTGCAGTGGTTACTAAAAGTATTCCTCCGTTTTCTATTGCTGTTGGTAATCCTGCTAGAGTTATTAAACAATATAATTTTGAAACAAATCAGTGGACTAAAGTTTAGGAAATAAATTGTGAATTTTACTCTTAAATCTCATATTTCAGTCATTTTTTTATAAATATCTTTGTAACATAATTAATAGTTAAAGGAATGAAAAAAATATCAATTGTAATCGCATTTTCAGCTCTATTTATAGCTGCATGTTCATCAGGAAACAACGACCATTCAACTGAAAGCAGTGGTTCTACTAACGGCAATTCAACTGAAAATCAAACGCCTTCAGCTACAACACCAGAAAGTAGTGCCAATACTGAAATGGCACAAGTACCTGCTGAAATAAATGAATTATTAAATAAAAATACTTGTTTAAGTTGTCATGATGCAAATGATAAAGTAGTTGGTCCTCCGTATAAAGAAATTGCTAAACGCAATTACACACCTAAACAAATTGTAGAACTTATTTACAAACCAAAACCTAGCAATTGGCCGGATTATCCTTCACCTATGATTGGATTACCAAATGTGCCAAAAGATGAAGCAATGAAAATTGCTGAATGGATAGTTTCATTGAATAAATAAACTTTAACACAAAAAAGCAGCTACCAAATAGCTGCTTTTTTTATTTATAAAAATTGACCTTTATCCTTAATCATATTCACTCATTAGTTATATAAAACTATACATTTGCTCCCCAATTTTTTATATTAAATGAATAAATTAATTTTAGCACTTAGTATCCTTATAACGTCAATAAATAGCACATACTGTCAGAATAAAGCTATAACTACAAAAAAAGGAACTGCCTATATAAGTTGAGGATACAACCGAGAATCGTATTCTAATAGTGATATTCATTTTAAAAATACCACTACAGACAATTATGATTTTGTAATCATCAATGCTGCTGCACATGATAAATCGGGTTTTAGCGATGGTTTACAAAATTTTTTAGACGAAGATTTAACTATTCCCCAATACAACTTACACATTGGATATTTATTTAATAATAAACGTAATTTAGGAATAGAATTAGGTTGGGACCATTTAAAATATGTGGTAAATGATAATGCTACCATGCATTTAAAAGGAGAAATTAGGGGAAACTATATCGATAAAGACACCTTTGTAAATCCAAATTTTATTCATTTGCAGCATACCAATGGCAACAATTATTTAATGCTCAATTTAGTTAAAAACTACCCTATTTATAAAAACAATTATTTTGATGTGGCCTTATTAGGAAAAATTGGTGCAGGCCCGTTAGTTTCCTATAGCATTTCAACCATTTTAGGAAGCCATAATGGAGGAGCATTTAAAATACATGGATATGTAATTGGTACAAGTTTAGCAGCTAGAATAAACTTTTTAAAATACCTATTCATTCAGCCATCTTTTCAATACGCTTTTGCTGATTATATACGAACTGAAATAGGAAGTGATGGACAAGGAAATGCATCTCATACTTTTTATTCATACACACTTATGTTAGAGGGTGGTTTTAGATTCAATGTTCCTTTTGGTAAATAAATAATTTTTGCTTTTTTTATTATTCATAAAAAAACTTTAGCATTGTTACTATGAATAAAAAAGAACATGTTTTATTTTTAGTAAATCCATTTTCAGGAAATAAGAAAGCACTACAAAATGCTGAAATAGCCATTAAGGCAATGGAAGACAATGGATTCGAAACATCTATTTTAATAAGCAAATCCATAGGTGACCTAAGTAGTTTCACTAATCATTTTAACAGCAACCAAATTACCAAAATAGCTATTCTTGGTGGAGACGGGACAATGCATGAAATTGTAAATGCAGTAATTAAAAAACCTGAATGGTTAGCGATACCTTTATTACTTTTTCCATGCGGAACAGGGAATGCATTTAATTATGATCAAAACTGTTTAACCATAAAAAAAGCAATTGATTTACTCTTAAATGGAAAAATTACAAGTATAGATTTAGCTGAAATAAAAATGAAAAATGAAACCATTTGGTCCTTTAACATAATAGGTTGTGGATTAGTAGCAAATATAAATTTATTGGCTGAAAAAATGCGTTGGCTAGGCGCAGCTAGGTATAATATTGCTTCCCTTTTTAGAATTTTATTTAATCAAACAATTAATGCTAGCGTAACAATTAATAATGAAATACATGAAGGTGAGTTTTGCTTTTTATTAGCGTGTAATACACGCTACACAGGAAAAGCAATGAAAATGGCTCCAAAAGCCTTATTAAATGATGGGTTGATTGATTTGTTAATGGTAAAAAAAACTTCGAGATTTAAATTAATAAGCCTTTTTCCAAAGGTATTTAGCGGTAAACATTTGAGCTCACCAATATTAAAATATGTCCAAACAAATCGGATAATTATTGAAACCAAACATTCCAATTTAGTAAATATTGATGGAGAAATTAAAGGCTCAACTCCTATGGAAATAATAGTTCATCAGAAACTTTTAAAGGTTATTTCTTAATTAACTACTTCAAACTTTTCAATAACATTTCTGCTTCAGCTTGTTTGTTGCCTTTCAGTTTTATTACCTTCTTTAGTGCCGATTTAGCTTTGCTTTTGTTATTTTGTTTAACATAAACTTGTGCATACAAAAACAACGCATCTTCATAATATTTTGATTGATTATTTATGGTAATCAAATCTAAAATATGTAAACTATTATCTAATCGGTTTGCCTTAAACTCATTCAAAGCATTGGTATAGTTTAATGAATCACTGTAGTTTTCCTTTCTAAATTTATCATTTAATAAAACGGTATCCATCCAGTTATTATTGAGAGGGTAGTTATTATAGCCCAAATTATTATTATTAGCTGGCGCGGGTAAACTTAGTGCTTTGGTTGCTTTATTAGTTACAACAACTTTCTTTTTACTTTCTGAAGAAGCTATGGCAGGTGCTTTATCTTTTGCTCTTACTGCTTCAGTTTGTGCTTCCATTTTAATTTCTGGTAAAGCCATATCACTTTCAGCAATTCCAGCGTTTTTTTGCACAGTTTCTGCTGCACTTACCTCATCCATGTTTACTTTTTCAGCTTCCACTGATTTTTCGGATAATACTTCTGCCGGAACGCTTTTAACAATAGTTTGCTTTTGTTCTTTATTTAAAGCCAATTCTTCTTTTTTAGTATTGCTTTTTGGCGGCACATAATTATAAATAGAATCAGATTTATTTAAAACTGAAGGAGATTTTAAGGTACTTTCATTTTGTGCTAATTGTGGAACTAAATTGGTGTAATTAAACCAAAACAAACCTACTGCAATTAACAATACAGCCGCAGCACTCCAATAAGCCAATACATACTTTTTATTGTTTTTTTGCTTTATAATTTCATCAACAGCTTTATTAACTTTATCAATTCTATCAATCAACAAACTCTTATCCAACATAGCATCTATTCCCTCTTTCATGTCGGCACATAGTTCACATGTTTTTACATGATTTTCCATGTAAATTAAGTTAGCTTGACTAATGGTATTATTAGCGTAAGCTTCCCAAATGTTATTGTCTATGCACGTATTTGTATCCATAAAAATAAGGCTAGGCCTATGGTTATTCCTTTTTGTTCTAATATAATTTTTAAATTTCGTTTACCATTTTGAATATAACTTTTTACTTCATTTTCGGTATAACCCGTTATGGCTGTAATTTCTACATAGCTTTTTTGTTTTAAATAAAACAATTCAATACATTGTTTCTGTTTGTATTTTAAACCCAAAATGGCACTTTCAACGGCTTGCAATTTTTCTTCTTTTTCCTGTTTGTCATCTTCATGATTCAAAATATTGGATAATTGCATAAATAAATTTTCATTTTCTTCTTCATCTTCATTTATACTCACCAAAACATTGGGCTTGCGCAATAAAATTAAGCAGTGATTTTTACAAACAGTATGCAGCCAACTTTTAAAATTATTGATTTGGTGTTTTTGTAAATCAATAAAAAGCTTTTCGAAAATATTCATAGTGGCATCATGTGCCGCATCTTCGTCCTTTAAATATTTTACACAAACAGTAAAACACATCAGCGAATGGCGCTTAAATAGCTCGCCCACCACTAAATTATTTTTAGTGTTTTGGTAGTTAACTACCAAATTTTCATCGCTTTCTGTTTTAAAATTAACTAACAAGGAAAACAAATATGAAAAATTTTTATGGAATTTTAGCACTAATTGTTTCTAACTATCAAAAACCAATTCAATTTTATAAATATGAAATCATTATTTTTAAGCGTAACACTTTTGTTAACCACATTTTTAAACGCACAAAACAACAAGCCGATTAAGGCTAAACTACAAAAAGCCACTGTTTATTTACAAGGAGCGCATTTGTATTATTCAGAAACAGTAAACCTAAGCCAAGGCATTAACGATTTAGTTTTTGAAAACATTTCATCGAGTATCAATGTGGCTTCGTTGCAAGCTAATTGCAAAGAAGGAACCGTGATGGAAGTACGTAATTTTGAAAAATACAAAGAACGCAAACCCGCTACCAACAAATATGCACGTGAAATTGAACGCATTCAAGACTCGCTTGAGGATTATAAATTTTACGATATAGAATTGGATAATAAATTAAAGGTTATAACTACAGAAAAAAATTTATTGACCAATAACAAACTGATGCGCGGTGAGTTATTTAACGATTCGTTGGTATTACTGCGCGAAAGCATGATTTTTTTAAAAGCTAAGTTGAACGAATATTATGAACAAGAACTCAAAATAACACGTAACAAAGCAAACAATGCTAAAGTAGTTAATAAATTACAAGAGCGTTATAATTTATTGATTAACCTACAACAAAATAATGGAGAAGAAAACCAAGAAGATGAAAAACCAACTATGCAAGTTATAGTAACCATTTTTGCTGAAAACCCAACTCAAACTCAAGTAAGTTTTAACTATTTAATTCATAATGCAAGTTGGGTGCCTCAGTACGATTTACAAGCATCAACCCAAAGCAATAATTTTCAATTAAAATACTTTGCCAATATTACCCAAAACTCGGGCTTAGATTGGAAAAATACCAGCTTAACCTTAAGTACCTCCAACCCCAATGAAGCCAATTTTAAACCAGAATTAACTCCTTGGTATTTAAGCTTTTTAGAATACAGACAAAAGCCAACTGTTAATTATTTATCAAATGCCATGGTTCCAATTCAAGCTACAAGAAAAAATGTTATGACCGATGATGTGCAATCAGAAAAAAACGCTGAATCGCAAATAGAAGAAAAACCATTAACAGACTATATTGAAGTAAGCCAAAACTTAATAAGAACTGAGTACGAAATAAAATTAAACTATAATATAGCCAGCGATGGCAGAGCGCATAAAGTTTTGATTAATCAAAAACAAGTTCCAATGCAATTGGCATTTGCAGCCGTTCCAAAACTTTGTAATGATGCATTTTTACAAGCTAAAATTATAGGTTGGGAAGATTTAAATATTATTCCAGGTAGCGCTCGATTATATTTTGATGGCACTTATGTAGGCGAAATGTACTTAAATGCTAGCAGCAATAGCGATACTTTAAGTGTAAATTTAGGAAGAGATAAAACCATAGTTTTAACACGCAAAAAATTAAAAGAAAAGTTTAAAGTTAAATTGATTGATAATGAAAAAATAGAAACCAGAACCATAGAATTAATGGTACGTAACACCAAAAATATGGCCTTAGAAATGGAATTAGAAGATCAAATTCCGATAGTGCAAGGAACTGAAGAAATAAAAGTAAAACTACTACATAGCGATGATGCTGAATTAGATGAATTAACAGGCAAACTTAAATGGCGTGTAAAAATTGGCTCGAAAGACACCAAAAAGATAACCTTTACTTACGAAATAAGGTACCCTAAAGGTAAGCCAGTAGCAGGTTTATAATATTGTTATTATCCATAAAAAAAGGGTCGTTTCATTGCTGAAGCGACCCTTTTTATACTAATAACTCATTTCAACAATTTTTAACACATCATCAGGAGTTAAATTTTTATGTTCACCTAAACCCAACATGCCTCTATCAGTAAAATTTTTATGAATAAATGCTCTTGCATCTTTATAGTGATCAGTATATTCACTTAAGTGAGTTTTTATGCCTAAGCTATGAAAAAATGTTTCTGTTTTATCAATTGCTTGGTGAGCTTTTTCATCAATTGAACCTTCATTAATTCCCCAAACACGACTTGCATATTGAGCTAACTTTTCTTTTTTAGCATTAAAATTAAACCTGTAATGACTTGGTGCTATAATGGCTAAAGTTCTTGCATGATCAATTCCGTATAAAGCAGTTAACTCGTGACCAATGGCATGAACAGCCCAATCAGTTGGAACGCCCTTTTGAATTAAACCATTTAAAGCCATGGTACAACTCCACATAAACTCGCATTGTGCATTGTAATCATTAGGATTATTTAATATTACTGGAGCTACTTCTATTAAATTTTGCATGATACTTTCAGCAATTCTATCTTGCAAATTAGCACCAATTGGATAAGTCATGTATTGTTCTAACACATGTGTAAAGGCATCGGTTATTCCATTAGCTAGTTGATTATCAGGAATTGAACTAATAACAGTTGGGTCTAAAATGGAGAATTGAGGAAACAATCCTGGGCCACCCATTCCAAATTTTTGTTTGGTTTCAGCACGAGAAATTACAGAACCAGAATTCATTTCTGAACCAGTAGCTGGTAATGTAAGTACAGTACCAAATGGCATTCCAACATCTGTTCTTATTCCTTTTTCTAAAATATCCCAAGGATTAGTTCCTGTGTATAAAGCAGCCGATGATAAAAACTTAGTTCCATCAATTACCGAACCACCGCCAACTGCTAATAAATAAGTAATATTTTGAGTTTTAATTATCTCTAACGCTTTTAATAAAACAGCATATTCTGGATTAGCAGGAATGCCACCAAACTCTAATACTTCAAAGTTTTTTAAAGCCGATTTTACTTGCTCGTAAATACCATTTTTCATAATGCTACCACCGCCATAAAGCATTAAAACCTTAGCATTGGCTGGAATTTCGGTAGCAAGTTTTTCTATTAATCCTTTGCCAAAATGTATCTTAGTAGGATTTTTAAATTCAAAATTTAACATGATTTCTTGGTTTTATTATTTATTAAGTTTATTTCTCTTAGATTGTTTTAGTAAATGATTATTTATCAAAATTTTCCTAAAAATGACTTAATTTTTAAAGTTTTATAAACCAAATTAAACACTTTCTTTTTTATGTTGGGTATTTTATTTTATTTAGCCCAATAATTATTAATTATATTAGACAAAAAAATGAGAAAAATATTAGTAGCATTAAGTTTAATGGCCATAACCACGATAGCAATGGCCGCAAAAAAACCTGCACTTGCAGATGGTTTGTATGTTGAAATGAGTACTTCAAAAGGGAAAATTTTATTAAAATTAGAAATGGAAAAAGCGCCATTAACTGTGGCGAATTTTGTGGGATTGGCAGAAGGAAAAATAAAAAATGAAGCTAAACCATTAGGAACTCCTTATTACGATAGTTTAAAGTTCCATAGAGTTATTCCCAATTTTATGATTCAAGGTGGCGACCCGCAAGGTTCAGGACAAGGCGGCCCGGGTTATGCCTTTAAAGATGAATTTGATCCTAGTTTAAAATTTACTGGACCAGGCATTTTAGCTATGGCGAATGCTGGACCATTTACCAATGGAAGTCAGTTTTTTATTACACATGTGCAAACAAGTTGGCTTGATAATAGACATACCATTTTTGGACATGTAATGGAAGGTCAAGATGTAGTAAATAAAATTGAACAAGGAGATTACATTTTAAAAATTAAAGTGGTAAGAAAAGGAAAAGCTGCAAAGGCATTTAAAGCAGATGTAGTTTTTGAACAACTGATGAAAAAGTAATTTAACTTCTTGAATAATCTTTTAAAAGCTGTTTTGTAATCATACAAAACAGCTTTTTTATTTATTACTAATTTAAGGATGCCAATATTTCTTCAAAACTTGGTCTTTTTAAAATATCATTTTGCAAACATTTATCCCTTAAATGTTCCAATAATTTAATATTTGGAAGTAATTTATCTTCAGTAGTGTTCAATAACATATCATCCAATAAGCAACCAAATGCTCTTACTTCAATTTTTTGTAATGCTTCAGCCATATCTGAATTAATATCATAAAAAGTAGCAGCTCCAAAATCACCCAATAAGTTATTGCCATCCTTATTGAACATAATATTATGTGCATACAAATCGCCATGATTTATACCTAAGCTGTGCAATTGTTTGCAAACAGATGCAATACCCTTCGAAATATTTAACATTTGACTGATGGTAAAATTAGTACCTTGATTAAATACATCGCGAGAGCAACTTTCAAAACTTGGAGGATTACCCAAGTTATTGTAATTACTTGGAATTAGGCTCATCACTAAACCCTCTTTTTGTTGAGGATGATTGGCAATCTTACCCACTACATTTATCAAGTTAGGGTGGTTTCCAGCGGCCATACATGCATTCATTTCATTTAATGGCAAACCATCACTAGAAACTTCACCTTTAAAAATTTTTACTGCAACTTCGCCATCAAAACCTTTTAATGTACTTTTATAAATAACACCCGAAGCCCCTTGACCTAACTGTTCGTTAATAGCTAAATCTGTCCATTCAATTTGGCTTAAATTATTTGGAATTTGAGCCATTTCACTAAATGGATTTCCAGCATAAGCCACCCATGAGAGTTTGGGTAATTTCAAAAGCCAACTAGGAAACTCAGTAAGTAAATTGGCAGATATTCTAATCAATTCTAAATTTTGACAATTAACCATTTCAGCGGGCAATTCTTTGATTTTATTTCCAGCCAAAGCCAATTTTTGTAGACGGTAACAATTACCCAAGGATTTTGGAATTATTTCTATTTGATTATTTGTTAAAATGAGCCAACGGGTAATTTTAGGCAAAGCTTTTTCACTTACTATTTTGATTTGATTGGATTTAAAACCAATCATTTCTAAACTCTGGCATTTGCCCAAAACTTCAGGCAGTTCTGTAAACAAATTTTCAGAGAAAAAAGCAATTTTTAGTTTACTTAATTTATCAAAATTCGGAGGCAAACTACTTAGGTTATTTTGCGACAAATCTAAAATTTCGAGGGTATCTGCTAAGTCTAATATTTCAATAGGAAATTCATTTAAACCACAAGCAATTTTTATATGTTTGGCCCCTTTTAATTGACCCGTTTTAAGTTCTTCTAATGTATGCATGAGATGGGTTGCAACATAACTTATTATTTAAATTATTTGGATAATTTGCTGACTAAAATGTATTTAAAAAAATAAAAAACTTTTAAAAAAATAAAAACATACTTGTTTATTTAACAAATAGGCCTAGTTTTACAACTTAATTTTTAATAATATAATACAATGCAAGAAGGAACAGTAAAGTTTTTCAATGAAACGAAAGGCTTCGGATTTATTAGCCCTAGCGATGGTGGTGAAGACATTTTCGTACACTCATCAGGTTTAGTAGACCGTATCAGAGAAAATGACAAAGTACAATTTGAAACAGAAAGAGGAAAAAAAGGTATGAACGCTGTAAGAGTTCAAACCATACGTTAACAGTATATTTTACTCCAAAATTCATTAGCAAAAACGCCATTTATTAAAAATAAATGGCGTTTTTTGTTTTTAATAAAGTTTGTGTCTATTAAGTTTTTACAATAAAAATCCGTCTGACGTTTGCCAAGCCTTGCCCAACAATACGTCTGACGGAAACAAATTTTATTGGTGATTGGCTAAATACAAATCAAATCGTATAATTTTTGAAACTTTCAATTTTGTAATTTTTTAATCTCGAAAACTCCAAATCAAAAACTAACTCAATCCTGTTATCTCTCCATTTACAAAATCAATGTGCATTGCGGCTGGGTCTTTTGGTAGGCCTGGCATTCGCATAATTTCTCCTGCAACAGCCACAATAAAACCTGCACCATTGTTTAGCACTAAGTTTTCTATGTGAATATTAAAACCTTCCGCGGCACCTACTAATGCGGCATTATCGGTAAAACTGAACTGTGTTTTGGCTATACAAACAGGCAATTTATCAGCACCTAAATCAGTAATTTTCTTTAATGCGGTTTTGGCATTTTTACCCAAAGTTATGCTACTTCCTTTGTAAATGGTAGTTACAATTTTTCTAATTTTTTCTTCTAAAGAATCGTTTAAATCGTAAGTATGGTTAATGGGTTTGCTAGCTTTATTTTCAACCACTTCCACCACTTTTTTAGCCAATTCTACTGCACCATCTCCCCCATTTGCAAAACCTTCGTTTATTGCAAACTCAGCACCTTTTTCTTTACACCAATTTTGGATAAAAGCAATTTCTTCATCGGTATCAAAACCAAATTTATTTAATGCTACAATCACTGTTTGACCAAACTGTTGTAGGTTTTCAATATGGCGTTCTACATTTTTTATTCCAGCTTTTAAGCCTTCCATGTTTGGTTGCTTAATTAACTTTTCGTCAACTTTGCCATGTAGTTTTATACTTTGCGTAGTAGTAACTAAAACAGCCGCTTTAGGACTAATTCCTGCTGCTCTGCATTTTATATTTAAAAACTTTTCACCACCTAAATCGCTTCCAAAACCAGCTTCTGTTACAGCATATTCGCCATGTTGCATAGCAGCTTTAGTTGCCATAATGCTATTACAACCGTGGGCAATATTAGCAAACGGCCCACCATGAATAAAGGCAGCACCACCTTCAATGGTTTGTACCAAATTAGGCTGAAAAGCATCTTTTAATAATGTTACTAATGCACCAGCAACGCCTAAGTCTTTTACATAAAAAGGTGTGTTATCGTATTTATAACCCACTAAAATATTTTCAATACGAGCACGCAAATCATACAATGAAGTAGCCAAACAAAAAATGGCCATGATTTCAGATGCAGGCGTAATATCAAAACCAGTTTCGGTTGGAATGCCATTGGCAGAGCCATTTAATCCACTTAAAATATAACGCAATGAACGATCATTTACATCGAGCACCCTGCGCCATAAAATTTGCTTTAAACCATTTGGATTATTTTTATTAAAGTATTGGTAATTGTCAATTAATGCTGCTAAAGTATTGCTGGCACAAGTTATTGCATGAAAATCACCAGTAAAATGTAAGTTAATATCTTCCATTGGCAATACTTGGCTATAACCACCACCAGCAGCTCCACCTTTCATTCCAAAACATGGGCCCAAGCTTGGTTCACGTAAAGCCACAATAGCTTTCTTACCAATTTTATTTAAACCTTGCGCCAAGGCTACAGAGGTAGTAGTTTTACCACTTCCACTTTTGTTAGGCGTAGTAGCAGTTACTAAAATTAAATTGCTTTGTGCTATTTTTTGCTCATCAAAGTCAAAAGTAATTTTGGCTTTATATTTACCATATTGCTCTATTTGTTCTTCGGAAATACCAATGCTAGCAGCAATTTTTTGTATAGGTTGAAGTTTTACTTCACGGGCAATTTCTATATCTGATTTCATATTTTAAATAAAAATGCAATATTGATTAGTTAATTGAATTTACAAAACATATTATTGAATAATGTATTTTGAATATTTATTTAAAAATGAAAAAAAAATTATTACAAAAATTTTTTCCACCACTTAACAGTTATACCAACATACACTCCATCTTTCCTTAACTCGGTAGGATAAGTTTGAACATAATCTCCTTGATTTCCGAATCCTTTACCTGTGCGTGGATTGTATTTATAACGATGAATAGGACAAACTACTTGCTCGTTTTCATCGCATTTGCCACCACCAAGCGGTGCACCAGCATGTGGACATTTAAAATTAAAGTATTAGAGTTATTTAAATGGTTTTTTACCTCATCTATAATATTCACAACGGGTAAATTATATTGGTATTGATTGAAAGACAAGGCTTATTTTTACTAATAAAATGAGTGCAAGTTTAAGGAAAAATAATTGGCAATTGTCCTATATCGGTTATTTCAATATCTGCTTGTTTATTTTATTTGTAGATTTACTGTTTTAATTTTAGAATACTTTCTCTTTCTTCATAAGAAATAAAATCAGAACCTTTTATTATATATTCAAAAATTGGACATTTATCTCCCATGTCCTCAGCATGTCTTGTAGGTTCTAACCAAAACTCTAATGCATCACGCCCGTTACTGCCCCATAAATAAAAATAATATTGGCTTTCTTTCTTATTTCCATTGTAGTCACTCCCGTTGTCTTCTATGTCATAATTTGTGTAATCATCCATTTTTTCACCATTTGAAAGATTACGTTTCAATTTCCATATAAGTGAATCATTTCTATATTTACGTCTTATTTCTATTTTGTCTTCTTCATTCGGAAAACTTAGTTTATGAGTAATAATCCATTCTCCAATTCCTCTTCCTAATGTATCAAAACTACCTACTACTTTATAGTCAACATTAAAATAATACTTGCCAACTAACATACCATCTTTGAAAGTAACAATTGATTCTTTTAAAACTTTATTTGTACGTTTGTTTTTTTCTTGATATACCCAAAGTCCTTGCAAAACACCGTTTATGTATTTACCTTTAACAGTAATTATTGAATTATCTTTATTTTCACAATAAAGCCAATACCCATCTTTTTTATTATTTTTAAAATTCCCATTTATTTTTAATTTATTGTATTTATTCTCATATAGGAACGGTCCATGATAAATTCTTTCAAAATCTTTATGGTCATAATAACTATAACTGGCTATTCCTCCTACAGAATTATTATAATTATCTCCATTAAATGAAACATTTGTATTATAAGTTCCATTGTACTTTTTGATTACTTGGGCTACTGAAATTTGATTTACAATAATTATACAAATAATGATTAAAAAAGTACCTTTTATCGTTTTAATATTCATATTTACCTGATACTTTTAAAATGGTTAATTACTTCCAATAGTTCGTCAATTCTATTATCAATTTCAGTTTTAATTGCTTTTGACTCATAATAATTTTTTATTTCTTCTTTTTTAAATTCATCTACAATATTTCCAGCGCCTTTAACTGGGCTAGATTTAAGATTGTCAATTATTAAAATTGCCAAATCTAAAACTCTATGGAGTAGGAGTTCTTCTGATTGTCTTTTAAAACTAGAACCTGGATTTTGCCTCCACACTTTGGCACTTATTTCCTTTTTGTCAAATGTTGCAAATCCAATTGATAAATTCACGACATCAGTTGGATCATAAATTTTTTTATCCTTAATTTGGTAATTGGTAGTTTCCACAATTGGTTTGTGGGTTAAGTGTTGTGGAAGTGCCATAATTTCTATTATTTTAAATCTGTTTTATTGTTTGAGTTAGTTAATTGTTACTTAAATTTTCGCAAGCAGTTTTTTCTTTTTATCTTGGAATTCATCCTCTGTTATAATTCCTTTTTCTTTCAACTCATTCAAGTTTGTAATTTGAGTATAAATGTCTGTTTGTAAATTATTTGTTGAAGTTTCTTCATTTGCTGTAATTTTGCTATTAATGTTTTTTTTCTGAATTGCTTTATAAAGATAATATGTGCCTGGTACTAAAAAAATCAACATTAAAATAAAATAGGATGCCATAGATTCTCTATAGTGATTAGAGTATGTAAGACCATAATCAAAAAGGCTAATAATGATTCCAAGTAAAATTAAAAAACCAAGTCCTAGAAAAAAAATTGTTGGTATTAATGGTTGTGATTTTCCTTTTCTAATCACAAATACTAAACTTGCAATAAAGATTATCATTGGAACAAAAAATATTAATTGTTGTCCCCATCCTACACTTTTTGTGGCTGCTTGTAATAAAGTAAAATTCATGTTTTGTATTATTTAATTTCCAACGAATAAAAGCTAAAAAACAAACAATGACAAATATGTCAATATTGAATTCCTTTTACAATAGGAGGTTGCCTCAATAAATGAGTTAGATAAGGAATCAGAATTACTTATAGCAGTTGGTTTATCGTTTAAAAAGATAAAAGGAGAAAAATAGTTAAGTCCAGAAGATGTATTTAATAAAATAGTTACTCCTATTGGCAATATAGATATTAAAAAACTAATTTGAATGTATCTCCTATTTATCAACTTTTTAATTTATTACAATAAATCTATTCAAGATTTTTTTCATAATTTAAAGTTTTAATACAGCACTCTGTTTAAGCCTTAAACTTTATCAAAGTATAAATGAGTAAATTCACAGTTAATAAAGTAAACTAAAGGCTTGATTGTAATTACCTTAAATAAAATTATTTCAATAATTGAAATTAATTAGCAAATACTATTTCAAATTGGCTATTCGAATTATTATCATTAACAACTATTTTACAATAAAACTTATCTAAAAAATAAAATAAGGTATATTTAAACAAACTTTTTCCACCACTTAACAGTTAAACCAACATACACTCCATCTTTCCTTAACTCGGTAGGATAAGTTTGAACATAATCACCTTGTGTGCCATTTCCTTTACCTGTGCGCGGATTGTATTTATAACGATGAATTGGGCAAACTACTTGTTCGTTTTCATCGCATTTGCCACCACCAAGCGGTGCACCAGCATGTGGACATTTATCGTCCATAGCAAAATAACCATCTTGCAAACGAGTTAAACAAATACGTTTACCTTCAATATCAATCGTTCTCACAGTGTTGATGGCTTGTGGTTCTACGCCATCTAATTTAAAATCGTAAATTTTATAAAATTGTGTAGCCATTTAAATGTGTGCCGAAAGTAATAAATCAATATCTTTATGGTAAATATTTAAGCGTTTACCAATATGCTTATTGGTTAAATTTCCTCTATAAACATAAACGCCATTTCTTACACCTGCATTATTGTATAAAAAAGAAGGAATATCTTTGGCATCGGCTAGTTTAAGCAACAATGGTGTAAATACA
This sequence comes from Bacteroidota bacterium, assembly GCA_013298895.1. Lineage (GTDB taxonomy): Bacteria > Bacteroidota > Bacteroidia > UKL13-3 > UKL13-3 > JAAFJM01. Next base: position 127 of record JAAFJM010000027.1, on the reverse strand, counting down.
TTACTCAAAGCATAACTTGCAGTGCGGCAAACACGACTGGTAATATTTGGAACACAATAATGAATTACATCGTGTTTAATAAAAGTTGGATTTTTTAAAGTGGTCGTTTCACTGGTTTCAAAAATAC
>JAAFJM010000026.1 GCA_013298895.1 Bacteroidota bacterium | reverse complement strand
AGTTTTATTTTTCCTAATATAGGTTTATTGTTCCAATAATCGGCTTGTAATAAACCTTCACGAATTGATTTTCCCATTTCTACATAACCATCGGCATTGGTTTTAGGTAAACCTGATTGTAACATGCCATTCAATGCATCTTCATCGCTAAAGGTTACCCATGGTGTATTGGGTTTATTTGCTGCGTTTGAAAGTGCTTCAGCAATTTCAGTTATTGAACATTCATCGCTAGCAATGTATTGAACCGTTTTTCCCGTAAAATTTAAATGTAACAAGTTTTCAGTTACTGCATCTGCAATTTCATTGGTATGTACCAAAACTAATTTTTCGTTGGTATTACCAAAATTACTGCCCATAATACTTGCATTTTTTATCAAACCAATCATGCCAAATAAGTTGTAAAAGAAGTATGATGGACGTAACATTTTAACATTAACATCAGCTAATTTTTCAAGTTCAGTTTCCAAATAAGCCAAACTATCAATCGGTCCAGCACCTTGGCGCAAATGGGCTCCAATACTGCTTAATTGCACCACATTTTTTACCCCATTTAATTTGATAGCTTCTACATAAATATCGGCTACTTGTTTTTGATATTCCATTAAATTGGTAGTTGCAAAATTGGGAGGAATCATTAAATAAACAGCATCGGCTCCACTAAATGTTTGGTTGATAAACGCTGCATCCGACACACTTCCAATGGCTGCTATTGCGCCTAAAGTTTCAATTTCGGTTTTTTTACTTTCGTTGCTACTAATTACTACTACTTGATGGTGAGCGGCTAGTAAATTTTTTACTACTGGTTGGCTAATATGGCCTAACGACCCTGTGATTACGTATTTCATTTTTTTATTTATTGCTTTATTGCGGAGCAAACATATATTTGTACTTACTTTTTTACTAGTACTTACTAAAAAGTATGTTTAAATATGAATACAAGAAAAACCACATCGAGCAATTACGAAAACGAATTAGAAATAAATAAATGCCCTGTAACATTTACTTTAAAACTAATTGGCGGACGATGGAAACCATTAATTTTATGGCAATTATCAACAGGTACTAAACGATACAACGAGTTAAAAAAAGCCCTTCCAAAAATTTCAGAAAAAATGTTGATTGAAAAACTGAAGGAACTTGAAAGCGATAATTTGGTAATAAGAAAAGCCAAGCCTGTAGTTCCTCCTTACGTGGATTATCAATTAAGCGAACTAGGAAACTCATTAACACCAATACTCAAATCCATGGCCAAATGGGGCTTAAACGAAATGGGCAAGGAGAATTAGTTGTTCGTTGTTCGTTATTAAAAATTGGTCTAACAGTCTGACGCCTTGCCTTCGCAAAGCTTTGCGCGATCGTCTGACTGTATATGTTTCGAATTTCGATTTTAGTTATTCGAATTTCTTCGAACTAAGTACTTCGAACTACTCCGCTAATTCAAAAATTCTAATAGTATCAGGTTCTATTTGCAAGGTTTTATCGCTTAAGTTTACAGTATTATCTGTTAATATATCTTTGGCTTTGGTAAATTTATTCAGTATTTCATCATACTTTTTAAACGTAACAGTTTGTGCTTTTGCATGGCGATTGATGATAACCATAACTGTTTTTTTATCGGTGTATCTAAAATAAACATATACCCCATTATCTACCGCAAAATGGGTGGTTTTTCCCTTGGTTATGGCTTCGTTGGTTTGGCGCCAATTGGCTAATTTTTTCAAATAATTAAAAGCTTCATTTTCCTCTTCTGTCCGGCCTTCAGGTGTAAATTTACTGGTTTTATCTTGTGGCCAAGCACCTACAAAATCCATGCGCACTTCTCCATCGCTTTTTCGTGGTAGTTGCGGATTTTTAACTAATATTTCTGTTCCATAATAAATACTTGGAACTCCACGCATGGTTAGTAATAAGCCAATTCCCATTTTATACTTTTTCAAATCGTTTTTCATGATTGAGTAAAAACGGTTCAAATCGTGGTTATCTAAAAATGTTAAGTTTAAATTGGGGTTGCTATAAAGTCCATCTTGTGCCAAGGTTTGGTATATTTTAGCCAAACCTTTATCCCATTCTGGCGTATCTAATAAAGCCTCGTTTAAAGCCCAATGCATGTTAAAATCAATGGCACTAGTTAAATTACTTTGCGGTGCTTTGGCATAATTACTTTTATTAACAAAATAAGCATTGCTCAATACGCCACGTTCCCAAATTTCGCCACTGCTCCAAAAATTAGGATATTCTTTTTTAATATATCCCATGCATTTTTCCATAAACTCCACATCGTTGTAACTGTAAGTATCAATTCTAAAACCATCAATTCCTGCATAATTAATCCACCATAAATAGCTTTGCATAAGGTAAGTAGCCACTCTTGGGTTGCGCTCATTTACATCGGGCATTTGTGTATCAAACCATCCATCGGTCATTAATTTTTTTTCGGCTTTGCTGGCATAAGGATCAAAATGAACAGGAGCGCGATAATTGGTTCTGGTAAATTCGGGCCATTGGTTTACAAAACTTTTTTCAGGCATATTTAAAAACATCCAATGTTTATCGCCAATATGATTAGGAACTAAATCCATTACCAATTTCATGTTTCGTTTTTTAAGTTCAGCACCTAGTTTTTGGTAATCGGCATTGGTTCCAAACCTTGGATCAATTAAATAATGATCGGTTAAAGCATAACCATGATAACTGTATTTTGGTTGATCGTTTATCAAAGCTGGATTTAACCAAAGCGTAGTTATACCTAAATCTTTCATGTAATCCAAATGCTGCATCACGCCTTTTAAATCGCCACCATGTCGACCATTCAAATCATTTCTATCACATACCGCTTCGCGCATGCCAGCAACTACATCGTTGGTAGTATCGCCATTGGCAAACCTATCGGGCATAGCCATGTATATAAAATCGGCTTGGGTAATATTATCAATATCTTTGGTTAAAGATTCTAATTTATAAGCATAATTAAACTTCTCTTTTCCATTGCTAAACTCTATTTGGATGGTATTTCCCTTAAAATTTTGAAGATTGATATAAGCAAATAAATAATCAGCATTTTCTACCTTTTCTACTCTGATTAATTTTACACCAACTGTATTTATTTTTACAGTGCTAGCCGCAATATTTTTACCATTCAGCATTAACTGCAACTCTTTATTGTTTAAATTATTCCACCAAAATGGAGGATCAACTCTTTCAAGTGGTTTGTAATTTTGAGCAAAAGTTTGAAGGGCTGTAAAAGCTGCAATTAACAACAGTATTTTTTTCATAATGGATATTTTGAGCGAATATACTTTTAAAATTTGTAATAATTTTTATGACGTTTCGTTTTATAACCAATAAATAAAATGAAATATGAAAAACTTAATCATGCTAACTGCCATTATGTGTATTTTTACAATATTCTCAAAAACAACATATTGCAAAGAAATATCTATTTCAGAGGCGCTTAAAAACAAAATGATTGCCATTAAAGTAAAATCAACTTCTGGCCACACTGGAGAGTGTTTGAGTATACGCATGGTAAACCTAAAAAACAGTAAACTCAACATTATAATTGAACCAGGTCGCATGTTTATTCCTGCCGATTCAAATGTTCAAAACCTGATAGTGGTAAAGCGTGAAAATATTGAGCTAGCTCCAAATCAAGTTAAAACCAATAAAATAACTGCTGTTTGTGCCCAAAAAGAAGATGCAGGCCCAAGACAAGATTTGGTATTTACTACCGGAAATTTTGGAAATACTGATGCCAAAAAATTTGCTGAATGGCTCGATACCAAAGCATATTATAATAATAGCAATACCCAAAATGCCATGTGGACTTTTACCGATAATATGGCGCCAGAATTTAGTATTTACAGCGAACACGATAAAGAAATGTTAGCTTATGTGGCTGCCGCTAAAAATTTGAATTATGAAAAGTTGTTAAAAAAATTCACCTCATTTAACTCAAGTAATAGTTACATTCCACCAGCTAAAACCAAGTTTACATTTACCTCCACTTTAAACTTTACAGTAATCACACCACAGGTTTTAAAAGTAGAACTTTGCGATAAAAACAATGCTGTAGTAAAACAATGCATAGCTGGCGATACCTTGGCAGTAGGCCCAAATAGCAAACGTGTTGTAATTACCAACGATGATTTAGAAAATGGAAAGTATTATCTAAAAGTTTACATTGACGGTAAAATGATTACCAGACGCGAAATTGACATGAAGTAATATCATTTTCAAATCATTATAAATACTGACCTAGTTCAGTATTTAAGTGTTAATTGTAGTGTTCATTTGTATTCATAAAATATTTGCAATTATGAGCACACAAAAACATTTAACAGAATTACACGCAGAACACAAAGAATGGTTAAACAAACTTTCTTTCTATAAAGATGACTTAACAGTAATGCAATCTCGCTTAGATGAGGTAGCTACCAAAAACAGTTCGAAAGATGCTTTGGTAATGATTGAACATTTTCAAAATCAATTTAAAATTCAAAACGAACAAATTGATATTTTAAAACACGATATTAACCAACATAGCGCCAATATTGAGTCGTCAATAAGTAATAACCCAGTAGCCAGCGACCATAGAACCATGGAAGACCATGCTCCTGAACGCGAAAGAATGGAACGTTTTGAAGAACTATTTGCTTCATTACGCAAAGATTTATTTGGCTTTTTAGCTAAATGGATGTAATGTAAAAATATTACAAAATCACTCAACTAACCCTTGATTAGCGCAAGCTTTTCAAGGGTTTTGTTTTTATAATTGCCCAATATTATTATTTTTGGTAGCTAAATTATTATTTGAAGATTTGAAGATTTGAAGATTTGAAGATTTGAAGATTTGAAGATTTGAAGATTTGAAGATTTGAAGATTTGAAGATTTAGAATTTTAAACAATTAAACAGTTAATCAATTAATCAATTAAACTTTATAACTTTAACACCTAATACTTAAACACTTTAAACTTAAACACTAAGAAACATAAACACTTAAACACTCAATAAAACATGCATAAACTAAAACTCACTACCCTACTATTCATTATTTCTTGTTCTTTAATTGCTCAGCCTACTTTTATAAAAGATTCGTTAGATGCTTATATCAATCGCGAAATGGCTCGTTGGCAAGTGCCCGGCTTAGCCATTGCCATTGTTAAAGATGGAAAAATAATTTTGAGCAAAGGTTATGGTGTAAAACAAGCAGGTAAATCGGCCAAAGTGGATGAGTATTCCTTATTTCAAATTGCCTCAAACAGTAAAGCTTTTACAGGTACTTCTATTGCATTATTAAATTACCAAAAACGTCTTTTTTTAGATGAAAAAGTAACTAAGTACATGCCCGATTTTAAATTGTATGACGAAACATCTACTTCACTTTGTACCGTTCGCGATTTATTATGCCATCGTATTGGTTTACAAACTTTTCAAGGCGATTTTTTAAATTGGGGAAGTAATTTAACAAGAAAAGAAATTATTGAACATTTGGCTTTAACCAAACCTGTTCATCCATTTAGATACAAATATGGTTATTGTAACGCAGCTTTTATAACTGCTGGTGAGTTAATTAAAAATGTAACCGATACCAGCTGGGACGATTATATAAAATACCATTTTTTTGAGCCTTTGGCAATGAAACATACCAGCAGCACTTATAACGATATAATGACTGATGAAAATGCTTGCACGCCTCACACTTTGGTAAACGGAAAAATTGTTAAATTACCTTACACTAATATTGACAATATGGGACCTTCGGCTAGCATTAACTCATGCGCACGCGATATGGCTAATTGGTTATTATTTCAATTAGATAGCGGACGATTTGATGGTAAAAGAATTGTACCTTTTTCGGTATTGGCCGAAACCCGTAAATCGAATATGTTTAGCAATGATGTAAACTCTAAAATATTTAAAACCAAACACTTTAGCACTTATGGTTTGGGCTGGCAAAGTTACGATTACGAAGGTCGTAGAGTTTGGGAGCACAGCGGTGGAGCTAATGGATTTGTTACCAAAACAGAGTTTATTCCTGAAGAAAATTTGGGTGTATTGGTTTATACCAATACAGATGCCAACTCGCTTTACGATGCGTTGGTTAAACAAATTTTAGAAGCTTACTTAAATGTACCTTATCGTAATTTAAGCGAAAAATATTTTGATGGAGGAAAAGTTGGTCGCGCAGCAGAACAAGCCGAGTTAGATAGTTTAAACAAAGTGGTTTTACTTAAAAACAAACCAAATATTGATTTACAAAACTTTGTTGGAACTTATAAAAATAGCTTTTATGGCGATGTAGAAATTCGGTTAATAAAAGGTAAAATGACTTTACATTTTAGCCATCATCCAAATAATATTGGTAAGTTAGAATATTTAGGTAATAATCAATTTTTATGCACTTATAGCGATGTAACTTGTGGTGTTCAAGTATTGCCAATTAAAATAGAAAACAATCAAGTGAAAGGCATAACCATTAAAGTAGCCGATTTTATTGATTACTTAACTTACGATTTTGAAAAAGTAAATTAGTGGGTAGTTGATAGTTGTTAGTTGATAGAAAAAAGTAATAGATGAAAAGTAAAAAGTGGTGCTTAAAATACATAATTAGTCATGCAGTAAGCATCTTCTTAGCTATAGCTTATTACTTACCATTAGCTAATCATCATCTAAAACAAGAGACTAAGAAGATGTTACCTCGTAATGTTGTGCCCCGAACTTTTTATACTTTAAAATTCTTAATTGTAATAACTTTGTTTTTTATAAACACAAATGTATTTGCACAAAAGCTTTTATTAGAAAACAATGTTTCACAAACCAACTATAAACTGGGTTATTTGCGCCATGTAAGAATAAGTTCAGTTCATGACTCAACACACACTTTTGGTGCTTATATTAATAAAACTAAAAACGATACTTTGTATTTTATTGGTGGTAAAACAATAGCGTTAGCTGATATTAATACTATAAGATTTACTCCACGAAACTTGTTTACTAGAGTTGGTAAACCTATTCTTTATACAACTGCAGCTAGTTTAACTGCTTTCGCATTTATTTATGTTGGAGTAGAAAATTACAAGCTTTCAATAAATGATAAATTTGCAATTTTGTTTATTGGCACAATTTATTCATCGTTTTTAATTGAAGTAGCTGGAACAGGATTTTGGATAATTACACCAAAAAGAGAATTACGAAAAGGAATTAACTTAACTATTTTAAACAAATGAAATCCTTCTTAGTAATAGTTTTAATAATAGGAAGCCTCCATACAAAAGCGCAAAAGCTTTTATTAGAAAATAATGTTTCACAAACCAATTACAAATTGGGCTTTTTGCGCCATGTAAGAATAAGTTCTATACTTGATTCAACCCAAACCTTTGGGGCTTATATTAATAAAACTAAAAATGATACTTTGTATTTTATTGGTGGTAAAAAAATTGCGTTAGCCGATATTAACACCATTAGATTTACTCCAAGAAATTTGTTTACTAGAATTGGTAAACCTATCATTTATGGGTTGGGTATATCTCTTAGTGCTCTAATAGCAGTAACTTTTGAAGCCACTGATATTGATATTACCAATAAACTAAGATGGAAAATTTTTGGGGAAGGATTATTACCAACCTTTGTATTAACTGAAGCCGCAGGAACAGGATTTTGGATAATTACACCAAAAAGAGAATTACGAAGAGGAATTAACTTAACTATTTTAAACAAATGAAATCATTTTTACTGTTAATTTTAATAATAGGAAGTCTCAACGCAAATGCACAAAAGGGGTTTAAAATATATCATGCTGAAAAAGCCCGTTTTATACAATTTAAAGTAAATCAGAATATTAAGTATAATTCTATGAATAATTCGGTTTATATAAAAGATAAAATTATAAGTGTTACCGATTCAGGTTTTTCAGGACAAAAATTTGGTTTTGTGCGCTTCGATTCGCTACAAAGTATTAGTCATTACTATAAATATTTAAATTTAGTTGGTTATTCACTTATTGGCTTAGCTGAACTAAACTTAATTGGTGCTATGATTACAGGTTATACCGAAGCCCAAATTGCAGCTGCATTTATTTTTGTTGGAGGAAATGCAATCGTTATTCCATATTTGGTTTATTATCAAAAACCTATTTTAAAACCTTTAAATAAAATTAGTAACCAAACACATTTTATTATGATATATTAGTTTAAAACATCATTCAACAAAAAAGCCATTCAGAAAATTTCTGAATGGCCTTTTAATAATTTGAAGCTAAAATTATTGAGCAACTTCTTCAGCTAACTCAGGGTCAACTAATACGCGACCACAGTTTTCGCAAACTATAATTTTTTTACGTAATTTAATATCAGCTTGGCGTTGAGGAGGAATACCAGCAAAGCAGCCACCGCAACTTTCGCGCATAATTACTGCTACACCTATTCCGTTTTTCATGCTAGTTCTAATTCTGTTGTACGATGCAACTAAACGCTCATCAGCAACAGTAACCGCTTTTGCACGATCAACATTTAAATTTGCTTCTTCTTTTTCAGTTTCAGCAATAATGCTTTCTAATTCGCCTTTTTTATTTTTTAAATCTTGTTTACGTCCTACTAATTCAGCATCTAAAGCAACGATTGCATTTTTCTTTTGCTCTGCCTCAAAATTAGCATTTTTGATACGCTTATCAGCCGCTTGTTGTTCCAATCCTTGAATTTCAATTTCTTTATTCAATGCATCGTATTCGCGGTTGTTTTTAACACCTTCTAATTGTTTTTCGTATTTTTTAGCCAATGCTTTTGCATCTAAAATACGCGTTTTGTTTTGGCTGATAGTTTCTTCAATAGCCTTAACATCGTTAGCCATATTTGCCAAACGAGTTTCCATACCTGCTATATCATCTTCTAAATCTGCAACTTCATTAGGTAACTCGCCTCTAACAATTTGCAATTTGCTTATTTGTGAGTCGATAATTTGAAGCCTGTATAAAGCTTTTAATTTTTGTTCAATGCTTACTTCTGTAGCTAATGCCATATAGTTTAATAATAATAATTTACTGGGTTGGTATTGATTTTACTTAAAAAGAGGGCAAATGTAGGATTTTTTTTCATAATTAAATCAAACATAAGCTCTTTTGTGAATTTTTCGCTCTCATAATGTCCAATATCCGCTATCATCAGGCTTTTTTCAGCATCAAAAAATTCATGATATTTAAAATCTGAGCTGATAAATGCATCTGCACCTTGACTTATGGCATTTTTTAGTAAAAATTGCCCCGCACCTCCGCAAAGCGCAATTTTCTTTATTTTTTTATCAAAAGGAGTAAACTTAATTACGTTTAACTCCATTTTTTCTTTTAACATTTTTAAAAACTCAGTTGGTTCCAAAGCAGTTTCCAATTCTCCAATTAATCCACTGCCAATTCCCCAAAAAGTATTTTCAGTTGCTATAATATCGTAAGCCACTTCCTCGTAAGGATGCGCATTCAATAAAGCATTTATTATTTTTGATTGCAAATAAAATGGCATCAACACTTCTAACCTCACTTCGTTTTCCACTTGGCGCTTATTGGCTTCACCCACAAATGGATTGGCTATTTCATTTGGTTTAAAAGTTCCGTTTCCAGCTTGACTAAATCCGCATTCGCTGTAATTTCCAATATGCCCTGCCACTGCTTCAAACAAAGTATTTTGTACAGTTTCAAAATGACTTGAAGGAATAAAGGTTACCAACTTTTTAAAAACTTGGCTTTTAGGTTGTAAAACTTTGGTATTTATTAAATTAATTTTTTGAGCAATTTTTCCATTTACTCCATCACTCACATTATCTAAGTTGGTATGACAAGCATAAATAGCAATATCATTTTTAATGGCGTTTATAACTACACGCTCCACATAATTTTTTCCATTCAGTTTTTTCAAACCACTAAAAACAATGGGATGATGGGCAATAATTAAATTACAATTATTTTCAATTGCCTCATTAACAACATCTTCAGTACAATCTAAAGTAATTAAAACATTGGTAATAGGCCAGTTTTTATTACCTGTAATTAGTCCGCTGTTGTCGTAACTTTCTTGTAAAGCACTAGGTGCATAATCTTCAAAAATGGATATGATATCGTTAATAATCATCATGGCGAATTTAGAAAAAATTTTGAAGGTTGGATGTTGAATTTTTTTATTCTTGCAACCGGCTTCTAGCAATGGGCAATGGGCAATGGGCAATGGGCAATGGGCAATGGGCAATGGGCAATGGGCAAAACGAATTTTTATAAACCTAACTTACCAATTAACTTATTAACCTATCAACCATTCAACTTAAATAACCATCCAACAATCAACCACTCAACCACCCAACAAACCAACAAAAAAATTGCTGCCATACTGACATAAAATGTTTTATATTCGCAGCCTTTTTAGTAATAAAAATTTATAAAATGAGAGGCGTAGCAGCAGATATAGCACCTGAAAGTGCAACTAGAAATTTATATATTGAAACTTATGGATGTGCCATGAACTTAGCTGATAGCGAAGTAGTTGCATCTATTATGGCCGATAAAGGCTTTAAAACCACCACCGATATTCAACAAGCTGATGTGGTTTTTGTAAACACTTGTTCTATTAGAGATAATGCAGAGGCTCACGTTTGGGGACGTTTACGCGAAATTAAACACCAAAAGAAAACCAACCCGGGTATGATAGTGGGTGTTTTAGGCTGTATGGCCGAAAGGTTAAAAAATGATTTGTTAGAAAAAGAACAAATTATAGATATTGTAGTTGGGCCTGATGCTTATCGAGATATTCCACGCTTAATTGAACAAGTAGAAGATGGGCAAAAAGCCATGAACGTGCTTTTGAGTCGCGAAGAAACTTATGCCGAAATTGTTCCAGTACGTTTAAGCAGCAATGGTGTTTCAGCGTTTATCAGCATTATGCGCGGTTGCGATAATATGTGTTCTTTCTGCGTGGTTCCTTTTACCCGTGGTAGAGAACGTAGCCGCGATCCTGAATCAATTGTAAACGAAGCCAAAGAATTATACAATCAAGGTTATAAGGAAGTTACACTTTTAGGACAAAACGTAGATTCGTATAAAATGGAAGACGAATCTGGTAACATAACTTGCACCTTTGCTCAGTTATTAGAAAAAGTAGCACTCATTGCCCCTGATTTAAGAGTTCGTTTTACATCATCTCATCCAAAAGATATTTCAGATGAAGTACTTTATACCATTAAAAAATACTACAACGTTTGTAATTATATTCATTTTCCAATGCAATCGGGCAACTCGCGCGTGTTAAAAATGATGAACCGCACTTACGACAGAGAATGGTTTAAAATGCGTTTGGATAAAATTAGAGAAGTAATTCCTGATTGTGGTATTTCTACAGATATCATTACTGGTTTTTGCACCGAAACAGAAGAAGAACATCAAGATACGTTGAGTTTATTTGATTATGGTAAATTTGATTTTGCTTTTATGTATAAATATAGCGAACGCTCAGGAACTTTAGCCGCTCGCAGGTACAAGGATGATATTCCAGAAGAGGTAAAAGGACGAAGATTAACTGAGATTATAGATTTACAACACAAAAATAGCATTGTAAAAAATAATGCAGAAATTGGAACTACCCATATTGTGCTGATTGAAGGAACTTCAAAAAAATCGGAACTAGACGCAAAAGGTCGTAACGACCAAAATAAAATTGTGATTTTCCCTATAGAACATTACAAAAAAGGCCAATATGTAAAAGTATTAATTGAACGAGCTACTATTACTAGTTTAATAGGTAAAATCATAGAAGAAGTTAAGTTTTAATTTTTATCACCAAATGGATTTTTTTAGCAATAACAGCCGACAAGAACAAGTTAGTAATGTGCTCGAAAAATACAATTTGTATTTTAGAAATTTAAGTAAAAAAGGAAAACTCAAGTTTGTAAAACGAGTTCTAAGTTTTGAAAAAGAAATGGCTGTTATTGGTAAAGGAATAACTATTACTGATGATATGCGTTTGATTTTGTATTCATACATAACTCAACTAACTTTTGGTTTAAAAGATTATTTTCTTTCTGGTTACGATTATATAAATGTTTATCCTAACTCCTTTTCATTGAAAAACAATGATGAATTTAGCGATGGTGTTACTTATAACAATAAAATCATTGGTATTTCATGGAAAAAATTCAGTGAAGGACATTTGTTTGTTGCCGATGGTGAAAATTTATTCTTTTATCAATTAGGAATGGCTTTGGTTCAAACGGTAAAAAACGGAGCTTCATTTGATCAGCATTTTGGTAGTTATTTAGACAATTGGTTTGAAATTTTTAGTAAAGAATATAAAGGAAAATCCAATGTGTTAAATATTATTGGCAATGAAAATGAGGTAGATTATGTGTTTGCTAAATTGGTAGAAATGTTTTTTGAAAAACCAATGTTATTTCAAGAAGAAATGCCAAATGCTTATGCTCATTTTTGTTTGTTATTGAATCAAAATCCTTTGCAAATAGATAATGATTACAGGTATAAATCGTTTTTTTTTAACACCGAAAATTTAATTTACAAATTACCCGATAAAGTAAAAAAAACTTACCGATACAACAGCAGTCATTGGAGTTATTATTTACCAATTTTTACAGCCATCATTCTATTCATATTTCGATTCCATGTAATGGAACATATAGTTATTAATTGGACTGAAATAATTTCAATTTTTTTGGTGGTGAGTGTTTTTACAAGTTTAATTCTTTATAAAAAAATTCAAGAAAAATCCATATATTTTAACTTATTAGAGTTTTGGATTATTAATCTATTAGGGTTTGTTCCAATATGTTTTTTATTAATAGTAACTGCTGGATTATGGATAAATTTTAACCCACAAGCATCCATTCATGAAATTGAAAATATTGACATAAATGAAATTAGAGTTAGGAAGAAAGGTATACAAATAGAGTCGTTTACTTTTTACTTCAAAGACAATTTTTTATACGATTACCCAATGGCAAGAACAATTGATATTGAAGAAAATAAAATGTTTCAAAACGTTCAATTGCCTGCACAAATGAAATTAACAATCTGCAAAGGAATTGCAGGATTTGATATTATTAAAAATAAAGAAGTGATTACAAATGAACATACAGGATATTAAACAAAGATTTGAAATAATTGGTAACTCTCCTTTACTAAATTATGCTTTGCAAACCGCTACCAAAGTAGCTCCAACAGACATTACAGTTTTAATTAATGGCGAGAGTGGTGTAGGAAAAGAAGCATTTTCAAAAGTTATTCATGCTTTGAGCGCTCGCAAACATGGCCCATTTATAGCAGTTAACTGTGGTGCAATTCCCGAAGGAACCATTGATTCAGAATTATTCGGACACGAAAAAGGTTCGTTTACAGGCGCAGTTGATACAAGAAAAGGCTATTTTGAAACGGTAAGTGGTGGAACCATTTTTTTAGATGAAGTAGGTGAATTACCATTAGAAACACAATCTAGATTATTACGTATTTTAGAAAGTGGCGAATTTTTAAAAGTTGGTTCATCAAAAACGCAAAAAACCGATGTACGTGTAATTGCAGCTACTAACCGCGATTTATTAGATTATTCTGCTCAAGGCAAGTTTAGAGAAGATTTATATTATCGTTTGTCAACTGTGCCAATTCGTGTACCACCATTGCGCGAGCGTAAAGAAGATATCAATTTATTGTTTCGTAAATTCAGTGCCGATTTTGCTGAAAAATATAAATCGAAGCCTGTAATGTTGGATGCCGAAGCTCAAAATATGTTAGCTGCTTTTCGTTGGCCGGGAAATATTCGCCAACTAAAAAATGTGGCTGAACAATTATCAGTTTTGGATGAAGATAAAAATGTAAATGCTTACGAATTAGCTCAGGTTTTACCACCTGAAAGACCAGGTTTACCCGCTTTAATGGTTAATCCGGCCGATGCAAATCAAATGAGTGAGCGCGATATTTTTTATAAAGTACTATTTGAACTTAGAAAAGACTTAAGCGATTTAAAAGGTGTGGTTTTTGAAATGATGCAAAATGGAAAAACCTCTATGAGTGCAGATGACTTTAGTATAAAACCAAATGAAAATATGAACAATATTTTTAACCCTGGAATGTATCAAAATATGAGTAATCAAATGAATCCAACCAATATGATGAATAATAATTTATCTGGATTTACAATGCCAAATAATAATATTATTGACATTCCTATTATTCACAATCCTGAACCTGAAAATCTTTCTATTGAACAAAAAGAAATAGAATTGATAAAAAAAGCCCTTGATAAATACCGTGGACGTAGAAAAAAAGCGGCCAATGAATTAGGAATTTCCGAGCGTACTTTGTACAGAAAAATTAAACAATACGATTTGGAAGATTAAGTTTGGCACAATAATTTCATACACCAATTAAAAAAATAAATAACATGAAAAAATTAGGTTTTATAGTTGCCGTTGCATTATTAATATTTAGCAGTTGTAGCTCCATGAAGGGTTTAACCAAAGTAAAAGAGCCATTTAGTGGAAGCAGTTACGAAGGCAACAGACGTTTTTTTAGAGCTACTGGAAGTGGCGAAAGCCGCGATGCAGAAACTGCAAAAAGTAAAGCATTGTTATTGGCCAAACAAAGGTTAGCCTCATTTGTGCAAACACAGGTAAATCAAGTAGCTGAAAACTATAGTGCAGAGCGCCAAATTGCTGATAACTTGGGTGATTTCAACACACGTTTCCAGCAGTTGACTCGCGAGGTTTTAAGCCAAACCATAGTTGATATAGCTATAATTGGCGATAAAACTTACACAAACGAAAAAGGAAATTACATCAGCTACATAGCTTTGGAAGCAAGAAAAAAAGTAGTTTATGAAAAACTGAAAGAGATATCATTAAACCGCAAAAATCTAACTCCTGATGATAGAAAAGCCATTGCTGAAATGATTGATAAAGCTATTAAAGACGCTGATAGCGATAATTAATACCTAGCTTTTTGTAAAAATATAAAATATTGCGTTCTTCGTAATTGTGTTTAAAAATACAATGCAAGTTCGCAATATTTTTTTTTGGTGCCTATTGGTATCCAATTATTGTGTTTTTAGCCAAACAAAAATTAAAGCAAGCTATTATTTTACTGATAAAAATGCTGCTAAAATAGAAACACAATTAAAACTCCCAAATCAATTTAACGATAGCATTGAAGTGCAACAAATGGCCAATCAAATTTTACTGTTTTGCATGGAAAAATCGTATATTTTAGCTTCTGTCAATCTTAATTATGTTACAAAAGATTCAGTTCATTTTGAGGTAAAAGTTAACCAAGCTTATAAATGGTTAAAACTAAAAAATCCAATATTTGATAATAATTTATTAAGCGCAGCGGGTTTTAATACTACCGATTTTAACAACCAAATATTTAGCCCTGACGTTTATACTCAAAAAGTAAAAAATGTATTGAATTGGCTGCAAAATAATTCATTTCCATTCGCTTCATTTTCCCTCGATTCCGTAATTATTGACTCAAGTACCATTACTGCAAATATTAAGTTTAATAAAGGCCCACAAATTATTTTTGACTCCATAAAAATAATAGGCAATGCCAAAATTAGCCCCACTTTTTTAGCCAATTATACCAATATAAAATTTGGAAAATACTATAATGAAAATATTTTAAAACGCACTGATAGTAGGCTTTCTGAACTTCCTTACTTAACCTTAAATCAATCTTCGGTAATTTATTTTTATGGTAACAAAGCCAAGTTAATAACTTATTTAAGTAATAAAAAAGCCAGCAGTTTTGATGGTATAATAGGGTTTGCACCCAACAGCAGTAAAGCCAATAAATTAATAATTACGGGTGATTTAAACCTGAAATTACAAAATATTTTAGGAAGCGGAAAAGCACTTGAATTAAACTACCGCAGTTTTTTAAATAACTCACAAGAACTAAAATTTAAATTCAATTATCCTTACATTTTTAATAGTAAAATAGCCCTTGATTACGCATTAAATCTATTACTTTATGATACTTCATTTTTTGATTTACAGAACGATTTTGCATTTCAATATCGGTTAATTGGAACCAATTATTTAAAAGTATTTTATTCCACACAAAACACATCGCTC
The DNA here is from genome assembly GCA_013298895.1 of Bacteroidota bacterium. Classification (GTDB taxonomy): domain Bacteria; phylum Bacteroidota; class Bacteroidia; order UKL13-3; family UKL13-3; genus JAAFJM01. The sequence goes on along the minus strand of JAAFJM010000026.1, from coordinate 15,938 downwards.
ATAACAGTAGATACCAATTTTATAAAAAATAATAAAACACTTCCCAATATCAATGATGTAAAAAAAGATTTTTATGGAATGGGTTTAAAATTCACCAAAATTGATTATTTGCCAAACCCAAATAAAGGTTATATTTTAGAGATGGATTTGGCTATTGGAACAAAATCAATTACTAAAAATGCTACTATCAACGCCATTTTACTACAAGGGCAAAATGGCGAGAATTACAAACTATATGATTCTATTAAACTTAATTATACACAGTACAAAGCAACCATAAAGTTTGAAAATTATTTAAAAATTAAACAAAACTTAGTGGTAAAAACGGAGGTAAATGCTGCTTGGTTTCAAACTGAAAGTCTATTTTTAAACGAACTTTTTCGCATTGGTGGATTAAAAACACTTCGTGGGTTCGATGAACAAAGTATATTTGCAAATAAGTTTGCTATTACAAATGCAGAGCTAAGGTATTTATTAGGTAAAAACTCTAATGTGTTTGCCTTTTACAACCAAGCATGGTATGTAAATGAAGTTTCAAAAAATCGGATAAGCGACAACCCATTTGGTTTTGGTGCGGGTTTGGTTTTTGAAAGTGGAGCTGGATTATTTACTCTAGTTTATGCAGTTGGTAAGCAGTTTCAAAACCCTATTGAGTTTAACAGTGCCAAAATTCATTTTGGGTATATAAATTATTTTTAATAATGAATAGAAATAAACTAATCTTAGGTGTTGTTTTTTGTTTGGCTATGATTAATTTGATAGCACAAAGCAACACCGTAATGGATATCCATACCGATTCATTGAACATAACCAATTCAGATAGTTTATCAACTAAAATTGAAACTTTTTCATTGTTAGATACTTTGAAAAATGAATCCATAATGAAAAGTTTTTTTCACCCTACCATAAAACTTTCAGGAATAACCAATAGTATAAATCTAACAGAAATAAATTCCGCTCGAGATTTACCATTTCTAAAACAAATAAAAACAGTACCAGCCAATAACGGTAATTGGAAAATATGGTTTATTATGTGTTTAGTATTATACTTGGCAATAGTTAGGCTAACCAATAGTAGAAATTTCGAACAAGCATCTTCAGTAGTATTTGATATGATGTTTTTATCTACTATTTATAAACTTATTGATTCAAAATTCACATGGACTTCATTCCACTTATTTGTAATTTATATTTTAAGTTTTTCGCTCATATTGACTCAATTTTTTGAGTATAATCAAATTTTCAATAATTATAACTATAAGTATTTGGTATGGGTAATTTCAATAACACTTGCTTTGATATATACGGTTAAATTTGTTATTTATTTTGTTGTTGGTTATTTGCTTGACGATGTGATTTCATCCACAAAAATGATCATAAATACTATTCAAATTTCAAATTTTCTTGGATTTATCCTTTTACTTTTTTCTATTTTCTACATTTACACGAGCAATTTGCAGTTAACACAAACAATATTTTTCACAATGGTTGCTGTATTTTTCAGTGCAATCCTTTATAGATTAATAAGATATCTATTAAATCAAATAAGTAAAAGCTCACTACCATTTTTTTACTTATTTATTTATCTTTGCGCCCTAGAAATTAGTCCTTGGTTAATTTTTATAAAAATTTTAAATAGCTATTTAAGTTGAAAAACACCAAAGTAAAAAGTGTACTTGTATGCCAGCCTAAGCCAGAAACGGATAAATCTCCGTATTTTGATTTGGCAAAAAAATATGGTTTAAAAATTGATTTTAGACCATTTATTGAAGTGCAACCTTTAACTCCAAAAGAGTTTCGTGCACAAAAAATAAATATTTTAGATTATACAGCGATTATTCTGAACTCCAGAAATTCGGTTGATAATTTCTTTAGGGTTTGTGCTGAACTAAAACAGGAAATGCCAATAGAAATGAAATATTTTTGTGTGAACGAAAGTATTGCTAACTATCTTTCAAAATATATTCAAGTTAGGAAACGTAAAATTTTTGTTGGAAAAGGTACCGAAACAGAACTATTTCCATTATTTAAAAGTCATTCTAAAGACAAATATTTATTTGCTTGTAGCGATTGGAGAAAACAGGATATTGAGAAATTTATGAAAAAAAGTAAAATTGCTTTCAAGGAGGCTTTTTTCTACAGAATTGTATCATCAAATTTACAAGATTTAAGTAATGTAAATTACGATATTATCGCTTTTTTTAGTCCAGCAGATATTCGTTCATTATTTGAAAATTTTCCTGATTTTGCTCAAAACAAAACTATCATTGCGGCATGGGGAGCCACTACCATAAAAGCCATTAAAGATGATAAATTAACAGCCAATATTCAAGCACCAACTCCTGAAACACCTTCAATGGTTGCTGCTATTGATAAATTTATTGTTGAAATTAATAAAGAAAAGTAAAAAAAAATATTTCCCATATTTTATATAAATGCCTTATTACTAAAAAGTTTTAAGGCATTTTGTTTTTACATACACTAAAAAATATACATAAATCGTCCAAACCTCGTTTTAAATTGAACAAACAAGGTTTGTTTATTTGAATAATTTTATTATTATTGAAAATTGTAAAATAAAAAAAATCACCATTGATGAAAATAAAATTTACTATACTATTGATAATTGTTGGGCTAATGAGTTTACATACTTTTGCTCAACAAGATCCACAATTTACTCAATTTATGAATAATAAATTGTTTTATAATCCTGGTTTTGCTGGTTCAAGCAAAGATAAAATATGTGTAAACGCAACATACAGAACCCAATGGGTTGGTTATGGTGGAGGAACAGCATTTACTCCTGAAGGAACAGGTGCAAAACCTGTTGGTCAAGGAGATGCACCTTCTACTATGAACTTTGGTATACATGGGAATATAGGTAGAATAGGTTTAGGTTTAAATATATGGAAAGATCAATTGGGTTTTAGTAGTACATTATCACCTACATTTAGTTTATCATATATTCAACCATTTGATAATGGAGCAAGTTTAGCAGGAGGTGTTGGAGTAGGTATTGTTCAAAAAGGTTTGAATGGTTCAAAATTAGTTGCAATTGATCCAGGAGATCCATTGATTCCTACAGGAGATATTACAGGAAATGCCCTTAATTTAGATTTTGGAGTTTATTATACCATGCCTCAATTAAGTATTTTCAACGATTTTTATTTTGGTGCATCGACCCTACACATCAATAGTCCTGTAGTAAATTTGGATAAAGATGGATACAGTGGTAAAGCATATCAAGATAGACATTACTACTTAATGACTGGTGCTACTTATCAATTGGGTACTATTGATTTAAAGCCAAATATAATGTATAAAACAGATGGTGTAAAACATAGTTTTGATTTAAACTGTTTGGCAGAATACCAACAAAGATTAATTGGCGGAGTTTCATACAGAACCCCTCAAGAATTTTCAATATTGGCTGGCTATAACTTTTTCTCAAATTCAGTAAATCCGCTACAGTTAATGTATAGCTATGATTTAATTACAAGTGATATTATTTCATACAGTTCGGGCTCGCATGAGATTAGTTTAAGGTATTGTTTTGGATTGAAATTTACACCAAAACCACCCAAAGCAATTTTCCCAATAAAAACACCAAGAAAATTATAATAATAAATAAATTATAACGTTTGAATAATTAACATTTAACTTAAAATTGGTTTAGAACTTGTATTTTTCAATAGAAAATATATTTTTGCCTTTCTGATTTTAATAATTTTTGATAAAAAAATGAAAAGAATAAACTTGATATTGTTAACCATTATGGCCATTGCATTAGTAGGATGTAATTCAAATAATGGAGAACTTACTGGGGTTCCAGGGCGTAGACAGTGGTTTCATCCACAACCACAAGGTACAGTTTATGTTCCAACTGGTTCAATTCACATAGGTGCTACAGAACAAGATGTTCCGATGGCAATGCTTGCTCCGAATAAACAAATTTCGGTTTCGGCTTTCTATATGGATGAAACAGAAATTACCAATAATGAGTACCGTCAATTTGTGTATGCTGTTGTTGATTCTTTTATGAGAACCAAATTAGAGTTTACCCAAGAAGTAGATGATGGTTTTGGTAATACATACCAAGCTTTAGATTATAATAAAAAGATTGATAAAAATGCTGATATTTCTGCATTACAAGATATGTATTATAATGAAGCGGAAAGCTATTACCGTCAGAAACAATTAGACGTAAGAAAGTTAGAATATAAATATAATTATATTGACTTAAAAGCTGCTGCTGCGCTAAAACGTCAGGATGCCTACAAACGTTCAAGAGCTGATTTCAAAAAAGAAAAAATTGTTAAAATATACCCTGATACTTTAGTATTCATTAGAGATTTTACCTATTCATACAATGAGCCATTATCTCAAGTATATTTCTGGCATCCAAAATATGATGATTATCCTGCTGTAGGTGTTAGCTGGCATCAAGCACGCGCATTCTGCTATTGGAGAACAAATCATTTAAATAGTTTTTATACCAATGTAGATGAACCAACAGTAACTGAATTTAGATTACCAACCGAATACGAATGGGAATATGCTGCTCGTGGAGGAAGAGATCAAAATCATTATCCTTGGGGTAACTATTATGTAAAAAATGCAAAAGGATGTTCATTAGCGAATTATAAGCCAGGAAGAGGAGAATACGTCTCGGATGGTGGACATTACCCAATCAGAGTAAGTTCTTATTTCCCTAATGATTTTGGTTTATATGACATGAGTGGAAATGTAGCAGAATGGACTAGTACCGCATACGAAACGAATACTAACTTATTCTCACACGATAATAACCCTGATTACCAATTTGAAGTAAACGAAGATGATCCAGATGTAGCTGAAACATTAAAACGTAAAGTAATACGTGGAGGTTCATGGAAAGATGTAGCTTATTACTTGCAATGTGGTACAAGAACTTATGAGTATCAAGACAGCTGTAATTCATACACAGGTTTCCGTTGTGTAATGAGTTATATTGGAAGATCAAATAAGGACAAAAAATAAAATCAAATAAATCTTAATAAAACAACCTTAACAAATTAAAAATTAAAAAAGATGGCAAACAGTTTCTTAGAAAGCAAAGGATTTAAGTCGTTCATGGGTAAAGCCTATGGTTTAGGTGCGGCAGTAGTAATCGTTGGAGCATTATTCAAAATTACGCATTGGAAAGGTGCTGATTTAATGTTAACCATAGGATTATTAACTGAAGCTGCAATTTTTACCATTTCAGCGTTTGAAAAGCCACACCAAGAACCAGATTGGACTTTAGTATATCCTGAACTTTCAGGTTTAGATCCAAAAGAACCTAAAAAAGTAGCTAAAACAGGTGCAAGCGTTACACAACAATTGGATAAAATGTTAGAAGATGCTAAAATTGGTCCAGATTTAATTAATAGTTTAGGAAATGGTTTCCGTGCTTTAAATGAAAATGTAACTGGTTTAAAAGATATGTCAAGTGCAGGTTCGAAAGAATATGCTGGCCAAATTGAAAGAATGACTAAAAACTTAGCTTCTTTAAACTCGGTATATGAATTAGAAATTACAGAATCAAATAATCACTTAAAATCAATCAATGAATTTGTAGGTGGGTTAAATAAAACAGTTACTACTTTAGGCGAAACTAACAAACAAGCAGAAACATTTAAAGTTGAAATGGATAAATTATCTAAAAATTTATCATCATTAAACAATGTTTATGGTAATATGTTATCAGCAATGAACGTTAAAGGTTAATCCTTTATATTTTATTTAAACTAAAAGTATTTATAAATCGTTTTAAAAGAAAATATTAAATAAAATGGCAGGAGGAAATGTATCCCCAAGGCAGAAAATGATAAATATGATGTACTTAGTGTTAACTGCACTACTTGCATTAAACGTATCAGCCGAAATTTTAAAAGCCTTCCACTTAGTGGAAGTAAGTATGAGCAAAGCTGGATTAAATATTGACAAAAAAAATGCTGATATTTTGAAAGCAATTGATTCATATGTTTCAAATAACCCAACTGATGCTAAAGGCAAAAATGCTCAAGTAGAAGCTGCTAAAGTAGATAAAACTGCTAAAGCTGCTTTGAAATACTTAGGTGATTTGAAAACTCTATTAGTTGATGGCGAAGGAGGAAAAAATTCAGGTAGAAAAGAAGGCAAAGCAGATGGAGAAATTGAAGATGCCTCTAATATGGAGAAACATGCAAATTTATTCATCGTTCAAGGAAAAGGAAAAGAGTTAAGAGATAATATTAACAAATGGAGAGATGATATGCTTGCAGTATTATCGCCTGAGTTAAGAAAAGTTGTTAAAAGTGACCTAAATACTGATGTTACTCCTGGTAGTACTCAAACTTGGGAATCGGAATTATTTGAACACTCTCCTTTAGCAGCTGTTGTTACCTTATTAACTAAAATAGAAAATGATGTAAAAAATACAGAAGCTCAAGTTTTAGATGAATTGAAAAAAGATTTAACTAAAGTAAATATAGTAGTTGATCAATTTGATGCCAAAGTAATTCCTAATAAAGGAACTTATATCATTGCTGGAGGAAAATACGAAGCTGATATTTTCTTAGCTGCGTCTAGTTCTCGCTCTACTTTTGATTTAACAGTAAATGGTTCAAAGGTTGAAGTAGAAAACGGTATTGGAAAATATTCAGTTGCTGCTAGTGGACAAGGTGAGAAAAAATACAAAGGTGTAATTACACAAACTCAAATAGATGGAACTAAAAAGGAATATCCATTTGAAGGAGAATATTTTGTAACTCAACCATTGGCAGTAGTTTCAGCTACCAAAATGAATGTAATTTATAGAGCTATTGCTAATCCAATATCCGTTTCAGTTCCTGGATTTGATGCAAGTCAAATTATTGCAACTCCTTCTACAGGAAGTTTAACAGGTGCCGGACAAGCAGGAAATTATAACATAATGGTTCAGCCTAATGACCCTGCTCAAGAATTGGTAATAAACGTGTCAGTTAAAGCTGATGGTACTACCAAAAAAATGGGTGAAATGCGCTTTAGGTTGAAGAATGTTCCGAAACCAACTCCTCAATTAGGTGCAATTGACGCTGATGGTGAAGTGGAAGCATCAAAAATTAAGAGTGCAAATGCAGTTTTTAGTATGCTTAAAGATTTTCCTTTTGAAGGTATCAACTATGTTGTAAAAGGTTACACAATTATATTCCAGCCTAGAGTAGGAAATGCCGTTTTCGAAAGTGTAAGTGGAAACAATGTTGTTCCATCAAGAATTAGAGGTATGTTACAAAATGTAAAACCTGGTGATAAGGTACTTGTAGTAAGTATTAAAGCACAAGGTCCACAAGGATTGGTTAATTTACCTAAGGGTATCGTTGCAATTTGCAGATAATTAAGAATATGAAAAAGAGTATTATATCAATATGTTTATTACTAGTTGTGTTTTTAAATTTAAAAGCACAAGGCGTATATGACGATTTTATCTATAATCGTCAGGCAGTTAAAGAACGTAAAGTAGTAGCTTGGCCTTATTTGCGTGAAGCAGATGTTACAAGTTCAAAGCGAATAGTTAGAATGGTTGATGTAAGGGAAAAACAAAACCAAGTTATGGCTTGGCCAAAAAATCCTTTAGCAGTAGTGGTATATGATGCCATTATTAAAGGTAAAATGGTTCCTTACAGAGATGATTCACTGAGTAGTTCATATACGCTTGAAGATATAATGAAATTTACTGTTGATACTGCTTTTGAGGAAGTTCCTGATCCAAACAATCCTGAAATAATGATTTCAGATACTGTAATAAACACATTTAAACCAATAGATAGGATTAAACGTTACAGAATAGTAGAAGATTGGATTTTTGATAAAAAATTAAGTACTTATTTTGTACGAATTATTTCAATTGCACCACAATTTAAACCAATTATTGGTGGAGTTGAATTAAACGAGCAAGATTTATGTGTACTTAAATACCATGCTAGAGATCCTGATGTAAATAATCCTTCTACTGAAATGGACTTAAGACATTTGTTTATTAATTACGAAGTATTTAACCGCCAAAATGATGCTGCAAGGATAACCTTTGATGATTGGTTTGAAGCCAGAATGTTTTCAAGTTATATCATTAAACAGTCGAATGACCAAGATTTGTACATAAAAGACAGAGCTGAGTTTAAAGACAATGGTGTAGCAGCCATTTTAGAAGGTGAACGTATTAAGCAAGACTTGTTTGAAAAAGAACATGACATGTGGGAATATTAATAGCTAACAGTTATTTTAAAAAAGCTTCTACTTAATTGTAGAAGCTTTTTTTATGCCTAAAAATTTTAAATTATTAGTGACTAACTTCGCAATAAAACCCATTGCAATTCCATGAAATGAGTTAATGATAGTGGCTAATTAAATGCAATCTTTGAAAGTCAAGAAGATGCTTTCAGCATGACTGATTCTATTTTCATCAATTTTAAATTAATGATTTGATGAAAAATGTAAATGTTAATGTAAATAAATTGCTTTAGAACAAGAAACTATATTATCTAAAAATAGCTACCATTTTCGTTCAATGTAAGTGCACAAAAAAGGCTGTTCCTATTAAAGAACAGCCTTCATTTATTTTACAAATAAGCTTATTTGATTTTAAAAGCTTTTTTCACTTTTTCTACGTAGTCTAATTTTTCCCAAGTAAACAATTCTACTTTTTTAGTTACTTTTTTACCATCAGGGCTAGTAAACACTTTAGTTACCACTTCATTTTTTCTACCCATGTGACCATAAGCAGCAGTTTCGCTATAAATAGGATTACGTAATTTTAAACGAGTTTCAATTCCGTAAGGAGTCATATCAAAGGTTTTTTCTACAACCTTAGCAATTTCGCCATCAGTCATTTTTACATTTGAAGTACCATAAGTATCAATAAAAATACCCATTGGTTTAGCAACTCCAATTGCGTAAGAAACTTGAACTAAAACTTCACTACAAACACCTGCAGCAACTAAGTTTTTAGCAATATGACGTGTAGCATAAGCAGCACTTCTATCTACTTTACTTGGATCTTTACCTGAGAAAGCTCCTCCCCCATGTGCACCTTTACCACCATAAGTATCTACAATAATTTTACGTCCAGTTAAACCTGTATCGCCATGTGGACCACCAATTACAAACTTACCAGTTGGGTTGATGTGGTAATTGATTTTATTATTGAATAAATGAGCGTATTTAGGGTAATTCTTTTTAACACGTGGAATCAAAATATCAATGATATCTTTTTTAATTTTAGCCAACATTTTAGCTTCAGTATCAAAATCATCATGCTGAGTTGATACCACAATAGCATCAATACGAACAGGCTCATTATTGTCGTTGTACTCTAAAGTAACTTGGCTTTTTGCATCTGGACGTAAGTATTTAATTGCTTTATTTTCTCTACGCAATGCAGCTAATTCAATTAAAATAGCATGAGCTAAATCTAATGCTAAAGGCATGTGATTAGCTGTTTCGTTAGTTGCATAACCAAACATCATTCCTTGGTCACCTGCACCTTGTTCTTCTTTTTTCTTCTTATCAACACCTTGGTTAATATCGGCCGATTGCTCGTGAATAGCTGATAAAATACCACAAGAATTTGCTTCGAACATATACTCAGATTTGGTATAACCAATTTTACGGATAACACCTCTAGCTATTTCTTGTACATCTAAATATGCTTTCGATTTTACCTCACCAGCTAAAATTACTTGACCAGTGGTAACTAAAGTTTCGCAAGCAACTTTCGATTCAGGATCGAAAGCTAAAAAATTGTCAATTAGCGCGTCAGATATTTGATCGGCTACTTTGTCTGGATGTCCTTCTGATACGGACTCTGATGTGAATAGATATGCCATTTTTATGTTTAATATTTTTTAAAATTTTGGGGGCTTAAAGAATTTATTTTTATAGATTACTTAGAGTAACACATATAATAATTGGTAAATTTTTAAGCAGCGCAATTTTATGTCTTTTTTCGTTAATACAAAACATAAATTATTAGCTATTTATCATTATTTACTATACTAATTTATTGCCATTTTTATATTTAATTTGAGAAGTTCAAACAATAAACAATGAGAAATTTAGAGGTAGTTATAAGTCCAGCACTATTGCCATTTTATAATGTGAAGGGAAAAATAGTAGTAATTATAGATATTTTAAGAGCAACAAGCAGTATGTGTGTGGCTTTTAAAACTGGAGTTGAAAAAATTTTAACATTATCATCGGCCGAAGAATGTAAATTATTTAAAGAGTTTAACTTTGTAATCGCAGCAGAAAAAGATGCCATAAAAGTGCCAGGATTTGATTTAGGGAATTCACCATTTGAGTTTGAAAATCCACTTTTAGAAGGTAAAAGTATAGCATTAGCAACCACCAATGGCACTAAAGCCATAAAATATGCTGAAGAAAATGGCGCATTAAATATAGTAATTGGTTCATTTTTAAATATAGATACACTTTGTGAATGGTTAAAAAATGAAAAGGAAGATGTTTTGTTATTGTGTGCCGGTTGGAAAAATAAATTTAACCTTGAAGATACCTTATTTGCAGGTGCTGTAGTAAATAAAATTGGAACCAACTTTCATATAGATTGCGATAGCGCTTTAAGTGCCGAATTATTGTATAAGCAAAATGAAAACCAATTAGAATTATTGATTCGCCAATCTTCACATGCCAAACGATTCTCTCTAATTCACCTAAACACTGATGATGTAAAATATTGCATTCAAATGAATACTGCACCCGTTTTACCTATTTTAAAGGACAAATATTTTTTAAACAATATTTAACCAATTATGTTAATGTAAAAAAAATGTAAGCTTTGTAGATAGTCAAAAAAAGCAAAAATATAAGCTATATTGCAATAGAATTTGAAAAAACAACTACTCATATTTTTACTAGTAATAATTAATTATTCATCATTTGCAACCCATATTGTAGGTGGTGCTTTTGACGTGCAGTGGCAAGGTGGCGACAGTTATAGAATTACCTTAAAAGTACTTAGGGATTGTAGAAATGGGCAAGCAGATTTTAACAAACCAAGCATAAGAGTTGGTGTATACCAAAAAAATAACAATGTACTCTACTCCTACTACAACATTGCATTTATTTCATCAAAAAAGTTAGAATTTATAAATCCCAAATGTGCTGGAACTAATTTTGAATGTACAGATGAAGGATATTATTCTTCCATTGTAAATATGCCAGGATTAGATAATTCTAGAGGTTATTACATAAGTTGGGAAAGGTGTTGCAGAAATAGTATTATTGATAATATAAATTTTCCTGGCGATGCCAGTACCGCATTTTATGCTGAAATTCCTCCAAGATCATTCAATAACTCTACACCAAAATATTCCAATAATCCAGTTACATTATTATGTGTAGGAGCTCCTTTTACTTATAATTTTGGTTATACCGATGCTGATAATGATGTTTTGGTTTATTCAATTACAGACCCACTAAATGGCAATTTAGATAAAAATAATAATAACGGTGCTCCCAACAACCCTGTTAATTTTTCAGGTCCATATGCACCTGTTAATTGGAGTACAGGATTTAATGCAAAATCATCCATTATTGGAAATCCATCACTTAGCATAAATGCACAAACTGGAGACATTACAGTAACACCAAATTCTATTGGCACATATGTAGCAGCCATAAAAGTAGAAGAATTTAGAAATGGTATTAAAATTGGTGAGGTTAGACTTGAACTTCAATTTAACATAATTACATGTGCAAGTAATCCTGCACCAAATATTAATTACAGCGATACTGGCAATGCACAATTACTTAGAACCTATTATGAAGTAGAAATACCCAATACCATTTGCTTTGACATCAATGCAAAAGACACAAGTGCACCAGGAGATTCGTTATATATGAAAATTTCATCTCCATTTTTTACTTCTACCTATACAAACCAGCCTTCAATAACAAAGCAAGTAGCTGGATACAAAAAAATTGTAAATAGATTCTGTTGGAATACAAGTTGTGAATTATCGAGAGTTGGTTCAGTTACTTTTACTTCCGATGTGCGTGACAATGGCTGTCCACTATCAAAAACTTCAAAGAGTGAAATCATAGTAAAAATAAAACCTATGAAAACCATGCTTCCGCCTTTTTTAAATTGCATAGGATTATTAAATAACAAAACACAACTAAATTGGATTGATACTAATAACTCGCCTTATTTAAAAAGTTATAGAATATACAGAGGAATTAATGATACTGGTTATGTTCTTTTAGGTGAAGTAGGAAAAATAGTAAATTTTTTCACTGACAATAACTCGCCTCAAAACAGAACTATTAATTATACCTATAAAATTACAAGTGTTAACGAATGCGATTCAGAAGGTGTTGCATCAGATTATTTAGGAACCATTAAAAGTATTCCAATAATTTCCAAAACTGATAGTTTATCAACTAATATTGGTAACGATACAATTGAATTTCAAGTAAATGAGAACAACTGTTTTTATATAAAATCAGTTGATTTAGGTGATTCATTAATACAAAAGTTAACCTCAAGTTTATTTTCAAATAATTTAGTTGGTACTTTGCCAATAGTGAACAAAATTAATTACGGAAAAGATAGTGTAATTACCCAATTTTGTTGGACTCCATCGTGTGAGGCTTATAATATTAACTACTTTCCTGTAGACATAGAAGTTCAAGATTTAAAATGTCCTATAACCAATATTGTTACCAAACGTATTTGGCTTAAAATACTGCCGCTACCGCCAATTAACGCCACTGATATGCTTTGTATGACACTGAGCGATGATAATAAAACTTATATTTATTATGGCGATTCAACCTCTAGCAAAAACTTTGCCTACTATTTAATTTATAGAGGCATCAATAATAGTAATTTCAAAGTAATTGATACTATAAGAAACAAACAGAACCGTTTTTATTTAGACATTAACTCGCCCAATAATAAAACCATTAATTATACCTACTTTATGGTAGGTGTAAACAATTGCGAAATATCAGGCAAGCCTAGTGATTCAATTAGTACTTTTGAACAAATTGAATATATTCCTAAACAACAAAAGTTATTTACTGTAACGGTAGATACAAACGAAAATATTCGTATCAGTTGGTTGCCAAGTACGGAAAAAGATTTTGCGAAATATTTACTTTACAAGTCTAATAATAATGGGGTTAACTTTAGTTTAATCAAAACATTGGAAAATGTATTTGATACTTTTTTTATTGATAAGGAGGTAAATATTAATAAACAATCGTATTGCTATCATTTAGTAATGTATGATACATGCGATAATATGGGGCCAACTGGAAAAATAGCTTGTTCAATTCTATTAAAAGGTATTTCTAAATACCTTAACCATACCCTAGATTGGAATAAATATATAGGTTGGGACAATGGTGTAGATGAGTATCAAATCTTCAGACGATATATATCAAACCCTTATCAAACCTTGGTTAGGGTTAAACCAAATACCTATATTGATAAAAACTTCAATACCGATGAAGGTGCATATTATTATTACATAAATGGATTAGAAGCACCTCCTGACGGAACTTTAACTAGGAATTTGGCTCAAAGCAAATCGAATGAAATATTTCTATTTCAACAACCAAATGTATATCCACCAAATGCATTTACGGCCAATAATGATAATTTAAATGATGACTTAGAAATTCCAAATTCTTTTGTTAAAACTTTTAACCTAAAAATATTTAATAGATGGGGTGAGCTAATTTTTGAAACCAATAACAAAAAGGAAAAATGGAAAGCTGAATTAAATAACCATTCTGTGCAAAACGAAGTATATTTTTACATCATCACCTACTCGGGTTTTGATGATGAGCTTTATAATAAAAAAGGAAATATTACTATTATTAGGTAGTTTGCAAATAAGCCGTTTTTTTATAATTAAATAATGTAATACATTTTATTAAAAGTTTTATCTTGCCCGCCATGATTCGTATTTTTTATAAGCAAGATGAAAAAATATTAAAAGATAACGATTTAAAACGTTTAGATTCATTATCAAATATATTATGGGTTGATATGCAAGCGCCCACAAACGAAGAAGAGGAATGGATTGAAAGCAAAACAAGCATCAGCATTCAAACTCCACAAGAAATTGCTGAAATTGAAAGTAGTTCTCGTTACTTTGAACGAAATAATGAAATAACTGCAAACAGTAATTTTCTCAGACTTGAAAATGGGCAATATGAAAAACATGCCGTTTCATTTATAATTAAAGATAGTGTATTGTACACTTTTCGACAAGCTGATCTCTCAACTTTTGCAGACGTGGTTAGAAAAATGAAAGCTAACAGTGAAATGTTTACTTCAGGATTTGATGTATTAATGAGTTTGCAAGAAACAAGAATTGATTTAGAGGCAGATTTAATTGAACGCGTTTCAAATGAAATAACAGTATATAGTAGAACTTTAAGTACCGAAAGAAATACGAGTAGTGATTTTTTATTGGACATTACAGAACTTCAAGAAAGTACAATGATGTTAAGAGAAAGTATGATTGATAAACAAAGGGTACTTTCAAATTTGCTTAAAAGTAGTTTGTTTCCTGAAGATAGAAAGATTAGACTCCGAATCATATTAAAGGATATTCAATCCCTTATTGAATACAGTGCATTTAATTTTGAAAGATTAGAGTTTTTACAAAACACCATTACGGGTTTGATTAACTTAGAACAAAATAAGGTATTGAAACGCTTTACAGTATTTTCAATTGCATTTTTACCACCTACCCTAATTTCCGGTATGTTTGGAATGAATTTTAACAATATTCCAGGTGCTAACCAACCATTTGGTTTCTTTGTTTGTATTTTAGCCATGGTTATTTCATCGGGTGCTGTTTTGCTTACCTTCAAGAAAAAGGGTTGGATTTAATTCCAAATTGTTTAATGATTTAATTATTTTATAAGTTAATTTATGGCAAAATTATTTAGTAAGTTCAAAACCGATAATGATACTGGTTTTGGTGCATCTGCCTCAAGCCAAGCCAAGCGACTTATTAATAAGGATGGCTCCTACAATGTAGAGAGAACAGGAGTTTCTTTTTTTAATAAATTTAACTCATTTCATGATTTAATAGCCATTAGTTGGAGTAAATTTAACTTGCTAATCTTAGCAGTATATTTATTAATGAATTTATTTTTTACTGGTATTTATTGGCTAATAGGCGTAGAACATTTAGGAGGAATGATTGCAGAAACTCCTTCGGAAAAAATAATGGAAGCTTTTTTCTTTAGTTGTCAAACATTTTCTACTGTTGGATATGGACGCATTAATCCACAAGGTAATTTAATAAGTGCAATTGCCGCATTAGAAAGCTTAGTTGGCTTAATGAGTTTTGCTTTGGCTACTGGTTTAATTTACGGACGTTTTGCGAGACCTAATATCAAACTTTTACAAAGTCAAAATGCAATAATAGCACCTTATAAAAACGGAAAAGCTTTGATGTTTAGAATCGTAAATGCGCGCAAAAATCCTTTGATTGAATTAGAGATAACATTAATTGCTTCTTTATTAACTGCCGAAAATCCTGCAGTTCAGTTTATACCTTTAAAGTTAGAAAGGAAATCAATTACTTCATTAGCATTAAGCTGGACCATTGTTCATCCAATAGATGAAGAATCTCCATTATTTAACCTAACAGCCAAGGATTTTGAAGATATTGATTTACAACTTTTATTTTTCCTAAAAGCATTTGATGAAAGCTATTCTCAAACTGTTCATACACGCACCGGATATGCAAATAATGAAATTATTTGGAATAAAAAATTTGTTCCAATGTTCTCTCCTTCGGAAGATGGAACAACCACATTATTACATTTAGAAAAACTAAACGAAACAATTGACATTAACCAATAAACAGTTTGGCGGTTACAAATAAACAATCAAAACAAAATGAAATTCC
>JAAFJM010000025.1 GCA_013298895.1 Bacteroidota bacterium | reverse complement strand
GCATATAAATCGGTAAAATACCTGTTACCATAATTGGGATTTAACTTGGAGCTTTCATCTCCCACATAAGTATTCCAATTAAGTAAAAGTTTATTATTTGGTCGGTATTCAATTTGAGTTCCAAATGAAAGTGGATTGTTAACATCCGATATTTGTTGCCAACCATTTAGTAGGTAAAAATAAGCAATTATTTTTTTTCCAAAAGGAATTGAAACTTTGGCACCAGATAGGTAATAAGGCACATACTCAGGGGCAAAAGAACGTGTGTACATAAAATGATCTTTTGAAATAGCCGACTCATTAGAATAAGGCGAACCAATTACGCCTGCATCAACCCAAATTTCTTTATTCTTAAATAATTTTAAACCTACATTGGCTTCTATCAAATTTTTTAAAGAACCACTTTCACTTACATAATTTGAGTTAACATAACTACCAAAACCAGGGATTATTCTTGCCCTAACCTTATCGTTTTTATATTTTAAATCAACATAAACTAAGTTAATATTTACCTCGTTGTGCCTTGATGATGAAACAGCATAATCTCTATCAAAGGTCTTTGGTTGGTTAAAATCAAAGCCATAATATACATCAACATAGCCCGAAACATTTAACTTTCCGTTTTCGGTACTATCCATTTGTTCAACCATACCCGTATTGCTCACTTGCGCATAATTTTTTAAACCAATAGCTATAAACACAATGGTGAGGAGTAAACTTTTTTTCATGGCAATTAATTATAGGGTTTCTATAAAAACAAAAAGCGACCTTTAACCAGTCGCTTTTTGTAAGTAAAATTTATATTATCGATAATTTATTGTTCAAATTCAACTTTGAATTCAACCCTACGATTTTTAGTTTTTCCTTCTTTTGTAGCATTATCATAAGCAGGTTTTGTATCTCCAAAACCTTCAGAACGCACTCTTTCAGTTTTAACACCTTTGCTTTCTAAGTATTTTTCAACTGCTGCCGCTCTGTCTTGTGATAATTTTAAGTTTTTAGCCGCATCACCAACATTATCGGTATGACCTAAAATGTATAGTTTATAAGTTGGATTTTCTGCCATTATCTTAGCTACGTTGTTTAAAATAGCAAATGAATTAGGTTTAATAATTGATTTGCCAGTTTCGAACTGAACACCTTGTAATGCTTTTTCAAATAATTGTTTAACTGCAGCTTTAATTTCTGGGCAACCATTATTTGCAGCTACACCAGCTACTTTAGGGCAATTATCTAGTTTGTCTTCAATGCCATCGTTATCTGAATCAGGACAACCTTTAAATGCTGCAATACCAGCAACGGTAGGGCAAGCATCTTCGCTATCTTGAATTCCATCGTTATCTGTATCAGGGCAACCTTTGAATGCTGCAATACCAGCAACGGCAGGACAAGTATCTTCGCTATCTTGTATACCATCATTATCTGAATCAGGGCAACCTTTAAATTTAGCAACACCTGCAACAGTTGGACATTTGTCTTCACTGTCTTGAACTCCATCATTATCAGAATCAGGGCAGCCTTTAAAATTAGCTACACCAGCTACTAGTGGACAAGCATCTTTATTATCAGCTATTCCATCTTTATCACTATCAATTGAACAACCAGTGGTTGGGCTAACTAAATCACCTGCAGGTGTATTTGGACACTTATCTCTTTTGTCACCAACTCCATCACCGTCTGTATCTATCACTTTACCTAAATTCATGGTTACACCAATAGTATGAAACCAAGCTTGGTCATATGTTAATTGTTCATATAATGGTAAACCTTCTACTTTATCGTTATTGGTCCACATGTAATTTGATTGGATATTCATGCCAAATTTTTCAGTTAATTTAACATTCACTCCTAAACCTGCCGGAACAGTAAATTCATATAAACCATCTTTGTCTGTACCAAAAATCCCAAAATCTTCCATTCTAGTTTTTGGCATGTTTATTCTTCTTGCGCCTAAACCTAAAGTAACATAAGGAGTAAACATAGCATTATCTTTTTCTAAAAATTTCCAACGAGGGGTAACTTCAAATCCTAAAGTTTGACGGTAAAAATTACCTGTGGTAGTGCTACCTATTACGTTAAGTTTGTCAAAATATCCCCATTCTCCAAGATATCCTCTTGCCGAAATATCAAATTGGTTGCTTAAATACCTGGTTATTGTTAAATAACCAATACCTGGTGTGTTTTCTGTTTTGCCACCACCATTATTCGACACGTTGTGTGGAGTTAAATCAAACTTAAAAAAACCATTACCTAAATCGCCTGAGTATTCGGAAATACCAACACCAAGACCAATTTGCCACGGCATATCTTTGGTTTGAGCCTGACCATATTGGCCAAAACAAGTTACTAATAGTGCACCTAATAAAAGTTTCTTCATATTAATTATTCATTATTTAAGGTGCAATATAGTTTACAAAATCAAACTAAAACAGTATTTGAGATTTTTTAATACCATAAAATTAAAAATAATAGAGTATTTGAATTGCCGTTTATTTTTATAAATTAAATTTTATAAAATTTACAAAACACACAAAAAAATAATAATCAGCGCATTAGAGAGTAGAGTTTTGTTATAAAATTAAAAAAATAAATAACCATCAAATCTGTTATTGCATTAGGCTTTTTTTAGCTTGATTTGAAAAAAAATATTTTTCATTTTAATTTATGATGCAAGTAATTATTTTAGGTAGTGGAAATATGGCATTTGCTATTTTAACTTCATGTTTGAATACAGATGTTGAAATTGTAGGAATATTTTCAAAAACCAAGGAAAATAGTATTGCTTTGGCAAATAATTTTAATGTAAAAGCTTATCAGAGTATAAGTGAAATACCAACTAATGCCGATTTATACCTGCTTTGTATAAACGATGATTCAATTAATGAGGTGGCCAATAATTTGCCAATAGTAGACGGTTTAGTAGTACACTGCTCAGGTTTAAAGTCAATATCAGAACTCAATAAACAAATCAATCAAGCTGTTTTTTGGCCAATTGAAAGTATCAATAAAAATTCATTTAGCGATTTTAAAAACACTCCTATTTGTATTGAAGCAAATAGCGAAGAAAATTATAGAATAATAGAGGCATTTGCCGATAGGCTTTCAAAAAATGTAAATAAAATAAGCAGTGCAGAACGTCAATATTTGCACTTGGCAGCTACCATTACCAATAATTTTAGTAATCACTTAATTGCATTGGCAAAACAAGAGTTAGATTTGCAGCAATTGGATTATTCAATTTTGCAGCATTTGTTAACTAAAGCTATCAATAATTCGTTTAACTTTGAGCCTAGTAAAATTCAAACAGGGCCAGCAATTAGAAACGATATAAGCACCATGCAAAAACACTTAAGTTTATTACAAAACACTCACACAAAAGATTTGTATGAATTAATGAGTAAAAGTATATTCGAATTAAAAGAAAACAATTATGCGTAAACTATTAGTTATACTATTCCTATTTTGTTCCTTATCTAGTTTTGCTAGCCGTATATTAATTCCAATGGATGAAGGACAAAAAAATCATTTGAAGGCATACGGATTGGCATTTTGGATTTTACAAAAAGACATTGAAGTAGATTGGCTTTTAAACTACAAAGCAGGCAGTTTTATGTTTGGTTACGACCAAGTTTATGAACGAGAATTAAAGATTAGAGGCATTAGTTATGAAATTATTAGCGAAGCTCAAGTTTCAGAAATATTATTACAAATAGCTAAACCCGATGTTAATATGGAGTTAGTAAAATTATATAAAGCTCCGAAAATTGCTGTTTATTCTCCTAAAACCAAACAACCTTGGGATGATGCAGTAACCATGGTTTTAACTTATGCAGAAATTCCATACGAGGTTGTTTTTGATGATGAATTATTGAGCGATAAATTAGTAAAGTACGATTGGCTTCACTTGCATCATGAAGACTTTACTGGTCAATATGGTAAGTTTTATGCGCAGTTTGCCAACACTGCTTGGTATCAGGCTGAAGTTAAAGAAAATGAATCTATGGCAGCTAAACATGGTTTTAAAAAAGTATCAGAACTTAAATTAGCAGCAGCAAAAAAAATAAGAGATTTTACATTAGGTGGCGGATTTTTATTTGCAATGTGCAGCGCTACAGATACCTACGATATTGCCATGGCAGCCGATGGAATTGATATTTGCGAAAGTATTTTTGATGGCGATCCAGCTGACCATGACGCTAATGCTAAACTTGATTTTAGCAAAACTATTGCCTTTAAGGATTTTAACTTAGTTATGAATCCTTTTGAGTACGAATATTCATACATAGACGCAACACCAGATACCAGACCTGTAAATGAAGAAAACGATGTGTTTTCTTTATTTGAATTTTCGGCAAAATGGGATTTAGTACCAACTATGTTATGTCAAAACCACACTAGCACAGTTAAAGGCTTTATGGGTCAAACTACTGCTTTTAGAAAACAATTTATTAAAAGTGATGTGCTTATTTTGGGCGAAAATAAACAACTGAAAGAAGCAAGATATATACATGGCAGTTTAGGTAAAGGTACTTGGACTTTTTATGGAGGACATGACCCTGAAGATTATCAGCATATGGTTGGTGAACCACCAACCGATTTAAACTTACATCCAAACTCGCCAGGTTACAGACTTATTTTAAATAATATATTGTTCCCAAGTGCTAAAAAGAAAAAGTTAAAAACGTAGTATAATTTGATTATTAATAAAATACATCATATCGCTATTATTTGTAGTAATTACGCTGTTTCAAAGCAGTTTTATACAGCAGTTATTGGCTTAGAAATTTTGAATGAAACTTTCAGGGCAGAGCGAGATTCCTATAAGCTTGATTTGGCTTTAAACGGAAATTACGTAGTTGAACTTTTTTCATTTCCTAATCCTCCAAAAAGATCAAGCCGACCAGAAGCTTCTGGATTAAGGCATTTGGCATTTGAGGTAAATAATTTAATGGAAGTAGTTAGTAAAATGAATTCCCTTAATATTGATATTGAACCAATAAGAATTGATGAATTTACCAATAAAAAATTCACTTTTATAGCCGACCCTGATGGTTTACCCATTGAGTTTTATGAAAAGTAAACCTAAAATTAATAAGAAAATGCAAACACAGCATTGATGTCTTTTAACTCAATGGTGGTGGTTCCATCACTAACATTGCAAGTAAATAAAACCTTTACTTTAATTGTTTTTTTAACAGTTACCATGTCTTTGTAATTTGTAATTTCTTGAATAACAAAACCTGTAAACTGCTCTAAATACTTTGAAGAATAATAAGTTCCATCAGGAGCAGTATAATCAATTATTACCTTATTAAACTGAAGTGTATCTCGAATAGGTATTAAACTGTATGAAAAATTTGAAACACAATTCGTATTTGCGGCAGTAGCTAAATTTTTTGATACAAGTGTGGTATCATTTGTACTTTTATTTATGGCTAATAAATCTACTTTATATACCCCTTCATTAGCAAATGCAGGTAAATCAAAATAATTGCCTTTCGGAAATGAATTGGTTTGATTTAAATATTGCCAAACAAATTTGTGCGTACTTGAATCTGCATTGATAACATTGCATCTAAATACATTATTACCTATGTTTTGATAAGTATAGTCGATATAGCCATTTAAGTTGTTACCATCTATGTATACAGGTGTTTCAATGGTTGAAGAGCAATTAACATCTTTAAAATCTGCCGTTAGTTTTATGTTTTTCTTACCATCCGTTTTAAATACAAATTCAGGATCAGTTGATAAACTGCCAAACCCATCACCAAAATCCCATTTATAATCTACATTACCAATACCTACGGATTCATTTTTTAAAATAATTTTATAGGCACTTGGTGGCAATTCATCTTTGTAATAACTATAAATAATGCCTTGCTTAAATACTGAATCTAAAAGCCAATTGCTAGTATTTCCTATTTCAAAATTACGAATTGTAATACTTAATTTTTCCTTGCAATTAGCACATGTGCTAACCAATGAACCTGTGTAAGTATTTATATTTAAACTGTCTTTTCCATTTTCAGTTTGCATAATGAAATTATTGTTGCCAGCTTCAATTAAAACAGATTTATTATTGATTATTCCTTTGGCATAAAACTCAGCAGTGCCAATATATCCAATTGGATCTTCTTTGGTTTTACAACCTGTTGTTAAAATAGCAAAACTGATAATGAAATATATTATTGAACGCATGAAAGATTATTTTATAATGTATTGTAAACCTAATTTAACTCCTCTGTTTTTATAATTAGCCGTTTCATTGGTTGAAACATCATTTAAACCATAAACATAGGCAGCATTTACAGCTAAATGTTTGGTAAATCTAAATTGGTAATTTAAAGTAAATTGAATTTCAGATTTATTAATTCCATTACTGTAATTATTGGTACTTTTATTTGTGATGGTATTGTTTTCTAAATTTTGGGTGGTAAACAAATCGTTGGTTTTAATCAATCGAGCATATTGAAAACCTATACCAATGCTATGGTTTTTGTAAACAGGATACATAGCATTTAATCCAATAATAGCATAATCAATTGATTGGTTTTTAATAACAGTTTTAGTAGTATTTGATGTAAAATCGTATGTTTTATTTATAATTTCACGAGGAGCCAAATTTTGATTTATATTTTCGTAATGCAAATTGGTATTTAACGAGAATTTACCAAAATCAAAATACAATCTACCTCCAACATAATAACCAAATGAATTAGTCGAAAATGTATTATTAAACGAATTGGTTCCTGCTTCCAAACTTGCGTTAAAATAACTGTTTAATTTTGAACTGTTTTTATAATTAATTGGCGATTTAATAAAATCAATTTGAGTAAAATCGAAAGATGGAGCTAATAAATTTAAACTAATTTTTTGTGCGTTTTTACCTTGCAAAACATCCACCATAACTTCGTTATTAATAACAATATTTTCAGTAGTAATAGCTTCATTTTTAATTGATAATTCATCACCCAAAAAAGTTTCAATGTTTTGTAATTTATCTTTAGCTGTTCTTATAATTTTAGTGTCATTATTTTTATCATTTGATTCAACTAATATTGAATTTTCCTTACTATTAATACTATTTGAGTTAACAGATTTATTAGCTTCAGTAGCTTTAGGTTGACTGTAAATAGCTGAACTTTTTAATTCAAGTTCCAGCATTTGAGCATTTTCAGTAATGGTATTGATAGCTGTTTGATGAGAGGTGATTTTATTATTTTCAACTAAAAACCATCCTAATAATGCAAAAACAGAAGTTATAGCAACATAAAATGCCGATTTATACCAAACCAATTTTTTATTTTCAAAACGCTGAGCATCAATCATCTTTTCGGCCTGTTGCCAATAAGAATCTTCATACTCAAAAGTTTGGTTATTGAGTTTGTTTTTAATTAAATTATATAATTCGTTATCTGTCATGCTTGTTTTTCCCTTTCTTTAAGTTGAGGAAACATTTCAATCAGTTTTTTCTTTAAAATTTTTCTGGCATTATTTAAATGCCATTTGCTTGTTCCTTCATTAATTCCCAACATTTCACCAATTTCTTTGTGGTTATAACCATCAACTGTAAAAAGGTTAAATACCATTTTACTCGATTCAGGTAATTGCTGAATATGAATCTGAATATCGGCAGCAGTTAATTTAGCCTCAGCCTCGTTTAAATTGAATGGATGGAAATCAAGGTCTACTTGTTCATTGTTGTTATCTATAAACAAGGCATTACGTTTTTTATTTACCCTAAATTCATCAATAATAGTATTCACCATTATTGTTTTTATCCATGCATCAAATGATTTATTGCCATCAAAACTGCTTAAATTATTCAATATTTTTAAAAACGCTTTATTTATTTGTGCTAAGGTATCGTCTTTACTTTTATAATACTTATGGCAAATAGGCATAAGTTTAGTAAAACAATATTTATACAAAGCACTTTCGGCCTTGCGATCTTGTTTTAAACATAAACTTATAAGCTGATCTAGCTCTATTTTCATTAAAGTTAAGTAAATTTATTTTCGTTAGGCAATTAAATAATTAGTTATTTTTTACCTTAATACGATGGTATATGGTTATGGTTGGGTAAAAATAAATTTTTAATATTGCTTTTGCATAATTAATGCTAAATATTGCAAATTAAAATATTGTTTAAATGAAAACTAAAAAAGATATTGTAAATGATTGGCTTCCGCGCTATACAGGCGTAGAGCTTGATAAATTTGGTGAATACATTCTACTTACCAATTTTTTTAACTATGTTGAAATTTTCGCACAAAAATTTAATGTAAATATTATGGGTACCGACAAGCCTATGCAGTCGGCTACAGCTGAGAATATCACCATTATTAATTTTGGAATGGGAAGTGCAATGGCAGCTACCATAATGGATTTACTTTCGGCCATTACTCCAAAAGCAGTTTTATTTTTAGGTAAATGTGGAGGTTTAAAAAAGATAACCAAACTAGGTGATTTAATTTTGCCCATTGCAGCAATAAGGGGAGAAGGCACAAGTAATGATTATATAATGCCTGAAATACCTGCTTTACCTTCATTTAGAATGCAAAAAGCGGTATCCACCACCATTGTAAAACATGATGTTGATTATTGGACCGGAACTGTTTATACCACAAACAGAAGGGTTTGGGAGCATGATGATGAATTCAAAGATTACTTAAAGAAAACACGCGCCATGGCTATTGATATGGAAACGGCTACTATTTTTATTGTAGGTTTTGTGAATAGTATTCCCAAAGGAGCTTTGCTGTTGGTAAGTGATAATCCAATGACACCTGATGGAGTAAAAACATCAAAAAGTGATACTGCAGTTACTGCTCAATATGTAAAACGACATATTGAAATTGGAATTGATGCCTTAATTGAATTGCGTGATTCTGGCGAATCAGTTAAACATTTACGATTTGAGTAATTGTTTAATTAATTTTTAAAATAGATAATAAAAGTGGTACCGACATCCAATTTGCTACTTACTTCTATTTTACCTTTCATGGCTTCAATTTGATTTTTTGTTATGAACAAACCAATTCCTTTTGCATCGCTGTTGCCATTAAAAGTTTTATACATTCCAAATAGTTTACCGCCATTTTTTTCCAGGTCTATACCTATTCCATTATCTTCAATTACTAAAATAGTGTAATCTTTTTCTACTTTACTCGATATTTTTATGGTGGGCGTTCTGTTTGTTGCTCTGTATTTTATGGCATTGGTTATTAAATTTAATATAATGCTATCAAAATAAGCTGGAATAGAATTGATTACTACATTTGGTGAAATGTTATTTTCAATTAAAACATGATGTTCTAAGATGCTAAAGTTCTGCGATTTAATGGTTTTATCAATTTCTGTTTTTAAATTGATTGTTTCTATAGGCAATGAATTATTGGATTGAATTGTAATAATTTCATTTAAATTATCTATTGTTTCAGATAGTTTAACACTACTCGAATTTAAATATTCAAAATAAAGTTTCTTTTCGTCCTCATTTTTAGCGTCTTTTATAATTTCAAGTAAACCACTAAAATTAGCTGCATGCGACCTGATATTATGTGAAACTATATGTGCAAAATTTTGCAAACGATTATTTTTATCAATGGTATCAACCATTAATTCATTCATTTTTTGTTCAGATTTTTTACGTTCGGTAATATCTCTTGTAATGGCTAATAGTGAAATAATTTTTCCTGAGTTATCTTTCATAGGAACTGAGTGTGTTTCTAACCATTTATGCTCGCCTTTTAAACCAATTATTTCAAACTCTATTACTCCACTTTTACCATTAAAAACATTTTCGGTTTGTTTTTTAAAAGCATCTTGGTATTCGTTTTTAACAATACTTATAACACTTTTTCCTAGCACTTGTTCTAAATTATCTGCACCTATCATTTCAAGCCCTGCAGGATTCATATCTAAAAGTATCATTTCTCTACTGAGTAATTTTATACATTCTGGCTCAGAATCTAAAATAGCTTTTAAGTGATTTTTTGTAGCAATAAGATTTTGTTCTGCTTTTTTTCTCTCCGAAATATCCCTAACAAATGCACAGTTAATCTCTTGTCCGTTAAAAAAAATATAGTTTGCATTTACTTCGGTTGGAATAATCCTTCCATCTTTAGTAAGATGCTTACTATGAAATGTCATTGATTTTTTTTCTTTTAATTCTTCCCAATGCTTTGGCCACATTTCCTTATTATAATCTGGGTCAATTTCAGGAACAGATAAGTTCATAAGTTCTTTGTATGTATATCCTAAAATATTATGTGCTGATTTATTCAATTCTAAAAAAGTACCATCTTTTTTTACCCAATATACTGCATCTAAGGTATTGTTTACAGCATACTGAACTAGCTGTGCATTATTTTCTACCTTTTCTCTTTCTCCTATTAATCGCTGATTTACCAAAAAGGTAAATCCAAAAGTTGAAATGATACCAACTATGATGGAGAATAAATAAATTACAATGAAAATAGGGGAGTTTAGGTTGGTATTTATGCCATTAATTAAAATAGAAATTGATTGTAATAAGAATACACTTGCATAGGTGAAAAATAGTATACCTATAAAATTGGTAGTTCTTTTTATGGTTGGAATTTTAGCGCACCATAAGGTGGCTACAATTTGAAAGCAAATGATTGATTTTATGAGGGAAAGAAATATTTTTTCTATCAGTAATAAATCATTAAGGTATAGAGTAGCAATAATAACCAGTACTAAGGTTGCCGAAATTAGATGAAAAGTATTATTGTACTTTGCAGAAATAAAGTAGTTGATACCAACTAAAACTATGGAGAATCCGAAAACAATGGATAAGTCGGAAAATAATGGTGTGAACTTATGTGGAGGAAAAACAAATTCTAATGTAATTATTTGCGATAAGGCGATAAAGCCAAAACCCGCAATCCAATGAAGAATGCCTTTATATTCTTTGTTAGATAAATACTGAATAAATAAAATACATAAATTTAAAATATTTATTAAACATAATACTAATTTAAGTGTAGCTATATCTATTTGCATTTTTAAATTTTTTGGTAGTTCAATATTAAGCTATTTTATAATATATTTAAATCATTTTAAATTTATTATTTCTTCATAATTTATACCCATATGAGTTTCAGTATAAATACATGCACCTTTTTTTATAATCAAAACTTGAGGCGATTGGTGTTCAATATTCCATTTTTTTGCAATTTCGTTCGAAACATTACGATATACAATTAAATCAAGGTAATAAGGTTTTACTTTAATATCATCTTGTTCATTATTCCAATTACGCTCAACTCGATTTAATGCACTTAAACTGATACTGCAACGTGTACTGTGTTTAAAAATCATTACGGGAGTATCAAACGAAGCCTTATTTATTTCTTCTAATTGCTCTATTTCACTTAATTTATTCCATTCCATAATTTTACAAACTTAAAAAAACTAAAAGTGTTTTAGCGTAAAGTTTACCAACAAAAAAAGCTGGTATATTTTACACCAGCTTTTTGTTAATTAGTTAATTATTAGTGATTAGCAGTGTTGCTTTTCAAAAACATACTTTTTAGTTTTACTGCTGGAACCCAAATTTTAGATAAGGCATATTTTATTGGATTGTCTTTTTTAACATGCCAAACAGTGGTTCGTGGTGCTTCAAAATTATTTTCATGAACTGTGTATGCATAAGCTGCTATGGAAGTACGAGCAGTTCCTTTTGGGAAATTAATTGGATCATAGCCATGTAAGGTGTAAGACCTGCAATGCATGATAGCCAAACGGTTAAAAGGAACACCAACTTCGGTTTTTACTCCAGTTCGTTCATCTTCTAAACGTAAATGTCCACCATAGTTTTCTTGCCAATCTTTATTAATATAAAGCAATAAGTTTAAATTACGGTACCAAGTTTCAACCAATGGATGGTAATTAAAATCGGCATGCATATCTAAAAAGCTGCCTTCACGCCCTTGGTGAATGCCTCCACCATAAAAAGTATCATCAATAAAAACATCTTCATTGGTAATATATGAAATCCAAATTTTAAATCTCAAACTGGTTAAATCGTTATAAAGTTCTTCAAATACGCCACCTAATTCTTTAAACTTTGATTTTTCAAACTTATTTTTTGCAAAAACATAATCAGCACTTGATGTTTCTATTTCAGGAATATTATTATACAATTCGGTTAATTTAACTTCATCGCAAAGGCCGTCAATGGCAATATGAGGAAATGGTTTTGCAGTTAAAAACTGCTCACGGTACTTTTCTTTATTGGCTTCTATAAAATCAAAACGTATCATAATACATGTAGTTTATTAAGGTGCAAATTGAATTTTTTGGTTTTTAAAAAACATGACACCACTCAATAAAAAAACTATTTGTAGGCATTAATACACCCAC
Source organism: Bacteroidota bacterium (assembly GCA_013298895.1). Classification (GTDB taxonomy): domain Bacteria; phylum Bacteroidota; class Bacteroidia; order UKL13-3; family UKL13-3; genus JAAFJM01. The sequence goes on along the minus strand of JAAFJM010000025.1, from coordinate 20,378 downwards.
TCCAATTTAATGGATTGGTGTTTTTCATCTTCTTCCAAATAATATTCTTTAAAGGTTAACCCAATTTTTTGTAAAACCTTAACGGAGGTAGTATTTTCAACAGCAGCTCTGCCAATAATATTGGGTATTTTATTTTTAACTCCAAAATCTAAAACTGCTTTAGCAGCTTCGGTAGCATAACCATTACTCCAATGTTTTTGTATAAATCTGTATCCTAAATCTACTTCATCACCAACTTTTTTAAATCCACACCAACCAATAAACTCGTTGTTTTCAATTAAATGACAAGCCCAGCGACCAATGCCAAACTGATATTGAGGCATCAATGCTTCTGCAATAATTTTCTCCACCATTTCTATACTATCCCAAGGTATTGGGTCGCCAGTATATTTAGTTATAGCAGGGTCTTGGTGCATTTGATACAAAATTTCAGCATCGGCCAAAGTAAACTCACGCATGTATAATCTTGCTGTTTGCAGTTTTATTTCCATTCGTTCAAATGTACAATTTCGCTATAATTGAAAACTATTTTATTCGCCAATTATGAAAAAATTACTTTTACTCTTCTTACTAATTGCTCCCAATTGGATTTTTGCTCAGGTGCACGAAAACAATATCAAACAAACTATTTTGTTGTTTTTTGAAGGAATGCAAAAAAGCGATATCAGTATAATTAACCAATGTTTACACAAAACTGCAAGATTTCAAACAGCCCTTTTAAACAATAAAACAAATATTACTGCGCTTGAAAACGCATCTGTAGATAGTTTTTTATTGCAAGTGTTAACCATAAAAAAACGCAACTTACAGATAGAAGAACGCATTACTCAATTTGATATAAAAGTAGATTACCCCATGGCAAGTGTTTGGGCTGATTATGAATTTTATGTAAATGGCAAATTCTCACACAAAGGTGTAGATGCTTTTCAACTATTTTATGAAAACGGAAACTGGAAAATTATTCAAGTTTGTGATACAAGAAAAAGATAAAAGTCTTTTAGAATAATTGATTGAGTTTAATTAGAAATACTTCTTTCTGTTATTATTTTTGAATGAATGGTATGTTTTAATAATTCAAAATCATCAAAATCTTTTTCATTGAGGTTTATTGATAATTTGTTTCCAAATTCAAGTTCAATTATATAAAAACTCTTTTCGTTAGTGATGGGATTGGTGCTGATATTGCTTTTGAATTTGGTTATTTCTGAAAACCCAAAATAATGTTTCCTTTTGAAAAACGTGTTAAAAAAAACAATACCATTTGGTGTAATAGTTATTTTATTAAAACTATTGTAATTGAAAATATAAGCACTAATAAATCCACCAATACCAATAGGAATAAAGAGTCCTTTATTAATAAAATTGAAAAATAAACCACTGATTCCTCCAATTATTAATGCTATTGCTAATCCTATAATTAACGCGAATTTACTTTTAACTGATTTATTGGTAAATGATAAATTTTCTTCAAGCATAATTTTCAAAATAAAAATTCAATGATAATAGAAAATTTTTATTGTTGTAATAGCTAGTATTTTTCGAGTAAATTTATTTCAACAATGTTTTTAGTGAAAGCGAGGTTGCCATGTAAAATTTGGGTTGATATGTTTTGCTTTATTTGAAACTGCCGATTTATATGAATGTAAAACAGAAGATAAAGATCCTTGCTTTGGACTAATTTTGCTATAACGTTCATCTTTTAGAGACGTTGCACGCAACGTTCTACTGGGTAAATAAAATATATTTATTTTTTAGTAAAAATAAGTTTGACAGTAATATAATCTGTATATTTAAGATTAGATGTATCAATTATCTCCGCTTCAATATTATTAAAAAAAGATGCATGAATTATTTTTTCTAGTTTAGAAGCATAATTTTTTTGATGTGCGATAATTTCGTTTTTTTCATTCAACAATGATATTTCTAATTTAAGAGGGTTTTGAATAAAATATTCTTTACTTAAGGTTGAAAAAGTATACTTCTTATCTGGATTGAATTTCCTTTTGTCAATAATATTAAAAATTATCTCAATAGGTTTTCTTGGAAAATATGGGGTATCGAAAGTATCAATAAATCTACCTTGTTTGTTTCTTTCTAAATCAATTTCGTAATGACTTATTGGTCTTTCTTTATATAGAATTGCTTCAACTTTTATTACATCTTCATTCACTGATAAAATTTTTGTTTCTATATATGAATTATCCATTTTTATATATTGACGAATTTTATCTTCAACTTTTTTAGGTACTAATCCGACTTTCCCGCCAGCTCCAATGCTTCCCGCACTAAAGATAAAGATATCATTATTATCTGGGTTAATCCAAAAATTAACATAATCTCCTAAAATAAGAGTTGTTGAATTTCCTGTTTTTTTAAATTCAAAGTTTAAAATTTCATAGTCTAAATTATCTGGAATGCTATTATTTTCATTTGAATCATCTAACTTTTGTTTATTGACTTTACTATTTAATTTGATATAAACAGCAAACAAAATCAAGCCAATTCCAACAGCAAATAAAACTAAACTCAGTATCATACAATATATTTTATATTTTCAAATATTCATTTTTTATTGGATAAAAAAAATAATAAATAATCGGTATTTCTCCTCAATAAAAAAACCGATGTCATCGCTTGAAGCGATGACATCGGTTCGAACATGATTCAAAAATCATCATTCACAAATCAAAATTCCTTACATGTTTCTTCTATACTGTCCGCCTACTTCAAATAAGGCATTGGTAATTTGTCCTAATGAGCAGTATTTTACTGTTTCCATTAAGGCTTCAAATATGTTTCCGTTATGGATGGCTACTTGTTGAATTTTAGCCAACATTTCTTTTCCTTTTTCCTCGTTGCTTTGCTTTAATTGGTTTAGCATCGTAATCTGGAATTCTTTCTCTTCGGTGGTTGAACGAATTACTTCTTGCGGAATAACTGTTGGTGAACCTTTTGAACTTAAAAAAGTATTTACCCCAATAATTGGATACTCACCCGTATGTTTTAACATTTCGTAATACATACTTTCTTCTTGTATTTTATTGCGTTGGTACATGGTTTCCATAGCACCTAAAACACCACCACGCTCATTAATTTTATCAAATTCAGCTAACACAGCTTCTTCCACCAAATCAGTTAATTCTTCAATGATAAACGAACCTTGCAAAGGATTTTCATTTTTAGCCAAACCTAACTCACGGTTAATGATTAACTGAATAGCCATTGCCCTGCGCACAGATTCTTCCGTTGGCGTTGTGATGGCTTCATCATACGCATTGGTGTGTAACGAATTACAGTTATCGTAAATGGCGTAAAGTGCTTGTAAGGTTGTGCGAATGTCATTGAAATCAATTTCTTGCGCATGCAAGCTTCTACCACTGGTTTGAATATGGTATTTCATCATTTGGCTGCGTTCGTTTCCACCATATTTTAACTTCATGGCTTTTGCCCAAATTCTACGACTAACCCTTCCAATTACTGAATATTCTGGATCAATTCCATTGCTAAAGAAGAATGAAAGATTTGGTGCAAAATCATCAATATTCATTCCGCGACTTAAATAGTATTCAACAAAAGTAAATCCGTTTGAAAGTGTTAAAGCCAACTGCGTAATTGGGTTTGCACCTGCCTCGGCAATATGGTATCCACTAATTGAAACCGAATAAAAATTACGAACCGCATTATTGATAAAATATTGCTGTACATCGCCCATTACACGTAATGAAAACTCAGTAGAGAATATACAAGTATTTTGTGCTTGGTCTTCTTTTAAAATATCAGCTTGAACAGTTCCACGAACTTGTTTTAAAGTTTCTACTTTAATTTTTTGATATACATCGGCAGGTAAAACCATATCGCCCGTAACGCCCAAAAGCATTAAACCTAGGCCATCATTTCCTTCTGGGATTTCTTCATTATAAGTTGGTCTTGCGGTTCCTCTTGCTTTAAAAATGGCTTCTAATTTTTCATTTACTTCTGCTTCTAAACCATTTTGTTTGATGTAAATTTCACATTGTTGGTCGATGGCAGCATTCATGAAAAATGCACAAATAATTGCCGCAGGCCCATTAATGGTCATGGATACGGAAGTTTTAGGGTCAGCAAGATTAAAGCCTGAATATAATTTTTTGGCAGCATCTAAACTCCAAACACTCACCCCTGAATTACCCACTTTTCCGTAAATATCTGGCCTGTGGTCAGGGTCTTGTCCATATAAAGTTACCGAATCAAAGGCAGTACTTAAGCGTTTAGCAGGCATGCCTTTGCTCACATAATGAAAACGCTTGTTGGTTCTTTCTGGTCCGCCTTCACCAGCAAACATTCTTGTTGGGTCTTCGCCTTCACGCTTAAATGGATAAATACCAGCTGTGTATGGAAATTCGCCTGGGAAATTTTCTTGCAAAGCCCAACGTAAAATATCTCCCCAACCTTTAAATTTAGGTACAGCAACTTTTGGTATTTGCAAATGCGATAACGATTCAGAATGAGTTTTAATTTTGATTTCTTTATCACGCACTTTAAAAATATAAAACTCGTTTTGGTATTGAGCAATTTTTTCGCTCCAAGTTTCAAGCAATATTTTATTACGAGGATCTAAATCTAAATTTACTGTTTGATATGCTTCTTCTAAACCTTTTAATAAACGGTCTTTATCATCCATTTTAGAAGCCGCAATGGTTTCGATTGATGATTTTAAACCAAATAATTTATCAGCAATTTCAGCTTGTTTAGCAACCCATTTATCATAGTTGCGGTTGTTCTCCGAAATTTCAGATAAGTAACGATTTCTTGCAGGTGGAATGATGTAAATTTTTTCGCTCATTTCCTCGCTAATGTGGTAATCAGATTTTAAGTCAGCACCAGTTTTTTCAACCAATTTATTCATGATAGATTTGTACAATCTATTCATTCCGGGGTCGTTAAACTGCGAAGCAATGGTACCAAAAACAGGCATATCGTCAGGGTTTTTATCAAACAACTGATGGTTACGTTGGTATTGTTTTTTTACATCTCTCAGCGCATCTAACGAACCTTTTTTATCAAATTTATTTAATGCAATGATGTCGGCAAAATCCAACATATCAATTTTTTCAAGCTGTGTAGCAGCACCATATTCAGGTGTCATTACATACAAACTCATATCGCTGTGTTCAATTATTTCAGTATCGCTTTGGCCAATGCCCGAAGTTTCTAAAATAATCAAATCAAATTTTGCAGCTTTTATAACATCAATGGCTTCTTTTACATATTTTGATAATGCCAAATTACTTTGACGAGTTGCCAACGAACGCATATAAACACGAGGATTTTTAATGGCATTCATCCTGATTCTATCACCTAATAAAGCACCACCAGTTTTGCGTTTACTTGGATCAACCGAAATAATGGCTATGGTTTTATCTTCAAAATCCATCAAAAACCTACGTACCAATTCATCTACCAATGATGATTTTCCAGCACCACCAGTTCCTGTTATTCCTAATATTGGGGTTTGCTTTTGTAAAGACGCATAATTATGCGTCTCTTCGTTAAATACCTTATGAAACTCGTCTGGGAAATTTTCGGCTGCCGAAATTAATTTAGCTATTGATTTATAATCTTGTTCTTTAACTTTTTGGTTAATTTCATTTGATTCGGCTAATAAATTTGCGCCTGTGGCAAAATCAGATTGCTTTAACATATCGTTAATCATGCCTTGCAATCCCATTGCTCTACCATCATCAGGTGAGTAAATTCTTGAAATTCCGTAAGCATGAAGTTCGGCAATTTCGGTGGGTAAAATTACACCTCCACCACCTCCAAAAATTTTTATATGTCCGCAACCTTTTTCTTGCAGTAAATCGTGCATAAATTTAAAATACTCCACGTGCCCACCTTGGTAGCTGGTCATTGCAATTGCATTTGCATCTTCCTGAATGGCAGTATCAACCACTTCTTCCGCACTTCTATCATGTCCTAAATGAATAACTTCAGCACCAGTTGATTGGATAATTCTGCGCATAATGTTTATGGCAGCGTCATGTCCATCGAACAAAGCAGCAGCGGTTACAATTCTTATTTTATTTACAGGAGTATATTTTTCTACAATTTTCATATTTGCACTATTGATGATATTGGGCGAAAATAATAGATTTTACTCAAAACCATATACTAATTTAGTTCAGTAAAGTTAAAACTTTTGACCTAAACAATTTTTGGATAAAAGGTTAATCAATTGTCCAAATTTTATTATTTATTGCGACATGCTGAAGAGAACTATTTTACCATTATTTTTTGTTGTATTTGTACAAATACTTGTTGCACAGAATGTTATTAAACAAGGAAAAATTTATTACGAAATGGATTTTCCAGATATACCTGCTGAGCAAAAACAAATGATGGCCAGCATGCTACCTAAAGATGCCACAGCCTATTTTAAAGAAAGTAAAACCAGAATAGAAACGCCAACTCCTTTCGGCAAAATGATTATCATAAGAGATATTCAAAAAAAAGAGTTTGTATTTGCCTTTAACAATATTGAAAAAAAGAAAAAAGTTGCCTTTAAAAAAACGGAAGAAGAGGTAAAAAATGCACTTGCTGATACCAATAAAGTAAAAATAAATGTAGAAATTACTAAAGAAACCAAAATGATAACAGGTTACAAAGGTACCAAAGCCATTGTTACTTCTGTTTTAAATGGAAAATCATCTGTAAGTGAGTACTGGTTCAATAGCGAAATACCGAAGATAAATATGGGAAATGAGCAAGATGAAATATTTTCGAAACTAGATGGAGGGATTTTAGAATATACCGTAAATCAAGGTGAAATGCGAATTACCATGCGTGTAAGACAAATAGTGAAAGAAGAAATGAGCGATAAACTATTTGAATTAGGTGCTGCTTATAAAATGGTAAAAGACGAAGAAGAATTAGCCAGCGAAATGATGAAATAGTTGCGGGTTAAAGGTTTGAAGGTTGCGAGTTCAAGTTTTATTTGTTGCGAGTTTCGAGTTGATGGTTGATTAGTTTACGAGTTACGCATTGGTGAGTTGCCGGTTAATTAGGTTAGACAATTTAACCATCTAACAATACAACAATATAACAATATAACAATTCAACCATCTAACAATCCTTAAATCAAAAATTGCTAACTATTCCTTACATATTCTACTGAAATGCCATTGATAAATTCTATAAAATCTTCGGCTTTCTTTAATAAATGTACGTTTTGGGGTATTATTAAATCGGCCATTAAAAATTGATAGCCAGAAACCAATATTTGTGAGTGAGGCCAATTACTGCTTAAAAAATCAAGCATATCTTGCATTGAAATTTTTAAATGAGCGATGGTAGCTGTAGTATAAATATAATCAGGAGCCTCATTTTTAAAAGCATTTTTTAAATCTTCTAAGGGAACTTCTTGACCTAAGAAAATAACATCGTGACCCCTTGAACGAATAACGTAATTTGCAAATAATAGACTTAATGAGTGTGTTTCTGTTTCAGGTAAAAACAGCAAAAACTTCTTTTTGCATTCTCCTTTGTTTCCAATTTGGCTGTCGATTGAAGCAAATAGTTTTTGTTTGATAATATTGGTAACAAAATGCTCGTGCGATGGTTGAATGGAGCCTATTTGCCAAAGTATTCCTACCTCTACTAAAAATGGTAAAAGTATTTTAATATAAGTTTCTTCTAAACCATATTCGGCTATATAAATATTTAACTTAGCATGGAAATCCACTTCATCAAACATCATCATGGATGAAATTAGATTTTTGATTTGATTGGCAAATTCACCTGTAGCAGTAGTTAGTTTTAAAACAGCTTCCGAAATTTCGGCTTCTGTCATTTTAGCTATTTCCGAAATTTTAAAATTATGTTCATTTAAAATACTGATGCTCAATAATAATTTTAAATCGTCATCATCATAATAACGTATATTGGTTTCTGTACGTTTTGGTTTAATAATTCCATATCGCTGCTCCCAAATGCGCAATGTGTGGCCTTTAATGCCAGTTAAGGATTCGATATCTTTGATTGAAAAATTGGCCAATTTTTATGTTGTGTTTTATTTTTATTATTTTTTAAACATTAATTGCTGCAATATGTTTCGATATTAAACAAAAAATGTATGAAATACTTAATTTCAGGGGGAAGTGGACTGGTAGGAAAAGTTATAACTAGTAAAATTTTAACTCAAAATGAGCAAGTTAATTGGCTTACTAGTTCAAAAAAAGAACAAAAAAATGTTAGCTGTTTTAGCTGGAATATTGATAAAAACGAAATTGATACCAACTGTTTTACCAATGTAGATGCCATAATTCACCTTGCGGGAGCAGGTGTTGCTGAAAAAAATTGGACAGAAACACGTAAAAAAGAACTAATTGATAGCAGATTAAAATCAACGCAACTGCTTTTTGATTCAGTTAAAAATTTAACTAATAAACCCAAAGTAATAGTGGCAGCCTCTGCCATTGGAATTTATAAAAATCAAGACGACCTTTTACTAAACGAAGAAAGTGAACAAGGAACAGATTTTTTAGCCACTTTAACCAAGGATTGGGAAAATGCAGTAAATCAATTTGAAAATATTGGGATACGAGTAGTAAAATTAAGAATAGGTATAGTTTTAAGTGCTGATGGAGGTTATTTACAAAAAGTGGCAGCACCTGCCAAATGGGGTTTTGCTAGCGCTTTAGGCAATGGTAAAATGATAACCAGTTGGATTCATATTAACGATTTAGCTGACTTATTTTTGTTTGCTGCTAAAAAAGAAAATTTAAATGGTGTTTACAATGCAGTAGCTCCAAATCCAGTTACCAATTATGAAATAACTAAACAAATAGCCAAAGCATTACATCGACCATTTTTTATGCCCAATGTTCCGGCTTTTGCTTTAAAATTAATTTTTGGCGAAATGGCCGCTGTTATATTGATGAGTCAAAATATTTCGGCTCAAAAAACCATAAATGCTGGTTTTAAATTTGAATTTGAAACTGTGAATGAAGCTTTGAATAATATTTACAAAAAAGTAATTTACTAAAATGAGTACAGAAATTGCCATTTTTTGGCACCGCAGAGATATAAGGAATACTGATAATGCTGGCTTATACCATGCTTTAAAAAGTGGTTTACCTGTATTGCCTTTGTTTATTTTTGATAAAAATATTTTAGATAAACTGGAAGATAATGAAGATAAAAGGGTAACATTTATACATGAACAAATAGCTGAATTAAAATCTGAATACAACCAATTAGGAACAGATATTCAGGTAGAATATGGCGACCCAATGGCTATTTGGCAAAATATTGATAATCAATATCAGGTAAAAAAGGTATTTACTAACCACGATTATGAGCCTTATGCCAACGAGCGTGATGGGCAAGTACAAAAACTTTTAGCATCAAAAGGCATTGAATTTTTAACTTTTAAAGACCAATGTATTTTTGAGAAAGATGAAGTTACTAAAGATGATGGAAAACCTTATACCGTTTTTACGCCTTACTCTAAAAAATGGAAAGCCAAACTGAATGATTATTACTTAAAAGCTTACCCCAACGAAAAGTATTTCCAAAATTTTTATAAAATACCAAACCCACAAACTTTAATCAGTTTGGAGCAAATGGGTTTTACTAAATGTGATTTTGAATTTCCATCAAAACAAACCACTTTAGCCATTATAAAAAACTACGCTGATAATAGAAATTTTCCAGCAATAATAGGCACAAGCAGGTTAGGTGTTCACTTCAGATTTGGAACCATTAGCATACGCGAAAAGGCACGAAAATGTAAAGATATAAGCGAAACATTTTTAAACGAGTTAATTTGGCGTGACTTTTATATGATGATTTTATATCATTTTCCGCATGTGGTTAAAGGGGCATTTAGACCCGAATATGACAGGATAAAATGGGTGAACAATGAGCAAGATTTTAAAAACTGGTGCAATGGTAAAACGGGCTACCCAATTGTAGATGCAGGTATGCGCGAGTTGAATGCAACAGGGTTTATGCATAACCGTGTGCGTATGATTGTGGCTAGTTTTTTGACCAAACATTTGTTAATAGATTGGCGTTGGGGCGAGGCTTATTTTGCTCAAAAATTATTAGATTTTGATTTAAGTGCCAATAATGGAGGTTGGCAATGGGCTGCAGGTTCAGGAACTGATGCTGCTCCATATTTTAGAGTATTTAACCCTACCTTACAAACTGAAAAATTTGATAAAAAAGGCGAATACATTAAAAAATGGGTTCCTGAGGTTTTGTTTTCAACCTACACCAAACCTATAGTAAACCATGAATTTGCTCGCAAGCGCTGCCTTGAAGTGTATAAAGCCGGACTAGCTAAGGAATAAAAAAAGCCGTTTTAGGTATACTAAAACGGCTTTTTATTTTTATTTACTTAGTTCTTAAAAAACTCAATTACCTTTTCGGCTAACTCAATACCAATACGGTTTTGAGCTTCTTTTGTGCTTCCTCCAATATGTGGACTTAAACTCACATTATCATGTTTTAAAATATCCATATTAACAGGGGGTTCTTTTTCAAAAACATCTAAACCTGCAAATCCAACTTGGCCTGAGTTTAATGCTGCTAATAAATCGCTTTCGCTAATAACACCACCACGCGAACAATTTACTAATCCAACACCACGTTTCATTTTAGCCATTTTAGCTGCATTTACGATGGGTTTGTCACCTTCGTTAAAAGGTAAGTGGAAAGTAATAAAATCAGCATGAGTTAACACGCTTTCATCGCTTACTGTGTTAATGGTAACTTTAATGCGTGAGTTGTTTTGACCCAAAGCAGGTAAGTTTAAACTTAAATCAACTTTATCTACATAAGGATCGAAAGCTAAAACATGCATTCCTAGGCCGATAGCCATTTTTGCTACTTCCTGTCCAATACGACCAAAACCAAAAATACCCATGGTTTTACCTTGTAATTCTATACCGTTAGATGCTACTTTTTTCAAATCGTTAAATTTGGTATTTCCTTCTGTGGGCATTACTCGATTAGTAACTTGAATTAAACGTGCTGCAGAAAAAATGTGTGCAAATACCAATTCAGCCACACTAACTGATGAAGAAGCAGGTGTATTGATTACCTTAATGCCTTTATTTTTAGCATATTCTACATCAATATTATCCATACCTACACCACCACGACCTACTAACTTTAAATTAGGGCAAGCATCGATTAATTCTTTGCGCACTTTAGTAGCACTACGTACCAAAATAGCATCAAAATTATTTAACTCGGTTAATAAATTTTCTTGAGCAATTTTTTCAGTAATTACTGTAAAACCAGCATCCTCAAGTATCTTTTTTCCATTGGCATCAATGCCATCGTTTGCTAATATTTTTGTCATTTTTATTTTTAATTAAAAGATTGAAAAATTGAAAGATTGAAAAATTCAGTTAAATTAATTCAACATTCATAATTCAACATTCAAAATTACATTTTGCTTGATTCAAACTCTTTCATGGTATTAACCAAAACTTCTACACTTTCAATTGGTAATGCATTGTATAAACTAGCACGTAAACCGCCAACTGAGCGATGTCCTTTTAAGCCGCTTAAGTTTTTACTTTCGCAGAATTTTAAAAACTCAGCCTCATGTTCTTTATTAGTTGTAACAAAGTTTATATTCATGCGGCTTCTATCTTCCTTAACTACAGTGCCTTCAAATAATGGATTTCTGTCGATTTCGGCATATAATAAATCCGCTTTGGCCTTGTTTCTAACTTCCATAGCCTCTAAACCCATTTCTTTAATCCAACGTAAAGTATGCATACAAACAAAAATGGCAAATACACTTGGTGTATTATACATACTTCCGTTATCTAAATGTGGTTTATAATCAAGCATGGTAGGTACTTTGCGTTTGGCAGTGCCTATTAAACTCTTTTTTATAATTACCAAGGTTGTTCCTGCAGGACCCATATTTTTTTGAGCACCAGCGTATATCAAATCAAATTGATTGGCATCAAAAGGGCGACTAAAAATATCAGAACTCATATCACAAATTAATGGAACCTCTGTTTTGGGAAAATCAAACATTTCGGTACCATAAATAGTGTTATTGCTGGTGCAATGGAAATATTTTACATCGCTTGGAATGGTATAGTTTTTAGGAATGTAATTAAAGTTTTTATCCTCGCTACTTGCCAAAACATTTACGTTTCCAAACATTTTTGCTTCTTTAATAGCTCTACTAGCCCAAACACCCGTATTTACATAAGCCGCTGTTTCGCCTTCGTCTAATAAATTCATTGGAATCATATCAAATTGAGTAGAAGCACCACCTTGTAAAAACAAAACAGCATACTCATCGCTTAAATTTAATATATCTCTTACTAATTGGCAAGCTTCTTCTACAACAGCTTCATATTCTTTACTTCTATGGCTTACTTCAATTAGCGATAAACCTGTTCCTGAAAAGTTTTTTAAGGCTTCAATACTTGCATCTATAGCCGATTGAGGTAAAATAGCGGGACCTGCTGAAAAATTGTGTACTTTTGTCATAATGCAACTTAATTAGTTTGATAGTTGTCAAATTAAGAATTAAGGATTGAAATAACCAAAATAAACGTGATAAATTTGAGCCAATTAATTAACATCATATTATGAATAGAATAGTTTTAACGATTTTATCCGCAGCATTTTTGATAAATACGGCCTTTGCGCAACGTAAAACACCTGAGTTAGATAAGCAAAAAGTGGAGGAACAAAAGCAGGCAAACGAAACCTATGGAAGCAATGATAGCTGGAAAGATAGAATGATTTATGGTGGAAATATTGGTGGAAGTTTAGGTAATGTGTCTTCCTTTTTTATGATTCAACCTATTGTTGGTTATAAAATAACCGATAAATTTCAAACTGGTTTATGTCCATTATATATTTATAGTTCACGCACTTATCAATTCACTTCTGGAAAAAACTTTACACAATCAGTAAATGCATTTGGGCCAGGTGTTTTTGGCAGATACTTAATTAATGACAACATATTTGCTCATGTTGAATATTTGGGCTTAAGTTATAAAATTTATGATGAATTATCAGGCTTAGACGTATCAAAGTTCAGTAATAGTGCCTTTGTTGGTGGAGGTTATATGCCAGGAGGGACAGGTGTTTACATCGTAGTTTTATATGACTTATTATATAACTCAAAGACTAGCTTTTATTCAAATCCATTAGATATTAGGATAGGTTTTGTATTCTAGTGTAGAATACTATTAATAAAGTCAAAATACAAAGTTGGTTTAAAAATTAATGGTAATAATAAACCATATATTGAACCCCAAATATGCGCATCGTGTGCTATATTTCCCAAATTACGTTTAGAAGCATAGCTCGAAAAACCCAAGTAAATTAAACCATAAAGCCATCCAGGTATACCCATAATTAATAAATTGGGAGCAAATAATATACAAGCAAAAACCACTGCCGAAACAGCACCAGATGCGCCAAGCGAATAATAGCTTGAATTATTTTTATGTTTAAAATAAGTATAAACATCAGAAAAGGCAATGGCACTTAAATAAAATAGTATGTAAGCCAATTTGTAATAATTACCAAAAACCATTGGAAAAAAACTACGTTCCAAAACTTCACCAAACCCATATAGCGCATACATATTAAAACCTAAATGCAAATAATCGGCATGAATAAAACCACCACTAATAAATCGCATCCATTGGCTTTTATCCTTGTTAATGGTATAAGGATGAAATATTAACTTCATCTTTGAATCTTCATTATTGAAACACAAAAAACTGATTAAGCAAGTAGCAATAATGATAAATAAGGTAATGGTCATTTTTTGATATATTTTTGGCAAGAATACGCTTATTAATTCTAAAATATTATTTTTATAGGGTAGAAATTATTAAACAAATTAATGAAAAAATATAAAATTCAAAATGAGCCATTTGTAATACCCACTGCCGATGGTAAATTGATAGAAGAACATTTTGGTTTGGCAAGCACAGCCGAAAGTAAGTTTAGTGTGGCACATATGGTGGCACCTCCGGGTTGGAGCGAGCCTCATCAAACACCTAATTTTGATGAAGTAACTATCATGATAAAAGGTAAGAAACAAATAGAAATAGATGGTGAAACTGTGATTATAGAAGCTGGGCAAACTATTTTAGTTAAAGCTGGGGCTAAAATTAGGTATAGTAACCCTTTTACCGAAAGTGCTGATTATTGGAGTATTTGTATTCCGGCTTTTTCAATTCAAGGAGTTAATAGGGAAGAGTAGGTTAATTTTATGCCTTATTTTTATTTTACAAAATTACTTTTATTTAAAGGTAATTAGGTATTTAACTAATAAATAGCCAATTTATTAGGTGCAATTAATATTGCTTGTTTTTTTTCGACCGTTTATACAGATTCATTAGCCACAAATAAAAGCGCCTTTAATTTATTTAACTATTTGATCCATTTAATTTTGCTCTGTTAATTAAATTAAAATGATTGATTTTGAGTAGTCTTGGTGTGAGGATTATTTTAAAAGTTTGTTTAAATAATAACCTCAAGCTAAAGCTAAAAAGTTAGCAATTGCTAAACAGAAAATGTTCTGAAAGCAACGCACTAATTATGAACCATAATATAGAAAATTATTAGATTAATTAATTAATATAATTATCAAACGTGGCATAAAATTTACTTCAATTGTCTTACAGTTTAATGTAATTTTTTAATACTTCAGCTTGGTCAATCAAACCAATATTTGTCCAAGTCAGGTTTTTGTTTATGTAGAGTTGCAGAACTGGTAGTACATCTATTTTTAATTCTTTGCAAAGGGCTTGATTGTCGTCTGCATTGATGCGAATTATAGCAACTTTGTCTGCCATTTCTTTTGAAATTTCATCTAAGTATGGTTTCATTTTTTTGCAAGGGGCGCACCATTCAGCATAAAAGTCAATTAATACTAATTTATCAGATTTGAGCAATGCGTCAAATTCTTCTCTATTCATTCCGTTTGATACAACTGTGTTGTCGGTAGTTTCAGGTAAGTTCGCACCTCTCCATTTCATTATACCTCCGTCTAATTCATATACTGTAAAACCTTCTGAACGCATTTTGCTTGCAGCAGATGAACTTCTACCTCCACTTAAACAATAAATAAAAACAGTTTTTGATTTGTCAAGTAGAGCAATTTGTTTATCAAATTCATTTTCGTTCCAGTCGTAATTTAATGCGTTTGCCAAATGTCCTTTTGAAAATTCATCTATTGTTCGCACGTCAATAATTGTAGCGGTTGGCATTTCCTTTATTTTTTCTGCAAACTCCATTGCTGAAAGGTTAGTCTTGGTTGTCGAGTTGGTTTGTCCGCTACCACAACTGTTGAATAGAATTGCTAATAAAGCGATTGAAAATATTTTTCTCATTTAGTTTAAATGTTGATTGATAATTTGTTGAAGGTTATTTGCTGACACAACTCCCGATTGTCTCCATTTTATTTCGCCTTTTTTAAATAGAATTAGTGTTGGCACTCCTTGTATTTTATAGGCATTTGCTACTTGCTGATTTTTATCTACATCAATTTTTATGATTTTAGCTTTTTCGCCAATTTTAGATTTCAATTCCTCCAAAATGGGTTTCATCATTTTGCAAGGTCCGCACCATTCTGCAAAAAAATCTACCAATGTTGGTGTTTCGCTATTGATGATTTCTGAAAATGTAGTTGCCATATTATTTCGTTTTTACTTCTTAAAATTCTACATCTTGAATGGTGGTATTTGATTTTTGCTGCGGTTCTGTTGCACAATTTCCTTTGTAACAATTTCCTGCGGCACAACCAAAAGCAAACAAACCCATTGAAGCAAAGTAGCCACCAATTAAAATGCCAAACCATTGTTGGCTCATTACAGCTTGAACAATTACAGCAATTCCCATTAAAAGGTATAATGCTCTCATAAAAGTCCAGTTGGTTAAAATCCTTTCTTTCATTTTTAGCGTATTTTATTTTGTAAACTGCTCCATCCGCCACCGTTGTGAACTTCTGTAAAGCCATTTGATTTAAGAATAGATTTTGCTGATGCACTTCTCATTCCGCTTGCGCAGCAAGTAATAATTGGATTATCTTTTTTCAGTTTGCTCAAATTATTGTTTAAAGAGTCAACAGGAATATTGATTGAACCTTTTATATGTCCGCCTTGGTATTCACCTTTGCTGCGAACATCTAAAATTACAGCTCCTTGTTTAACTAACTCTGCATAGTCTACTTTTGGACCTAATCCCAGTAAATTTTTTATTGTGTTGATCATTATTTTAAATTGTTTGAGATTGATAATAATTTACATCCAACCAAGAGCCACCATTACAGCATTCAATACCTTGTTGAGAAAGGAAATGAGTTGCCTGACCACTTCGGTTACCGCTTGCACAGCATAATACCAATGGTTGATTTAGTTTTTTCAGTTCATCCATTCTTAATTGAATTTCTTGTAAAGGAATATTGATTGAACCCGCTACATTTCCACCCATAAATTCATTAGGTGTTCGCACATCTATTATGGTGCCTTGTTTTTCTTTGATAATTTGTTCTGCGTTCATTTTATATTGATTTAACTTGAAAATTTTCCTGACAAGCAACTGGAAACACTTTTTAGTTGCGTTAATAATCCGTTCTTCTCAGTTGCTTCGGGGTAACCGATTGATAAAAGCATGTGCGTTATTTGCTCTCTACTTACAGTTTCATTATAATTTACTAAAACATGATTTGTTTCCAAATCAACTTCTACTTTTTCAACTCCTATAATAGCGGTTAGTTTTTTGGTGATGGTATTTACACAACCACTGCAACTTAAATTCGCTACAGTTATTATTTCTGTTTTCATTTTATTCTGTTTTAGATTTTTCTTTTTGAAATATATTGAGAAACAAACCGCCCATCATTGCTCCATATAAAGTGCTGTTTAATGGCTTTGATGTAATGGCACAAGTGCCACTTGCACAGCCCACAAAATGGTAATACAAATAACCGCCTATCGCTCCAGCAATTATGCCAATTAGGGTAATAAGTGTAATGTTTTTAAGGTACATATTATTGTCCTTTTTTTCGGGTAGATATGCCGAATGGCAAATACAGCGGACAGAAACTCATAAAGCTAGTAAGTATAAAAATACCTGCTAGAACTAATAGTACAATGACTAAAGTGCCTGAAATGATGTTTGCGAAATACAAACCTGTAATGATGATTGCTACAAGTATTCTAACTACTTTGTCAGCTGTGCCCATATTTTGTTTCATAGTTTTATTTTTTATGTGATTAATAAATTATACCACAAAAGTCCAACATTGAATTGAGCTGCACAGCTACTTATGTTACACAAGCGAAATTTTATTTCTGCCAAGTTTTACCAAACCTTCGTCCTCCATTTGTTTGAGTAAGCGAGAAACCACCACTCGAGCTGTTCCTAATTCGTTCGACAGTTGCTCGTGGGTAAGGTATAGTGTTTGGCTTTTTGTCATTTCACATTTTCTTTTTATAAAGTTCAAAAGTCTTTCATCTAACTTTTTAAAGGCTATGGCATTTACCACTTCCAATAATTCTTCAAACCTTTTGTGATACAATCGAAAAATATAATCCAACCATTCAGGGAATTCCTTAATGAGTAAACTTACCTTGTCAATTGGAATAAAAAGTATTTCTGTTTCTTCCTCAGCAATGGCTTTTACTTTGCTTGTATCGTGGTGTAAACCTCCGAGGAATGACATAATACAACTTTCACCTGCCTTAATATAGTACAATAAAATTTCTCTACCGTCATCGTCAGTTCGCATTACCCTGATGCTGCCAGTGGTTACAATGGGTATAGCTTTTATGTATGCGTTTTCATTAAGTATTGTTTCGCCTTCTGCAAAGGTTTTAGAGAAACCAATCTCAGCAAGTTTTTCTCTTATAAAGGGCGAAGATTTGAATTCTATTATTTCGTTTAATTCCATTTTACAAAGTTAGTATTTGTTTTTGATGGTTGTTGTTTTGTTCGCAATTGACTCTTAGATACGGCCATCCCGAAAACATTCGGAATTATTGTCTGCTCAAGGCTTATCCATTTTTATTATTAAAGAAAATAATTTGTATAGGACAATTTGTTCAGGGTCGGTATTCGCACTCTACCTTATTCATAGATTCAATTTGTCATTGCCATTCCGATTGCTATCGGAAACGAAGCAATCTTAATCGAACAAAGGTTTCCCGCAGACAGCGCAGATAACGCAGAATTTCCGACCCCTATCCTAACTATGTTTTGTTTGATTAAGTTGATTGACATGATTTATGCTTTAATGTTAGGGAATGTCATTGCGATCGAAGAGAAGCAATCTCAAGCGAGCAGATTTTTTTTCGCAGATTACGCAGAATTTCCCGCCCTTATCTGAACATTATTTATTTGTTTTTTGATGATTAACTAAATCACAAAAACTAAGTACTAAGAACTGCAAACTAATTACTAAAAGCTCCATTGGGTCGAAAGTATTGTAACAAAAAACTAAGTACTAAGAACTAAAAACTAATTACACGAAGCCTTGTAAGGGCGACACTAATTTCTAATTGGTTAAGCCTCACTAAACACAAACAAGGTAGAAATGCTAATTCTGAGTAACCCGAGCGTTTCATGTGTTAGGATATTTGATAAGAGTTATTAAAATATTGAAAGTGCTTTTCTTTAAATTCATTTACGGTTCGAAGTCTTAAAATCGCTTCGTACTTACTGCTCCACAAATGACATTTATATAACTCATTGTCATCAATAGGTTCATTGGCATAAAATTTTATTTCTAAGCATTTAGTCATTGGTTTGGCTACTAAAAATGTTTTGTTTCTTACAAAAACAATACAATTTTTTGTAGCACTTATTTCTATGTTTTCAAACGAAGATAAATACGCTAAAAGTTTATCAAAAATCAAAACAATTTCGTCTGATTTATTCAAAAATAGGTCATCAATTGCAACTTCTTTGCAATAATGATAGCTATTTAAACTTCGCAAAACTCGTTTACATTGAGGGCAGGTGAATTTTTCTTTCATTACAAACTTTTATTGTGTTGTTTCCAAGCCAATAAATAAAGAACTGCCAATGATTTCTGATTTCCCCATTTTTCTGAAATTTCTACCATTTGAGCCTTCAATTTTACATTTGGGTTGAGATTATAAAGAGAAATCATTACCTGTTTAATATGAAAGTCATCGCAGGGAAATACGTTGGGTCGTTGCAAAGTATAAAGTAAAATCATATCAATTGTCCATTTGCCGATACCTTTTATAGATGATAATTTCGAAATAATTTCCTCATCAGTCAATTGATTGAAATCTAAAATATTATTACTCCAATAATCTATAAACGACATAATTGTTTCGTACTTACCCATTGCCAATTTTATTTGTGGTAAAGAATGTTTCTCAATCAAATGAAAATTATCCAAACTAAGATGTTCAATCCCTGCGCGTTCCAAAGCCTTGGCAAAAATTCTTTTGGTACTTCTATAATGAATTTGTTGTTCAATAATACAACTCATCAAATCATGAAAAACATCGTTTGTAGAAACAAAGTAAGGTTTAGCCACTTGAAGAATTATTTTTTCTAGAATTGGGTCAGTATTTGACAATAATTTCTCGTTTTCTATCTTCATTTACTAATGTCTAATGTTTTTCTAAAATGGCAACTGTTAAGTTTGAAAAATCGATTCACAAACCTTCGGTAAACATGCTAATAAAAGAAGAAAAAACAAAGCAAATAGTAAAGTCAGTTATTTTTCGAGGTCGCTTGGCTTTAACTATCGGCACTTACAATACCTTAAATAAATAAATTGTCTGAGCTTTTATTTTTTTGATTTTGATGATTCGTCATTCCCATTCCGATTGCTTTAGAAAACGAAGCAATCTCAATCCAACAAAAGTTTCCCGCAGATGGCGCAGAATTTCCCACCCTTATCTGAACTATGATTTGTTTGATTAAGTTGATTGACATGATTGAAACTTAAATGTTAGGGAATGTCATGGCGATCGAAGAGAAGCAATCTCAAGCGAACAGGTCCATTGTCTAAATTATGATTTATTTGATTTACACAACTGTAATCAAATCACTCAAGGAGTGAAAAAACTAAGAACTTGGTACTAAGAACTGTAAACTAATTACTAAAAGCTCCATAGGAGCGACAATATGGTAACAAAACTTGCACCCCACATCCAAAAGCCCCTTAGGGGCGAGACTTTTTCTTGTTGGTATTGATTAGTCAAACATAAATAAGGTCGAGTTATCTTATTATTTATAAATCCACATGAGAACAGGTTTAGCACTTGATTTTAACAATGGATCAATTATTTTGAAACTGTTATCGGAAATAGTTGGACATCCCCAACCTTCTGGAGTTCCATCAGGATAAA
>JAAFJM010000024.1 GCA_013298895.1 Bacteroidota bacterium | reverse complement strand
GGCATTACAAAACTCATACTGGCACTGCTATCGCCTATTTCCATATGCACTGGCGAGGTCATGGCTATTTGTTCTTTTTGTTTATTTCCGCCAAATATGTAACCTGCCAATTTTGAAAAACCCATACTGCCAAGTTGCTTATAAGTTTTAGCAGAATTGGTTATAACAGCCATGTTGCTAGCCGGATAAAACCTTATTTCAAAGTCCTTTTCAACTTTGATAACAGTGTATAACTGCGTTTCTACTTTACCTGTTGCCATGGCTATATAAATTTGAAATGCAAAAATTAGCAAAGCAATTATTCCTAATACAATGAGTACTATTTTCATTATTCATTTTTATTTAAAAAGGATCGCTTAATTCACTTACTCTAATGAGTTTTTTATTGACAAATTCATCCAAGCCTAATTGTGCCATTTCTCTTCCGTAGCCCGAACCTTTAGTACCTCCAAAAGGTAAATCGGCTTGTGTCCAAGTAGGGTGATTGATAAACACCATGCCTGTATCTATTTGATTGGCAACTCGCTTGCCTCTTTCAATATTTTGTGTAAATACTGAACCACCCAAACCATAAGGCGAATCGTTGGCTAAGGCAATGGCTGCTGCTTCATCTTTTACTTTAAAGAACAATGCCACAGGGCCAAAAAATTCTTCATAATAAACAGGATTTTCGGGTTTTATATCTGTAAGAATGGTTGCTTCCATAAAAGCACCTTCTCGGTTTACTCTTTTACCGCCCATTAAAATTTTTGCACCACCATCAACAGCTCTTTTCACTTGGTCGGCAATTTTTACTGCTGCTGCCTCTGTGCAAAGCGGCCCTAAACGTGTGGTGTCTTCCATTGGGTCACCAATAACAACGGCTTCCATTTTTGTTTTAAATTTTTCAAGAAAAGTATCAGCAATACTTTCTACTGCAATAAAACGTTTGGATGCTACGCAGCATTGTCCATTATTATTAATTCTGCCAACTACAGCCCATTCCACCGCTTTATCAATATTAGCATCTTCCAAAATAATAAAGGCATCGCTACCGCCTAATTCTAAAACCGATTTTTTCACATGTTTGCCAGCTTCTGCTGCTACAATTGCTCCTGCCACTTCACTTCCAGTAAGCGATAAGCCCCTAATTCTTTTATCGCCAATTAATTTTTCTGCTTGCTTATGCGATATCAATAAATTGATATAAAGTCCAAGAGGTGCGCCTGCTTCGGCAAATATTTCCTCAATAGCCATTGCACATTGAGGAACATTCATGGCATGTTTTACCAAAACAGTATTGCCAATCATGATATTAGGAGCTGCAAAACGCGCCACTTGATAAAACGGAAAATTCCAAGGTTGTATACCAAACAAAACACCCACGGGACTGTAACGTATCAATGCTTTTCCATGAACAGGATTCAAGACTTTATCTGCTAAAAACTGCTCTGCATTTTTAGCGTAATAATCAAATATTTCGGCACTTAGTTTTATTTCACCTTCGGCATGAGAAAGGAGTTTCCCCATTTCTAATGTTATCATTTTGGCAAGTTCTTTTCTTTTTGCACGCAATAAACCTGCAACAGTGTATAATAACTGCGATCTAGTTTGATAATCTGTTAGCTTCCACTCATTAAAAGCAATGGCTGCTTGTGAAATGGCGGTTTCTACAGTAGCATCGGTCATTTCATCAAATGATTTTACTACTTTATTGTTGGTTGGATTGATGGTTTGAAATGTCATGATATTATTATTATTTCGAATGATGTTGTTTTTCACCTTTAAGTGTTTTTAAAAGAAGTTTGGCCACACCTTCTGATGATGCTGGATTTTGCCCAGTTATCAGCAAGCCGTCTTGTTGCACATACGATTCCCAATGGCTTTTATTGGTGTAATGTGCGCCTAGTTCTTTCAATTTATCTTCCAATAAAAATGGAACTATTTTAGTTAGATTCACAGCCTCTTCTTCACCGTTTGAAAAGCCAGTAAGGTGTTTTCCTTTCACCAGTGGTTGTCCGCTTTCTGATTTTACATTCACCAATGCAGCAGGCGAGTGACAAACAAAAGCAATTGGTTTTTGATTATTGAAAAAGTCTTCAATCAATTTAATGGATACTTTATCCATGGCTAAATCCCATAAAGGACCATGCCCACCAGGATAAAAAACAGCATCATAATCTTCATAATTTATTTCACTTAGTTTAATAGAATTTGCTACTTTTTCTATAGCTGTTTCATCCTTGTAAAATCTTTCTGTTGCTGGTGTTTGTGCATCTTCTAATTCACTTTTAGGGTCAACGGGTGGTTGTCCACCTTTTGGAGAGGCAATGGTTATTTCTGCCCCAGCATCTGCTAAAACAAAATAAGGCGATGCAAATTCTTCTATCCAAAATCCAGTTTTTTCTCCTGTGTTTCCTAGTTCGCTGTGAGACGTTAATACAATTAATATTTTCATGTTTTTATTTTTGTTTAGTGAGTTTTATTTTTGAAATGTCAAATCCTTTTTCTTTGATTCGGGAAATGATTTGTTGATACGTGTTTTCATTCATTGTGGCTGTTCTTGAAAGTATCCACAAGTATTTTTTGTTAGGATGACCAACTACTGCATAACTGTAATCTTCAGCCAAATCAATAATCCAATATTTACCATTAAAAGGCCAAAAGAACTGAACTTTTAGTTTCGCATTGCCACTATTTTTAACTACAAATGCTTTTCCTTTAATTGAAGATTGTTTGCCGTTTATACTATCCTTGTTGCACCTGTTTTCAACTATTACAAACCCTTCATCAGTTAAAGTATATTTGGCTGTTGTCCAATTACAATTTTTTTGAAACCGTTGCGGAAACGAGGCAATTTCATACCATTTGCCAGCATATTTTTTCAAATCCACATATGGAACAGTTTGTAACGTTTGTGCTATGGAAATGGTGGTTACTAATAGAGAAAATATGCTTACAAGCACCGTTTTATGGAGAGTTTGAAAATGAATTACCATAACCTTATATTTTAATAGCTTTTTGAACATCAATTTGTAGTTCCACATTATTTTTCAACTCAGGTTTTTAATATTGTGAGTGAATTATCACAACGGCACGAAGATGACAGCTATACTTGCTGAAAAACTTACACAATCCACGCTAAGAGTTTCTACTTTCACACATTTTGAATGTTAAGTTATTTTAGAATAAAGTGGTTTTTATGTTAGGCAAATGTTAATTCAATTGACTTTGTTTGTAATAAACTCAGTAACCATTCTTCATTAATTTTACATACTTTCGCACCCTAATTTTTTGAGCAGTGCAGGTATTTTTTCAAAAGCATAAACCCTATTTTCTGAGTATTTTAGAGCTAAGTTGGCCAATTATCATTGGTCAGTTAGGCATAGTTTTAATGGGCGTAGCCGATACTTTGATGATTGGTAAAATAGATGCTACTAACTTGGCTGCGGCTGGTTTGGCTAATGCTATTTATTACTTAATTACCATTTTGGGTTTAGGTACTTTAATGGCTGTATCGCCTTTAATAGCAAAGGCTAAGGCCGAAAATAATTTAGAAGAATGTATTAACTATTTTAAAGCAGCAGTATTGGTAGCTTTAACTTTGTTTGTATTTATTTATGGTGTAAACGATGTTTTGAGTAATAACCTAGATTGGTTTAAGCAAGATGATAATGTAAAACCATTGGCCAAAGAGTTTTTAACATTACTCAATTTTAGCACTTTACCTTTATTGTTGTTTTTAGCAGTTAAGCAGTTTAGTGATGGACTTTCCATAACGAGACCAGCAGCCGTAATTACTGTTATAGCTTTGGCAATAAATATTTTAATTAATTACGCATTTATTTATGGAAACTGGGGAATGCCTGCTTTAGGTTTAGTTGGTGCTGGTTGGGCTACTATCATTGCACGTGTTTTTATGTTTGTTACCATGCTTATTTATGTGCTAACACATAAGCAATACAAACCTTATTTAATTAAAACCCAAGCTAAAATAAAAGCGCAATATTTGGCAATTTTAAAAGTAGGTTTACCTAGCGGTTTTCAATACTTTTTTGAAGTAGGTGCATTTGCTACTGCAGCCATTATTATTGGTTGGATTGGCAAAAGCGAACAAGCAGCGCATACTTTGGCCATTAACCTGGCATCGTTAACTTATATGGTAGCTACTGGAATTTCTGCCGGAACAGGAATAGCTGTTGGAGATGCTTTTGGACGAAAAAATAGGACTGATATGGTTTTTGCAGGTAAATCGGGTATTATGCTAGGTGGCATATTTATGGGTCTTTGCGCCATCTTATTTACTGTCTTTAACCAATTTATCGTAGAAACAAGCGTTAACGACAAAGAAGTACAACAAATTACTGCGGGATTACTTTTTATAGCTGCTATGTTCCAATTAAGCGATGGAGTGCAAGCAGTAAGTTTAGGTGCTTTACGTGGTTTATCTGATACTAAAATACCAACTGTAATAACCATTATAGCTTATTGGGTTATTGGTATTCCTGTGGGTTATTATATGGCATTTTCTTTAGATTTAGGTTTGTATGGCATTTGGTATGGCCTGAGTATTGGTTTAACTTTTTCAGCTGTTTTATTATGCATTCGTTTTGTTAAAGAAGCTAAAACCATGAATTTAAACTGAACATGAGTACAAAAGTAAAAGTACATAAAGCCCTTTGGATAGTTACCATTATTTATGGTGCTACTTTTAGTATTGCCAAACAAGTAATGCCATTGTACATTAAACCTTTTGCCTTCATCTTATTAAGGGTTTCGGTGGCAAGTGTGTTAATTTTTTTGTTCCATAAATCGTTTATAAAAGAAAAAATTAGAGATAAAACTGATTTACTAAAATTAGTGGTTTGCGCCATATTTGGTGTGGCTGCTAATATGCTTTTGTTTTTTAAAGGTTTATCAATAACTACGCCTATAAATGGTTCGGTATTGATGATGAATACGCCCATTTTTGTAATTGTAATTTCTGTTTGGTGGAACAAAGAAAAAATTACTGTTCGTAAATTGATTGGGGTTTTATTGGCCAGTTTAGGAGCGATTATGCTAGTTGGCGGACGTAAGTTTCAGTTTGATTCTGATAGGGTTTTAGGCGATATTATGGTTGCTGCCAATGCTATCATTTATGCTTTTTATTTGGTATATGCCAAACAGTTAATTCATAAATACCATCCACTTACAGTTACTTTGTACAGCTTTTTGTTTGGCACTTTATTGGTACTTCCTTTTGGTTTTAACGAGTTTACACAAATAGAATGGAGTACCTTTTCTAGTAAAATTTGGCTATTTGTAGGCTTTATTACTGTTGGTTCTACTTTTTTAACTTATGTGTTAAATGCTTATGCTTTGCGCCATGCCAGCAGCAGTTTGGTTGGTACTTATATTTATTTACAACCAGTTTGCGCTACCATTATAGCCATTGTTTTTGCTACGGATGAATTGAGTTTAGAAAAACTAATTTTTATGCTAATCGTGTTTGCAGGAGTTTATTTAGCTAGTTTTAAAAAAGCTGAAACAGTGAAGGCTAATTACTAGCTAAATTTTGATTAACATGAGTTCCAGATAATCTTTCAATAGATTCTTCAATGGCATTCCAAAGGTTAATACGTGCTTGCAATGATTCCTTAACATACATGGTTGCTTCAGCCCATCTTGCACTATTTGTTCCGCATAAATTTTCTGTCATTTGATATGCCAAATGCGAGTGATGACCTCCGTCTACCTCAATGTGGCGTTCAATATAATATTGTAAAATATCTAACTTATTGGGAAACTGTTTTTTTAGTTCATTTATCAAACTTAAAAACATATCGGGTATTAAATCTTCTCTTCCAAAGGTAAATACAGCCGATAGGATAGCTGGATTTTGAGTGGCAATAGTTTTGAAAGTATTTTGCACAAAATAACTTGCTCCGTTATTTACATTAGCTAATACCAAAGCATCATTCACATGTGCTTTACTAGAAATATGGTTTATAAAATGCTCGATTGAATTGGTGTTGCAATCCGCTTGTACCATAGCTTGCAAATACAGTTCAAAATGGCTTATTCTGTTTCCTTTTTCATCAACATCGCTTTCCTCTCCAAGAACAATTTCGTTTATTAAATACCTAGTATCTGCCGTTCCAATTGGAAACCATGGAGTTTTAACACAAGTTAAATGCTGCTGCAACGATTTTAACAACGACATAAAATCCCAAACAGCAAAGATATGATGCTCCATAAACACCTTCAAATGCTCCATAGTTGTAATTTTTTTGTATAAACTATGGTTTATAAGTTCTTGTCTTAATGGTTCTATATCGGCTTTTAAGTTGTTTAAATACGAATTCGTCATACTGTTTTAAACCCAATTTTGTAATTATAGTTTTTGATTACTTATAATTTTCATCAATCATTTTAACCAAAAAATCTATTTCAGCAGCCATGTTTGATTTAAACGCAACAAAATTATAGTCGTCAAAATTATCTCGTTTTTCCAACTCTAAAGATAACAGTGCTAACTCTGTAAAACAAACAGACAGCGCTGTTCCTTTCATTTTATGTGCTAACGACTTAAGGGCTGTTTTATTGTTTTCATTTATGTATGATTCTAAACTTGGCATAAATTCAACTAAATATTCCCTAGTCATAATCATCAATTGATTTATTAGTTCAATATCATTATCAAGACGATCTTTCAATTTTTCTAAATCAAAATGTTTATTTAAACTGTTATTCTCCATGTTTTCTTTCTTTTTATAAATACCATTATTAAAATCTAACCATTTTTCTATCGATTTAACAATAGTATCTGTTATTACAGGCTTGCTTATATAATCGTCCATACCTGAACGCAAACATTTTTCTTTTTCGCCTTTTACAGTTCCTGCAGTAAGTGCAATTATGGGAACGTGACTACTATCATGTTCAAATTTTCTTATTTCTTTTGCTGCATTGTAACCATTCATTTCAGGCATTTGAATATCCATAAAAACAATATCTGGTTTGTGTTTAACAAATTTTGAAACTGCCTCTATTCCATTCTGTGCTTCTTGAATGATTGCATTTGGAATGATGCTACTAAAAATACTTCTTGTTAGCATCATATTAATTGGATTATCATCTGCAATAAGAATACTTATTTCTCCTAAATTAATTTCTGAGGTTAGATGATGTTCCTTAATTTTTTTTACTGCAATATCCTTGTTTTGAATTTTAACCAAACAATCAAACAACTGTTTCATTTTTACAGGCTTTACCAGTCTATATTGGATAAAAAGTTCTTCCATCATATTATCTAAATCATCTTCATCAGTTGAATTGTTTAATAATATTATTGGCAATTGATATCCACTTTTTTTAAGTTTATTTCTGATGTTTTTTACAGTTTCAATACCATCTAAGTATGGCATATTGTAATCCATCAAAATTAAATCATACCTGTTTTTTTCACTAATTTTATCTAAGGCTTCTATTCCATTTTTTGCCAAATCTATTTGTACATAACGCAATGAAAATAATTGTTTTAAAATTAGTCTATTGCTCGCATTATCATCTACAATTAGTATTTTGTTTATTTCGGTTAATTGCTTCCAATCTTCCTTTTTTTCATGCTTTGCGTTTAACTCTAAATCAAAGAAAAATACACTACCAACACCTATTTCAGAATTAATTTGCAATTTACTACCCATTAAATCTAGGAGTTTGTTGGAAATTGTTAAACCTAAACCTGTTCCACCAAACTTCCTCGAAATGGTAGCATCTTCTTGAGAAAAAGCTTCAAATATTTTGCTTTGATTTTTTTTATCTATTCCAACTCCGGTATCTCTGACCGAGAACCTGAAATTAGTCTTCCCATTATTATTTCCTAATACATCAATTCTCAATTCAATTTCACCGTTCTCGGTAAATTTGATTGCATTGCCTAATAAGTTAACCAATATTTGCCTCAAACGAACAGAATCTGCAAGAACTAACTCTGGTATGATTGGTGGTATTTTCAACAAAACCTCCAAACCTTTAGAATGTGCTTGAAATTTAATGATATCAGTAACCTGACTACCAAAATCAAACAAATCAATTTCTTCCATGGACAATTCAAGTTTTCCAGCTTCTATCTTAGAAAAATCAAGAATATCATTGATAATATCTAATAATGAATTTGCTGACTTATAAACAGTTTCCATGTACTGTAATTGAATTTGATCCAATTTTGTTTTCATTAACAAATCAATAAAACCAATTACGCCATTAAGCGGTGTTCTGATTTCATGACTCATATTGGCCAAAAACTCAGATTTAGATACGCTCGCAGCTTCGGCTATTTCTTTTGCATGTTGAATGGCATTTTCAGATTTTTTTTCTGCAGTAATGTCAAAAGTAATTCCAACTAGCTGGGTTGGTTCATTATTTTCATTAAATTGAATTCTTGCACTTGCCTTTAAGTATTTTAATGTATTATCATTGTTCAATATTCTAAAAACTTCGTTGAAGTCTTTTAAATTATTAATTGAATTCGATATACTCTTTTCAAGACTAGGTAGATCCTCAGGGTGTACTCTTGATTTAAAAATTTTATATGGATTTTTAGTTACTAAAAAATCTGCTTCGTATATAGCATACATTACATCATTCCAAACAACTGCTTGTTTATTTATACTAATCTCCCAAACACCAATTTGGGCAGACTGAGTAGCCAATTCAAATCTTTTGTTAATGGTAATTATTTCAAGTTCAGCTTTTTTCTTTTCAGTAATATTTTGCATGTAGCCATGCCATAATAAACCATTTGGGTGTTTTTCAGGGCTTGAATCGCCCTTAATCCATAATATTTCGTTGTTAATTATTACCCTAAATTCATGATGCCATTTAGTGAAATTTAATGCAGATTCAGCTATAGAATTATTTACTTTTACCAAATCATCAGGGTGTACTAATCCAAATAGTTTTTCAGGACTTTCTTCAATTTCTGTTTTTGATAATCCGAATAAAGTTATGAAGCCAGATGATACATATGGAAATCTTACTTTCCCATTATTTAACATTTCAAATTGATACAACGCACCGGGTAACTCATTGGTTAAATCTGTAATAATTTTCAGATTAACTTCATTCTGCGCTTCAATTTTCTTTTTATTACTTATATCTTGGAATGTTCCGTAAATCCGTTTACATTTATTATTGATAAATTCAGCATTCCCTATTGTTCTCACCCAAACCTGATTACCTTTTGCTGTAATTAACTCTAACTCTAAGTCATAAGAGGTGCCATTTTCAATACATTCGTAGAAACAATTATTAAGGGTTTCTCTACTGAATCCTTCCTTGTAGTAAAATAGTCCTTCACGTAAATTAGGAATATAATCCTCATTAACTTCGTGAATTTGCTTAGTGATATCTGACCACTGTAAGGTTTCTTTTTCTACATCATATTCCCACCCTCCAATTTTGGCAACTTTACTTATCTGGCTTAAAATTTCTTTTGTTTTAACTAATTCGTTATCAGAAATAATATCATTATTTAAATCAACTTTTAAGCAAAAAAGTAAATTATCATTATTAACCTTTAGCACCTCAAATGTAAAATACCTTTCAGTTCCAGTATATGCTATAAAGTTTATTTTTTTAGCGTGGTTTTTCGGTAAACTAGTTAGTGTTTTTAGTCTATCAAAATTATTTAAAAAAAACTGACTCTCGCATTCCAAATAACCAAGTAAATTGAGTAAACTATTACTGATAATTGAATCGTTTATACTTGATAAATTTATATTTAAATACCCGTTGATTGCATTTATTTCAATAAATTCGAATATCTCTTTATCTCTAACAATTAATTGATAAAATTCTTCTCTAATTTTCTTCATTACAAAAGCTAGTTTGTTGACGATAAATGTAAATCACAAATATTTTTAATTTTTGAAGATTCGATAGGTTTGGTTAAAAAATCAATAACCTCTTCATTAAATTTTGCTTTATTAATGTCAGCTTGTGAGATTGAAGAGCTGACAATATATATTGAAATTGGCTTTAAGATAAGATGTTTTAGTTTTTTAAACTCCTCCAAAAACTCCCAACCATCAAACAAAGGCATGTTAATATCTAACAATATCAAATCAGGAAGAGTTTCCTCATTTTCTATCATTTTTTTAATGCCTTCTAGACCAACAAGACCGTTCTCAAATGATTTAATATTGGAACATATATTTGATTTTAACAATGTTTTTTTTAACAAAAAAGTATAAATATCATCGTCATCTATTATACAAATACATTCTAATCTTCCCATAGGTTTAATTTTCTTTTATATAAATCAATTTATATAATTATTAAACAAATTTATAAAAAATACCAAAACAACAAAATAAATAGTTTTTTAGTTTGTTTAAATAAAATAAAAACCACTTAAACAGAAGATAACCAAATAGAAAATTTTATCTAATATAGTTTTACTGTTTGTCTGTAACCATTGTTATTTAAATACCAATCAGTTTTTAAAGACCCTCCTGATGTAGCCCAAGTTGCAAAATGCACATAACCACTGATGATAGAATTTTTTTCTTTAAGATATGGAAATGATTTAGGGACATTTATAGCAAATGGCAGGTTATTTTTGGTTTTATAATAAACACCATTTGGAATACTTGTACCATCACTTGATGTACCAAAAATTGCTGAATTTGCTAAATCTGTTGGTGTTTTACCGGCTAAGTGAATTTCAAATCCTCGTCCTTTTCCAGCTTCATCTACAAAAATAAATGGATTAAATGAACCTAAAGAAAAACTATTTAACGAAATTGGTGAATTTAGCTCAAAACTTATATCCATTGTGTCTACGTTTTGATAAGCCTCTCCATCTTTAGTATTAAATGCATTATTGAATTTCGTCCTTGAATTATTAAACAATATTGCCACTGCCTTTGATTGACCTGTTTCTAATGTTGCACCAATCATATTTTTAACATTACCTCTACTTGTTGGAAATTCAACACCAAAAGCATTTTTGTATACTCCTCCGGCTGCCCGTGGCTTGTATTTTCCCATTACCATCACAACATTATTATTGGCATTGGTAATTATATTATATCTATAATCAATAACCAAATCATTCAAATCATAATCTCCTTTACTTGGCCATTGGTCTTCAAAAGCTACCGTTGCCATTTCATCTAAAGAAGGATAATAATTATTATACGCTTTTGTTGCATCATTTGGATAATCATCTAAATCATCTGCAATTCCATCATTATCAAAATCCGTAAAGTTTTTTATTGGTAATACATCTTTTGTATTTATTCCAGTAACGGGATTTGCTTTAGCAAAAAACACTACATCATTAAAATCTTCATCACTTGCTCCATTTGAACGAAATTGATCTTCAAAAGCAATCAAAAACCTATCGGTTGTATTATCATAAAACAAAACGGAATGTTCTTTTTTTAATGGATTTGATTCATTTGAGTTTAAATTTTTATCCGATAAAAAAATGGTTGAATTTTGAATTCCAGTGCTTCTATATCCGTCAGATGAAATTGCAAAACCCACGACAGTATCTGGACCAAATCTTCCTATTAAAACCCTATCACCTGAAACCAGCCCACCACCACTGCCTGAATAGGAAGCATTTGGAAACACACAAATTAATGAGTCAATGTCATTTCTTGTTTGCGGAGGATTATTCTTATTATAAACGTAATAAAACAAAGAGTTTCTAAAACCTGCACCTTCATGAACAAATGTTACCCAAATATCAGAAAGCTGAGTTATGTTCAAATTACGTTCTACTGAATTATTTAAATAGCCAGGATTGTAAATTGGTACTTTTCTTCTTTCAGGTAAAGAGGTGTTCACATCCGCTAAAAAACTTGATGTTATTACTTCACGGGGTAAAAATAAATAATTAGGTTTTCCTTGAACAAGTTCCCATGATCCTAACCTGTAAGAAAAGTCAGTTGATTTAGATAAGGTAATATTGTTACCACTGGCAAGTTTGCCTTGTGCTGTAACTATTTTCATTGGCGACTTTCCACCAAGAGTTAAGCTAGTAGCGGGTTTTACCAAATCTAATAACACATCATTGGGAATACCGATGTAGTCAGAATTAACCACAACTTTTGTTAAATAACTTGGCACTTCAACTTTTGAATTAAATACACCAAAATTATCTGTTGAACCAGATACAATTATTTTACTTCCATCCAAATCAGAAGCACCATCCATGATATCTATTCTAACATTTTTTATTGGTTTATCATCATTTGTTAATAATTGAATACTAAAGCTAATTTCGTTAGAGGTTTGATAATCGAAATTTGAAGGAACCTTCAATAAATTAATATCTGTAACTGATTCAGGAGCTGTTACCTCCACTGCGTCTTTAGTTACTTTTTGGCAAGAGAGCGAAAAAATTATTAATACAATTGTTGCTAGATTAATGGTTTTCATTTCAAATAGTATTTTATTCAACCCAATTATTTTGAATTAAAGGGCAAATTAATAAAATACTTTAAATTATAAAATAAAATACTACAAAATTATTCTAATTGCTCTGTAAAGATATTAAATGCGTAATAGGCTTGACTGTAAAGCATTTCCATACCATTTTTTATATTTGCTTTCATTGCTTTTGATTTGGTCAAAAATTGAGACTCTGTTGGCAAATAAATAAGGTCATAACAAAAATGATTTGGTGTCAATTTTCCATAGGGAAATAAAGGAAATTCAAGTACTTTTGGGAACATACCTAAAGGGGTTGCATTTATTACTAATGTAAATTTATTTATATCCATTTCTTGAAGTTCACAATAGCCAATTGTGCCTTCATCTATTTTTGATGTTTGAGAGGTTACGGAAATAAATTCAATAGCTAATTGGCGGAATATGTATTGCACAGCCTTACTTACACCACCTGTACCTAATATGATTGCTTTACCATCAAAATTTATAGGAATAAAATTTAATAATGATTGTTTAAAACCTAATACGTCTGTGTTGTATCCTTTAAGACTAATCTTATCATTAACCCTATTTATTTTAACGCAATTTACTGCCCCTACTTCCAAAGCAGTTGTGTCCAATTTATCTAAAAATGGAATAATACTTTGCTTAAATGGTATAGTCACATTTAAACCACCTATTTTTTCATTTTGAACAATTAAAGGTAAAAACTCATTGATGTTTTTTAACTCAAAATTTTGATAGTTATAAGGTAAATTATTAGCTTCGAATTTGCGATTGAAATAGTCTTTCGAAAATGTGTTTTTGAGATTATCACCAATCAAACCAAATATTTGAGCATAACTTTGCATCCTAATCCTTAGGGGTGTTTATAATTCCACTGATAAATTTAAGAATCTCCTTACGTCCAATTTCTTTTACTGATGAGGTTTCAAAACACTCAGGCAAATGTGACCAATCTAGTAGCAATGTTTCTTTGAATTTTTCAATATTAGCAGCTGATTCAACAGCTTTTATTTTATCTAATTTGGTAAAAACTATTACAAAAGGAACCTCCATTTGACCTAACATATTTATAAAAGAAATATCGCTGTTTTGTGGTGGAACCCTGCAATCAATTAGTACAAAAACACACTGCAAGTTTTCCCTACTTTTCAAATAGTCAATTAATACAGTTTCCCATTGAACACGTAAAGTTTTACTCCGTTTAGCATAACCATAACCAGGTAAATCAACTAAATTCCATTTTCCATTTATAAGAAAAAAATTAATGCTAACTGTTTTTCCTGGTGTAGATGATGTACGCGCCAAATCTTTACGCTCCACTAACATGTTAATGAGCGATGATTTCCCAACATTACTTCTACCAATAAAAGCAAATTCAGGTAAATTGCCTTTGGGACAGCCAGCAAGGTTTGAGGCTGCCATTTTAAATTCAGCAGATTTTATTTCCATTTGCTACAAAAGTGCAATTAATATTTGACCAAAAAAACTGTGTTAGTAAGATATAATTTTAATTATATAAATAAAAAAAGCCAACTATTAAATAGTTGGCTTTTTTTAATATTTTAAAGGTATATGTTAGTATCTACGAGGACCTCTATCATTACTTCTTCCTCCAAAACCTCTGCTACCACCGGCACCTTCTGTTTTTGGCCTTGCTTCAGTTACGTTAAGTACTTTACCTACGTGTTCTGATTGATGTAACTTTTCAATGGCTTGATTAGCCTCTGCATCGTTAGGCATTTCAACAAAACCAAAACCGCGAGAACGACCAGTTTCACGGTCTAAGATAACTTTAGCTGATGATACTTCGCCAAAGCCTTCGAATAATTGTTGCAGTTGTTCGTTAGAAACACTGTAATTTAAATTTGCAACGTAAATGTTCATTTAATTATAAAATTTTATTGTTAGTTTTTTTTAGCCAATTGGCTTTTGTTAATACAAGGGTACAAAATATTTTTTGGATTATTTCAAGTACTTATATTTTTTTATTCAATTTTTTTTGAAAAAAATTGAGAACATAAACTCATTTAAGTTCGGCAAACATTGATATGAGATAAATTTAATAATAGATTAGATACTTTTGTTTACACAAATAATTAACCTACATTTGTTATTAAATAAGTTATTAACCATAAATTTTATAACAAATGGCCATTTTTAATAGCAATAAAAATCAAACATTTAACCCGCAGGAAATAAATATTATTAATGCAGGAACAAGTATAATTGGTGATATTACTTCAGTAGGTGACTTAAGGATAGATGGAACTGTAAAAGGAAATATTACTGTAAAAACCAAATTAGTATTAGGATCAAGTAGCAAAGTAGATGGAAATGTAACCGCTGCAAATTGCGATGTGCAAGGCATTATCAATGGCAATGTAATTATAGAAGATCTACTTTCAGTGAAATCAACTGCCAAAATCATAGGTGACATTACCTCACAAAAATTAGTTATTGAGTCTGGAGCAGAGTTTAACGGAAAAAGTCAAATGAGTGTTAGCAAAACACCCAATGGAAATCAAAAACCATCTAATCCAATTAATGTGAAGCCTGCTGTAATTGCTGAGTAAATTATTAAATACCTTACAGAATAAGTTTTAATAAATTACCTTAATTATAATTCTATGCAATTGTTTTTTCATGCTAACCTTAATGACAAATTTTTTGAACTCCCTGAAGATGAATCAAAGCATTGCATAAGGGTACTCCGAAAAAAAATAAATGATCAAATAACCATTATTGATGGAAAGGGCAATAAAGCACTTTGTGAAATTATTGACAATAATGCAAAAAAATGCAAATTAGAAATTATTGAAATAATTCACTTTGAGAATAACCATAAGCAGGGTATTCATTTAGCAGTAGCACCTACAAAAAATTTCGATAGAATGGATTGGATGATTGAAAAATGTACTGAAATAGGTATTTCAGAAATTACATTTATTGAAACTGAAAATTCAGAAAGGAATAAAATCAACATAGAACGCTGCGAAAAAATATTAGTCCAGGCTATTAAACAAAGCAAACAATATTGGTTACCAAAAATTAATAATATCATTTCGTACCATGGATTTATTGACAATTTAAAAGCCGAAGATTATAATTGTTTGCTAGCTTGGTGCATGGAGGAAAAAATTTCCATAAATAGTGTTTTTAATGAAAATAAACCTACACTAGTCATTATTGGCCCTGAGGGAGATTTTACAGAAAATGAAGTGAAAATTGCTTTACAAAAAAACTTCAAACCAATTACTTTGGGTAATAATATTCTAAGAACAGAAACGGCAGCCATTTATACTTGCTCAGTGCTAAATTACCTTTATTCCTAATGAAGTATTTTTGGTTTATATTACTAATCATTTTTGGTATAAAGCCCATAATTAGCTATTCACAAAATGATTCAATTTCATTTTACAATAAAAAATTTGGTTACAAAAGCTATATCGCCCCATCATTATTAATTACCTATGGTTTAATTAATTTAAAAAATAATGGACCAACAAGTAGTTTATCAATAAAAAACTATAGAGATGATAACTGGAACAGTTTCAAAACTTCTACCGATGATTATTTGGCATTTTCACCCGGGCTAATAATGATTGGTCTTGATTTATTAAAAGTAAAAAGTACAAGTAATATTCCAAACCAATTTGCCATAACAACTAAAAGTGCAATACTAGGACTAGGGTTAGTTAATGTTTTAAAATATAGCACTGAAACGCTTAGGCCAGATGGATCAAATAAATACTCCTTTCCAAGTGGGCATACAGCATTTGCATTTATACTTGCCGAAATTTTACATCAAGAATATAAAAACAAACCCATCGTCATATTTTCTGGTTACACCTTAGCAACCACCGTGGGAGCCATGAGAATATTAAACAATAAACATTGGTTTAGTGATGTTTGTGTTGGGGCTGGTATTGGTATCATATCTACTAAACTTATTTATGCAACTCATAAAAATAAATGGAAAATGAACAAAAATAATTGGTTTCCAATAATAGGTACAAACCAACTTGGTTTTACCTATAGTTTTTAAACGAAAAAAGCCAAACAATTATGTTTGGCTTTTTTCGTTTATAGTTATCTATCTATTTTAAAATATAATTACTTGCGTGTACAAGATTATTGTCAATATACAATTCGATGGTGTAGGTACCACTTTCTAAGTTTCGCTCCTCCCCTTCGTATGCTAAACAAATATTTTGCTTCTCATTTTGATAATCAATTTTAATATTTGAGGTACATTCTAAAGTTTCGCCATTAACTGAAATATTTCCTTTATTAATACCTGCCAATGGTTTACCACTTGGAGAAATTACTCTCAAATAAACAAATCTATCCCCTTTGTTTGCTACTTTATTATCCATTATAGTTAAACAAGCTTCAATTTTATTGGTTCTTTTAGCTAATGTAGTTTCAACTAACTTTCCATTACCTTTCTTTTTAAATACCGATACTTTCACGTATTCAACTTTTAAAACACTAGCTGCTTCAACTGTTTTCTCTAGTTTTGATTTTTCTTGACTTAAGCCTGAAACCGCCTCAGTTAATTCAGTATTTTTTGCTTTCAATGCACCATTTTCTATCATAAGTGCATCTATTTTTTCCAAATATTCATCTCTCAATTCTTTTAAAGAAGCCAATTCTTCTTTTAATTTTTTGCTTAACTTATTAGCATCTTTTTCATTTTTAAGTAAGTTTCTTATTTTTAACTCTTGATTATAAATTTTGCCATTTGCATCAGTAAGCAAACTATCTAAATTACCGGCTATTCCCCTGTATTTATCTAATTCCATGGAAGTAGAAACCAATTCTCTTTCTACCTCTATTCTTACATTAGTTAAACTATCTACTTCATTTCCATGTGAGATAATAGTTGTAGTATGGTTTTTATATTGGTATACATTAAAACCTATAGACCCTAATAACAATAACAGTAATAAAACCAAACCATTGCGGTTATTACTCTTCTCTTCTTGTTGCTTATCCATTTTATTAATTATTAATTTAATTGCAAGGTAATAATTGTTTTGAATTATCAATAGTAAAACTTTATAGCACATACTTATCTATCAAAATTTTGATTACAGCGAGATAGTTTATATTATTGCAATTAGTTTATGCTAAATAACAAAAAAATAGTTGTTGTAATGCCTGCATACAATGCAGAGCTTACCTTAGAAAAAACCTACAATGAAATTCCATTCGATATAGTAGATGAAGTGATTTTAGTAGATGATACTAGTAAGGATCAAACAAGCGCTTTGGCAAAAAAAATAGGTATACAGCATGTTATTAGACATGAAAAAAACAAAGGTTATGGTGGAAATCAAAAAACCTGCTATAACAAAGCTAAAGAAATTGGTGCTGATATTGTAATAATGGTTCACCCTGACTACCAATACACACCTACATTAATTCATAGCATTGCCTCAATTATTGCATATAATGTATATCCCGCAGTATTTGCTTCAAGAATATTAGGAAAAGGTGCATTAAAGGGAGGAATGCCTCTTTATAAGTATTTCTTCAACCGTTGTTTAACTTTGTTTCAAAATATTTTGATGGGACAAAAACTATCGGAATACCACACAGGATACAGAGCATTCAGTATTGATGTGCTAAACACCGTTGACTATAATGTTTGTAGTGATGATTTTGTGTTTGATAACCAAATGTGTGCACAAGTATTTTATGCAGGTTTTGAAATTGGTGAAGTTACTTGTCCAACTAAATATTTTGATGAGGCTTCATCAATAAATTTTGCAAGAAGTGTAAAATACGGTTTAGGTGTTTTGGCTACATCAATTCAGTACAGATTTCAAAAGTGGGGAATTATCAATTTAAAAATATTTAATAAATAATTCTTTAGTTCAACTATTTGAAAAACCACTTATTTTATTGAAAAATTTATCCTATTCAAAAGCACTTTTAAAGTAATCTTCTTCTAAAATCGCAAATTCGTAATTATCTATCCAATGACCACGAATAGGTAGTATTTTTCTATGGTGAGCTTCTTTTTTAAATCCTGCCTTTTGAAGTACCTTAATGGAGGCAACATTTTCTGTTGCACAACCAGCAGTGATTCTGTGCAGTTTTAATTCAAAAAAACAAAAATTTAAAACACAATTTACAGCTTCTGTGGCAAAACCTTTATTCCAAAATTCAGGAAAAAGTTTATACCATATTTCAGCATTAAAGTAATTTTTTTTCCCTTTGTTTAATCCAAATAACCCAATAAAATAACCTTCTTCATTTTGCAATAACCAAACATATTTTTCCCTTGGATTTTGTTGTTGGGCAGTTATCCATGAAATCGTTAAATCTTGTGTTTCTTCTATATTTTTTGGGATGCCTAGTGTATTATATTTATCTACTTCAGGCAAAATATTAAGTTGATGGATTTGCGGAATATCATCTTCTAATACTTCTCGAAATAAAATATGTTTTGATTTTAACTGCATAAATCGTTTTTAAATCCAATGATAGTTTTTAATTTCAATTTTTTTCTGCATTACGGATAAAATAAATTATTTTATTCAACAGCAAATACCTAATAATCATTTTCCAACCATTTTTTGGTATTAGCCAAATAGGTTAACTGGTTCAGTTATTGCATTAATTGTTTATATAAATACAAGTTTCATATCGTATCTATGTAATCCTTTTTCATAAAAATCGTTGGTAATTTTGATAGTTTCAAAACCATATTTTTCAAAAAAGCCATACGAATATTGTGTAGTATCAATATACACCGGTTGGTTAGGGAACTTTTCTTTAATTTGATTCAAACGATAATTCAACAACACTTTACCAAATCCTTTTTTATGGAAATTTTGATGAATAAGTCCCCAAGCCAATGTAATAATATCGGAATTATCTTTATCGCCAAAACCTCCGCAACCAATTACTTCATTTTCGAAAACTACTACATAATAATAGGTTTTATTAACCCCAACTTTATTAGGAAGCACCTCTAAAAAAGCATCAAAATCAGCTATTTCGGCTTGGGTAAAATATTTTGGAATATTGCTTTCAAAAGCCTCCAAACAGGCCTGCTTGTCGCTGGTTTCATATGCTCTTATGGCTAATTTCATATTTTCGAATTTAATAAAATTCAATTACTTATTTCTGTTTTGTTAAAGCAAAAAAGCTACTTAACCTTTCGGCTAAGTAGCTTTTTTTATACTTTAAATACATTTAACTATTCTTCATCTTTCGATGATAATAATGCCTCGTATTCTTCTTTACTACCAACTACTAATTTTTCGTAATCGCGTAAACCAGTACCTGCAGGAATTAAATGTCCAACAATTACGTTTTCTTTTAATCCTAACATTCTATCTACTTTACCGTTAATAGCAGCTTCGTTCAATACTTTAGTAGTTTCCTGGAACGATGCAGCACTCATGAAACTTTGAGTACCTAAAGATGATTTAGTGATACCCATAATTACTTGAACTGCAGTAGCCGATTCAGCATCTCTTACTTCTACTAAGCGTAAATCTTTGCGTTTTAATTGTGAATTTTCATCACGTAATTTTCTAACACTAATAATTTGGCCCGGTTTGTAGTTGGTTGAGTCACCTGCTTCTAACACTACTTTTTTATCGTAAATCCAATCATTTACTTTTTTGAATTTGAAACGATCAACGTTTTCACCTTCTAAGAATAAAGTATCACCTGGATCAACTACTTCTAATTTTTGCATCATTTGGCGAACAATAATTTCGATATGTTTATCCGAAATTTTTACACCTTGTAAACGGTAAACCTCTTGGATACCATTAACAATATAACGCTGAACTGTAAGTGGTCCTTCAATTCTCAAAATATCTTGAGGGCTAATTGAACCATCAGATAATTGTGAACCTGCTTTTACGAAATCATTTTCTTGAACTAAAATGTGTTTCGACAATGGAACCATATATTTGCGGCTATCACCATCACGTGAAGTAACCATGATTTCTCTGTTACCACGTTTAATACCACCAAAGCTTACTACACCATCAATTTCAGTAACTACTGCAGGATTACTTGGGTTACGAGCTTCAAATAACTCGGTAACACGCGGTAAACCTCCTGTAATATCACGTGTTTTACTCGCAACACGAGGAATCTTAACTAAAATTTCACCTGGTCCAATTGATTTACCATCTTCAACCACAATGTGTGCACCTACTGGAATATTATATTCTTTTAAAGGATTACCTTTTTTATCGTTTACAATAATTGAAGGTGTTTTAGTTTTATCTTTCGATTCAATAATAACTTTTTCTTTGTGACCTGTTTGCTCATCGCTCTCTTCTTTAAAAGTTATATTTTCAATAATACTTTCAAATTGAAGCACACCCGGGAACTCAGAAAGAATTACCGCATTGTATGGATCCCATGAACAAATAATATCGCCTTTAGCAATTTTAGCACCATTTTTAACTTGTAAATGAGCTCCATAAGGAATATTTACAGTAATAATTGGATTACGAGTTACCTCATCTAAAATTCTAATCTCACCTTGACGACCGATTACAGTATCAAAAATACCTTCATCAGTTTTCATTTCAACTGTTTTTATCTCTTCAAATTCTAAAATACCACCAAATTTAGCATTCATTTGGCTTTCGTTAGCAATATTTGAAGCAGTACCACCCACGTGGAAAGTACGTAATGTTAACTGAGTTCCTGGTTCACCAATTGATTGAGCAGCAATTACACCAGCTGAATCTCCTCTTTGAGCCATTCTACCTGTAGAAAGATTTCTTCCATAACATTTAGCACAAATACCTAATTGAGTTTCGCAAGTTAATGCCGAGCGAATTTCAACTATTTCTATTGGGCTATTTGATATTTTAGTAGCAATTTTTTCAATAATTTGCTCACCAGCTGCCACATATAATTCACCAGTTAATGGATCAAATACATCGTGTAAACTAGTTCTTCCTAAAATACGTTCGTATAAACTTTCTACTTCTTCTTCGTTATCTTTTAATGCACTAATTGGAATACCACGTAAAGTACCACAATCTTCTTCATTGATAACAATATCTTGGGCAACGTCATGTAACCTACGTGTTAAGTAACCAGCATCCGCAGTTTTTAAAGCTGTATCCGCCAAACCTTTACGCGCACCATGAGTTGAAATAAAGTATTCAATAACTGATAAACCTTCTTTAAAGTTAGAAAGAATTGGATTTTCAATAATCTCTCCAGTTCCCCCACTTAAATTCTTTTGTGGTTTAGCCATCAAACCCCTCATACCTCCTAACTGACGAATTTGCTCTTTTGAACCACGCGCTCCAGAATCTAACATCATATAGATAGGGTTAAATCCTTGGTTATCGTTTTTCAATTGAGTTAATAAGGTATCAGCCAAACGAGAGTTAATACGAGTCCAGATATCAATAACTTGGTTATAACGCTCATTGTTGGTAATAAAACCTTGCTCGTAATTGCTCCAAATTTCTTCTACCTCTGCTTGTGCTTCTTTTACAAACTTCCCTTTTTCTTCAGGGATCATTACATAACTTAAATTAAATGATAATCCACCTTTAAATGCGTGATGGAAACCAATTTCTTTAATATCATCTAAGAATTTTGCACACTTATCCATACCACATTCAGCAATTACTGAACCAATGATATCTCTTAAGTTTTTCTTAGTTAATAATTCATTGATGTAACCATAATTAGAAGGTACTACAGTATTGAAAATAATTCTACCAACTGTTGTATCAATCAATTTATTAACTAATTGATCGTCTTCTAAAACATTTACTTTACATTTAACAAATGCGTGTAAATCAACCTTACGCTCGTTGTAAGCAATAATTGCTTCTTCTGGAGAGTAAAATTTCAATCCTTCGCCTTTTACGGGATGTTCAGGAGTATGTTTTCTACCCTTTGTTATGTAGTATAATCCCAACACCATATCCTGCGATGGTACCGCAATTGGTGCACCATTAGCAGGATTTAAAATATTGTGAGGAGCAAGCATCAACAATTGTGCTTCTAAAACTGCTGCATTTCCTAGTGGAACGTGAACAGCCATTTGATCCCCGTCAAAATCCGCATTAAAACCAGTACAAACTAAAGGATGTAATTGGATAGCTTTTCCTTCAATTAATTTTGGTTGGAAAGCTTGAATACCTAATCTATGTAATGTAGGAGCACGGTTTAATAAAATAGGATGTCCTTTTAAAATATTTTCTAAAATATCCCAAATTACAGGCTCTTTTCTATCTACTAATTTCTTAGCCGATTTTACTGTTTTAACAATACCACGCTCTAATAATTTACGGATAACAAATGGTTTGAAAAGCTCAGCAGCCATATTTTTAGGAATACCACATTCGTGTAATTTTAATTGAGGTCCAACCACAATTACCGAACGACCAGAATAATCCACACGTTTACCTAATAAGTTTTGACGAAAACGACCTTGTTTACCTTTTAGCATATCGCTTAAAGATTTTAAAGGACGATTACCTTCAGTTTTTACAGCACTTACTCTTCTTGTATTATCAAATAATGAATCTACAGCTTCTTGTAACATACGTTTTTCGTTACGTAAAATTACTTCAGGAGCTTTTATTTCCATTAAACGTTTCAAACGGTTGTTACGAATAATAACACGTCTGTATAAATCATTTAAATCCGAAGTTGCAAAACGTCCACCTTCTAACGGCACTAACGGACGTAATTCTGGTGGAATAACTGGTAAAATTTTTACTACCATCCACTCAGGACGGTTTTCACCGTTTTCTTGAGCCGAACGGAATCCTTCAATAACTTTTAAGCGTTTTAAAGCTTCAGCTTTACGTTGTTGGCTAGTTTCTGTACTTGCTTTAATACGTAAATCAAAACTCAATGCATCAAGATCAACTCGGCTTAATAAAAACCAAAGTGCATCTCCACCCATTTTAGCTATAAATTTATTCGGATCATCATCATCTAAATGTTGGTTATCTTTTGGTAACGAATCAAGAATATCTAAATATTCTTCTTCCGTTAACAAATCATTCATTAAAACACCATCATTTTGCTTAATACCTGGTTGACAAACTACATAACGTTCGTAGTATACAACCATGTCTAATTTTTTTGTTGGCATTCCTAATACATAACCAATTTTATTTGGCAATGAACGGAAATACCAAATATGCGCAACAGGTACCACTAAATTAATGTGACCCATGCGTTCGCGTCTTACTTTCTTTTCTGTTACTTCAACACCACAACGGTCACAAACAATACCCTTGTAACGAATACGTTTATATTTACCACAATGACATTCGTAATCTTTTATTGGTCCAAAAATACGCTCACAAAATAATCCACCCATTTCTGGCTTGAACGATCTGTAATTGATAGTTTCTGGCTTGGTTACTTCACCATGTGATCTTTGTAAAATAGACTCTGGCGAAGCCAAACCTATTCTGATTTTGGTGAAATTGCTTTTTAATTTTTGATCTTTTTTGAAAGACATATATTTCGTTTGAAATTTTTTTATTGAAAATTGTTAGTTTAAATAAAATGATGGAATTGAGCTAGCAAAATTGTCAACTCAATTCCATTAAATTTTTTATTCTAACGTTACATCTAAACCTAAGCCTCTTAATTCATGTAACAATACATTGAACGATTCAGGAATACCAGGTTGTGGTAAATTATCACCTTTTACAATTGCTTCGTAAGCCTTAGCTCTACCAATAATATCATCCGATTTAATGGTTAAAATTTCTTGTAAAATATTTGATGCACCATAAGCTTCTAAAGCCCAAACCTCCATCTCTCCAAAACGCTGACCTCCAAATTGTGCTTTACCACCTAAAGGTTGTTGTGTAATTAATGAGTATGGTCCAATAGAACGAGCATGCATCTTATCATCAACCATGTGACCTAATTTAATCATATAAATTACACCTACAGTAGTTGGCTGATCAAAACGCTCTCCTGACAATCCATCGTATAAGTAAGTTTTACCCCAATCAGGAATTCCTGCTTTGCGTGTAAATTCTAATACATCATCATCGTTAGCACCATCAAAAATTGGAGTAGCAAATTTAACTCCTAATTCAATACCTGCCCAACCTAACACAGTTTCGTAAATCTGTCC
Organism: Bacteroidota bacterium; assembly: GCA_013298895.1. GTDB lineage: Bacteria > Bacteroidota > Bacteroidia > UKL13-3 > UKL13-3 > JAAFJM01. Next base: position 20,196 of record JAAFJM010000024.1, on the reverse strand, counting down.
TAAGTTCATACGAGATGGTACACCTAATGGATTTAACACAATATCAACTGGTCTTCCATCTTCTTGGAATGGTAAATCCTCGTCACGAACAATACGTGCAACGATACCTTTATTTCCATGGCGACCAGCCATTTTATCACCTACTTTTAACTTACGTTTTTGAGCAATATAAACTTTAGCTAGTTTTAAAATACCAGTTGGTAATTCATCACCCACACTAATTGCATACTCTTTACGTCTGTAATCAGCTAATTCTTGGTTAACTCTGTTTTTGTAGTTCGATAGGATTTGTTTGATCATATCGTTTTTCTCAGCATCAGTGCTCCAATTGTTAGCATTAACATTGGTGTAATCAACTTCACTTAAGTTTTTCATAGTGAATTTAGTTCCTTTCGAAATCAATTCTTCACCATAAACATTCATTACACCTTGACTAGTTTTACCAGTTAAAATGGTAAATAATTTATCAACTAAAATTGATTTAATTGAAGCTATGTTTTTATCATGCTCTTCAGTTAATTTAGCAATCTTAGTTTTATCATCTGCTTTACCTACTTTATCTTTTTTAAGTCTAGCAAATAATTTTTTCTCAATAACTACACCTGCTGTAGATGGAGAAGCTTTTAAAGATGCATCTTTTACATCTCCAGCTTTATCACCAAAAATAGCACGTAATAATTTTTCTTCTGGTGATGGTTCTGTTTCTCCTTTAGGAGTAATTTTACCAATTAAAATATCACCATCAAATACTTCGCAACCAACTCTGATTAATCCATTTTCATCTAAGTTGCGAGTAGCATCTTCGCTTACATTTGGAATATCATTGGTTAATTCTTCTTCACCACGTTTGGTATCACGAACTTCTAATTCATACTCAGTAATGTGAATTGAAGTAAAAATATCTTCTTTGGTTACGCGCTCGCTAATTACAATCGCATCCTCAAAGTTATTTCCTTGCCAAGGCATGAAAGCTACTTTTAAGTTTCTTCCAATTGCTAATTCGCCACCTTGAGTTGCATAACCTTCGCATAAAACATTACCTTTAGTAACTTTTTGACCTTTTTTAACAATTGGTCTTAAGTTAATACAAGTATTTTGGTTAGTGCGTAAAAACTTAGTTAATTTATAAGTTTTGGTATCTGTTCCAAAGCTAACTAATTTATCAGATTCGGTTTGTTCGTAACGAATTCTAATTTCATTACCATCCACATACTCAACTACACCGGTACCTTCTGCTAATAATAAGTTTCTACTATCTCTAGCAATTTTACCTTCTAATCCTGTTCCAACAACTGGAGCTTCAGGACGTAATAAAGGAACTGCTTGACGTTGCATGTTAGATCCCATCAACGCACGATTCGCATCATTATGTTCCAAGAAAGGAATCATACTAGCTGCAATCGATACAATTTGATTAGGAGCAATATCCATAAATTGTAGTTTTTCAGGTTCCACCATCGGGAAATCGCCTTCGTAACGAGCTTTTACTTTAGGATCGTTGAACTCACCTGTAGTTTCGTTATATTTAGCATCCGATTGTGCAATAACCATTCCTTCTTCATCTTCTGCACTTAAATAAGTAACAGGTTTTCCAACCGAAACAGTTCCGTTTTCTACTTTTAAATATGGCGTTTCAATAAAGCCCATGCTGTTAATTTTAGCATGTACACATAATGATGAAATCAATCCAATATTTGGTCCCTCTGGAGTTTCGATAGTACACAAACGACCATAGTGGGTGTAATGTACGTCACGAACCTCAAAACCAGCTCTTTCGCGAGAAAGACCACCTGGACCTAGGGCTGACATTCTTCTTTTGTGAGTAATCTCTGCCAATGGATTGGTTTGATCCATAAACTGAGATAATTGGTTAGTTCCAAAGAATGAGTTGATAACAGATGATAATGTTTTAGCATTGATCAAATCTTGAGGAGTAAACACCTCGTTATCGCGTATATTCATTCTCTCGCGAATAGTTCTGCTCATACGAGCCAAACCAACACCAAATTGTGAATACAATTGCTCACCTACAGTTCTAACACGTCTGTTACTTAAATGGTCAATATCATCCACATCTGCACGTGAATTAGATAACTCAATTAAGTATTTTATGATTGAAACAATATCGTCTTTTGATAGTACACGATTATCTAAAGATTCGTTTTTGTTTAATTTTCTATTGATACGGTAACGACCAACTTCACCTAAATCATAACGCTTATCAGAGAAGAATAATTTCTCAATAACACCACGAGCTGTTTCTTCATCAGGTGGATCTGCGTTACGTAATTGACGGTAAATATGTTCGTGAGCCTCTTTAGCACTATTTGAAGTATCTTTTTGTAAAGTATTTAAAATAGTGGCAAACTCATTGTGGTTGTTTTCATTTTTATGAAGAATGATGTTTTTAACATCAGCTTCTAAAATCAAATCAATATGACTATCTTCAATGGTAGTATCGCGTTCAATAATAACTTCGTTACGCTCAATTGATACAACCTCACCGGTATCCTCGTCTACAAAATCTTCAACCCACGTTCTCAAAACACGAGCTGCTAATTTGCGACCTAATACCTTTTTCAAACCTGCTTTGCTTACCTTAATTTCTTCAGCTAAGTCAAACAAGTTTAATATATCTTTATCAGATTCGAATCCAATAGCACGTAATAACGTAGTTACTGGAAACTTCTTTTTTCTATCAATGTATGCATACATAACGTTATTTACGTCAGTAGCAAACTCAATCCAGCTACCTTTAAAAGGAATAACACGAGCTGAGTATAATTTAGTTCCATTAGTGTGGTATGATTGTCCAAAGAACACACCTGGAGAACGATGTAATTGCGAAACAATAACACGCTCAGCACCGTTGATACAGAAAGTACCACTTGGAGTCATGTAAGGAATTGTTCCTAAGTACACATCTTGAACTATAGTTTGGAAATCTTCGTGCTCGGGATCATTACAGCTTAGTTTTAACTTGGCTTTTAATGGAACACTATAAGTCAATCCTCTTTCAATACACTCTTCAATAGAATAGCGTGGAGGATCAACAAAATAATCTAAAAATTCTAAAGTAAAAATGTTTCTTGTATCGCTGATGGGAAAGTTCTCCTGAAACACTTTGAAAAGTCCTTCATTAGCTCTACTTTCAGAAGTAGTATCTAATTGAAAAAATTCTCTAAAAGATTCTAATTGAACATCCAAAAAATCTGGATAATCAATAACCGGTTTTACCTTGGCGAAAGTGATTCTGCCTTCGGGTGTTATAGTTCTGTTAGTCAATGTAATATTTGGTTTTAAATTGAAAATGCTATCAATTTACTGTGTTATTCATTTTAAGGTTGAATAAAACCAAAAAAAAATCGTTCATCACGACAATAAAAAAACTAAAAAAGTAGCTTTTTTATAATGCAGAATTGACCCGCGGCAAATTGCCGGGGTCAAGCCTGCTTATTTTGCTATAAGCAATTATTTTACTTCAACTTCAGCACCAGCTTCTTCAAGCTTAGCTTTTAAGCTTTCAGCTTCAGTTTTGTCTACACCTTCTTTAATTGCTTTAGGTGCACCATCAACTAATTCTTTAGCTTCTTTTAAACCTAAACCAGTTAAGTCTTTAACAACTTTAACTACGTTTAATTTAGCTGCACCAGCACTTTTCAATATAACGTTGAAAGATGTTTGTTCAGCAGCTGCTTCAGCAGCAGCAGGAGCAGCAGCAACAGCAACAGCTGCAGCAGCAGGCTCAATGCCGTACTCGTCTTTTAAAATTTTTGCTAATTCGTTAACGTCTTTTACTGTAAGGTTAACTAATTGTTCTGCGAACGCTTTTAAATCTGCCATGATTGTATTTTTTATTTTTGTTTTTTTAAATTAATGAATTTGTTTTATCTGAATTATTCAGGACGCTCAGATAACGTTTTTACTAAGCCTGCAATTTTACCTCCACCTGAAGCTTGTAATGCACTAATAACATTTTGAGCTGGGCTTTGTAACATTCCAATGATTTCTCCAATAAGCTCATTTTTAGTTTTAAGAGCCATTAAAGTATCTAATTGGTTATCGCCAATAAATATATCAGCATCAATAGCAGCACCTTTTAAGTAAGGTATTTCTGTCTTTTTACGGAACGATTTGATAGCCTTTGCAGGTTCTTTCATATCGTGACAGAACATTAATGCTGTATTTCCTACTAAAGTTTCACCTAAATTACCAAAATCTCTTCCACTACGTTCCATAGCTTTTTCAATTAAAGTATTTTTTGCCATTTGCATGGTAATACCTGCTTTGAAAAGCTCGCCACGTAGTAAGCTAGTTTGTTTTGCATTTAAACTGGCTACATTAGTTACATAAACATTCTTGTACTCGTTAAATAAACCAGCCAAGTTATCTATCACTTCATTTTTTTCGTGTTTTGTCATAACTGTTGTTTTATTAAATTTTAAATGCCAGGAATTGATTTTGTATCTACTGAAATACCAGGGCTCATTGTACTACTTAAGCTTACGCCTTTTAAGTAAGTACCTTTAGCTGCTGATGGTTTTAGTTTATTAATAGTTTGAATTAATTCAACTGCATTTTCGAATAGTTTTTGTGGTTCCATTGAAGTTTTACCGATAGATGTATGGATTGCTCCTTCTTTATCTACTTTAAAATCAATTTTACCAGCTTTTACTTCTCTTACAGTCTTACCAATTTCCATAGTAACTGTTCCTGATTTAGGATTTGGCATTAAGTTACGAGGTCCTAAAATTTTACCTAATTTACCTAATTTAGCCATTACCGCAGGCATTGTTACAATGATATCAATGTCAACCCATCCTTGCTCAATCTTTTGGATAAATTCATCCAAACCTACATGGTCTGCACCAGCTTCGCGAGCTTCAGCTTCCTTATCAGGAGTTACTAATGCTAAAACACGAACATCTTTACCGGTACCATGTGGCAAACTTACCACACCACGAACCATTTGATTGGCTTTTTTAGGGTCAACTCCCAAGCGTACATCAATATCAACCGATGAATCAAACTTAGTGTAAGAAATATCTTTCACCAATTTAGATGCATCAGACAAAGTGTAGTTTTTGTTTGCCTCAATTTTCTTGAGTACTTCTTTTCTTTTTTTGCTGATCCTTGCCATTGTTTTACAATCTAAAAATTAATTTTGAAATGGACTATCACCCGTAACAGTAATACCCATAGAGCGAGCTGAACCTGCTACCATTTTCATGGCTGATTCTACTTTAAAGCAGTTCATATCTTGCATTTTATCAGCTGCAATATCTCGAACTTGGTCCCATGTTACTGAACCAACTTTTTTACGGTTAGATTCAGCTGAACCAGCCTTGATTTTTGCAGCTTCCAGCAGTTGAGAGGCTACTGGTGGTGTTTTAATAATGAAGTCAAATGACTTGTCACTGTATACTGAAATTACTACTGGTAATATTTTACCAGCTTTATCTTGGGTACGAGCATTAAATTGCTTGCAAAACTCCATGATATTTATACCTTTCGAACCTAAAGCTGGTCCAATTGGTGGTGCAGGGTTAGCGCTACCGCCTTTTACCTGCAATTTTACAAATCCTGTTAATTCTTTAGCCATTTTATTTATTTATATATAATACCTATCCAATCCTTAAATATTTAATCAGTGGAAAGCAGCATTAAATACTATAAAAATTAAATATAATTATTCTTTTATTCTTTTTCTACTTGAACAAAATTTAACTCCAAAGGAGTTCTTCTGCCAAATATTTTTACCATAACTTTTAGTTTTTTCTTCTCTTCACTTACTTCTTCAATCAAACCATCAAATCCACTAAAAGGACCATCAATTACTTTTACGGTTTCACCAACTATAAATGGTTCGTCCATTACTTCACCTTGCTCACCAATTGCATCTACATTACCCAAAATACGAGCAACTTCTGATTGACGCAACGGAACTGGTGTAGATTTACCACCTAAAAAACCTACAATACCATTAACAGAATCAATGGTATGACCAACTTCACCTACTAATTCTGCTTGAATCAATATATAACCAGGTAAATAAGCTTTTTCTTTCGCTATTTTTTTACCATTTTTTACAGTATAAACTTTTTCAGTAGGTATTAAAATTTGAGGTACATGAACACTCAAACCTGCTCTTTCGAGCTCAACTTCAATTTGCGCTTTTACCTTTTTTTCTTGTCCGGTAATTGCTCTAGCCACATACCACTTAAATTGTTCTTGTATCATTTTCTTGATTTAATTACTTAAATATTTGGTAAAAAAATCCTAAACCACCATTGCTAATTAAATCCATAATGAATATTATAAATGCAATTAATAAGGCAGCAATCATAACTATGATAGTACTTTCTTGCAACTCACCCCATGTAGGCCAAGTTACCTTATTCATTAATTCATCGTATGATAATTTTACGTATTCTTTAATTTTATTCATAGTTTGATGAGCTTACAAGTTAGCTTGTTAACTCTTATATTTTTGCAGGAGTGGAGAGATTCGAACTCCCATCAGCGGTTTTGGAGACCGACATTCTACCCTTGAACTACACTCCTAAATTAGACACCAAATGTTGGCTAAGTTGCCTTAACCAACATTTAGTATCTTTATTTATTAAAATTATTTTAAAATTTCAGTTACCTGACCAGCACCTACTGTTCTACCACCTTCACGGATTGCAAAACGTAAGTTTTTCTCCATAGCAATTGGATTGATTAATTTAACAGTAATAGTAACGTTATCACCTGGCATAATCATTTCCATTCCTTCTGGTAATACTACTTCACCTGTTACGTCTGTAGTACGGAAATAGAATTGAGGACGGTATTTGTTAAAGAATGGAGTGTGACGTCCACCTTCGTCTTTCGACAATACATAAATTTCAGCTTTGAATTCAGTGTGTGGAGTTACTGAACCTGGCTTGCAAATAACCATACCTCTACGGATAGCTTCTTTTTCAACACCACGTAACAATAAACCTACGTTATCACCAGCTTCACCTCTGTCTAATATTTTACGGAACATTTCAACACCAGTAACTGTTGAAGTTAATTTTTCAGCACCTAAACCGATAATTTCAACACCTTCACTTGAATTGATGATACCACGCTCGATACGACCTGTAGCAACTGTACCACGACCTGTAATTGAGAACACATCTTCAACTGGCATTAAGAAAGGTAATTCAGTTAAACGTGGAGGAACTGGAATGTATGAATCAACTGCATCCATTAATTCCATGATTTTAGCAACCCATTTAGCGTCACCGTTTAATCCACCTAAAGCAGAACCTTGGATAACTGGAATTTCTTGACCAGGGAATTCGTATTTATCTAATAAATCACGGATTTCCATTTCTACGATTTCTAATAACTCAGCATCATCAACCATATCCACTTTGTTCATGAATACAACGATACGAGGTACACCAACCTGACGAGCTAATAAAATATGCTCGCGAGTTTGAGGCATAGGACCATCTGTAGATGCAACCACTAGGATAGCACCATCCATTTGTGCAGCACCCGTAACCATGTTCTTAACATAATCCGCGTGACCTGGACAATCTACGTGAGCGTAGTGACGGTTAGCTGTTGAATATTCAACGTGAGCGGTATTAATTGTAATACCACGTTCTTTTTCTTCTGGAGCTGAATCGATTGAATCGAAAGAGCGAGCTTCTGATAAACCTGCATCAGATAATACTTTTGTAATTGCTGCAGTTAATGTTGTTTTACCGTGATCTACGTGACCAATAGTTCCAATATTTACATGGGGTTTGCTGCGGTCAAATTTTTCTTTAGCCATTTTATTTATTTATTAATTTTTATTGTTTTTAAATACACCAAAAGCCCCCTAGGGAGCTATTATTTTTTTTGAGCTGTTGAAGAGAATTGAACTCTCGACCTCTTCCTTACCAAGGAAGTGCTCTACCCCTGAGCTACAACAGCTTGTTTTGTTATTATGTTGTAGTTCTATATTTGTTTCACCTAAAGGTAAAACTCATTTTAACTCTCTTTTTAACATATAAAATAACTTCAAAAGCTACTTTAAAAAACTTTACATTTCCCAGCAATTACAATTGCCAATAAATGAAAAAAATTGTTTTACTTATCGATATCATTCGGCAAAACAATTTTCAAATTGAGCGAGAGACGAGGCTCGAACCCGCGACCTACAGCTTGGAAGGCTGTCGCTCTACCAACTGAGCTACTCTCGCTTATAATATTTGTGGGGAGAGAAGGATTCGAACCTTCGTAGATTTCTCAACGGATTTACAGTCCGTCCCATTTGGCCGCTCTGGTATCTCCCCTTATTACTGCATTACTACAATAATAATTGAGCCACTTGCCGGAATCGAACCAGCGACCTACTGATTACAAATCAGTTGCTCTACCAGCTGAGCTAAAGTGGCTTATTTTTTAAATAAAATATTGGTTTATTTTATTTTGATAATCAAATATCACTGACTTTTTAAGAACTCCGATTTGTTTTTCGGACTGCAAAAGTAGTGGTATTAATGATAAATGCAAATTATTTTTAAAATTATTTTTATTTATTCTCAGTAAGTATTGAATTACAAGGTTATTTGTTTTTCAGTAGTACTATTTCCTTTTTTTTGCGGATGCAAGATATATTTATTAAACAAAAAAACCAGCATTTTTAGGTGCTGGTCTTAATTATTTTTCTATTTAGTTAATTATCTTATACTTTATCTTGAAGTTTTTCCTTATGTTTTTTTACTTGAGCTTTTATTTTATCTATTACCAAATCAACTGCTGATTCAAAAGTATTGCTGTGTTCTTTTGCAAAAACCTCGTGACCGGCCATATTTAATTTTACCTCCACTACTTTATTTTCGCCATGTGCATCTTTTTCTAATCTTAAATATACCATCGCGTTATCTATACCCTCGTAAAAGGTTTTTGCTTTTTCTACTTTTTTTGTAATAAAATCAAGTAGTTTAATGTCTGCGTCAAAATGGATTGATTGAATGTTAACTTTCATAATTTAGATTGTTTTTTAATTGTTACAATTTATTTTATCTATTTTCTAGGGTGTTTTTTATACACTTCTTTTAATTGTTGAATACTGTTATGAGTATATACTTGAGTAGCTGCTAGGCTCGAGTGACCTAATAGTTCTTTTATTGCATTTAAATCGGCTCCTTGATTTAATAAGTGAGTAGCATAAGTGTGGCGTAACACATGAGGACTTCTCTTAGACAAGGTAGTTACTTTACTTAAATATTTTTTTACTGTGATATAAATTAATTTAGCGTACAAAGGCTCGCCTTTATTGGTTAATAACAAATAATTGCTAATAAAACCGTTTGCTGTTTTTTGGTTATTATATTGTTTTATTAATTCAATTACCTCGTTTGTTAAAGGTATAATGCGTTCTTTATTCCGTTTTCCTAATACTTTTATTTGTTTTTTATAAAAATCAATGCTTGGGTTTTCAATATTTTGCAATTCAGACAAACGAATACCAGTAGCATAAAATAAATTAACCATCAATTTATCTCTTAAACCTTCAAAAGTGTTTTCAAAATGTTCATCATCTATATTTCCATCAAATAAATTTTCCATAGCATTTTGCTCTACAAACTCAGGTAAGCGTTTTTCAACTTTTGGAGCCTGCACTTTATTAAGCGGATTAATGGTAACTAATTGCTCGCGCAATAAAAAATTGTAAAACGACTTTAAAGTTGAAATTTTACGGGCTACAGAACGATTTTTTAAACCTTCGTTTATTTGGTGTACCAACCAACTTTTTATGTGGTAATGAGTTACTTGTTCAATTTGGGTTATTTGATAAATTTGAGAGATATAATTTTCAAATTGAGTTAAGTCTACCTTGTAGTTAATGAGTGTATGTTTAGCTTGTTTTTTTTCGAACTCCACATACTGCAAATATTGTACTATCGAACTACTCAAAATCATATTAACGAAATTAGTCTTTATGCTTGCAATGTCAAGTAATTATTAAATTTATTTTATACCAATTATGTAAAACTGTATAATTCTGTTGCCTAAATATATTTTGAGTGTATGAAATAGGTTTAAAAATTACATTTCGGCTTCTATTTCATGTTTCAATTTATCGAGGCGTTGGGTTAATTTCCTGAAAAATTGATTTCGCTGCTTCTCTCCTACTCCACTTATTAATATTGACTTTTTGATTAAGTTTTTAAGCCATTGCTCTGCCTCGTGCACAAACTTATCGTTTGTAGTGGTCATCATATTAAATGTGTTATAACTCACATACGAAATTTTAGTTTGACCAATAGTAGCAACAATACTGTTATTACCCACCATTACCTCGCTATGATACATGGTAAAATTAGGTTTTCCATTTTCTGATTTACTACTATTAGCACATATTTTTTGCAAAATACTTAATTCATGGTAAATAGAGTTACATACATTAACTGCATCTTCTTTGGTTTTAAAAAATCCACTACCCCAAAAATACTCTACTTGTTTAAGGGTTGAGTTAAAAGTATCCTCCGTCCAAATTTCAATGGAAGTAGTTTGATTGTAATAAAAAGCAACATCCTTTGCCATTTGTACTAAATCGTTTGAGATTAAGTCAGCATCAAAATTTTTATCTACAAAATCAGGATCGGCCAATATTGTTTTAAGCCAATAAAATATTTTGAATTTAATTAAATAATCATCATTGAAATGATGCCAAATAGGAACATCATCGGCCGAGTAAATGATAGTATTTTCTGGGCGTGAGCTAATTTGTTTTAAGTTCTCCAAAATACTTTGTAGCCATTGTCTAAATTTTTCTTTACTGTTTTCTAATAAATTAAAATTAAAGTTGGCTCCATTAGCCAATGTATTCACTTCATCATCAAACCTAACTTTATAGGTTTTGCATAAAATAGCTACTTCGTCAATATCAAAAAGTTTCTCACATCTAATGCGCCTGTAGGCACTATCTAAACTTAAGTTTAATGTATCAGCAATGCTTTGAACCAAATTTTCGTTTGCAGGAATAGCCGTTTTAAGTTTGCTTATAAATTGTTCTTGAATTGAATTAGTTCCTTCTTTACTCATTATTTTTTTAGTTAAAACAGCATTTTTTGCCATTATTTTTTTGCAAAATATGCAAATACTTAAATTTTTCATTGCAAAATTCACTAAAAACTGTTCAAAAGCTAACTTAAAACAAAATTTTAGTGTTTTATACTATCTGTTAAAGAATATGGTCTTTCTATCAATTATTTTTAAATTGAAAATAATAAGTGTTTTGTACCATAAAATTAACACAAAACTATTATGAAACACTTAATTAACTTAAACAAATTAGCAATTTTATTCTTGTTATTAGGCAATGTAATTATGGCAAATGCTCAAAAAGTAAAACCAACAGTTACTATTTTAAATGTAGATAGCAAAGGACTTGAAACGGATGCTCAGCAATTAGGAAATATACTAAGAACTGAAATTGAAAAACTGGATACTTTTGACGTTACAGACCGCTACGATGTAAATTATTTAATTGAAAAAAATAAACTTAATGTAAATAATTGTTATGGAAAAATGTGTTTGCTTGAAGTAGCAAAAGTTATTCAAACAGATTACATGATTACGGGAAGCGTTGAACTTATCAATCAAAATATTCTAATAACTTTAAGGCTCATAAATGTTCAAAAACAAAATATTGAAAAAACCACTATTGAGGAGTTTAACAACTTACCAAACGAGGTTCAATCTATGATAAAAATTACAGCTCATAAAATGTTTGGACTTGCCAATAATGAAGAGCTCGTTGCTAAACTTACCAAACGCTTTGATTATGAAAACGTACTTAACAACCCAAATAAAAACAGAATTAATCTTGAAGGTCCGCGTTTTGGTTACACGTATTTAATGGGAAAGGAAAATGATGTTTTAAGTAAAAGTAAACAAGATGGTGGTTACAATGCTAACCCTGCCATGTTTCAATTTGGTTATCAATTTGAAAAACAATATTTAAATGAAGGCAATTACCAAGCTTTATTTGAGTTTTTACCAATGATTACAGGTTTAGACCAACAATTAATTATTCCAAGCCTAACTTTTTTAAATGGTTTTAGAAATAATAAAAATGGTTGGGAAATAGCATTTGGGCCAACTTTGGGTATATTAAATAAAATGGAAGGTGCTGATTATAATGGCAAATTTTACAGTAAAAAAGATTTGGACGCCATGAAAGTTAATGATTATAAACTTGAAAAAAGGTTGGATAGCAGAGGAGATTTGGAATTAACCGGAGCCATAGTAATCGCATTTGGCAAAACAGTTAAAAGTGGCAAATTAAACATTCCAATAAACGCCTGGGCTACCATTCCAAACAGTGATGGCTTTCGAGTTGGAGTATCGTTTGGCTACAACTCTAAATTATAAAAACCTAAATACTCTGGAATAAATTTATCTTGAAACATTGGCATAAAAATAAATAGATTTTGGTTTTCAATTTATTTTCAATTAAAATTGAGAATTAAGACCATTCAACATTAAAAATAAAAATATATGAATATGAGCATTAAACTCGTCATTTTAATAATTTGCTTTCTTTTGGGAACCAAGCTTATTCAGGCTGATAACACTTTAAAAAAGAATGATAACATTTCATTTTCAGATACCATTAATAAGGTAGAGATTACTTTAAAAGATGGAACCATTTTAAAGGGTGAACTATTAGAAATGAGCTTAGTTGAGGTTAAGTTAAAAACCGATTTAGCAGGCATTATAACCATACTGCAAATAAACGTAGCCAATATTAGAAAAATAAACGAAAATGAAACAAACCAAATAAATAATACTCCTCCGCAAAAACCTCAAGAGGTATATTACGATTCAAGAAATCCAAACAATTTAAATATTGTAAAATTTGGCGGTTCATCAAATTATGACAAAACCAAAAATCGAAACTTTGTCCCGTTAATTAATTCATATAAATATTCATTTAGCAACAATTACAATGGACTGAAAAAAAATGAAATGTATTACCAAAACATTTGGGTTTTATACAATGGTTTGGATTATGGTATTACTAATAACCTTTCAATTGGGGGTGGATTTTTATATTTATTTGTTGGTGGTTTTGGAAATATAAACCTAAGAATCCAATTTGAAATTACAGAAAACATAAAAATTGGTGCTGCCTATAATATGTTTTATACATACGGAAGTGCCATTTCAAATAATAATAGAAGTAATTACTTTGGATTATTAAGCGGAGGAGTTACCATTGGGAATAAGGAAAATAATTTAACTGTTAGCGCAGGCCAAGGTGATTATAGAGCTTCTAACTCCTTAAATAACAATAGTAGCAACTTAAATGGCCTTGGTTTATCGGTAAGCGGAATGGCTAAGCTTAACAATAACTTATACATTATGACAGATAATTTCTTTTTGAAAGATTCAGATAAAAGATTTTTTAGTGTATCCTTCAGAATTCCTGGAAAATCTAATTGTTTCGATTTTGGATTAATGGGAAATACCTATACTAGTAGTTTTGACCAATACGATTACAATTCATCAAATTATACTACTGTAAATCGTGAAGAATTTGTTCCATATCCTTATTTAGGATATGTATATAAAATAAAATAAATTATTCAAAATTTTTTAGATTTAAATCCACTAAAATGTACAAAATACTATTTTTATTAGTTTTGACTTTGTTTATTACAAAACTAGGTTATGCTCAATCAAATAACAATGCAGATAGCCTAATAGAAGCTACCATAACCCTTAATGATGGTAGCATTATAAGGGGCAAAATTATGGCAATAAATTTAGAAGAAGTTAAGTTAAAAACTGAATACGCTGGAGTTATTATAATTAATCAAAAAAATATTGCAAATATTAGTAATGTAAAAAACCAAACTAAAACAAATGCAGTAAAACCCGATGGTAATTTGAATGAAAAAAATTTAAATCCGAGCAATTATCAATCGAAATACCAATTTAGAAAAAAACCAATCATTTTAAGCCATAAATATTGGTGGAACAATAATTACCAAGGCTTAAAACAAGGCGAATTTTATTATCAAAATATTGGTATACTTTATAATGGATTAGATTTTGGTGTCATTGATAACTTTTCAATTGGGGGTGGCGCCTTTTTTCTTGGAATAATTGGCTTTTTTAATGTTCATGTTCGCACTCAGTTTAAAATTACCAATGGAGTTTCCATAGGTGCCTCATATAATCATTTCATAGCTGGTGCTGCATTAAGTTCTCGCTCATCAGAAAATAATTCTATTGGTCTATTGTCGGGAGGATTAACAATAGGTGATTCTGAAAAAAACTTAACTATAAGCACAGGTAAATTTACCAATTTGGTTAACAGTAATAGCTCATCAGGGCAAAGTGATTTAGCTATTATTATAGCGGGGAATTTAAAATTATCAAATAATTTATATTTAATCACCGATAATTATTTTGCTGATAGACAAACAAATTTGAACTTAAACTGCCTTGGTTTTAGATCGACAAATAACTCTACCGCATTTGATTATGGACTGATGTTGCTTGGCAATAGTAGTTACAGATATGACAATAGCCCAATACTGATACCGTATTTGGCGTTATCGGTTAAAATCCAATAATTAAATTAATAGAATTGCAATCTTAATTATACAATTACTTTAAATAACTAATAATTGTAAACCAAGTTTAATTATTGGTTCATACATCACAAGTTTGGTGAAATGGTAGCTTTTCGGAGAAGAGTTGCCAAATTGAATTAATGAAATTCTTACTTTCTAGCTTATTAAAATTGTCCCAATAATTTTTTAATAAACATTCTAATTTTTGGACTTGGAAAGATTACCAACTAATATTCTAGGCACTTTTTATATTATACGAAATTTATTTGTATGAAATTGTCAAGTTCATTTCAAATTAAATTTATTATGTATTGTAAATATTTGGGATTGGGGTTTTTTGTAATCAATAACAAACTCTTTTTAACATTGTAGTTATTTTAAAACCATAGAAAAAACCATTATCAATAAATTTGCTTAAGATGGTATTTTTTTGAAATTTTAAACATCAATAAATAAAATGCATAATTAATCATCAAGTTTATTATTTAATAAAAATCTTTCAAACCCCCTAAGCAATAAGGTCTATTTGGCTGAATTTATTAAACAAAATGTGTGTCAAAAACCAATATTTAAGTCAAGTAAGCTTGTTTTAATATTTTATATGTCAATAATGCTATATTTTTCCGTTGGAGTATATTTTGACGACTTATAGAAAAACTAAATTATGAATTTAAATAATTTCACAATTAAATCACAGGAAGCAGTTCAAGAAGCAGTTCAAATTGCTTTAAAAAATGGCCAACAAGCCATTGAACCAGCCCATATTTTAAAAGCGTTGATTCAAACCGATGAAAATGTTATCTCCTATTTACTTAAAAAATTAAATATTAACCAAAGTAGAATTGAATCTACTTTAGATGCTGTTATAAAAAGTTACCCAAAGGTAGAAGGTCAAAGCCAATATTTATCGAACGATGCAAACCAAACTTTACTAAAAGCACAAAGTTATTTAGCTGAATTTGGCGATGAATTTGTTTCGGTTGAACACATTTTTTTAGCTTTGTTGGATGGCAAAAACACTGTTGCAAACTTGCTTAAAGATGTAGGAGTAACAGAAAAAAACTTAAAAGTTGCCATAAACGAATTGCGTGGTGGACAAAAAGTAACCTCACAAACAGCTGAAAATCAATACAACTCGCTTAATAAATATGCTAAAAACTTAAATGAATTAGCACAAAAAGGAAAGCTCGATCCTGTTATTGGTCGCGATGAAGAAATACGCAGGGTTTTACAAATTTTAAGCCGTAGAACCAAAAATAATCCTGTGCTAATTGGCGAACCTGGAGTAGGTAAAACTGCCATTGCCGAAGGCCTAGCGCATAGAATAGTGAATGGCGATGTACCCGAAAATTTAAAAACCAAAAAGATCTACTCATTAGATATGGGTTCATTAATTGCTGGGGCAAAATTTAAAGGCGAGTTTGAAGAGCGCTTAAAAGCAGTAGTTAAAGAAGTAATTAGTGCCGATGGTGAAATTATCTTATTTATAGATGAAATTCATACCTTGGTAGGTGCAGGAGGCGGAGGCGAAGGCGCTATGGATGCTGCCAATATTTTAAAACCGGCTTTGGCTCGTGGCGAATTGCGTAGCATTGGTGCTACCACTTTAGCCGAATACCAACGCTATATTGAAAAAGACAAAGCTTTAGAAAGACGTTTTCAAAAAGTATATGTAGAAGAACCTGATACCGAAGATGCCATTTCTATTTTACGTGGTTTAAAAGAACGTTACGAAGTGCATCATAAAGTGCGCATAAAAGACGATGCGATTATAGCCGCAGTGGAGCTTTCGCAACGTTATATTTCAGATCGTTTTTTGCCAGATAAAGCCATTGATTTAATGGACGAAGCTGCTGCAAAATTGCGTTTAGAAATAGATTCGGTTCCTGAAGAATTAGACCAATTAGATAGAAGAATTATGCAATTGGAAATTGAAAGAGAAGCCATTAAGCGAGAAGGCGATGATGAAAAAGTAAAAAAACTAGCAGAAGAAATAGCCAATTTACAAGAAGATAGAAACGAGCTAAAAGCCAAATGGCAAAGCGAAAAGGTGGTAGTTGAAGGAATTCAATCAACCAAAAAAGAAATTGAAAACTTAAAATACCAAGCTGACCAATTTGAAAGAAATGGCGATTTTGCTAAAGTAGCAGAAATACGTTACGGAAAAATTAAAGAGGCCGAAAAACGTTTAGATGAATTTAAAGCTAAACTAGACGAAGCTCAAAATCATTCGCCAATGGTAAAAGAAGAAGTTACTGCTGACGATATAGCCGATGTAGTAGCCCGTTGGACAGGCATTCCGGTTACTAGGATGCTTCAAAGCGAACGTGAAAAATTATTGCATTTAGAAGAAGAGTTACACAAACGTGTGGTTGGACAAGAAGAAGCCATTGCAGCTATTAGTGATGCTATACGCAGAAGCAGAGCTGGATTAAGTGATCCTAAAAAACCAATTGGTTCATTTATTTTTTTGGGAACTACAGGTGTAGGTAAAACAGAATTAGCCAAAGCTTTAGCCGAATTTTTATTTAACCAAGAAAGTGCTTTGGTAAGAATTGATATGAGTGAATACCAAGAAAAACACACCGTTAGTCGTTTGATTGGAGCGCCTCCAGGATATGTAGGTTACGAAGAAAGTGGACAATTAACCGAAGCTATTCGCAGACGTCCATATTCAGTAGTTTTGTTAGATGAAATAGAAAAAGCGCATCCTGATGTATTTAATATTTTGTTACAAGTGTTGGACGATGGCCGATTAACAGACAACAAAGGCAGAACAGCTAATTTTAAAAACACCATTGTTATCATGACTTCTAATATTGGCTCGCACGTAATACAAGAAAGTTTTGAGCAAATGGACGATATAGATGCTGACAAAGAAGCCATTGCCGCCAAAGCTAAAAACAATGTAATGGAGCTTTTACGCAGACAAATTCGTCCTGAGTTTTTAAACCGAATAGACGATATTATTATGTTTACTCCGCTTAACCGCGAAAACGTAAGACAGATAGTAAATCTACAATTTGAAGGCTTAAAAGGAACTTTATTACACCAACAAATAGAACTAAACATTACCGATGAAGCCTTAGATTGGTTAGCCCAATTAGGTTATGATCCGCAATATGGTGCAAGACCTTTAAAACGAGTTATGCAACGCAGAATTTTAAACGAACTTTCTAAAGAAATATTAGCTGGTAAGGTTAAAAAAGACTCAAACATACTAATAAGCCTAGACGAGCACCAACAGTTTGTGTTCGAAAATAAATAAGCAATATATACAATAAAAAAGCCCGCAAAAGCGGGCTTTTTTATTGTATATTAAAGTCTTTGTTTGCCTTATTGTTTTATAAACTTAACAGAAACTGATTCGTTTGCGCTATCAACTAAAGTAATCATATAAACTCCAGCAGCTAAATTATGAACATCAATTTCTTCTATTGCAGAATTACCGGTTTTAACTGTTTCACCAATAATATTTGTGATTTTGTATGTTGATGCAGCTAAATTAATATTATTACTTTCAATGTTTAATTTACCAACCGAAGGATTAGGGAAAACAGTAAATACTTTTGGACCATTATCATCACTAATTTTGATGATATTAGAATATTTATAAGAACCGTCTAAATCAACCATTTTAAGTCTGTAAAAATTAACTTTTTGATTAACCAAAATATCAAAATCAGTGAAATTGTAAACCAATACTCTATTTGAATTTCCACTAGCTTTTACAGTTCCAATTTTTACAAATTTGTTATTTAGATCCAATCTTTCAATTTGGAATTCTTTGCTATTTATTTCAGCAGCAGTTCTCCAATTTAATAAAACTGAATTTGATTTTTTAATACCTCCAAAAGATAATAAACTTATTGGTAAAGCATTATTGCTACCTACACCAAATGCACCAAAAGTTGATAATGCAGTAATACCAGATAATGTTTGGCTAAATGGTCCTGCACCACCAGCAGCAGCTGCACTACTCGGAATCCATCTTCCAGTACTATCCACCATTGAAATGTATGATAATGCTCTTGCAAATGAAGGTAATTCATCAGTAGAGTTCCATTGTAAGTTAACGGTTAGTTTACTACCACCAGAAACAGCTTCTTTAATTGACCATTTTTTATCTACTGCATTTGTTGTTAATAAGGCTCCTGCAGCATCAACACCTTGTTTAACCGACACCCAATAATTATCAACAATACTATCATTCGTAATTGAAATAGGATTATAGCTAGTACTTGTTCCAATTGGGAATAAAATAGCACCTGTTTTGCCTGTAGTACCCACATTATTTATGACCAATGAACCAGTACCATCAGTAACAATGTGTGCAGTGCTATTAGCACCATAAATTTTTGCATTGTTATTTAAAGTTAAATTATAATTATTAATAAAAATTCTTCTAGATGTTAAATTCAAACTATCTAATACTTCAACAGAAGTACCTAAATAAGCTCTTGAACCTGTTGCTAATGATAAACTTTTAGTTGAAACTAAAGAAGTTCCAGAAATAGTTTGAGAGTCAGTTTGAGTAGCCACAGTTCCTGTTAAATTAATAGTGCTATTAGTTGAATTTAATGTACCATTATTAATAAAATTATATCCAACATTTAATGTATTAGCACCTAAATTATGAGTTGCACCTGCATTTAAATCATAATTTCTACAAGATAAATTACCTGAAGGTAAAGTACCTGTAAAAATTACTACATCGTCATTTGAAGTAGGTGAAGCACTAGAATTAGTACCAGCTGTAACTGACCCGGTTACCCATGAAGAACCTGTCCAGTAAGTAGCAGTATAACATTTAGCCCAATTTGCAACATTAACGGTATTACTAACCCCAACAGCTGATAAGAGTGTTGTAGGATTGGTGTAACCAAATGTAGCAGGGTTTCCGGTAGTAAATTTAAAGGCTAAGTTTGGTGTCGCTGTGGTTGAAAAAGGAACACTGTTAGCCAAAACTATTGTGTACCATTTTACTCTTGTTCCAGGAAGAATTGTAGTACCTGATCCTACAGGTCGAGAAGAAATTGTTCTTCTTGTAAAATCAACGGTTGTACCAACGTTATATCCTGAAGTACCCGGTTGCTGTGCTGCTACTAAGTCACTTGAGCCCACTCCAGTTGCGATTGAGGCAGTTATAGTACCCCCATTTCTAAAAGCAGTATTTACGTATAAACTTGTATTTCCACTTAGCAGTTCAATGGGTATTGTTCCGACATTATACATATAAATATCTACTTGGAAAACTGTTGGTGAACTTAACTTCTGATTCTCAGCTCTCCACAAAAAATCCTGAGCAAATAACGCTACATTAACAAATAATGCTAAAATTAGTAATTGTATCTTTTTATTCATATTTGAGTTATTTATTGTATTAAAAGTGTAATTAATGGCAATAATAATTTTTTTATTTTACAAAAAAAAGCCCAAAAGAAAACTTTTGGGCTTTTTTTATAAAATATACTTAAATGGTTTTAAATGTTTGTTGACTATTTGTTTTTTAGTCTTTTAAAACCATAAGCTGCTCCTGCTATTGCCAATAATGCAATGCCACCATCTACTG
>JAAFJM010000023.1 GCA_013298895.1 Bacteroidota bacterium | reverse complement strand
CCCAGCGGGATCACAAAAAGCTCTGAAGAAATTCAGAGCTTTTTTTATGCTCCAAAACATAATAGTTAAAATTTGGTTGTTTTTTGAAATAATGTTTTTACCCTTAAAATTTTTATTATTGTTTTTAAATGAAAGAATCAAAACGCAACATTTTATTTTTAGTATTGGGCTCTTTTTTTATAGCCAATGCAATTATAGCCGAGTTCATTGGGGTTAAAATATTCTCTTTAGAAAGAACGCTTGGGTTAAATCAAGCTAATATTCCAATTGGAACTCATAATTTATCATTTAACCTGACTGCAGGTGTAATATTGTGGCCTTTGGTTTTTGTAATGACTGATATTATCAACGAATATTTTGGACAAAAAGCCGTTAAATTATATAGTTATATAGCTGCAGCACTTATTTCATATTCATTTTTAGCGGTGTATCTAGCAATGGGAGCAAAAGGTGCCGATTTTTGGAGTACCAAAA
Source organism: Bacteroidota bacterium (assembly GCA_013298895.1). Classification (GTDB taxonomy): domain Bacteria; phylum Bacteroidota; class Bacteroidia; order UKL13-3; family UKL13-3; genus JAAFJM01. The sequence continues at coordinate 45,428 of JAAFJM010000023.1, read as the reverse complement.
TACTGGAAAATGGAACACTTGATATGAATTTGGCTTACGATAATATTTTTGGACAAGGCTTATGGATAATTATTGGTTCGTTGGCTGCATTTTTAATTGGACAAATTTTAGATGTTAGGGTTTTTCATGCAGTTAGAAAAATTACTGGTGAGAAACGTTTGTGGTTAAGGGCTACTATTAGTACATTGGTTTCTCAATTGGTTGACAGTTTTGTAGTATTATTTATTGCTTTTTATATTGGTAAACTCAATACTCCTGATCAATGGCCACTAAGTCAAGTAATGGCTATTGCCACTGTTAATTATATTTATAAATTTACTGTTGCATGGTTAATGATTCCTGTTTTATACCTTATTCATAAACTGATTGATGGGTATTTAGGCAAAGAACAAGCCCATGCCATGACCGAAGCTGCTGCCTTGAGTTAAGCTCAATTATTAATGAACAAATTTTTGGCATTATTTTTTCAAAGTAAATAAAGCATTACTTTGCAGCGTTATTTAAATGAAAAAAATAAAAGACTTTTTTACATTAGGCATTATTGATAGATACATTATGAAGAAATATATTTCTACATTTTTGTTCTGCGTTTTGCTTTTTACATTAATCGCCATTTTTATTGATATTTCTGAAAAAATGGATGATTATATTAAAAATAAGCCACCTCTTTCAGTATTGGTTTTTGATTATTATATCTGGTTTATTCCATATTTTATGGGACTATTCAGCCCAGTTTTTTTGTTCTTATCAACTATATTTTTTAATTCTAAACTTGCTCAAAATACTGAAATAATATCTATATTAAACAGTGGTGCACCTTATTATAAATTTTTAAAACCATATATTTTATCATCACTAATTTTATTTGTAGTTTTTTTATTGGCCAATATGCATTTAATGCCAATTGCTGATAAGCATAGGTTAAAATTTGAGGATGACTGGATTCATGAAAAAGTGGTAACTCAAAATAATAATATTTATTATATGCTTAATGATTCTTCCGTAATTCATATGGAATCATATAATTATTTAGATAGTGTAGGTTATAATTGTACGATTGAAGGTTTTAAATCAAATAAAATATACAATAGAATATTTGCTACTAGATTGCTTTGGAATAAAACAAAAAAAATGTGGACGTTAGAAAATGTTCAACAACGTGTTTTTGTTGGAGATGATGAACCATTAAAAAGATTTACCCAATTAGATACAGCCTTAAACATAAAGCCCGATGAATTTATTTTGAAGGCAAATTATGTAACTAGCATGACCAATCCTGAGTTAAACGAATATATAAGGAAAGAGAAAGAAAAAGGTGCTCCAGTTCATAAGTTTTTGGTGGAACTTTATAAAAGAGTAGCGGTCCCAACTTCATTTTTTATTTTAACCATATTAGCAGTTGCTGTATCCAGCAAAAAAAGTAGGGGAGGAACAGGTGCTCACATAGCTTTAGGTTTTGGATTAACAATAACTTATTTATTCCTTATTCAGATTTTTAATGTTATGGGTTTTACAGGAGTCTTGTCACCTTATTTGGCAGTTTGGATTCCTCCGGTATTTTTTCTAATAATTGCATTATTTCTATTAAAAACAGCGCCCAAATAATTAAACATTTTGATAAGTAAAGGTAAATATTTTCAACTTCATTTCATTATTTTACTTTGGGGGTTTACGCCTGTTTTGGGTAAACTAATTAGCTTATCTGCACTTGATTTAGTGTTTTGGCGTTTAATTCTTTCTATAATTAGTCTTACTGGTTACATTTTTTACAAAAAAGTAGAATTGAACGTATCCAAAATTGAATTTTTAGAAATACTTTTTATGGGATTAATTGTAGGTGCTCATTGGTATTTTTTTTATCATGCCATAAAAGTTTCCAATGTATCAATTGCAATGGCAGGTTTTAGTACCATCACACTTTTCGCATCCATAATCCAGCCAATTATCATGAAGAAAAAGTTTTATTGGGGCGATGCTATATATGGATTAATTATATTGATAGGACTTACTATAATATTAAGTTTTGAAGGAGGTGCTGCTTTAGGTGTTATTTACGGAATATTGGCAGCTTTTACGGGGGCATTTTTTAGTGTTTACAATGGAAAATTGATTGAGAAGCATAATAGCTCATACATTACCATAATTGAATTTGTTGGCGCATTATTATTTATTATAGTTGTTATTTTATTACAAGGTAATGGTAATTTTGAGTTACAATTAGTTTCACAATCTGATTGGATTTGGTTAATAATACTCAGTGTATTATGCACAACTTTGGCATTTACATTAAGTGTTGAAATAATGAAAGTATTTTCTCCATTTACTGTAATAATTACAAATAATTTAGAACCTATTTATGGTGTATTTTTTTCTGTTTTATTATTTGGTGAATCAGAAATTATGTCGAGTAAATTTTATTTAGGTGCTTTAATAATTTTAGTCTGTGTTTTTAGCTACCCATTTTTAAAGAAAAATGAAAAATAGTAATACAATTATATCAATTGTAAAGTTTATCTTGTTAAGTGATATACATGTTTCATCAATTGAAAAATTAATTTTAACAAATTTCCAATATAATTGTAATTTAATGGTAATAATTACCAAAACAATATTTTAAACAAATATTGCCCCACAATTTTATAAAACTCAATTTTCTCAATGAAATATTTACGTCTACTCTTTGTAATTAGCTCCAATATTCCAAGATGGTTAATATTCCTTTTTGATTTAGGAATTTGTGCATCTTCTTTTGTTTTAGCAGTTGTATTAAGATATAGTTTTAAATTAAACGATTCAACTTTTACCAATATCATAACTGTGATACCACTTATTTTATTGGTTAAGTCATTGTTCATGATTTACTTTAGATTATACTCTGGGATAATTCGTCATACAAGTGTACAAGATGGAATAAGAATTTTATATACCACATTATTCAGCAGTTTTGGTATTTACATAATTTCTTCTTTTTATAAAATTTTTTTTATTGGTGGCTCACTTTCTAATATACCCTTATCAATAATTATATTAGATTTTATAATTACAACTTTTTTGCTTGGGTCTTTTAGGATATTTATTAAATTATTATACCTAAAAACATCCTACCAAAATAGGGGCGAAGTTGTAAATTATGTCATTTTTGGAGCTGGAGAGGCTGGAATTATCACTAAACGAAAATTAGAACAACATAAAGGTTCAAATATTAAGGTGGTTGCTTTTTTTGATGATGATACTGCCATGAAAAACAAATCATTGGAGGGAATAAGAATATTTGATTTTGAAAAAGATCTTATTGAATTAAATAGTAAATTTGATATTGATAATTTAATTATTAGTGGTATCAATTTGAGTAAAAATAGAAAACAAGAAATAATAGACAAATGTCTAAACAATAACATAACTGTCCAAAGTGTTCCTCCAGTTGAGAAATGGATAAATGGAGAGCTAAGTTTTAATCAAATTAAAACGGTTAAAATTGAAGATTTGATAGAAAGAGATGTTATTGAACTTGATATAGATGCAATTGGTCAACAACTTAACGGCAAAGTTGTAATGGTAACTGGTGCTGCTGGATCTATTGGAAGTGAAATTGTTAATCAATTATGTAAATTTAAAATTAAAAAAATAATTGCAGTTGACAGTAGTGAAGAAAGTTTATATCAATTAGATTCTCGAATTTCTGAAAATTTACAAAATGTTAATAGAAAAAATATTGAGATTGTTGTTGCCGATATCACAAATTTAGAGAGGATGAAAGGTCTATTTGAACGTTTTCAGCCAGAAATGGTTTATCATGCAGCGGCTTATAAGCACGTTCCATTAATGGAAAACAACCCTTCAGAGGCTATAAAAACTAATGTCAAAGGAACCATGACAATTGCTAATCTTTCCGTTGAGTTTGGGGTAGAAAAATTTGTTATGGTAAGTACAGATAAAGCCGTAAATCCAACAAATGTAATGGGGGCAAGTAAAAGAATTGCAGAAATATATGTTCAATCACTTAGCAATTCAATTAAGGTTAATAATTCAAGTAAAACAAAGTTTATTACAACCAGATTTGGAAATGTGTTGGGGTCTAGTGGTTCTGTAATTCCAAGATTTAGAAAACAAATTGAAGCTGGAGGACCAATTACTGTAACGCATCCTGAAATAACAAGGTATTTTATGACTATTCCTGAAGCATGCCAATTGGTGTTGGAGGCAGGATACATGGGTAATGGAGGAGAAATTTATGTTTTTGATATGGGTAAATCTGTTAAAATAATTGATTTAGCTAAAAAAATGATTCGTCTTTCAGGATTTACACTTGGGAAGGATATTCAAATAGTATATACAGGATTACGTCCTGGTGAAAAAATTTATGAAGAATTATTAAATGACCAAGAGAACACTGTTCCTACTCATCATTCAAAAATAATGATAGGTAAGGTTAGGAACTACGATTTTAATTTGGTGAAGAATAGTATTGATGAATTATTAGAATTATATAATTTTCAAAATCAAACTGCAATTGTTGCTAAAATGAAAGAAATTGTACCGGAATTTATTAGTAAAAACTCTCCTTTTGAACACTTAGATAAAAAGCAAGAATTAAGCGATACAACTGTTGAAAAATTACTTGAGAAGTAAAATATCAAGATTTACAGACACTTCAGAATAGAATCTTTCTAAATAATATTTATTTATTAACAGCATTTCCTACTGCCTTAATCTTACTATATTCGCAACATGTTAACAACTGCTAGGCTTGATAAAAATCAGTATGGCGCTACACTTAACATACAATAGATTTGTAAAGATTTTGTAAATAAATTAAATGAGACTGAATAAACTATTACTTCTACTAACAGCTTTCTTTTTAGGAGCTAAAGTAACACTGGCCGATGTAGCCGAAGGTGAAAAATTATTTAACGCAAATTGTACATCTTGTCACGCAATTAATGAAAAGGTTGTAGGTCCAGCTCTTAAGGATGTGGACAAGCGTCACAATGAAGCATGGTTAATCAAGTGGATTAAAAATTCACAAGCAATGGTTAAGTCTGGCGATGCTGAAGCATTAAAAATCTACAATGAGTACAATCAGTCAGTAATGACTGCATTCCCTCAGTTTTCAGACGGACAAGTAAAATCAATTTTAGAGTATGTAAAAACAGGTGGTGCTGCCCCAGCTCAAGCTGGTGGAGGTGCAACTGCTCCTACTGATGGTGCTGCTCCAACTACAGGTGAAGGATTTTATTCTCAAACAATGCTTATTGGTTTGAGCATTTTTGCAGTAATTTTATTGTTTATCATTTTTATTTTGGTAAACATTAGAAAAGTGATTGAAAGAATTTACAACGAAAAGTTTCCAGAAGAATTAGATCCAGAAGATTTTAAATTACCTTGGAAACAAAATAAGAAATCAACTCGCTACAAATTATTTGTTAAACATCCAGTTGTAGGAACCTTAGCTGTTGGTGCCATTATTACCTTAGTTCTTGGTTTATATGGTTTCGATTTTGCAAATAAAAAAGTAGGTGTTCAAAAAGGATATGCTCCTGTTCAACCTATCAATTACTCTCATGAATTACATGCTGGTAAATACAAAATCAATTGTCAGTATTGTCACTCAAGTGCAGATAAAAGTAAACAAGCATCAATTCCATCTGCAAGTACTTGTATGAATTGCCACATGTACGTTAAGGCAAAAGAAAAATACAATGGTCAAGTATCACCTGAAATTCAAAAAATTTATAATGCAGTTGGTTATGATGCTGAAAAAGGAGCTTACATTGAAGGTTATAAACAACAACCAATTAAATGGGTAAGAATTCACAATTTACCTGACCACGCCTATTTTAACCATGCTCAACACGTAAAAATTGGAAAAGTAGAGTGTCAATCATGTCATGGTCCAATTGAAAAAATGAAAGTTGTTAGCCAACAACGCAGTTTACAAATGGGATGGTGTATTAACTGTCACCGTGAAGCTAAAGTTGATGTGGCAAATAATGATTACTACGAAAAATTACATAAAGACTTAAAAGCAAGCAACAAAGATTTTATAACTGTTGCTCAAAACGGTGGATTAGAATGTGCTAAATGCCATTACTAGTAAATAACCAAAAACAGATATAATTTCTTAATTTATTAACGAAGAAAAAATTTTAAATGGAAAATAAAAATAAATACTGGAAAGGTTTAGAAGAGTTAAACAATGATCCAAAATTTGTTGCTGCTAAAAAGAATGAATTTGCACAAGGAATTCCTTTAGAAGAAGTATTAACTGATTCTGATGGTGAAATGCAATCAAATAGACGTGATTTTTTAAAGTATTTTGGTTTTAGTATTTCAGCTGTAGCATTAGCGGCTTGTAATAATATACCTGTAAAAAATGCTATTCCTTACATTGTAAAACCTGAAAATATTACTCCTGGTGTTCCTAATTGGTATGCTACTACTTGCGGAGCTTGCTCTACTGGTTGCAGTATTTTGGTTAAAACACGTGAAGGCCGTCCTGTTAAAATCGAAGGTAATGCTGATTCTCCTGTATTTAAAGGCGGAGTTTGTGCTACTGGTCATGCAAGTTTATTAGGTCTATACGACAATGAGCGTTTAAAAGCTCCTCGCAAAGACGCTAATGAATCGACATGGGAAACAGTTGATGCAGATATTAAAAAAGCATTATCAAGTGCTAAAAATATTAGAATAGTAAGTGGAACTATTACTAGTCCATCTACAAAAAAAATAATCTCAGAATTTACAGTTAAATATCCTTCAACTAAAGTTGTGGGTTATGAGGCAATTTCATACGCAGCATTAATTGAAGCCAATAAACGCGCTTTTGGTAAAGCTGTTGTACCTTCATATAATTTTGATAAAGCCAAAGTTATTGTAAGTTTTGGTGCCGATTTCTTAGGAACTTGGATTTCGCCAGTAGAATACACAAAGGCTTGGGCAAAAAACAGAAAAGCTGAAGATAAGAAAATGAGCCGTCATTTGCATTTCGAAAGTAACTTATCGTTAACTGGTTCAAATGCTGATTATCGTTTTCCAATCAAACCTTCAATGGAAGGTGCTGTATTGTTAAGCATTTATAACAAAATAGCAGCTAGTACTGGTGCTCCTACTTTCTCAGTGCCTACAATTGAAGTGGCTTTAAATTCAATTGATTTAACAGCTAAAGAATTATTAGCAGCTAAGGGTCAATCTTTAGTAGTTTCAGGCTCAAATAACTTAGATAACCAATTATTAGTTGCAGCTATTAATGGTTTATTAGGTAATATTGGTTCTACAGTTGATTTGGATAATTATTCAAATCAAGTAAGTGGAGATGATGCAGCTTTTGAAGCATTGGTAAAGTTACTGCTGATCAATTTAATTTAAAAGAAGGTGATATAGTAACTTTAAAAGCAGGAAAAACTACCATTGAAGGATTACCAGTTTTAATTCAACCAGGACAAGCTAATTCTACTATTGGTTTAGCTATGGGTTATGGTAAATTAATCGGTAAGGTTGCCTCTAATTTTGGAAAAGGTTTAGGTAAAAATGCATTTAGCTTAGTTGGTTTTGAAAATGGTACATATGCATACAATACAGCGAATGGTGTAACCTTAACTAAAACTGACGATGGTTATGAATTAGCACAAACTCAAACACATCATACTATTGAAGGTAGAAACTTATTACGTGAAGCTTCTTTGGATGAGTATATTAAAAATCCTAGTGCAGGTAATAACGATCATGCTCACATCATTTCATTATGGGAAGAGCACGATAGCAAAGGTCACAAATGGGGAATGGCAATCGATATGAATGCTTGTACTGGTTGTGGTGCTTGTGTAGTAAGTTGTTCAGCTGAAAATAACGTACCTGTTGTTGGTAGAAAAGAAATTTTAAACAGTCGCGAAATGCACTGGATTAGAATTGATAGATACTATAGCTTCAAAAATTTAGCTACAGGCAAACCATCAACTAAAGAAAAAGAATACAACGATAAAAATAATAAAATTGATTTTGAACACGTAACTGTTATGCATCAACCAATGATGTGTCAACATTGTGGTCATGCTCCTTGTGAAACTGTTTGTCCGGTATTAGCTACTGTTCACAGTTCAGAAGGATTGAATCAAATGGCTTACAATCGTTGTGTAGGAACAAGATATTGTGCAAATAACTGCCCATATAAAGTTCGTAGGTTTAATTGGTTTAAATACAGAGAAAATGATCAATTTGATTTCCATTTCAATAATGATCTAGGAAGAATGGTAATCAATCCTGATGTTACAGTTCGTTCTAGAGGTGTAATGGAAAAATGTTCATTCTGTGTTCAAAGAATTCAAGCTAGCAAGTTAAAAGCTAAAATTGAGAATAGAAAAATGGTTGATGGTGATGTTAAAACTGCTTGTCAACAATCTTGTCCTGCTGATGCTTTAGTTTTTGGTGATATGAATGATCCTAACAGTGAAATTTCTAAATTATTCAAAAACGAACGTAAATATGTATTATTAGAAGAATATAACGTTCAACCATCGGTTGGTTATATGACAAAGATAAGAAATGTTAACGAGCCAATTGCTGGCGAGCAAAAAGCACCTGCTAAGCATGATGAAAAACATGAAGAACATAAAGCAGCTGAACATGCTCATTCATAATTCAATTATTCAATCAATTAAATAAAATTTAAAATAATATAATTACATGTCATACGAATCACCAATTAGAGATTTGCTCGTAACAGGTGGTAAAACCTACAGTGATATAACTAAAGATATCACTCGTCCAATCGAAAACAAGCCATCAAAGGCTTGGTGGCTTGGATTTGGTTTATCATCAATCGTTTTAGCAATTTGGATTTTTTCAACTACTTACACCATGCTTGTAGGATTAGGAGCCTGGGGTTTAAATAAAACTGTTGGATGGGCTTTTGATATTACCAACTTTGTATTTTGGGTAGGTATAGGTCATGCTGGAACCTTAATCTCAGCAGTATTATTATTATTCCGTCAAAAATGGCGTATGTCAATTAACCGTTCTGCAGAGGCAATGACAATATTTGCGGTTCTATGTGCTGCATCATTCATTTTATCGCATATGGGTCGTCCGTGGGTGGCTTATTGGCCAATTCCACTTCCTAATGCTTTTGGTAGTTTATGGGTTAACTTCAACTCTCCATTGGTTTGGGACGTATTTGCGATTTCCACATACTTCTCTGTATCTTTGGTATTTTGGTATGTTGGTTTAATACCAGATATTGCTACAGTGCGCGATAGAGCTACAACTAAAGCACGTAAGTTTTGGTACGGTTTTTTTGCAATGGGCTGGAATGGATCTACTAAAGTATGGCATAGATATGAGGTTATCAGTTTAATTTTAGCTGCTATTTCTACACCTTTGGTATTATCAGTTCACTCAATTGTATCAATGGATTTTGCTACTTCATTAGTACCAGGTTGGCATACTACCATTTTTCCTCCTTACTTCGTTGCTGGGGCTATTTTCTCTGGATTTGGTATGGTGTTAACATTGTTAGTTGTTGCTCGTGAAGTTTTAAACTACAAAGATTACATCACATCAGAACATTTAGATGCTATGTGTAGAGTTGTAATGTTAACAGGAACTTTGGTTGGTTTAGCTTACATTACTGAGTTTTTCGTAGCTGCTTATTCAGGTGTTGAATATGAACAATATGCATTCTTAAATAGAGCTTTTGGACCATACGGTTGGAGTTATTGGATTATGATGGGTTGTAACTTAGTTGCTCCTCAAGTATTTTGGTCTAAATGGGCTAGAACTACACCTTGGTTTATTTTCATCATGTCTATTATTGTAAATATAGGTATGTGGTTTGAACGTTTCGTTATTATCGTAACATCATTACATAGAGATTTCTTACCTTCAAGCTGGAGTATGTACACTCCAACTATTGTTGAGTTCTCAATATTATTAGGTTCATTTGGATTATTCTTCTTCTTGTTCTTCTTATTCATGAAATTCTTACCTTCAATTAATATGAGTGAATTGAAAAGTATTGTTAAAACTAAACATGCTTTAGAATTAGAAAAACATTACACTGAATTATTAAATAACAATCACAAAATGCCACAACACGCTCACGAAACGAAAGGAGATTCAGTTCATGGACACTAACAAAGTAATTTTAGGTATTTATAATGATCCTGACCACATTTATGATACAACTAAAAAGTTGATTCATGATGGATACAGAGTTAGAGATGTATATTCTCCATTTGCAATTCATGGAATGGATAGAGTATTAGGAATTAAAAGATCAAGATTAACAGTGGCAGCATTTTGTTTTGCAATGACTGGTATTGTGCTAGCATTGACCCTACAAACTTATGCTTCATATTTTGATTGGCAAATGAACGTTGGTGGTAAACCTTCGTTACATATTCCAACATATATTCCAATTACTTTTGAATTAGCAATTTTATGTACTGCCTTTGGAATGGTTGGATGTTTTTTTGCTGTAAACAAAATGGTTTGGGGTAAAAATGCAGATATTATTGATATTCGAGTAACTGACGATTTATTTGTAGTTGCTATTGATATTATTCCTAACAAAACTGATGTAGCTGAATTAAGTTCAATTTTGAAAAATAATGGTGCTATTGAAATAAGAGAAAGGGAGTTTGAAGACTAATACTATGAAACTAAGAAATATAAGTTTAGCAATTTTAGTAGGTTCAGGCATGGCATTTATGGCATCTTGTTCTGCTGGTGGCGACAACCCTGGTATGGAGTATGCGCCAAATATGTATCATTCATTTGCTTATGAACCATTAAGCCAAGAAGAGAGCAAGCCTAATACAATTAATCCTAATGGTATGAATATGCGTTTACCTGCAAAACATACTATTGCTCGCGGACAATCGGATTATGCAAAATATGATTTCCCAAAAACAGCTGAAGCTTATGAAGCTGCAGGTTCTTTGGTTAATCCAACTGCTCCAACTGTTTATAATTTAGCAGAAGGTAAAAGATTATATAATATTAACTGTACTCCTTGCCATGGAGAAGATGGTCAAGGTAATGGTACTATTGTAGCTGATGGTAAGTTCCCTAAGGTACCTAGTTACGCTGATAGATTACCTACTATTAATGATGGTAAAGCATTTTACTCTATTAAATACGGTAAAAACTTAATGGGTGCTTATGGTACAGTTCTTTCTCCAAACCAAGTTTGGCAAGTAATACATTACATCAACACTTTCAAAACAACTGCAACTGAAGCTACAGCTACAGCAGCAGCTGATACCACAGTTAAAAAATAAGTTGAATTAATTATTTGAAAAAAAATTATGTCACACGATACACATATAGAAATTAAAGAAGAAAAATATACTATAACTGACGGTAACAAAAAGTGGTCATACGGTTTAATGATTGTAGGTTTACTTTTAACTATCTTAGGTTATTTTACCTATCATCCCTCAGTTGAAGGTATGAATTTAACTGCTGATGACTTACACCACTTAGTTTCAAAACGTTTTTGGGGTAATTTATTAGTTGATAGTTACTTTACATTTATTATTGCAACTTGTGCAATCATATTTGTAGTAATTAGCCAATTAGCTAATGCTGCTTGGTATGTAGCTATAAGAAGAATTCCTGAAGCAATGAGTACTTATATGATTATTGGAGCAGGATTATTGCTTACAATAATTTTAGTTAACTTTTATGTATTGCATGGAGGTATCTATCATTGGGCTCATCCAGGAGTAATGGAAACAGATCCATTATTAGCTAAAAAAACTTGGTACTTATCACAACCATTTTATTTAGTTCGCTTAGTATTATTTACTGCATTTTGGATTTTCTGTGCAGCTCAAATACGCAAAAACTCTAGAAATGAAGATTTAGTTGGTGGAGTTGAAAATTTTGATAAAAACTTTAGAATTTCAACAGTATTTTTAGTGGTATTCGGTTTTACTTTCTCCATGTTTGCATGGGATTTAATGATGAGTGTTGATGCTCATTGGTATTCAACTATTTTTACCATTTATAACTTTGCTACAGGATGGGTTAGTGCATTAACAGTAACTTATTTATTAGTTTGGTATTTAAGAGGTAAAGGGTATTTAGGAATTGTAACTGACGAACACCAACACGATTTAGGTAAATTTATGTTTGCATTCTCAGTGTTTTGGACTTACATGTGGACAGCTCAATTCTTGTTAATTTGGTACGCAAATATTCCTGAAGAGGTAGTTTATTATAAAGAACGTATGTTCGGTTCTTACCAATTCAACTTTTACTTAAACATTGTTTTAAATTTCGTAGTACCATTTTTCATTTTTATGATGAGAGATGCTAAAAGAAATAGAAAAGTTGGTTATTTTGTTGGCGGTGCTATTTTAATTGGACATTGGAATGACTGTTTATTAATGGTTATGCCTGGTGCAATGGATTTGCCAACTGCAATTTCAGAGCACAATCCAACCGGTTCAATTGAAATTCCGAACCAAGGAATTGGATTCATGGAAATTGGTATGTTATTGTTCTTTGCTGGGTTGTTTTTGACTGTTGTGTTAAAAGGATTAACTAAAGCAAATTTATACCCCACCCGTCATCCTTTCATATACGAAAGTGCAATGCACGATGTAGGAGTTTAATACTAATAAAACTTGTGAAAAACCTCAACTGAATTCAGTTGAGGTTTTTTTATTTATAGAAGGTATATATTATCAAATTATGAACACGCTTTTTAAGTTTTATATTTCATTGTTTCTGTTTTGGATATTGTTTTTTTTTACGCAACAAATAATTTTTATTTTTTTAAATATTAGTGGTGTTCAATTAAGTTTCTATGATATTATTTTTTCATTTTATAAAGGTTTACGAATTAATAATGCTACTTCTTTTTATATATTGAGTTTACCCATATTGATTAGTATTGTTAACTTATTTGTAAGTAGGCCTGAACTATTTAACAAAATAATCAAAATACAAACCTATGTTTTTATTGCAATCTGTTGTTTTATTGGTGCACTAGATGCCGGTATTTTTAAAGTATGGGGCACTAAAGTAAACGCAAAAGCAATTTCTTATATGGCTTATCCTGATGAGGTGTTACCTGCTATGTTTGCAGTTGAAAATTTAGGTTTACTTGCTTTATTGGTTATATTGGTATTGTGTTTTATTTGGATCTTTAATAAGATTTATACCCCTTTAAACAAAATAGATACTAATTGGAAAGTTAAAATATTACTGCCAATTTTGTTAATGGCTATTACAGTTATATCAGCAAGAGGTGGTTTGCAAAAGGTTCCATTAAACAGGAATCAGGTTTTTTTTTCAGAACATTCTGTTTTAAATTACGCCTCATTGAATAGCTTTTGGAATTTTGCTGATTTATTCTTTAATCCAATTCCTCCCCAAGAAAATCCTTATACTTTTTTTGAATCAACATTAGCAAATGGGCTTTTAACCGAAATGCATCAATCAAAGGTTGATACTTTTGAAAAAGTGTTTACTTCTTCTAAACCCAATATTGTAATCATCATGTTAGAAAGTTGGGGTGCAGATGTTATCTCATGTTTAAATGGGGAGCCAAATGTTGCACCTAAATTTTGTGAATTAGCCAAAGAGGGTATTCTATTTGATAAATGTTTTGCAACAGGAGATAGAACTGAACAAGGCATGTTAGCTATTCTTAGTGGTTATCCTGCTCAACCTGTAAGCTCTATTATTAAAGAGTTTGGCAAGTTTGATAAATTGCCCAATTTATATAAAATAATGAATGAGCAAAATTATCATACATCTTATTATAGTGGAGGTCGATTACAATTTGATAATTTGGAAGCCTATTTAAGAGCAGCAGGTGTGAAAAAAATGGTTGGGGAAGATGATTTTAAAATAAACAAACGAACTAACTGGGGCGCCTATGATGAAGAAACATTTGCATTACATATTGATGAGTTAAAAAAGGCTCCACAACCATTTTTTAGTGTTTTGAGTACAATGACTACTCATGAGTGGTTTGAAGCTAATATACCTCAAATATTCAATTCTGATGCTGATAAAGTAAATGATGGCTACAGAAATACCATGCACTACGCTGATTCTTGCCTTTACGGATATATAACTAGTTTAAAAAAGGAACCTTTATATAATAATACTATTTTTGTTTTGGTAGCTGATCATGCTAGTAAATTTCCGAAATCGAGAAATATACACGAAATTGAACGATATAGAATTCCTATGTTAATGTTAGGAGGGGCACTTAAGCCTGAATATAAAGGTAAAACCAATAGCACTGTGGCATCGCATACCGATATTGCTGCAACCATTTTAGGTCAATTGTCAATTCCTAATCAACATTTTGCAAGAAGTAAAAACTTATTTGCTCCTCAAATTCCTCATTTTGCTTATTATGCTTTTGACAATGGTTTTGGAATTATTAATGATCAAACAGAGTTAGTTTATGACCATAATCAACAGTTAGTAATTCATACAAATAATATTGATACTTTATTGAACAATAAATGGTTGAACTTTGGAAAAGCATACTTACAGACCAATTTTCAAGATAACATTAATTATGCTTCTGTAAAAAAATAGTAACTGTTTAAAATTAAGATTTTATTTAATTTATTTTGTTTAATATTGTTATGTATTTGAAAAAGATAACATACATAATACTTACATTAGTTTATCTTGTTCTAGCAACAAAGGTTAGCGCTACAATACATTTTTGTGGAGGAGCAATATCGAGTATCAGTTTTTTTGAACAAAAAAGTGAGGTTTGCGATTGTGGTAAAATGTCCAATAAATCTTGTTGCCATGATTTTACTTTTACTTGTAAATTTGATAATTCATACACCAATTTAATAAAAATATTAGAGCCTAAATTTTATAAGAATTTTCTAGTTTTGAGTAATTTTATTATAAAATACATTCCTACTAATTATCGCTTTTTTTTTAATAGTAATAATGTTAGTAACAGTAATATTTCCCCTTTAATTTTAATACAATTAAGTTCTGTTTTTCTTCGTATTTAGTATATTTCATTACTTAATGCAATACCAAATTCAATAGTTCTCGAATTATGCAAACAGCCGTTTGCGTTTAATATTAACTAAAATGAAAAAAACAATAATAAATTTATTAATAATAACCAGCATTTTATTAGTTTCATGCGATAAAGAAGAAACTAAAATTCCTGTTTCAAACAGTAAGACGACTAATTTAACTATTAATTTTAATAACACCGTAGATGGAGTTCCAATAAATACAGTTAGTTCTCAATATACTAATGAAGCTAAAAATAAATATTCAGTTAGTTTACTCAAATATTATGTAACCAATGTTGTATTGGTTAGTGAAAATAATGATGAGTTTTTTGCCAAAAACTATAATTTAATAGATATGGATAGGCCTGAACAAAATACATTCACACTTTTAAATGTGCCTTATGCAAAGTATACTAAAATGAAATTTATTTTAGGTGTAGATTCTTTAAGAAATACAAGTGGGGTACAAGATGGTTTTTTAGATCCTAGTTTTGGTATGTTATGGACCTGGAACACTGGTTATATATTTTTTAAACATGAAGGAAGCTATATAGATTCATTGAACCAAACAAAGCCATTACGTTTTCATTTAGGAACAAGTCCTGGAAGGGGTTTTGTAGCGTTTTCATTACCATCAGTAGATATAAACTCAAGTCTAACTAAGAAATTAACTGTTAATTTTGATTTGAATAAAGCTTATTCAGCTAAAAAGATTATCAATTTCAATATTGATAATGACCGCCAATCTGAATCAGCAGCTGATGTTTTTTGGATAGCTAACTTAAAAGCTAATTTAGAACAGTCATTTTCTTTTGGAAAGGTAGAATAATATGAAAAAAAATATTTTTTATTTATTAATAACATTTGTAGCATTAATATTTTCTTGCTCTAAAGATCCTGTTATTACCATTTCAAATAATGTCATAGATACTCCTGCTGTTTTATTTAATTTAAATACACCGGTTGGTTTTCCTAAAATTAATATACCTGCTTCAAATTTATTAACTGTTGAAGGAATTGCTTTAGGTAGGAAACTTTTTTATGATCCTATTCTTTCGTTGGATAACACACAATCTTGCGGAAGTTGCCATAACCAAAAATTTGCATTTACTGATAGTACTTTGCAATTTAGTAAAGGAATAACAGGAGAAATAGGTAATAGAAATGCAATGCCTATAATGAACCTTGCTTGGGAAAGAGCATTTTTTTGGGATGGAGGATCTGCTACTTTAGAAGATCAAGTTATTGGGCCGATTACCAATCCTATTGAAATGCACGAAACGTTACCTAATGTTTTAAGGAAACTAAATGCAGATGCTACCTACAAAAAATTATTTAAGCGTGCTTTTGGTTCTGATTCAATAACTACAAAACATATTATGAAAGCTATTGCTCAGTTTGAAAGAACTGTTATTTCAGCAAATAGTAAGTATGATAAGTATGTAAGAGGTGAAGTAGAATTAACTTTTGATGAGTTAAAAGGAATGGAATTAATTGAAGATCAAACCAAGGGAGACTGCTTCCATTGTCATGTATTGGGCAGTACTTTTACCGATTTTGATTTTAAAAACAATGGACTCGATTCTGTTTTTACTGATTTGGGTAGATACAGAGTAACACTGAAAGAGACTGATAAGGGTAAATTTAAAACTCCAACTCTCAGAAATGTAGAATTAACAGCTCCATATATGCATGATGGGAGATTTAAAACTTTAGAAGAAGTATTAGAACATTACAATACTGGTTTTGCTGAAAATTCACCTAATTTAGATGTAAATATTGCATTAGGCAAAAAGGGTAGAATGAGCGAAATAGAAAAACAACAAATCATATCATTTTTAAAAACACTTACTGACTATGATTTTATTAACAATCCCAATTTTAAGAAACCATAAAATGAAAAACTTTTTTATAATAATATTAGCCATCTTTAGTTTAATGGCATTTAAAAATATCCAGAAACCAACCACTGCTAAATTTAAAGTATTTGGAAATTGCCCACAATGTAAAGAAAGAATAGAGCTTGCACTAGATGTAAAAGGTGTTAAGTCGGCAGAATGGAATGTTGATACAAAAATACTTGATGTAGTATTTATAGCTGATAAAATTTCTTTGGAGAAATTACATCTACTTATTGCTAATAGCGGGCATGATACAGAAAAAACAAAGGCACCAGATAATGTTTATTTAAAGTTGCCTGATTGCTGTATGTATAGGGATAATGATAATACACACCACGACTAAATAGTAATTCATTATTTTATTAAAAGTATGAAAAAATACTGCTTAATCGTAGTAGTTGTTTTGTTGTGCCATTTGGTGAACGCCCAGCAAACAATGAACCTCAAAGGAATTGTTGTAGATACTGATTTAAAAGGAAATATTACACCAATACAAGGTGCATATATTAGGTGGTTAAATGAAACCAATATTGTCATATCTGACAGTAATGGTGTATTTATTATTCCATTTACAGAAAGCACAAAAAACCTAATAGTTTCCTATGTGGGTTATAAAACTGATACCATTTTTGTGGCAGAGAAAAAATTTGTAAAAATTCTGCTCATTACTAAAAACAAACTGAAAGATGTAAATATCAGGGTAGAAAGAAAAAGTTCTGAAGTTAGTTTTATTGACCCTTGGAAAACCACTATAATGAATGAAAAGGAATTGTTTAAAGCGGCTTGTTGCAATTTAAGTGAAAGCTTTGAAACCAATCCTTCTGTTGATGTGAATTTAACTGATGCCATAACCGGAACTAAACAAATTCAAATGCTTGGTTTGGCTAGCCAATACACACAACTTACACAAGAAATGATTCCTGGCGCACGAGGCTTGGCTGTTAATTATGGCAATGCTTATACACCCGGAAGTTGGATAAATAGTATTCAGGTTACAAAAGGAATTGGTTCAGTTGTAAATGGATTTGAAAGTATTGCTGGACAAATAAATACAGAGCTCCATAAACCTGATGTAAAAGAAAAAGTATATTTTAACGCTTATGCTAGTGAAGGTGGTAGGTACGAAACAAATTTGATTGTTGCCAATAAATTAACTAAATCATTTAGTCAATCAATATTATTACATGGAAGTACTTTAACCTTAAGAATGGATAATAATAACGATGGTTATTTAGATAATCCTTTGGGCTATCAAATTAATTCTTCTTATAGGTTTAAGTATGATAAAGGCAAAGGGTTTATCATTCAAGGTGGTTTAGCTGCTTTAAATGATAAAAAAATTGGTGGACAATTTGATTTTGATGAAAATAACCGCATATCCTTAAAATTTTATGGAACCAAGGTAAATGCTTTAAAAGGAGATGCTTGGCTAAAAATAGGTTATGTTTTCCCGAGGAAAATTTATAAAAGTTTAGGTTTACAAGTTTCAACCGTGGGTCAAAGTTATGATTCATATTTTGGTAATAATTTGTACAAAGGAAAGCAAGAATCCTTTTATGCCAATTTTATATACCAATCAATCATTAGTTCTAGCGACCACAAGTTTAGAACAGGTTTTAGTTATTTGAATGATTATTACGATGAGGTTTTAGAGAATTTTTTTGCACAAAATAATACTTCAAAACAATTTAAATTTATAAGAGATGAAAAAGTAATTGGTGCTTTTTTTGAATATACTTACAGTTATTTTAATAAATTTACTTTGGTTGCTGGACAACGATTAGACTTTAATAATTTATTTGGTTGGTTTTATACCCCTCGTGTTCATACAAGACTTGCTGTTAATAAGCAAACTGTTTTAAGGGCTAGTGCTGGGAGAGGACAAA
The DNA here is from genome assembly GCA_013298895.1 of Bacteroidota bacterium. Lineage (GTDB taxonomy): Bacteria > Bacteroidota > Bacteroidia > UKL13-3 > UKL13-3 > JAAFJM01. The sequence goes on along the minus strand of JAAFJM010000023.1, from coordinate 26,624 downwards.
GAACGGCAAATATTATTGCTGAAAATACCGGACTATTGGCTAGTTCAAGGAAATTTATTTTCAATTCTAATAATTTAAATAATGCTTATGGATTAAATCCAGAGGTTGCTTGGAATTATGGTTTATCGTTAACATCCGATTTTAAGTTAAATTATCGCAAAGGCAGTTTTAGTATAGATTATTACTACACCTATTTCCAAAACCAAATAGTAGTAGATAGAGAAGCAATGGTGAATGAAGTAAGGTTTTATAATTTAAATGGAAAATCGTTTTCAAATAGCTTACAAGTGCAATTAGATTATGAACCTATAAAACGCTTAGATGTTAGAATGGCTTACAGATATTATGATGTTAAAACTCAATATGACTCAATAGGAGTGAGAGAAGTTCCATTAATTGCAGCGCATAGGGCTTTTTTCAATATTGGATATAATACAAAAAACAAATGGAATTTTGATTTTACTTGGAATTGGATTGGTGCAAAACGATTGCCTAACACCTCATCAAATCCGGCAGAAATGCAACTTCCCAATTATTCCGAAAGCTTTATCATTTTAAATACTCAAGTAAGCAAAAGTTTATTTAACAAAAAGTTAGACATATACACGGGTATTGAAAATCTATTAGATTTTAAACAGTCTAGTCCAATTATTGATGCCCAAAATCCTTTTGGTAGTTATTTTGATGCCAGCATGGTTTGGGGACCTGTATTTGGAAGAATGATTTATGGTGGGGTCAGGTTTAAGTTTTAAATTGTCAATTAATAGTTAACTATTTACCAAAATAAATTGGCTAAAATTAGTTTTATTTGCGCCACCAAAATTCAACACAACATGAAGTTTTTTATTGATACAGCTAATCTTGCTCAAATTAAAGAAGCAAACGATTTAGGAATTTTAGATGGCGTTACTACCAATCCATCGTTAATGGCAAAAGAAGGCATTAAAGGCGATGCTGCCGTTATGCAACATTACAAAGACATTTGCGCATTAGTAGATGGCGATGTAAGTGCTGAAGTTATAGCCACCGATTACGAAGGAATGATTAAAGAAGGTGAAGCTTTAGCAGCTTTACATAAAAATATCGTAGTAAAAATTCCGATGATAAAAGATGGTATCAAAGCCATTAAGTATTTTAGTGGTAAAGGAATAAAAACTAATTGCACATTGGTATTTAGTGCAGGTCAAGCTATTTTGGCTGCTAAAGCTGGTGCTACTTATATTTCTCCATTTGTGGGTAGATTAGACGATATTGGTTTTGATGGAATGGAGCTAATTGCTCAAATTTCGCACATATTTTCAGTACAAGGATATGAAACTGAAATTTTAGCAGCATCAATTCGTAATCCTATACATATTATTAAATCGGCCGAAATGGGTGCTGATATTATTACAAGTCCATTGGCAAGTATTTTAGCATTGCTAAAACATCCTTTAACGGATAGTGGATTGGCTCAATTTTTAGCCGACCATCAAAAATTAAACGCATAATTTTGATTGCCCTAAATCATGTAAAAAGATTTAGGGCTTTTTTTATATTTGAATTTTATAAAACAAAACATCTAACAATTAAAAATTATGGTAAGAAGACCTTTTAATTTACAAAAATGGATAGACGAGAACAGACATTTATTAAAACCACCTGTTGCTAATAAAAATTTATATCCAGAAGGAACTGATTTTATTATCATGATTGTAGGTGGGCCAAATGCTCGTAAAGATTACCATTACAACGAATCGGAAGAATGGTTCTACCAATTAGAAGGCGAAATTACTGTTAGAATTCAAGAGGAAGGCAAAGCCGTTGATATTAAATTAGGCCCTGGCGATATGTTTTTATGTCCGCCAAATACACCTCATTCACCTATTCGTTCTGAAGGTTCAATTGGTTTAGTAATTGAACGTGTAAGAAAAGGCAAAGGTTTAGTTGATGGATTGATGTGGTTTTGCGATAAATGCAATCATAAATTACATGAATACCGTTTTGAGCTAAGCGATATTGAAAACGATTTTTTACCTAGATTTAAAGAATACTATGCCTCAGAGGAATTGCGTACTTGCAAAAACTGTGGACATGTAATGGAAACCGATCCTCGTTTTGTATAATGCCAAGCGAAGAACTTGATAAAGTCTATATTAATATTGGTGAACTTGCTAAAAAGTTCAATGTATCTGTATCATTAATAAGGTATTGGGAAAAAGAATTCAAACAATTAAAACCCGAGAAAAGCATTAAAGGAACGCGCAAATACAGCAAAAAAAACATTGAAACTTTTAACCTAATATATCGTTTAATAAAAATAGAAGGTTATACCATAGAAGGAGCTAAAGAAAAGCTAAATGCCAAACCGCTAATTCAATCTAACCAAGAAGCCATTGAAAAATTAACTGAACTAAAAGAGTTTTTAACCAAACTGAAAGATTCGATTTGATGAGTTGATAAGTGATGGGTTAGCAGGTTGAAGAGTTAAAATCAAAGGATTGTAATATAATTAACTCGTTATAATTAACCCACAGTTCTACATTCAAAATTTAAAAAATAATTGCTAGAGGCTAGTTGCCAAAAGCTAGAAGCAAAATATAAAAAAATGTTTAACACCATAGAAGAAGCCATTGAGGATATAAAAAACGGTAAAATTATTATTGTAGTTGATGATGAAGACCGTGAAAACGAAGGAGATTTTTTAACTGCTGCTCGCAATGTAACTCCCGAGGTAATTAACTTTATGGCCAAAGAAGGACGCGGATTAATTTGCGCTCCTTTAATTGATAGTCGTTGTAAAGAATTAGGTTTGGAACTAATGGTAACCGATAATACCACTTTACACGAAACTCCCTTTACTGTATCGGTTGATTTATTAGGAAAAGGTTGCACTACAGGAATTTCGGCACAAGATAGAGCTAAAACAGTGCAAGCATTAATTGACCCCGCTACTAAACCTGAAGAGTTAGGAAAACCAGGTCATATTTTTCCGCTTAAAGCCAGACCTGAAGGGGTATTGCGCAGAGCGGGACATACTGAAGCTGCCATTGATTTTGCTCGCCTTGCAGGCTTTGAACCTGCAGGATGTATTGTAGAAATTTTAAGCGAAGACGGAACCATGGCTCGTTTGCCTGAGTTAACCCAAATTGCTAAAAAATTCGATATGAAATTGGTTACCATCAAAGATTTAATATCGTACAGATTAGAAAAAGAAAGTTTAATAAAACGCATTATTTCGGTAGATATGCCAACTGATTATGGTGATTTTATTCTTACTGCTTTTAAACAAATAGATACCGACCAAGAACATTTGGTATTACAAAAAGGAACTTGGGAACCTAACGAACCTGTTTTGGTGCGCGTGCATTCAAGTTGTGTAACAGGCGATATTTTCCATAGCCTTCGTTGCGATTGTGGCGAACAATTAGCCAAAAGCATGGAAATGATTGAAAAAGAAGGTAAAGGTGCTATTATTTATATCAACCAAGAAGGCAGAGGAATAGGACTAGTAAATAAGCTAAAAGCTTATAAGTTACAAGAACAAGGCCTTGATACCGTGGAAGCTAACTTAAAATTAGGCTTTAAAATGGACGAGCGCGATTATGGCGTTGGAGCACAAATTATTCGTGAAATTGGTATTACCAAAATGCGTTTAATGACCAATAACCCTACCAAACGTGCCGGCTTAATTGGTTACGGACTAGAAATAGTTGAAAATATTCCAATTGTGGTAGAACCAAACCCACATAACAAAAAATACTTCGACACCAAACGCGATAAAATGGGTCATGAATTTAAGTAGTTGTCAGTTGATAGTTGTCAGTTGATAGAAACGATTAAAGCAATAACAAAATAAAAAGCCAAGCTGTTACAGTTTGGCTTTTTGCGTTTCCTAAACATCATCTAATGCATTTTATTTCCTACTTTATATTTCCAAAAATCAGGCTATATTTACCCACTGAAATAGTACTAAATAAGCATGAGGTTTTTTCAACATTTTGGTGAGTATTTGCTGTTTTTAAAAGCAGTTTTTACCAAACCCGAAAAAGGGAAAATATTTGTTAAACAAATATTTACCGAAAGTAATAATATAGGTGTTGGCTCTTTTGCCATCATTTCGTTAATCAGCACATTTATTGGTGCAGTATCTACTATTCAAATTGGTTACCAGTTGGTTAGTGGAATTCTTCCTGATTATTTAATTGGCAGAATTGTGCGTGATAGTAATATTTTGGAATTTGCACCAACTGTTACAGCCTTGGTTTTGGCAGGAAAAGTAGGCAGCAACATAGCTTCTGAAATTGGTACCATGAAGGTAACCGAACAAGTAGATGCTTTAGAAATTATGGGTATTAACGCTGCCAATTACACCTCGTTAGCTAAAATTGTTTCGGGTGTAATTACCATTCCCATGCTGGTTTTATATGCCATGATGTTGAGTTTAATAGGTGGTGCTATTTCAGGTTGGGCCTCAGGAATTATTAGTGTTGAAAGTTTTGTAAAAGGTTTACGTACCGATTTTATGGGTTATAACGTGGTTTTTGCCATGACTAAAGCCTATACTTTTTCGTTTTTAATTACTTCTGTTTCGGCTTTTCAAGGATTTAGAACCGAAGGTGGTGCATTGGAAGTAGGTGAAAGTAGTACTAAAGCAGTTGTATATAGCTGTATGAGCATCATATTTTTCGATTATATAATTTCACAATTAATGTTATTTAAGTAAAATGATAGTAATTGAAAACGTAAACAAAACTTTTGGAACCAAGCATGTTTTAAAAGACATTTCGGCCAATTTATACAAAGGCAAATGTAATTTTATAATTGGTGCCAGTGGTGGTGGTAAATCGGTATTAATGAAATGCATGGTTGGTTTGGTAACTCCCGAAACAGGTAGCATTACCTTCGATGGAAGAGATTTTTTAAAACTAAACTACAAAGAAAAAATTAATGTTAGGAAAGACATTGGTATGTTATTTCAAAACACGGCCTTGTTTGATTCCTTAAATGTGGAAGAAAACGTGGCTTTTCCATTGCGTATGTTCACTGATTTTACCGAAGAACAAATAATGGATAGGGTTAATTTTTGCTTGGGAAGAGTAAACTTAGTAAACTTAAATAAATTATTTCCATCTAATATTTCGGGTGGTCAAAAGAAACGCGTAGGTATTGCTAGGGCAATTGCCTTAAATCCTAAGTATTTATTTTGCGATGAACCTAACTCTGGCCTTGACCCTTTAACAAGCCGAGTAATTGATGAACTCATTAAAGACATTACCAAAGAATACAATATTACCACAGTTATAAATACCCACGATATGAAAAGTTTGTTTGTGATGGGAGAAAATATTGTATTTATTCACCAAGGAGCCAAATGGTGGGAAGGTGAAAAGGCAGGGATTAGAAGCAGTGGAAATAAGGAGCTTTTGGCTTTTATGGAAGCCAGTGAATTTTAAAACTTAATTTTAGATCAATTTGATAAAGCATAAAAATAATATATCCAAATACTACTTTGTAACAGTATTTATTTTTGCTAATTTATTGTTAGCAAACCCTATTTATGCTTTTGATGATAATGAAGAATTAAACAATTTATTGAGCCAAGTAGATCATTACGAATCAGCCGGAAACTCAATAAAAACAATGAAAGCAAACGCCAAGTTACTGGAAGTTGCCAAAGAACAAAATGACCTTGGATTTCAAATTATAGCTTTAAATAAAATGGCACATAGTTTTATTGATGCTAATAAATTTTTAAGCGGTTTTGAAGCCATTGAACAATCAATTTCATTAGCCCATAAACTCAAAAGCGATTCAATTTTAGAATATTTATTTATATACAAAAGTAGGGTTTTATTAAAAATTGATAATGTAGATGGAGCAATATTTTATTTATTAAAAGCAAAAAAAATTATTGATAAACAAAAAGACAACAAAGCATTAGCATTTTATTTCAACTCATTAGCTAATTTGTATTTTAGCCAGAAAGAATTTGAAAAAGCAATCTATTCTTTTCGTTGCGCAGCTCAATGTTATTATGCTATTAATGACAATTATTATTACAGAGGATCTATAGATAATATTGGAGTTTGTTATAGAAACTTAAACGATTTTGATTCGGCTCAGTTTTATTTTAATCAATCTATTTCAATCGCTAAGAAAAATCACTCAAAGGTTGGAGAGGTAAATTCTCTAATCAATTTGTCTAAAAATTATTTTTTAAAAAAACAGTTCAAACAAGCCATTGACATAGGTAATATTGTTAGTGGAGAAATTTTGAAAAATAATTTATCAAAATATTTTTTATTTGAAAATACAATTAGCATCGCTAACATTTATTCAGCTATAAATGATTTGGCAAAGTTTGATTCTACTTTGATAGCCCTTAATTGGGTTATGAAATCAATACCAACTTCCTTAAATGAAAGATTGTTGTATTATGAATTACTAAAAAATAATTATAAAAAGAGTAAACAAAAAGAGGCTTATATCACAGCTTTTGAAAACTTTATATTGATTAAAGATTCAATTAGCAATTTAAAATTATTAAAATTAGAAAATGGCATAAATGATAAATTTGAAATTGCCAATAAAATTGAAAATTACAGTGAGTTATTACAAGATTTAAAGATAAAAGAAATGGAAAATAAATGGATTATCATATTTAGTATAGTATTTTTAATTGTTGTAATAATTTTGGTTTACCTTTTTTATAAAGCTAAAATAAATATCAACCAATTAAAAAAATTACAGGAAGAAGTAAATAAACAGAACAAGGAATTATCTCTATTTAATAAGCAAAAAGACTATATTCTAGCCACTGTAGCACACGATTTAAGAGGACCAGTTGGCAATATCAAAACAATTACGGGAGTAATTAGTATGGATGATGAATTGAATGAAGAAAATCAAAACTTGGTTCAATTGATTAATCAAAGTGCAGACTTATCGCTTAATATTATAAACGACTTAGCTGATGCAATTAATGTTGACAGAAAAACAGAATTATTAAAACAAGACAAAGTTGTTTTAAGTGAAGTTTTAAATTCAGCAATTGTTATGCAAAAAGATTTTATTGAAAGAAAAAAAATAAACATTCATACAGAGTTTTTTGCTGGGCTGGAAATTAAAGGAGATAAGAGTTTAATTATACGAGTTTTTTTTAACTTGATTTCTAATGCAATTAAGTTTAGTAATGTCAATTCAACCATAGATATTGAAACCTCTTTGTATGATGAAAGTAATGTATTAGTGAGAATTACAGATCATGGTATTGGAATAGATGCTGATAAATTATTTACCATATTTGAACCATTTACGCAAGCATCAAGACGAGGAACTGCAGGTGAAAAATCAATCGGATTAGGGCTATCAATTTGTAAGAAAATAGTCGAATTGCATAACGGTAAAATTTGGGTTGAAAGTAAAACCAACGTTGGTTCTGAGTTTTTTGTAGTTTTACCACTCAATTATCTAAATCAAATATTGAAAAATATCCCATTTGATATTTAATAAAACGTGATTTAATTGTTGAAATATAATTTAGCTATCCAACTCAAGTTTTTTTAAATTTGATACATGCTAAATGTATCTCAAAAAGCCGCTCATTTAATTGGCTCTGAAATTATTAAATTGGGTAATGAAATTAACCAAAAAATAAAAGAAGGTCAACAAATTTATAATCTTACTATTGGCGATTTTAACCCAAAGGTTTTTAATATTCCAAGTGTTTTAAAAGAGTATATCATAGCTGCGTATCAAAACGATGAGACTAACTATCCGCCTGCTGATGGTATTTTTGAGCTTAAAAAATCAATTCAACAATTCATTTCAAAATTTGAACATTTAGATTTTGCAGATGATGAGATAATGGTTGCAGGCGGAGGACGCCCGTTAATTTACGCCATTTACCAAACGATTGTAGATGTTAATGATAAAGTTTTATATCCTGTTCCTAGTTGGAATAATAACCATTACTGTCATTTAAGCGATGCGCAAAAAGTAGAAATACAAACAAAACCTGAAAATGGCTTTATGCCTACTCCTGAAGAAATTGCACCACATTTAAGTGATGCTGTTTTGTTAGCTTTGTGCTCTCCATTAAACCCTACTGGAACTACTTTTAAGAAAGAACAATTATTGGCTATCTGCGAATTAGTAATAGCTGAAAATAAAAAACGTGAAGGTATTAAAAAACCTTTATATGTTTTATATGATCAAATTTACTGGATGCTAAGAACTGATGGAATTGAACATTATAATCCAGTGAGCTTGGTGCCTGAAATGAAAAAATATACAATTTTTGTAGATGGCATCAGTAAAAGTTTAGCTGCAACCGGTGTAAGAGTTGGTTGGAGTATGGGACCAGCCGAAGTAATTGGTAAAATGAAATCAATTTTAGGTCATGTGGGTGCTTGGGCACCAAAAGCAGAGCAGGTAGCAACTGCTAATTTCTTAAACAATGAAGCTGCTTTGCAATTGTTTTTATCAGAGTTAAAACAAAAAATTGACATTCGTTTTAGTGGATTGTTTAATGGCTTTAACTTACTAAAAGCAAAAGGATTTCCTGTTCAAATTATTGCTCCTGAAGGTGCTATATATTTAACAGCACAATTTGCATTAATGGGTAAAGAATTACCTAATGGAAGTATAATCAAAACAACAGAAGACATTACCAGTTTTTTATTAAATTATGCCCAACTTGCAGTTGTACCATTTACAGCTTTTGGTTGCGAAAATGGAACTGATTGGTATCGTATTTCAGTTGGTACGTTAAAAGAAAACGATATTCCTGAATTACTGCAAAAACTAGAAATAGCATTGTCAGCCTTAAAATAAAACTAAATTACCCCCAGTAATGGGGGTAATTTTAATAGTTTAAAATTTTGATTTCCAATCTAGCATTCCGCCAAGTAAATTGCGAACATTGGTAAAACCATTATCTTCCAAAAACATTTTTGCATTGGCACTTCTTGCTCCACTTCTGCAATGAACAATTACTTCTTCATTTTTTAGACTTTCAATTTCACTTAATCTACTAGGCAATAAACCTAAAGGTATCAAAGTTGCACCTATATTATACTCATCATATTCATGTTGCTCGCGCACATCAAATAGGTTTAAATTTTCTCCAGCATCCATGCGCTGCTTTAACTCGTCAGTAGTTATATCGCTCATATATTTAATTAAAAATTAGTTTTTTTATTTGATTAGCTCCCGTTTTTAGATTGGTTACTTTAATTAAGTAAATTCCTGTACTTAAAGTAGGTAAATTAATAGTATTTATATTGTTACTTATATTTGTTTCAATAATTTGATTACCCATTAAATCAAATAATTTCATGTTCAAATTATCATTTCCTTCTGTTTCAATAGTAATGTTGCCAGAAGTTGGATTTGGGTATAATGAAAAGTTAAGTGAACTTCCTTTAGTTATTTCTTTAGTATTGGTTGGTACATCTTTAAATTGGCCTAATAAAGGTCTAATCATTAATGCGCCTGGTATTTCAGTTGGTAACCAAAATCCATCTGTTTTATAGAACATATTAGGATTTGTAACAAATTTATTCCCAACATAATAATTTTCATCTAAACCAATATTCAGAACAAATTGGCCTAATTGCTCCCAACCAATATAAAAACGTTTTGGAACTATTATTGCTGAATCAAAAAGTATGGTGGCAAAACCATTAATGGTGTTCGTGTAAATAGGACTGATGCCATTTTTACGGTATAAAATCCTATCTAATGTTGCAGGTTGATTGATTGGTGTTATGTTATCCCAAATAACTAGATCAAATTTACGGGTGCTTACATTATTTTCTGATTGATTAAAGAAAATTTGAGCACCATAAATAGTATCCATCTGTTCTAAATCATAACCTAAAGCAACTGCACCGTTATTTTTTAAATAAATACCATATCCTGCCTCTGCAGAGCCATCATCGTAGGCAAAGTAATTACTAAACTTGGTTGAAGTTGTTATTGAATCATTAGTTGAAACATTATCAATTCCTGCAAAACCATTATTACTTACACTAATTTTGTTACTAAATGTTTTAACCAAATTGGTAGAAGTTGTAGTTAAATTAGTAGGAGAGGGGCTGGTTAAAATTAAAGGTGTGGTAACTGAAAAAGGAACACTTCCTAATGCACTATTTTTAGTAAATACAATGCTTTGTTCATTATCAATAAGTTGTCTTTTGTAATCTACTGAATAATTTCTATTGTTATTATTAAACACAGAAAAATATAACGAATCGTTGGTATAAGCTACTTTGTTTTTAATAAAGTGTTTCCATGGCATGCTTCTGTATTTTTTTAACATGGAAGTAGGTGTAGCAGAAATTGCCAAATCATCATTAAAAGTATCTTTCAAACTTCTGCCAGCATCTAGTTTTATATAATCGATATGCCATTGGCTTAAATTACCACTTAAACTGCCAACATTTCTAAATTTAATTTGAAAATCATCATGTAAATATTTACTAGGCACTGCAAAATGAACCCTATTAAAAGTGTCGTATGGTAATGTATCTAAGGCCGATTTTTGCCAAACAATGGTAAATGAGTCCGCATCATTTGGTGTGCTTTTAAATTCTAAAACCAATGAATCTGTTGGATAAATTTGTCCAGTTGTTCCTTGTAATTGGTACTGATAATAAAAACTAAAGTATATAGAATCTTTAAGTGCAAAAGTTGATAAATTATATCCTTTACTAGTTAACACATCGGCAGTTCCTTTTATGGGTAATTTACTATAAGCATTTCCGAATTCATCTAAACCATCAAAAGTGGCTACATTTAAACTGGGTTGATTTTTAGGAAAATTATTGTTAATGAATACTTTGTTGTCTAACCAAATTTCTTGATTTGGGTAATAATCACTACTGCTTGAAAAATCATCAAATAAAGGTAATTCTCTTTTAGTTGTTATTTTTAATGCTGCTATGGCAAAACTTGCAATTTCTGAATTCAGATAAGTGCCTTTATTGATAAATCTAAACGCAAAAAAAGGATGACGTAGTCTTCCACCATTAATTGAAACTGAAATTTTTGTGTAATTAGTATCCATTTTTGCGCTAGCCCAAGCACGTTGCCATCTGCCTAAATTATCTAAAGTTTCAAGGTAAATTGAATCATTTGCCTTCATTTGTTTGAATCCTCTAATCCAAAAACTCATAACTATTTGTTCTGTTGGGATTGTTTTAGATAAATCAATTGGATTGGATAATAGTGTATCGGCATTGCCATACAAACCATTGTTATTATTATAACTCGAATCTTTAATATCAGTAATGCTATTAAAGATGATTGAATTTCCCCAAAGCATAAAGTTGGAATCATTTGGAGTTACGTTATTTGTAAAGTTTATCCATTTAGTGTTTAATGGAGTTTTATTGATGGCGTCATATTGCCTGAATGATTCATAAAAAGGCAATACATTTTTGTATGATATTACTAGTTTATGTACTTTAAATACTTCTGGTTTATCACTATTGGTATTAAAATAACTCACAAATCTGAATTGAAGTAAATTACTTTTTAAATCATCAAAAAAATTAATATTAAAAAATACATCTTTATTTTTATTTACATCATTGCTATTTACCCATAATGTATTCCAAACTCCTGAATTTCCTTTAACCTGAAATACCAACGAGTCGTTAGTTTGCCAATCATTTCCAGTTGAAAAATTTATATGAACAAAAGCATTTCCTCCAGCATTAGTGGTATTCAATAATTTAGAGGTAAGTACATCGGCCTCATTAAAGCCAGTATTATAGTTCACTCCTAATTCGCTTTTCGAATCAAAAATCGCGTTTAGATTTTCAATTACTACATCATTATCAAGCCAAAGTAAGGGATTGGGTTTAGTAGTATTTTTATTGTTAAAAAAATCAATGAAAGGAATATCTGATGTACTTTTTTTTCCCAAGGTTTTACCTTCATTTTGTTGATGGTATTTACTATTTTCAATTAAAAACACATTATTGCCAATTGGCATTTTTCTTTCTTGTGCTTTAGATAAAATTGAAAATACCAAAAAGGAAATAATAGTTAAATTGAATTTCATATAAATATCTTAAAAGTTAACTGGTAGTTTTTGTTGTTATTAATCTTACTAACGCTTTTGTTATTTAATTAGTTGAAAAAATAAGTTATTTATCACCTAAAAACAAATCAACCTGTTGGCCACTTTTTATGGTTTCGCCTTCTTTGTAACTTGGCGATTGTCTTTTAACAGTAGCGTTTAAAGAATCATTCTTTCCGTCATAAACAATGCTACCAACTTGCAGCATGCTGCTTTCTAAAACACCACGAGCTTCATTTAGTGTTAAATTTGTTAAATCAGGAATTTGAACTATGGAACTTCCCATACCATCGCCAACTACTAAATCAATGCTAGCACCTTTTGGAATTTTTATATTGGGTTGAATACTTTGGTTTCGGTACAATTGATCCAAAACAGCACCTGCAGCCACATCGGGCCTATATATTACACTGCCTAATTTTAAACCTGAGCTTAATAATACGGTTTCTGCAAACCTAAGTGAACTATTAATCAAATTAGGCATTTGCACGCCAATGGTAGAATTAGAATTAATAGTTATGTATATAAATCGTCCTTCTTTTACTTTTGTATTTGGTGATGGATTTTGTTCCACTACACTACCTTTTGGCATATCATCAATAAAAGCGGTATCAGTAATAATGTAACGAAGTTTTTTTTTAGATAATATTTTGTCAACTTCCTCAAAACTTAGCCCTTTTAAATTAGGTAAAGTCAATGATTCACCATGCCTTGTATACACGTTTAATAAAAAGGCTCCTAGCCAACTTAACAAGTATAAAACCAGTCCAATAAGTATTATATTTATGGCTAACGATTTAAATAATTTCATTAATAATTTGTATTTTTTGAAGTAGTGAAAAACAACTAACTACATTTTTACAATACTAATAAAATTTAAGAATGATTTTGAAAAAAAATTATTCCAATTTTTATTCCTAATTTGTTATTTGCCATCAATAATCATAGGGTTATTGCCTTTACCTAAAACAATAATTTTTGCGTTGGGTGATTTGGCTAATTCTAAATTGGCTTTAATGCTCTCGTATTGCAATTGTTTATCGCTTAAGCCTGTTGAAATAATCCTTTGGTAATCGGCTATACCTTGTGCTTCTACTCTTTTACGTTCTGCCTCTTGTTTTTCTTTTTGTAAAACAAACTGCATTTTTTGGGCATCTTGTTCAGCATTAATTTTTGATTCAATACTTGCTTTTACAGAAGTTGGTAAAGTAATATTACGAACTAAAAGCTGTTCTAAAATTAAACCACGACTTTTAAAATCCTTTTCAATACTGTTGAAAATTCGCATTTGGAAAGTATCACGTTTGCTACTGTAAAGTGCTACAGCATCGTAATAAACAGCGTTATCTCTGATTTTTGTTCTGGTTAATGGCCTAACTATTTTATCATTATAATCTAATCCAGTTTCTCTTAACAACCTTGGCGCTTCTGAAGGAACTACGCGGTACAGAACTGTTAAATCTATTGTTACTTCCAAACCATCAGCTGTTAAAACTCTAATTGCATCATCACCTGCTTTTTGTCCTTCATCATGAATACCACTCATGGTATAATTTTGTGTTTTGGTATCAATTGTTTTTACTTCTACCAATGGATTTATAAAGTTCAATCCACTCATTAGAATATCGTCTTCAATTTTACCAAATAACGATTTTACTCCAATCTGTCCAGCATCAATTTGTTTAAAGCAAGAGTTTAAAATGCCAACGGCAATTAAAACAACTCCAATTATTTTAATAGGTTTTCCAAATTTTGCATTTATGTTATTTGCATTAAATACAAATGTTGCTACTGCAATAAAAATTAATCCAAGAAAAATAAGTACCATATTTTTTATTTAAATTATTTTAAAGTTGAATTCCAACTTTTTCAATTCAAGATTACAACTTTAATATGAATTTGTATGCGCTAATTTTTAAATGGTTTAAAGTATGTTTAAATGTAAAAAGTGAAGTTTGAGAATTAAGAACTTTAGTTTTTACATAATACCTGCAATAATTTGTTCAATTTTAATTCCTTCCGCTTCCGCGCGGTAATTTTTTATCATTCTATGACGTAAAATATTTACCGCTACCGCTTTTACATTTTCTATATCAGGAGAATATTTTCCATGTAACAACGCATGTGCTTTAGCACCAATAATTAAAAACTGTCCGGCACGTGGACCTGCACCAAAATCAATATATTTTTTTATTTCTTCAGTTGCAAAATTGCTTTGCGGGCGTGTTTTACTTACTAATTTTACAGCATAATCAATAACATTATCAGCTACAGGTGTTTTGCGCACCAAATCTTGAAAGGCTAAAATTTCCGTCCCGTGAATTATTTTATTCAATTGAACTTTATGATTGCTAGTGGTTGCTTTTATGATATCTACTTCTTCTTCAAAACTAGGATAATCAAGAAATACATTAAACATAAAACGATCTAATTGTGCTTCAGGTAATGCATAAGTTCCTTCTTGTTCTATGGGATTTTGAGTAGCTAATACAAAAAAAGGATTTGGTAATTGGTGCAATTTTCCGTTGATAGTTACAGTTTTTTCTTGCATAGCTTCTAGCAATGCAGCCTGTGTTTTAGGTGGTGTACGATTTATTTCATCTGCTAAAATTATATTTGCAAATATAGGACCATGCAAAAATTGAAACTCACGTTTTTCGTTCAATATTTCACTTCCAGTAATATCACTTGGCATTAAATCAGGTGTAAACTGAATGCGGTTAAAACTTAAGTCTAATACCTCACTTAATGTTTTAACCAATAATGTTTTGGCTAATCCGGGTAAGCCAATCATTAAGGTATGTCCGTTACTAAAAATTGAAATAAGTAAGGCTTCTACAATACTATTTTGCCCAACAATTACTTTACTAATTTCTTTTTTTAATTCAGTATATTTTTGGTGTAAAGCATTAGCTGCTTCAACATCGTTTTGATATAACATATTGTAATGGTGTTAATTTATTGATTTTTACTTTCCCATGATTGTAAACTTGGACAAGTTTTATATTCATCAGCAACTTGAACATAAAATTGTTTTCTATTCTTTTCAATCCAACGTGCTAAAGTCTTTTGTTTTTTATCTTCCTCAGCAGCTATTTGCATTTTTTGATAATCATCTTTTAAATTAGCTATATGGGGTTTGCTTTCAGACTTTAAATAAATTGTTCTCCAAACTTTAACAGCTTCACCTTGTGCATTTTGAATGGTAGTTAACTCCGCATTACTCATGTCGCCCGGTTTCAAATTTTGGATTATTAAAAAAATATCTTTTGGTAATTCATCTATCGGAATTTTAGTATTACCGTTTTGTGGATTGGATAAAAAGCCACCTCTTGCACCTGTACGTTTTTCGGTACTAAACTTTTTTGCGGCTTCGGTAAAAGATATTGAATCTAATTTTATTAAATTTATGATGGAATCTATTTTTACTCTTGAATCTTCAATATCTGCTTTGTAAATCTGTGGTTTAATAAGTACATGTCTCGCATGAACTTCTTCTCCGCGCCTTTTAATTGGTTGAATAATATGATAGCCAAATTTTGTTTCCACTATTTTTGAAATACTATCTTGTTGGGTCTTAAAAGCGGCAGCCTCAAACTCGGGAACCATCATTCCGCGACCAAAAAAACCTAAATCACCACCTTGAACAGCACTTCCTTTATCATCACTATATATTTTAGCAATTGTTCTAAAATTATCGCCATTAATTAATCTAGTACGTAACTCTGAAATTTTTTGGTAAGCAATGTCTTTTGCTTCTTTCGAAACTTTAGGTTCTATAATAATTTGAGCAACTTCCACTTCCGAACTATAATAAGGTAAACTGTCCTTGTCAATTGCGTTAAAATAAGTTTTTATATCGGTAGGAGAAACTTTAATATCTTTCAATATTTTTTGCTGCATTTCCTGCATTAATAAGCTCGTTTTAATTTTATCGCGATAGTTTTGTTTTATTTCGGAAATGCTTTTACCGTAAAATTCTTCTAATCCCTTTTCCCCACCAAATTGACGTGCAAAATACTGAATTCTTTGTTCTAATTCACCGTCAATTCGTTCGTCAGTTAGTGGTAAACTGTCAATTTCCGCTTTTGTTGAAAGCAATTTTTCAGTAAGTTTTTGTTTTAAAATATCACATCTAATTGTATCGCTTCTTTTATCAGGATATTCTTTTAAGAATTGTTGATACTCAAATTCTATTTCGGAATGTAATATTATTTTATCAGCAAACACACCAACAATACCATCAATTGTTTCGCCACTTCCAGGTTGGGCAGTAACTATATTTGCCAAAACTATAAAGGCAAAAAGAAATAAAAACTTACTTAATTTGAACACGCTGATTTAATTTATTTAACCAATTTTAAAGCTATAAAGCTATTTGAAACAAGATTCAAATAGCTTTATAGAATGTATTTTTTATAATAATATAGTTTAGAACAAACCTTTCACTGTTTCTTCGTTAACTACAATATTGTATTTGTTTCTTAACTCTTTAATCCAATCTTTTTCCAATTGGTTTTGATATTCGCTTGTAGCAATACCTTTTGCTTCTTTTAACGTTTTAACGTCACTATTTACTACACCACTTACAAAATAAAATTTAAAACTTCCATCAGTGTTAGTAATATCAACTATTCCTTTTTTATCCCAAAGTTTATCGGCAGTAGCATCTGAACGCTCACTTTTTATTTCTTTACTACTGATAGTTCCTGCCACTTTTTTATTTAACTTAGCAAATATTTCTGCCTCGGTTTTTCCTTTGTTAAACATTTTAACAGCTTCGGCTTTAGTTTTTTCATTTAAGCAAGTGTATGTTTTATAAACAACTCTATCTTTCCATTTATAGTTGTTTTTATTGTTTTCATAAAACTTCTCTAATCCAATTGTATCACTTACCGCTTTACTCCATACCTTTTTATCAGTTAAGTCAAATAATAAAATACCGTCATTATACTCTTGCATTACGTTTCTAAAGTCTTCATATTTCGTATCTAAAATTGATTCTTCATAAGAAATACATTTATTATCAGCCCAACTACGGAACATGTTTTGAGCAGCCATTTGAGCAGATGCTTTTTCTAAAGGCTGTTGGTTTGCTGCTAAATATTCAGCAAAATCTTTAACAGTGTAGGTAGCAGTACCAATTGTAAATAATGGATTTTTATTGGTTTTACCTTCATCGTAAGTCCAATTTCCACTGATAAAACTCGAGTCTAAAGTAGCAGTAAATGCTTTTAAATTAGCTAAATTTTCTTTGTAGTTGTTTTCTTTTTTAACTCGCGCTATTACTGCAGCCTTAGAGCTTTCAGAACGTGAATCTTTGTTAGTTTTTTGTTTGATAACATCTTGAACATCTTTATATTCTCCCAAAGGACGTTTTTCAATTAACTTAATAATGTGAAATCCGAAATTTGTTTTAAAAGGTTTAGAAACTTCGTCTGTTTTTAAAGAAAATGCAGTTTCTTTAAACTCTTCAGGATAACCACTTAAACTTGCCATCCAATTCATTTCACCCTTGTTTTTTGCACTACCTTCATCTTGGCTATAATTTTCAGCTAAAGTGCCAAAGTTTTCACCTTTCTTAATCATTTCATAAATCGAATCAATTTTATTTTGAGCATCTTGAACTTGCTCTGCACTTGCTTCGTATTGATTTCTAATCATGATATGAGCTAATTTTACTTCTCCTCTTGCAGCTCTTTTATCATTTACCTTTAAAATATGATAACCAAATTGTGTGCGGAAAGGCATTGAAATTTCACCTTTAGCAGTTTTGTAAGATTGGTTTTCGAAAGGATATACCATTTGGAAAACAGTGTACCAACCTAGTTTTCCACCCATTTTTTTAGCAGATGGGTCTTCAGAGTATTTACTTGCTAATGAATCAAAGTTTTCGCCTTTAAGTGCGCGTTTTCTTAAATCTATTAATTTAGTATAAGCAGCTAAAGTATCTGCTGGACTTGCATTTTCATTACAAAACAATAAAATATGGCTACCATTAATTTCCGTTTTCATACGTTGGTATGCCTCTTGCATCAATGTTTCACTTACTTTTTTGTCAGTCAAATATGGATTGCTTAACTGTTTTCTGTAACCTGCTAATTCTGTAATGAAATTATTGTTTGTATCTAATTTTAAAGCCTTTGCTTCTTTCACTTTTAATTTAAAGTTGATATACAAATCCAAGTATTCGCGAACTTCCTTTTCGTTTAATTTATCTTTACTAGTTTTGTTTTTATAAAGTAAACGTTCAAATTCATTTTGGTAAACAGTGTCAGTTCCATAAATAAAAACTACTGGATTGGGCTTAGCCGCTGGAGCTAATTTTACTGCTGGGGCTAAAGCCTTTTTGCCTTTTTGAGCAAAAATTTGATTGTTGATTGATAATACTAAAATTGATAATGCTAATGATGCAATCTTCTTCATATATTTTTCTATTTTCTTTTTGATTAAAAGGATTGCAAAAATATAAATTTAAAGCATGCTCACAAGTTTTTAATAGTATTTATAAAACTCTATTTTGTTTATTTTTAGGTAATTGTAAAAATTACTATTTTCAAACAAAATTTAATTTTATTTGCATGCTGTGGAAATAGCTGTAACCCTCTTACTTTTTTGCTTTGTTTGTTTGCAATTTACCTTGTTATTTTCAATATTGAATTTACCTAAACAAACCAGATTTTTTAGGAATGATGAAAGTTTACCTTCTATTTCCATATTGATTGCTGCACGAAATGAAGAAAAAAATATTATCAATTGCTTAAAATCACTCGAGCTACTTGACTATCCAAAAAACAAGTTAGAGATATTAATTGGCAACGATCAATCAACTGATAGAACAGCAGAATTAATAGGTGAATTTACCCAAAACAAATATTATTTTAAAACCATTGATATAACTGAAAACCTTGGAAATGCAAAGGCTAAAGCCAATGTTTTGGCACATTTGTTTAACCAATGTAATGGACAAATTATATTTGTAACTGACGCTGATATTCAGGTAAAACCAACTTGGGTTAAAAGTATCTTGCCTTACTTTAATAACCCAAATGTAGGCATAGTTTCAGGAACAACTGTAGTTAATGGAACAACTTTATTTGGCAAAATGCAAAGTATTGATTGGCTTTATTTTTCAGGTTTGCTTTCTGCATTTGATAATTTGGGTTTAAAAAGTACAGCAGTTGGTAATAACATGGCACTTACAAAAATAGCTTATGAGTCCACTGGAGGATACTCTAAATTGAACTTTAGTGTTACAGAAGATTTAGCAATTTTTACTGCGGTCACCCAAAAAGGATTCAAGGCAATCAATTTATTAGAAACCAAAAATTTAAATTTTTCGAAACAGCAAATTTCCTTTAAAAAATTTTTGCATCAACGCAAACGCTGGCTTATTGGTGCGCAAGACTTAAATTTAAAATGGAAAATGCTTTTTGCACTAATGGGTTTATTTTACCCTTGTTTGTTCGTTCTTTTATTTTTTAGTTTAAAAAATGCAATTGCTTTATTGTTATGCAAATTTTTTATTCAAACAGGTATTTCGATTTTAGTTTCAAAAAGACTACAAATAAAAACCAACATTTTTTATTTAATTTTATTCGAAATGTACTCCATAATAAGCACCTTTGCCATAACTATTTTTTATGTTTTACCTATTAAAATGAATTGGAAAGAGCGTAATTATTAAATATAGAATACATTCCAAATGATTTATATACAACAATTTACATTTAACGTTTTTCAAGAAAACACTTACATACTTTATGATGAAACCAATGAAGCCATTATAATTGATGCTGGATGTATGAAAGCCGATGAGCAAAAAAAATTGGTTAATTTTATGGAGGATAAGCAATTAAAACCTGTAAAATTAGTAAATACGCATTGTCATATCGACCATGTTTTGGGCAATGAATTTGTACTTAATAAATACAATATTCCATTGTATTTGCATAAAGATGAACTCATTACTTACAAAGAAACCAAGCGTTGGACTTTGATGTTCAACATGCCTGACTTGTTTATTCCTGAAAATGTAAATTTTATGGATGAAACTTCTGAAATTACGTTTGGTAACTCCAAATTAAGTTGCCTTTTGGTACCGGGGCATTCTATTGCAAGTGTTGCATTTTACTGTAAAGAGCAAAACTTTTTAATTGGTGGTGATGTGATTTTTTACATGAGTATTGGAAGAACCGATTTGCCAGGAGGCGATTTAACCACATTATTACAAAGTATTAGCACAAAAGTATTTACCTTGCCCAACGAAACAATCATATACAGTGGACATGGAGAGCCAACCACTGTAGGTTTTGAAAAACAACATAATCCGTACACCAAAAACTTAACATCATGATTCAATACATAATAGTTGGAATTTTATTTGCAGCAGCCATATTTTTTATGGTTTACAAATTTGTAAGAACAACTAAAAAAACTAATTGTGGTGAAGGAAACTGTGGCTGTAAGTAATTGAAGATTCTAAAATTAACAGATTTCAAAATTAATTAGCCAATTTACAAAAAAAATGAAACTAAATACGAATAAATACGAAACCACGTTAATGGTTAGGCCTGACGATATAGATATGAATAACCATGTGCATAGCAGTAAATATATGGATTATGTGCTTTTTGCACGTTACGATCAAATGCACCGCTGTTACAAAATGAGCATGGACGAATTTATAAAAGAGGGTTATGGTTGGGTTATCAAAAGTACGCAATTAGAATTTAAACGTTCGTTGGTTTTAGGTGATACTTGCAAAATCTATACTTGGCTTGAAAACATGGAAGGCAGTAGTTGTAAAGTAAATTTCGAAATAATAAAAGCCAATGGCAAAGAAAGTTGTACAGGCCATTTTATTTATACAATGGTAAATACTAATACTGGTCGTTCAGAAAAAGTACCTCAATGGATTATTGACCGTTATTCAATAGCAGATTAATACAAAAAATAGTTAATGAAATACATTTTATATATAGTTTTTATAAGCATAATAATGGGTAGCTGCCGCAAAGATGATGTTTTTACCAATGCGCCAGTTTCACTTAATTTTAGTACCGATTCGGTTAATTTTGACACCATTTTTAGCTTAAAAGACAGTGGTGTAATTGGCACACCAAGGTCCGTAACATTGAGGTTAATAGTTACCAATCCAAACGAAAATGCTGTAAAAACCAGTATTCAAATGGAAGGAAACCAATATGGTTTATTTAAACTAAATGCCGATGGTATTCCAGGTTCTGGCAATTTACAAAAAATTGATAATTTAGAAATTAGAGGTAAAGACAGTATTTATGTTTTTATTCAAACTTATATAAATCCTGACTTAACCAACGAGTTTCAGGTAACCGACAATATTTTATTTAACACCAACGGAAATTTACAAAAAGTTGTGGCTTTAACTTATGCCATGAATGCCAATTATTTTAAAAACGATACCATTTCAGTTGATGAAATATGGCAAGGTTCAAAACCTTATGTAATTTACGATGATTTGTTTATTAAACCTGGTGTTACTCTAACCATTAATCCGGGTGTAAAAATACATAGCCATAATAACTCCACCATTTATGTTTGGGGAACTTTAAAAATATTAGGAACCACCGATAATCCAATAGTTTTGCAAGGAGATAGGCTAGGGGTGGATTATAGTGAAGTTCCAAATCAATGGAATGGTATTCATTTTTTGCAAAGTAGCGTTAACAATAAAATTCAAGGTGCAATCATTAAAAATGGTTTTGTAGGAGTTAGGGTTGATTCAGTTTCATTAAATGGAAATCCTAAATTGGAATTATCACAAACAATTATTCAAGATATGGGAGCAGTAGGTTTATTAAGCTACTCGTCTTATATCAAAGCCGATAATAATTTAATCAGTGATTGTGGGCAGTACACATTTTTGGGAGACTTGGGTGGACGTTATGATTTTACATTCAATACCTTTGTAGCAATTGGTAGCTCCGCTGCCAGAAAAAATGCCACTTTTACCATTACCAACACACCATACAGAAATCAAAGTGGTGCTATTATTATGGCATTTCCATTAAGTTATAATATACGAAATAATATAATTTGGGGAAGTAATGAAGATGAAATTAATTTTGTAAGAGATGAACAAGGTGTTACTTTAAACACAAATATTAAAAACAACAATATCAAAAGTACTTTATTTAGAGATGAGTTAATTCAATCTACGCTCAAAATTGATAAAAACCAAGTCAATTATGACCCGCTTTTTGTTGATTATACCAAGAAAAATTATAAGCTAAAAGGTGGTTCAATATGTACTGGGGCGGCCGAAACTGGAACTGGTTTTACAGTGGATTTGGCAAACAAATTTAGAAGTTTTAGCCCAACTATTGGTGCTTACGAACCTGATTAAATAAATTAACTTTGTATCAATTAAATTGGCGTATTAAAGTTTGTGATTGGGAATTTATTTTATCAAAAAAACCTAAAACCTAAATTGAGAAAAAAATAAAAAGTTATCAATTCAATAAAAAAAAAGGGGGCCAGCTTAACAAGAAAGCCCCTTTTTTTATGACTTGTTCAGCGTATTTATTCCTTTATGAACTTTATGGTTTGATAGTTATTTATAATAAGTTGGTAAATTCCATTTTGAAGACTTTCAACATTTAACTCGTTTGTGTTTTGATTTAAATTTCCTTCTAAAATTACTTTACCAATATTGTTTATAATAAGATAATTACCATTTGTTTTATTGGGCTTAAAATCTATATTTAAAGTATGTTTTACCGGGTTTGGATAAACAGCAATAGCATTGTTTTGCAATTCAGTTTTTATTCCGGTATTGGTAAATCCCAAATAGTTTGATAAGTATGGATAAAAGTTTAACGTTTGTAGTTTTTGATTAACAGTAACTACACTTTTACTAAAAAATTCATTGCTAATAAAATACTTCAAACCATTATTGGTAGCTATTCCCTCTACTTGGTGAAATGCTAAATTCAAGTTTATTTTACGTTTGTTTCCGCTAAAAAAATTATTTGATTCATAGTCGTAAAGCAGTATGGTAAATGGTTGTAAAAGGGTGTTGTAACCACAAAGTACAACCAATTTTTTGTTTTCTAATAGGGTAGCTCCTGTTACCAAACCTTGTACATCGTAACTGTTTTTGTATTTAGCAGTGTATGTACCTGGTGTTTTGCTCAATGCATATAAACTTGTTTGGTTGGTATTCCATTGTTTGGTAAACAAATAAATGCTATCGGTAGTTACTACAAAAGCTTCGCAATCAAAATCGGTTTTATTAGCGGCAGTAGCTGTAAAATCAGTTTGATTGGAGTAAGAAAAATGAATGGTATCTATTTTTAAATTGTTGTTTAAAATGCTGCTTTTTTCAATTCTTAAAATTTTTAAATTGGTTCTATTGCCGCTGCTGTTATTACCAAAATCGCCTACATACATATAGTTTTCATCTTGGGATATCTCTTCCCAATCAATATTGGCTGTTCCGTTAAGGTTGTAACTGTTAGTTATTGAGCCATTTGTTGTGTCAATGGCATAAATTTTTAAATCATCATTGTCGTTATGGGTAAATAGTAAATTGTTCCAAAATGTCAATCCAGATGTTTCTAATAATTGCGAAGGCAAATTATTGGTGCTAACTACATCGGCTGTGGTAGCATTATAGGTGCAAGTTCCATTGTTTTTTGTAGCATTAGCATTGTAATTATTGGCTAAAGGGTCGGTGCAGCCAAATACTTGAGCATTGATTTTTATTGAAATAATCAAACAGGTGCTAATAAGTAAAAATCTTGTTTTCATTGGTTTTGAATTAATTATCAAAAATAAATTTTAAAAGCAAAAAAAGTAATTTTATTGTGGCAACAAATCAAATTGTAAGTAGTTCAATTAAGCAATAAACCTTATAATTGCACTTCGATTTTTTAAGATTAAGATGAACTTTATTGAAGAACTAAAATGGCGCGGCATGTTACACGATGTAATGCCTGGAACAGAAGAATTACTGAGTAAACAAGTTACGCGCGGATATATAGGTTTTGACCCAACTGCTGATAGTTTGCATGTGGGACATTTAACCCAAATAATGACATTGATTCATTTTCAGCGTTCGGGCCATCAGCCGGTAGCTTTGGTGGGTGGTGCTACTGGTATGGTTGGCGATCCATCGGGTAAAAGCGATGAACGTAATTTACTTTCAGAAGATATTTTGCGTCACAATGAAGATTGTTTGAAAAAACAATTGAGCCATTTTTTAGACTTTAATGCGGGTGAAAATGGAGCCATTTTAGTAAATAATTACGATTGGTTTAAAGGGATTACTTTCCTTGATTTTATTCGCGATATTGGTAAGCACATTACTGTAAACTATATGATGGCTAAAGATTCGGTTAAAAAACGTTTGGAAGGCGATACTGGAATGAGTTTTACTGAGTTTACTTATCAATTAGTGCAAGGCTACGATTTTTACTATTTATGGAAAAACCTAAACTGCCAAGTACAAATGGGGGGTAGCGACCAATGGGGAAATATAGTTACGGGTACTGAATTAATAAGGCGTAAAGATGCAGGCGAGGCTTATGCCATGACCACGCAATTAATTAAAAAAGCCGATGGTACTAAGTTTGGAAAAACGGAAAGTGGTGCAGTATGGTTAGATAGAAAAAAAACATCTCCTTATAAGTTTTACCAATTTTGGTTAAATGCCAGCGATAGCGATGCAGCTACTTGGATTTATATTTTTACTTTATTAACCAAAGAAGAAATAGAAAGTTTAAAAGAAGAACATGCTAAAGCACCTCATTTACGTATTTTACAAAAAGCATTAGCAAAAGAAATTACCATAAGAACGCACAGCGAAGCTGATTACAACACTGCTGTAGAAGCATCTAATATTTTGTTTGGAAACGCTACTGCCGAAGCATTTGCGCAATTAGATGAAGAAACCTTTTTAGATATTTTTTCTGGCGTGCCTCAATTTACTATTGCTAAAACTGATTTAGAAAATGGATTAAATGTGGTAGAATTATTGGCTGAAAAAGCAGCAGTATTTACATCAAAGGGAGAAGCTAGAAAAATGATTGCAGGAGGCGGAGTGAGCATTAACAAAACCAAAGTGGAGAACGATACAGAAACAATTTCTACCAATCATTTAATAAACAGCAAATTCTTAATTGCTCAAAAAGGTAAAAAGAACTATTTTTTAATAACGGTGAATTAATCTTGGTCGTCATTGCGAACGTAGTGAAGCAATCCCACAAAGAGATTGCTTCGTTCCTCGCAATGACGTTCTACAAAAAGTCAGTTCGAGCCTAGTCGAGAACGGTTCTCGAATACGGTTGAACTGACAACAATTCAAAAAAATAATCTTTTAATTTTGTAATCTTTCAATTTTTCAATCAACCAAAATGAAAACCATAACACCCAAAGAACTTCCATTAGCTGAGTTTCACAATGCTTTGTTAACTGCCATTGCGCCTCGTCCTATTTGTTTTGCAAGTACTATAGATGCAGCAGGTAACCCTAATTTAAGTCCTTTTAGTTTCTTTAATATTTTTGGTTCAAACCCAACTACGTTAATATTTTCGCCAGCTCGCAGGGTGCGCGATAATACCATTAAACATACGTTAGAAAACGTAATGGCTACTAAAGAAGTGGTAATAAATATGGTTAATTACAATATGGTGCAACAAATGAGTTTGGCTAGTTGCGAATATCCAAAGGGTGTAAATGAGTTTGAAAAAGCTGGTTTTACTGCATTGGCATCAGAAAAAGTAAAACCATTTAGGGTGAAAGAAAGTCCGGTGCAGTTTGAGTGTAAAGTGCGCGAAATTATTGAAACAGGTAACGAAGGTGGTGCTGGAAATTTGGTGATTGCAGAAATTATTTTGATGCATATTGATGAATCTGTTTTGACCATTGATGGAAAAATAGATCAACATAAAATGGACTTGGTAGGCCGTTTGGGTAGCGATTGGTATGTTAGGGCCAATGGAGATGCTTTATTTGAAGTACCAAAACCTAATAAAAACTTAGGAATGGGAGTTGATAGATTACCAGAAGCCATTAGATTGAGTAAAGTACTTACTGGTAATGATTTAGGATTGCTTGCCAATGAGCAAACCATGCCTGATTCCGATAGTGCTGAAATTTATAAACGCATGAATAAAGAAGTTATGGAAATCCATAACCGTTATGCGCACGATTTAGAACATCTTCAATTAGAATTGCATCGTTATGCGCATCATTTATTGTTGCAAAATAAAGTAGCTGATGCTTGGAAAGTTTTGTTAGGGTAGTATTGAGCAATCTTGTTGGTGCCGCTCCGCTAAAACACCAACAAGGGCGGAAAGAACCTGATGCTTGGAAAGTTTTGTTAGGGTAGGATTGAGCTATCTTGTTGGTGCCGCTCCGCTAAAACATCACCAAGGGTGGAAGAAATCCTATTCCACTATAAACTTTCTTGAAGTGCTTGTTTCTAAGTTATCAATATTGATGAAATAAGTTCCTTTTGTAAGTTGTTCAATATTTATGGTTTGTAATGTTTTGTTTAGAGCCACTT
>JAAFJM010000022.1 GCA_013298895.1 Bacteroidota bacterium | reverse complement strand
GAAATGTGGGATAACCAAGCAAAAATTGCTGAGAGGTATTTAAAAAAAGGAAGCCAAGTATACATAGAAGGTAAATTAAAAACCGAAACTTGGAAAGACAAAGAAGGAATTGAAAAATCGAGATTGAAAGTTCGTGTTCAGAACTTTACTCTATTGGGTGGAACCAAAAACAACAATGAAGGTGGTGCGCCAATGCCTCCTCATAACAATAATTCAACAACTAATACTTCTGCTCCACTTCAAAATGATAGCATGAGCGATGATTTACCTTTTTAAAAAATAAAATTACATTTGTAGCAGAAAGCAGGGTTTTTAATCCTGCTTTTTTTATATAATTTACATGAACGCCAAAGAACTAAAAATTGCCGATTTTACTTATCATTTACCTGAATCAAAAATTGCTCAACATCCTTTAAAAGAAAGAGATAAAAGTAAATTATTAATTTATAAAAATGGACAAATAACCGAAACGGTTTTTAATAAATTACCAAGTTTGTTAAATGAAAACGATTGTTTGATTTTTAACGATACTAAGGTAGTACATGCACGTATTTTATTTCAAAAAGAAAGCGGAGCACGCATAGAGATAATGTGCTTAGAACCTTTTAATCCAAGCGATACAGCTATTTGTTTTAAGCAAACCGAAACTTGCCAATGGGCCGCTTTGGTAGGTAATAATAAAAAATGGAAAGAAGGCTTATTAAGTAAAACTTTTGAAATTAATGGAGAACAAATAACATTAATTGCTGAACGTGTAAAGCAGCATTTAGATTCCTATTTAATTAAATTTACTTGGAATGGAGGTTATACTTTTGCCGATGTAATTTATTATGCTGGTCTTTTGCCATTACCTCCTTATATGGATAGAGAGGCTGATGAAGAAGATGAAAATCGTTATCAAACAGTATATGCAAAATTTGAAGGTTCTGTGGCTGCTCCAACCGCAGGTTTACATTTTACACAGCAAGTTTTTGAAAAACTAACCCAGAAAAAAGTAAAAACAGATTTTGTTACTTTACATGTGGGAGCAGGTACATTTAAGCCTGTAAAAGCGGAGGTAATGGTTGAACATCAAATGCATGAAGAACATGTAATTATTGAAAAAACATTGGTTCAAAATTTATTTGATTGTATTGAAAATAAAAATAGAATAATTGTAGTAGGAACTACCTCGCTCAGAACTATAGAAAGTTTATATTGGTTTGGTATAAAATTATTCCATAACAAAAGTGATTGGCAAAATACTAATAAAATGGAAGTTAGCCAATGGGAACCATACGAAACTGAGTTTAAACCAATTTCTAATGCACAAGTTTTAAAAACCGTTTTAGATTGGATTGAATTTAAAAAAGTTACTCAAATTCATGGTACTACTCAAATTATGATTGCTCCACCTTATGAAATAAAATTGGCAAGTGCCATCATTACTAATTTTCATCAACCTGAAAGCACATTGCTTTTATTGGTTTCTGCCTTTATTGGCGAGGATTGGAGCGATGTTTATTACTATGCGTTGAATAATAATTTTAGGTTTTTAAGTTATGGTGATAGCTCAATTCTTTTTAGATAGTTCAATAAAACTATTTTGACTGATAACTAATAGGTTGGAAACATGCCTACACTCACTTTACTTTGTAACCATTAAATTATGGCAAAAGAAAAACCAAGCATTCCTAAAGGCACCCGCGATTTTGGGCCACAAGAAGTAGCTAAACGAAAATATATTTTAAACACCATTGAAAAAGTTTTTATTAAATATGGCTTTATGCCAATAGAAACACCCACCATGGAAAACCTAAGCACGCTTACTGGCAAGTATGGTGATGAGGGTGATAAATTATTGTTTAGAATTTTAGATTCAGGTGAAACTTTTGAAAAAATTCGAAATTCGAAATTCGAAATTCGAAATCAAAATGAATTTAATAATTTAATAGCAGAAAAGGGCCTTCGTTACGATTTAACAGTTCCTTTTGCGCGCTATGTGGTAATGAACAGAAACGAAATTACATTTCCTTTTAAGCGTTACCAAATGCAACCTGTATGGCGAGCCGATAGACCTCAAAAAGGGCGTTACCGTGAGTTTTGGCAATGCGATGCAGATGTGGTTGGAAGCGATAGTTTATTGCACGAATTAGATTTAATAAACATTTATAGTGAAGTTTTTAAGGGTTTAGGTATTGAAGTTGAAATAAAAATAAATAACCGTAAAGTTTTGGCAGGAATAGCCGAAGTTGTTAAAGGAAGTGAACACTTGAACACCATTGCGGTATCAATTGATAAACTAGATAAAATTGGCAAAGATGGTGTAAGCAAAGAATTATCAGAACTTGGTTTTTCTGATTTAGAAATTGAAAAACTTTTTGATATTATAACCATAAAAGGCAATGAATCAGAAATGCTTGAAACTTTGAAAATAAAATTACAAAGTTCACAAGAAGGTTTGAAAGGTATTGAAGAATTGGAATTTATTTTTAACCTAATCAACAAATCAACCAATGAACCTACTAACTTAAAAACCGACTTCTCACTAGCACGTGGCCTTTCTTATTACACAGGTTGCATATTTGAAGTTGCAGCTATAAAAGGTTCATTAAGAAGCAGCATTGGCGGTGGTGGAAGATATGATAATCTTACAGGAATTTTTGGATTAGATGGTGTTTCTGGTGTAGGGATTTCTTTTGGTTTAGATAGAATTTATGATGTGTTAGAAGAATTGAAACTGTTTCCTGAAACGTTATCACAAGGTAGTAGCAAAGTATTAATTTGTGCCAATAATTCTATTGAAAATATTGAGCTTTCTCCTGTGTTACAACTGTTAAGTAAGCTAAGAAATAATGGCATTGCATCGGAATTATATACCGAAAAAATTAATGTTAAAAAACCTTTGGAAAAGCCTATTAAATATGCTAGCAGTAAAAAAATTCCTTATGCAATTATTTATACCGAAAACGAAACTTTAAAACTCAAAAATTTAGAAACCGGTTTTCAGGAGGAGTTGAGTATGGAGGAGATAATTGAAAAGTTGAAAGGTTGATAAGTTGACGAGTTATTAAGTTAATTATTATAAATTTTAAAACAAACCGCCAGTTGCTATCGGACTTCGCCCAGTGACCGAAACTAAGTACTAAGAACTATAAACTAAGAACTAAAAAAATGTACGAAATAAGCACCCAAATAAGCATTGAAGAAATTCAAGATATCATTGCAAATAACAAGCAAATCAAATTAAGTGATGAGGCTAAAGCACGCATTGTAAAATGCAGAACTTATTTAGATGAAAAATTAGCCAATAACGAAAAACCTATTTATGGAATAAACACTGGTTTTGGTTCATTGCATAGCACCAAAATAAGCAACGAAAACTTGGTTCAATTACAAGAAAATTTGTTGCTTAGTCATGCTTGCGGAACTGGCGATTTAGTGCCACATGAAATCATCAAAATCATGTTGTTGCTAAAAGTGCAATCATTGGCCTATGGCCATTCAGCAGCACAATTAGAAACTGTTGAAAGATTGATTTATTTCTTTAACAACAATATTTTACCTGTAGTTTTTGAATTAGGTTCTTTAGGCGCCAGTGGTGATTTAGCTCCATTGGCCCATTTAAGTTTGCCTTTAATTGGAGAGGGAAACGTTTACGTTTTAGAAAGTTCGAAGTTTGAAGTTCGAAGTTCGAAGTCAATTTTGGAATCACATAAACTTAATCCAATAAAACTTAAATCGAAAGAGGGTTTAGCCTTAATCAATGGTACACAATTTATGAGTGCTTATGGTGTTTATTGTTTGATAAAAGCCAACCAACTTTTAACTAAAACCGATTTTATAGCAAGTATTTCTATCGATGCTTTCGATTGCAGATTGGAGCCTTTCCATCATTTATTGCATGATGTTCGTCCGCATAAAGGACAAATAAATACAGCCAAAAACATATTGGCCAATTTAGCAGACTCAGAAATTGCAAAACAACCAAAGGTTCAAGTACAAGATCAATACGCATTTAGGTGTATTCCACAAGTGCATGGCGCAAGCAAAGATGCCATTGAGCACATCAATAAAATTTTTACAACCGAAATAAACTCAGTAACCGATAATCCAAATGTATTTGCTGATGAAGATTTGATACTTTCTGGAGGTAATTTTCATGGACAAACTTTGGCCATTCATTTAGATTTTTTAGCCATTGCGTTGGCTGAATTAGGCAGTATTTCTGAGCGCAGAACTTATCAATTAATTTCAGGACAAAGGAATTTACCAGCGTTTTTGGTAAGCAATCCTGGTTTAAACTCAGGCTTTATGATTCCGCAATACACAGCAGCAAGTATTGTTAGTCAAAATAAACAATTATGTACGCCAGCATCAGTTGATTCGATTGTAAGTAGTAATGGACAAGAAGACCATGTAAGTATGGGCGCAAATGCAGCTACCAAATGCTTACGTGTGGTTAAAAATTTGGAAAGAATTGTGGCTATTGAATTATTAAATGCAAGCCAAGCTTTGGAATTCAGACGTCCGCTAAAAAGTGCCTCGAAAATTGAAACTTATATAGCCGCTTACCGCGAAAAAGTTCCATTTGTTACCAAGGATAGATTTTTACATGATGATATTGAAAACAGTATTTTGTTTTTGAACGATACAATCATATAAAATCATTAAAACATCTTTTTTGTCGGTTAAACTTATAATGAATTATTGTATGAAAAAAAAATTGATGACTTTGTTTCTTTTTGCGAGTTTTTTTGCAAATGCACAGGTAAATGTATCTGCCGGAAAAGTAGTAAGGTATCAAGATTTTAAATCGGCTTTTGTGGATGCTAGAAATGTGGATGTTTGGTTGCCGGCTAGTTACAATAAAAACAAAAAAAACGCTGTGCTTTACATGCACGATGGGCAAATGCTTTTTGATTCAACCCAAACTTGGAATAAGCAGGAGTGGGGCGTAGATGAAACCATAACTCAACTAAAAACAGAAAATAAAATTAAAGATTGTATTGTAGTTGGAATTTGGAATAGTGGTAAAAACCGTCACATAGATTATTTTCCTCAAAAACCTTTTGAAGCTTTAAGCAGAACAGAGCAAGATACTTTGTATGCTGCAAATAGGCTAAATGGAAATTCAGTTTTTAGTGTTAGAGTGCAATCAGATAATTATTTAAAGTTTTTGGTAAATGAATTAAAACCATTTATTGATAAAAATTTTAGCACTTATAAAACACCGGACGCCACTTTCATTGCAGGTTCAAGTATGGGTGGTTTAATATCTATTTATGCGCTTTGCGAGTACCCAAATGTGTTTGGAGGAACAGCTTGTTTGTCTACTCATTGGCCTGGAATTTTTAAGTCTGATAATCCGTTTCCAAAGGCTATGCAAGCGTATCTAAAGGCTAATTTGCCGAAGGCTAAAAACCATAAAATATATTTTGATTACGGCACAGAAACCCTTGATGCCATGTACGAACCTTTTCAATTACAGGTTGATAGTATCATGATTAGCAAAGGTTATTCGTTCAACCATAATAATTGGAAGACGCAAAAGTTTGAAGGCGAAAATCATTCAGAAGTGGCTTGGCGCAGGCGATTGCATATTCCTTTGTTATTTTTGTTGAAAAAGTAACCACACCTAATTTTATATAAATTGATTGATAAAAAAACATTATTTGAAGCATGTAAAAACATGCTTTTGCAGCGCATCGCAGATGGTGAAAAGGCCATGTTAGACGCACAAGAAGCGGCCAACTCAGAAGAGAAAAGTAGTATGGGGGATAAGTACGAAACTGGCAGAGCCATGAGTCAATTGGCGAGAGATATGAGTGCTAAACAGGTTTTTGAAAACAAGCAAGAATTAACCAATTTACTCAAACTAGAAAATACCAAAACCGATAAAACCATAGTACAAGGAAGTGTGGTAATGGCTAATGGTAAAGTTTTTTACATAGCTGTAGGCCTTGGCGTTATTGATTTTAATGGAATGCAAGTAACAGTGTTATCGCCAAAGGCACCTTTAGCACAATTGATGTTAGGGAAAAAAGTAGGAGATGTTCTTGAGTTAAACAAAAAACAATTTGCCATTGAGCAAATAAATTAGGTTTTAAATATTAAATAAATCAAACCAATTAGCATAAAACTGTATTCGGTTATTAATCTATATGTTTGATTGGTGAGTTTGGTAAA
Source organism: Bacteroidota bacterium (assembly GCA_013298895.1). Lineage (GTDB taxonomy): Bacteria > Bacteroidota > Bacteroidia > UKL13-3 > UKL13-3 > JAAFJM01. The sequence continues at coordinate 43,176 of JAAFJM010000022.1, read as the reverse complement.
ATGAATTAAGTGAATGGCAAGGCAACTAATAAATCCAATGGTGATTGATGCTGAAAACTGGAATTTAAAAAGCATGTATCCTGCTAAAAAATAGAGTGAAATTAGCAATAAATTAGAAAGATTTTGCCCAATAACATTTGAAATATTTTTTAACTGTAAATCCTTGTCAGTATTGGTTTCCCGAATGGATATTTGAAGTAAATTAATGAATGCTAACACAAATAATTGCATACAAAATGCAATGATGAAAACTTGAGAAAAAAAATTGCTTTCATTAATAATATATGGATAAAAACAAATACCAACAGCGTATATTGAGGCTGCAAAAAATTCTTTAATGAACCATTTTATTTTAAAATAATTAAGCAGAAAATAAATAATGCAAACCAACAATATCCATAGGCTTTTAGTTAAATGATGAAAGCTAAAATATTTTAATACCAACACTGCATTTATTATCATAATGAGTACCGCGATTATTTTGAAAACAAATTGATGTTTTTGAATAAAAACATGTCGTTCACTAATCGCATTGCTCAATTTCATTGAATCTAATAAATGATCGAAAAAATAAATAAGCCAAACAGAACTAGGTAAAATAAAGAACCAAGCTAAGGTTGGTTTTATGGGAATTTGAAAGTACAGTGGCAGCATTAAACTGATAACACCAAGGCAAATATCGAAACTACCCCAATGTAAAAAGTAAATTATTTTTTTTAGCCTGCTTAACTTCATTTATACTTGCACAAATGTTACGTTTAAAATTCATAATTTTATTATTATTTATCATCAGCATAAATAATTTACAAGCTCAATACAATGATGATTTTGTAGAGCCATACGTGGAACCCAAAGGAACCAATAATTGGTTTGTGGAGTTAGGTGGCGCAGCATTGTTTTGGAGTGCCAATTACGAAAAATATTTATATCAAAATCAAACCAAATCATTAACCTGGACAGGCAGAGTTGGTTTTGGTTTTTGTCCACTCGATTATAGATTATTGAATAGCGTTTATTTAGAAAAAAACTCAGTAGCCATGCCGTTTACTACCAGTTTGGTATTGGGTAAACGCAAAGAAAAGTTAGAAATAGGAGCCGGTTATACTTTGGCCACCAAAAATTTTATAGAACGTGAGGTTTTTCCAACTGCTGCTTTAGGTTTTAGAGTGGTTGATAATAATGGAACGTTACTGCGCATAGTTTATACTCCTCACTACCGCGATGACAAAGTAATTAATTGGTTTGGCGTTAGTTTGGGACGTAATTTTTAATCAACCAATCTCCCAATCTCCCAATCTCTCAATCTCCCAATCTCTCAATCTCCCAATCCCTAAATCTCCAAATCAACAATTGTGAACACTGCTTACCAATTTTACCTTGAAAAACTTCAAACCATTTATGCTTTAGATGAAGCACAAGCCATAACCAATCAGGTTTTTGAGGAGGTGTTGATGGTAAAACCACATCAAATTAAAATGCTGAATAAGCCTTTATCTGATGGGGAAGAGGCTAACTTAATGGATATTTTAAACCGATTGTTCAAGCACGAACCCATGCAGTATATTTTAGGAAATGCGTGGTTTTATGGCAATAAATTTATAGTTACCCCTGATACTTTGATACCGCGCAGCGAAACCGAAGAATTGGTAGAATTGATTTTAAATACCGTTGCTAACCAAGAGGGTTCACTTAGCTCAAATCCTAAAATTATAGATATTGGAACAGGTTCGGGTTGTATAGCTATTTCGTTAAAATTAAACTTGCCTCATGCACACGTTTGGGCACTTGATAAAAGTTCGGCTGCATTAGCCATTGCCAAGCAAAATGCCAAAGAGTTAAATGCTCAAATTCAGTTTATTGAAGATGATATTTTAAATATGAACCAAGCCGAAACCGCGCAATTTTTCGATATCATAGTAAGTAATCCACCTTATATTTTAGAAAACGAGCAAGAAAATATGCACGAAAATGTACTTGCTTTTGAACCTCACCAAGCACTTTTTGTAGCCAACAATCAACCACTTTTATTTTACGAGGCCATAACCAATTATGCTTTAATGTATTTAAAACCTAATGGTTATTTGTTTTTTGAAATTAACCAACAGTTTGGCAACCAAACGGTAAATATGCTACAAGAAAAAGGATTTTTAAATATAAAACTGTTAAAAGATATTAACCAAAACGATAGAATGGTTTTGGTCAAGAAATGATAATTGTTGTTGTTTTCCCTAACAAAATGTTTGTATTGAATGTTTGGATTAATTTTGTTTAAGTTAGACATTTATTAAAAGCTATTAAAGCCTTTTAAATAAATCATTATTAGATTATGAACTTTAGTTTTATTATTGCTTCCTAATTTTAAAATAGACAATTTAATGAAAAATTTTTTCCTTTCACTTTGTGTATTAGCGGCTTTGCATGTAAATGCTCAGAAAAAAACTGCTAATGTTTTTCCTTTTTCAACTGTTGAAAATATTTCAAGTAATGGAAAGTACAAGTACACCACTGTTACCAACGATCCTTTAGGAGTGCGTACTTACAAGTTAAACAATGGTTTAACGGTAATGATGAGTGTAAATAAAAAAGAACCTCGTGTTCAAACTTTTATTGCTACCAATGCAGGTAGTAAAAACGATCCAGATGATAATACAGGTTTGGCGCATTATTTAGAACATATGCTATTTAAAGGAACCAATGTGTATGGCACCAAAGATTGGCAGAAAGAAAAAGAACAATTAGATAAAATTGATGAATTGTACGAACAGTACAATAAAACAACTGACGAAAAAAAACGCACTCAAATTTACCATTTAATTGATTCGGTAAGTGGTGTGGCTAGTAAATTTGCTATTGCAAACGAGTACGATAAAATGATGACTGCCATTGGTGCACAAGGAACTAATGCTTTTACCAGTTTAGAACAAACTGTGTATGTAAACGATATTTCGCAAAACCAATTAGGCAAATGGTTAAGCATAGAAGCTGAGCGTTTCAGAGCGCCCGTTTTACGTTTGTTTCATACTGAGTTAGAGGCAGTATACGAAGAAAAAAATATCAGTTTAGATAATGATGGCCGTAAGGTTTACGAGGCTCTATTGAGTAATTTATTTAAAAGCCATCCTTATGGAACTCAAACCACCATTGGAACCGTGGAGCATTTAAAAAATCCTTCGTTGGTTAAAATTCGTAATTTTTACAATACTTATTACGTGCCTAATAATATGGCCATTATATTAAGTGGTGATTTTGATCCAGATGCATTGATATCTTTAATTGACGAAAAATTCAGTTATATGCAAATCAAACCAGTTCCTGCATTTAACAGTCCAGTAGAAACTCCAAGAAACGAGCCAACTGTGGTTGATATTTATGGTCCTGATGCCGAAAATTTAATGATTGGTTACAGATTGCCAGGTTCAGGAACTCAAGAAGAAAAACTGTTAACCATGTGCGATATGATTTTGGCTAATTCAAAAGCGGGTTTAATTGATTTAAACTTAATCAAAAAACAAGCTGTTTTGGCTGCATCATCAAGTCCTTGGATAAACCACGATTACAGTATTTTATTTTTAACAGGAAAACCTAAAAAGGGACAATCTTTAGATGAAGTTCGCCAATTATTGTTAAATCAAATCGACATTATTAAAAAAGGTGAGTTTGAAGAAAGTATTTTAAAAGCCATTATTGCTAATTTAAAAATTGGCAAAATAGAAGAACAAAAAAGCAACCAAGGCCGTGCTTACGCCATGTTAGATGCTTTTACTTTGCACCGCAGTTGGGCTAGCACAGTTAGCATGGTTGACGATTTAAACAAAATTACCAAAGCCGAAATTGTGGCATTTGCCAATAAATATTTTACCAACGATTACGTGGTTGTAAATAAAAAAGTAGGGGAGGATAAAAATATTACCAAAGTTCCAAAACCTGCTATTACTCCGGTTGATGTAAATAGAGATGATGTTTCGCCATTTGTATCAAAAATTAAAGATACACCAAGTGAAAATATCAAACCTTGTTTTATTGATTACAAAAGAGATTTAACCATTGATAATTTTGGTGGAAAAGCACCTATTTATTACGTGCAAAATAAAGACAATGATTTGTTCCAATTGTATTACGTTTTAGATATGGGTAAATTTAACGATTTAAAATTACCGATAGCTTTTAATTTATTGCAATATTTAGGAACTGATAAAATGACTAGTGAGCAAATAAGCAAAGAGTTTTTTAAACTGGCTTGCGATTTTAACGTATCGACCAGCAATGAGCAAGTGTATGTAACATTAAGTGGTTTAAACGAAAATTTTGAACCGGCTGTAAAATTATTTGAAACATTATTAGCCAATGCAAAACCTGATGCTGAAGCTTTGAACAATTTAGTAGAGCGTATTTTAAAAGGAAGAGCTGATGCTAAATTAAGCAAAGGTGCCATTAGAAGTGCATTGATGGCTTATGCCATGTATGGTGCAAAAAATCCTACTACTTATAATTTAACCGAAGCTGAATTACGTGCATTAAATGCAAAAGATTTAGTTGATAATTATATCAAAAAAATTAACCAATACAAACACACCATTTATTACTTTGGTCCTCGCCCAGTTGCTGATTTCAAAAAATCGTTAGCACAGTTTCATATTATACCTTCAAAACAGTTAGCATATCCTGCTGCGGTTAAATTTACAAGAAACGAAACCAAAGAAAACACCGTTTATTTTACTGATTATAAAATGGTTCAAGCTGAAGTTTCGTGGATTAACAAATCTGATAAAAACTTTGATTCAACCTCGGTTCCAACTTTGCAATTGTTTAATGAATATTTTGGTGGAGGCATGAGTAGCATTGTGTTTCAAACCATACGCGAAAGTAAGGCTTTAGCCTATTCAACTTATTCGTATTATCAAACACCAAGTAAGAATACTGACCCATACTACACCATAGCATATGTAGGCACACAAGCAGATAAAATCAATGAAGCCATTCCTGCAATGAATGAATTGTTAACCTCGTTACCTAAAAACGAAGCCAATATTGATAACGCAAAAGCTTCTATTAAAAACAGTATCGAAACAGAGCGTATCAACGATGAGTCAATTATTTTTAATTATGTAAACAATCAAAAATTGGGCGTTCACCACGATTTAAGAAAAGATGTATACGAACAAATTGACAATTTAAATTTTGAAAGCATCAATAATTTTTATAAAACTAATTATACCGGCAAACCTTATTTTTACTCTATTGTAGCATCAAAAGACAAAGTAAAAATGGAAGATTTGAGCAAATATGGTAAATTGGTTGAGGTAAGCATTACCGATATTTTTGGTTACTAAAAAATTAACCAAACCAATTCATAAAAAGCGCCACTTCATTTATTTGATGTGGCGTTTTTATTTTAAACAAAAAGAACAATCAACACATTGTTTAAAAATTAGAATGTATTTGGATTTGTGCACCATTACATTTGTGCTTTATGAATATTACATTCAATTACATCAATATATTAATACTAATCATTTTGTTACTAAGCACTTGTGTGCTTTTGTATTATTACTTTTTTTACTTTCTAAAATTAGGAACATATAAGCCTAATGCATCAGTTAATAATAATAAACCAAAAGTATCAATAATTATTGCTGCAAGAAATGAATACAAAAATTTAGAGAAAAACTTGAAATCAATACTAGAGCAAGATTACCCTAATTTTGAAGTAATTGTAGTGAATGATTGCAGTTGGGATGAAAGTCAAAAACTGTTAGAATATTATCAAGAAGTATATCCTCATTTAAAAATTAGCCAACTTAAAGAGCAAGAAAAATATCCAACAGGTAAAAAATTTGCATTAACAATTGGTATCAAAGCAGCTCAATTTGAAAACATGCTATTTACTGATGCCGACTGTAAACCTGCGAGTAATCAATGGTTGAGTTTGATGGCTAGCAAGTTTGAAAATAATAAACAATTGGTATTAGGATTTTCGCCTTATATAGCTCAAAAAGGTTTTGTAAACTTATTGGCTCGTTTTGAAAGTGCCATTACAGGTATGTTTTATTTTTCAGCAGCAATCAATAAAAATACTTTTATGGGCGTTGGGCGTAATTTAGCATACACCCGCGAGTTGTTTTTTAAACAAAAAGGTTTTGCATGGCACCAACATATACTGAGTGGTGATGATGATTTGTTTGTAAATAGAGCTGCTAATGCCAGTAATGTTGCAATTCAATTAAATCCTGATAGTTTTGTTTATACAGAAAGTAAAAAAACTTTTAGTGAGTGGACTCGCCAAAAATCGAGACACAACAGCACAGGGAAGTTTTATAAACCTATTCATAAAATATTGTTAGGTGGTTTTTACGCCTCAAACTTATTTTTTTATATCTCTATTATTGCATTGTTGGTTAATGATATCAATTTTTGGAAAATACTTTTAGGTGTTTATTTGTTTAAATTAATATGCCAATCCGTAGTTTATTTTATGGCTTTTAAAAAATTAAAATACCAAAATTTAACGTGGTTTTTGATACTATTAGATTTTTTGTTTGTGTGCTATATTTACATTTTTGGAACTATTGGTTTACTAAAAAAACAACATAAGAATTGGTAGTTGTTACCATTACTTTTCATTTTTGCTTCCCAATATTTTTGCTTTCAAACTGAACTTAATTGTTACCAACTAATTGGTTGTATTCTTATCAATAATCTTGAGGTTTTAACTATTTAAATATTTATTGATTTCTTTGGCTAAGTTATCTATTTCAAAATTGTAAAGTTGTTGGAGTGTTTGTGTTTGCATGGTTGTTAGGTTGATGGTGTGATTTGTTGATTGGTTAATGAAGTTTATTAAGTTTAGTTATTTAAGTCCTGTTTTAGTCATTGCACTTCACCTCAAATACTTTATTTTGGATAGTATCAAAATGAATGTTCAAGTTAAACAACCATGCTCCACCAAAGCCCATTATTCCAGATTTTAAACCTAAGTCAACTTGATAACTTAAATTCCCAACTGTATCTCCTTGGTCACCCAATAGGTTTAAAACTTCAATTTTAGATTTGCCAATAAGAATACTATCATTAATAATATTATCTATCATTTTTCCTCGTATTCTTTCATTTCCATTTAGCCATTCTTTCCTATTAAAAACCACTTTTTCATCGTGGTTTACCTGCATACAACCAAAAGTGACAAATAGAAAAACAAAAATCAAATATCTTTTCATTTTGGTTTTATTACATTTTAGATAAAGAGAGGTAGTTATACTTATTACAACCTAATTTATTACGGCTATTTTAATATAACCTACTCCAATTCATCAAATTTGTTGTGTTTTAGAAAGGTTTCTATTTCAAACATACCTATTATTTTTAAATGTTCAAATGGTTTTCTGTTTACATGGTATAGACGTTTAATTAAAAGTCTTTACACGGATATACAATACCAAGCAAACAAAAAAAACAATGATTTTTTTATTCATTTCTCCATTTAGGGGTAAACACGCATGGGGTAGACCTATGTGTCTGCATTAAACATTTGGGCAGACACATAGGTCTGCCCCTTACATTTGCTGTTGATATCACAAATCATCCATCAAAAATCAAAAATCATTATTACATTCGCGCCTCGATTAACAATTATGGCAGAATTTAAAAAAGTAAAACGCAGCGAAAACTATTCAGCGTGGTATAATAATTTAGTGGAACAAGCAGATTTAGCGCAACACTCAGCAGTAAAAGGCTGTATGGTAATTAAGCCTTATGGTTATGCCATTTGGGAAAAAATGCAAGCCGAGTTAGATAGAAGGTTTAAGGAAACTGGTCATCAAAATGCTTATTTTCCATTATTTGTGCCCAAAAGTTTATTTGAAGCTGAAGAAAAAAATGCGGAAGGTTTTGCTAAAGAATGTGCCATTGTTACCCATTATCGTTTAAAAACCGACCCTGATAATAAAGGCAAATTAATAGTTGACCCTGAAGCAAAACTAGAAGAAGAATTGATAGTTCGCCCAACTAGTGAGGCTATTATTTGGAATACATACCGTGATTGGATTCAAAGTTACCGCGATTTACCTATTTTAATTAATCAATGGGCTAATGTAGTGCGTTGGGAAATGCGTACGCGTTTATTTTTGCGTACATCTGAGTTTTTATGGCAAGAAGGACACACAGCACATGCAACCAAAGAAGAAGCATTGGATGAAACCCGCCAAATGCTAGAAGTTTATGCTGATTTTGCTGAAAACATCATGGCAGTACCTGTGGTAAAAGGTGTAAAAACCGAAAATGAGCGTTTTGCCGGTGCTGATGAAACTTTTTGTATAGAAGGATTGATGCAAGATGGAAAAGCATTACAAATGGGAACCAGTCACTTTTTAGGTCAGAATTTTGCCAAAGCATTTGATGTAAAATTTGTAAGCAAAGAAAACGTTAAAGATTACGTTTGGGCTACCAGTTGGGGAGTTTCTACTCGTTTAATGGGTGCATTAATTATGAGCCATAGCGATGATGAAGGATTGGTTTTACCTCCAAAATTAGCACCAATTCAAGTTGTAATTGTTCCAATTACTGGTAAAAAAGAAAATGAAAAAGCATTGGTTTTAGATAAAGCCCGCGAGTATTTTACGGCTTTAAAAGCCAAAGGCATTTTAGTAAAATTAGACGATAGAGATAATATGTCGCCTGGTTATAAATTTGCAGATTATGAGTTAAAAGGTGTGCCTTTGCGCATAGCAATTGGCCCAAGAGATGTGGCTGCTGGAAATGTAGAATTAGCAAGACGCGATACCAAAACCAAAGAAATTATAAGTGCAGAAAATTTACCTGAAACTATTAGCAGTTTATTGGAAGAAATTCAAAATAGCATTTATAATAAAGCATTGGAGTACAGAAATTCACATATTCATACCGTAAATAATTGGGATGAATTTATGGATGCCATTGAAAATAAAACTGGTTTTGTAAGCGCACATTGGGATGGAACTGGCGAAACTGAAGATAAGATTAAAGACTTGAGCAAAGCCACCATTCGTTGTGTGCCATTAAATAATGTTCAAGAAGATGGAGTTTGTGTGTTAACAGGCAAACCTTCTACTCAAAGAGTATTGTTCGCAAAAGCTTATTAATTATAACCAACAATTGTACAAATGAAAATATTAATAACAGGAAGCAATGGTTTATTAGGTCAAAAGTTAATTGATTTATATAAAAATAATAGCGAATATGAGTTGATTGCTACTGCACGAGGGGAAAATAGGTATTCGGATAAGAATGGTTATACATACGAAAGTTTAGATATAACTAATGCTGAAGAAGTGGCTCAAATTATTGCAAAGCACCAACCTGAAGTAGTAATCAATACTGCTGCTATGACCAATGTAGATATTTGCGAAAGTGAAAAAGAGGCTTGTGATCAATTAAATATAGATGCAGTTAAGTATTTGGTAAACGCTTGTAATATTTATAATGTTCATTTTGTACAAGTTTCAACGGATTTTATTTTTGATGGAACACATGGGCCTTTGCTAGAAACCGAAAAACCTAATCCCGTAAGTTATTATGGCTTGTCGAAGTTAAGGGGTGAAGAAGAGGTTATAAATAATGCAAAAAGCTGGAGTATTTTACGTACTGTTTTGGTATATGGAATTGTGAGTGATATGAGTAGAAGTAATATAGTACTTTGGGCTAAAGGTGCATTAGAAAGTGGTAAATCGATTAATGTAGTGTCTGATCAATTTAGAACACCAACCTTAGCAGAAGATTTAGCAATGGGTTGTAAATTAGCTGCTGATAAAAAAGCACAAGGTGTATTTAATATCAGTGGTAGTGATTTTATGAGTATATATGACTTGGTTTATAAAGTGGCTGATTTTTGGAAATTAGATAAAAACTTGTTAAACATGAGCACGAGTGAGGGTATTAAACAACCTGCTAAACGTCCGCCAATAACTGGTTTTATTTTAGATAAAGCACGCAAAGAACTTGGTTATAATCCGCACACTTTTGAACAAGGCTTGGCAATATTAAATGAACAGTTAAAACAACAGACTAATTAAATTGAACAGATGCTAAATTTATTAATTTTATTGCAGGCCGAAGCTCCTAAATTAGCTTCAGAACCCGAACAATCAAGTTTTTGGTTTTGGTTTATTTGTGAGGCATTTGGCGGTGCATTTGTTTTTTTAATGCTATATATTTTTTTTATAAAAAACCCTAAAATAAATCCTCCACGCCAACGCAGAAGAGATGAAGAATACTAAACTTAGGTTTGAAAAATTTATTAAAATGTACTTTTACTTTTCACCAAGTGAACGTAAAGGAATTATTCTGCTATCCGGAATATTAGTTTTGATAATTTTTGCTCCAAGTTTATATCGATATTTAAAGCCTAGAAATGATTTAAAAATAACCATCAATCAGTTAGCTGAACTTGATTCGCTAAGTAAAAATGTTGGATATAGTAAATCTGAAAATACTACTTTAGAACCATTTGTTTTTGATCCCAATACTGCAACTGATAATGAATTAAAGCAATTAGGTTTTTCTGATAAAAATATTGCCACACTTAAAAACTATTTGAGTAAAGGTGGTAAAATAAAATCAATTGAAGGCCTGAAAAAAATATATGGAATAGATACTAGTTTAGTCAACAAGTTATCTAGTTATATTCAAATTGAAAATAGTTTTCAAAGCAAAAAATCGTTTGCTGATTCTGCAAAAGTTGAAAAGAAAAAAATAGTTGAACCATTGGAATTGAACTCCGCTGATTCAGTTTCCTTGGTTAAATTGTATAGAATTGGTCCAACATTGGCCTCCAAAATTATTGCTTACAGAAAACAATTAGGTGGTTTTTTAAACCTAAATCAATTGAATGAAATTTGGGGTTTTGATGAAGATATTTTATTTGATTTACAAGGTAAAATATATGTAGATGCCAATAAAGCCAATCGCATTAACCTAAATACTGTATCTGAAAACGAACTGAAAACGCATCCATATTTTAAATACAAATTGGCTCGCATATTGGTAAACTATAGAAACCAACACGGTAGGTTTAGTAATTTCAATGACTTGTTAAAAATTAAAGTAATTAATGATTCCATATTAAACCGAATAAAAATTTATGGTGTAATAGAATAATTATTTAACCTTTTGAAATTAACATCATTTCATTATTAGTTACTGTAATTTAGTTTCCAAATGGTGCCAGTATTGTTCTTTTTTCTGTTTACTAATCCTGAATGTGCTAAATTTTTCAAAATATTTTCTGCCTCCATTTTATCTATATCCATTAAGTACGAAAACTCGTGAGTTGTCATACTCAGGTATATTTGAAAAAGCTCCAAAGGTTTCCTAATAGTTATATCTTTTTGAGCCAGTGGGTATAAATCCAAGATGGCTTTTTCCATAATATCATATTCTTGGTAACCATTGAGTATTATTTTTTCATTGAATTCGTTCGAAAGAATAAATGTTGGAAGTACTTTAATATTTAATTGTGCAGCATATTGTAAATCCTCCTCAAATTTAACAATTGCGCTTTTATTGATATCGTTCTTAAGTTTTTCTACATCAAGTCCCACCTCCATGGCGGTATTAAAAAGTAGTTCAATATCTGTAATGTTCTTACTTTCTACAAATAATAGTTCTTTGATTCTCCTGTGGTAATGAAAAGCTTTAATTTTGTTTTGCATTTGTGCCGCTTTAATAGCTATCGAAGGAGGAAAAGAAGAGGCTAAAGGCGAGTTTAACCATACATCTGGTGAAATTGGCATTTCGTGTAATTCTGATATTTCTTGCCAATGTTCTGCAGCTTCACTTGGTTGTGTAATTTTACCCTTTTTGTTTTTTAAAACATCCCAATTGGGAAGCAATCCACCCATGTGGTATTTTATTTCAAAATATTTACCATACAGTAATGAAAGTTTTCTTAATTGAGGTTGTACTAACCAACAAGTGGAGCAGATAGGGTCAGTAAAATAAAGAATTTCTATTTTAGGTTCAATTATTTTATCTGTTTCCTTTAACTGTTTTATGAGAGGTAATTTAATTTTACCTTTTGATGCATTAAGAAAATTATTTTTTATTTCCCTACCTAAATTGATATGTTCCTTTAACTGTTTTGCTCTGTCATTGTAAAACATATTGCATACAAAATCAAAATTAGGGTTTTCTAAAAGTAATTCTGCCATTTTATGAGCATCAATTAAGGCATTGGTAGTACCTGCACTTGTAAAAGGTAATGCCACATGAGCCGCATCTCCAATCAACGCTATATTGCCTTTATGAAATGTTGGCAACAAATCAAAGTCGGTTGAATACCATACAAAATTATTGGTAAAATTATTAGATTGAAGCACTTCTTGTACTTCTTCTGGAAAGTTTTGTAATAAATCAAAACTTAGTGCTTTTAAGCATTCTGGCGAAAATTCTATTTGTGTTTGAAGTCTTACATCATACTGCATGAACCAAACCATTTCGGTATCCGAACAAGGTATAAGCCCAACAGCTAAGCCTTTATCAGCACTCATATATTTTGTAAATGTACTTGGTAGTTTAGCTACTAAAGAAGGATTATTAATAACTCCAACAATTTCTTTAACTTCTACTGGAGTGAAAGTTACTTCTCCAAAAAGTGCTTTTCTTACATTTGATTTTGCGCCATCCGCACCTATAAAAATATCTCCGTATTCAATGTCTCCATTTAAAAATTGTACAGCTACGGCTTTATTATTTTCATAAATAAAATGCGAAAAATTTCTATTGTAATGAAGTTCGTTTTCCTTTAAAAAGGAACTTAAGTATTTTATAATATCCACCCTCTTCATACAGATCCAAGATTCTAAATCAGTAGATTGGATGATGCTATCATCAGGACGTTTCAATACAATTTTATCAATAACCTGACCAGGTATTTCGAATTGTGGGTGGTAGTTTGAAATGATATTCAATACATCCATTGCATCAGGATGCATTAAAAAGGCATGACCATTTCTAATCTGCTCACTATCTCTCTCATTTATGGAGATGGTATATCCATTTTGACTTAATATAGTTCCTAATGCTAAACCAGCAATACCACTACCAATTATTACCACTTTCATGATTAGTTCAATGCTTTTGAAATTCTATATAAACCATCTTTTAAAATATCTTCAGAAGTTGCAAAACTTAGTCTTATATGGCCTTGAGCCCTTTCTCCAAACCATTTGCCAAGCCCAGGTACTACAGCTACTTTTGCTTTTTCTAATAAAATTGTTTGCAAAGTTTGGGCATCCATACCTGTTTTGGAAATATCTGGGAAAACTAAATAGCAACCTTGTGGAACAAGACATTCAATACCATTTATTTTATTTAATTCTGTAACACACAAATCTCTCATTTTTGTTAAGTGTGTTACAAAATTTGATAACCAATCTTGACACTCGTTTAAGGCAGTTGTAACTGCAACTTGAGCTAAAACATTGCAGCCATGAACAGTTGAAAGATGTTCTGATTTTAATAAAAGTAAGTTATATAAAGTTTGATTGGGTGCAATCACTGAGCCTACTCTTAATCCTGCCAAACCATATGATTTACTATATCCAGTAACAATAATTGTTTGTTGAGCAATACTCTCATTAATCGAAGCTATGCTGGTATATGTATTTGGTTCAAATACAATATCACTCCAAATTTCATCTGAAAGAATTATGATATTATGTTTTACTGCAATGTTGCCAATTATTGTAAGTTCTTCTTTAGTTAAAACACGTCCGGTTGGATTGATAGGATTGCACAAACAAATAAGTTTAGTTTGTGGAGTTATTAGTTTTTCTAATTCAGCAGTGTTTAAACTTTCATTTGGATTTAACGGAACTGCAAAAGGTATTGCTTTTCCCTGCATGGCTTCCACTGAATATTTAAACAAAAAATCAACTGGATTAAACACAATTGCCTCCTCATTTGGCTTCAAAAATGTTTTACAAACCATGAAAATACCATAAGCAGCGCTATCAACAGCTAAAACTAAATCAGGATTAGTGATTACATTGCGTTTTAAAGAGTGGAAATTAGCTACAGCTTCCCTAAAATAATCAAACCCTTCGGATGGCGCATATGAAAAATACCGTTCTTTGGCATATTTACTTATTGCTTCACCTATTTGAGGGGCACATGGAAAATCTGGATCAGCGGCAGTTAATGGAATTACACCCTCAGGTACTGAAGCCCAACGTAAATTAAATGCTCTTTTCTGTAAAATTGTTAAGTTAACGTCCTGATTGGTAAACATAAATAACTTTATTTAATAGTAGTACTAACTAATTCTTTAAATACTTTGTTTTCTTTATTTATAAAATAATTTATCTAGGTTGCAATTTATTTTATTTAATTTGGTTTTCAATTCATTTAAATAACAATATTTTGTTAATAAATTTTATTGATTGAGCCGGTTTGTTATAAGTTTTTCAAACGCTTATTTAACCATGTTGGAGTTTTTATAAATGATTTTTTTTATATTGGTTACTCTTAAACTAAAAATCATTCTAATTTCTACTTTAATTAAGTATCATTGCCAAAACTTAAAAACTAAAAAAGAATTACTTATGCTTAATTTTGAGCCAACAGAAAATCAAATAATGGTAGCGCAAATGGCGCGCGATTTCGCAGAAAAACACATTCGCCCATACGTAATGGAATGGGACGAAGCGCAAATTTTCCCTAAAGAAACCATGCAAGAAATGGGTAAATTGGGTTTATTAGGAGTGTTAGTACCTGAAGAATACGGTGGAGCTGGATTAGGTTATTTTGAATACATAACTGCAATAGTTGAAATTACTAAAGTTTGTAGTTCGGTAGGATTAAGTATGGCTGCACACAACAGTTTATGCACTGGCCATATTTTACAATTTGGAAACGAAGAACAAAAAAAGCGTTGGTTACCTAAATTGGCTACTGGCGAGTGGATAGGTGCTTGGGGTTTAACCGAAGCTAATACAGGTAGTGATGCCATGCGTATGCAATGTGTAGCTAAACAAGATGGTGATTACTGGGTATTAAACGGTTCGAAAAACTGGATTACACATGGAATTACTGGCGATGTAGCTGTAGTTTTAGCGCGTACTG
Organism: Bacteroidota bacterium; assembly: GCA_013298895.1. Classification (GTDB taxonomy): domain Bacteria; phylum Bacteroidota; class Bacteroidia; order UKL13-3; family UKL13-3; genus JAAFJM01. The sequence goes on along the minus strand of JAAFJM010000022.1, from coordinate 28,083 downwards.
GCGAGTTATTAGATTCGCATGGAATTACTGCTTTTGTGGTAGAACGTGGAACTCCGGGCTTTAAAGGTGGTAAAAAAGAAAACAAATTAGGTATGCGCGCCAGCGAAACTGCTGAAATGATTTTTGAAGATTGCCGCATACACAAAGACCAAGTTTTAGGAAATGTTGGTGATGGTTTTAAACAAGCCATGAAAATATTAGATGGTGGTAGAATTTCGATTGCCTCACTAAGTTTAGGAATAGCTAAAGGAAGTTACGAAGCTGCTTTAAAATACTCGAAAGAGCGTCACCAGTTTGGTCAACCCATTTCTAATTTTCAAGCCATTGCATTTAAATTAGCAGACATGGCTGTAAAAATTGAAGCGGCTGAGTTATTAACTTTACAAGCTGCCGATTTAAAAATGCGTGGTTTACCAATGACCAAAGAAAGTGCTATGGCTAAATATTATGCATCGGAAGTATGTGTATGGGCTGCAACTGAAGCTATTCAAATATTTGGCGGATATGGTTATACCAAAGATTTCCCGGTAGAGAAATTTTACAGAGATTCAAAATTATGTACCATTGGCGAAGGAACTAGCGAAATTCAAAAGCTAGTTATTGCCAGAAGTGTATTAAAAGACTAGAATTTATAGTACGATATAAAACTAAAGCTACTTCAATTATTGGAGTAGCTTTTTTTGTATAAAATGACGACAAACAAAATTCAAGTTAAGGACACTTCAAATTACGTGGCATTGTTTTTATTGATAGCCATGTTTCCATTCATATTTATGTTTTTTAGTAATTATTGTGGCTATGTATGGGGAGTTGTGATTACATGTTTGGTTTATGTGTTGATTGTTTTGGCACTTGTAAAATACAACAAGTCAGAGAAATATGCGATTGAGGCAGATGAAGAACAAATTACTTTAAACCAATATGGCAGTTTTAAATGGGAACAAATTAGTAAAATTGAAGCAGTAAGAGAGACTAAAACAACGTTCAAGTCGAGATTGTATTTAAAAATTTATTTTGCTGAAGGCAAATTTATTTTGCTGAAGGCAAAGTTATTTCTATAAACACTTCTAATTTTGATATGTATGGCAAGGAATTAGCTCAAAAATTAAGGCAATTGGGTAAGTTAAAATGATAATGTTTTAATATTGTTGAAAGAACTTGCGAATTCAAAAACTAGTAAATATTAAAAGTGAATCATAATATTAAAATTTAATTTTTTTAATATTATGGCAGTTCTTGACATTGCTTGGACTGATGAAATAGAAAGGCCGGCTTTTGATAAAAATCCGTAAATGAATAGGATTTAGCCTCCACAGGAGCCGCAACCTTCTAACGTCTTTAATAACAAGTTACTAAAAATCCCACTAGGGTAAAAAAGCCTGGTTTTGGCAAAGCGGTTCAGCTGTAATAAAATTAGTATTAATTTTTTTCAAATATTACACCGACCTTTCAAGGGCAAATGTACATTATTTTATGGCTAATATAAAATAAAAGCCTTTAGTTTTTTAGTAACTAGGCATTAATCATTTCTAGTAAAGTGCTAATTTTTTCGCCTGATACGCCTATTTGTATGTTTTTATTTACTACTAAATAGCCTCCATCCGACTTAATATACTCTGTTATGTAATTGGTATTAACAATATACGATTTATGGCATCTAAAAAACATCAAATGATTGGCTAACACGTCTTCAAAATATTTTAAATTCCTACTAGCTAAAATTTGAGAACCATCTTTTAAATAAATTTCAGTATAAGCTCTATCTCCTTTAAAATAAATAACTTCAGCCGGTTCTAAAAACCTAATGCCATTCATCTGCGGAATACCAATTTTTTTTGCACCCTCTTTGCTCAACTGGTGTTTTAGTAATTGGTAGGTATAATTATTTTTTTCTTGCTTACTTTTTGCTCTGTTTACAGCATCAATTAAGTGCTGAAACATAATAGGTTTTAAAAGATAATCAACTGCTTGTAACTTAAATGCATCAATGGCATATTGATTATAAGCAGTAGTAAAAATTATATCAAAGGTTATTTCATCTGCCTCAAAAAAATCTATCAATTCTAATCCACTATGTCCTGGCATTTCTATATCTAAAAATACCAATTCTGGTTGGTGTTTTTTTATGGCTTTAACACCATTTGGTAAATCATCGCAAACAGCCAAAATTTCTACATCTGCGCAGTAATTAGCAAGCATAGCTGTTAGCAATTGTCTTGCTTTGTTTTCATCGTCAATTATTATGGCTTTCATTAGGTTTCAAATATAAAATCAAAGTATATTAAAATTTAGGCACGTTTTACTTAGGCGTTTTTTGATTTTACAAAACAGTTAATGGTATTTTTAGGATTACTAAAGTACCTTCTGCAATGCCATTTTTATCAAATTTATCAATGGTGTTTACTCCAATTTCAGTAGTTTGTTTATTTAATAATGTCAATCTTTTTTGGTTAGCTTCGGTCGAAAAGGAATTGAACTTGTGGTCTTTAATTGAGTTCAGTTCATTGGCTTTTTTTCGTCCTACTCCATTATCTTCCACTTTTATTATTAAAAATTGAGAATCTTGTTCAAAAGTAATACTTAAGTTTCTATTTGTTTTTTTATGCAACAATCCGTGTTTTAAAGCATTTTCTACGTAGGGTTGAATTAACATAGAAGGAATTTTTACATCGTTAACTTTTAAAGTTGGTGCAATGGTTATTTCATAATTTAAACTGTCTTCAAAACGCATTTTTTCGAGCGATAAATATAGTTGTAGTGTTTCAATTTCATCAGACAAAGTTACTGTTTCATTATTGCTCATATCCAATATTTTACGGGTTAACATGGAGAATTGGGCCAAATAATTAGAAGCATTTTCTTTATCGTTTAGGTAAATATATGATTGGATGGTATTTAACGCATTGAATATGAAATGAGGATTCATTTGCGATTTGATGGAAGAAAGCATTGATTTTTGTAAATCGGTTTCTAATTTATTTTTTTCAATAATTAGTTTACTCTGCCTGTTTATAAGCTTTAAACGGTATTTATAAATTGTAAAAAATAAAGCAGCTAACAATAAAAACACAATGAGTAAAAACCACACTTGCTGCCAAATAGGATACGAAATTTGGAAAGTTACATGGGCAATAGGTGAAAAATATTGACCATCTATACAAGTTTTAAACTGTATAAAATAATTACCTGGCGATAATGATGAAAGAGATAACAAGCGAGCACTTTTCTCAAATACTTGCCAATCGCTATTATTAATTTTATAAAATATTTGGAGTCTGTTTTCGCTCGAAAACCAAGGTGTAGCAAAGTTAATGGTTATATTGTTTTGGTTGTATTTTAAATCATTAAGTACAGTTTGAGTAAGTACTTTATCATTAACTTTTATACTTTCAATAAATAAGTTAGGTACTCTAGGTGTTGTAAGTTCCTGATTAATAGGCGACTGTATAATACCTTCATTACTAGCTACATATAAAAAATTATTATTAAAGGCTATATCATTTAGTTCATTGTAAAAGAAAGAATTTGATTTAAAATGATTTTTAAGTTCAAAATTTGATAGGTTAATGGTATATAAGTTATTATCGCTTATAAGCCATAATTTTCCCTGCCAGTATCTAATTCTACTAATGGTTTGATTGATAATACTATTGGTATTATTCCAAGTTTTTATCACTTTATTATTTACAATCATTAGTACACCTTGGTTATATGTGCTGGCATATAAAGTGTCTTTATGTATAAATAAATCGCTAGCCGAAATAGGCGAACCATTTAATTGTATTTCTGAAATTTTTTGTTGGGTAATGCTTAATAAGCCTTTTGCACTTGCTGTATAAATGGTTGAAAAATCAGTTGAAATTTCAATGGCTTTAGTGCGTGAGGTAAATTCCTTTAAATCAAAAATTTCTGAAATAAAATCATTACTTTTATTTTTACTTATAAAATAATTACTCCAATTACTTTGCTGTTTATGTATAATTATGTTAGCCAACGAAGATGATGTGGCTAATAAATATTCATTGTTTTGGCCTATGCAAAAGTCTTTAACAGCTAAACTAAAATTGAAATCTTTATTCCCATCACGTAACCCGTATACTTTATCGGCCCCAATAATATATCTATTGTTAATTGAATCGAATTTAATAAAATTTACTCTATGTAAAATATCGGCTTTAAATATTTGTTTAAAATCTTGGTGTTTTGAATTGAGTTGACCAACCATTCCAGAACTAGTTCCTACTACAATTTGGTGGTTTATATTATTAATAGCAGTTATGTTTTCGTTATTAAAGTTAAATTGTTTGCTATGTAAATCTTCTATAATATAAATTCCGTTATTGGTAGTACTAATCCAATAAGCTCCATTTCTATCTTTAATTACTGCTGAAATGCTGTTTTTTTTAAATAAAGGTTGGTCAAATTGTAATGGCTTTAATTGCAAATTGTAAATATAGCAACCAGCTGTAGTGTTAATCCAAAGCAACGAGTCGTTGGTAATATTTGCAGTTTGTATAATAGCAGTTTGTTTAAATAATTTTGTTTCGGTATAGGCTGGAAATAATTGAATTAACTTGGCTTCTTCGCTTGATTTATTAATAACAAAAGCGTGGTTTTTATTTATTGCAAAAACAGCTCCTGATTTACCATTTCTATTATCAAATACTTTTATTGTTATTTTTTTTTTCTGAGATAGTTTCATTAATTTATTATTTTCAACAACGTAGTAGTTGTTTTTAAATAAAAACGAATTGGCAAAATTGTTAATAACAATGCTATCTTTTAACCTTAAGTTTTTGTCGTAAATGAACAACATATTATTAGAAGTTAAAAAAATATCATTTTGTTCGTTTATGTAAGTTAGGTTAAAAGTCCCTGTAATTTTTAGTTCAGGATAAACCATCGAATCGTTTAATACATAAAAATGTTGACCATTAAAATTTTGACACCAAATTCGTCCAATTCCATCAATTATTAAATTAGAAACTGCTGTTCCGTTCATTTTTGAATGGGTATAAACCACTGTGTTTTTACCATCAAAACGAACCAAGCCCTTTTCAGTCCCTAGCCATATAAATCCATTGCTGTCTTCTTTCATATCATAAATGGTATTTGAAGGAAGGCCATTGTATTTATTTATGTGCTTAAATACTGGTTGTTGTGCAAAATTGAATTTAGCTACACAACATAAAATATAAAATATGCAATACTTAATTTTCATTAGTATTTCAAATGTACAATTTGTTATCAGTAACCATAATATTTGGTAAAATGAAAAGGCGCTTTAGTAAAATGTAAAGTATAGGAATTGCATAAATAAAAGTAAAGTAATGGTTTTGTTATTTTGTAGTAAATTGAATTTCAGTTATTTGTGTTTTTATTTGACCATTTAAGGTTTTGTCAAATCAAAAAAAGAGTTAGTAAATTATATAAAAATTCACAACCGCATTTGTAACAACTTTGCATCATAAAAAAATAAAAAAATGAAAAAAATAATTACAACAGTATTTGCAATTTGTGCATCAGCAAGCCTTTTTGGGCAAAATTATCCAACTAACGGTTTGGTTGGATTTTGGGGATTTGAAAGTAGTTTCTTATCAAATAATAATATTCCTTTAACTCGATCGGATATAGAAGTTGGTAGTTTTGTTTCTGATAGACAAGATAGGTCAGAAAGTGCATTTAATATAAATGGCGCTTTAAAACTTTCTTTAGATGCATCAACCTATCCAGCAACTAAGCCCAATAACATTTCAATTAGTGTTTGGATTATGCCCAATATTGCTAATTGTGGATATTATCCAATTTTGGCTAAACAAGGAAATTTAGATAACACTTTTAATGCATTTACACTGGGTTTGGTTAACAATAAAGATAATCCTTTAAAGTCTGAAGTGTATGGTCAAATAGGAATTGATGGTGTTATTTATAAAGTTGGTAAGTTAACTGATTTGGCCTTGATTAATAATGTTTGGACACATCTGGTTTTAACTTATGATGGAACGGATATAAAATTATTTATGAATAATACTTTATTAGAAAGTAAAACTAAAGTGGGTGTAATTGATTTTTCTAAAGCAAACACAGAACAAGTTTATGGATCTGATTACAATGGGCTTTTTGATGATTTGGCTATTTACAATAAAGCTTTAAGTACAACAGAAATTACGCAGTTATTTACGGCTACTACAGGTAATACATCAGTTACGAAAACTAATCCTGTAAATAGTTTTAAAATTTATCCAAATCCTGCTCAAAATGTATTGCAAATAGTAAGCAATAATGAAATAAAATCAGCTGTTATCATCAATAATTTAGGTCAAATTACTGAGGTTGATATAAAAAATAATACTGTAGAAATTAGTGCCTTAAATACAGGTGTTTATACCTTTCAGGCAATAGATAATTTAGGGAAAATGTATATCAGTAAATTTATTAAGGAGTAAAAGTTAGTAGTTCGTTTTCATATAGAAGGCTCAACCGAAAGGTTGGGCTTTTTTTGTTTAATAATTATTGCTCATGAAATTTTGCTTTTAGTCAAATCAAAACTGTGTTTTGTAAAAAATTACAGCAAATAAAAAGTTATGTTTTTCAAATTTGTGGCTTTAAAACAGCAAAAACATGAAAAAAAATTTTATAGCAATATTGCTTTTAGTAACTTTACAATCCTTTGCGCAAGTACCAACAATTGGTCTTGTTAACAGGTGGAATTTTGATGGAAATTTAAACAATGAAATTTCAACAGGGGTTGATTTAGATTCAAACGAATATGTTCATTTTGGAAGAGACAGATTTGGAAATGCCAATGGTGCTTTGTACAGTATTTATGGTAATGGACCATCGGTTAGTGGTATTGGAAATTCAACAAATATTCCTCAAGGAATTTCATCTTTTACCATTTCTTTTTGGATGTATTGCCGCCCTGGCGATAATGTTACATGGTTTAGTTTTGGAAGCGATTCTTCAGACAAAGCATTTATAGTTAGTACTAACAATAATCAAATTATTGCAGATTTTAAATTAGCCTCAAGATCAGCATATACTACAACTGGTAATGGAAAATGGCGCCATATCATATTAACCTACAATGGAAGTGAGCTTCAAATTTATGAAGGTAATACTATGATTGATGCTTTTACCATTAATTTAAAGACCAGTGGAAATATGTTGAAATTATTTTGTGGAATTGATGGATTCTTTAATTCAGATAGTGAACGTTTAATTGATGATTTGTATTTTTATAATCGTGTTTTATCAGGAGTAGAAAAAACGCAATTAGCTAACACTGGAAGTAGTTGTAACAATTACTTCTTTTTCTTTAGAAATTCAACAAATGTGAGTGTTGCTGGCAAAAATGATGGACAAGCTATGTTTTCTATCAGTGGTCCAGTTTATCCAATTATAGCAAATTTAACTGTTCCTAATTCAACAATTCCAAAACAATTTACCATTAATAATGCAAATAACTTTTTTATTGATAGTTTAGAAGCAGGAAATTATACATTGAGTTTGGTGGGCGTTAGTGGTTGTTCTGAATCTAAATCATTTACAATTGGTGTGCAGCCTCCACCACCATGCGATGTAGACTTAACAACTACTATTGAAACTTTTGATGCCAGTTCATTAAATAGTTGTAATGGTAAGGTGAAATTAAGTGTATCAGTATCTGTTCAAGGTCAGCCTGTTAGATTTACAGGCCGTTTAGAATTAATGTATTTAGAAGGACCAACCAATTTTGGAACATTTGCCAGAAATCCCGATAGCATTGCTGCATTATGTGCAGGTAAATATAAAGCCATTATAACACCAATAGGCATACCAAAAGATGGTCCAGAAACAAGACTAACTTGCGCTGATACCGTTGAGTTCACAATTGCTGCCAAAACAACAAGTATTAATGAATTAACAATAAACAAAGTAAGTGTTTACCCAAATCCTGCAAGTACTATTTTGCAAATAATTAGTGAAAAGGAAGTTAAAACAGCAGTTATAATAAATAATTTAGGACAAATTATCGAAGTTGATATAAAAAATAATTCAATAGAAATTGGTAATTTATTAGGAGGTATTTATATACTTCAAACCAAGGATGTTTTTGGAAATTTATACACCAATAAATTTATTAAAGAGTAAAAGTTAGTAGTTCGTTTTCATATAAAAGGCTCAACCGAAAAGGTTGGGCTTTTTTATTTTTATAACTATTGTATAAGTTTATAAATAAAGATGTTATGTAATGTTTATTAATGTAGGTACTATTTGTAAAACTTTCAAATAAGGTTTTGTCAAATCAAAAAAGGCATTAGTATAAACTACTAAAATAGTTGGAAGTGCTTAAAAGCTAACCATAAATATTTGTGCAGTAATACAATTATTATGAACAATATAAACAGAACAAATTTCAAACTAAAAATAAAGTATGAAGCCATAAAAGTTGCCTTTATACTTTATGCTATTTTTAACTTTAATGGTTTAATAGCGCAATCAAAAACACCAGAACATGCATGGAGTTTTGGCCTTATTAATGCTTTAAACAAAGGTGTAAAAACCGATAGTTTAGGCAATCTTTACATGGTTGGTCAAACGGGTGGCAATGCCGATTTTGATCCAAGTGCAACAACTTCAACCACCCCAATAGGAATTTATATTGCTAAATACACTCCTAATAAAGAATTGGTTTGGGTTACTTCTATTTCGGCAGGAACTTGTAATTTTTTTGATGTATCAGCAGGAGGAAAAGTAGTTTTGGTTGGAGGTTATACCAGCAGTACTTTATTTGCGGGTTCAGGTGGGGGATATATGGCAACTATTAATAACAATGGAACTTTGTTAAATTCTTACAGTTTGCCAAACGATGGAAATAACGGAGGTTCGGTAGCTAACGATATGCTCAGTTGCGTATTTGATAGAAATGAAAATGTGGTTGTTCGTGGTCGTTTTGGTGTAACCGGTTCTATTTTACGTAGCATTGATTTAGACCCTGCAACAGGTTTTCAAGCACCAACTACCTATAGTTCTTCAAGCGGAACTGCTGACTATTTGGTTAGACTTACCGCAAACTTAACTTACCTGAACCACAGATTTATAGGTGGCGGCTTAATTGGTAATTCATGGGATATGAAAATGCGTAATGATACCTTGTATTGGGCAGTAGAGTTAAATGGTTCAACAAACTTTAACCAAGGCAATAGTACTGCTTTTAACGAAACTGGTCCTCAATGTATAGTAACTTATAATGCAACAAACTTTAATGTATTATGGACTTGTCCACTTGCAGTGGGAACTACTAATTCAAATATGCGTTTAGCATTTAACAGTAATAACGAATTAGCTGTAGCTTATCAATCTAATTGGGCTACCAATGTTGATTTAGATCCTCATCCACTAGGTGTTTATAGTTTTATTTCAAAACGTTTACCTACTGGTTTGTATAGTGTGTATTTAGCTCATTATAATGCAACAAATGGTACTTTAATTGCAGGAAACAAGCAGCCTAGAATGGTTATTGATAGCATTGATGGTTATCCAAACATGTATGTAAATGGTTTCTATATTGATAAAAAGAATGGTTATTATTTTTCTGGTGCTGCCAATGGAACTTTTGATTTTGATAGAAATCCTACTTCAACTTATATTCGTGTTGCTACTACTTTCGATTCGTACTTTGCAAAATATAACACTGATTTAAATTTAGAGTATGCGGGTGTTTTTCAAAATACAGCTAACAGCAGTGATGGTTTTACAGGAATTGTGTCAACTGATTCAACCTCAGTTTATGTTGCTGGAACTTATGTTAGCACGCATAATATAGATAGCACAAAATTGAGTCCTAATTTGCCTTTATTAAATGCCACTGCTACCAATACAGTATTAGCTAGATATGTTGGTGAACCATGTATTATTAACTTAAACATAAATAGTGCTGATAATATTGAAAGCTGTAAAATAAATGTAACTGCAGTTGCTACATCGTTAACCATGCCTTTAAAATACCAATGGTATAGAAATGGCGTGTTGTTGGTAGCCGATACCTTCAATAATATTAATAATACTACAGCGGGTATTTATCAATGCAAAGTTTCAAATAGTTGTGGTGAAAAATGGTCTAAGAAAATTACTTTAACTACATTAACTGGTTATACCACAAACTTTAGTTATCCATTAGATGGCAATGTTTTAAATGAACTTGCAACTACTCAAAATGGTGTTGCAACCGCAATTACTTATGGAAAAGATAGATATGGTGTAAATAACAAAGCGGCCGTTTTCAATGGTACATCATCCGTTATTGAAGTTACTGGTAGTATGATTTCAGGCAACAATAATGGTGTATCGGTTTGGTTTAAAAGAGCTAATTTAAATAAAAAAGCCATGAGCTTGATTGGTTTTCAAATAGCAAGTCCTGGTTCATGGAATCCAATTTTATACTTGGATTCAACAGGTCGTTTATCAGGTTATGTTTATCCTGGAAGTGGCGGTCCTATTTATTCTTCAGGTATTGTTATGGATACCAATTGGCATCATGCAGCTTGGACATATAGTGCAGCTTTGGGTAAACAAATTATTTACCTTGATGGAGTAGAAGTGGGAAGTATGACCTCAGCAGCATTGCAAATAGGTACATCTAATATTTTTAAAATTGGAAATGGTTATTTAAACACAACTTTGCAAAACGTAAATACTACTGGAAATAACCAGTTTTTTGAAGGATTAATAGATGATGTTAGAATTACTTCAACCTTAAAAGCAGGTAATGTACTTCAACTATACAACGATATAAAAATTTATGGGCAATTACCTGCGGCTAGCAGTTCGGGTGCGGTGCCTATTTGCGCTGGTGTTTCAACCACAGTGCAAGTTATAGTTGGTAATAGTGGTTTAAGTTATCAATGGTATAATCAACCATCAAAGGGTACTTTCACGGCTTTGGCTGATGGGGTAAGTTATTCTGGCGTTAAAACCAATGCTTTAACCATTAACTCCATGCCTTCAACCGATATGAGTTTACGTAATACCATTACTGATAATTTTTGCAATTCGGTTGATTATTATAATCTAAATTTGACTGGTATTTTAAATAGTACTATAGTAAACCAACCATTGAATCAAACTGCATGTGTTGGAGAAACAGCCATGTTTACTATTAATGTAGCAGGAGGACAAAGTTATGTTTGGAAAAAAAATGGGGTGGTTATTCCAAATTCAAATAACGATACATTAATTTTAACAAATATTACCACTTCTGATTTTACAAGCTATACTTGTGAAGTTACAGGTTGTAACAGTGTTATAATTAATTCAAATGCAGCAACATTAACAGCAGCAGCAGCAACTATTACAACTAATACCACAGTTTCAAATAGTTTGGTTTGTTTGGGTAGCAGTGTTTATTTTTTTGTGGGTGCTCAAAATGCGGCATCATATCAATGGAAAAAGAACAATGTAAATATTCCAAATTCTAATAACGATACTTTGTTTATCAATTCGGTACAAAGCAGCGATGTAGCCAATTACACTTGCGAAATTACTGGTTGTTCAAACAATGTCCTTGTTAGTGGCGCTGCTACATTTACCATTACGACTAATTTTGCTACAACTAATTTAGTTAGCTATTGGAAGTTTGACAATAACTTGACTCCAACTGTTGGTACTAATACTTTTACGCCAACAAATACCAGTTTTGCATATACAACCGATAGAGCAAATATCACCAACAAAGCCGTTATGCTGACAGCCACAAATAATGCATTGGTTTTGGCAAGTCCTGTAACCACCGATAATGTTTCCGTTTCATTATGGTATAAACGTGTTGCTAATTCTTCAGGTGAAGCTATTATTGGCAGTAATAGCGCAAACTATGGCGATATGTTATTTATAAATGGTTCTGGTATTTTGGGTTACCAAGTTGGTGGTTCTGGTTTTCAATCTTTAGGAGTTACCGTTACCAATGGCTGGCATCATTTTGTGGTAACCAAAGCAGGAACTACAACTAAGATTTATCTTGATGGAAATAATATTACCATTCCAACTACTATTGTTGCCCCACCTGTTATGGGAAGTGGTGCAAGTAATACCCAAATCAATCGTTTTGGAAATACAGCTCCTATTTATAATACCAATGGCGCTAAAGGAACATTTGATGAAATACGTATTTACAGTTCTGTTTTAACAGCTACACAGGTAAGTGCTTTATTCCAAATGGCTGAATTCAATAGCATTTCGGGTTTTGGAGCTGTATGTTTAGGAAGCACTGCTTCAGCTTCAGTTAATGTAACCGCAGGGTCAAATGTAACCTACCAATGGCTAAAAAATGGTAGCCCAATTCAAGGAGCAAATGCTGCTACATATACCGTTAATAATGTACAGGCCACTGATACTGGAAGCTATTCATGTTTAATTGGATTGTCTACAGCTTGTGCAGGTGTATATTCTACCAATATTAATTTAAGTATTATTCAGAGTAATTTAGCTATTACCTCGCATCCTAACAATCAAAACATTTGTCCACTTCAAGAAAATCAATTTATCTCATTTCAAGTAACTGCCACTGGTTCAAATTTAACATATCAATGGAAAAAAAATGGAATAAATATACCAAATGCTTTTAACTCAATATATGGTGTAAATATTGCTAATGTAGTCAATAATGATTCATTTACAGTGATGGTTTCAAATGGTTGTTCTAGTATATTGTCAAATGTTGCTTTGGTGAAATTTATAGATGCACTTCAAATTACAAGTCAGCCCACTAATTTAAATATATGTCCCAATGCAAATGCACTTTTTGTAATAAAAACAAACGGACAAAATGCAACTTATGTTTGGCAAAAAAATGGGGTAAGTATTCCAAATAGTAATAATGATTCTTTGTTATTAACCAATGTTACTACTGCCGATGCAGCTAACTATAGGGTAATTATGAATTATACGTGTGGAAATGTTATTTCTAATACAGTAACTTTATCAATAAGTAATTCTACCCAAATTACTTCACAGCCAGTTTCACAAACGGTATGCACAAGCCAAGGTTTTAACTTTAGTGTGACAGCAGCAGGCGATAGTTTAAAATACCAATGGAAGCTAAATGGCAATAATATTGCTGGAGCAAATAGCAGTACTTTTAGCAAAACTTTAGTTAATGCTGCCGATTCTGGTAATTATACAGTTTCAATTTCAGGAACTTGCGGTAGCCAAAATTCATCTGTAGTTAAATTAAGCATAGTTAATAGTATAAATATTTTAACTCAGCCAAGTGCAGTTAATTCATGCCAAGGCACAGTTTCTTATTTAAGTTTGGTTGCCTCTGGCAATAACAATAATTATACTTGGTTTAAAAACGGGACTGCTGTCGCTAATTCAAATAATGATACGCTATACTTTAATAGTTTATCAAACAGCGATGCTGGTAACTATATTTGTGAAGTTACATCAAGCTGCGGAACAGTAAATTCAACTATTGCAGCCGTTTCGGTTAAGGCAAAATCGGTTTTTAACTTTAATAAAACCATTTGTAATGGCGAAACATTTACTTTTAAAGGTAATACTTTAACTCAATCAGGAACTTACATTGATACAACAAGTAACGCTGTAGGATGCGATTCAATAATAACTTTAAACTTAACCGTAAATGCACCATTAACTGTTAGTATAAATAACAATCAAAATACCTTAACTGCTACGGCTGGCTTTAACAAATACCAATGGTATTTAAATAATGTAATAATTGCAGGAGCTATTAATGCAAATCATACTGCGGTTGCCAATGGCGATTATATTGTAAAAGTAAAAGATGCTACCAATTGCGAAGCAACTAGCAATACATTGGTAATTCAAAATGTAGGTTTAGAAACCTTAAATCCATTTATATTTACTATTTATCCTAATCCTGTTGCTAAAACTTTAAGTATTGAAAAAAACGTAGAGATAATTGATATTCAAATATTTGCATTGTCAGGTTCTTTGGTTAAAAATGCAGTATTAACCAATAACACAATAGCTGTTGATGATTTAACAAGTGGAATTTACTTAATAAAGGTAACGGATAATAATGGTTATAGCTTAACTAGAAAGTTTGTTAAGCAGTAAATATTTAAAATGTTAGTTAACAAAAAAGCCATTTCAAAGTAATTTGAAATGGCTTTTATTTGGTATCCTGGATGTTAATTTATTTAGTTATATTTCAAAAAAAACGCTAATCAAATTTTGATAGGCGTTTTTTTATTTTTTATACTTCTAGTCTTGACAAATAATTTGTACTTTCATTGACTCGGATGCTGAATTTGCACCAAGTAAAAATCTAGCTAAACCAATTTTACCACCAGCGGTTTTAAATGCCACCACTTTGTTAACACCAAAGTTGATGTATTTCTCAGTGGTATTTTTTGTAAAATCAATGTTGTAAAATGCATCATCTACTTTAGAAGCTTTAATTGTTTCAAAAGTAGCTGCATTTATTACATTAGTGCTGAATAAAGTTACATTTTTAGTTGTCCAACTTGTAATTTCGTTACCCCAAATAACTTGAGCACCATCTGTATTACTTGGAGATGCAAAAGTGTTTTTATCATTTTGACCGTAGTAATAAACAAAGTCAATTTTTTCAGAATTAGTTCTTGCAGTACCTTTATCGCCTGCAGTATAAGTAGCGAAACTGTTAGCTAGTCCTAAAAACTTGTATTCTCTTATTGTATCAGATTGTGCACCTAATTCAATAATTTCAGATACTAAGATTCCATTTCCTCTAACTACTGTGTATGTTAGACTTCCTGTAGCAGTTTTCGATTTTGAATCTGTAATAGTAGCTGTATAAACTACTTTGGTGCCCATAGTTAAATTACTCGAAACAATTTCATCTGTAAATAAATCAGATAAAGTAAAGTCAGTAACTGTATCAATTTTGTCATTTTCAATTAATACTTCACTGGCACCTGTACCAATTTTTCTTTCTAATTTAGCAGTTTTAACAGTGGTTCCAGTAGCTAGTTTTATGTTAATTTTTACATAAGCAATAGCGTTTTTGTTTCCAATTTCATTTTTACCTAAACTGTCTGTTAAAGTAATAGAGGTTGCGTCAACGGTTGTAGTAGTTGCATCATCTTTTGAGCAAGATGAAGTCAATGCAATAATGCTTGCAAAAATAAATGCGCTTAATAATTTAAATGTATTTTTCATTTTTTTTATAAAATTTTGAGCCGCAAATGTACGCTTCATAATTGATTTTTCAAGTCAAATTTAAAAGTAAATTATTAAACTGAATTTGATTATTTTATTAACTGATAATTACATTTATGTTTGCTTTTTATATACCCCTCAAATATGACAGTAAAACGTAATGCGGCCTTAGGATTTATATTTATAACGATTCTAGTTGATGTTATAGGTCTTGGAATTATTATTCCAGTTGTTCCTAAATTAATTGAACAATTAACAGGTGAAGGAATCTCAGAGGCATCTCGTTATGGAGGTTGGTTGGTTTTTTGTTTTGCTATTATGCAATTTTTGTTTTCACCCGTTTTGGGTGGATTAAGTGACAAATTTGGCCGAAGACCAGTTTTATTAATTTCTCTTTTAGGTTTGGGTTTAGATTATATTTTGCATGCTTATGCTCCTTCTATAACTTGGCTTTTTATAGGAAGATTGATTGCGGGAGTGATGGGCGCAAGCTATACCACGGCTACTGCCTACATAGCAGATATCAGTACACCAGAAAAACGCGCACAAAATTTTGGACTAATAGGGGCTGCTTTTGGATTAGGATTCATTATTGGTCCTGTAATTGGCGGCTTATCTGCTCAGTGGGGAGCAAATGTTCCTTTTTTAGTAGCGGCTGCCTTAACGCTATTGAATTTATTATATGGTTATTTTGTATTACCTGAATCTTTATTAAAGGAAAACCGCAGAAAATTTGAATGGAAGAGAGCCAATCCAATAGGTTCATTAAAGCACTTACGCAAGTACCCTGTTGTTTCAGGATTAATTGTTTCTTTAGTATTAATTTACATAGCTTCTCATGCAGTACAGTCGAATTGGAGTTACTTTACCATTTACAAATTTAATTGGGATGCACAAATGGTGGGCTATTCATTGGCATTTGTAGGTATATTGGTTTCATTAGTTCAAGGCTATTTAATTAGGGTAATTAACCCCAAGTTAGGTCAGAATAAATCTATTTATTTAGGA
Source organism: Bacteroidota bacterium (assembly GCA_013298895.1). GTDB lineage: Bacteria > Bacteroidota > Bacteroidia > UKL13-3 > UKL13-3 > JAAFJM01. The sequence continues at coordinate 11,907 of JAAFJM010000022.1, read as the reverse complement.
TTATTTTTATATGCACTTGGTTTGGTCTTATTTGGTTTAGCTTGGAAAGAATGGATGATGTTTGTTTTCTTGATTCCATATTGTTTAGGTGGAATTGCTGGTCCTGCTTTACAAGGATTAATCTCGAACCAAGTGCCACCTACCGAACAAGGCGAATTACAGGGTGCATTAACCAGTTTGATTAGCTTAACTTCAATTATTGGTCCTTTGGTTATGACCAATTTGTTTGCCTATACTACTGCTAAAGATTCTTTATTCTTTTTGCCAGGAGCTCCATTTTTTTTAGCAGCTTTATTAATTTTAATTAGTGGTTATTTTGCTTTCAAAACCTTGTCTAAACATAGGCTTAGCAAATAATTGAACGATAAAATAAAAGTTTAAACCAAAACTGATAAAGAAATAAATTATTTACAGGCTTGTTATTTCAAAAAAATAAATATTTTGCAGTACAAAATTTAACTAAAAATATTCAAAATTATGGCAGCACCAAATGTAGGCGATGTATTTACACACAATATTAAATACACACAAGAGCAAGTAAATTTATATGCACAAATTAGTGGCGATACCAACCCATTACACACCAATCCTGAGGCAGGAAAAGCAAGTATTTTTGGTCGTAATATTATTCATGGACATTTTAGTGCAAGTGTGTTTACTAAAATATTTGGCGCATTGTATTATGCCGAAGGACATATTTACATGAAACAAAATAATACTTTTTTAAAACCAATGTTTGTTGATACTGATTACCAAGCTGTAGTTACCGTAAAAGAAATTTTCCCTGAAAAAAACCGAGTACTTTACGAAACCAAAATTGTTGATGTGGCTACAGGTGCAGATACTTTGGTAGGAGAGGCCTTATTAATGAATAAATTACAATATGTTTGGTAAATAAAAAGTCCAAATTATTAATTCTAAACCGCTTAATAACATAAAATAATACTGCTTAAGTATTGAATATTTTGTTATTAAGCGGTTTGTTTTTTTATAAATAAATTCACGTTATGATAAAATCTATTTTTAAATTTTTATTTCTTTTTTGTAGCGTATATACTGCTATGGCACAACAAAACCTTACTATTGACAACCTTTGGCAGCTAGGTCGTGTGGCTGATGCTCAAGTTTCGAATGATGGAAAAACCGTGATTTATGGTGTAAGAAATTACAGTATTAAAACCAATAAAAGCATTAACATCATTTACAGTATTACCATCAATGGGGAGAATAAAACAGCATTGACTGATGGCGATTTCAATGCATTTGGTGCACGATTCACTCCTAATGGAAATAAAATTAGTTTTTTGAGTGCTAAAAGTGGCGATGTGCAACTTTGGGAAATGAATTTGGATGGAAGTAATAAAACCAAAGTCAGTAATTTTAATGGAGGAATAAGTGGTTATAAGTATTCACCTATAATGAAACACATAGCCTTTACTGCCGATGTAAAATTAGATAAAGAAGTAAAAGAAATTTACCCTGATTTGGATAAATGCAATGCAAGAATTATTGATGGATTATTTTACCGCCACTGGGATAGTTGGCATGATTATGCATACAGTCATTTATTTATTATACCTTATTCAAATGGAGAAACCAATGGCGATGCATTAGATATTATGAAGGATGAAAAATTTGATTGTCCTTTACAACCTCATGGTGATGATGATGAATTTAATTGGAGTCCTGATGGAACAAAATTGGCTTACAATAGCAGGAAATTAACTGGAACTGCTGAGGCCATTTCAACCAATAGTGATATTTATATTTATTATTTGATTTCAAAACAAACTTCAAATATTTCATCAATCAATGAAGGGTATGACAGAAACCCGCAGTTTTCGCCCGATGGTAATAAAATACTTTGGTTAAGTATGCAAGGCAAAGGAAACGAAAGTGATTTGAACAGATTGGTTTGTTTGGATATTTCAAATCCTAAAGAAATCAGTTACTCAAAAGCACCAATTATTGAAATAACTGGCAAAAGAAATTTTGATTATCCTGTAGAAAATTTCCAATGGAGCAACGATAACAAAAGCATTTATTTTACTGCTCCATACAAAGGAACTAAACAATTATTTGAATACAGTTTAACAGTTAAAAAAGGTCAAGATAACATTACTAAAATTTCGAATATGGAAACTGATTATGGTTCATTTTGTACAATTATAAACAATAAAAAAACAAGTTTTGTAATCAGTAAAATGAGCATTTCATTGCCTACAGAACTTTTTGTTATTGATCCAAAAAGTAAAACAGAAAAGCAAATTACTTTTACCAACAAGGCTATTTTAGATGAAGTTAAAATGGGTAAAGTAGAAAAAAGAATCACTCAAACTACTGATGGTAAAGACTTGCTGAGTTGGGTTATTTATCCGCCAAACTTTGACGCTACTAAAAAATATCCAACTTTACTTTATTGTCAAGGTGGACCTCAAAGTGCATTGACTCAGTTTTTCAGTTACCGATGGAATTTTCAATTAATGGCCGCTAATGGTTATATTGTTATTGCACCTAATAGACGCGGAATGCCAGGACATGGAAGTGATTGGAATGATGCCATTACAGGCGATTATGGTGGACAATGTATGAAAGATTATTTAAGTGCCATTGATGATATAAGTAGTGAGCCATACGTAAATAAAGATAAGCTAGGCGCAGTAGGAGCAAGCTTTGGTGGCTTTTCTGTTTATTGGTTAGCAGGTAATCATAACAAAAGATTTAAAACGTTTATAGCCCATTGTGGAATGTTTAACATGGAAAGTTGGTATGGAACTACCGAAGAAATGTATTTTGCTAATAACGATAATAAGGGACCCTATTGGAGTCAAACTGATCATCCTAATAACTTTGATGCATCCCCACATAAGTTTGTTAAAAACTGGGATTCACCTATTTTAGTAATACATAATGAAAAGGACTTTAGAGTACCGCTAGGACAAGGAATGGAAGCATTTACTGCAGCACAAATAAAAGGAGTTCCAAGTAGATTTTTATACTTCCCTGACGAAAACCATTGGGTTACCAAGCCTCAAAATAGCGTGCTTTGGCAACGTGTATTCTTTGAATGGTTGGGAAAGTATTTAAAAGATTAGTGAATTGTGATTGATAAAAAATAAATTGTTGGCGAAAAACTTTTCTATTTTAAAGTTTTTCGCCAGCTTCAATTCTAGCATTTATAAAATTTTCTTTAGGAGGAATTGGACAAGTATAATTGCTGTTATACAAACAGTATGGATGATAAGCCAAGTTGAAATCAATATTTACCAAGTTGTTTTTAGGTATTTCTATATCTAAATAGCGGCCTCCACCATAGGTTTCACTTCCTGTAGTTAAATCAGTAAAACAAATCAGTAAGTAGTTTTTATATTCCTCTTTTTTATTGACTGCTTCTAAAACTGTAAGCTCGTAATTATTACCATTTAAAGTAAAACTAATTTTACCATATTGCTTATAGGGCTTACTGCTATTATGCGAGTGAGGCAATTCAAAATGAGGCATATCGGCATACTTGGTTAAAGTAGCATTTACCTTATAATTTGGGTTTACTTCAAAAAACTTTAAACCAGTAAATGTTTTCAATTTATTGGTATCAAGTGGAGTAGTCTGAGTATCAAAAAAAGTGTGGTTGGTACTGTTTCTATGCGCTAAAATGGAATCTAAATAAGCTTGATCAATTCCATTGCAAGAGTATAATACCAATAAGTATAAAATAACAAAACTTCTTATTTTCATTCGTTAATTTTATATTCTTTAACTTGTAAAACTTTATACGGTTCTGTTCCTCCAGGTCCATTATGTACAAAAATAATTACCTTTAAATTTTTCGTATTCCACTTTTCTTCAATAGCTATTTCATAATCAAAAGTTTTCTCAAAAACCCTACCTGCTATAATTTGTGCTTTTAATTGGCTTCCTGTCGAAGGTGTAATCATTCTTCTTAGCACATGTTCGTGTTCGTAATCTTCAATTACTTTTCCACCACTTTTCTGAAAATCAATTAAACCATTTTCAATAATTGCTATACTTACATATTGCGAATCAATTATATTGGTAGTGAAGGTGACTTTCGTATTTATTCTAATTTTATTAGCTTCTACAAAATATACGCCTTTAGTACCAAATGTATCAATATTTACTTTTGAATTACTTGCCAAAATAGAATTGGTGTAATTATTCCATTTAGTGTCATCAATCAATACATTTTCACTTGAAAATTTTATCCTATTAATGGCTCCAATAGGCAACGAGCTTGAGCTTCCTAAAATATTAAAAATATCGCCACCTTCTTTGCTTCTAAAGTCATATTTACTGTCATGGTCATCGCCAGGAGTTTTAAAAGGGCTTACAAAAAAATTGAGAATATTTGGCCCAGGATGAATAGCCATTACCACAACTCTATTAGGATTTGCATTAGCTATATTTTTTGCAGTGGCTTGGGCTCTGGGACAATTTGGACATTTAACGCCAGTAAAATCCTCAATATAAACATTTGCAGGCTGAGGTGCAGGAATGGTGTTGGTAATATAAGTGGTATCGAATACACTTCGTTCAGGCGTTAAATTTAACCCAGTAGGAATTTCCTCTTTACATGCTGAAAGTAAATATAAACTTACGGCAAAAATTTTAAATATATTTTTCATAATTTATGTTTTAAAAATTAGTTTGTAAAGTAACCCTAACTCCACTAAATGCCGGCTCTACACGACATACACCACCTGTACAATTAACTCCCTCTACTTGTTTTATATAACCACCAGTTAACCTTGTTGTTTTATAAGTATAACTACCAAACACATTCCAATAATGAATTAAATCTTGGCTGGCATTGGCATCTCTAATAACCCGATTTACATTTACCATATCGCCTACACTAAATGAGTAATGAGGAGCAATATTTAACTCCACCGTTCCATTTATAAAACTTCCTAAATCTTGTTTGGTTTCAAGGTATTGTGCTTCTACTCTTAATGAGCGAGTAGAAGTTAGTTTATAAGTAATTTCTCCAAAATATGTTTTGGCAGTTACATAATCATAGTTTTTAGGTTTTAATTCAAATAATTGTTGGTTATAGTTTATGTATTGAAAACCTAACATGGCTTTGAACTTTTTATTGAACTTATGTGATACATCAATATAATGCTCTCTAAAATAACGAGCAGTATCTTTTTCAAAATCAAAAGGATTTAAACTTTTTGAATCGAAATTATCTTTGGCTGTTACTACACTGGTATTTATATTGATGGTGGTTTGATGCTTTTTAAAATAAGCTCCTTGTGGTTTAATAGTAAACTCCATACCAATTGCATTTTCGCCTAACTCCTGAACCACTGCATTGTAACGAGCCAATAATCGATAAGTATTCTGACGGGTTAAACTTGGTAAATAAGCAATCATACCTAAGTTTAAGTTTTCTAGTGGCGATGTTCTAAGTGAAAAACTTTCTATGCGTTTGTATTGCGCATTAATACCTAAACCTTTGGTTGAATAAGATAAACTTGTATAATAAACACGGCCATCTCTTAGCTCCATTCTGTCTAATATTGGATTAAAAATTGCCTCTTCACTTTTTTGGCAATACTCGGTGTATAAGCTGAATTTTTTATAACTTAAAGTATTGTACACATTACCCAAATACACATTATAAGTTGGTATAAATCTATTCTTTAATTCATAATTGTTAATTGCACCTACTATGGTATTCATTGTATTTTGGTCGATTGTTCTATTTACAGCGCTTGCACCTAACTGAAAATTCAAATTATCATTCACTTCAATTCTGTGTTCAATATTTACCCCTTTTATTACCTCTGGGCGCACATCAAACCTAAATTTTTGTAAACCTGTAAAGGCTTTAATTTGCGTGTTTTCATTGGGTGTGTATATAACCCTTGCACCATTTATGGCAAAATCTAAACCTAAGTTTCTATCTTCAAAAGCCCTAAAAACCATACCTGTACCAAACTGGTCGTAAAAATAACCTACCGTTATATTGAATTTATCAATATCTTTACTAACGCTCCATATTCCAATTCCACTTTTGGTGTAAGCTTCACTTGGGTTAAATAATGGCGAGTTGTTAAACACATCGTATCGCAAGTTAAAATTAAACCCTTTCAATTTATAGTTTAAATAAAGCCAAGCATCAGAACTTGATAATTCGCGTTTATACTGAGTGGTGTTGGTTCCAATTTTTGGGTCATTTACATAAAATTGGTTGGTGTTTTGAAAGTTCCCCGAAAATTCGCCCTTGTCTTTTTTATTATCGCCCTCCTGAGCGCTCATATAAGCAAGGCAAGATAAGGAAGTAAATAAGGTAAGTAGTACTTTTTTCATGCGATTGCAATATTATAATTGTGAGGCAATAAAAAAAACTGTAAAATATTGGATTTTAAGTAATGGAAATTTATTCAGACTCTGTAATTTTCAATATTACACTAAGACTCCTAGGTTTGTTATTTTTATAATTTAATTATTATATTTGTTTATCAATGACATGAAAAAAGTTGATTTTAAATCTGAATAATAGTAGCAATTAAGTTGACCTAGATTTCAAAATGGGAAAAAATTTAATAAAAAGTCCCAAAATTGGCCTAGTTTAATTATAATAAACTGTTATACATAGTCTTATACTTTGGATCGATTTCTGTAAATAATAAATACATATGAAAAAAATAATTTTAATTCTTATCATTGCTTTTAGTTATGTGTCGTGTAAAAAATCATTAGATAATAACGTTAATGACGGCAATACCATTATTCCTGAATTTGTTAGCGATATCAATGAAATGGTTGTACCTGATGGATTTGACTATAAAACTACAAAAAACATCAATTTTAAAGTTCAGTTATTAACCAATAATGACGAGCCTATAAAAGGAATTCGTGTAGATTTTATGGATAAAACTCCAGAAGAAGATGGTAATGTTTTAGCAACGGGAATAAGTGATGAAAACGGGAATGTGAATATTACCAAAGAACTTCCATCCTATCTTAAGGAAATCATAATCAATACAGATTTTATAGGATTACCAAATAATTTAGTTGGAAATATTCAAGGAGATCAATTACTGGCAGTAATTGGAGGAAGTGTTCCTCAAAAACTTTATAGTGCTGATACTAAATCGCAATTGCTGAGTTTTCCTCTAGGAAAAAATGCGAATAAATTTTCTAGCAAATTAGGAACCTGGGACAATAATGGAAAACCAAATTATTTGCTCCCAACAAGAGATGTTGTTTCATCTGCATTCTTGAAAAATGTAAATGTTTCTTTACCGGAAAGAAGGCCCGTTCCATCTTTCAATCCTGAATATTTATCGAGTACTAAAGAAAGAAATTTAATCCTAAAAGAATTATGTGATGTTTGGGTGACATTTGTTGCTGAAGGAACCGGAAATCAAAATGCTTTGATGTTTTTTATTTACAATAAAAACAATAAACCAACAAACATTTCCCAAATTGATTCATTTTATCATATTTTTCCAAATGCCTCGTTTAATAATAGCGGAGGAGCTATGACATCTGGGGATAAAGTTTATTTAGGAAGATTTGGTGCAGATACTTGTATTGGATTTGCTATCACTACAAGAGGTTGGAATTCAACAACCAAAAAAGTAGGAATGGGTTCTAACTTGTATACAACAATTAAGGAATTGAATCCGGAGGCCAATCCTTTAAAAGCTGAACATGTAGTATTACTTTACGACAATCCCTCAGAAAGATTCCTGATTGGTTTTGAGGATTTATATAGAAGTGGTAATAGTTCTGACGATGACTTTAACGATTGTGTTATTTATGCTAGTGCAAATCCTGTTAAAGCAGTTACAATAGACAATTTTGTTCCAACAACTCAAGCTAAGGACTCAGACGGAGACTCTGTAGATGATTTATTTGATGAGTACCCAAATGATGCTTCTAGAGCTTATAATGTTTACTATCCAAATCAAAATACTTTTGCAACAGTTGCCTTTGAAGATTCATGGCCTAGCAAAGGCGATTATGATTTGAATGATGTTGTGGTTGATTTTCAATATCAGGCTGTAAATGATGCATCGAATAAAACAAAAGATATCAAGGCCAAATATAAATTAAGAGCAGCAGGTGGAGTTTATAAAAATGGATTTAGTGTAGAAATGCCATTTAATGTTTCTGAAGTTTCTTCTGTTACAGGAAATTCACTTGGTTTGGAAGCAGGCGCAACTAAAGCAATACTTAAGGTTTTTAATAATTCTAAATCGATTCTTTCTAGTTACAATACTTTGGCTGGAGTAAAATACATTGAAACAGATACAATTACTAGCACAGTTACATTAACTAACTCGAAAAGTATATCTTTAGGAAATTTCAATCCATTTATTTTTGTTGATGAGGCCGGAAAAGGAAGAGGATATGAGATTCATTTAAGTGGACAAGCGCCAACTTCATTGGTAAATACAGCAATTTTCGGAACTAATTCTGATGCAACCACACCAGCTAAAGGAATTTATTATAAAACAAAAAATAACCTTCCATTTGCTATTGCAGTGCCTGAACGATTTGTTTATCCTTGGGAAAAAACACAAATAGTTTTAGCACATATAAGGTTTGCTTCTTGGGCTCAAAGTGGTGGTAGTAGTTATTCTGATTGGTATAAAAACCTTGCAGGTTACAGAGATGCACCTAAACTTTATGTAAAACCATAAATTAATTGTAAAAATTTAGTTTATTTAAACATTTAATTCTGGGTATTCATTTGCAGATAGCTTATGTTGTCGGAATTTCTATTCATCTGGTTTGGATTTGCAGCTTTTAGTAGCGAGTTTTGTTTTGCAAACCGCATTTGATAAAATTTTGCCTGCGGTCGGTATTTTTACCGACCGTTTTAGTTAATGGGAAAAACTGAAACCCAAATTTTACAATTGATTTATAAGTTGGTAGTTCAAAATATACATACTTTTCATCTACATTCTCTATTAAAATAATCGAATATAGGGCCTAAAGATTTAAATAGACAAGAGCTTGTAACTCTGCTTTTAGAGTTTTTACTTAACAGAAAACTAAACCATAAGAAAACTAAAAGTCTTATATTTGTTTAAACTTATCTGAAAATTTTGTTTCAAAAATTTTGTTCTATATTGTTAAAATTCAACCATAAAAAAGAGCATGAACTTATAGTTAAGTAATACTTTTGCAGCGCTTACAATAAATAATCCAATTATCCAACAATAAAATCAAAAAATCACCAAATCACCAAATCAAAAATCAATAAATAAACAATGTCACAAGAAATAACATACAGCCAAGCGCAACAAAAATTAGAGGAAATGGTAGCGCAAATGGAAAACAATGAAATAGATTTAGAAACACTTTCGCAAAAACTAGTAGAAGCCAAGGCTTTGGTAAAGTTATGCGAAGTTAAACTAAGGAATATTGAGGATAGTATTGAAAAATAGCGCTTAAAATTTCCTTTTATCAAAATAACTTTTTTATTGATTATATAAAGTTCATTTTTGACAATTCATTCAAATGAAAAACTTTAGGATAATATTTACACAAATAAAAGAAAGTGCCATAGCTGCGCTGCATACTATGTATGTAAATAAGGTTCGTACGTTGCTTTCTACCTTAGGTATAACTATCGGAATTTTTTGTATCATAGCAGTATTAGCAGTAGTTGAAAGTTTTGAAAATAACTTGCATCAAAGTGTAGAAAGTTTGGGTAATGATGTGGTATTTATTGAAAAAATGCCTTGGACATTTGGTCCTGGTTATAAATGGTGGAAATATATTAGCCGCCCTAATGCTTCATTAAGTGAGTTAAAATCAATAGAGCAAAAATCGGTATTGTCTAGTGCTGAAATGTTGACCATTAACATTGGAGGTAAAACTATTAAAAATGGACTGAACAGCGCTACAGGAATAGATATTCAAGGCGTTACTCATGATTATTATTTGGTACGTAACTTTAATTTATTTGATGGTCGTTATTTTACCGAGAATGAATCGGAAAATGGAAATTTAATATGTTTGATAGGTTATAACTTGGCCCAAACATTGTTTCCAAATGTGGGTGCTGTAAATAAAAGCATTAAAATTTCAGGAACTAAATTTGGTGTGGTTGGTGTTTTTGCCAAAGAGGGAGAAAGTTTATTAGGAAACAGTTTGGATAATGCCATTATCATTCCAATAAATGCTGCCGCAAAATTTGTTAGAATTAATAGTGATGATGTAAATAGTAAAATACATGTAAAAGCTGGTATGGCGGGTGTTCCAGCCTTAGAGCAAGAACTCAATGGAATCATGCGCAGTCAGCGTAAGTTACGACCAGGACAAGAAGAAAATTTTGCCTTGAATAAAATTACACTCATAACCCAACAATTAGATCAAACATTTAAAACAGTAAATATAGCGGGTTGGATTATTGGTTTATTTGCCATGCTAGTGGGTGGTTTTGGTATTGCCAATATTATGTTTGTAAGTGTTAAGGAACGCACCAATCAAATAGGAATACAAAAAAGTTTAGGGGCTAAAAATTATTTTATTCTCATCGAATTTTTAATTGAAGCAGTTATATTGTGTTTATTAGGCTGTATCATAGGTTTGTTATTGGTTTGGGGTATCATTGCTGTATTGGGAGCAGTTTTTAAGGTGGTGTTTTTTTTAAGTTTAAAAAACATAATAATTGGAGTTTTAACTAGTGTTTGTATAGGTGTTATTTCGGGCTTTTTACCAGCATTAAGCGCCAGTAAGTTAAATCCTGTAGATGCAATTAGGAGTAAATAATTTTTTTAATTTTTATTCTTCAAATAACAATACATTCGTTTTTTTATTATTATGAAATTATCACGTAAATCATTTGTAAAATCGGCAGCATTATTGGCAGGTGCTACCTTGTTAAATTCTGAAAAAACTGAAGCAAAAATAAATAATGTTTTGGCACAGCTTAATAACGATTTTATGTTAATGCCACTTGGCTATAGTTTTGATGCCTTGGAGCCATTTATTGATAAACAAACAATGGAAATTCATTACACCAAGCATCATAATGCTTATGTAACCAAACTGAATGAAGCTAAGGCAAAAATCACTTCATGGAAATTTAAAAACATAGAAGATGTGTTAGGAAATTTAAACGCAGTTCCAAACGATTTAAAAGCAGCTGTGCGCAATAATGCAGGTGGTCATTATAACCATACTTTATTTTGGAGTCTATTAAAAACCAACACTCAGCCTAGTGAAAAAACACTAAAAGCAATTGGTGAAAACTTTGAAAACCTAGAAAACTTCAAGCAACAGTTTTCAAAAGCAGCTATGGGTACTTTTGGTAGTGGTTGGGTTTGGTTAATAAGACAAGATGGTAAACTAAAAATAGTAAGCACTCCAAATCAAGATAATCCACTAATGAAAGGAATTGTCAAAGATTTAGGTACTCCAATTATAGCGCTTGATGTATGGGAACATGCCTATTATTTAAAATACCAAAACAAACGAGCTGATTATGTAGCTGCGTTTTGGAGTGTTTTGAATTGGGATAAAGTAGGCGAATTATTAGGTTAGGTTCTTCTTATTACCGTATTTATTTCATCAATATTATTTTAGCGAAGTATAATTTTTAACGTAAATTTTTTTCATTAATGAGCCTGCAGCTAGAAGCTAAAAGCCTGAATTCTTCCATAATTCTCCCTTGCAATTATTTGCCTAATTTAACCTACATAAAACAAGTACTTTTGGCTGATGAAATAGTGGTTGAAATTTGTCAGAACTACCTCAAACAAACTTATACCAACAGATGCAAAATACTAGGTGCAAACGGAATACAAGTATTGAGTATTCCTGTTGTTAAAATTCATAATACCAAACAAACAGTTAAAGATGTTAAAATAAATTATGAAGAGGATTGGCAAAAACAACATTGGCTAGCTTTTCAAT
>JAAFJM010000021.1 GCA_013298895.1 Bacteroidota bacterium | reverse complement strand
GTAGTCCCTGAAGGACTCGAACCTTCGACCTACGGTTTAGAAAACCGTTGCTCTATCCAGCTGAGCTAAGGAACCATATTTTTTTAATATAAAAACCTACTTTTAAAATGTTAAAAACATTGAAAGTACTTGTTTTTACTGATGGCAAATAAAGATAAAAATACTGTCTTTTACAACAACTTTTTATGCAAATACTTGCAATTTTTTGGATTTTAGTTATTTAAAATAAATCCTCACCCACCAAGGTTGATGAGGATTTACTTTCAATGTATTATTCTGATACTACTTCGACTTTAATAGTAACCGAAACTTCGCGATGTAAGTTTACAATAGCTTCGTAGCTACCTAATACTTTTACATCATCAATTTCAATTTTACGTCTGTCAATTTCGTAACCTTTAACTTTAAGCGCTTGAGCTACTTGAAGTGGAGTAATTGAACCGAAGATTTTACCGTTAGCACCTGCTTTAGTAGCAATAGTGATAACCATATCTTTCATACTTTCGCTTGTAGCTAAAGCATCAGCTTTCATTTTCTCGCGCTTCATAGCACCTTGACGGTTGTTTTCTTCCATCATCTTAATGTTACCAGGAGTAGCTAAAATAGCCATACCTTTAGGGAACAAAAAGTTGTTTGCGTAACCATCTTTAACCATTACTACTTCACCTTGTTTTCCAAGGTTTTTCATGTTTTCTTTTAAAATAATTTTCATCTCTGTTGTTTCTCCTTCAATTTAAATTATTTAATCATATCTCCTGTAAAAGGTAAAACTGCAATATGACGAGCACGTTTAACGGCTTGAGATATTTTACGTTGGTATTTTAAAGAAGTACCTGTTAATCTACGAGGCAAAATTTTACCTTGATCGTTTACAAATTTCAATAAGAAGTTAGCATCTTTATAATCAATATATTTGATACCATTCTTTTTAAAACGACAGTATTTTTTGCGTTGTGTAGCATCTGGCGTAGTATTAAATACTGACGAACCAGTATATTTGTTTTGTGGTTTTGCCATTACTTTTTAGCCTCCTGTTGTTTAGGTGAATTTTTGCCTTGATTAAACTCGCCATTGCGTTTACGTACGTTGTAATGAATTGCGTGTTTATCTAAAACTGTTGATAAGAAACGCATAATGCGCTCATCACGTCTGAAAGCTAATTCGAAGGTACTTACAAAAGAAGCTGGTGCTTTGTACTCATAAATGTGGTAAAAGCCTGTACTTTTCTTTTGAATAGGGTAAGCCAATTTGGTTAACCCCCAGTTTTCTTCATGAATCAGCTCTCCGCCATTGTCCGTAATTAATTTACGGTATTTGGCTACAGCGTCTTTCAGCTGCTCTTCAGAGAGTACGGGTGTGAAAATAATCACAGACTCATAGTTGTTAAGGACAACACTCTCTTCTTTAGTTTTTGTTGTTTTGGTTGCCATTTTAAACTGTTATTTTTAAAAATTTTGGGCTGCGAAAATAGAAATTTTATTTAGTAATGCAAACCTTTATTCAAAAAAAAGTGTTTTTTGTGGTCTATTAACCATTTTTACAATACTAAGAATGAAGCAAATCTACCTTTAATGCTCTAATTTTCTATATTTGACCGCTGCAATAATAAAAACATGAATTCGATACAAGATAAATTAAAGGCTTTTGAGCGTACTTTAGAAATTATGGACGATTTGAGGGCCAAATGCCCTTGGGATAAAAAACAAACTTTAGAAAGTTTGCGCCATTTAACCATTGAAGAAACTTACGAATTAAGTGAAGCCATTTTAAACAATGATTTACCTGAGCTGAAAAAAGAGTTAGGCGATGTATTGCTACATATTATTTTTTATGCCAAAATAGCAAGCGAAACCAATCATTTTGATATAGCGGATGTGTTAAATACTTTGTGCGATAAATTAATAATTCGCCACCCTCATATTTATGGCGATGTAAAAGCTGAAACGGAAGAACAAGTAAAAGAAAACTGGGAGCAAATAAAACTGAAAGAGGGGAATAAATCGGTATTAAGTGGTGTGAGCAATGGCATTCCTAGTTTGGTAAAAGCTTACCGCATACAAGAAAAAGCTGCGCAAGTAGGCTTTGATTGGGAAACTGCTGACCAAGTTTGGGGTAAAATTACCGAAGAGTTAGAAGAGTTTAAAACTGAATTGGCAAAGCCAAACAACAAAGAAAAAACCGAAAAAGAGTTTGGCGATTTACTTTTTGCATTGGTAAACTTAGCTCGAAAAAATGGCATAAACCCCGATGATGCTTTGGAATACACCAATAAAAAATTCAGAAATAGGTTTATGTTTATTGAAGAAAAAGCCCAACTGCTGAATAAAAATATGATAGACATGACACTAGACGAAATGGATGCCATTTGGAACGAAAGTAAATCAACATTTAAATAGATTCAATTATTATTATTATTTTGGGAAATTATTCTGATATCAATTTTGAAAATAATCATTCTAATTCAAACGTCTTTTGGGCTAATAATTGAAGAACAAGCTTGATAAATTAGGGCTAAAATGAAAGCATTAAAAATTGTATTAATTACAGCAGTTGTAATAATTATAATAATTTGGTTTTCGCCTTACAAAGCCATTTTACCGGGTTATCATGCCTTTTATTTTACACCCAAAAAGTATGAAAAAGAGCTAACTAATATAAAATCTCAAAAAAATGAATTTAGAAAATTATCCAAACAAAAACAGCAGCAGTTTTTAATCAATACGCTTACCAAACATATTTTTCCATTTTGGTATGGAACACGTTGGTCGTTTTATGGCAACACCACCACTCCTGGCGATGGCAGTATAGCTTGCGGCTATTTTGTAACCACTACTTTAAGCCATGCGGGTGTTAAACTAAATAGGGTAAAATTAGCCCAATGTGCATCAGAAGAAATGATACGAAGCTTGGTTCAAAAACAAAATATTACACATTTTAACAGCCTTAGTTTGCAAAATTTTATAAACGGCATCAGCAAAAAAGGGAAAGGAATTTACATCATTGGGTTAGATAATCATACTGGTTATATTTATATTGACTCTACTAACGAAGTGCGCTTTATACACGCCAGTGGCCGATTTCCGTTTTGTGTAGTCAATGAAAAAGCATCAGAATCGGTGGTTTTAGAAAAGTCAGATTACAAAGTGGTAGGCAAAATTTCGGATGACGATGTGTTTTTAAATAACTATTTAAACAATTAAATCAGGAACTGAATCTGCTTTTCATTCAATAAATTTTATTATTGTTGTGCTTTACTCAAAAATTAGAATTTGAATATGTATAAAAAACTTTTACTATCAATAATTTCATTAGTTGTTTTTAATTGGTGTTTTGCTCAAAACATTCAAAACAATCCAAAATCGAACCATGGAAACAAGTTTGAACAATTAGGAACCATTTTGCCAGATGCCAATAATTTTAGAACTGCTTCGGGCGCACCAGGCAATCAATATTGGCAACAAAAGGCCGATTATGAAATAGATGCATTTTTAAACGAAAAAGAATTAAAACTTGAAGGTTCAGAGAAAATTACTTATTTCAATAATTCGCCCGATAATTTAAATTATTTATGGTTGCAATTAGATGAAAACGAACATCATGTTAAAACTGAATCAAACTACTTTGATGGTAGTAAAATTTCTAAACCAATTACAGATGTAGAATTATCTGGGCTAGATGTAAAGAAAAAACTAGATGGTTATGGCGTAAATATTATTTCTGTAACAGATAGTTTAGGTAATAATTTACCATACACAATTAACAATACCATGATGCGCATTGATTTACCTAAGGTTTTAAAAAGCAAAGGTAAATTTGTATTTAAAATTAAATGGAACTACAAAATTCCTGAACGCATGAAAATTGGTGGCCGAGGTGGTTACGAATTTTTTGAAGATAATGGCAATTGTTTATTTACTATTTCTCAATGGTACCCGCGTATGTGTGTGTACAACGATTATGGTGGATGGAACAACAAACAATTTACTGGAAGAGGCGAGTTTTCGTTAGCCTTTGGCGATTTTAAAGTTAAAATGAAAGTACCTGCCGACCATGTGATTGCATCAACTGGTGTTTGCAAAAACTACGAAGAAGTATTAACTGTTGCGCAATTAGCCAAATGGAAAAAAGCACAAAGCGCCAATAGTCCAGTTGAAATAGTAACCCTCGATGAAGCTAAAGCAAAAGAAGCTAATCCTGATAAAACCAATTTCAAAACTTGGATTTACACTGCTGAAAATGTGCGCGATTTTGCTTGGGGAAGTTCTCGCAAATTTGTGTGGGATGCCATGGCAATAAAACAAGGCGAAAAAAATATAATGTGTATGAGTTATTATCCTAAAGAATCGTATGCTTTATACAGCAAATACTCTACCAAAGTAGTAGCACACACCATTAAAACATATTCTAAATTTACTATAAATTATCCTTATCCAACTGCTATAAGCGTGGAAGCAGCAAGCGGAATGGAATACCCCATGATTTGCTTTAATTATGGCAGAACCGAAACTGATGGAACTTATACTGAGCGCACCAAATATGGTATGATTGGTGTAATTATTCATGAAGTTGGCCATAACTTTTTTCCAATGATTATTAATAGCGATGAGCGCCAATGGAGTTGGATGGACGAAGGTTTAAACACTTTTGTACAATTTTTAACCGAACAAGAATTTGATAACAATTACCCAAGTAGCCGCGGACCTGCGCATAAAATAGTTGATTACATGCGATTAAGCAAAGACCAACTAGAACCTATTATGACCAATAGCGAAAACATCAATAATTTTGGTGCAAACGCTTATGGAAAACCTGCAACGGCTTTAAATATTTTACGCGAAACAGTAATGGGTAGAGAATTATTTGATTTTGCCTTTAAACAATACGCACAACGTTGGCAATTTAAACACCCAACTCCATCAGATTTTTATAGAACTATGGAAGACGCATCTGGTGTAGATTTAGATTGGTTTTGGAGAGGTTGGTTTTACGATATTGACCCAGTGGATATCAGCTTAGATTCGGTAAATTTAATTAGGGTAAACAATACCACAGTGGTTCCTGAAAAAATGGAGACCATTAAACGAAGAGAAATTCCAATGGAGTTTCAACATGTTTCAAAACTAAGAAATAAACAAAGTGGCATGGCTTTTTATGTAGATATAGATACCACTTTGCGTGATTTTTATTATTACAACAAAACTAAAACTGAAGATTTTCCGGAATCGGTAACCAAAAACGTAAACGAAAAACTTACTCTTCTTACGCAAGAGGAAAGTGCTGTATACGAAAGCAATTTTTATTACGAATTACATTTTTCAAATAAAGGTGGCTGTGTAATGCCAGTTATTATTCAGTGGAATTATACTGATGGAACAAGCGAAACAGAATACATTAGCGCTTATATTTGGCGTAAAAACGAACAGAAGTTTACCAAAACATTTGCAAAAGCAAAACAAGTAAAATCAATTTTAATTGATCCATACAAGGAAACGGCCGATATAGACGAAAAAAATAATACTTGGCCAAATCAAATAGTGGAAAGCAGGTTTGACATATTCAAAACCAAACGTGTTGGCCGATTTGATAACAGTGATTTAAACCTCATGCAAAAAGCCAAAGAAAAGAAATAGGTTAATTCTATTGAAAACACTCAAATCTAAATATTTAATATTTTTATTAATAACCATTGCTTATATACTATGCAATGGTTATTTATTTAATACTGGCGACCAAGCAGAACATTTACCTCAAGTTTACCAAAAGCTTAATCCATCACTTTACCCAAACGATTTTTTTTTAAGTTATTATAATAACACTTTTACAGTAAGGTATTATTTTGTTTGGTTGGTATATGTATTTTCTGTTTTTATGGGGGTTTCACAAACTTGCTTTATTATCTATTTTATATGCTTGTATGTTTCAATTGCCGGAATTTATTTTTTAATAAATCATTTTTACAGCAATACCTTTAAAACTTGGCTAGGTGTTTTACTTTACCTCTTCATTTTTCGACATTTAACAGTTGGTGGTAATTATCTTCAAGATAATATGTTAGTTGGCAGTAGCATAGCTGAAGCATTATGTATTTGGGCTTTTATAGCGCATTTTAAAAACAACTTTTTATCTGCAGGACTTTTTTGTGGCTTAGCTGCTTTATTCCAACCTTTAATTGGCATGCAGGTAGCACTTATTATTGGCATTCACATTATTTACCAACAAATAATTACTAAACAATTTAACTTAAAAAACATCCTGTCTTTTGGGTTAAGTTTTTTGGGTTTGGCATTATTTATTTTAATTCCAGTATTTTTAAATCAAACTCATAACAACACATCAAATCAAGTTGAAGCCAATAAAATTTTGTTTGAATACAGAGGCGCATTGCATTATTTACCAAAACTTTTCCCTGTAAAAGATTATTTGCTATTAGGCATATTTACCTTAACAGCTATTGGCATATTAGCTTTTAAAGCCAAAGCTGAACGCACTCATTTCGTGCCAATCATTTTAAGTATTGTTACTATTTGTATTATAGTAGCAGCTATCTTATTTATTAATCCAAATAGCAATATTGGAAAAATTCAATGGTATAAAACCACTGTTTGGTTGGGTTTATTTAGTAGCATAATTTTATTAAAAGTAGTTCCATCAAAATTTTTGAAAATTATTTCAATTATCTCCTACCCTATTATTGCCCTATTTTTATTATCAATGACAATGGAAAACTACAGATTTAACAATTACTCATTTAATAAATTAAATAGTTTACAACACACACATAATTGGATAAAAGAAAATACACCCCAAAATGCTCTGTTTTTAACGCCTCCAAACGATTATTCTTTCAATTGCGAAGCACAAAGAAGTACTGCTATAAATTACAAATCAATTGTGCATGAAACCAACTATTTAATTGCATGGAAAAAAGCCATGGAAAAGTATTACAGAATGGATTTTACTAAAATTGAAAAACTAGATTGTTTACCTTCGGCAGTGAGAGGCTTTTATAATATAGATTTTTCAAACTACCCTAATCAAGAAATTGATTACATATTAATTGCAAAACCTGATCGCATAAAAACTAAATACAATCAAATTCAAGTATGCTATGAAAATAATGAATATGTTGTGTTAAAACTCAGGTAAATAATCTGTTTACCATTTAATTTCTTTTGGTAAAAACTGCGAAGTATCTCCATTATTTCTTATCAAATCTCGTACAACAGACGAACTAATTGGAGTGTAGGCAGGATCGCACATTAAGAAAACAGTTTCTGTTTGTGGGTGAATAATTTTATTCATTTGCGCTATGTTCTTTTCATAATCAAAATCCGCCATAGTTCTGATACCACGCAAAATGTATTGTGCATTGATTTTTTCACAAAAAGTTACAGTTAACCCTTCGTAGGCCATAGCTTTTACTTTTCCTTCATTAGCAAAAATTTCTTCAATCCATTTCGTTCTTTGTTCAATGGTAAAAAGTGTACTTTTAGAACTATTATGACCAATTCCAACCACAATTTCATCAAATAAAGGTAATGCTCTCTCAATGATATTTGCATGTCCTATAGTAATAGGATCAAAAGTTCCAGGAAATAATGCAATACGTTTCATAGGTATAATTATATGGTATTTTTAAAAAAACTAAAAGTTGATTGTCCATAATTTCTTTTTTCAAAAAAATGGCTCTGATTACTTAAATCTAAATTACTTTGATGTTCTACAATAAGCCAACCTTTAGCATTTAATAATTGTTTAGCAAAAATTTGTGACGAAATAACGGGGAGCTTATCTAATGCATATGGCGCATCTGCAAAAATAATATCAAACTTATCAGAACATTGATTTATAAAGGTAAAAGCATCTCGTTTAATGGCAGTAAGTTGAGTAAAATGATGTTTGGTAATACTTTCCTTTATGAATTTAACACAACCAAAATCCAAATCAACACTTACTACTTTTTGTGCTCCACGACTACAAAATTCATATGCTACATTCCCTGTTCCACTGAATAAGTCAAGGCAAGCGAGCCCCTCAAAATCAAAATTATTTTCCAAAATATTAAAGAGACTTTCCTTAGCTCTATCCGTTGTAGGTCTTACGGGTAAGCCTTTGGGAGCATTGATAATAATTCCCTTATGGGTGCCACTTATTATTCGCAAAGCAAAACATTTAATGCTGTAAAATAATAATGTTCAGGCACATTTTCTAAAGCCATTGGAACCGTAAAACGGGTATTACGTTTACCTAAATGCATATTTTTACAATATTTACCTAACAGCACAAACAAAGAATCACTCGATTCTATATTACCATATATTATTAATCTAAAGTCGTTGGTAATATTCAATTGTTCTGCCACTGCTAAGATATAATAAACAATATCTGTTTGATTATCGAATTTAAAGCTATTATAAAAATTTAAATTACCATCAATAAATTGTAATAATTCAATACTTTCAGCATTAACATGCAGATATAAGTTATTGGCCGAAGGTTCGAAATTAAGATAACTACACGCTTTTATAAATAGTAATGACTGATGAATAATTTCTGCAGAAGGCATATTAAACCTTATAAATTTTGAAATTTCGTTTCTAATATTAAAAACATTTACTATACCTTGAAAATCAATTCTATTATAAAGGATTTGGCTATTTTCAAAAGTATTTTTATTAATTTTATAATAGGCTTCTAACTCATTGATATTATTGAGTGAATCAGGCACAAGTATACCTGAATCATTGGCTATTATGGCTGTTTTTGACTTATAAGCAGGTAGAAAATCGTCAGTTATTTCAGTAAATTCTTTTAAATCATTATAACTCATGTCTAAAAAAGAAATCAACTTATTACCATAAATTTTAACTGATACAATTCTATTAATTTGTTCATCAGCTAAAACGGAAATCATTTGATTTTGCGCAATTACTAAATAATATTTGTAGCGAAAATTACTTTCAGCACTATAGTCACTATCGATGTAGTGTTTAATATCTAATGATAATTTATTTTCAGTTTGCATGAGCGAGACTTACATTCGCAAAATATTTTATTTTAACCATAAACGTAAATAAATTTTAATAATTATGATAGAAAACCTTGATTGGAAACCTTTATACCCTGATTTTGAACAAAAAATACTAGAAAAATCAAAGGGAAACCTTTTTATGCAAGATGTTGGTTTTTATTTTAATAAGATAGAACCGGGCTATATTGAAATGCATTTGACTTTAGAAAAAAAGCATTTACAACAAATGGGATTTGTTCATGGTGGTGTAACCGCTACTATGGCCGATATAACTACTGGATTTGCAGCTTTTACTTTAGTAAAAAAAGAACAATCAGTGGTAACTGTTGATTTAAAAGTAAATTATATAAATCCGGGAAAAGGCAATAAACTCATAGCTAAAGGGCATGTATATAAAGTTGGTAGTAAACTAATTTTCTGCAAATCAGAGATATTTATTGAGCATGAAAATGGATTAACTCAAATAGCATTTGCTGATAGCATTATGGCTGTTATATCAGAATAATCACTCTGTAATTTATTTTAAAATAAACAAAACAACCGTTTAAATAAATAAAAAAGCTATTTAAATTATTTTTCGTTTTGTATTCTCAATTTATTGATTTAACATTGTGATATGAAAAGAGAAATAATAAACTGCTACAAAAAAAATGGAAAAGCCACAATTTTACCATTGATGGTTTATACAATTTTATCGGGTCCACTTGTTTTAATTTATGCAATAACTTGGATTTTAAAACCTATTGAACCAATTAATATGAATGAATTGGAATCATTAAATTTTTAGAACAAAATACTTTTTAGAAGACATTTCACATTGGCATGTTAATATTGAAGAAATTAACATGTTAACCACATTTTTTTTTGGCTTAACATTGCGTTATGAAAAACAAAATTTCTAGCATTTATAATTCACTAGGTTTGTTAAGCATAATACCAATATTTGTTTATATTATTTTGCTTGTACCAAGTTCAATTATTTTTTTCTTTACATGGTTGTTATCACCTTTACAAACCGAATCATTTAAAGAATTAGAAAATCTTGAATTAATTTAATTAAGATGAAGGCCAAAAAAAAGACGTTAACTTAAAAATTAACGTCTTTTTTTATGTTTTAAATTCAGAAAACTATGCTTCTAAATCTTGAATATCTAACATACCAATTGGCTTACCGTTTTCAGTAACCAAAATAGTATCAACTTTAGTAGATTTGAATAAGCCAGCAGCTTCGTTTAACAATGCACCACCTTCAATAGCGATTGGTTGGTTGTAAGTAAAATCGCCAATGTTTTTGCTTAACACATCTCTACCAGCCTCTGTTAATTTTCTGCGTAAATCGCCATCGGTAAATACACCTTTTAGGCTTCCATCAGCATTAACAACTGTAATTGCACCAAAGCCATACTCAGTCATTTTAACAATAGCTTCTGCTAAATTAGTATTACCGTCAACAATTGGATTGATACCATTTAAAGCTTCTTTAACTCTTACAGTCATTAAGCGAGTATCTTGAATAAACTGATCAGTTCCTACTGTTGTAAAATGATTTTCAGTTAATTGTTTCATTATTTTTAATGGAACAGTAATGGTATGAACACCTAAGTTTAATGCATTACGAATATGCTCCATAGTACGAACCGATGAGAACATCACTTTGGTATTGTAACCATAATGATCTACTGCTTCAACAATTTGAGCAACTAAATCTAATGCATCATGTCCTTGATCTTGCAAACGACCTACCAATGGACATACATAAGTAGCACCAGCTTGCATAGCCATATAGGCTTGTTGTAAGGTATAAACTAAATGTACGTTAACCATCATTCCATGGTCGCGTAACATTTTACAAGCTCTAACACCTTCTAACGAAACAGGAATTTTAAATACCGTTTTTTTAATATCTAATCCTAAGTCTAATTGGCGTTGAGCCTCTTTTAAAATATCTTCCGCAGTATCACCTAAAGCTTCAATTTGAAGTACAGGTACTATTTTTGAAAGTTTTACAATCATGCCATCAATGTCGGTAATACCTTCACGTTGCATAAATGTAGGAGTGGTAGTTAAACCATTTAAAAAGCCTAATTTAAAGCCTTCTTCAATCTCTTTAAGATTGGCTGAGTCTAAATATAATTCCATGAATTTTTGTTTTATTTCTTTGTTTCTTTTGTAAGCAATAACATAAATTTAATTAATTATTCCAATTTATATTTTGCTGCATACTTTTAATTTATAATTCCTTTTCACTAAAAAATCCACCTTCAAAAGTGAAGATGGATTTATAGAAAAAAATATCCTATTTATACTGATTTTGGACGGTAGGTAGTTTTTGAAGCTCCTGCTCCTTTTGTACTAGTTTTAGGCGTAGTGTTTTTAGGTGCTGTTGCTTTAGGAGTTGCTGTTTTTTTAGCTACTGCTTTTTTAGGTTTTTCTTCTTTAGCTTCTACTTCCACTTCACTGGCATTTTCAACCGCTTCTGTTTTTTCTTCATCCATTAATTTAGAAAAATCCAAAACATCTTTCAAAGCATTGAACCAAGTAAAAAACTTCTTAATATCGCTATCATATACGCGTTCGCTATCTAATTGAATCAAATCAACTAAAAATTTACGTTGTGTTTTTGCATCATCTTTAGCAGCAGGAACGTTTCCTGCGTTATGAGCTTTATAAAGAACTTCCGATAATTTCATATCACCGCTTAAGGTGTACATGCTAATATCTTCTAAAATACTCACTCTATCTTGGTAACCAGTAGCAAATTTTTTACCTACACCAATTGTTTCTAAAATTAATCCATTTTTTGTGCGACCAATAATTTTGTGTAATCCACCTTGGCCCGATACAGCTACAATATCTTTTAATTCCATTAAATCTTTTAAATTTTTTTTTTGGGCGAAAGTACCGAATTATTTATTAATAGTAACATATTATGAAAAGGATTTTTTTTGAACGCTTAATTACCTGTTTAAAAAACTGTTAACAACTGTATTATAAATAAGTAAAAATTATTTTCTACAAAAATTTTTCAGAAAGATATTTTTTGTTATCATTGCAGCCCAATTCAATGCCCGGATGGCGGAATTGGTAGACGCACTAGTCTCAAACACTAGCGAGAAATCGTGCCGGTTCGACTCCGGCTCCGGGTACAAAAAAGGCTGTAGACCCCAGTAAAATAAGGGTTTTACGAAAATTGGGGACAAAACCGTAGAAAATTTAAAATTCTACGGTTTTTTTTTCGAAGTTTACCTAATCTAGGTAATGAAATTCCTAGCCTTTTTCTCTCTCTTCATAGAATTTATTTATACTAATTTGTTCAAATATTAGATGAGTAAAATTTAATAAGCAGCTTATTTCTATGATGTCTTAAGTTTTTAACGTAAAAGCAAATTAACCTACCTACTATTTTTTACGTCTGTATTTACCTTTGGTTTGGTAATAATACCTCGAACGATTCTGACTTTTTATAGCATCCTTTTTGTTGCTTACAGGCATACGTAGATGTCCTTTTCTATATTTACCCTTATAATCAACGCTAGGTTTTACATAAACAGGTTTTCTACCTCTACCTGAATCACTGCTATTGCCACATGCAACTAGTAGTACAAAAACAAAAATAACA
The DNA here is from genome assembly GCA_013298895.1 of Bacteroidota bacterium. Lineage (GTDB taxonomy): Bacteria > Bacteroidota > Bacteroidia > UKL13-3 > UKL13-3 > JAAFJM01. The sequence goes on along the minus strand of JAAFJM010000021.1, from coordinate 38,662 downwards.
ACTAAGGTATGCAGTTTCATAAGATAAAAATTATTCATTCAACATAAATCAAAACTAACCATTTATAGCTATACAAAATTTTTTTATGTCTTCAAATAAGTTATCAATTGATTTGTCTTAAAATTGGTTTACGTAAAGAATTATAAAACTTGAATAAAAATACCATCGTAAATTAATTATGGCAATAAAAATTTACTGTAATTCTGAGTAACCACTAATTAAATACAAGTTGAACCTATTTTATGATTATTCATTCGCTAGATTTCGTCATTTTAAGAATTAATGGTATTACTTTTAAAGTAATCAGTTACAATTAATGTAGCTAAAAATATAAAAATCAGTTATACATTTACTCCAATTCAAACGTAGCGTAAAAACCATAAGGAATGAGTCCTTCTTTGCCAAATTTGTTGTATGGATACCAATTTTCATCCGTTAAAAGTACTTCCATAGCATCAGAATTTGGGAAGATTTTATAATCAAATACAATAGTGTTTAATGCTATATAACCAGGATAGTAATAAGTCATATTTTGCGCCATTCCATATTCCATTTTTAGCAACATCATGTATTTGCTCAAGCTGTATTTTTTGTAATCGGGGTCGTAAAAATTAACAATGTCCATCATGGTTAATTTGCCCAAATCAAAATAACTAGCTGCAATCAGCTTTTCACCATCTCTAATGGTTATCATTTGGGTATCAAATAATGCAGTTGGCTCCACATCAGGATTACCGTTTAGTATTTGATTAACCGATTCAGGCGCATTGAATGTGATATGTGTTTTGTACTTTTTGTATAATTCTTCTATTTCAGTAGTAATAATTGCCTCGGTTAAGTTTACCGTAAAGCGTTTGTTTTTGCGGTAAATTGATAAACTCTTAACCTCACCCACCTTGGCTAAATTGGTTCTTAACCAAAATACATCTACAATATTGTCTGAAGCAGCATCGTAACAACAATTATCAGTAAAAATACTGCTTTGCCAGCGGTAATATCCTGCTGCCAAATAACTATCTAAAATGATGCCCTTTATTATTTGCATGTATTGTAATTAATGGTGGTGCTTTATCTGGCTGCAAACTATTAACAAAAAACAAAAACAACAATAATTTATTGAATATTTAGCCATAATATCCAGCAGCTAAATAATGTATGCCTCATACTGATATAGATTTAAATAATTTCTGTAAATACTTTTTGTTTATAATTTAAAGTTTCGAAAAAATTTAGAGTAATAAAATTATTTATTTGGAATATTAAATATAAACCCAACTCCAAATACATTTTCAATACTTAAATTGGAATCATCTTTTATGTATTTGCGTATTTTAGTGATAAAAACATCTAAACTTCTACCTAAAAAATAATCATTTTCTCCCCATAATTCCTTTAAAATATCTTCTCGTTTTAAAACCTTATTTCTGTTCTTGTATAAATAATTAAGGATATCACTTTCTTTTTCTGTGATTCTTTTTGTGAGACCATTTAAGGATAAAGACTGATTATTAAAGTCGAATATATATTGACCAATTGAAATAATTTCCGACTGATTTTCCTCTTTATTTTCCTTGACTCTACGAATAACCGCTTTTATTTTCCAAAGCAATTCTTCTTCATCAAATGGTTTGGTAATGTAATCATCCGCCCCCAAGTTGTAACCTTTTAATTTATCTTGTTTTAAAGATTTTGCAGTAATAAAAATAATGGGTATGTTTTTATTAATTCTTCTGATTTCATTAGCTAAGGTAAATCCATCCATTTTTGGCATCATTACATCTAAAAGGCATAAGTCAAAACGGTTAACTTGGAATGTTTTTAAAGCCAACTCTCCATCTCTACAAAGTATTATTTCAAAACTAGCAGTTTCTAAATAATCAACCAAAAGTATTCCTAAGTTAAGGTCATCTTCTGCTAATAATATGCGGTGTTTTTCTTTAAACATTGGGCAATGAAATGGTAAATATTGTTCCTTTATTTGGTTCGCTTTTTATTTCAATTATTCCTTGATGTATTTCAACAATCTTTTTTACATAAGCTAAACCCAACCCAAATCCTTTTACATTATGTATATCTCCGGTTGGAATCCTAAAAAATTTATCGAACACTTTTTTTTGATATTTTTTTTCTATACCAATTCCATTATCTGAAACCTCCATTACTAAAAACTTACCCCTGTTGTAAGTGTGAATGGTTATGTCTGGTTTTTCTTTAGCGTACTTGATAGCATTGTCAATCAAGTTACACAAAGCATTGGTAAAATGTGTTTTGTCGCCTTTTATTACAAATATTTCAGCTAACAAATTTAATTTTATATTTCCTTGTTGGTTCTCAATTTGTATACCTATACATTTTAAAGTATCATTGATTAACTGATGAAAATCTAGTTCAATTTTTTGTAAAGGAATTTCACCTCTTTCCAGTGCGGTCATACTTAAAACTTGCTCTATTTGTAAGTTTAATTTCTCATTTTCTTCGAGTATAATTTCGGAATAATGTTTTATTTTATCAGGTTGCTTATTGGTTGAATCCTTCATAAGCATTTTACTAGCTAAAGCTATGTTTGTTAAAGGTGTTTTAAATTCGTGGGTCATGTTATTTAAGAAGTCTGTGGTATGCTCCCATATTTTTTTCTCTTTTAGCAATGATAAAATGGTTCGCCAAAAAAGAACAAATACAACTAGAATTAGGATCACAGAAGTAATAAATAGGGTGCCCATTTCAGCCATGATAAATTGCTTTTTTTCTGGAAAAATTAGTTTCAATTCAACACCATTATTTCCTACTAAATTTTGCAAGGGTTTATTAAATATATTATTCGAGAAACTAGTTTCATTATTAGATTTAACCTTTGGTTTTACAACCTCAAAAGTATAATCAATATAAAAATTATAGAATTTCATATAATACTTAAATAGGGAATCTATTTTATGAATTTCGTTTTTACCTAATTTAGCAGCCACTCCCTCATCATTTTCTGCAGTACAAGCGCCAATTTCCTTGCATGCTTGTTCATCGGAACGAATAGCTTCAGTTGTTTTAGAAAGAACCATATTGGCCTTTTCATTAAACAAATCTTCTTTTATTTTAGCAGTATGCAATATCCAATTCACTTGAATAACTAACAAAATTATTAAGGAAATAGAAGAAATGACGATGAATATTTTAGTTCGAGTCTGTTTCATTAGAAGTCTCAAAATTAGGCATTTTATAGGCTATATAATAATATTAACAAGTCAATAACAAACCAATAACTTCTCAATAACACCAAGCCTTTTTTATAAAAACTACTTTTGTTTCATCAATTAAATAAATCAAAATGAAAAACTACACCATCACATTGTTTTTATTTCTGTTAATAAATTTAGTATTTGCACAAAATTCAAAGTTTGAATACTATGGAAGATTTACACCAACCATTCAACAAGAAAAATTGAATGAAGTAAATTCTATTACGGATATTTCTCCACAAATTTGGAGTCATTTAGCAATGCCCAATAATCAACGCAATGAATTGGAAAAAAAAAGAAAAATAGATTATGCATTGGGTTGTTATTTGTTTCCACTTGGCGGTTATAATATGGTAGTTGATTATCTTGCTATAGAAATAGTAACTACTAACAATGGCAAATTGACAACCTATAAAAGTACCAGTGATAAATTGACTAAAGAACAAAAAAGTGCTTTAATGAATGCTGATTTGGGTTCAGATGTACAAATAAAAATTAAGTTCAAACTTAAAAACAAAGATTATGATACTGCGGACATTTATAAAAAGATAATGGAGGGGCAATATTCCATTACAATAGTTCCAGCAATGGAAGCAGAATTTCCAGGAGGTTTTAAACAAATTTCGGCCTACTTAAATGATAATTTTTTAAATAAAATTACTCAAAAAGGGAACACTGATAAAATTAGACAAACCAGTTTAAAATTCACAATTAACGAAGAGGGTAAAGTGGTAAATAGTAAAATATTTAACACCTCATCTGATGTAAAAATAGATCAATTATTACTTGAAGCAATTAATAAAATGCCAAAATGGAAACCAGCCAAAAATTCGAAAGGAATAAAAGTAAAACAAGAGTTTATTATTCCATTTGGTGGAGGAGGATGTTAAACAAGGTAAAAATAATTAACCCAAAATAGCGATATCAAATATTTAAAAACATAATAATCATAAAAAAATGAAAACATACAAAGTAACTTTTATAGCAATTGTAAGCATTATTATAGTTGCGTGTAGCACCATGAAAAAAAACATAACAACATATGCTCCTTCGCATCAAACTTATACTCTAGATTCATCTAAAAGTTTAGCCACACCTACCACTCCTAAAACAGCAAATACTTTTTTATTAAAATCCACAAATGGAATTTATGAACCAGGAATTGAAGAGTTAAAAGCCATTCAATTACAATACAAAGAGACCACTTTACAACAGTTAAAATATGGTTATGCTATTTATACAGAGGGTGCTTGTATAAAATGTCACGATGCGTTAAATATTTATGAGTATAGTGAACCGAAATGGAAAATTATAGTAGATGATATGGCAATAAAAGCTAAAATATCGAACGAACAAAAGGATGCTGTTTATAAATACGTAATGGCCATTAAAGCTACTCAGCCCAAGTAAGCTAATTTTAAAAATAGGCTATTATCCAATAAATACTTGCCCAAAAATGCAATAATGCAGAAAGTAAGTAACTTGATGCTCAAAACGGTAAAAATTTATTGAATATTCAGTTACTATATATTGCAGCTAAATATTGAGTTATTGGCTTCTAGTTATTTGTTACAATTACTAAAAGTAGGTTTGCCAATAAAATATAGTCCTTAAATCCGTAGCTTTCATTCTCAACAATTCGTAACAACCACAGGTAAATATGCAATCAATTTAATTTTTGATTCTTACAAAATAAGTTAACTCAAACCAAAAAATAGTCAACAATTATCCCAAAAAACAATTAAAAGCTGCTAAGAAATCAAATTATTTATAAAGTAATTCAACCATTTGGTCTGGACTTGCGTGATGGTATATTCTTTTTTGGCTTTTTCCATGCCCCAGTCCGAAAGCATTCAGACGCAAATCAAACATACTTTAATTTGTCTTGCAATAGTCATTGAGAAGTAATTATTAAAGTTTTTCTTCTATCATTTTCACCTCTTCACTTTTTTCTCTTGCATTATTTATCTGAATAAATATTATTCCAATAATTAATAAAGACAAGCAAAGTAAAATACTAGCAATGAACATTTTATTTAAATCTTTTCTATAAACAAGAATGATGCAAGTCAAATAACAAAAAGCATATAAAACTGAAAGCAAAATAAAAATTATATCACCAGCATCTTTTTGAAAAAATGCGATTAAAAACAACAATAGAAACCCAATAAAAATAACCACTGAATGCTTAATAATTAATTTAAACATAATAATTTAATTTTAAAATATCTCTTTTGTCTTATCAATTATTTGTTTTTCAAACTCATAATTGTCTATGATTGAGGTTATCACCAATTCACTTTTAACTCATTTGAAATCTTGCCAATTCAATTTAAAGTAGATACCGGTTCTGATAAGTCTTATTAAAAAAAAACAATAATTATTTCGCTACAGTATCCATCCAAATAAATTCACCATTTTTAAATAAAAAAATGTCGTCATCTATTGTAAATTCAAGCCCATTAACTACTGTTTTCATATCCAAATCAGCATTTGCGGTATGTATGCTTCCTTTAGTTTGGTAGGCTATTTTTAAATATTCTGAGTTTATTCCTTTAGCTGTTCCGCAAATAATCACATGTATGGGTTTTTTGATACGTTTTAAAAGTGCCATATCCCTAACAGGACTATCATCTGCCACTAGCACAATATCGCCATAACTCTTTAAAGTTGTAATGGCTTTATAAACTGCTTCTAAATCATTTTCAGGCTCATCGCCTCCTTGTCGTTCACCACCTTTTTTACGGGTTTCATCTATATCTTTCTTAAACTTTTTAAAATCCTTGGCTTCAAAACTATAAACCCCTCCTGCCAATCCAACTTTCTTTAATTCATCAGCTAATTCTCCACCGTCATTAAATAAAGTATAATACATTACTTTTTCGCTTTCATAGTTTTGTTTATACCAAATTAATAACTGACCAATGTATGGAAACATACTACCCGTCATATCAACTACCAATGATATTTTTTTCCAATGTGGATTACGTTTAAAAGCCCTAAAAATGGTAGAATCTTTCAGTTTGTATTCTCCAGTTAAAAATTTATCAAACTTAATGGTAGTAACCGCCTCTTTGGTGGGAGCTTCGTAAGTTACATATCCTTTTTTATCGTAATGCGCGTATGAACCTACTAATTCGCCTTTGGCAAAATTACCCTCGGTAAGCATAAATCCTGCTTCATCGTAACAGCGTTCATAGCCATTTTTTAAACCATCTCGGTAAATTTCTTCACAACGGGTGCTACAATTTGGGAAAAATGAAACACTTGGTCCATCCATCACACCATTTTTAAAAGTATTGCTTAATTCAATGCAATCTTGCGCATCGTAAAACTTAATTTCAATACCTTGTTTTTCGTTATTTTCGTAAAATACTTCGTACTTTAAGTCGCCATTAGGCCAATAGTAACGCCAAAAACCTTGTTTTTTACCATCTACAGTTACGTTTATAGTATCGCCATCATGCATTGTAAATGATTGACTGTTGGCTGTTTTTATTATAAAGCTAATTATTAAAAATAAGGCTAATTTTAAAAAAATATTTTTCATTTATTAAGATACTAAAATCTAGTTTAATTCAATTTCTTGGTTAACAATAAAAGTAAAATCTTGGTTAGGTTCAATTAAATATCCTTTAACTCCGGCACCGTTAGCGCAAGTTACATCGCGTTCTTTATCACCAATCATAAAACTTTTACTTGGGTCAATATTATATTTTGCAATAGCTTTTTCAACCATTAAACTACCCGGTTTTCTGCAAAGGCAAGCACTTGTTTCTGGGTGATGCGGACAATAGTACATTTCGGTAAATTTAAAACCATTTTTTTTGCTTTCTTCTTGCAAAAAATCATGCATTTCTGCCAAAGTTTTATGGTCATATTGTTGCTTTGCAATGCCCCCTTGGTTGGTAATTACAAAAAGTAAGTACCCTTTTTGGTGCAAATTCTTTAAATTTTCATAAATATGAGGTAATAATTTAAAATCACTAAATTGTTTTATATAGTCCCCAATCTCAAGGTTTAACACACCATCACGGTCAAAAAAAGCTGCTTTGTTCAAAACTATTTTGTAATAAATTTTGCTTCAATAATAATGTAAATTGTAAAATATTCCGTTTAAGATTATTATTGAAAAAATTTATGAACAATAAAATAGTAATTATACCAACCTATAACGAGATTGATAATGCTGAAAATATCATTAGAAAAGTAATGAGTTTGCAGCCCGAATTTGATTTACTTATTGTAGATGATAATTCGCCTGATGGCACTGGCAATATTGTTATAAATTTACAAAAAGAGTTTAACAGACTTCACTTGCTTTCTCGTAAAGAAAAAAATGGCTTAGGCACCGCTTATATCGAAGGTTTTAAATGGTGTTTGCAACGTAAATACGATTATATTTTTGAAATGGATGCCGATTTTAGCCATAATCCTGATGATTTGATTAGACTTTACAAAGCTTGCGAAGAAGGAGCTGATTTAGCCATAGGTTCAAGGTATATTACAGGCGTTAATGTGGTAAATTGGCCAATGAATAGGGTTTTAATGAGTTATTATGCAAGTAGTTACGTTAGAATGATTACAGGCATGAATATTCGTGATACTACGGCTGGTTTTGTTTGTTATAAACGTAATTTATTAGAAACCATTGAACTTGACAAAATTAAATTTAGAGGTTATGCATTTCAAATTGAAATGAAATTTACGGCTTCGAAATATGGTTTTAAAATAGTTGAAGTTCCTATTATTTTTACCGATAGAACACAAGGTGAATCAAAAATGAGTAAAGGTATTTTTAAAGAAGCCATTTTGGGTGTAATTAGTTTAAAAATAAAAAGCTTGTTTAGAAATTATAAAAGATAACTAGTTCAAAATCTTTTATTTATACTATAAAAATATCCCATGAAAAATTTATTACAAAACCGTGATGTACAAGCATATATTGATATTGCTTTGAGGGAAGATATTGGCTCAGGCGATCATAGTTCATTGGCTTGCATTAGCACAGAAAAAGCTGGTAATGCTTATTGTGTGGCTAAAGACAATGGCGTTATTTGTGGTTTGCCATTAGCTGAATACATTTTTAAAAAAGTAGATTCTGCTTTGGTTTTTAAGCCAAATTTTAATGATGGTGATGAAATAAAAGTAGGAGATATAGTTTTTACAGTTGAAGGCAAATCTATTTCAATTTTAACTGCAGAGCGTTTGGTATTAAATTTTATGCAACGTTTAAGTGGTGTGGCAACTCAGAGTAGGTTTATTAGTAATTTAATTAAAGATTATAAAACCAAGGTGCTAGATACCAGAAAAACTACTCCAGGTATGCGTTTATTTGAAAAATATGCAGTAAAAGTAGGAGGTAGTTTTAACCATAGAATTGGACTTTATGACATGATTATGCTAAAGGATAATCATATTGATTTTGCTGGAGGAATTGCCCAAGCTATTGAAAAAACACATCAGTACTTAAAGGAAAACAACCTCGATTTAAAAATAGAAGTTGAAACCCGCAATTTAGATGAAGTAAAACAAGTATTAAATAAAGGTGGAGTGCACAGAATTATGCTTGATAACTTTACTCCTGAATTACTTAAAGAAGCGATAATTTTAATTGATGGCAAGTATGAAACCGAAGCAAGTGGCGGAATTACCAAAGAAACCATTGCCAGTTTTGCTGCTTCAGGCGTTGATTTTATTTCAGTTGGAGCATTAACTCATTCAGCTAAAAGTATTGATTTAAGTTTAAAAGTTTCGTAGTTTAAAAAGTGTTTAAGTGTTTATATTTTTAGGTGTATATAATTAATTAATCTATTTTGTTCATAATTCAACATTCATAATTCATAATTTTAAAAGTGTGGAACTCATACATAACAGGCTTTAAGGCTTATTTACAGTTAGAAAAATCGCTAGCATCAAATAGTATTGAAGCTTATGTTAGAGATGTAGAAAAACTTTGCCAGTATTTAAATATAAAAAATATTGAATTACAGCCTAATGAACTCACAATTTCTATTTTCAGAGATTTTTTAAAATTTATAAATGAGTTAGGAATAAATAATACTAGCCAAGCCAGGATTATTAGTGGTTTAAAAGCTTTTTTTCATTTTTTAGAAATGGAAGATTTAATTAAAAATAATCCCATTACTTTAATTGAAAGCCCAAAAGTTACTCGTAAAATACCTGATACATTAGATGTGTATGAAATAGATTTAATGCTTGCTACATTAGATTTAAGTAAGGATGAAGCCACTCGAAATCATGCCATCATTGAAACCATGTTTAGTTGTGGTTTGCGAGTAAGCGAAGTAATTAATTTAAAACTTACCGATATTTATGCTGCTGATGAATTTATAAGGGTAATTGGTAAGGGTAATAAAGAGCGCTTGGTGCCTATTTCTGAGAGAGCGCTGAAAGAAATTGATATTTATACCAATAGCATCCGAAATAAATTAACCATTGATAAGGATTGTACTGACATCATTTTTTTAAACCGAAGAGGTAAAAAACTAAGCAGGGTTTATATTTTTTTGGTAATTAAAGAAATGGCTGCTATGGCAGGAATCAAGAAAAATATCAGCCCACATACTTTGCGTCATTCATTTGCAACCAGTTTGGTAGAGGCAGGTGCCGATTTGCGTTCTGTACAACAAATGCTTGGTCATGAGAGTATTACAACTACCGAAATTTACACGCATATTAGTAAAGAATATTTGCATGAAGTGATTACAAATTTTCATCCACGAGGTAAAGTATAATTTCCTATTTTTGAAATTCAATTGTTAAATATGATAAAGCGTAATTTTAAAGCCATACTTTTTTTTAGTCTTTTATTCATTGCATTTTCTTTTGTTCAAAAGCCAACTGTAAAAATAGCTAAACTTAAGTACAATGGTGGTGGCGATTGGTATGCCAACAAAACTTCATTGCCTAATTTAATTAAATTTTGTAACGATAATTTGAAAGTGGGTTTGGTACCCGAAGAAGATATTGTGGAAGTAGGAAGTAAAGATATTTTTAACTATCCATTTATTCATTTAACTGGGCATGGCAATATTGTATTTAATAAGCAAGAGGCCGAAAATTTGCGTAATTATTTAATGGCAGGTGGCTTTTTACATGCTGATGATAATTATGGTTTAAACTTGTTTTTTAGAAGAGAAATGAAAAAAGTTTTTCCTGAATTAGAGTTTGTTGAATTACCATGGAGTCATCCTATTTACCATCAAAAATTTGATTTTAATAAAGGATTACCGAAAGTACATGAGCACGATGGTAAATCACCACAAGGTTTTGGATTAATTTATAAAGGCAGAGTAGTATGTTTTTATACTTATGAGTGTGATTTAGGAAACGGTTGGGAAGACCAAGATATTTATAACGACCCTGAGTCCGTAAGACTTCAAGCCTTAAAAATGGGTTCAAATTTGTTGCAATACGCCTTTACTCAATAATTTTACAATTGATAGTTTGTATTTTAAAATATTATTTTTAATATGCATCAAAATTAAATAACAAAAAAATGAAAAATAAATTTTTACAATTATCAATGCTTGCTTTAACAGCAGGATCATTATTTTTAACAAGCTGTAGCAAGGAAGAGTCTTCAAAAACCACCCCGGCAGATACAGGAATTGCTGTATCTGAAACAAACACCTCTGTAATTAACAAATACACTGGTTCAAAATGCGGACCTTGTGGAGGTTGGGGTTGGGACATGGCTGTGGAGCTTATTGATTACTCTCCAAAAGCATGTTATGTTGGAACATTTAGTCAAAACTTTGTTGCTGAAGAATTTATTTCTACTACAGCTACTACTTGGGACAAAGAATTAGGAGTTACGGGCTACCCAACTTTCGCTGTAAATCATGTTTTACAATTAGACCGTTCTAGTGGAGTTAATACAACATCAGAAAAAGCGAAGTGTAAAGCTGCAATTGATGCACATTCAGCTGCAGCAGTTCAAGCAAATGTTGGATTTACAACATCGTGGACTCAAGATGCGGAAGGTTTTTGGACTATTAACATCAATTCAAGAACTAAGTTTTTTAAAGAAAACAGTGGTGAATATTATGTAGGTTGTTATTTATTGGAAGATAAAGCCATTGGAAAACAAACAGGACATACACCTTCTGTTGGTGTTGAACATCATCATGTGTTAAGACAAACTTTAGAAGGTTTAAATTATGGCTATTTAGCTGCTACAAACCCAACATCTGGTAAAACTATTGATAAAACATACACTTCAATTATTCCAAAAAATTATGTTAAAGATAATATGGAAGTATTATTTGTAATTTGGAAAAAAAATGGTTCAAAATATGAATTTGTGAATGCAAGTACCAACCAAAAATAAATAATTCGAAAACTCTTATACAAAACTCCTACTTAATTCAGTAGGAGTTTTTTTGTTTTAAAACAGTTCCAACTGCTCTTTTAATAACCTAAATGTTTTTCTATGATAAGGTGTAATTCCATATTTTTCAATGGCTGCTCTGTGTTTTAAAGTGCCATAGCCTTTGTTTTTATCAATAATTTTGGCATAAAAATTATAAGCATAATAAATAATATTTCTTTTATAATCTTTAAAATTAGTTACTAAAACTATAGAAACAGGCTTGCTACTTATGGTGTTTAGTCTTGAATTTAAATACCATCAATTATATACGAAAATCCTCTTTCAAGATAATCTAATTGCATAGACGAAAAGGAAAAATCGGTTTACACAAAATTCAATTGTCCAGATTGAACTATAATTAAATCAATGTTTGAAAAGTTAATTTTTCGAGAAAAAAAATCATCCCCGAATTCTAAGGCGGCTATACTTTCAGTTATTTTTGGAAACTCAAATGGATTTAAATTGGTAGCAAAAAGTTTTTCTATTTAAATTAAGCATTTTAATATTTAAAAACTAGGTCCTCCAACCTCAAAAGCAGCATCAAATCCAATTTGTCGTTGAATCATATTAAAAATCTAAAATTTCATTTAAAGAATGAGAAAAGTGCATACCTACAGGTAAATTTTTATTTAATAATACTTTTTCAATTTCATCGCTATATTTTTAAGGTTTCAATTCCTTTAATTTTTTATAAAAAGTTTTGTATAAGTTCCCTTGTCTTAATCTTCAATGTGTTTTACTTTTCTCATTTTTCATTTCCTAAAACAAATCGTTAATTCGCTTTTTTAACTTATTGCATTTACAATAATAAATCATAATTTCAGGGTTTTATTGCATAAATTTGCATTATAAAAGTATGCTTATTGATAAGCCTTTTGATAATAAAAATAGTTCTATTTGTTTAAAAAAGTCTAAATTAAAATTTGTTTAAATTTTATGAAAGGGCTTTTAAATTAATACTCGTAAAATAAAACATTCTACAATATAAAATTTAAACTAAATAATTATATTTGATTTAACTAAATTTAATTATGATGCAGAAAATAGGTTTTACATTTTTTATTTTGTTTGCAACTTTATCCGTTAATGCGCAAATATATTCATTGGAGTCAGGAACAATTGAAAAAAAAATCTCTATTTGGAAAAATGTAGTTTTTTTAGGTAAAATTGATGAAAATTATATATTAGACGATTCTGGATTTCCTTCTGAGGTAAACAAAATTGTAGTTGTTAATCAGCAATTAATAAAAACAAAAGAACTAATTTTATCAAAGCCTAAAAAGTCATTTGATAACTTCTATTTCAAAGAGAAATATATTTCCTCTAATCAAATAATTGTACTTTTTGAAGGTATTTATGGAAATAATACAACCATTTTTGCCCAAAAATTAGATAAAAATTTAGTTGTTACTAAAGATTGGTTTGAATTATATACTGCTCAAAATAAAGATTTGGTAGACACTTATTGCTTTAACAAATCAGAAAACGATTTTTCATTAGCAATTAGGAATTTGGTTGAAAAAGAAAATTTAAAATCGAGTGCTAAAATTGAATTAATTGTTTTTGATCATGAATTAAAAAGAACTAAAATTAGAAATATAGATTTAGGATTCAATTGGGAAGATTATGAAGAATACCATAATTTACAAACTGATATAAGCTGCTTAATTATGAACGGAAAGGTAAAAGGTAAAGGTAATTTTAGATTAATTTATAATATTTATAATAATAATTTACACAAATCCTTTGAGCAACCAAAAGTTGATTCGCGTCAATATCATACCATTAAATATATAGAAGATACAATAAAGAATAAAATATATTGTTTGGGATTTTACAAAATTTCATTAAATGAAAGTAAAATTTTTTCAAATCAAAATAGTTGTGATGGTCTTTTTATGCAGGAATTAAGTACAATTTCTGATGAGATTGGAGTAGTGGTAACAAACGATTTTAGCGATAAATTTAAATTGAATTTTTTGACGGAAAAAGATTTAATGAATGGTTATGAAATACCTAATCATCAAATTTTATTTGGAGGGTTAAATGCAGAAGGCAATATTATACTGGTATCTGAACTGAATTTAAAAATTACAACATACGGTAAAACAAAAAAAAGCTACGAATCAGATTATATTCGATATCCAACAAGTAAATTAAATACTGTAATTCATGGTAATTTTATGATAACTTGTGTAAATCGTAGTGGAGAAATAATTTGGAATAAAATTATACCTAAGTTAACTAATTCAGATTATTTTACTTCGAATATGTTTAATTATGAAAAAGGTGAATTGGATTTAATTTATATTGATAATAAAGATAATTATTCAAAGGAAAGAAAAAAAGAGTATTTTACTGATGTTTTAATGGCCACTTCTGATAACATTTGCCTTGTTAAAACACATATTGATAAAGATGGATTAATCAAAAACAAAATTATTGTAGACAATTCGATTTATAACAAATTAGCCTTAAAATTTGATTTAAGTTATTCATTTTTTGACTCTGATAATATAATTTTTTATGCATCAAATAACTCTAAAAAGTATCAATATTTAAGATTAAAACCGGTAAAATAGATTTATAAAACCAAGTAGTTAATTATTCAATTGTCTTAATTAATTCCCTAAAACAATTCCAACTGCTCCTTTAAAAGCCTAAATGTTTTTCTATGGTAAGGTGTAATTCCATATTTTTGAATGGCTGCTCTGTGTTTTAAAGTGCCATAGCCTTTGTTCTCGTTCCAGGCATAATTAGGAAATTCAGCATGATATTGAAGCATCAACTCATCTCTATGCGTCTTGGCTAAGATAGATGCAGCTGCAATGCTTTGAAACTTAGCATCACCTTTAATTATGCATGTGTGTGTTAGATTGGGGTAAGTAATAAACCTATTTCCATCTATAATTAAATGCTGTGGTTTAATGGTTAAATTATCAATGGCTTTGTGCATACTCAAAAACGAAGCTTTTAAAATATTTACTTCGTCTATTTCTTCGTTGGTAAAACTTGCCACCGCCCAAGCCAAAGCTTTTTCTTCAATTTCAAACCTTAATTCTTCCCTTTGTGAGTGTGTTAACTTTTTCGAATCGTCTAAATATTTAATTCGCTTATGTTTATCTAAAATAACTGCTGCTGCAAATACAGGTCCAGCTAAGCAGCCTCGTCCAGCCTCATCGCAGCCAGCTTCTAAAACTTTGGTTTGGTAAAATTTAGTTAAAGCCATTAGTATAAAATTTCGTCAATTAATGCCCTAAATTCGTTAGTGGTTTTTAAATCTTTTCGCTGTTTGGCAATTTCAATACCTTTTTCTAGAAATAGAATGGCTTTATCATTTTCATTGCGTTCGCTTAATAAAACTCCCAATTGGTATAAGCTAGCTACATGATTTTCGTCAAGCAGCAGCACATTATTCAGCTGTTCAATGGTTTTATCAAATAGGCTAAGTCCTTTGTATTCCATAGCCAAAGCGTAATTTAGAAAAATATCGTTGGGCGTTTCTGCCAACATTTCTTGTAGTTTTAATAATCTGTTATTTTGCATTAGGCTAAAAACAATTTTTAGATAATTTTGCTGCTCTTTTTAACAACAAAATTATCATTATATGAAGATATTAGTTTGTGTTAGCAATGTGCCCGACACCACAACAAAAGTAACTTTTACTGAAAACAATACCCAATTTAATACAGCGGGTGTTCAGTTTATTATTAATCCTTACGATGAATTGTCGTTAACTCGTGGTTTGGAATTAACTGAAAAATTAGGTGGAACAGTTACAACTATTACTGTTGGTTTAGCCGATACAGAAGCAAGTATCAGAAAAGCTTTGGCTATTGGTGCTACTGATGCAGTGCGTATTAATGCAGTACCTACCGATGCTTATTTTGTAGCTGAACAAATTGCAGCTTATGCCAAAGCCGAAAATTTTGATTTAATTTTTACTGGCCGCGAAAGCATTGATTACAATGGCGGACAAGTTTGCGGTTTATTGGCCGAAATGTTAGGTTTACCTTCGGTAAATGTAATTACAAGCATTGAAGTAGATGGATCTACTGCTACTATGGAACGAGATATTGATGGTGGAAAAGAAAAAGTATCGGCTAATTTACCATTGGTAGTTAGTGCTCAAAAGGAGTTAACAGAACCAAGAATTCCTAATATGCGTGGTATAATGGCTGCAAGAACTAAACCTTTAAAAGTGGTTGAACCAACAGCTTCTGAATTAACAAGCGCGGCAGTTGGTTTTGAATTACCTGCTCCAAAAGGTTCAGTTAAATTAATTTCGGTAGAAGAAGCAGGTTCATTAATCGGAATTTTACATAACGAAGCGAAAATTATCTAATTTAAATTTTGAATGATAAATTTTGAATTTTGAATGAATTTAAAAATCAATAAATCGTTCAATTTCCAAATCTTTAAATAAATAAAATATGAATATATTAGTATTTGCAGAACAAATTGATGGTAGCTTTAAAAAATCGGCTTTTGAGGCCGTGAGTTATGCTAGCCAAATTGCACAAGCACATAATGGAACAGTTACCGCAGTAGTACCTGGTAATGTAGCCGATGATAAATTAGCCGAATTGGCAAAATTTGGTGCTAACAAAATAGTTAGTATTAAACATGATAATTTAAATGGATTTAACGCTGAAACATACGCTAAAGTTATTTGCAACACAGCAACAACCGAAGGTTCAAACATAGTGGTTATTTCAAACACTTATTCAGGTAAATCAGTTGCGCCTCGCGTTGCTGCTCGTTTAAAAGCGGGTATTGCAAGTGGTGTTATTTCAATGCCGAACACAAGTGCTGGTTTTGTAGTTCGTAGAAGTGTATTTTCGGGTAAAGCATTTGCTGATATAAATTTAACTACAGCGGTAAAAGTGTTAGCTATTACTCCAAATACCTTTAACACTTTAGAAAATGTGCAAGCAGCTAATATTGTGAACGTTGAAGCAGGTTTAGCTGATGCTGATTTTACAACAAAATCTGTAGAAATAAACAGAGTAACAGGTAAAATTCCGTTAACTGAAGCAGAAATTGTTATCAGTGGTGGACGTGGTTTAAAAGGTCCTGAAAATTGGCATTTGGTAGAAGATTTGGCAAATGCTTTAGGTGCTGCTACTGCTTGTAGCAAACCTGTAAGCGATATGCATTGGAGACCACATAGCGAGCACGTTGGTCAAACAGGAATTACCATTAAACCCAATTTATACATTGCAATTGGAATTTCAGGTGCTATTCAGCATTTAGCTGGTGTTAGTTCAAGTAAAGTTATTGTAGCAATTAATAAAGATGCTGAAGCACCTTTCTTTAAAGCAGCCGACTATGGTATAGTTGGTGATGCTTTTGAAATAATGCCTAAAATTATAGAAGCAGCTAAGGCTTTTAAAGCTAATTAGTTATTGAATAAACTGTGGTTAATTTATTTATTAAAGTAAATTGACTCATTATAAATATATTTAAAATGTCAGAACAATTAGAACATATACACTGCCTAATTATTGGGAGTGGACCTGCTGGTTATACTGCAGCTATTTATGCATCGCGTGCCGATTTAAAACCTGTTATGTACACTGGTCCTCAACCTGGTGGACAGTTAACCATCACTACAGATGTAGAAAATTATCCTGGTTACCCCGATGGAATTATGGGACCAGAAATGATGGAAAACTTCAGAAAACAAGCAGAACGTTTAGGTACTGATATTCGTTATGGCATGGTTACCAAAGTAGATTTTAGTGGCAAACCTCCTTACAAAATTCAAGTAGATGAAAACAAAGAAGTGTTGGCCGATACGGTTATTATTTCAACCGGTGCGAGCGCAAAATGGTTAGGCATTGAAAGCGAAAATAAATTAAATGGTCATGGTGTTTCCGCTTGTGCTGTGTGCGATGGTTTCTTTTTTAGAGGTAAAGATGTAGCCATAGTAGGCGCAGGCGATACCGCTTGCGAAGAAGCAAGTTATCTAGCAAAAATATGTAGCAAAGTTTATATGATAGTTCGTAAAGGCGAATTTAAAGCCTCAAAAGCTATGCAACATAGAGTTGAAAATACACCTAATATCGAAATTTTGTTCAATTCGGAAACAGAAGAAATTTTAGGAGAAAATAAAGTAGAAGGTGTTAGAATAAAAAATAATAAAACTGGCGAACTTACTACTTTAGCTATTGGTGGTTTTTTTGTGGCTATTGGCCATACACCAAACACTGCAATATTTAAAGATTACTTAGATATGGATGAAACTGGTTATTTAATTACTACTCCAGGAACTAGCAAAACCAAAGTGGAAGGGGTATTTGCTTGTGGCGATGCTCAAGATAAAATTTATCGCCAAGCGGTAACTGCTGCAGGCAGTGGCTGTATGGCAGCATTAGATGCTGAAAGATACTTAGGTGCATTGGGTTTTGATATGTAATTTCTAAAAATACATTCACAAAAAAGACCGTCTAAAATACTTAAAAAACTATATTTAAACCACATAGGCACATAGTAAACATAGCTAATAAACTATGTAATCTTTGTATCTATGTGGTTTTTTATTTCACTATAATTTTAGTTGATTGGTTAATTTAGCTGAGTGAGTTAATTAAGTTGAATGAGTTAACTAGAACTAAGTACTATGAACTAACAATCACAACAAACGTCACTGCAAGGAACGAAGCAGTCTAAGCCTTTAGTTTATATGCTAACTAGGTTGATTAAGAACTAAAAAAATTCAAACTAAGTACTTCAAACAAAATAAACTCAAACTTCTTTTTACTTTTTGTTTGGGCAAAAATCCCACCACTAAATCCAAATTTCAATTTTTCTTTCTCACTTCCCTTCGCCACTTGGACCAAAAAATTAAAATTTTACGCATTTAGTTAACATCCACCCACACCGCTTATTCCGCTCCTTTTTATTTTTGAGTTAATAGGTTAATTGAGTTCATTAGTTTATTGAGTTGATAAGAATTAAATACCTAAATACTACAAACATAAAACTTAGCACCTAAACACTTCGAACTTAAAACTGAGTACTAAAAACTATTTACCTAAAACACCTCACAAATTTGAAAATACAAACCTGAATTATTATTTAACCCTAATGCATAATCTATTCTTATATTGGTGCGTTGTGATTTATTGATATTAAACCTTAAACCTGCGCCCATATTAGGGTTTATGTATTTTATTTCATCGTTAGGCTCACTTAAAGTATTAACACCAGCAAATGCTACCCCACCAATAAATTTCCATAAGTTCGCCCTTAATTCAGCTTCGTAATGCAAAAACAATTTACCTCTGTAACGACCTTGCACATAACCTCGTGTGGAAAATTGTCTTCCTGTTTGTGGCATTATCATATAAGGCACATCACCAAGCGCTTGTTCAAATAGTATTCTATTAGCAAAAACCAAGTCATGTTTAGTTTTAAATTGATGATAATAGCGAGCATCTAAACGCATGTTTAGCCAATCTTGAGTGCTACCCAATATTTTAGAATATGGATTAATTGCTACTTCCAAATATTCGCCTTTATAAGCATTTTGAACATTATCGCGGCTATCAAAAATATAGTGCACGCCAATTGTAGATGCGGTAAACTGTTTGGTGCCAATGGTATTGTTTTCAAAAAAACTCAAAGTATCTTTATCCGATTTTAAATCCCAACAATTATAAAGACGGTATTGCAATCCTAAGAAATGATGTGTTTTTAGCTTTCGCAATACTCTTTCCTCTAGCTCTATAGCTTTATAAGCCACGTTTTCTTTATCGGTTGCTACTTCGTTTTTGGTGTTTGAACCAAGCCCATATGTATTTTCGGGCCAGTTTAAATATTGGAGTTTACCTTGCCAAATCCAGTTTTCGTTTTTGGTAAATATTTGGTGATTAAACTGAGCTGCAAATTGTCCGTTAGTGGTATTAATTACATAAGCTTGTGCATTGCTAAAACGGGTAGTTTCTTTAGGACCTAACAAAAAATTTACGTTGGTTAATACACCATATCCAAAGCCAATAAATGGATCGCTTACCAATACAGGCAATAGCGAATAGCTGACCTTCTTGGTTGAATCGGTTTGGGCATTACCTTGCTTAAAACCAATTGATAAACCTATTACCAAACTTGCTATTAAAATATTTTTTTTCGAGACCATACTTAAAATAGTTACAGTACAAATAAATACATTTTTGTGAATAGTTGAGGAATATTATCCTTCTATTACTCAGATTTGATTTTTAAACTTCGCTAATCAACCAAAACATACTTTTTACCTTTAACTGTTACATTTGGTATTTTATGTGTTTGGTCAAAGGCATTATCTATTGGTAAAAGCTGTTTCCATAATCCTACCGAACCATTGGTAACATTGATATCAATAGCAGCTTGGGTTAGTTTAAATGGAAAAATAAACACATTTACATACGTTTGTTTTTGGATAAATGCAGCTTCCATTAATGTCCAAATTTCTTCTATAATAGGGTTTGTCATAGCAAAACAGCCTATAGAAACACAGCTACCATGCACCATGATATGGCTACCAATATAACCGTTGGCTTTATCAAAAGCATTAGGGTAACCAATATTAAACGATAAATGGTAACTGCTGTAAGGATTCATTTGCTGCGGAAAAACCTTATAAATGCCTTCAGGAGCTTGCCCATCGCCTGTTTTGGTTTTAGTACCTAATGTACCCGAGTAATAACAAATGGCATACGTTTTAAACAATACAAACTGATTGTTTTGTTTAACCCATAACTGTAGTTCGTTGCTTTGTTTGTAAATTCGTATAAACACAGCACTACCCCACTTTAACTTTTTATTGGCAAATTGTTGCTTTAAAGTAGCTTCGTTTTGCGCATAAGCAGCAACCGATGTTTTGCTAGTAGGCACCTGCGCCATCAGCACATTTCCAAAAAGGAATAACCAAAGTAGAATGATGGATTTCAATTTTTTGATTTTCGATTTAGAGATTGGGAGATTGTTTTCACGCTTCGCGTGATTGTTGTATGGTTGAATTGTTATATTGTTAATATGCTTTACGTAATTGTATAATTGTTTTCAATCACTGAACTAATTGAAAATTTGCTTATTGCTAATTGTCTATTGCATATTGCCTATTCAACATTCATTTCGCATTTTTGTCATTTCGCATTTCGCAATAATTCAACATTCAAAATCCAACATTCATAATTCAAAATTCTACCTTTCTCTTTTCATCAGCATAAAACCGCCTTGCGTTTCTATCCAATGCATTTGAGGGTTGGTATGGTTTTGAGTATCGTTTACATGCAATAAAAAATAAACAGGCTTATCTATTTTTCCAGCTTTAAGCCAATTGTTATCTCTAGCCGAATCGTTGCTATAAGGTTTTACATTTCCATAGAAATAATGCGCATAACTTTTATAACCTAAAGTGGTAATGTAACAATCTTCGTGGCTAATTTTTTGTAACATGGTAATGGCAGGACCTTGGCTGTATTGCTCAATTTTAGGCACCACCCACATTAAATATACAGGTAAAAATAACGAAATAAAAACCAATAAGGTGTAAAAGCCTTTTTGCAACTCGTTGCGCCATAAATAAAATACAGCAATACTGGTAATGGATAAAAATATAAAACCCATTATAAACTCCAAACCTTGCCAATTGGCGTTTACACTTAAACTAGCTACTGCAAAATCATCGTCAATGAATGGAATAATGCTTTCTTTAATTAGATCAATTAAAGGCAATACTCCTAAGGCTATACTTAATATTAATCCAAAAATATACACTGCTATCAACTTCCATTTTTCAACGGCTTTTTTATCGAACACATAGTTATAAATGGTATGCGCAGCAATAAAACTTAAAGGCAAGTAACAAGCCGATGAATAATGAACTATTTTGGTTTTTACTATGCTAAACAATATCAATACCACCCAAAACAGTATTTGACTCCATTTAAAAAACTGAATTTGCACTTCATTATCGTTTGCAAATTTGCGTTTGAACAATGCATTTAAAGCAAATATAGAAATAGGGAAACAACCCAATAATAACACTATAGGATGGTACCAAAATGCTTGCCCATGGCCTGCAACAGGGTTTTTAAACAAATCAATTTGGTATAAAATAAACTCTAATAAAAAGGTTGGTCCATTTTTAATTACCTCTAATCCAAACCAAGTAGCACTAACCAATAAAGCGGTTATAGTACAAATAATAATGTGCTTAAAAGTAAAAAATGGTTTGAATTTATGCAAAGCTAAATATACCAATACACAAAGCAAACACACCAATAATGCCGCAGGGCCTTTGGTAACAATAGCTGCACCAATAAACAAACCTGCATATAAAGCATTTAAATTCTTTTTCTTTACCTCATTCCCGGTGGCAATTAAAAAAAACTGATATACAGTTCCTGAAATAAATAAGTTATAAATAGGGTCAATAATTCCGCTTTTGTAATACAAATGAGGTGTAAAACTACCGGTAATACAAAGTACCCAAATCCAAGCTAATTTGGTATCGAAATACTTTTTGCCTAAATAAAATACCACATTTAAAACCACCACTCCTACCATTGCATTTGGCAAACGTGCCGCAAACTCATTGATGCCAAATATTTTAAAACTGATGGTTTGTAACCAAAAAAACAAAGGTGGTTTTTCCCAAAATGGTTGAAAATTAATTTGAACTTGTTGGTAATTGCCTGTTAACAGCATTTCGCGGGCATTTTCGGCAAAGTTTATTTCATCCCAATCAAAAAGATGCACATTACCCAAAAAAGGTATGAATAACATAACAGCCCAAAGTGTTACAAACCAATATGGATATTTAGCAATTAGGTTTTTAATCATAGTAAACTATTTAGTGGTTTTGCTTTTTTGCTCAATGATAAACCAATAGCAAACCAAAGCACAAAAAACGCCTATTAACGAACCAACAACGGTATCACGCAAAAAGTGTTGTAATAAGTAAATACGAGAAAAAGCAACAGCAACCGCAGAAAATAAAAAGAACAACTGTTGCCAAGGTTTTTTATAAAACAATGCCAAGCAAGTAAAAATAGCAAAAGCAAAAGTGGTATGCCCTGAAGGGAAACTATTGTATTGCAAAATTTCAACTCCATCCACAAAATTAAGCTTATAATCTTTAAGCAATAACGAAGGACGCAATGCATTATCAAAAACAAAATGCTTATTAAACTGGGTAATTAAAGTACTTATTATGCCAACAAAAGTGGCTGTTATGCCCCATTTTTTATTAACAATTAACAAGTAAATACAAATAGGAACACCAAACCAAGCTTCACCAAAATGGGTAGTAAATTTAAATATTTCATCTAAAGCTACACCATGCATTTGGTTAATGCTTAAAGTAACAGTTTCGCTACTAGATAACAATAAAAACAATGAAGCTACTGTTAGAACTACAAAATAACCAACTATAAACCAACTATTTTGTCTGATGAATTGTTTCAATATTTATTAGAATTTTCAGTAAACAAAAATGCAACTTCTTTTTGGAAGTTGCATTTTAAATAATTTATTTTTTATCAATTAATTACTGACAAGCAAATTTCAACTTAGGTTGTGCTTCACTTTTGTCATTTGGACCAGCATAATTACCTCTTCTTACTGTAACTTCTATTTGAGTAATCACCTCTTTACTAGAAGTAACATTAAATAATTTACTAGGTATAAAAGATAATCTGTATTTTTTCGCATCTACTTTAATTAACTTCAAGTCAGGGTTAGAAGCTACATTAAAAAAGGAAGATGGTGCAAAAGTTCTAGTAATGCTAGTTACGGTATCCTTAATTGATGCACTAACCCACGCATACAAATCATCATTTGAAACATTGGTCATAGAGTCATTTAATTCAAAGTTATTATCGTAAATAATATTGGCAACTTCATTTAAAGCCATTGAACTAGGTGCTGAATAAATTGCTCCTCTATCAGTTTTTGGCGGTTCTATTGTAAAATTCAAATCTTCAGTTTTTACATCTGGAGCACCATAACCTCCACCATTTTTAGTTTTTACCAAAAGTGATATTCCTTTTTTATAAACATCAGCTGCAGGCACTTCATAAAATTCGGTTGGTACCATTTCGTAATACCAAACCAATGGACCTTTAGCAGCATCATTGGTCATTTTTAATGCATCATTTGAATTCTGCCATTCTTTTTCACCAAATCCATTTCTAAGTGGATGTCCCACTGGATGTTCTTTTGGCAACCAAGTCCAAATATAAAAAGGACCAGTACTATCAGCACAACTTCTATTAGTGGTTTTTGTTAAATCAACATAAATTCTGATTTTTTTTGTTACATCTGGATTTTCAGGTTCAATCCAATTAGCTTGTCCAAAAACTTTAGCAGAAATTAAACTAAAGCCTATAATTAATGTTAGTATTCTTTTCATTTATTTTTCTCCTATAATTTATTTTCTTTCAAACTCTAATACATACGAAAACTTAAGTTCTCCACCGCAATATACTGGTTTACGCAACTTTAAAAAAGTGTCAACAGTTCTTACAGTAGCTCCTAAAGGAAGGCTAAATTCCACTCCACCATCAGGTATAAACTTAACCATTGTTGGGTATTCATCATTATCAAAACTCCAAGTACCTGAAGGTGCTTGGAAAAAATTAACCAATACATTTGCTGTATCAACAGTATATTTTTTAATACCACCTACAGTTTCAAAAGTAATATTTGGTGCTTTTTTAGCGGTAAGAAACTCGCCCATTGAAGTTGCTTCTTTAACCAATGAAAGTTCATCAATCATGGTGCAACTAGTTAATCCCCATTTTGCTTGAATTCCATCTAATTTACTTGATGGAGTTCCAATATCTTTTATTTCTTTTTTACAAGCTATTATACTTAAAAATATACTTGCTATAATTATTGCTTTTTTCATTTTTAGTTAATATTTAAATTAGTTACAAGTTTGTAATGGGTTTTGTGCAAAACCTATTGTTACTTCTGTTTGAGGATATGAGAAAATTAATCCATTACAATTAAAAGCAGCATTTCTCATAGTGTTTGGTACTTGTATTTCACCATTTGCTCCAATTCTTTTAAAGGTTTGAATTCTATCGCCTTCCAATAAAAACTCTCTTCTACGCTCATCTCTAGCCCTTGCTTTAATTACATCAGCTATTTCGGCTCCTGTTAAAATTTTTGCGGTCGCATTCAAATACGAACGATTGATTATTTTATTCAAATCATCGGCAGCAGTAGGCAAATTTTGATTTGTAATAGCAAGTGCCTCAGCTCTCATTAAATACATATCAGTTAAAAGCAAATATGGTACATCAAAAAAATCTTTGTTAAATTTCATTGAACCATACACCTCTTCTGGCTTACCTTTATTAATAACTTTAATTAAACCCAAACGTTTATCTGTTGTATCTTGTTTCATGAAATTGTATGCTAAAGCTGATAATTGTAAATTAGGAACAGCCACATTATCGGTTCTGTAATTTCCAGTGTATGCTGATGCTCTATTATCTCCAGTTCCTGTACTTACAAATTGAAATAAATACTCACCGCTAAAACTTGCATTATCAAAATGATTTAAGCTATCACTTAATTTATACTTCGTGTTAACCAATAAACCATTTAATACATCAATTGCTTTTTGGTATTGATTACTTTGAAAATAAACTTTAGCTAAAAGTGCTTTAGCTGCATCTTTATCTGCATATACTTTTTTGGTAGTATTTGAAGGATGATTTTCAGGTAATAAAGAAATTGCTGAAATTAAGTCTTCCGCTATATAAGCATAAGTTTCAGCTATTGAACTTCTTAATACAGGATCTATGGTAACCGTTTTTCTTAAAGGAATACCTGATTGTGCTGCATTGGCATTAACCAATGAGGAAGTACCCATTGGATGTGCATATAATTTAGCAATTTCAAAATGAGAAAGTGCTCTTATAAATTTAATTTCACCTTCCAAAGTGCTTTTTTCAGTTGCCGATAAATCATTGAATTTTTGAATATAATCCAAACAAGTGTTTGCTCTGAATACACAACGATAAATTCCTCTAAAATTATCATTAGAAGTACTATTAAAAGGAATAACTCCTCTTGTGTACATTTCACGTCTATCGCCTGTAATATTATAATCTGCTAACTCATCACCTAATAAATCATTATAAATTTGTGCACTTCCATTTAAACGATTTGCTAAGGCATCGTATGTTGAATTAACAATACGTTTAACATCTTGTCCGCTTTTAACGGCTTCATCTTCAAGTAAAAATCCTTCTGGTTTAATTTCTGTCCATTTAGTACATGAACTAAAAAATATAATTAAACTTAAAACTGATATTATTTTATATGTATGTTTCATTTTCTACTTTCTTTACTAATTAAAATCCAACATTGATTTGAAATGAATAAGTACGCTCTTGAGGAGGAGTTAAATAAGTAATATTAGGACTCATATTTCTATCTGTAGCATTCTCAAAATCACGAGCTATTTCAGGATCTAAACCTGGGTATTTTGTAACTGTTAAAATATTAGTTGCAATAACAGCCATACGAACAGAACGTACATGTTTAAGTTTTTTGATTGCTTTAGGTTGTAAATTATAGCCTAAAGTAATGTTACGTAAACGAGCAAAAGAAGCATCATGTAAAAACTGTGTAGTATTAATCCAAACAGTGTTAGAACCATAGTTTGCCTCATTTAATGTTAAACGTGCAAATTGAGCATTATCTCCAGGTTTTTGCCATCTGTCGAATATATCTGTTCTCATATTCCAATCAGTTACTACACCTAATTGGCGTTTTGCAGATGATTCGTAAATATTTCCACCAATAACAAAATTAATTAAAACACTTAAGTCAAATCCTTTATAAGAAAAAGTGTTTGTTAATCCACCTGAAGCATCAGGTAAAACACTTCCCGCACCTACTCTATTGGCAATATCCCATTTACTTGTTGGGTTACCATTTAAATCTAAATAAACTGGCAAACCTGTTTGTTGGTCAATATGACTAAATCTTACTAGGTAATTGGTTCCAATAGGGCTTCCAATAATAGGTCGTGTGTCATTTGTTCCGCCACCCACAGCATCTTGCGAATAAGCTCCAATATCATCAATTGAGTTCCAAATTTTCGTAATATTAAAATCAGTACTCCATCTGAATTTACCAACTAAATTTCTAGTTTTAATTCCAAATTCTAAACCTCTATTGGTTATTCTTCCAACATTAGCGGTATAATTATCCATACCTGTAGAAGGTGAAATTGCTAAATTTTCAATAATAGCATCAGAAACTCTTCTGTCAAAGTAATCAACAGTTGCAAAAATTCTATCATTAAACAAACCTAATTCCAATCCTGCATCCCAAATAAATGATGTTTCCCAGCGTAAATTTGGGTTAGCAGCTTGAGTAGGGTATGTAATTGCTTGTTGATTATAAAATCCATCTGTTCGGTAAGTTAAAAAACGAGCATTTCCATTAATATTCGAATTTCCACTTCTACCAGCACTAGCTCTTAATTTTAAGAACGATATTCTTTTATTATTACGTAAAAACTTTTCTTCGCTTAATACCCAACTTGCCGAAACTGCAGGCATAAATGCTACACGATAGTTTTCGCCAAAGCGCGATGACCAGTCAGCACGTAAAATTAATTGTGCAAAATACTTATCTTTAAATGAATAATTTACACGACTAAAATAACTTAAAAAGGCCCAAGCACTTCCCGGAGATACTTGATTTTGGTATAATGAATCTGGCGTTTTATCATAAAAAGGACCAGAGGTTTTTTCAGTTCTTTGAGTTCTTACTGAAGCTGTTGATTTTTGAAACTCATTACCAACCATAAAACTAAATTTATTATAATCGTTAGGGTTGTAGTTATATGTACCAGTAACAAAATAATTTAAGTTGTTGGTAAATGTTCCAGTTCTGTTTGCATTTCCACCAATAGAATCTGCAATATTTAATAATTGTGGGCTGTTATATTGGTCATCCAATAATTGCATGTAATCATAACCACCTTGACCTCTAAAATATAAATTTTTGATTGGGTTATAATCAATTGCCACATTATTAATTACCCTAGTTTCACCTACTCTCCAAACTTTTTGTTCTTGAGCAATTAATGGATTATCACCTCCTCTAAAATAAGCACTATCTCCACCATTTACATCTTTGTATCTTACAGGGTAAATTGGTAAAGCAGTACTCATAGCTGAACCTAATCCACCTGCCCAAGCACTGTTTACTCTAAAATTATTACCTTGAGCAATGCTTGAATTTGTTGAAACTTTAATTTTTTTACTCACTCTAAAGTCTAGATTTAAACGACCTGCCAAACGATTATAGCTATTTCCTACCAAATAACTTTCGTTATTACTGTATGAAATACCAGCATAGTAACTAATTTTTTTATACATGTCACTTATCGACAAATCATAATTTTGCTTAAAACCAATTCTTGTAGTTAACTTAACCCAATCAGTATTGTATTGACTTGCCTTATTATAAGCAGCTTCACGAGCTGCTGCTGATGATTGAGCAGATGAATAACCAGGTAACCAAACACGTCCAGTTCCACCATCATTTTCCCAAGCTTCTTGACGTAATTGTAAATATTGAGAGGTGTTTAACATATTAGGTAATGCTGTAGGTTGCGAAGTTCCAACCGTAGCCGAGAAGTTAACATTAGGCCCTTTTTTACTTCCTTTTTTACCTCTTTTGGTTGTAATTAAAATTACACCATTTGCTCCTCTTGAACCATAAATTGCGCTTGCTCCTGCATCTTTTAAAACGTCAATTGTTTCTATATCATTGGGGTTGATAGTAGCCAATGGATTATTATTCATACCACCACCATTGCCATTTAAAAAATAATCTTGTGTTATTGGAATTCCATCAACTACATATAATGGATCGCCACCAGCACCAATAGAAGCAATACCTCTAATACGCACCACAGCGCCTGAACCTGCCAAACCACTACCTGTTGTAACATTTACACCAGCCAATTTTCCTTGCAATGCCGATTCAAAACTAGGAACTGGCATGTCATTTAAACTTTTACCACTTATTTGAGCAACTGATCCAGTTATTTCACGTTTACGTTGCACACCATAACCAACAACAACAACTTCATCTAACTTTTTTTGATCTTCTTTTAGTTGAATATTCACAAATGCGCCATTAGCGCCAACTTCCACTTCTTTGTAACCAGGATTAGAACCTAAACTTGATATCTTTAATTTGTATTTTCCTGCCTTAACTTCTTTGATTTCAAAAGTACCTTGTGCATCAGTAAAAGAACCTTTCTTTGTTCCCTCAATAATAACTGTTGCTCCTACAATAGGAATCTTTTTTTCATCTTCAACCCTTCCTTTAATGCTTTGAGCAAAAACTTGGGTAACGAGATAAAAACTTACGATGGTTAATAGTAATTTTCTCTTCATATATTTATTTAATTCAAATTTTTATTAATAAAAAGTAACAGCAACTTATAAATTGCTGTTACTTAGTGTGAATAAACACGAAATTTTAGTTCAATTGTAATTTGTTATTGAATTTACCATCAGCATTAATTACTTCGATAATATACATTCCTTTTGGCAAATTATTCAGGTTCAATTCAAACTTTTGTTCCCCATAAAAGTATTGATTTTTATTTTGATATTCATACACTTTTTTTCCAACTAAATCATAAATTGCTAATTCTAAGTCAGATGAATTTTTAAAATCAATGTTAACTGTAACATTTTGAAAAGCAGGATTAGGATAAATTTTTACATTATTTTTCATCTCAATTTGACCAATTGAGGTTCCTCCACCATTATTTGTAGGTATTTTATTTAAATTTTTATCTGTATAAACTACATACTCTCCTGGGCTTAAAGGAATATTTCTATTTACATCTGTTACATTTATAGAATCACCAGTCATATAATTATACCACCAACCTGTGCGCTGAAATACAGGGGTAATGTTTAAATTAACAACATCAAAATTTCCTACAATAATGCTGTTCATACTATCATGGTTAACTTTTAAAAACTTCCCGGTACCAGCCACATTGTATGAATAATCATCTGAAATAAATGAAACATGCTGCTTAAGTTTTGCTAGTTTACTTATTGAGTTGTAAACAGAATTTCTATTAATATTACTTTGGTATAACCAATTAAATGGTTTATTACCGGTTCTTCCGTTGGTATTAATTGAAATTTCATAACCCAACTCTCCACCTTGCCAAATCATTTTTGGTCCTTTTTGAGGTATTAATAAAGCGTGATAGGCTTCACTTCTTTTTAAAGCCGTATTTAAATCTTTTGCACTGTATGAACCAGAAGTGTTGCCAAATTGTAAAGTGGAGTACATTATTCTTTCTTCATCATGACTTTCGGCATAAGTAACTAAATTAGGAAATGTAAATTGACGGTTTTTATAATTACCCCAACTTAAATCTGCCTTTGAATTATTGTAACCCATATTAGCTTCGGCATAAGCCTCCGTCATTTTACCCCAAAGCATAAAGCCTGCATTTGCTAAAACTTTCTCTTCTGAGTTATCACCTAAATGCTCCAAAATTAAATAGGCATCAGGTGAATACTTAATAATTTCACCACGTATTCTGTTCCAAATATTAATCCTACTTTGGTCATAAGCACTCCATCCGCTAACATTTCCTAAAGTATTATTTTGTGTAAATCCTTTTGATAAGTCAAAACGATAACCATCTATTTTATACTCGGTAATCCAATATTTTAAAACTCTATCTACGAAATCTTTTGTTGGTTGAGCTTCATGGTTATAATCATAACCCACACCAAATGGATGCTTATCAACTTGATTAAACCATGGATTATTAGCTGTAGGTTGGCCATACTGACCAGCATTTTTATCAAAATACATTCTAACTTGTGGATTTTGACCAAATGAGTGGTTTAAAGCAATATCTAACACTACGGTCATTTTTCTTTTATGGCATTCATCAACAAATTGTTTAAAAGCATCTTTGGTTCCATAATATTTATCTAAGGCAAAATAAAACATAGGATTGTATCCCCAACTTTCATTACCTTCAAATTCATTTATTGGCATTAACTCAATACAATTGACACCTAATCTTTGTAAATATGATAGCGTATCTTTCAATGTTTGAAAATCATGGCGACCAATAAAATCTCTTAACAATAACTCATATATTACTAACTTATCGTTTGTTGGTTTTGTAAAGCTTGGAGCTGTCCAATTAAAAGATGTTTGGCCTGTTTGTAAAACCGAAACTACCTCTGTTGTTTTTCCGACAGGATATTTTATTAAATTAGGATATGTTATTGCTGGAATATATTGATCATTGAACGGATCTAAAACCTTATCGGCATATACATCAGCTACTCTCATTTGAGCATCATCAATACAATATTGAAATGTATATTCTTTACCTTTGGTCAAACCATTAATTTGAATCCAATACCTATTACCATCAGGAGTTTTATTCAATAAATAATTATTATCAAACTCCCAATTATTAAAATCACCTAGCGCATAAACGTAATTTTTGTTTGGCGCGAATAATTGTAAAATAACTGTGTTGTCATTTACATAATTAATACCATCTTGAATACCTGCGGGTGAAGCAGCTATGTTAGAAGCTTGCCTACTTATGATATAAGAGGTATCATAGTATTTGTTGTTACCTTTAGTACCTTCAAGCACTAATTTTATTTTACCAGTTCCTAAATTATTAAACAAACCGCTGTACCTTAAAGTACTATCATTGGTTACAGATTTCAACAAATTGCCATTGGCAAATAATTTCAAATCGCCTAAGTCAGATGAGGAACAATTGATGTTAACATTATCTGTTAAATTATAAAAAGTTCCTTTAATTGGATTATTTATTTTTACTTGAAATGAACCTTGGTTAATATCAATAAAAATATCACCACCTCCAGTAGCTTTGCCTTCTTTACTTCCATCAGCATTTCTGAAAACAAGTCCAATTTTAAGTATTTGCTCATTAGCTGGTACACCATAAAAGCTTCTTATGTTTCCAATATTTAAAGTATAAGCATTAGAGGTTCCAACCCTTGTTAATAAAGCTTTTGGTAGGTTTGTTGTCCAATTAGTCAATATATATTGCCAATCGCTATTAGATTTACTTAAATTAGTGATGACACCTGTATGGGCATATATTGTTGATTGGCCAATTAAACCTGCAGTACCTTGATCTGCATTGTAAGTTAAAACTACTCCATTGGTTTCTGGAGTTGCAAATGTAGGATTGATAGTAACAATTTGAGCCCTTACTGCATTGAATCCTAATGCATTTGCAAAGACGACTAATAACAATGATTTGAACTTGTTTTTTAAAAATTTGTGCATAATGTAACTTGTTAATTTTGACTGCTAAAATAGTTTTTTTTTGTAAAATAATCTATGTCGTTTGTTTTTTTGAGTAATAATATTGTAAATTGCTCTCACTAAAAAATATAATATATATAATGAAAAAGTTTTTACTAATGACAGCAGCAATAGCCGCAACAAGCGGTTTATTTGCTAAAAAAGTTAAATTCCAAGTTGATATGACTGGAAAAACAATCAGTCCTAATGGATTGCACATTGCAGGAAATTTTCAAAAAGCTGCAGGTGCTTCAGATAATTGGAAACCAAGTGAGACCGCTATGACTAATGGTGGTTCGGGAAATATTTATTCCGTAATTGTTGATATTCCTGCAAAGGCTGTATACGAATTTAAATTTATAAATGATAACAACTGGGGACCAGGAGAAGAGTCTATTCCAGCCATTTCAAAAGTTGAATCAGCTGCAAACGGTGGACAAAACGGTAATCGTTGGGTTTATATTGATTCATTAGCAAATGATACAACTATTTTACCTGCTATTTTATTTGGTGGAGAAGCACCAGCTGGTAAAATTGCATTACGTTTCGCAGTAGATTTACAAAAAGAAACAGCAGTAAGTGCTAATGGTGTTTATATTGCAGGTAATTTCCAAGGTTCAAATGGAGCATCAGGCGATTGGAAACCAAATGAAACCAGAATGTCTAATTTGTATTCAGATAAAAATAAAGTTTATGAATATATTGCTTATGTAGGTAATACTGACGGTGTTGAATGGAAATATTTAAATGGTAACGCTTGGGGACCAGCAGAAGAAGCAATTCCTTCTGCTTGCCAAAAAGGTGGTGGAAACTCAAATCGTTTTTTCCAACCTGGTAGTGCATCAACTGCTTTAGCTAGAATTTGCTTTGGTTCATGCAGTGCTTGTCCTTCTGCCCCAATACCAGCATATTCATACATGTTTCAAGTTGATATGAGTAACTCAAATTGTGATGGTGGTTTTGACTCAGTAACAGTTGCTGGTGCTGGTGCAAGATTAACTGGTTTTGGTGCTGGTTTAAAAATGAATCAAGTTGGAACTTCTAAAATATATGCTTTAACTGTTGCTGGTTTAGATTCTGGTGAAGTTAATTTCAAATACCGTTTCCATAAAAATGGAAATACAAATTGGGAAGGTGGCGACAATAGAATTTTACCTTTAACTAAAAACGATACTACTAAAATTACTTGTTTTGGTTCTAGAGTAGTTGGTAATTGCCCTAGCAAACCTGCTCCTTCTAAAGTAACTTTCATTGTTGATTTTACAAGCCCTACAGCTCCACCACCTGCTTCTAAAATATACTTAATTGGTGATTTCACAAAACCACAATGGCAATCAGGTGCAGTTGAGTTAACTCAAATTGCAGGTAAACCAGGTGTATACTCTGTTACAATTGATTCAATTTGCCCAGGTAAAATTTCTTATAAATTTATGAATGGTGATGTTACCGTTAAAACTAATGAAGAATCATACCCAGATAGTTTATCACGCGGTTGCGTTGAGCCTAACGGTGTTGGTGGATTTAACAGAACTTTTGTAAGAACAGAAGCTACACCCGTTACAATTTCTTACCAATTCAATGGTTGTAAAGTTGGCTTTATTCCAGGAACTAATGTAAGTGAAGTTTTGGCTAATAATGTTAAATTATACCCTAACCCTACTAATGATTATTCAGTATTAGCATTCAGTGATAATGCTGCATCTCATACTGTAAACATTTTAGATTTAGCTGGTAAAGTAGTTCGTACTTACAACAACTACGAGTTAGCTACCTTAAAAATTGAACGTAATGAATTAAAAGCTGGTGTTTATTTTGTAAATGTGGTAAACAGCAACAATCAAACAGCAACTGTTAAATTAATGATTCAAGAATAATTATAATAACACAAAATAAAAAAGCCCCACAAATTAAATTTGTGGGGCTTTTTTATTTTACATATCCTCTTATCGTAATAGCTTGGCTGGGTGTTTTACCATTTGTTTCAACCAATAATGTTTTAAAAAAACTACCTTTTGTTCTTGCATTAAAAGTTATTTTAATAACTCCCTTGGCCTTTCTCTTATATGGTAATTTATTCCACTCCGGAACAGAACAACCGCATGTACTTATAATATTTTTTATGAATAAATCAGCTTTTCCAGTATTTCTAAATTTAAAACTACAATTTACTGGCTCATTGTATGTAATAGTATCAAAATTGTGTATTTTGTTTTCAAAAGTTAATTCAGGTAATTTGTTTTGTGAGTAACTTATTTTACTTAAAATAAAAAAAGCAACAACTATTATTTTTTTTAACATTTTAAAATCTAATTAGAAAGTTTTTTAACTGCCAAATAAGCCATCAAACCAACTCCTATACTCAATGCATCTTCATCAATATCAAAAGTTGGTGTATGTACAGATGATACTATTCCCTTTTTTTCATTCCTTGTTCCTAGTCTATAAAAACAAGCAGGTATAATTTGGCTATAATAAGCAAAATCCTCAGCAGCCATCCAAGTATCCAAGTCAACTACATTGTCACTACCTAAATATTCAATTGCACCTTGTTTAGCCAAAGATGTTAAATCTTCATCATTCCTTAGAAAAGGATAACCTTTTCTCACTTCAAATTCACATTTACCACCCATTCCTTCAGCAATTAAACTCGCCATTTTTATCATTTTTTCATGTGCATCAAAACGCCATTTTTCGTCCAAAGTTCTAAAGGTACCTTCTATCAAAACCTCATTTGGAATTACATTGGTGGCGCCATTGGCAATTATTTTACCAAACGATAAAACACTGGGAATAATTGGAGATGCCATTCTACTAACTATTTGCTGCAATGCAATGATAATTTGAGCCGCAATTACAATTGGATCAATATTAAGATGAGGCATGGCACCATGCCCACCTTTACCAATTACTTTAATAAAAATTTCATCACTACTGGCCATGTATAGACCACTTTTAAAGCCAACTTTACCAACTGGAATCAATGGCATAACATGTTGGCCAAAAATAGCTTCAGGTGTTGGATTTTCCAACACATTTTCAGCTATCATTAAACTCGCACCACCTGGTAGTTTTTCTTCACCTGGTTGAAAAATAAGTTTGATTGTTCCTTCAAAACTTTCTCTTAAAGAAAATAATATTTCAGCAGCACCTAGCAAACATGTTGTATGCACATCGTGACCGCAAGCATGCATAACTCCTAAATTATTAGATTTATAAGTAACATCATTTTGCTCCAAAATTGGCAAAGCATCTAAATCGGCTCTTAAGGCAATAACTTTCTTTTCGGGATTTTTACCTTTAATTAAAGCTACAATACCTGTATTAGCTACATGCTCAATATCGGTGATTCCAATTTTGAGCAAATGGTTTTTCACAAATTTACTTGTTTCAAACTCTTCGAAGGATAATTCAGGATTGGCATGTAAATGGTGCCTCATCTCAATAAACTTTGAACGATTGTTTTCTGCAAGGTGTTTTATTTGATCAATAATTTGATTGGTCATAAAAATTTAAATATTTATTTAAAATTTAAAGCAATGATAGTTTTGGTATATTACAAAAAAAGCAGCACTTTATAAAAAAGTGCTGCTTTGAAAATATTATTTAAACAGTGCTCCGGAAGAGATTCGAACTCTTACACCTTTGCAAGCACCACCCCCTCAAGGTGGCGTGTCTACCAATTCCACCACCGAAGCCTAAGCCTAAGCAGCTTTGGTATGTATTCTGTTTTTAGCTGATAATGCACGTTTGCTACGTAATTTACCAAAGCTTTTGTTTTTCATTTTACCTTTTTTCGATCTTAAATCACCTTTTCCCATTGTTGTATTTTTTAAAATTAATTTTT
Organism: Bacteroidota bacterium; assembly: GCA_013298895.1. Lineage (GTDB taxonomy): Bacteria > Bacteroidota > Bacteroidia > UKL13-3 > UKL13-3 > JAAFJM01. The sequence continues at coordinate 2,808 of JAAFJM010000021.1, read as the reverse complement.
GCAAATGTAACAAAATATTTAAGGTTACAAACCCTTAAATATAGCTTTTATTGGTTTTAAGATATATTCAATTGATTCAACTGTAAAGTCAAACCCATCAATAATTGATTGGAAAGCCACAACAACGTAGGTTAGTATAAAAGTTACTACAACTACTTTTATAAATCGGGTAATACTGAACATAATAATTTAATTAGCTAGTTTTTAACACTTCAAATATATTTTTTTAAAACCAAAAAAAATTATGCCTTATTCACATATTTTTGAAAATGTATTTATTATTGAAATAAAAATAAACTGAAATGGATAACAGAATTTTTAGCATTGAAAATAGTATTTTAAAAATCCAAGTAAATAAAATGGGGGCTGAGTTAGCTTCTGTATTACAATTAAATAACCATTATGAATTTATATGGAATGCCAATCCAGCTGTTTGGAATAGGCATGCACCGATACTTTTTCCAATTGTTGGGAAATTGAATAACAATAAAGTACATATTAACAATAGTTTGTACGAAATGAGTCAACACGGTTTTGCGCGCGATTGTGATTTTGAATTGGTAAATAAAACCGAAACTGAATTGCAATTTTTATTAAAAAGCAACGAACAAACTTTAGAAAAATATCCATTCCAATTTGAATTATTTATTATTTATGGATTTACTAATGAAATTAATCAACTAAAAGTTACCTATAAAATTGTAAATAAATCTGCTTTAGAAATGCCTTTTAGCATTGGTGCGCACCCAGGTTTTATGCTGCCAGTAGCTAATTTAAACGAGTTTGAAATTGATTTTTTTGAAGGCAATTCAATTGAACGTCATTTATTAGCCGATGGTTTGTTTAATAATAAAACCGAAACGTTACCATTAATCAATCATAAGTTGAGCTTAAGCGAAGAAGTATTTGATAAAGACGCCATTGTAATAAAAAATTGCGCTAGCAAAACAATTAGTTTAAACCATAAAAATTCGAATTTTAAAGTTTCGTGTTCGTTTAATGATTTTACCGATTTAGGCATTTGGGCAAAAAAAGGAAACCACAATTTTGTGTGTTTAGAGCCTTGGTTAGGCTATGCTGATGAGGTTGGTTTTGAAGAAGATATTGCCGATAAAAAAGGAATCATTAGGTTACCAGAAGGCGATACTTTTGAAGCATCGTATTATTTAAATTTTACCAGCTAAATGAGTGCTAATAGTCAATTATTTTATCAATTAGCTATTAAGCAAATTCCAAATGTGGGCAATGTAACTGCTAAAACTTTAATTAGTTACTGCGGTGGAGTTGAAAATGTGTTTAAACAAAGCAAATCAAAATTGCTCAAAATACCCGGAATTGGTGCTACCACAGCCGAAAGTATCGCTACTTTTAAAGACTTTAAGCGTGCAGAAGATGAACTTTTATTTATTGAAAAATTTAAAATAAAACCGCTTTTTTATCTAGACAAAGATTACCCTAATCGACTAAAAGATATTGAAGATGCGCCTACTTTGTTGTTTTATAAAGGCAATGCCGATTTAAACAATTCAAAAGTTGTATCTATTATTGGTACACGCAATGCCACCGAATATGGTAAAGCATTTACAGATAATTTGGTGGAAGAGTTAAAAGCAACCAGTGCTTTAATTGTAAGTGGCTTGGCTTATGGCATAGATTTTCAAAGTCATAAAGCAGCCGTAAATCAAAAGATACCAACTGTTGGTGTTGTAGCTCATGGGTTAGATGAAATTTACCCAAGAGGCCATGCAACAATAGCCAAACAAATGATAGAAAATGGTGGACTTTTAACTGAATATTTGAGTAAAACGAGGCCTGATGCTAATAATTTTCCCGCAAGAAACAGGATTGTAGCTGGCATGTGCGATGTATTGGTAGTGGTGGAAACAGCTACACGCGGTGGTTCTATGATTACAGCCGAAATAGCCAATAGTTATAACAAAGATATTATGGCTTTACCGGGCCGAATTTCTGACCAATATGCTCAAGGATGTAATTATTTAATCAAATCTAATAAAGCAAGCATGATAACCAAAACTGCTGATTTGTTAGAACTAATGAATTGGGATTTAGAAACCAAGAAAATCAAAAAGCCAAAGCAGCAAAGTTTAAACTTAGATTTAGACACAGACGATAACAAAATTGTAAATTATATTAAACAAAAAAATAAAATAGCCATTGATGAAATAGCCTTTGATTTGGGATTTGATAACGGATTGCTTTCATTTAAATTACTAGAATTAGAATTTAAAGGAATTATTCGTTCCTTACCTGGCAAGGTGTATGAAATGGCTTAATAAACAATAGTTTTTAAACCATAGACGACAGAAAATTACAACCTTTCAATTTTCTAATCTTTCAATCTTGTAATTTTTCAATCAACCAAAAAAATGAACTACCAACAAACCTTAGATTATTTATACCAACAATTGCCTTTGTTTACACGCATTGGTGCGGCAGCTTATAAAAAAGACATAACCAATACTGTGGCTCTTTGCAACGCATTAGATAATCCACAACATCAATTTAAAACAATTCATGTAGCAGGTACCAATGGAAAAGGTTCTACTAGCCATCTGTTAGCTTCTATTTTGCAAGAAAATGGTTTAAGAGTTGGATTATACACTTCACCACATTTAAAAGATTTTAGAGAGCGCATAAAAATTAATGGTGAAATGATTCCTGAGCAAGAAATAGTGGAGTTTGTAGCTCAGTATAAAAGCATTTTTGATGAAATAAGTCCATCCTTTTTTGAGTGGACAGTGGCTTTATGTTTTAATTATTTTGCCAAACAAAATATTGATGTAGCCA
>JAAFJM010000020.1 GCA_013298895.1 Bacteroidota bacterium | reverse complement strand
ATGACTTTACAATAGGATCCACATTCCATCTTCTACCAAATCGAGCATCATATTCCCAAAACTGGGCAGTCATAGTATTTCCTGCACCAGCGACCTCATCGTCCTTCTCCTGCCCATTGAAGGAGAAGCGGTAACTAATATTTGGTGCAGTAAATGTCCTACCAGCCAATGGCGCTCCAAATGGAGAGTAATCAGTGGCACTGACCACATCGGCAATATAAGATGTAACAACATTGGTGCTGCAAGTCTGTAATTTCTTATCTGACACTACTACCAACACATTCCCTAAATGATTTGTTAATTCGTAACGTTTTGCACCTCGGACTAAAGAATATAAAGCATAACTACGATTTGTTAAAGTAACACCAGAAGAGTCAGTAGCTACACTATTTACAATATGTATATTCCTGTAAGCCAAATTAACATTGGTTTGATAAATAACTAAACGGCTACTACCATAAATATGCCATTCGCTGAGATTCATGCTATCAATATATAAACTACTTTGCCCTAAGAAAAAAGTTATAATTTGGTCGTAAATACTTTGCCCTAAACCATTATGCAAGTTTACAAAATAATTTTGTTTTCCATTAAATGCACCACCATATAAATTATTATTGGTTTGGTAAGTGCTAACTAAGTTGGGATATTTAAATGATGCATGGTATAAAAAGTCAGGGTCATTGTTTTTAAGCCAAGTAAGCCAATAAGCTGCATTTTGGCTTTGCAACAAAGCGTTCCATACTGTTTCTGGATTATTGCTTAATAAATCTATTGCATCTGTTGTGCTTACTCTTAAACCGCAATCAAATTCAGAATTTTCATTATAAAACACATCCCTTATTCCATCTAAATCAGCCAATGCTCCATAAACTAAATTTCGGTCTAATTGAAAGGCTGTATTTAATGCTGTACTGAGTTTTTGGTTACGACAATCATCAAAATTGTAATAATTAGCCAATAAAACAGCAAAATTATTTCTTTGCTCTTGTAAAAGTTCAACATCAACACGACTATCTAATAAATAATTTTTTATAAAATCAATCCTATCTTGTCTTTCCTCATTACCACTATAGTTAATGTCGTTGCTTAGTGTTTTTAAATCTCCAAGGCTAATGTTAGCAATATAATCCATTAAAATTTGAATTCCGTTATTGCTAAGCAACAAGCCTTGTTTTAAATTTAAAAATACATCAAGGTTGTTTCTTTTCCTATTTTCAAAACAATTACATAATTCTTGAAAATCTATATTTTTCCCTGCAAATATTTTAACATAATCAAGGTTTGAAATATTGGTTATCACAGTGCTTAAAGCATTGTCATGGTTGGTAAGCAATAAGTTTGGATTAAAGGTTTTAAGTAATAAACTATCATCACTAACACTGTTTAACAAACTTGTTTTTAAACCCGCATTATTGCTGTATGTCTTAGTAAAACTAGAAAAGGCATCTTCCCCTGCTTTTTCTATTATTTTATTGTTTATTTGGGTATAGGTTATGTTGTCATAATCTATTGTTTTACTGAAATTACGGGTGTAAGTAGCCATAATATTTCCTTGAGCATCACGCACATAATAGGTGTAAATACTTATGCTTCCGTCCTTAGGTTTTACTATTTTAACAGCTCGGTGCCCATCTGGTGTGTATTCAAATTCTAAATCAGGTTTGGTGCTGCCACTAATTCGAGTAATTTTTCGTATTTTACCATACACAGTCCATTCTATATTGGCTATTTGTTCCGCAGTATCTTTTACCAAATTGCCAATGGCATCGTACCTGTAATTAGTATCGGTTTGGTTGTCTATATCATCAGTATAATTGCTAGCGGTTACTCCATCGATAACTCGCTTTAATTGGTTGCTATTTGGATAATATTGGTAAGTTAAACTATCCATTGCAAGTTTGGTTGCGTTTCCACGCCTCACTTGGGTTAATATATTGCCATTAGCATCGTAAGTAAAACGGTTATGGTAAGCATTTAAGGCAGTACCAGTGGTGTTCCAAAGGTTATTGGTACTATCGTAATTTTTCCATGCATTCATGCTCATTAATCGGTTTAACTGATCGTATTTGTAAGCATAAGCCATTGGCGTATTGCCAAACTGACTAATGCTTAAAGTCATTAACCGTATGTTTCCATTAAATAAATTATGAGCAGTGTTTGCCACTGCGCTATTATTCAATTTAGCTTCAAACCTTGCATTTTCAGGTATGGAATTGGTTGCATTATAATCGCCCTCAAAATAACTTAAAGTAAATCCAAACACATCTTTGGCAAAAGCTGCATTTTCATTGCCTGCCAAATAATGGTTTCCATCCTTTCCCATGTCTCTTACCACATTTGCAGTGCTGGCATTCGTTCCTTTTAACCAACCCTGAATGGTATAGGCATAATCAATTCCTTGCACTTGGTGTTGGCCAAGTTCTGTTCGCGCCAAAGGCCCATGCAGGTAATAATAATATTTGGCATCTAAGTCTAATACAGTGTTATTAGGTCCGCTTCTTACCTCTGTTAATCGTAAGTCTGCATCATATTTGTAACTGTGTATATATTCATCAATTTCGCCTTTTTGGTAACTAACACTATTTACTTTTCCGCTCAATAAATCATAGTCGTAATCCATTATTTTATACTCTTGTCCTAAGGTTTTAAGGCTAGGTATTTCACGTAACAATTTTTTTACATTTCCATGTATATCGTAACTGTAATGCACGGCATGGTCATAACCAGTAGAGTTAAACTCTTTATAAGTTACATGTGTTACCCTGCTTCGCAAATTTTCAGGTTTAAAGAATATGGTATCTATTAAATTATAATCAGCTTCATCGTAATAGGTGTTGGTTATTTGGTGTTTGGTGGTGGCATTTAGCCAAGCATTCAAATTGGCAGTATCGCTGGTTACACTTTGGCTCAGGGCACTGGTTTTATATATTTCGCCCACTTCCTTCATTCTGCCCAAATTATCATAAAGTGAATAGCTGTAATTACTGCTTTGCACTTGTTTGGCATTTTGCGAAACTGCTAATCTTCCTATAAAATCGTAATAGAATTTACTTTCGCCAGCATCGGGGGTTTGCTGCCAAGTAATTTGATTGAGCGTATTGTATCTATATTGAGTTACCAAACTATGGGTTGGTAATTTAAGCACATTACTATTATGGTCTCTATAATAGGCTACAGAGTCAGTTTCAGCTTGGTTTAATGGAGCTACGCCAGCAGGAGGCACTGTTTTTACTAAATTTCCAGATTGGTCGTAATAATAAAGGGTATAGTGATATTGCCTTTCATTGTATCTCATTTGGAAACTTTCCTTGCCATTTAATCTAAGACATTTTGAATAATAAGCGTATCTAAACGATGCTTGCAACGAATCAGTATAGCGTTGCCATGCGTATTCTGCATTTAATTTTGCAGCCACTCTTATTCTTTCTCTGCATGGATCAAACAGTGCCACTAAATCCACTTTATTTATGGGTTTATTACATAATTTCAAACAACAATTTACAGATTTGGCAGTAGTAGCCCAAGAGGCTTTTCCCGTCATGTAAATAGTGTCGAAACCAGTAGATGATAATGTTCCAGGTCTTTGAACAATGGCATAAATAGAAAATGTTTTAATTACCTGCGTATCACAGCCCCAATCATTTCGTAAACGAATACCAAAAAATTTACGAATGGTTAAAAAATTTCCTTTTTTATAAGGTTGGGCAAATACCAATTCTATTTCTTTTGAATTTGAAACAGAATCAAACATCCTAATTATTAATTTATAAGCATCTAAATCTATTACTCTATACTTTAATGAACTTGCTGCATTAGCAGAATATAAAGGAGTTTGGTAATATTTTTTATACTTGGGATACATTCGCCACAAAGGTTTAGTTAGCTTATTTACCGCTATTCCATTTTGAAGTGTTTCGGCATGGTGAGTAAGTGTATCAAGGTAATTTTGAATGTGTAATAATATAGGGTCTGGAATATAACAAGTTTGACATTGTTTTACCATAATTGGATTATCAGAGCCATAACCCCCCGCTGTATTACAAGACAAGTTTTTTCTATAATATGTATTATTTGTTTCGTTTTTAAGATATGCCTTAATTAATGGAGGAAGTTCGTTTATTTGGGTTTCGCTCATAGCGCATAGGCATCCATTTAAATCTATTTGTTCTAAAATTTGGCTAAAATTAAAAAACTTTTTAAAGAAAGGTGCTTTATTGAAACTATCGTTAAATACAGTAATAATAGAGTCTTCATATTTTCTGGCTGCCTTGACAATATTTCCAATTGAATCATTTTGCATTTTTCGGGCTATTCGAAATGCAGAATCACTACTTAATCCAGCATTTATCATACTATCTCTTTTTTCATCAAACAAGGCCAATAATCCAAATCTACCTAGGGTGTCGGCTAAATGAAATAGTTTAAGTGCAGAATCTTGCAAACTGCTTGTTTTGCTTTTCATTAATTGAATAATATTAGTACAATTCAAAATTGCTTTCCAAGGTATTGAAGTAATTTCACACGAATAACACGACAATGTGCCAGGAATATTTATTTGTTGTGCATTGGGCAATGCATCAATAATTGATGCTAAATAGCCAACCGAACTGCCACTCCATTCTGCATTATTTGGATAATTATTAGAAAAAATTGGTTCATCGCCATTCCAATCACTAGGTTCTTGACTGAATTCAAATGCTTTTAAACACATTTGTTTTAAGGTGTCTATATTGTTTAAGTCAAAATTAGTTGAATCCTTGAAATAAGTAGCAAAAGTTTGTCCTGAGGTAGAATCCATTTTGAATTTTTCATACCATGTCAATATTTTATCACAACCACATCTATCTAACTGCCTCACACAATTGGCTTCGCATTTCATGAAAGAAGGCATTGCTTCTGATACAAAATTATTTTGCAATAAATTGCTCAAAGCACTAAACCTGTTTTCGCCACCTGATGTTCGTTTAGTCCATTGGTTTGGTGCCCAATCGGCAGGTAATATGCACGGTTCAGCTTCTGAGAAATTAATAGTACCACTTAATCCACTAACGGCCTTACAACATATTTTAGCAAGTGTATCAAAACTACTTAATTCATGGTAGTTATTATATGCTCCTGCAAAATATTGAGAAGCACTTTTTAAATAAGCATAATCAGTATTTTTCTTAGCCTCATATTCTTTTACTGCTAATAATATTTTATCACATCCACATGAATCTAAATCTGCGATAGTTCCTGCTGGTGGTGCTGGAGCAGGTGCTAACATTCTATTAAAAATGGTTTTTGCAAAATTCTTTTTCCATTCAGTATGCACTTCATTTTTACCTTGAAAAGTTTTTTCAATATTTGCAGTTAAGATATTTTCTTGATTTTTAATTTGACTTTCCTCTTTATTCAATAATGATAAATACAGAGAACTGCTATTTATGGAAGCAAAATGTGTAGGTCTATTGCTAGCAAATTTTGCATCGTTTGTTTCCTTTGCTATAAGTATGCGAGAAGGTGTTATTTCTAAATTGTAAGGAAAATTTGTGGGTTTGCGGGTTTCATAACCCAATAAAATAGTGTTGTTTTTATATACAATATAATGACTGCGATACTTAGCAAAAAGTGTATCTGGATTACTTTCATTATAAGCACTTTCCATACAAGCAGCTGCAAAATTAGCATATTCTTTAAACGATAAATTAAAGTTTAAATTATCATTCATAAAATTGGTAAAGAGCGTTTGGGAGGTTAGTTTGTTTAAGTTAAAAGTATCATAAACATTATAATATGCTTGATAAACATCTCTAAATCTGTCACAACCAATACAAGAGTTACATTTGTATTTTTCTTCATTATCGGCAAGCATTTTTAAAACTTGATTTCCAGGCTTATTAGCAGTAGCTTGTGTGCAGGGGCAATTGTTATTTTTAGTTAAAGTATCTGTACAAGTTGAGGTACCATTTTTAAAACTTGATATTTGATTACATGAGCATGTATCGGCAAATGGTGATAAAGTAGAAAATAAATCATGTCCATATTTTGGAGGCATTTGAATAAGAGTTACATCACAAATACCTGGTACAAAAATGTTTTTTGAGCTTAGTCCATTGGTAAGTACATCTTTAAAAGTTTTCAATTTAATAGCAGTATCATTTTGGTATATAGGAGCAACATTGCTGCTTCCTAATGGATTTTTATAATCGCAACCCATACTGCAAACTTGAACTAAACTATCTAAAATTAATTCCATTTGAGTAGAATCAACTAAGCATTTTCTGAGTTTTTCTCTCCATACTTCCCTGTAAGCATAACAAGTAGTCGCACAACTATCTTTAATTTGTTTGGTAGCATTACTTTGCATAGTAGCAGGATTACTAGCAGCGCTTTTAGAAGCTTCAGGAAAGCGTATTTGATAGTTACCAATAGATGCATCATTACAACCTCTTTGTTTTCTTAACGAATCCATCATTTGTTGTTTTACCGAAAAGTAAATAGAACGGAAGTATTTCCAATATCCATCTTGGTATGCCTTGCAATTTTGTACACTATCCATATACTGAGTTACACACGCTCTTCTTGCAATTTCACCAGCAACAGTTGCACCTTTGTCATCACAAAAAATAATACTAATTGGTATTTCCCTAATTGAATAAGTAGCAGTAGCGTTGCTAATGAAATTGGTATCTAACCTATATTGCATGTAATTCCACAAAACAGTTCCACTTCCATTTGTTTTAAAAAATGGATCTCTAGATGAAAAAGTATCAGTATGCAAAGGGTTCAAAAATCCTGAATCTATTGCTTCTTGATAGTTTTCTGTGCTCAAAAAGTTTTTATCAAACTCAAAGCTTTTTTTGTTAGTAATGCACCATTCATATTTACAGTATTCTGGGTGGTATTGTAATAAATGATCAGCAAATTCTGGCTTCCAAAAGTGAATAAATTCATCAACTGTTAAATCCGTGTATGCCGTTTTCACTCCTTCTAACAATACTGAATCTCCATTAAAATAAGCATCTTCTTTGTAAGAAATAAAAGTAGTATTGTTAGGCTCTGAAAAATAATTATTAATACCTGAATTATCAGCAATGTATTTATTGGAAATTTCATCGTATTTAAATTTGGCGTATTGACCACCAGGGCTAACATCTGCTCTTAATACTTCGGTATAAATACTGCAAGGGCTTGGATGTTCATTCTCACATAAATTTTCACAAGCTGTTTTATTTGCATTGTATTGTAAAATAAAAAATGAAGTATCAGCAGAAGTTAACACATATCCAGCATTTATTTTATCGGCAGCTTGGTGTGATAAATAATTATTTTGAGTTCCCAATCTATCAAAACAAGTAGCACAATTAAATTCACAACCCCCTGTATCAATATTCGATATCGCTTCTTGTTCAAATTCAGCTTTAGTTTTACAAACTCTATTGGCTAAATAATCATTCCAATAATACTGATAAGCATCTGCATTTACAGTTAGCTTTTTAATTAAAGTATAAGAACCTCTATTTAAATTCATCACCATAAAGGTGTCTAAGCCTAGTGAGTCTATTCCCAAATTTAACCGACTGTCAGTTTTATATGTATATCTATAAGCACTTGAACTGCACAAAGTATCTAACACTCCATTGCTAATCTGGCGTTTTAAAACTTTTATGGTATCACCTCCACCTTTCATAATCTGATTACCACAATTGTTTTCAACCAAGCTTATTTCTAAATCATATACACAGTCGTAACACATGTTTATTGGTCTATTACAAGTTGGAAAATACTTTTCAGGAATTAGCGAATAATAAAGCTTGTATTCCTTTCCATTTTCTTCTACTAAAAACTCACGTTTAATGGTCAAAGCATCTTCTCTAATAATAGTATCTGATGGGGCAATTAAATTTACTTTTACTCCATTTCTACCTGTATTAGAACTCAATGCTTGCATATTACTAGGAGATGTTGCCGAAAGTCCAGTTGCAACCACATGTCCTGAAGCACTTGAATAAGAAACACTCGCTTGCCCATTAGGATCAATGGTCATGGTTTTTTTGTAATGGTCAAAATATCCAACTTCATTGCCAAACAAACGATCTAACTCATCTTGGAAAGGCGTAGCATACATGTATTCTGTTTCATGGCCACTTCCTATTTGATGATTGATTCCTACACCTCCTTGTTTTTTTACTCTTCCAGTATTGTTATTTAAATAGACTGTTTGCGTAAATGGATATCCAAAAGCAACGGGTATATAATCCATCGCTGTAGGTTTGCTTACAGTTATTAAAGCATTAGTGGTAGTTAATGGATTATTGCTTGAATAATATTTTGAAGCTCCAGAAGTTGTTTTCATGGAATCGGTTACTGCTTCACATATACTGGTTTGCTCAAAATCAGAATATGAATACCTATTACCATTTCTATTTACATTGAATGATGGAAAATATTTAACAATATTTTCAAAAGCAGGTGCAGGTAATACACTTACAGCAGGTCTTCCCTCAAAATCATAAATAGTCTCTGCTACAATAGCAGTAGTATCAGTGTTGCTCCTAGTTACCGTTTGACGACTACGCATACTCCCATCAAAATAACTGATAAGTTCTTTTTTTCGTCCTTCTTCTGCAAAATCTATTGTGTATTGCCAACCCAAAGATGCTTGATGTATTTTCGTGCTTGTATTGGAGTTTATCTCTTTATATGCACTTCCTTTACCAAACAAATTCCCATTATCATCAATTGACCAGTTACCGACTATTTTATGGCTGAAATCATGTCCTCCATAACCAACAGCTCTTACTCTGAAAAGTACATAACCTTTGTCAAAAATATTGGCTATTTTATATTTCAATCCTGTTAAAGTTACCCTTGATGAATTTCTTACAAAATCATAATTGGAATTAGCTGGTGTTGAAGTATTACCTATTCCTCCATTGGTATATGAACTTATAAATGTCCATTCTATTTCGTATTCATCCGTTTGATAAACTAGATCATTATTTATATTCAATTCAATTTCATCTGATGAAGAAATATAATTCAATGAAAAAGTGGGTGAAAGTGTAGGATTGAAATCTGTATAAAATCTTTCTTCTTCTATTTGTGTTTCTAGGTACAAATATTTACGATAGTTTACATTAGAAATAGAAAGTATTTTTGCTTCTATGTAACTCGCACTATCTAGTAAATAAATTGATTTTTCATTATAATTATATCCAGCCTTTTTATTGTATGAAACCCTTAATGTTGTGTCAAAATTATGGCAAATGGATTTCTGAGTCCAATATTTTATTCTAATTTTGGCAAAAAATGAAAAAGTATCAGGCAAACAGTAAGTACTGTTTTTCTTAATACTTAATATTACCTTACCTTTTGCAGAATATATATTGTTTTTCCCTTTCCAAAGTGTATCTGTTGGGGGTGTTCCTAAAGATAATAAGTCATTGCAAACCGTTACCATAGAATCCACTTGGAGTGAATCCATGTTTTTACTTGCACTAAACACAGGTAATTTTTTCGCATTCGATTGAATCGAAACTAAAAGACTGGAAAGTAAAATTAGCGCATAAAGTAATTTTCTCATGACTTTTTATTTTTGGTGGTGGTAAAATCAATTAATTTATATCCTGATGATAATGGCCCTTTTTCAGGTTTTCCATTATTAAAAGTAATAAAATTACTAAAATCAAAACTATTTAAATTTGACTTTGAAAGTATTTCAAAAACTTGATAATCTATGACCAATTTGGGTTTTTGCTTTCGGTTAACCTCTTCATTGTTTTTCTGAAATGGGAATAACCTAAACAATTTCTCTAATGGAATATTATAGTAAATTACTATTTTTTTAGGGGTATAATTTGAAGTGTTATAAGTAAAATCTGCGTAAGCAATTGAATGCCCTTTTACAGCGGGAGTTATACGCCAAGTTTTCGAAGTAGGTGTAGTAGCTAATAGTTGTGGATTATAAGCAAGTCCTATTATTGAGTCTAAAAATAATGGGTCAATAGGGTTTGATTTCTCTTTTTTATTTTTAATTCGAGTATTAACAATAAGTGTTTTATCTTTATGATCAATGGCTAAATAATAATTAGGAGTTGCAAAAGCTTCGGCTGGTCCTGCTTTATAATGTATATACTTATCATAAACAGAAATAATAATTTCTTTTTTATCCAAAGGATTGATAGATGTATAGTTATTGAAAAATGTTACTTGCAATTCTGCTTTATATTTCCTTTCTTGTAACTGATCCGTTATTTTTTTTATAGCAACTGTATATTTTTCATCTGTAGTAGCAGGTTTAAAAGAAATAGCCAGCCCACAAGCAATATTTGTGAGCAATAGGAAATACCTTAAATATAAATTACGAAACATGTTCTATTGTTTTTAATTATTTTTTTTGAAACTACTTCTTACTTCTTTTATGGTAACTATCCCTCGTTCTGTTTCTTTCTTTATTCTCACTAGGTTTCCTTCTTCATCATATTCATAGAAAGTGGCGTAGTTGTTTTCATCGAGTTCAGCCATTAAGCGATGGTTTTTGTCATACACATAGCTTTTCATTAATCCATCAATTGGATAAATCCTAAAATCATCAAAAAAGGTTCTTGTTCCAGTTGGTGCATTTTCAGCATTTACAAAATCAATACCCATTCTTGCTATTCCTTGTGGAATAGTTATCTCAGTACTAATTCGCTGCCACCCCTCAATAATTTTACCTTTAGGACGTAATTTTATTTCTGACCTACCTGTATTAGTAGTCATCAATAATTTAATGTATGCGTTTGAATAATCAGCTACTTTAGGGTCATTTCCAACTTTTACCCAAGCACTAACTATGTATTTTCCTGGGTCAGGACTAAATGTTCCGTAAATATTTGTTGTATCAATAATATATTGATTTGTACCATTATTTAATACTTGATCTTTTTCTAAAAATTTCACTCTAAATGATAGATTTCCACTATTACTAGCAACTCCACTATGAGAAACAGTATCACATGAAAATCCTAGATTAGTTGCATTAAATTGACCACAAACACGAAAATAATCTTGGTATAATCCTTCTTCAAAATTTTCAGCTATAATATTCCTTTGTCTAATATTTTGTCCAACAGCTATTGGCAAATGAGTTTGCCCAGAATACAATACACTGCTATATTGTTCCAATGGATTCTTACTTTCGGCTTCCATTCCTGTAACATGGTACTTAGTTATTTCTTTGGTGTATTGCCAATTTGAAGTTGGATTTGCTTGCCATTTATTGCCACTATAATTCCAAAAGTGATTGTAATTTTTATACGAACCATCTTTGCGAATATTGGTTTTTATACTATTGTTTTCTGTTAACCTATTTTCTAAATATACTTGATTTCTAAATGGCTTCCAGTTGTTAATTAAATTACTTCTATATGGATTGAGTGTTTCAGAATTGTATAATTTGTAGTCAGATAAATAAACTTTAGATGATGTACTTATATTTACATCAATGTAGGTTGAATCTGTAAATTTAAGTACTCCAGAATTTACAATAGATGGATTGTAAGAACCAGAAAAAGACAAATATGCAATTGATTTGGTGAGTATTGTATTTACATCATTTGAATCACCAATATATAATAAAGAGCAATCATAACTTAATGACAAATGATTGAAAGCTATTAATTTATTATAATAATTACCATTTTTAGTTAAAGTAAAAGCAATTGCCAGACTTTTTTTAGCTTCCATTTCTGAGCTTATTGCATTAACTCCATATTTAAAATACTGTTGTCCAATTTCACTACTATCTTGGTATTTACGATAAATTGAATTCAAAAAGGAAGAACCAGGGTTATTGAAAGCATCACTATATGCGAAAAGATTTGTATCACTTGCATAATCACTCATTTTTATTTGTTGTGTCAATAATAAATGCTTCATTGTTTCTATAGACTCATCATATGCAGGTATACTTACATAATAATCTGTATAGCAAGCTAATTTCGGCCAAATATCTTTGTATTCATTTACACTTGTTTGCAATATTTTAGTGTTTGCATTATGTAATAAGTGTCCATTTATTACAGGATTTTCAATTGAAACAACTTGCGCAATTGGCATAGTTTGCATGTTTCTTCGACCTGATGTTATGATACGTATAGTTATATTATTTGTATTAGTAAAATCAAAAAGGTTTCCATTTCTATCTAGTAACACATATTTATTATTAGGCGTTTTGTAAACCCAATAATGTGAAAGACTCGTTAAATTATCAACAAACACTTCGTCTCCTGAAACTAAATAGTCGGAAGGGTCCTGTATTGAACCATCTACTTTCAACTTAAAATTATCATAGGTAGTATTTTCAGCATAAATTGTAAAGGTAGCACCCGTGTTTTTATAAGCAGGTCCCATATTTTCATAAGCCCAATGTGCAGGATAAGTACTATTATATGTATAATCGTTGAATTCGTTTTGTGTTTTAGTTAATAAAACTTCACCTGTTTCCGAATCAAATAATACATTTTCTGTGTGCAATTGTGCTCCGTTTTCAAAAGCAGTTGTTGATTTAAGTATTCCATACTTATTGATTACTTTCATTAAAACAGCAGATCTAAACTCAACATTTTCATTGCTTAAATCAGGAAGTCCTGTCGGGATTGGAATTGGAAAAATTCCAACCGATATCAAATCGAGGTTTAATTGAACTCCTCCACTTTTACTTTCAAATGTTGATTGACGAGTATCAGAAAACAATTCAGCATCTACACCAACCAATGCTTCTGATGTCGTATTATTAGGATAAATAACTTGAACTCGATTGTTCAAAGTTTTACTTACAGGATCTGCAAAATATTCATAACTTATTCCTGAAAATGCCTCTGATGATTTATATTCATCTATTTTATCTGATGAATAATTCCATACAGCTTTTGGCTTACCATGCATGTCATTCAACTCCACCATGTAACCTTGTGAAGCAGTTAGCTTCTCATCAACTTTTGACATGAAAATATCCCAAATCCATTCTGGTCGAATTTGTTCCACTTGAATATCTGTTCTGCTTGTTTTTGTTGGAAAATCTTGAGCGGTATAAAATTCATGTACTACTTTTCCTGTTTTATTGGCAGCCACATTATTTCCTACATCAGGTAAAATGCTTTTTACTGAAACCCTACTATATCCAACCATCGCAGACGGAAAATAACTTTCTCCAAAAGGTTCTTCTGAAAAATATTCTTCATCTGGAATTCCTTTTTGTTCTTCACTATAATAAACGGGTTTTTTAAATGGATTTTCGTCATTTCCAATTAAAGGCTCATAACTTGCAACTCCACTTGATATTATTCTATCAACACCATTTTCTTGCTCCACTTTAGTATATTCAAACAATTGACCATATTTTTTTGAATTTGCAGTTCCTGTGGGTTCCATAGTATTCCACTCATCAGAAAGTTCCAGTTTTTTTACCCTACATCCTCCGCCATATTTAAAACCATTCAAATTATTTAAGCGTACCCATGTTTTATTTACATTTATTTCGGAAGCATATTCTGCATTTCTTAGTTTTTTGTTTGCATCTTGAAAACTATTTAACACATCTGGTATAAATCCAACAATGGTTTTAATCACACTTAATGTACTAGCCGCAATCCCATTTCCATTTTTCATTAAATTAGCACCTGGATTTATTAAATAAGGCATATTTAACTTTGTGAACTGCCAAGATGATTTTGCGACAGGATTTGTTAAATCACCAACTTCATCAGAAACATTAACTTTTTCTATTTTAATCCAACCCACCTTGCTTCCATTTTTTGTTACAATACCCGCATCAATAGGTTTTGCATAACCTTTAATTGGTTCGTAAGAATCATTT
Organism: Bacteroidota bacterium; assembly: GCA_013298895.1. GTDB lineage: Bacteria > Bacteroidota > Bacteroidia > UKL13-3 > UKL13-3 > JAAFJM01. Next base: position 47,082 of record JAAFJM010000020.1, on the reverse strand, counting down.
TTATTCAAAATATTTCTATAATTATCATAATCTAGTTTTTTATTGCTTAGGTTAACCATAGCATTGTAGTATAAGTCATTTTGGTTAGCTAAAGCCATTTTTTTAAAATACTCATCAGTTAAGGTTTGGTCTTGAAGCTTAACAAAAATTAAGTCATTTGTTGTGTAAGTATTTTGAAAATAACTATTTTGTGAATAAAGTTTATTAGAAGGATTATCATTTATATTGGAACCAAGACCTACCACTTGATACATTTGCATTGCTTTTTTATCCTGAACATAAGCATAATCATCTGATTCGTAAGAGACAGTTATTTTTCCTCCTGTTGGGAGTTCAATTTCTGTCAAATTCCAAGCTTGTGTATACTTATCTGCAGAATCTTTGCTTTGCTCAACGTAAGGAAACTCTGAGGTTAATGGCTTATTAAAATCATTACAGTTCGCATTTTCGTTATGTTTAAAATTGCCCCAACGATCATATCCTTTTAAATTATAAGAGTAATTAGTTGCAGAATAATCGTATCCAAAATTATATACATTGTATTTGCCTTTTAATGAATTTCCATATGTGAAATAGATTTTTTCTAGTGTCAGTTTTCCTTTTTGTGCATTAGTAATATTTTTATCAATATTATTATCAATTCCAGGGCATAGTTTATAATTATATTCAAAGTAAACACTCTTAATTGGCGGACCACTTAGGTTTGATTTTGAAAAGAGTTTAATACTATCCAATTTATATGACACCAATTCATTATTTAACCCACCATGAATACCTAATGTGCCAAAGCCATCTTTTCTTGCACTAACATAGAATTTGGCCACATGATTTCTACCCTCTATTGAACTAACATGCCAAATTTCTTTTTCTCCATATATAATTGATGCATTGTCATCATAATTATCATTGTATAATCCTCTGTTATAATTGGCTTTATCTTTTTCAAATGGAACCCTCCATTTGTATGAATTATGATATCTTGTGTAATCAATCCTTGTATAATTGCCCAAATCATCATCACTAGGTCCATCCATTCTATTATCTACATAATCTGGAGATAATACCGCTGTTAGTAAATAGGAATGTGCATAGGCTGGAATTTCCGTTTTATCAAAAAATTTATCTATACCACCATACATACGTCCTGGTGAACCAAATTTATTAACATCATAATCAACTAAACCTTTTGCACAATAAACATTTGGAGGTACTCCTCCACCTGGATTTGGTGCGTTGGTAAATGAAAAATCTTGTTGATTTGTGGCATAAGCAGGAATACCATAAACGTACCTATTTCCATCAGGATTTTGTACTGAAACTTCACTAAAATGATGCGGTTTACGATATGAACCTAATTCAGTTCTTGCAATACTTGGGTTACCTGCATCTTTAATACTACTTTCTAAACAAAATTCTGCATCAGAGGCCTTGATTTGTTTTACAAATACATTTCTTTTGTCTCTTTTGCTTCTAACAACATTTTTAATCGGTAATTCAAATGTTTTACCTAAAGCAAATTTTGTAGGGATTACAAATTTTCTTAAATCAACATTATCTCCATTTTTTTCTAATTGAAACGCTGAAGGATTATTAACATCCGTATAAGGTAAATAGTCATTGTCAATAGCTGTTTTTTCTCCAATTACTTTTAAATAAGAAGCCTCATAAAGTGGATTGTTGGGAACATCTGATTGTTTTGTATAATTAAATGTGTTACTTAAGCTATTGTTCCACCTATTTGATTTACTTTCTGTTGAGTTCAGATAAACATCACCTGCTACTTTTACTAAATCTCCAAAATCTATGCCCAATCCATAACTTTGACTTGTTCCTGAACTTGTTTGACTATGATCATAAACAGAACCTAAATCACTTCTATATGATTTAAACATTCCTCCTACTCCCTGTCCTGAAAAAGCATATAAATCTTGTGTTGTTTGTGGAATAGGTAAAGTAGGATTATGAACACTGAATGCTCCATCTTTTTCTCTATTAAAATCAAGCAATACATCATCTTTCCCAACCCCATCTTCTGCATAATGATAGCCATAACTTTTTGATTTGATTTCTTGACCCCTTGATTCCATTGATTGACCCGCATAATATCCTTTTAATTGAGCGTCAAATGCCATTCCTTTAACTTCTAGCCCTGCTTTAAAACTCATGGTTAAATTATAGTTTGACATACTATGTTGAATTTGTGGAGTGTAGGAATGGTTTGCAAATGAATTGAATGAAATATTTCCTTTTAGTGAATTATTTACAATTGACCCTATTATAGTTTTTTTTAATTTTTCTATGCTAAAATTTGCATTAATTTTACTGAATTGTTTGGTTGCTGAAATTGAATTAAAACTTGTAGATGAATTTAAACCAATTCCACCAAGGTCACAATTCTGACCAAATTTATTTTGTCTTAACAAGCAAACATCAACACCATATGATGGTGTTACAGTTGCCCCTCCTTGTGAACTATTCGACAACATTAAACCAAGAGATCCAGAAACCCCTAAACCCAATTTCTTTATCTCTTTCGGTAGTAATTTTGCTCCTGCTGAGAATTGAGCACCAATTGAAAATTCAGACCCGATTCCTTTATAATTATTATAATTGACACCAAAATTAGCTGATAGATTAAGTGCAAGATTCTTGAATTTTTTTGAAATACTATCTTTGTCACTTTTGAAACTCTTACTGTTTTTATTCAATTTGTCAATTTTATTTCCCTTAATCATTCCAAATAACTCCCCAGAAGCTCCAATTTGACCACCATAAGTTTCATCTGGTTTCATGTAAGTAGTTCTTTTTATTTCATCCCCATCAAAATCATCTGGTATTCCACGCATATTTCTGTTAATTACACCAGGGTTTAAATTCCAGCCTAAACCAACCCAACTAGCTTCTTGATCCATTGTTATTCCAGAGTGATAAGCAATATTTATGGGGTATCCATCTATATCCATTAATGGAATATTGTAATTAAAATCTCCTGAAAAAAGGTCAACCATTTGAGTTGTTCCAACTGGTTCAAAACTTTGAACCTCAGGTTGACTTGGTCCGCCTCCTAACGCATAAGCAACATTGGTAAATACGATTTCATTTAGAAATACTATCAAAAGAAAAATACTGATGTGTTTTTTATATTTTCTCATCCTATTGAATATTTAATTGAGGAATATTATTGATTGAAATTCTGTCGAAACAAAAGTTGTTTTTTGAAGTACCTAAAATTTTATCATCTATCAAAATACATAGATTATTACTTGTGGCTTTATTTATATTATTTTCAAATAAAAGCCCGATGTTCGTTTGCGGTGATATTCCAAAATTTCTTTCAATATTTGCAGATAGGCATGCAATCGTATCATTTTCTGTAATTAACCATACATCATTTAAGAATTGAGTATTATAATATTCTACTCTTTTAAAATATTCATCCTGATTGGATAGCCCAGTTTGCAAGAAATCATTATTCCCCTTAACTGCTATTTTTAGAACAAAAAAGTGCTGATTTTGATAGTTGTTTTTCAAAGAATCAATTGTTTTTTTATCCTGATTTATACCAAATTTTTCTGCTTCTAGTAATGCCATATACAAATCGGGTTTATATTCAACAATAAAGATAATTTCGCCTATTTTACTTTCTTTTATTAACCCATTTTGGGGGTTAGAAATATATTTGATGTATTCATCAGGTGACACGCTTTTTTCGGATAATTTACAAGCACCAATTGCACAAAATATTCCAAACAATAATATTGAATGAAAAAGCTTATTTACCCCCATATTTGTTATTTATATAAATTAACAGCTGAGATGTGATATCATTTTCTTCTTCTGCATACATTACAGAACCAGTACCATTTAAACCAAATATATACTCATATTTATTTTCTTGTCCATAGTCTTTGATATAGCTGTTTATTTTAGCCCAAATATCTTCTTGATATTTGGATTCTAATTCATTGTTAGCTTCAACAAATTCATTTTCTTTTTCATCAAAAAATGCACGTTTTAATCTGTATTCTTGCACATCTTCTTGGTTTGCTATTCCTTTTAGCTGAACTCTTTTTTCTAACATTTGAAAATCTAGTTTCATAGAATCCAAAATTTCTTTTCTCTTATTTACAATGTTTTTGAGTTCAGCATCTAATTGTTTACTTAATACAAAATCTTTTCTCAATGTTTCCAATTGAACATAGGCATATTTTTTATGGTTTCTTCTTGTATCAAAACGATAGAAAGTATACAGTAAAATTAAAACTGTTATGGAAACAGTAATCCAAAATATTTCTTTTTTTAAACGCATATTTTATTTTTTATAATATTTGAACATTATATAACCTTGAATACCTTTTCGCCCAGAAATTCTAAAAACATATAAGGTTTTATCTTTTAATTTTTCAGTGGAATTTAATTCAAGTATATATTTATTGTTTCCTATTTGTTTTACAATATTTTCTTCATTATCAATGATTATATTTTTATTATTATCTAATACTTGGTAATTAATCATTGAAACATCAAATGAACTAAGGTCTAAACGTATTTCATTTTTTATATTAATAAAACTACCATCTAATTCGTTTTTAGGAATTACAAAGTTTTCGAAAAACACTAATTTCGCATCTGACAAACTATCAAGCTTTACACTAAATGTCCAAACTTCTGTTTCTGCCTTGTAACCATTGTTATTTTTAGCAATCACTTGCCATGAGTAATTTTTACCATTCACCAATTTAGCTGCATTGAACGGATATAGTAATTGTGTACTATTTAAATCTTGTAATTTTAGTGTGGCATAGTTTTGATTGATGGCATCAATTGGTTGTTGGTTATTTTGAATTTCAACTAATTTCAAGTCATATTTGTATCTTTCATTGGTATTTGATCCTAATGGAGGAGACCATATTAAAGTTGGTGTTAGGTTGTTAATGGTAGAAACATCATTAGGATAAATGAGGAAGGGTGGGCTCAAAGATTTAATAGAAATATCAAAACAATTCTGTGCAAATTCTTCTTGTTTAGTTTCATCAGTTACTGTAAAACACAGTTCATATTGTCCTGATGGTAAAAAGCCATTTGCTGCTAATCCTGGTACTGAACTATTAATAGATTCACTACTTGGTTGAATTGATGGATAACTATTATTACCATTATTGCAAGTAAGGTTTAGATAATTACATGAATAAATTTGCTTTTGACCTTGCAATAGTTCAACTTTTACATTCACTTTCATATTTGAACCAGCATTAATCAAATTGAATTCAGAAACAGTACTTAACTTAAACTCATATGGATTTTTTTGATTGTAATTGACAATAACTTGTGCTAAGGAAATTGAATAAATACTCAAACTCGCAATTATGGAGAGTAATAGTTTTGTCATAATTTATATTTATACAATTTTAATTGTTTAAACTAATTTTCTATCTACTAAAATTGAAATCACATTAAAATAAATATAATATATTGGTTTGTAATGAAATAAAATAATTTTTATCATAGTTGACATTATTAATGTAGTCACAATTGCATAATAAAGAAGTAGTTAAATGATTGGAGTAATTTATTTGAGCAGTTGCACCAATAGTATTCCTATTTTCTAAATTTGAAATATTCATATAAGCATATTTAACTGAATAAGTATATTTAGTAAGTGAATAGAACCAATTTACATCAATTAAATTGTTGTATTTACCTTGCTCAGCACTACTTTTTATTGTACCTGAATAGTTGATATTAAATCTGTTTTTTGAATTTATATTAACGGTATTATTTAAACTTAAAAGACAATTGGAATTTGATGTATCATTAAATAATGTTTTGGTATGAACATAATTAATTAAGGCAACTGACATGACTTGTTTATCAAATAATTTATAAGGTTTGACAAGAGATATATTCGCAATTGTAATTTCCGATAAATTATGACTAAATATGGTGTTTGTACTTACTATTTTTTGACCTTCCAATTTTAAGTTGCTTTTGTTTATTTTGAAATTTAAAACTGCTTGATTAGTATAAATTGATGTCGTTCCTAGCTTTGTTTCGCTTAAATTATCCTTATCTAATTTTGTAATCAATTGAATATTAATAAGATTTTTATAAAGTGCTTGCTTTATTGAAAATTGAAATCTTAATGCATCTTTTCTATTATACTGTAAAAGTATAAATCGTCTAGTCTCAACTTTGTTTCAATTTTTGTTTTCGTTTTAATTATATTTCCATTGTATTTTAAAAACAATGCTGAATTGTTAAATGCCTTGGGGGTTGAATTCATAACTTCTTTAAGTCCTTGGTTAAAATCACCTTTAGATTGATTTGACCATGCCTTTTCTATAAAAAGTGTGTGATTATCCGCAATTTGAATTTTTGATTGAATACCCAATACATCATTTTCTTTTATTTTATTAATAACATCTTTATTAGTATTATTTCCTTTTAAATAGGTAAATATGATATTGCTTTTATCAAATGATCCAAACCCTAGCCTACCACTGAAAATATAGCTATTTTTATTAAATACGTTTTCGTCCCAATTAACGCTATTTACAAATCCTCCAGTAAAGCCAACTATAACATTACGTTGATTGTATTCAATGATTCCTCCTCTAAGTGTAATTCCATTTAAAAACAAGGGAGACCAGTTTGGGCTGATATCAAATATTTCAAATCGAGATGGGGTTGAAATTCCTTTTAAAAAATTCCTTTTCTTTTGTAATTGTGTAATTTTACCAGACTTATTAATTACATAAGCTTCTGTAGTTTCACTATTTAATGTGCTAATGAATTTGTAATTTCTTAAAAGTATTTTTAAGGAATCTAATTTCCCACTTATATTTTCTCTGTAATCAAAATCTAATTTTTCATTTTGTAATAATATATTTGCTTGTTTAATTTTTACAACATTATTTTTTAAATAACTGGAATCGACCTCAGCCCTGGATTTTATTGCTTTTGCATTTTCTATTTTTTCTAAATAATCTTTATTTTCTAATTTTTCATTTAAGTTATCTAATTTTCTTTTATGGTCTTCAATACTGTTATTTAATGAATCTATTTTTTTAAGTAAATTTTCTTTTTGTGTATATGAATTGTATTTTTTTAGTGCTTTTTCAAATTTACTTTTTTCAAAATTTATGTTTATTCGATTCAAATTTCTACCTTGAATAAAATCTTCACTCGACAAATTGAAAGTGCTATTGAATTGAAAACCTGCAATTGATATTGCAGGCGTAAATTCAAATCTATGGACATATTTGGGCGATTCTTGTCCGTAATTATTAGTTGGATACAAGATAAAATTATATGCTAATCGTGTATTAGATATTGAAAAAACAGACCCTGAATCTCTTTTTAGTTTTAAAGAGTCTATTGGAGAAAATGAACTGCTAAATGCTTTTGTATTGAAACAAAACATTAATTGGAAGCAAATAGAGTATATAATTGATTTTTTTACAAATTTCATATTTACCAATTCTAACCTAGTGTTTCGTATCTGATTTTTCAGTTCGAAAGGTAAAAATGTTTAATAAATAAACAAGGCTATTTAATTTTTTACAATTAGTTAATTTTTATATTCGATAAACATTTTCATATCCTCAATAAGCAATTCAAGGTTCGAATTTTTTCCTTTGACCTCTACACCAATAAAATAAAGGGTTCCGAGCAATCGGAACCTTTTTTGTTTTAGTATTAGGTCCGACAAAAGGGAAATATTTACCAATGTGTTCCATTCTTTAAAATTATTATTTTTATACTTAATCCAATAACTTTAGAGTTACTATAGCCTTCTATTGATTTTAAATGAAAAAAGTCCTATTTCTATCGGACTGAAACTCGTTCTAAAATAAAACATAATCAATGTCTTTGGTAAAAATTTATTAATTCTTATATTGAAAAGTTAGATTGTAGTAAGCACTTATTGTTATTACTTTAAACTTTAACTTATTTCCAGAAAATAGCTTATATATTAGCTATTAATTGAAAAAAAGTTATATTTGTATAATATATTAGCTATTATGACAAAATTTGGGGTAGATAAAAAACCTTATGATATCTTAACAGAGTTGGCACAAAAACACAAAGTGTTAAGAAAGCAACTTGGGATAACACAAAGTGAATTAGCAGCACGTTCTGGTGTATCATTAGGTAGTATTAAGCGATTTGAGCTTAGTGGACAAATCTCGTTAGAATCATTATTAAAATCGGTTCAAATACTGAATCGTATCCATGATTTTGAACTAATTTTAAATCCAAATGATGACTTGAAGCAAATTGACAAACTTTTTAGTAATAGAACAAAGATTTAATAATGGAGCATGTAAAAAAAATATTTGTTTCAATTCAGTTCAATGAAAATGAAATTGAATTAGGTGAATTAGTTAGTGATGGACGCAATATTTATTTCAAATATTATGTAGACTTTATTAGTAAAGGAATGGAAATATCTCCGTTAAAATTAAAACTAAATAATGAAATAAATAAAGCAGATGCATTGCCTTTTGATGGGCTATTTGGTGTATTTGCCGATTCATTACCTGATGGATGGGGGAAATTGTTGCTTGATAGATCCTTAACAGCTAAAGGAATTGATGTAAGTGATATTACTATGCTCGATCGTTTAGCTTTTGTGGGGAGTAATGGTGTAGGTGCCTTAATATATAAACCAGAAATAAATGATGGAAAACAAAAACTATTTGGGTTTGAGCTTGATGAAATTGCAATTGCATCTCATCAAATCCTTACGGGAACCTCTATAGAAATACTTGATGAACTATATTTATTGGGCGGTTCCTCTGGTGGAGCTAGGCCTAAAATTTTGGTTGGATACAACCCAAACACACAACACATAATAGGCTCAATAAAAAATTTACCTGCTGGTTATGAACATTGGCTCATTAAATTTCCTTCATCCTCTGATTGGCAGGACATTGCAAAAATTGAATATGCTTATTCTAAAATGGCAATAGACGCAGGAATTAAGATGAGTGATTGTAAACTTTTTAAGGGAAAATCGGGTAAGGTTTACTTTGGTACTAAACGATTTGATAGAATTGGAAATAAACGTTTGCACATGCATTCAGCAGCAGGTATTATGCATGATAATTTTAGATTGAGCAATTTAGATTATGGTCATATTATGGATTGCGCTTTTAAATTAGAACAAGATGTGAATGTTTATGAGAAAGTTTTAAGAATAGCTGCCTTTAATGTTTTTGCCCATAATAGAGATGACCATAGCAAAAACATTTCTTTTTTAATGGATGAATTTGGAAACTGGAAACTTGCTCCAGCTTACGATTTAACATTTTCAAGTTCATCACATGGTATGCACAGCACAATGGTAAGCGGAGAAAGCGCCAATCCAACTAAAAAACACCTGTTGGAATTAGTTAGTTATTTTAAAATTAAAAATGGAGAAAAAATTATTGATCAAGTACAAGCAACAATTTCCAATTGGAAAATATATGCTAAACAGTGCAAGGTAACTACTGATTCTAAAAATAGAATAGAAAAAGTTATTGGCAAGAAATCATAGATATCATCTTCATTTTATAACTAGATCAAAATTTGTTTTGAATACATATAAAATGTATCGGTATTATTGTATTAACTAAATAGAATCAATAAATCTTTTCATATCCTCAATAAGCAATTCAAGGTTCGAATTTTTTCCCTTGACCTCTACCAACGAAGGTAACATAAGCCTAACATTTTTAAATGTTAGGCTTTTTTGTTTTTACAACAAACTCAAATAACTTAAAGTTTGGATAATTAAACTTTATTTATATTTTCGCAGTCCCAAAAATGGCCCGTTCGTCTATCGGTTAGGACAAATGGTTTTCATCCATTAAAGAGGGGTTCGACTCCCCTACGGGCTACCAACGAAAGTAATATAAGCCTAGCATTTAAAAATGCTAGGCTTTTTTGTTTATAAGCATTTACAATTATTCTCACCTTTGGTTTGATTGTTATTTACTTATTATTTTTACTTTAAAGGAGGTTTATAAAGTGTTATCATGTGCTAAAGACGTCATAGCCATGCAAAAGTAGCGTTTTTTATTTCCAAAATGCATACAACAACCTAATTATCCTTTTATAAATCCACTTAACTAAAAAAGCAAATTCCATTCTTTTTTTATAAAATGTACCTTATTGAATTTACTTAATTCTCAATTTTGAACAAAAAATTCTTGCTTTGTAACTCGTGTTTTAGCTAATTTTGTAAGCTATTAATCCAATTGTTTTCCGAAATAAATTTTTTAAAATGATAATGTAGGGAGTTACAGTTACTCCAACAGTTTAATTAGTTAACTTGTTATTTTTATAGGAATCTAAAAATCATTTGCAAATTACTTTAAGACTTCCATTTTTCGCTAAATTTAGGAAATTTTTACCATTAAATTAAATTAGCTAACCCAAACAACAATACAAACAGCATAGTAGAAATAGAAAGCTGTTTTAATAATGGATCTAATTTTATTTTATCTGATGTGTTTTTTACCGTAAATAATTGTTTTAAAAACAATGGAAAACAAGCAACAAACGATAGGTTTTGCCATGTAGGCATTTCTTTGTAAAACATTACAAATATTAATGAACAAAGTAATGCTGATATAATAATTAAATAATGGTAAACTTTACTTTTAGCGTAACCTAAACGCACAGGAATGCTGTTTTTTCCTGCTTCTATATCCGAATCAATATCACGCATATTGTTTAAATTTAACACACCTACCGAAAACAAACCACAGCTAATAGCAGGTAAAAATATAAAGGGATTGATAGCGCCAACCAATAAATAGTAAGTACCGCATACTGCTATTAACCCAAAGAATATAAATACAGAAATGTCGCCAAGGCCCATATAGCCATAAGGGCGCTTGCCATTGGTATAAGCTATGGCAGCTACTATAGCAGCTATGCCTATTACAAATAAAGTAATAACACCGTTTAACCCTATTACATTTAAACAAGAATATAATAAGGCTATACCAGTAACAAGACTTAAAGCTACAAATATTTTAATACCTACTAACATTTGGACTTCAGTAATTTTACCTGATTGTACAGCTCTTTTAGGTCCTTTACGGCCATCATGGTCTGCACCATGTTTGCTATCGCCATAATCGTTAGCTAAGTTCGAAAGTATTTGCAAAAACAAAGCTGTAAGCAAGGTTAGCACTACGGAAACTATAGATACATTTTGTGAAAATATTTTCGCTAAAAAAACACCCATTAATATACATGCCAATGAAAGCATGAGGGTGCGCAGCCTAAAGGCTTCAATCCAATTTTTCATGTTTTTTATAAACCTAAACTTATTCCTAAACGCAGGCGTGGTGTTTCGTAAACCACAGGTGCATAATTAGCTGTTTGCATCATATCTGTTAAACGATAATAAGCCACCAAAGAAATTCCTTTAATACCTAGTCGTAAATAGGCATCAGCGGTAAAATCTTTTAGGTATGCCACATCATGCACAAATACCTCTCTTTTGTTGCCATTTAAATCTTTATCCTCGTAATTATAGACTTTCGAAAAATTCCATTTACCCGTAGCTCCTAATTCGGTATATAACGATTTTTTAAGTTTAAAGCGGGCTCCTAAACTAAGTGATGCAGCGGTAACACTGAATCTATCCATTTCGTTATTGCTAACTGAATTTGGAAATGTAGTATTGGTATCGGTTTTAATGAAACTATAATTTTCGTAATTAATACCTACCTGCGAAACCAACTGTACTTTTTTTGCCAACTTATATTTTAAATTAAATAAAAAATTGAATCCAATAGAGTTTCCAAATTTTCCTTTTAATCCTTTTTCGTCAAACCCGCCATAGCTAGTAAGTTCCATCATAAAACCAGCATCGGTTTTACTGGGTTTGTAAGCAGGTATATTATTAGTTGGAGCCTTGTTTACTTCTTCTTCCACTACTACTGTTTGTGCATTTAAAATGCCCATGCTTGCCATAACAAGCGATAATGTGATTATTACTTTTTTCATATTTTATTCAATGGTTTTGGTTAATGTATATCCTTCAAAGTGAAAGGTTAACATATAACCTTTTTGAATAGTTTTAGGATTAATTACTATATCTTCAATACTTTCAACTTCAATTACTTCGTAGTACAAAATTTTGCCTTCAGTATTTTTAATATTCCAATAAAGGTTACATGATTTGGGTTCTTCCACCTCAGGAACCATAATAGAATCAGTATTCACGGTATCTATTTGTATTTGGTAATTATAATATGCCTCATATTTTTTTATAAAAACAGAGTCAGTAATTTGAAAAGTAATGCTTTGGTTATCTTTAATAGAATCAATTAAATGGAAATTAGGCGAAACTGTTTTTTTAGTTTTAGTAAAATAACTAGCTTGAGGAATACCATGCCCGTGCATATAATCAAAATAAGGATATAAATGACCCGACTTTTCAATTTCAGCAAAAAGCTGCATATTGGTTAAACTACGATTGCTTTGCCAAGCACAAGCAGCAAAACCACTCACTAAAGGACATGAAAACGATGTTCCAAACGTTTGACCTATAGTGCCATTTGGATTAGCAGCTATAACCTGACCAGGAGCACTTACATTTGGTTTTGTTCTATAATCGGCACTTGGGCCAATACTACTAAAGCTAATGTGCCTATCGGTGTAAGGATCGGTTCCTCCAACACATAATACACTATCGGCATCAGAAGGAGTAATAATAGTTCTCCATTTTTTATCTTCGTATTCATTGCCAGCCGAATTAACCACCAAAATTCCTTTTTGAGCAGCTACAGTAGCGGCAAAAGCCACCACACTTTTTTTGCCATCCATATCTTTAACAGTGTACCAATCGTTGCCATAACCTAACGAACTGCTAATAATATTAGCTCCATTTTTATCGGCCCATTCGGCAGCTGCTAACCAAAAATATTCTTCTTGTTTGTCTTCTTTAGTAGTCCATTCTGTGCGAGCAAGTAAAAATTCTGCATCGGTAGCCATTCCCATTTTTTGCCCATTATAAACACCAGCTATGCAGCTTAAAGTATTGGTTCCATGAGCACCACCTAAATAAACATTATTGTTGTTTCTAACAAAATCATATGTTTTAATAATGCGTTGATTATCGTAAATATGTTTGAAGGCTGCATGCTTATCTGCACCTGAAAAACCAACATCAAAAACTGCAATGCGAATGCCCTTACCAGATAAGTTCTTACTTTCAAATTCATCAACTTGTAAGCGTTTGGTTTGGTATTTTAAAATTTGTGTATTTCTTGGCGTTAATTCAGCTTCAACCGATGCAATGACTTTGCCTTTGGAAGAAATAAACTCATCTACAAACTTTACAGACGGTAAGTTTTTAATCTTTTCTATTTGCTCAAAACTAGCATTGATAAAAATAGCATTTAACCACCTACTAACCACTAATAATTCAGCATTTGTATTTTTAACAGCATTAAAGGCCACTTCATTAACCGGCAAATCGCGTTCATCATAAAGCGGCAAATGAGCTAAAACTTTACGTTCTATGTTTTTTGCATCAAAATAATGATAGGGGTTAAAGTTAGTGGTGGTTTTAGCATTTAGGTAAACTACGTAAGTTTTAGTATTTACTTGCGCAGCGCACCAATTACAAGCCACTGTGAACAAGGCTAATAAAAGCAGTTTAGATAATTTATCCATAGGCAATTATAATACTAGCCTTTTTTGAAACAAAATTTTAGGAAAAAAAACAAATTTTATAATTATTGCTAAAATTTATTAATACAAATATCTTGCAACAAATAATTTGATATGAACCCATTAGTAGATAAAAAGTATGTATTAGAAAAAATTTCAGGAAAAGGTGGTTGGACCTTTGCAAGAATCCCAGAAATTTTGCAAGATAAAAAATCACCTTTTGGTTGGGTAAAAGTACGTGGAACTATTGATGGCTATGAAATACGAAAATACCATTTAATGCCAATGGAAAATGGTAATTTGTTTTTACCTGTAAAAGCTGAAATCAGAAAAATAATCAATAAAAAGGAGGGAGATACTGTTCATATAATACTTTTTAAGGATAATGAACCATTGGAAGTTCCTGAAGAAATGATGCTTTGCTTGGAAGAAGAGCCCCAAGCATTAACTTTTTTTAATAAGCTAACTGAGAGTGAACAAAAGTTTTATATTCAATACATTTATTCCGCTAAAAAGGAAGAAACCAAGATAGTTAGATTGGCTAAAACAATAAACAAATTGGTTAAAGGTTTAAAGATGTATGATAAGGAAACAAGTTGAATTAACTAAAAAGCTACTTTCAAAACAATTTTTCCAAACTGTTTGCCTTGGCTCATTTTTTCAATGGCTGTTTGCGCTTGTGCTAGTTCAAAAACCTCATCAACAATAGGAATAATTTTGTGATCATTGATAAAGGCTAACATCTCGGCAAATTCATCATCGTTACCCATGGTAGAACCTAAAATATCTAGTTGTTTCCAAAATATTTTAGCAGGAACTCCACTGTTAAATGCACCCAAAGTTGCGCCATACATGGCAATTCTTCCAGCGGTCTTTGCTAAATCAACTAATTTAGCAAAAGTATCACCACCGCTGCTATCCACCATGGCTTCAAAACCACCACACATGGCTTTTAGCTCTTTATCCCAATTTTGATTTTTATAATTTACACCACCCTTTGCACCTAAGGTTATTGCTTTAGCTATTTTTTCATCATCGCCACTGGTAACATATACATTGCAGCCTGCAGCTACAGCAAACTGAACACAGAACAAAGCAACACCTCCACCAATTCCTGTAATCAATACATTTTCGCTAGCTTTAGCTGCTGCACGTTTCATAGTTGCTCTATATGCTGTTAAGCCTGCCAAAGGAAAAGCAGCAGCTTGCTCAAAAGTTAAATGAGTAGGTTTTATATGCAATAACCTTGCGTCAACTTTAACATATTCTGCAAAAGTGCCATCATTTGGAGTGCCTAATATTACATAGTCTTTAGCTTGTACTCGGGGATTGTTTCCCCAATTTAAACTTGGGTTTATGACTACTTCTTTATTTAACCAATCCGCATTTACATTAGCACCAATTTTTGCAACAGTTCCGCTGCCATCGCTACCTAAAATTATGGGAAAACGAATACCGGCATATTGCCCTTTCTGTATCCATAAATCGCGGTGATTAAAGGCAGCAGCATGTATTTTTACCAATACTTCATTATCTGCAATAGTTGGAGTTTCAACTTCTTTAACTGCTAATTTTTGGTTTAATTCTTCTAAAACTATAGCGCGCATTTTGATTACTGATTAATAGTGTGAAGCAACAGCAGTTGCAATTTTTTGAGCAGGTAAATTTTCCATACAGCTAACGCCATCCAAGCACGAACCACGATAAAAACATTTACAAGTTTTGTCTGGCATTACAATTTCGCCTTTGCCAAATAAATCAAACTCATGTGGGTTAAAAATATTATTCATTAACACAATTTTTTTACCCAATGCCAAGGTAATATGCATTCCCATAGTTACTTGGGTAATGATTAAATGGCATTGATTTACCAAATTTATAAATTCAAACAAACTAAAATAACCTAAATACAAAGCACCTGAAAGTGCTTGAATTTCTTTATTACGCTCATGTTCTGCTTCGCCACCTAATAATAATATTTCAGCTTCTGGATGTTGGGCTTTTAAAACACCAACTAACTCAACCCATTTGTCTATTGTCCACAATCGAGTAGTCCAACGGCCACCGCAGCCTGTATTCATTCCAATTATTTTTTTGTCTGTTGGCAAATTCCAAACATAACCTTTGTCGTCATGTTTATCCATTAAATAGGGTTCGCCATCATGGGTAAATCCGCAAATTTCAAAAATTTCTTGTAAATAACTTTTGGTATTAGCTTGGCTCACATCATCAAACATGCCAGTGCTAAATTTATGAATTGCCAATTCATTTGCAGGTTGAATTTCGTTATCTTTTAAAATATAACCATACTTTTCTTTGGCATCAATTACCTTTAGCAAAGCGCCTGCCTCTTTTTCTTTGTCTAAATTAATAGCAATGTCCCAACTGCTGTGTTGTGCATACATAATGGAATTGATATCCCATTTTAGTATTTCATCTATTTGGCTCGATGGTAAAATGTCGGGAGTCCAAGTAAGCCAAGTAATTTTACAGTTTGGATATAGTGCTTTATATTTTACAACCAATGGAGTGGTGCGAATTACATCGCCAATGGCGCCTAATTTTATAATTAAAATTCGTTTCGAAACTGGTGTAAAACTAGGGCAATCGGCACAATGGTAACCATTTTGTTTATGAGGTTTACAAGGAATATGACCTTTAAAATGAAGGCAATTTGGTTTAAAAGTAGTGGCTATATCAGTCATTTTTTATGGGTAAATAAAGGTTAAAACCGTTTATTTGGGTTCTTAAAATTTGTGTCAAGGCAAACCTAACAGAATTTACCAAATTGACAAAACAGAAATAACAGTTATTTGAGAAAAAATTTAGTTTTGAAATTATCCGTCTGACCCCTTTCCCTGCAAAGCCCAGCTCAATCGTCTGACGGAAGTGGCGAAGTTGTTTAGTTTTATAAATTCAAATAAATATAATTAGGTTTGTTGCCTACTCAAAAAAAAATGAAAATATTAATAACTGGGGCTACTGGCCAATTTGGTTCCGCTACCATTAACTTCTTGCTTAAAAAAATGCCTGCCGATAATTTGGTTGCGTTGGTAAGAGATGAGGATAAAGCAACTGAACTTAAAGCAAAAGGTATAACATTAAGAATTTGTAATTATGATGACTATGCATCTTTAGTAGCTGCTATGAAAGGCGTTGAAAAAGTGCTATTAATTTCGGGAAACGATATTGCCAATAGGCAAAAACAACACGAAAACGTGATTAATGCTGCCAAAGAAGCTGGAGTTAAGCATTTGGTTTATACCAGTTTTATGCGAAAAAACGAAACCAAAACTTCTCCTCTAGGCATGGTTGCTAAATCGCATATTGAAACAGATAAATTTTTAATAAACAGTGGATTAGCATACACTATTATGCTAAATAATTTGTATGCCGATATTTTACCGATGTTTTTTGGCCCTCAGGTTTTAGAGGCTGGAATATTTTTACCAACTGAAGATGGCTTAGCAGCTTATGCTACCCGAAGCGACATGGCAGAGGCCGCAGCAAATATTTTAACAGGAATAGGCCATGAAAATAAAAAATATTTTATAGCTAACTCTGAAAATTACAGTATGGACGATGCTGCCGAAATATTGAGCGAAATAAAGGGTGAAGAAGTAGAATATGCTAGTCCAACTAATAAAGATTATGTGGAAACATTAGTAAAAGCAGGGTTTCCACAGCCAATGGCAAATAGTTTGGTAGGTTTTTGTGAAGCAATAAAACAAGGAGAGTTTGCAACTGAAACTACTGATTTAGAAACTTTATTAGGTCGAGAACCAACAACTTTAAAAGATTATTTTATTTCAGTGTATAAAAAATAGTATTTGTAATTTGAACTAGATTATTAGTCTATAAAATAGTGACTGATTATAAAAAAATACATAAAAACAGGAATTTGTATAAAATTATACATTAAGTATTACAAATCAACTTGTTTTTGATTGGTTTTTAACGACATTTGCGTTGCTTTAAAACATTTTGATGAACAATATAGCCGAGCTAAAACCCTTATTATTAGCAAATACAAAACCTAAAATAGTTATAACTACTCACCATAAACCTGATGCAGATGCATTGGGTTCAAGTTTAGGGCTGTATAATTTTCTTCTTCAATTAAATATTAAATCGCAGGTAATCACACCTACCGATTATGGTGATTTTTTAATGTGGATGCCTGGAGAACCTACGGTTACTAATTTTGAAGAAGAAGAAGAATTGGCCTCTCAAATGGTTGCTGAAGCAGATTTTGTGTTTTGTTTAGACTTCAATGCACTGAAACGTATAAATTCTCTAGGAGAATTAGTTCAAGCAAGCAAAGCTAAAAAGGTAATGATTGACCATCATTTACAACCAGAAAATTTTGACGACTATAGATTATGGACAAGTAAGGCAAGTAGCACTTGTGAATTAATTTATTGGTTTATTCAAACTTTGCAATTTGAACACCTTATAAACAAAGATATAGCCTCATGTTTGTATGCTGGTATTATGACAGATACAGCATCATTTAAACATGGAAGCACCACTCCAAGTACTCATAGAGTGGCAGCTGAACTTTTGGAAAAGGGTGCTGAAAGCAATATTATACATGAAAATATTTACGATAACTATTCTGAAAACAGAACCCGATTTATTGGTTATTGTTTAAATGAGAAATTGCAGATTTTAACAGAATACAACACTGCAATCATTTGTGTAACTGCAGATGAGTTAAATCGTTACAAAATTATTGTTGGAGACTCAGAAGGATTAGTTAATTATGGTTTATCAATCAAAGGAATCAAATTTTCAGTGTTGGTCGTGGATAGAACAGTTGCTCGCAAAATGAGTTTTAGGGCTAAAGGTAATTTTCCAGCTAACGAATTTGCCAGAAAATACTTTAATGGAGGAGGGCATTTTAGTGCAGCAGGTGGTGAAAGTAAAGACACTATAGAAAACGTAGAATTAAAACTAAAAGAAGGCATTATTGAATATGCCGAATATTTAAAATAAGAAAGAAAAATGAGAAAAATTGTAATGGCAATGGCTGTTTTGGCCATATTTGGAGTGAGTAGTTGTGGCAAAAAAATGCAAACAACTGAAAAAGGATTAAGTTATAGAATTATTGAAAGTAACGATACTTCACGTTTAATAACCAAAGGTGATTTAATGATGATTCAAATGGTTGCATTTGGCCAATTATCAGATTCTTTGGGAGGTAAGGATACAACTATTTTTGATTCATATAAAGTAGGAAAAGCATATTATATACCTGCTGATGAAACAACACTGAAAGATGTATTTATGATGTTGCACAAAGGTGATAGTGCAGAATTTTTAGTTAATGCTGATACTTTATTTATGAAAAGTTTTGGTCAGTTAACACCAGCATTTTTAAAGAAAAATAGTGACCTTCATTTTTATGTAAGAGTTGAAAATATTTACAATCAAAATGAATTAGAGGCTATGCGTGCTGAAGAAAAAGCTAAATCAATTGCCAAGGATTCTATAGAGGCAAGCGCTTATGTTGCTAATTTAGCAAATGTTAAAACTACTGCTTCTGGTTTAAAATATGTTATAACTAAACCTACAAGTGGACCAATGCCAAAAACAGGACAAGAAGTGCAAATGCTTTATAAAGGTATTTTATTGAATGGTACTAAATTTGACGAAAATCAAGATGTAACGAATCCATTCAAATTTGCCGTTGGTATGCGTCAAGTAATTCCAGGATGGGATGAAGGTGTAATGTTATTACACGAAGGTGAAGAAGCTAAATTTATTGTGCCATCTAATTTAGCTTACGGTGAACAAGGTGGTGGGCCAATTCCTCCTAACTCAACGCTTATTTTTGACGTTAAATTATTGAAAATAAATCCTGCTCCTAAGACACCAACTTCAAAGGGAAATTAATATGAAAAAAGTTGTTTCAATATTAATTCTATGTTTTTTTGTAATAAGTAGCGTATTTGCTCAAAAAGGGAAATGGGTAACTACTAACACCTTTACTAAACTAAGTAAAGGTGTTAGTTATAAAATAGTTACTACAAGTCCCAATAACAAAAAAATAAAAACTGATGATTTATTATTGATTAACTTGTTTGGAATAGGCAAAACAACCAAAGGAAAAGATACTGTAATGTTCAATACTTATGGTAGTGGAAAGCCATTTTATATTCCTGTTAACGAGCCCACATTTAACGAAGTTTTTTTAATATTGAATAAAAATGATAGTGCTATTTTAAATATCAATGCTGATTCTCTTTTTACAAACAGTTTTGGACAACCTGCTCCAGATTTTTTAGCTAAAAATAGCATTATTGAATTTAATATAAAAGTGGAAGAAGTTTTTGATGAAAAAGAGGTTGAAGAATTAAGAGAATCCGAACGAGCTAAGATAGCGGCAAAAGATTCACTAGATTTGAAAGAGCTTCTTGCTAAGCATAAAGACATAAAAACAACTGTTTCGGGCTTAAAATACATTATCACAAAATCAACTACGGGTAAAAGTCCTCAAAAAGGTGATGAAGTTGAAATGAATTATACCGGAATGTTTTTAGACGGGAAAAAATTTGATGAGAATTTAAATATAGAAAGTCCTTTTACTTTTAAATTAGGATTAGGTCAAGTGATTGCTGGTTGGGATGAAGGAATAATGTTACTTCACGAGGGTGAAGAAGCAAAGCTGATTATTCCTTCAGACTTAGGTTATGGCGAGCAAGGAACAGGTCCAATTCCACCAAATACAACATTGGTTTTTGATGTAAAATTATTGAAAATTAAACCCAATACTAAATAATGAAAAAATCAGTTATCGTCATTGCTTTTTTAATTGTTTCTATCACAATCAATGCACAAACATGGATTAAAGTGGATGATGCAACTGCGTTTAAATTTATTGTAAAAAACCATAACGGAAGAAAAGTAAAATCCAATATGGTTATGTTGGTTGATTTACTTGGTAAAGCGAAAAAAGCGAACTCTTTAGAAGATACTATTATTTTTAACAGTGGTAGCAGTGACAAACCTTTTTATATTCCAACCGAACAACCAGGATTACAGAAGGTATTTTACGAACTTAACGATGGTGATAGCATTGAAATAAAAATGATTGCAGATACTTTTTATACTAAAGTATTTAACACCCCTTTGCCAAACTACATAGAAAAAGGTACTGTTGTTACTCTTTATTTTCATATTCAACAATCTTTAACAAAAGATGAAATTGAGAATAAAGTTAAGATACAAAACAAGTCAGCAATTATTGCAGATTCACTCAATGTAAAAAAATACTGCAATCAAATTAAAGGAGTAAAAAAATTGGCAAGCGGATTGCAATTCAAAAAATTAATAACTAACCCCAAAGGCATTGGTTGTAAAAAAGGGTCAATGGTTTCTGTTAATTATAAAGGATGGCTCATTAATGGTGACGTGTTTGATGAAAACGAAAAATCAACACCATTTAAGTTAGTTTTAGGTATGAATCAAGTTATTGAAGGGTGGGAGCAAGGATTACTTTTAATGCGTATGGGCGAAAAATACAGGTTAATTATTCCTTGGTATTTGGCTTATGGTACATTAGGAAATGGACCTATACCTCCCTTTACTAGTATTGTTTTTGATGTTCAATTAGTAGATATTAAATAGTTTTAAATATGAAAAAAAATGTAATAACCTTGTTTTTTCTAGGCGCAGCAATAAGCCTGTGTGCACAACAAGCAAAAGGTAGCAAAAAATCAACTCAAGTTCAAACAAAGAAAATAGAAAACAAAATGGATACTAACGTAATAACAACCGCTAGTGGGTTAAAAGTAAAGATTACAGAAAAAGGAACTGGTCGCCAAGTGCTAAAGGGTGATAAAGTAACTGCTCATTATACAGGTACTTTAGCCGATGGTAAAAAGTTTGATAGCTCAAAGGATAGAAATCAACCTTTTAGCTTCAAAGTTGGAGTTGGCCAAGTTATTCCCGGTTGGGATGAAGGTTTCCAGTTATTAAATATTGGTGACAAAGCTACATTTACTATACCGCCTCAAATTGGTTATGGTGCCTCTGGTGCAGGTGGGGGAGTAATACCACCAAATGCTACTTTAATTTTTGATGTTGAAGTAATTGATGCTTTAGAAGGACCTAAACCTCGCCCTGCAATTCCATTTGAAGTAACAGGTTTAGACACTGTTAGAATGCAAAGTGGTTTACGTTTTGTAAAAGTTGAATCAGGAAATGGTGTTAAGGCGGAACAAGGTAAGTATGTATCTGTTCATTACACTGGCTATTTAATGGATGGAAAAAAATTCGATTCATCAGTAGAGCGTGGAGAGCCAATTGAGTTTCAATTGGGTAGAGGCATGGTTATCAAAGGTTGGGAAGAAGGCATTGAACTTATGCATGTAGGCGATAAAATGCGTTTTATTATTCCGAGCGAATTAGCTTATGGTGAAAAAGGTGCTCCTGGTGCAATTCCACCAAATGCTACTTTAATTTTTGATTGTGAATTAGTTGATGTACAATAAACAATTGGTTATTTGAACATTGAGTTAAAAGTCGGCTAGTTTTGAATCAGCCGACTTTTTAATGTTAACTTTTCGGTAACATAGCGGTAATTTACACATAACATATCGGTAACATTTTCTTTAAAGCCCAATAGTTCCTTTGCGGCAGGTTAATTTTAGAAAATGAATAAATTATTTAAACATGCAATGGTGTTTGCTTTTTTGATTATCAGCATTCCATTTGTATCTGCCCAAACGGGCAAAATTTCAGGTAAAGTACAAGATAAGAATACCGGAGAAGCAGTTATATCTGCCATTGTTAGTATTCCTGCACTAAACTTATCAACTGCCACCGATTTTGAAGGAAAGTACATTTTTCAAAATGTAAAAATCGGAACTTTTACATTAACTGTATCCTATGTTAATTATGTAAAAAAAGAAATTCCTAACGTTTTAGTAGAGGCTAAAGAAACTACGGTAATCAATGTTTCACTTGAAGAGAAAAAAGCCTTAAAAGAAGTTACTATTAGAGGTAAAGTAAAAAAGGAAAGTGCCAACGAAGTTTTAATTCAGCAAAAGGCCGCTATCGCTGTATCTAGTGGTGTTTCGGCAGAGGCAATTAGAAAAACTCCCGATAGAACCTCAGCAGATGTTATTAAACGCGTAAGTGGTGCAAGTATTCAAGATGGAAAATTTGCCATTGTTCGTGGATTAGGTGATAGATATAACATGGGCTTTATCAATGGTGCTCCATTGCCTAGTTCTGAAAGTGATAGAAAAGCTTTTAGTTTAGATATTATTCCTGCAGCAGTATTAGATAATATGATGATAACTAAAACTGCTACACCTGATATGCCGGGCGATTTTGCAGGAGGTTTTATTCAAATAAACACCAAAGATATTCCAGACGAAAACAATACTTCGGTTCAGTTAGGTATAGGAACTCATTCATTAACTACTTTTCAAAATACTAACCGTGTAGGTGGTGGTTCAACAGATTTTTTAGGTTTTGATAATGGCAGTAGAGCAATACCTGCTAGTTTTCCAGGAACAGATGCTTCTAAAGCCATATCTGATAATGCTAAATTAGCTGATTATACAAAAAGTTTTAATAATAATTTTGCTACAGAAAATGTAAGTTTTACCCGCCCTAATTTTAACTTACAGGTTAATAGTAGCCGTAGATGGAAAATTGGTCAAAATGATTTTGGTGTGGTAGGTGCATTAACTTATAGTAATTCGTTGCGCTATATGCCATTTACTATTAAAAATGTAGACGGTGCAAACACCATTAACGAACTGGCTAACAATGCTAAATATGATGGCTCTACACTAGATTACAATAATTATAGAAATACTGTTAACTTAGGTGGTATTTTAAATTTTAGTTATAAAATTGGTAAAAATACAAAGTTGGTATTTAAAAATTTAATTACTCAAATAGGAGATGATCAAACCATTACTAGAAATGGAAACTCAATAAAAGGAGTTAATGATCCTATAGAATCACAAGTAGAACGTAAGTTTGAACATTATATTTATCAATACCAACAAAGCAGAATGATTAGCTCACAGTTTGGTGGCGATCATTTTTTCACGGGCTCAAAAATAAAGGTAAATTATACTTTAGGATATAATAACCTAGATAAGCAAATGCCAGATTTCAAACGTTTGTTTTACCAAGCCGACAGAAACCAAGCAACTGATTTTGGTGCAACAGAAGCACAAATCTTAGATAATCCTAGTTCGTTTTCGGTGGCTAATAGCGGAAGATTTACCTCTAATTTATCAGAGAATAGTTTTAGTGCAAATTACAGTGTGAATATTCCATTTAACTTTTTGCCAAAAGTATTTGCTCGCAATGAGGTAAAAGTTGGTGGAATGAATATGTATAGAACACGTGATTTTAATGCTAGAAACTTTGTTTATGCATTTAATGGAAATGTGTTTGATAGAAATGTTTTACAAAGTGGGGTAAACACCTTATTCAACAATATTGGCGAAAATGGAATTTTTCAAAAGGAAATGACTCAAAAGTTTGATTCGTACAATGCAAACTCAACTCTAAGTGCAGGTTTTATCATGTTGAATCAAAAATTAAGTAACTTAAGATTGATTTATGGTGCAAGGGTTGAAAATTTTAACCAACAAGTGAATTCGTTTGATAACAGTGGTGCTCCTGTTAAAGTTAATAATACTGTTTTGGATTTTTTACCTTCGGTAAATGCCATTTATGAAATCACTAGTAAACAAAATTTACGTTTAGGTTATGCCAAAACAGTTTCACGTCCTGAATTCAGAGAATTTGCTCCATTGGCCTTTTTCGAGGTAAACTATAATGGTGTAGTTACAGGAAATCCGAACTTAGTTAGAGCAACCATTGATAATTTTGATTTGAAATGGGAAATGTTCCCTTCAGCTGGTCAAACTTTTTCGGTAAATCCATTTTATAAAAGATTTACCAATCCAGTGGAGTTAATTGCTAATCCTGCCTTGGATGGAGCTTTGCAATTTACTTATGGCAATGCAGCAGCAGCCTATAATTATGGTGTGGAGTTAGAAGCAAGAGTTACCTTAAGTACTTTTACTAAAAACAAAAATGGCATATTAAATAGATTTACAGTGTATTCTAATTACAGCTATATTCAGTCAGAAGTGAATGTAGGTTCTTTAGGAGGAGCAGTAACTGATAGACCTTTACAAGGACAATCACCTTATGTATTTAATGCTGGTGTTAACTATAGCAATCCTAAAAAATTCTTTGATATTACATTAAATGCTAATAGAGTAGGTAGACGCATAGCATTTGTGGGTACTCAGGATAACTTTACTATTTGGGAAAACCCAAGAACAATATTAGATGCAAGTGTTTCAAAAACATTTAAAAAGAAATTGATAGCTAAATTAACCATGGGCGATATTTTAGCTCAAAACTTGGTTTTCTATCAAGATTTAAATAAAAATGGTAACTACGATGAAGGTAAAGATATAGCTACTTTCAATTACCTTTATGGCTTCACAACTTCATTTTCATTAACCTATAATTTTTAGTTGTTTTTGTATTCAAAAAAATAGCTATTTAAACTAAACCCTGTAAGAAGTTGCAGGGTTTTTTTATGCCCCAAAAGTGTAGTTAACATTTATGTAATATTACATTTACCTAAGCATAACTTTGAAGTAACATACACACAACAACGGCAATCTACTTTCGCGGATATTTATATTATAAAAAATGAAAACAAAGATTTCCTTATTAATTCTAGCTGTAATGATTTACAGTAATGGTTTTGCCCAGTTTTTTGATTCAGTTCCCTATCGTGGAGCTTTTGGAGTAAACGGAACTACTAAGAATATTTCATCAGGATATAATCCTGATCCAACTAATAATTCAGCCGATTGGAGTAAACCTTGGGCTAATTGGAGTCCAAATGCTACTGCTTACCCAGGCGATGCAGGTTATAACTCAAGTAACCCACAATTTTACACAGTGGGAACTGCTGCAGAAAAAGTAGTTTTAAGTGGTGATATCTCTTCTGACTTGACTTTATCGAGCAACAAATGGTACGAAATTAGTGGAACAATCCACGTTCTAAATGGTGCTACTTTAACCATTCCTGCTGGAACTTGTTTACGCGGTAGTACCTCAAACATTGGTGTTTTAATTGTTGCCAAAGGCGGAAAAATAAACGCAGTTGGTACGAAAGACCATCCAATTGTAATTACCTCAGGTAAAGCTGCTGGTTCACGCGTTAGAGCTGATTGGGGTGGATTATTATTAATAGGCAATGCTCACACCAATACTCCGGGTGGTGCTCGTCAATACGAAGCTTTACCTTCTGATCCATTAGCTAATTATGGTGGTGGGTTAAATCCAAACGATGCTGATAACAGTGGAACAATGCGTTACATGCGTATTGAATTTGCTGGTTTTAATTATTTACCAGATCAAGAAATTAACGGTTTAACCTTTGCGGGTGTTGGTAACGGTACTAAAGCCGATTATATCATGGTTAGTTTTTCAAACGATGATAGCTACGAATGGTTTGGTGGTGCTGTAAATCATAAATACTTAATTGCATTTGCAGGTACTGATGATGAGTTTGATATGGACGAAGGTTACAATGGTAAATGTCAATATTTATTAGGTGTTCGTAATCCTGCTGTTTTTGAAACTTCACCAACTGGTACATCAAATGGTTTAGAGCATGATAATAATACAGGTTTAGGAACATCTGGTGTAGTTAATCCTAATACTCAAATTCCAACTCCAACTACGGCTCCAATTATTTCCAACTTAACTTTAGTTGGTCCAATTAAAGCTGGTTCAAACAGAACAACTTTATCAACTACTGCAAACTCGCGTTTTGGTAGAGGTTTAGAGTATAGAACAAATGTTTCTACATCGGTATTTAATTCAGTAATTTGGGGTTATCCAACATTGTTCCAATTAGGAAACCCATCAGGAGCTTTCCCTGCTACTACACAAACTAGAGCTTTCGATGATCAAATTTCATTAAGAAATTCAACTTTTATTTCAACTGCTACAGGAAGTGATGTTAGATTTAACAGCCAAAATGCACCTATCTATAACCTTGTAAATTTAGGAACTTCATGGATGCGTACTTGGTTAATAAACGGTCCAACTGTTGGTTTTACAGGTGCTACTGACAATGATACAGTTAGAACAACTTTAACTGTTGGTACAGAATTTACTAACCCAATTTATTTAGGTACTACTAACGGTGCATTAAATCAGTTAGATTTTTCAAGTGTTGACTATACTTTAGCAGTTGGAAGTCCATTTGCTAATGCATCTAATTTTAGCCATCCAAAAATTGCTGTTATTCCTTCTCCAAGTGTTGCTGTTACTGCCTCTAGCTTGGCTCCATTTAATATTATTTTAGGTCAACCTTTACAAGTAAAATGGGTGGTATTAACTGCAAGTGCTTTAGCTGGTAATATAAATATTACTGCACCAACTAATTTTGAAATTTCTTGGAGCAGAACTACTGGTTGGGCTGCTAATATTTCTAAAAATGGTCCTACTGTTAATGATACAATATTTGTACGTTTTAATAGAACCTCTACTGGTTCTAACAATGGTTTCTTAAATATTTCTTCAACTGTTTCAGCTGATTTTAGCCCATTAAATATTGCATTAAACGGAACTGCTGTAGCACCTGCTGCTGCTTATCTAAATGTAACTGAAAGTTCTTTAAGTTTTAACAATGCTGTTGGTGCTCCAACCTCTGCTATGTTTAGCATTTTAGGTAAAAACTTAGTTGATACAGTAGCTTTAGTAGCTCCTAGTAATTTTGAAATTTCGTTAAATGCTACTTCGGGTTTTGCTCAAACTTTAACTTTAAACAACCCTGTTAAACCTTCTTTTGCATCTACTTTGGTTTATGTAAGGTACAATCCTACAACTGCTTCTGCATCACACAGCGGTAATTTAGTTGTATCATCTAAAACTATTGATGCTATCAATATTGCTTTAGCTGGGAATTCAGCTGCTACTTTAACTTCATCACCAGCTCAGTTAACTGAAATTGCTACCATTGTAGGAACTCCATCATTGGCTTATGCTGTTTCATTATCAGGTGTTAAATTAAGCGATACTGTAAAAGTGGTTGCACCTGCTGGTTTCCAATTATCAATTGATTCAGTATTTACAACTCCAGTTACTTCATTAAACTTAAATATTCCTACTGCTGCGGTATTGGCTAATACCAAAGTTTATGTACGCTATAATCCATCAGCTGCTGGTACTGCTTCAGGTAATGTAGCTATTTCAAGCACTGGTGCTGCTACTAGAAATATTGCAGTAACAGGTAGAGCTTTAGCTGCTAATGCAAAAGCTGTAGCTGCTTATTCAACTTCTTATTCATTGGTATTTACAACTATTTTTACAACTCCAGCTGTTCCTTCATCAGCGCAAATTATTACAGTTAGTGGTGTTAATTTAGGAACTGATTCATTAGTTGTAACTGCTCCTTCTAGTTTTGAAGTATCGTTAGATAATTCAAATTATGTATCGGTAATTAAATTAGGAAATGTTGGTGGAATTGTTGCTCCTACAATGGTTTATGTGCGTTACAATCCAGTTGTTCAATCGGCACAAAACCAACAGTTATATGTTCATGTTTCTTCAGCAAATCCTTCAACTACTTCAAGTGCTACCAATGTGGTAATGTTTGTAAATGGAAATTCATCTCCGGCTATTACGGTTAATTCTACAGTTGAGCCAACTTTATATACTACATTTGGTAAACCGTCTGTTGCTTCATCAGTAGTTGTTAATGGAACTCGTTTAGTTGATAATGTTATTGCAACTGCTCCTGTTGGTTTCGAATTATCTTTAGATTCAGTTAACTTTACTACTTCGGTAACTATTAATAAAACAGGTACTACTTTAGCTAACACTACAGTTTACATTCGCTTTAATCCAAGTGTAGCTGGCGCTTCTGCTCCTAATAGCTTTGTATCGTTCAATACAGTGAATGGTGCTGCTGTGCCAGTTGCAGTTTCAGGTATAGCAGTTGTTCCTGCTACTCCAATTGTTTCATTATCTACTGCTAATTTACCAATGTTTACTACTAACGGTATGGTTCCAACTGCTCCAGTTTCATTTACATTCAACGCACAAAACTTAGTAGCTGATTTAGCTATAACAGTTGGTAACGATTTTGAACTTTCAAACGATTCAGTAACTTATAAAAACACTTGGAATATTACTCCTGATGTAGATGGTAATATTGGAACTACTAAATTATTCTGTCGCTTTAAACGCGCTACTACTGGTTCAGTTAGCGATAGTATTAAATTTAACAGTACTAATTTAGTTGAACAAGCAATTGCTTTAACTGGTAAAAATACTACTGGCGTAGTTGAAGTAAATGCAGTTTCTGCTTTAAAATTATATCCAAATCCTGCTAGCAGCCAAGTTGCAGTTGAGTTTGAATTAAACGAAAATAGCCAAGTAACTATTGCTATAGTTGATTTGAGTGGTAAAATAGTTGGAACTACAGTTTCTAACCAATTTAATAAAGGTTTTAACAGTGTAGAAATTCCTACTAACGATTTATTAAATGGTTTCTATTTTGTAAACATTGTTTCAGAAAAAGGAGCTAAAACCGCTAAACTTTCAGTTATTAAATAAATAAACTTTCAAATATAAAAAGCGGCTTATAAACCGCTTTTTATAATTTGTTTAAGATTTATTTGTAAAGCATCGCCAAGGCGATGCTTTTTTTTGTTCGTTAATACTTCATAAAAAAAACCTTTAAACTAATTTTAGTTTAAAGGTTTTTTTATTTTATGTGGTGCTTTTAATTAGCCATTTCACTCACAAAATGAATGTGCATTAAATGCAAGTCTTCTCTGCTAAATTCATCTCCAAACTCACCTAATGCGGCTTCCACAGGATTGTCATTGGTTTCTCTGAAAAAGTCTATTACATAACCAATTGTTTCTTCATCTGCTAAATCGTTTACATACTTCTTTAAGTTCAATTTAGTGCCCGAATAAACTATATTTTCAATTTCGGTTAATAGTTCATCTAACTTAATATTTTGGCTACGAGCAATGTCTGCAAGCGCTATTTTTTTATCAATATTGGTTATAATAACTACTTTTTTGGCTGATTTGTTTACGACAGATTTGATAACAACATCTTCAGTTCTTTCAATGTCGTTTTCTTTTACATATTTATCAATAATGGCTAAAAATGGTTTGCCATATTTTTGAGCTTTTCCTGGATTAACACCTACAATTTTGCTCAATTCATCCATGGTAATTGGATATTTAAAAGCCATCTCTTGCAATGATGTTTCTTGGAAAATGATGTATGGTGGTAAGCTTTTGGCTTTAGCTTCTTTTTTACAAAGGTCTTTTAACATAGCATAAAGCACCTCATCGTAAACCATTTCTACATTCCCGCTGTCATCATCATCATCTGTAAAGCGTTCAAATTTGGTGTCTAAGGCTATTTCAAAAGGAGTAGGGTTTTTAATAAATTCTTCTCCTTTTTCGCTTACACTTAATAGTCCGTATGTTTCAATATTTTTGGTTACTTGCCCATTTAGTAATAAACCGCGTAAAACAGATTTCCAAAAATTTTCTTCTTTATCTTTTCCTTTTCCAAAATAGGTAGATTTATCCAAACCTCCCAATTGAACTTCGTGGCTCTTTTTACCCACAATCATGTCAACTGTAATTTTAAGAATCTGTTTACTTTTTGTAGAATTAATGGTTTGTAAAGCTAATACTGCATCCTCTCTAGCATCCATTTTTTCTTTTGGATGTTTACAATTATCACATCTGCTGCTGCATCTGCTTTCAGCATATTCCTCACCAAAATAGTTTAATAAAAATTTACGTCTACAAGCTGAAGTTTCAGCAAATGCCTGCATTTCAAAAATTAATAACTCGCCAATTTCTCTTTCGGCTACTGGTTTGTCTTTTAAAAATTTTTCTAATTTTTCGGCATCGGCTGGATTGTAATACATCACACATTCTCCATCTAATCCATCTCTACCTGCTCTACCTGTTTCTTGGTAATAGCCCTCAATACTTTTTGGTATATCGTAATGAATTACAAACCTCACATCTGGTTTATCTATACCCATTCCAAAGGCAATGGTTGCCACAATTACATCTGCGTCTTCCATCAAAAATTTATCTTGATGATCGGCACGCATTTTGGCATCTAGTCCTGCGTGATAAGGAAGTGCTTTAACGCCATTGGCTTGTAAAATACTGGCAATTTCTTCTACTTTTTTACGGCTTAAACAGTAAATTATTCCCGACTTGCCGTTCATTCTTTGTTTAATATACGATACAATGTCTTTCATTGCCTCGCCTTTTTTGCCTTTTGAACGAACTTCGTAATATAAATTGTCTCTGTTAAACGATGATTTAAAAACCGTAGCATCCAACATCTGTAAATTCTTTTGAATATCTTGTTGAACTTTTGGAGTAGCAGTAGCTGTTAAGGCCATAACAGGAACATCTTTTATTTCCTTTATCATGGCTTTGATTCTTCGGTACTCAGGTCTAAAATCATGTCCCCATTCCGAAATACAATGTGCTTCATCTACTGCAACAAATGATATATTGATTGACTTTAAAAAGTCTATTGTTTCATCCTTTTTCAAGGTTTCAGGTGCAATGTAAAGCAGCTTGGTTTTACCGTCTGTTATATCTTGTTTTACAGCGGTAATTTCAGTTTTATTAAGCGATGAATTTAAAAAATGTGCAATTTTATCACTTCCTAGAGAGCGTATAGCATCTACTTGGTTTTTCATCAAAGCTATTAATGGTGAAATAATAATAGCTGTTCCTTCTTTCATTAATGCTGGCAATTGATAGCACAGCGATTTTCCGCCTCCTGTAGGCATTATTACAAATACATCATCTCCATTTAATAAGGTTTGAATAATTTGTTCTTGTTCGTCTTTAAATCCCTCAAAGCCAAAATATTTTTTTAAGGCCTCCTTCAAATCCACAGTGCTGGTATTTTTGTTTGCCTTAGCTACTGTTTTTTTTTCGCTAACGGCTTTCTTGGGGGCACTTTTCTCTTCTTTCATTTTTTGTATTATTTATTTACTAAAAAGTACGCTAATTTACAGACACCTTTTGATTTTTGAAAATTTTAATTCAAAAATATTTTATATCATTTATTTAAAATGATTAAGGGTGCAAAGTGTTGTTAAGATTGAACTTAGCGTATTTTGTTGAAAGAAAGCAAGTAAGGGATTAGTAATATTATCGGAAATACAAACCTTAAATTAAAATTACATTAATAATTTTGTACTTAAAAATGCTTAAAAAATTACTTTTAAGAAAATAACATACATTTTTTAGCCTTTGATTAAGCAAAAAATAAATATTTTATTTCCATTTATTTAACTCAAAAGTAATAGATGCGTAAGCCATACGACCCACATACGGACCACCATAAACTTGATAAACAGTGTTATTTAAAATGTTACTTGCACCTAATTTAAATACAGCATTAAGTTTCGAAATGGTGCTATTCCATTGTACATCTAGCATTCCATAAGATGGAACCACCCCTGTAAATTGTGGTGATCCTTCAAACAGAAAACCTTCTTGCCATTTAAAGTTTACCCCGTAACCCCACTTTTCTTTTTTCTTTAAGTAATTAATATCGCGGCCATTTACACCTAGGTTAAATTTATGTTCTGGGGTGTTAAATGCTGGAATAATTGGATCGCTGCTGCCACCTCTATCTAATTTATTCCAACTATAATTGCCACTAAATCCTAGGTAGTTTTTATAAAAATAATTTAATCCAATTGTAAATCCTTGTGTTGTTACAATGTCTTTTGAGTTGGTGGTTACCCTAAATGCGTTTACTGAACTAGGAAATGGATTTAACGAATCCCAAATTACTTGAGCGCCAATTTTATAACCTAAAAAATCTTCATACCAACTAAAGTAATAACTTGCATCCACAAATAGTTTTTCTGTAATATTTCCTCTGTATCCAAATTCAACTGTTTTGCAGCGTTCTGGTCTAATTGCCTCTATGTCGAAAGATGATGTTTTTAGTCTGTCTTCTCCATTTCTATAGCGGTTGTTGTTAACCAAAATATCACGAAGGGTATCAATGGTAATGAGTCCTTTATATCCTGATAAATTTCCTAAAAGAGTTGCTCTTCCTACGTTTAAGTTAAAATATTGATCTGTTAAAGTTGGATTTCTAACTGCCGATGAAAGTGAGAAACGAAATACATTTTTCTTTTGAGTGTAAACCAAAGTAGCAGCTGGGGACCATAAAAAGTTAAAGTTTTGGTTTTTATCAACCCTATTTGTAACACTTACTTTTAATTTATTTTCTATAAACTTTCGTTCAAAGCCAATGTATGCACCAAATTCTTGATTGGTAATTTGAGTAAAGCCAACGCTTTCTTTACCAATTATGGAGTCTTTTCCATCGCTTAATTGTTTTAAGATATTGCCTTGTGCATCTCTAGCATAAACGGTCCTTGTTTCTTCACCATCTTTAAAAATTGTTCCTTGCGAGTAAGGTACATAAATTCGGTAATTTCCACCCAAAGTAACATCTACATTTGTTTTGCTGGCATTCTTTTTTGAAAGTTCATCAGTGTTAAATTTAAATTCTGCAGCTACATGATATAAAGCCGATTGGTCAAAAAAGCGTGAACCTCCATTTTGGTTGGTGCGTGATGTAATGGCTTTAAAAGCCGAATCAAATCGAGCTGTGCCAGGAACAAAACGGTCAATTCCATTTACATTTCCAACACCACCTGCATTGGCAATATCGCGCGCTAAACCATGGTATTTGTTTAAAGAGTCTGTAAAATAAGTTCTCCAATAATTGTCAATAAAATTTAAACGTTGGTTGTTTGCACCTGGAATAGTATCAAGCCTAATCCCTTGTCCTAAATTATCTTGAATCCATTTGTTAACTACTGGCGAAAGGTTAGCGGTTAATGAATTGTTATAATCTTTACCCCAGTTTTCATCACTTTTTGCTGCTTTTTGTAATAATAAAGCAGTGTTGTAAGCATCGTAACTATTACCTGCATCTTCGTTAGTAGCATAAGCACGTATAAAAAAACGATTGTCTTTTTTAAGTTCCAATTTATTTTGGAAGAATAAAATATCTCTTAAGCTAAAGCGGTTTTCGCCTTGGTAAACTGTAGTTCCTGTTCCAAAACTAGTAGCATATATTAATTCTGTATTTTTAGTTACTTTATAATGTGCAGCACCACTTAATTTTAAATTTTTTGAGTTGTAGTCCACCAAGTCTTTTTCATCATATCCATTTCTTAAATAATATCCTTTTCCAACGCTTGATGCTAAAGAAAGTGGTGTATAAAAAATATTGCTGGTAAACTCATCACCATATCGGTTAACTGCATCATAACTTCCAGCATTGTTTCTACCCACAGGCGATTGAGAGGTTGCATCCAAATTGGTAGCATTCCAATCGTTAGCTTGCATGTAAAATACGTTCATTTTATAGGCAAATTTTTCTATGCCATCTTTGTTTTTAATTATTTGAGCCCAACGTATAGCAGTTTCGGTTAAACTTCTTTCGCCAACTTTAACTTGTGCACTTAATCCAGGATATAAAAACGGACTTTTAGTTTGCATGTTAATTACGCCATTAAAGGCGTTTGGACCATAATAAGCCGAACTTGCACCTACTACTAAATCTACTTTTTGAATATCAAGTTCTGATGCTCCTAAAAAATTACCTAAACTAAAGTTTAGTCCTGGCGATTGATTGTCAACTCCATCAATTAACTGAAGCGAACGTACTGGAGAAGTAGAGTTAAAACCACGGGTATTTATTATTTTAAATCCAATACTTGCCGATGTAATATCAACCCCTTTCAAATGAGCTAAACCTTCGTAAAAATTAGCAGCAGGAGTAGTCTTAATGGCAATAGCGTCCATGGTTTCAACCGTTAATGGATTTTGTTTAATTTTTTCTGTTATACGGCTATCGCGCACATTTACTTCCTTTAGTGCTTTTTCCGATTTGCTAAGTCTAACGTTTATTTTGGCTTTTGCATCAGTTATATTGATTTCTTTGGTTTCATAACCTAAATATTTTACTACCAATACCAACGGTAATTCGGATGTGGTTTTTAAAATAAATTGTCCATCATAATCGGTTTGTGAACCTTTAGTTGAACCCTTTACTAAAACTGAAACCCCAATTAGTTTTTCATTTGTTTTTGTATCTACTACGTTTCCTTTTAAAGTAGTTTGTGCAATGGCGCTTTTAAAACCAATAATTATTATTGAAATAGAAAGTAAAAGTGTTTTCAAATTATACATAATTAATTGCTTCGAAAATATAATTATTAATTAAATAACAAACGCCTTTTATTTTTTGTTATTTTTACTAAGTTTTAATTCTTAATATCAATAATTAATTGATAACTTAATATACGTTTTATCATAACAGAATTAAACTTTTTTGTTTTTCAAAGGTATTTTATCACAATTAAATATTTACCAAGTTTATAGTTGACTTCTTTTATTCTCGAAATAAGTTATTATTTAAATCACACTTAATTAACATAACTCAAAAATTTTAGAATAAAAAAAAGTCAAACTTCCTTTTTTGTGATTTTAAATGCCTTCAAATTATTAACGATAAATAATAAATATAAGGATAGGATTAAAATTTCATAAATAAAACTATTTTTTTTAAAATTTTTTAAATAATAAATTAATGAGTGGTTTTTTAAAATTTTTCTAAATGAGCGACTTATAACATGTCAACTCATGGATGGTATGGTGACATTTTTTAATTTAAACCATAGTATTTACCATCTTTTTAATATATAATAGGTATTTTGAACAATTTAGCTTGTTTTATAAAGTCAAAAAATATTTCTTAAATTAAATTGTAAGCCAAAATTATTATTTATACATATTAAATAGTTTTAACACGAAGTATTAT
The DNA here is from genome assembly GCA_013298895.1 of Bacteroidota bacterium. Lineage (GTDB taxonomy): Bacteria > Bacteroidota > Bacteroidia > UKL13-3 > UKL13-3 > JAAFJM01. The sequence goes on along the minus strand of JAAFJM010000020.1, from coordinate 11,451 downwards.
AAGGTTTGTAGTTAAAATTCTACTTTTTTTTATGTTTTTAACTTTGCATATTGAAAACCTAAAAATTGAACAATTCAAAAAATAAAAAAATAAATAATAATAAATAAATAACAAACAAAAATGAGAATGAAAAAACAACTACTAAGTTATGCGTTAAAAACGTTTCTGTTTTTAGCGTTAGTGGTGCCCAAGCTGTCCATAGGGCAGGTTGCGGGTGGTACCTATACGGTACCCGGCTCGTATGCTTCAATTGCTGCAGCTGTCACTAGTTTAAATGCTGCGGGTATTTCAGGAGCTGTTACTATTAATGTGGCTGCTGGAAATACCGAAACTAACACTTCTGCTGCAGGTATTACCTTAGGTAGTGCTGCCTTAAATGCTACTTTAAACAGTACAAACACGCTAACAATTCAAAAGGATCCTAGTACTTCGGGTGCTAATCCTAGAATTACAGCGTTTGCTACTACTAGTACTGCTACTCCAGCTACTACTGCAACTGCCTTAGATGGTATTTTTAGAATAGCTGGTGCAGATTATGTAACAATTGATGGAATTGATTTGGCTGATAATGCTGCAAATACAACTGCTGCTACCGCTATGGAATTTGGTTATGGATTACTAAAATTAAGTGCTAATGATGGTGCTCAAAACAATACCATCAAAAATTGTACTATTACATTAACTAGATCAAATGCTACCGCAGGTGCTGGGGTATCTGGTGATGGTTCTACCGGTATTTGGGTTGGTAATACTTTAACTACTAATAACGTGGCTTTAACAGTTACCAATGTTAGTGGCGCCAACTCTAATAACACATTTATTTCTAATACCATTCAACAGTGTCATACAGGTATTATTCTTTATGGTCCTGCGGATGCTACTGCTCCTTATACTTTTTATGACCAAAATAACTCTATTGGTGGTGCACCAGGTGCAGCTACCGGTAATATCATAAGAAACTTTGGTGGTGGTGGTGCTACTGCTGCTGTTGGTATTAGAATGTATCACCAAAATAACTTAAATATTAATAACAACACTATTAATAATAATAATGGTAGTGGTGTTAACAATACAAGTACTTTAAGAGGTATATTTTTACAAACTGCTTTAAATGCCAACGTTACTGTTAGATTAAACACTATTACTATTAAAGGTGGAGGTACTACTTCGCAAATAGCTGCAATTGAAAGTACAACTGGTGGAACAGGAACAAACAATACATTGAATATCAGTAATAATACCATTACTGGTTGTACATACACAACTGCTACTTCGGGTGTGTTTTATGGTATATACCATGCTACTAGTGCTGCTTTTAATTTAAAAATGAATGGAAACATTTTTAATAATAACTCAACTGCAGCTACAAGTGGTACTTGGGCATCTGTTTGGAATTCTGCTGCCATTATTAACTCAATTAGTATGGATAGCAATACCAATGATATCAGTACTACTATGTTTACTGCTGCCTCTACAAGTGCTACCGTATATTATGGTCCATATAATACAGGTGGTGCAGCTACTGCAGTATTTACCATGAATTATAATACTATTACAGGTACTACCACTTCTGGTGTAACTTTTAATGGTGCAACTGGTGGAACAGGTCCTCAATACTTTTTATACAATACTGCCAGTATGCTTGGAGATAGTACTATTGGAAATACCATTAATAATGTTTCTTTAAAAAATACATCAACTTGGTATTTTATTTTTCATAACGCTGGATTACAAGCAAATGGTAAACGTAATTTTAGAAACAATACAGTAAGTAATATTACTAGAACAGCAGGTACAGGTACTACTTATGGTTATTATACCACAGGTGCTGGAACTACACCGGGTACCCATGTTATTACTGTTTCAGGTAATACCTTTAACAATGTTAGTAATAATAATGGTACTACTTATGCAATGTGGATTCTTGATGGAGGTTCAAGTCCTTATCCTGTAAAATATGTATTTAATAATGAAGTAAATAACATTACCAATTCTTCAACATTTTATGGTTTATACGTAAGTAACATAGGTAATGGTACTTCAGGTGTTCGTTCTCAGATATATAATAACAATGTACGTGATATAACTGCTTCAGGTACCATTTATGGTATTTATACTGCAACAGCTACTGCAGTTGATGCCTATCAAAATCAATTGTACAACGTAACGTCAACTGCGGGAACTATTTACGGTTTTTATATTAGTACATCAGGTGCTACTGCTAATTTTTACCGTAATAGTCTTCGCGAAATTACCACAGCTGGTGCTACTACTTCAGTTTTTGGTTTTTATGTAGTTGGTGGAACTACTTCCAATTTGTATAATAACTATGTAGGAAATCTTTCAGCAACTGCTTCTACAAGTAATACTGCTGCAACAGGAATTTATATTTCTTCTACAACAAACATTAACTTATATAACAATACTGTTTATTTAAGTTTTGCCAATAGCAGTGGTAGTACTTTTGGCTCATCATGTGTTTGGGTTACTTCAGCTACACCAATTTTAAGAATGCAAAACAATATTTTTTATAGCAATGTAAATCCAGGTCCAACTGGAGGTGCTTGTGCTGTATTCAGGTATTCAGTTGCACCGGGTGCTTCTTATTCATCTTTATCAAATAATAATTGTTTCTTTAACAATGGTGCAGGTGGAACCAAACCACTTTATTGTGAGGGTACAACTGCTACAGTTACCAATGCACAAAGTACTATTGCTGCTTATAAAACATTCATGTCAACTAAAGATCAGTCTTCGGTTTCTGAAGATGTTGGGCCTTTATTTTTAAGTACTACTAGTTCATCTACTAATTTCTTACGCATGGGTTCAGGTATTGCTACGCAAACTGAAAGCGGTGGTGCGAACTTAAGTTCAATATTTACCAACGATTATGATGGTGATGCTAGAACTGGAACTGCAGGTTATGCTGGTTCAGGTACTGCTTACGATATGGGTGCTGACGAATTTGATGGTATTCCTTCGGATCAAACTGCTCCAAATATTAACCATACTGGTTTAGGTGTTACTTGTTCTACTAGTGATAGAACATTTAATGTTACTATAACTGATGCAACTGGTGTGCCATTAGACCCTGCAAGTACAGTTAAACCTCGTGTTTATTTCAAAAAAGGAATTGCAGGTACTTATACAAGTACTCCTGCTACTTTTGTTTCGGGCAATGCTAAGACCGGTGTATGGAGTTTTAATATAGAAGCTGCCGGTATGAGTGGTTTAGCATTATACGATACTGTATATTATTATTTAGTAGCGCAAGATTCAGCTGTTTCAAATAGCGCAGGTGCTAATCCTTCATCAGGTGCAGTATTAGCAAATGTTAATACAGTAACTACCGATCCTACGTCACCTTACAGTTATGTAATTAGTGCTCAGTTAAGCGGTGTTATAAATGTAGGTTCAGGCCAAACATTTGCTACCTTAACTGCTGCAGCAGCTGCATACAGTAATTCATGTATAAGTGGAGCGGTTACTTATAATTTAACCGATGCCGCATACAATTCAACTACTGGTGAAGTTTTTCCTATTACATTTACAAGTAATAGTACAGTAAATGCTGCCAATTATTTAACTATTAAGCCTGCTTTAGGTGTTACTCCAATAATTAGAACAGGTAATAAATCAGGTTTTGTTTTATCGGGTGCTGATTATATGGTTATTGATGGTTCAAACACTGTTGGCGGTACTACCAAAGATTTAACCATTCATACAGATACTTTTTCTACCAATATTTGCGGTGTGTTAATGGCAAATCCTGGAACTAACCCCGCTACCAATAATATGGTTAAAAACTGTGTTGTGCGCGGACCAAGTAATAGAGCGTTAAATGCTGCTTCAATATGGTCATGTGGTATAGCAGTTTCTGGTGCTACATTTACTGGTAGTGGTTCTAATAACGATTCGAATACCATCAAAAACAATAGAATTTATAATTACTTTATGGGTATAACTGTTAAAGGTACAGGTACCACAGGTATGGTTAGAGGTACTATTATTGAAGACAATACCATAATTGATTCTATTGATTATGTAGGTATAGAATTGCAACAAACTATCTCTCCAATTGTTAGAAGAAATGAAATTGGTGCTTCTAACTCAGTATCAGCTTATGTTGCTGGTATTTATGTTAATCCTTCTATAAACGATAATGTATTAATTTATCAAAATACGATTCGTAAAGTTAATAATTTTAGTACTAGTGGTTGGTATGCTTATGGTATTTATTTAGGTGCTCCATTTACCGCTTCTGCAGGTCATCATGTTTATAATAATTTAATTTATGACATGAGAACAGCTAATTACAGTACTAATAGTACATTTAATGCACATGGTATTTATGTAGCTGGTAATAACGCAAAAATTTATAACAACAGTATTAGGTTTTATGGCCCTGTAACTGCTGGTACAGCGGCAGGTTCTTCTTATTGTGTTTACATAGAATCTGGTAGAACAGGTATTAACTTCGAAAACAATGTACTTGAAAACAAAACAGAATTTGGTGTATCAGGTTCATTTGCTGTAGCACTTTATTGTTTTCCTGGTGTAAACTTTACGGCAGGTGGTAGCTGTAATAGAAATATTTATTATGCTGCAAATTCTACCTCTAATGGATTTACCACAGCTAATTTGATGTATAATGCTACCACAGCTACTCGTATTAATTCGCTAGCGTTAATTCAAGCTGCTACTTTACAAGATGCAAATTCATCAGTTGATGATCCTTTTTTCAATCCATTGCCAAGTTTAAAAATGGATCCTTCATCGTATGCTAAAAACAATGCATCGGTAGTATCTACTCCTGCTGTTACTGCAGATTATGATGGTGCAACACGTAGTGTTACCACACCAAGTATTGGAGCTTACGAAACATTTAATGATTTAACAGGTCCTCGTTATTCATTTGCTAATTTGGTTAATCCTACTACTTTAGGAAACGTTTCGGTAACGGGTATTTCAATTACCGATCCTAGTGGTGTAGATATGAGTGTGGGTAATAAGCCTCGTTTATATTACAGAAAAAATAGTGAAGCAAATGCTTTTGTGGGTAATACTTCATCAGATAATGGTTGGAAATACGTAGAACCTACTAATGCTGCATCTCCATTTAGTTTTACTATGGATGTAAGCTTATTAAATTCTGCTTTAGTGCCTAATGATACTATTAAGTATTTCTTTACTGCGCAAGATTCATTATCAAGAGTTTCTATTAGCCAAGGTGCTTACACCACTACTACTCAAGCGTCTATTAGTGCCTTATCAGGTGCTGATTTCCCAATTGTAGGTGCTAATATTAAGCAAATTCAAATTGTATTACCTCCAATGGCTGGTGATTACACAATTGGAACTGGTGCAGATTATAATTCTGTAACAGCTGCAATCAATGATATTAATTTACGTGGTGTTTCGGCAGCTGTAAATTTAAAAGTTCAAAACAGCTATAGAGTAAGTAATGAGCCTTCTTTCCCTATTACTATTGGTGTATTGAATGGCGCATCGGCTGTTAATACTATTACACTAAAACCTGATGCAGGTGCTACACCTACTATTGAAGGTTCATTTGCAGGTGCCATTATTAAATTGGCAGGTACTCGTTATTTTACCATTGATGGTTCAAATAATGGAACAAACAGCCGCGATTTAACAATTAGAAATAATATCAGAGCAACTACAGGTGCTACAGCTATTTGGATTTCTAGTTTAGGAACAGGTGCTGGTGCTTGTAGAGATATTGTTAAAAACTGTATCATTTCTACTAATCATTACAGTGGAACTGCTAATTTCCTTACTTATGGTATTTACGTTGGTGATAATGCTACTATTTCTACCACCAATCCTGGAGTAGATAATGATACTTTATCGTTTATCAATAACCAAATTGTAAAATCATACTATGGTATCTTTGTAAATGGAACTGCAGGTACTACTTCTATGTCCGATTCAATTGTAGTAATGAACAATGATATTGGTAGAGACAGTATTGGTTTCATGGGTATTTTCTTACAACAAGTAAACAATGCTTTGGTAATTGGAAATGAAGTACATAATATGGCTACTATTGCCATTAATCCTATTGGTATTAATATCAGCACTGGTTCAAAAAATATAAACATATTGAAAAATAAAGTCTATGATTTAAACTATACTGGTACAAGTGGTTATGGAGCTAAAGGTTTAAATATTGGTAATGCAGTTGCGGTAAGTAATATTAATATCATTAACAATGTTATATACAATATCAATGGTGATGGTTATACTTCAAGCATTCCAAATGATGCTCCAGTAGGTATTATGTTAACAACCGCTACCGGGGGAATTAATATTTACAATAACTCTATCAATTTATCAGCTACTAGAGCTGGTTATAATTCAACTACTGTTACTGCCGATGTAATGTTACAATCAGCAGTAGTTGGTCCTATTAATATGGTAAATAATGTATTGGTAAATACTTACGATAATACAACAGTTACTACTGATAAAAATACTGCAGTTTATAATTTAACTGCAACCAGTGTTTTTGGCACCATGGATTATAACCATTATTTCGTTTCTGGCCCTCAAGCATTATTAGGTTTCTTTAATGCAGATTTGTCAGATTTAACTGCTTATCAAGGTGCATTTGGTGGAAACGTAAATTCTAAAGATTCAAACCCAGGTTTTAATACCAACACTATTTTGGTTTTAAACTTAGGTTCATCAGCTTTGGGTACAGGCACTCCATTGGCAGCCGTTACAGAGGATTACTTAGGTACTACTCGTAGTGCTACTAATCCTTCGCGTGGTGCATTTGAAGTTGGTGGTGATGCTGCACCTCCTACCATTGTATTTACTAATTCAAGTAATAGACAATTAAGTGGTAGCACACTTACATTTACTGGTATTGCTGCTATTACTGATTACTCAGGAGTAGATACAACTGCTGGTACTGCTCCAAGAATGTATTACAAAAAATTCAGTGATGCCAATACTTATGTTGGTAATAGTTCATCTGATAATGGTTGGAAATTTGTAGAAACTTCAAGTACTTCAACTCCATTCAGTTTTACAATGGATTTAAGTACATTATTTGGTGGTGCTTATGCAATAGGCGATACAATTCAGTATTTCTTCGCAGCAAAAGATTTGACACCTGCTGGAAATAGTGGTATTTCTCCTTCATTATTAAACACACCAACTACTTCTCCTAGTTTAGTAGCTGCAAACTTCCCAGTTTATGGTACTATTCCTCGTTTTAATTTGGTGGATGCTCCAATGGCTGGTAATTATAATATTGGTGCTGGTCAAACTGCACCAAACTATGTTACTATTACAGCTGCTATGAACGATTTAAGTTTACGTGGTGTAAGTGCACCTGTAACATTAAGTTTATTAGATGCAAATTATAGTTTAGCTACTGGCGAAACATTCCCAATTTCGGTTCCAATTATTAATGGTTCATCAACTACTAATACAGTAACTTTATTACCTGCATCTGGCGTTAATGCCAATATTACTGCAGCTGCCAATACAGCTACTATTAAGTTCTTGGGAACTAAAAATTTCATAATTGATGGTTCTAACAATGGTACTACCAGCCGTAATTTAACAATTGCTAATACTAATATCAGATCTTTAGGTGTTGGAAATACGGTTGCAATTTGGTTTGCTAGTCAAGGTGCTGGATTAGGTTGTAGTAGAGATATTGTTAAAAATACGATTATTGAAAATCCATATATGTATAATGGAGGTGTTTACACAAGTTTTGGTATTTTGGTTGGTGATAATACCAATATTAGTTCAAGTGCTGCAGGTATAGATAACGATACTTTATCGTTTATCAATAACAGAGTAACTAAAGCTAATACGGCTATTTTAGTTAGAGGTACACCCGCTTCAATGAGCGATTCAATTTTGATTGCTAACAATGATTTAGGTAGTGATAGTTTGTATAACTATGGAATGTGGATTGAGCAAGTTAGATATTCTCAAATTATTGGAAATAGCATTCATAACTTAAATACTCCTTCTTCTTTACCAATGGGTATTTATTTAAACACAGGTGATTCTAACTTAATGTTAAGTAAAAACGCTGTTTATGATATACATACAACTGGTACATTAGCTGGTGGAAAAGGTATTTATGTAAATACTGGTGTAGCGGTAAGTAATATTGATATTATAAACAATGTGATTCACTCAATAGATGGATTTGGTTATATCAATTCTTCGTTAGCTTATGCTAATTCAGGTATTAATTTTGGTCCTGTAACTACAGGTGCTGTAAGGGTTTATAATAACTCAATTAACCTAAATGGTAATTATGCTGGTTATAATGGTAATTCAGTTACTGCACCAATTGTTGTACAGTCAGGTGTTGTTGGTCCGTTAGATATTAGAAATAACGTATTAACCAATACTTATGATAATACTACAGTAACAACAGATGTAAATTGCGGAATTTATTCAGCAGCGGCTAACACTGTATTTTCAAATGTTGATTTCAATGCTTATTATGCAGCAGGTCCTCAAGCATCTATTGGTTTTTTAACAACAGCTCAAACTACATTAGCTGGAATGCAAACAGCATTTGGTGGCAATACCAATTCAACCATAGCTAATCCAAACTTGAATAGTAATACCATTTTAGCTCCTCAAGCAGGTTCTATAGTTTTAGCTACTGGTACTCCTATAGCTTCAGTTACTGAAGATTTCTTAGGTAATGCTAGAAGTTTAACAACTCCTTCAAAAGGTGCTTACGAAGTAGGTGGCGATTATGCTGGTCCTTCATTTGTTTTCACTTCATTAGCTAATGCCTCTACTACTTCAAGCAGAACTTTAAATGTAACATTAACAGATGCTACTGGTGTTCCAACTTCAGGTGCAGGTTTACCAATGGCTTATTACAAAATTAATGCTGCTGGAACTTGGACAAGTTCACAAGGTGCTCATGTTTCGGGTAATACTTATCAATTCACAATTGGTGGTGGTACTGTAAATAATGATACTACTTTCTATTATTTAGTAGCACAAGACGTTTTAGGTAATATTAGTGCTAATGTATTTAATGGAATTGGTACTTTAACGGCTACACCACCTGCAGCAGCTTCAGCTCCAACTAATCCACTTTCATACAGAACACTTCCAAGTGTATCTGGAAATTATTTAGTGGGTATTGGACAAACTTATACTTCATTAACTGATACCACAAATGGTTTCTTTAAATTTGTAAATAGTTCAGCTGTTGAAGGTAACGTAACAGTTGAAATTACTTCTGATGTTACTGAATTAGGTTTAGTAGAATTGAATGATTTTGGTTCAGCCTACAACATGACTATTACTCCTCAAAATGCAACTGTTACTACTTTACGTGGTTACAACAGACCTACTCATATGATCGGTATCAAAGCTACCAATGTAACTTTTGATGGTTCAGTGGCTGGTTCGGGTAAATACTTACGTATGATTGTTTATAACAATACACCTGCAAGTTGTAATGCTGCAATCAGATTAACAAGTACAAATAACTTTGTTTGTAAAAATGTAATTTTTGAAGGTAATAGCACTGCAAATCCATTATTTAATGTTTTTGCGTCAACTCCTGGTAATTTTAATCCAAAAATTATGGGTTGTATATTCCAAGATACAGTTTCTGCTGCAGCACCTTCTTTAGGTATTAATTCTACTTCTACTACTGTTCGCGGTTTAATTGTTGGTGGATTTAATCCAGGTGAAGGAAATGAGTTTAGAAATATTACTACCAATGCAGTTAACTTAAGTGGAACTACAGATTCAGTTAAAGTTGTAGGTAATTCAATTTACAGAACAACAACAACAACAACTGCACCTACTTATATTAATTACTCAGGTACTGCTATAGGTTCAGTAGTAATTGCTAATAATCATTTTGGTGGTTCTGATGCTACACGTGGTGGAAATGCACTAAATATCACTACTACTACAGGATCTTCTACCATGATAAGCATATCAGCGGCTAATAATGCTGTTCACCGCATTTACGGTAACACTATTAGTAATTTAGGTAGTGTTTCAGGTGCTTTAGTTGGTATCAACGTATCAGGTACTACTCGTGCTTATATCTATGAAAACACTATTGGTGGAGGTGCTACAGTATCCGATACAGTTAGAAATGGATTAGATAATGGTATGATAACCTCTTCTACTTCGGATTCAGTTAGAATATACAATAATACCATTGGTAATGTTGCTTATTACAAAGCTTCAGGAGATAGAACGGCTGGTATTTATTGTACATCTGGTTTTTACCATATTACTAACAATACTATCAGAGATTTCAAAAGTAATGGAACTGCCACTGGTGTAAGTACTTTATATCCTTTAGCTGGTATCCATGTAACTAGTTCTTCATTACAAGGTACAACCGGTATGAATATCATTAAAGGTAATAATATTTACAACTTCACTCAAATCAATACAGGTGCAGCATCTTATGTTACAGTTGGTATACACATGGGTGGTTCTTCAAACGCTACCGTTGATGGAAATAGAATTTATGGTTTTGCTTGTAATGGTGTTGGTGTTGGTGCTTCGGCTCCAGCATTGTTCGGTATCACTGCATACTCAACCGCAGATCTAGATATTATTAATAATCAAATTTCGATTAGTAATAATTCTTCATCTTTCATCAAAGCAATTGAGATTAACTCAACCGATACAAATAATATTTATAACAATAGTATTTATGTTGGCGGTACTTCAAGTGTAGCTACTAATTCATATGGTATTTACAGAACAGGTTCTTCTTCTACCAATAAAATAACGATTAAAAACAATTTAATTTATAATGGTAGAGTTAGAACAACTGGTACTTCTGGCAATCATTACGCAATTGGTACATCAACTGGTGCTAACTTAGCTGGTGGTTTATTTTCTGTAAGTAATAATGCTTATTTAGATTCTAATAGCGTTGCTTCATTTGATACTGCTGGTGCTTGTAATTATGCAGGTTGGGCAACCAAAACAGGTGATGTAAGTAATTTCTACAGTACTAATGCTTACCCATCAACTGTTTTTGCAAATGTTGCAAATGCAAACTTAACACATGCTATGGTTATCGCTAATGATAGTGGTGCAAGTGTTGCTGCTACTTCATTATTTGGTGGAGCTTTACTAGACTTTGCTGGTGTAACTCGTTCTGCTACTCCTGATATAGGAGCATTAGAATTTACTCCAATTACCAATGCTACTATAAACCTAACGGCCTATTTACAGGGCTTGTATACAGGAGGTGGAATGATGAACTCAGCCCCATACTATTCAGATGGAGTAAGTCCAGCTACAATAGCAGATACCATTACAGTAGAATTACACAATCCAGATTACAGTTTAGCTTATAGTGTACGAGATACTTTGAGTGTAAATGGACAAGCAAGTTTAACTTTTCCAGGAGCAGTAGTAGGTAATAAATACTACATAGTA
>JAAFJM010000002.1 GCA_013298895.1 Bacteroidota bacterium | reverse complement strand
AAATAAAAGAAGGTGTAGAAATTATTGGAAACCGCACACGCGTTAAAGTGGCTAAAAATAAATTATCGCCTCCTTTCCGTACCGTAGAGTTCGATATTATTTATGGTGAAGGTGTGAGTCGTTTAGGCGAAACCATTGACTTAGGTGTAGAGTACGAAATCATTAAAAAATCAGGTTCATGGTTCAGTTATAATGATACCAAATTAGGCCAAGGCCGCGATTCGGTAAAACAAATTTTAGGCGATAATCCAGAATTAACAGCCGAAATTGAAGCTAAAATATTTGAAAAAGCCAGCTCTGGCGAAATCAAAATAAAAGCATCTGCCGAATAATAATTAATAAGATATGTTACACAAAAAAACACGCTCTAGGGCGTGTTTTTTTGTGTATTGAACTAAAGGTATGTTTAATTATTTTTTGCAGTATCCGAATATCCCTCAAGGTAGCAGCGCTTTAATGATTTATTATGAATTGTAATGTCGATTACACTTTGTGCTTTTGAAAACAAGCTCTTCTTGAAATTTTTAGTACCAACGTTTTATAAAATTAAATCAATTTGATGCCATAAAAAACACGCCCGAGAGCGTGTTTTTTGTTTTGTAAACTTTATAATGTTTAATTATTTTTTATCGTGACCATGCTCTTCGCCTTCTGCGCAGCAAGCTTTCTTTTCCTTACCAGCGCTTTCTTTGCACATTGCTTTACATTTAGCCATATCAAATTTACCATCAGCACCGTACATGCTTTGGCACATAGCTTTTTGCTCAGGAGAGCATTGCATGCTATCGCAATAAGCAGCACATTCTTCTTTGGTCATTGTCATGCATTTTTCCATATCGCAATTGCCCATCATATCGCAATGGTCCATATCTACTGAATCCATTGCGCAGCATTCTGTTTTTGCACCATTTACCATTCCAGCTTTATCAGCTTTCATACCACCTTGAACAGCAATATAAGGAGCAATAACCAACGAAACGATTGACATTAATTTAATTAAAATATTCATTGATGGTCCTGAAGTATCTTTGAAAGGATCACCTACTGTATCACCTGTTACCGAAGCTTTGTGTGGCTCAGATTTTTTGTAATACATTTCACCGTTAATTAAAACACCTTTTTCAAATGATTTTTTAGCATTATCCCAAGCACCACCTGCGTTGCTTTGGAAAATTCCCATTAACACACCACTTACAGTAACACCAGCTAATAAACCACCTAATACTTCTGGCCCAAATATAAAACCAACAATTACTGGCGTAATTAAAGCAATAGCACCTGGTAACATCATTTCTCTTATAGAAGCTTTGGTTGAGATAGCTACACATTTTTCGTATTCAGGTTTAGCTTTGTATTCCATAATTCCTGGAATTTCGCGGAACTGACGTCTAACTTCTTGCACCATATCCATAGCTGCTTTACCAACTGCTTGAATACATAGTGCCGAGAAAATAAAAGGAATCATTCCACCTACAAATAAACCAGCTAATACATTGGCTTTATAAATATCAATTGCATCAATTCCAGCAATACCAACAAACGCAGCAAATAATGCTAACGAAGTTAAAGCTGCAGAAGCAATTGCAAATCCTTTACCTGTAGCAGCAGTAGTATTACCAACAGCATCTAAATTATCAGTTCTTTCACGAACTTCAGGAGGTAATTGGCTCATTTCAGCAATACCACCTGCATTATCAGCAATAGGACCAAAAGCATCAATGGCTAATTGCATAGCAGTAGTTGCCATCATACCAGCAGCAGCAATTGCTACACCATATAATCCAGCAAAATAGTATGAGGCCATGATACCACCAGCTAAAGTTAAAATAGGAATAACTGTTGATTTCATACCTACTGATAAACCACCAATAATATTAGTAGCATGTCCTGTTGATGATTGTTGAATAATTGATAAAACGGGACCTTTACCCATTGCTGTGTAATATTCAGTTACAATACTCATAATAGCACCTACAACTGTTCCAACAACAATAGCTAAAAACACATTCAATTTAGAAAACTCATAACCACGTAAGTTTAAAGTTTCAGGTAACATCCAATTTACAATAAAATAAGAGGCTACTACTGTCAAAATCATTGAAGACCAGTTACCTAAATTTAAAGCGTTTTGTACGTTTGATTTATCATCTTTAATGGTAACAAACCAAGTTCCAACAATAGAAAATAAAATACCTAAACCACAAATTACCATTGGTAATAAAATAGGCGACATACCTCCAAAATTATCAGTAACTTTAATTTCTTGGCCTAAAACCATAGTAGCCAAAATAGTTGCTACGTATGAACCAAATAAATCGGCACCCATACCGGCAACGTCACCTACGTTATCACCCACGTTATCGGCAATAGTTGCAGGATTACGAACGTCATCTTCAGGAATACCAGCTTCAACTTTTCCTACTAAATCAGCCCCAACATCAGCAGCTTTTGTATAAATACCACCACCAACACGTGCAAATAAAGCAATTGATTCTGCTCCTAATGAGAAGCCTGTTAATACTTCGATAGCAGTAATAACTGTGTTTTCGCCTAAATCAGCAAAAATGGTTAAGAAAACAATGAATAAGCCACCTAAACCTAAAACAGCTAAACCAGCCACTCCTAAACCCATTACAGTTCCACCAGTAAATGAAACTTTTAAGGCTTGTTTTAAACTTGTACGTGCAGCTTGTGTAGTACGAACGTTAGCTTTTGTAGCTACTTTCATACCAATGTATCCGGCAGTTGCCGAAAATACTGCACCAATTATAAATGAAATAGAAATAATCCAACTTGAGTGGATTGCTTTTCCATTAACTTCGTGAATTGTTCCTGAATAAGCTAATAAAGCCGCAGCAAATACTACGAAAATACTTAATACTTTCCATTCAGCTTTTAAAAATGCCATTGCACCATCGGCAATATAACCTGCTAATTCTTGCATGTTTTTGTCACCAGCATCTTGCTTGTTTACCCAAGCACTTTTAATGGCCATTACAATAAGGCCAATAACTCCCAAGGCGGGAACTAAGTAAATTACATTTTCCATTCTTTCTTTTTGTCTCTAATTTTTAAAATCGTGCGAAAATAGGAGTTCTGAATTAAAACACCAACTTAGTTTTTTGAATGAAAAAATACTTCACAAATTGATTTGCAACACACAATACACTAATTGTATAAAATTATTTTTTGCCATATACAAAAGGAACTCTTTCCGCATAACTTCCTATCAAACCAAGGCAACATTTTAGGAGTTATCGAGATAATCTCAAAAAAATTATACCAACTCCATAAATAATTTACTTAATTGTGGTTCAGCTTTATTGGCGGCCGCAATTATTTTTTCTAAACTTACTGGTTTTAAAGTTTCAGGAAATCCTAAGTCAGTAATAACCGAAATGGCACAAACTGCTAATTTCATTTGTACAGCCACCAAAACTTCGGGCACAGTGCTCATTCCAACAGCATCAGCGCCCATTATGCTAAGCATTTTATACTCAGCTTTGGTTTCTAAAGCAGGTCCTTGTACCGATGCGTAACAACCTTCGTGTAGTTTTATATTATTTTGCGTTGCAATACTTAAAGCTTGCTCACACAATGTTTTGTTGTATGGTTCGCACATATCAGGAAATCTATCCCCGAACTCACGGTAATGTTTTCCTCTTAATGGCGATTCGGGCAATAAATTAATATGGTCGTTTATCAGCATCAGTTCGCTTACTTGGTAATTTCGGTTCAATCCACCCGCAGCATTGCTTATCAATAATTTACTTATGCCTAAAAATTTTAAAACCCTTACTGGAAAAGTAACTTCTTGCATGCTGTAACCTTCGTAATAATGAAACCTACCTTGCATAATTACCACTGGTTTTTTATTTAAATAGCCAAAAATTAGTTTGCCTTTATGGCTTTCAACCGTACTTATTGGAAAATGTGGAATATCCTCATAATTGATGGTGTTTACCACTTCGCAATCGTTAACCAAAGCACCCAAACCAGTACCTAAAATAACACCAGTTTCAGGTTTTATGGCAGATTTTGATAAAATATAATTAGTAGCTTCGTTTATTTTGTTCAACATAGTTTAATATGGTTTGGTTAAATTTTTCTTTATCATTTTCGAAAAATGCCACTTGCAAAGGCAAATAATAAATAGGATAATTTTTTAGCAAATCTTTGAACTCATCGGTTTGCAAGCGCATGGCATCTTTTTCTGTACTTACCAATATTTTGTTTTCAGATTCATATTTATCAAATTCAGCTAAAAGTTTAGTAATTTCTTCCTTCGTAAAATCATGATGATCGCCAAAGCGCCAAGCAGTTAATACTTTACGGGCATTTTGCTCCAAATAATTTTCAAAACTATCGGCTTTAGCAATTCCGCTAAACATTAAAACATCAGCATTTTTTAGGTTTATTTGGTTTTCAATATTTTTATCAAAATAAGGCACTAAATCATCATATTTTTGATAGCTAAAAAATACTTGTTGGTGTGCTAAAGGTTTTATTTGAGCTTTAATTTTATTTTTTTCAGTTTGCTCTAAATCAGGATTACATTTGGTAACTATAATAATATCAGCACGTTTATAGCCTGCTCGGTATTCTCGTAAAGTACCTGCTGGAGTTAAATAATCTTGGGTAAATAAATTATGGTAATCAGTTAATAAAATATTTAATCCAGCTTTTATAGCTCTGTGCTGAAAAGCATCGTCCAATAAAATTACATCAGTATCCTCCGCATCAAAAAGTAAGTTTGGCACGCCAATAACTCTGTTTTCGCAAACGGCAAGGTGAATTTCGTCTTTAAATTTTTGTTTTATTTGTCTGGGCTCATCGCCAATTTCGGTAGCGCTGCTTTCAATGGTTGCAAAGAAATAACCAATGGTTTTGCGTTTATAGCCTCGACTTAAAACAGCAACTTTGTGGGTAGGTTTGAGTAATTTTATTAAATATTCAATGTGAGGCGTTTTTCCTGTGCCTCCAAAAGCCAAATTACCTACATTAATAATTGGCAGTTCAAAAGATGTTTCGGGCAATAATCCTGCACTGTAACACCAGTTTCGTATAAATAAAATAAACCCGTAAAGCAGTGCAAAAGGCGCAGCTAATATTCGTAAAGCTAAAATCATATTTGGCTTCGATATTAGCTAAAAAAAATAAGAGTAATTAACTCAAATTGTGCAGGCAAATATTTTCGGTTAAGTTAAAATATTCAAATCAGGTTTAGCATAAGGCAAAGTCGCTATTTTTTTTGCTTTGTAATAAGTCTCCAAACCTTGAACAGCAATACTTTTGCTTTTACTTAAATCAAGTAAATATTCTTCTGTTAAAAAATCTTCGTTAATAATCAGTTCCACTACTCTGCCAATTACTAAAATGGTATTATTTGATTTAATCAAAACTTCTTCTTCAAAGGTTAAACCTATTTTTACCAAACTTTCAGCCACATAAGGTGCTTTAATAATATTAGAATAAAATTCGTTAAGACCAGTTTTTTCAAATTCGCTTTCATTTTCTCCAAATCGGGCAGCAGTTTGATGGGCTTGTTTGTAAATATTTTCGTTTACATGGTTAATGGTAAAACAGCCTGTATTTTTTATATTTTCATAGGTATGTCTTTCTACACTAGCTGGTCTTTGAATAAAACCCATCAAAGGCGGATTGGCACCAATATGATTAACCGAGTTAAAAATAGCCAGATTACTTTTTCCACTATTATTAATAGTGCCAATTAAGTTAGCTGCCCTAAATCCCGAAAGGCAATTAATTAAATTAGTACGTTTTTGTTTTTCTAGTTTTTCAAAATCGGAAGCAAGTAGTTGAATCATATTATTTGTTTCATTTAATAAAGCGTTTCAAGGAAAAATGTTTTAAGAAATTTTTAGCTAAAACAAATTTGCAAACAGGCATTTTTTGTAAATAGTAGATTATCAGATATATGCTTTAAGTCAATTTCTTTTCATTGTTAATTTAACTTTATTGCAGCAGTGAAAGTACTCATTATTGACGATGTAAGTAGTTTATTAACAGAAGGATTAAATAAAATTGGTTATGAAGTAACTTATTTGCCTACTATTAATAGAAACGAAATTTTACAAATAATTGCTCTTTTTGAGGTTTTGGTGGTGCGCACCAAAACTTTAATTGATAAAGAAATTTTTGCAGCTGCAGCAAATTTAAAAATTATAGCACGAGCAGGCAGCGGATTAGACAATATTGATTTGGAGTTAGCCAATCAAAGAGGAATTTATTGTTTTAACGCTGGGCAAGCCAATGCCGATGCTGTGGGTGAGCATACTTTGGGTATGCTTTTAAGTTTAATGCGTAACTTGGCCAAAGCCGATTTTGAGGTAAGAAATAAAATTTGGGATAGAGAAGGCAACAGAGGTTATGAATTAAATGGAAAAACGGTAGGAATTATTGGTTTTGGAAACACAGGAAAAGCATTTGCCAAAAAATTAGCCGGTTTTGAAGTGAAAATTTTGGCATATGATAAATATTTGGAAAATTATTCTAACCAAAATGCGCAAGAGGCAACTTTGGAACAAATTTTTGAAGAAAGTGACATTTTATCGCTTCATGTTCCATTAACTTCCGAAACTAAAAATTGGGTGAATGCAAGTTTTTTTACACAATTTAAAAAAAATATTTACCTATTAAATATGTGTAGGGGAGAGGTGGTAAACATGTCTGAAACAATTGAATATCTGAATAATATGAAAATAAAGGGAGCTTGTTTTGATGTATTGGAAAATGAAAAAATAAATAACCTAAGCAACCAGCAGCAAAAAGATTTTGACTACCTTATAAACAACAAAAAAGTAGTTTTATCACCGCATATTGCCGGTTGGACTTTTGAGAGCTATGAAAAAATTGCGCAATCCATACTCTTAAAATTAACTGACTTAAAATAAGCACAATAAAATTACTTGAGCGGCTATTTTGGGTGATGTTTGATTTATTGAAGAAAACCCATTTAATTTACGCTCTTAAAATCAATCCAATTAATAATTTGTAACAAACATTTACATGAGAAGGATATATTTATTATTAGCGGCCTTAATAGGCCTTTCTGCCATTGCTACTGCCCAATCAAATCTGGGAGTTTTAGATGGTAAAGTAATTGACGGAGTTACCAAGAAGCCGATAGATTTCGCGGTTGTAACCATTGAAGGTGGTGGAGGAATCAGAAAATCCAAAACAACCGATAAGGATGGTGAGTTTGAGTTTACAGCAATTCCATCAGGTAATTATGATATTACCGTTTCATTTACGGGTTATCAAAAAGCAAAACTAGAGGATGTTCCTGTAAAAGGTGACAACAAAATTACCTCAAGAACAATTTCTTTGAGTCAAAGTAGTGCCAATACTTTGGGAACACTTGTGGTTAGAGATAAGGTACAATTGATTGACAAAGACGATCCAAATCAAAATAATTTTAAAAACATAAATAAGCAAGGGACACAAAACTTAAATGCAATTGCAGGTATTTCCCGTGGTGTTGATTCTAGAGGTGGAGGGGCTCCAAATATTCGTGGTTCTCGTGCTGAAAATACTGCTTATTACATTGATGGAGTGCGTGTAACAGGAATCAATATTCCTGCTAATGCAATTGAAAATTTAGAAGTAATTACAGGTGGAACTCCTGCTTCTTATGGAGATTTTACGGGTGGTGCTATCAGTGCTACTACAAAAGCTCCAACTAAAAATTGGGTTCGTTTTATGGAATTCAGAACTGCCTCTCCTTTCTACGGTTATTTAGATAATTCACATACCAATGAATTTACTACTTTCGTTTCTGGTCCAATTATGTTAAAAGACAAAGGAAACAGGGAAAGAGAAAAAGTATTAATTGGCTTTACTAATTCAGTTAGAGGTTTTTATTCTTTGGATCCAGGATTGCCAGCTGTGGATGTTTTCAAGGTTAAAGATGCTAAAATGAAAGAATTGGAAGCAACTCCAGTGCGTCCTAATGCTTTAGGTACTTTGGTTCCTGCTGCGGAGTTTTTGACAAAAGGTGATTTAGAAAAAGTAGATTATCGCCAGAATGTGGCAGCATATAATATCAATACAAGTGGTAATTTTAATTATCAACCTAGTAATAATATGAACTTTAAATTGGGTTACCAAGCACAGTTCTTCTCACAAAACAATTGGAGTAGTTATTATTCATTATTAAATTCTACCAACAATTCAGTTACTCAAGGATATAGAGGATTAGTTTATTTGCAGTTTACCCAAATGTTCAATAAAAAAGAGGATACTGCCAAAGCAAGATTAGAAGCCGCAATAACAAAAGGAGTAAAAATTTCGGATGCCTATTATACTGTTCGTGTTAGTTATGAGCGTAATTCAAGTGAAACTTTTGATGCCAATCATGGAGAAGATTTATTTAAATATGGATATGTAGGTAGCTTTAAAACTTATAATGCACCTAATTATACTACTGTTAGGAAAACTTTCGGACAACCTGCTGATACAATTACACTACAAGATGGTAGAAAAATGTTTTTAACAGGTTATACTCGTCAAACAGGTTTTAGAGATACTGCTTTCCGCTTTCAAAAAGCAGATTTTAATACTTTAAGAGGTAATTATACACAAGCGTTTCTAAATTATTACGGTGCAAATAATTTTAATAATTTCTCGCCACTTAGGGGCTTAGGAGCTTTAGGTAATGGTGATGATCCTATATCAATCTATTCTGGAATGTGGGGTAATTTGGCCGATATTCAAACAGGTTATTCAAAGAACTTATATGAAAACTATATTGTTTACCTAGAATCAAATGCAACAGTAGCACCTAGAAGAAATTTAAAGGCTAAACACAATTTACAATTTGGTTTAACTTATGAACAGCGTTTCCAACGTAGTTATAATTTATCAGCAGGAAATTTATGGCAGTTAATGCCACTATTAGCAAATCGTCAGTTTTCGGGTCTTGACTCTATTGGAACTGCTAAATTTGACGCAAATGGTGTTTTTCAAGATACTATTACTTTTAACCGTAGAATTGTAGCTGCTGACCAATCAGAGTTCGATAAAAATTTAAGAGCTAAATTAATTAGTCAAGGTGCTACTGATAATAATGGAAATGCTATTACTGATCAAACATTCTTGGATGTAAATTCTTATTCACCAGGAACATATAATTTAAATATGTTTTCTGCCAATGAATTATTGAATAATGGTAATTCTTATATTGGTTATTTTGGATACGATCACTTAGGAAATGTTGTTACAGGTAAACCAGGTATCAATGAATTTTTCAAAAACAGAATTTTACCAGCATACCAACCTGTTTATGCGGCAGCTTGGATTCAAGATAAATTCCAATTTAAAGATTTAATTTTAAGAGTTGGTGTTCGTGTTGAACGTTTTGATGCAAATCAATTGGTATTGCGCGACCCTTATTCAATGGTTCCAATTTATACAGCAGGTGAAGTTCGTCAGGGAAATTTAGCCAATATGAAAGCTGATGCAATTCCAGATATTGTTAAGGATAATTGGAAAGTATATATCAATACAGATAATTTTAGTTCAACATCATCATATGGTGTGGCAGGTTATAGAGATGGAAACAAATGGTATGATAAAAATGGTAACCCAATTTCTGATCCAGCGGCTATTCAACGTGCTGCAGGAACTAGCCAAAATATTCCTTATGTAGTTGATGCTAAAAATCCAAAAACGCCTACAGCAGAATCATTTAAAGATTATGTACCAGATGTAAAAATTTTACCTCGTGTATGGTTCTCGTTTCCTATTAGCACTTCTTCACAGTTCTATGGTACCTATGATATTTTAACTCAGAGACCAAGTAGTAACGTGGCACAAATTGATGATTATTTTTACTTATCAAACAGATTAACAGGTACAATTGCCAATCCAGATTTGAAAATGACCTCTGTTACTGATTATGAAATAGGTTTCCGTCAGCAAATTGGAAAAAACTCAGCAGTTGGAATTATTGCTTCTTATCGTGAAAATAGAAATATGACCCAATTATTTAGCTATATTCAAGCTTGGCCAAATACCTATACAACGGTAGGTAATATTGATTTCTCAACAGTTAAATCAGTTGGTTTAGAATATAAGTTAATTGATATGGGTAATATAAATGTAGATGCCAATTACCAATTGCAATTTGCTGATGGTACAGGATCTAATGTAGCCTCTAGTACAGCTTTAATCCAGGCAGGATTGCCAAATACTAGAACAATTTTTCCTTTAGATTTTGACACACGCCATACATTTAAAACAAATTTTGATTTTCACTACAAGGAAGGTAAAAAATATGATGGTCCTATTGTAGCAGGTAAGAAAATTTTAGAGAATGCAGGATTTAACTTTATTTTCTCTGCTTTTTCAGGTCGTCCTTTTACTCAAGATTTAATATCAACTCCTTCAGGAGTTCAAAGTGGTGCAGCTACTAGAAGTCCAATTAAAGGAACCCCAAATGGAGCTAATTTACCCGCACAATTTAACGTTGATTTAAATATTGATAAGAATTTTACCATAAAAAATGAGCGTGCAGGAGCAAGAGTTAAAGAATACAGAATGCGTGTTTTCTTTACCATGACCAATTTATTAAATGCTGCTAATGTTACAGGAGTATTTAGATATACAGGTAGTGCATACAATGATGGATACTTATCATCGCCATTTGCTGCAGATCAAATTAGAACTGCAACCAATGCACAATCATTTGTTGACTTATATAATACAAGGATGGTTAACCCGGATAGATTTTTATTACCGCGTTTAACTCGTATTGGAGTATCAGTTCAGTTTTAATTATTAAAAATAATTTTATGTTAAACTTTAAAAATATAAAAACAGCAACACTCGTATTAAGTGCTTTAGGATTAGGTTTAAGCTTACAAGCCCGCGAAAATATTGGTTTAGGCAAATCTGGAGGGAATTCCTCTAATGTTTTACCAAATATAAAATCTAACCCATTGTCAAAAATGGGTGCAGGTTGTGCTCCTGCAACAGCACAAAAAGAACTTTCCATTAATAACGTAAGAACTATTATTTTAAATGGTGGTGATATGTGGTGGAATTTAAGTAATGCTCGTTATGAGATTCCAAAGGTGCAAACTGGTCAAGTTGCCAAAAATTCATTATTCTCAGGTGCATTATGGATTGGTGGTATTACACAAGGTAACTTGCGCTTGGCTGCTCAAACGTATCGTCAAACGGGTAACGATTTTTTTCCAGGTCCTTTGCAAATTGACGGGTCTGCAGCAATTTCGGCCGCTAGATGTAAAGAATTTGATAAAGTTTGGACCGTTACACGCTCAGAAATTGCTAATTTTCAAAATGGAGGTACAGCGTCTGCTGATATAGCAACTTGGCCAGGTAATGGGGGTGTAGGTGAAGCTAAATTTTTAGCACCTTTCTTCGATGCAAATAACGATTTTAACTATAGCTCTGATGATGGAGATTATCCTACTTTCAATCAAGGTGAAAACGGCTTGGCTTCTATACCAGATCAAATGATGTTTATTTGTTATAACGACAAAGGAAACATACATTCAGAAACCCAAGGATTACCATTGAATTTAGAGTTCCGTTTGCAAGCATTTGGTTTTGCTACCAATGATGAGGTTAATAACATGACTTTTTATAGAACAACAATCATTAACCGCGGAACGGATGCAATTGATAGTTGTGTATTTGGACAATGGGTAGATGCAGATTTAGGTAATTATTCGGATGATTATGTAGAATGTGATGTTAAGCGTAATTTAGGTATTTGTTATAATGGTGATGATAATGATGAAGGTATATTAGGTTATGGATTAAATCCACCTAGTGTAGGTGTTAACTTTTTTGAAGGGCCATTAGATGAAAAAGGTAAACAAATTGGTTTAACAAAATTTGTTTATTACGATAATAATCAATCTCAACAAGGTAATCCAAGTCTTCCATCTCATTTTTGGAATTATTTAAATGGTCGTTGGAAAGATGGACAAAATATTACATACGGAGGCAATGGTAGAGGAGGTTCTGATACTGCAAGTTATATGTTTCCGGGAGCAACTGATCCTGCAGGAAGAGCATTATGGACAGAAAGAACATCAGGAAACACACCAGCAGATAGACGCTTTCTACAAACAGCAGGTTCTTTTAAGTTATTACCAGGTGCTGTAAATAGGGTTACTATAGGTGTAGTTTGGGCACGTGCTACAACAGGTGGTGCTACTGGTTCATTTAATTTACTAAAAGAAGCAAGTGATAAAGCTACTGTATTATTTAAAAATAATTTTAAAATACTTAGAGGACCAGAATTTGAAGACAATTCAGTAAAAATTACTGAATTGAACAGAGAGCTAATTCTTAGTATTGTGAATCCTGATAAGCCAGAATCTTTTTCTGCTAAAGTAGCTGGATTATGCGCTGATTCTACTCAATATAAATTTCAAGGGTATCAAATTTTTCAATTAAAAGTGCCAGCTACTCCTAGTGATTTTTCTGATAGAGATCAAATTAGATTAGTAGCTCAGTGTGATATTCAAGATGGTATAGGTTTTATTGTAAATACAGTAAATGATGCTGATTTGGGTAATGTTAAAAAAATAATGGTTAGTGGTGAAGATAAAGGTGTACGTCACTCCTTCCAAATTACTAAAGATTTGTTCTCAGTGGAGTCTGATCAAACTTTGGTTAATTACAAAAATTATCATTATTTAATTATTCCTTATGCTGCAGTTGGTAATTGTCCACAAGAAGCATTACAATATTTAGCAGGTTCTAAACCAGTAATTATCTCAGCTACCCCTCATTTACCATATGGACATCAGCAAGGCACTGAATTAAATTCTGATTTTTCAAGTGGTCCAGCATTAACCAAAATTGAAGGAATTGGTAATGCAGGTAATTTTATAAATTTATCTAAACAAACCATTGAAGAAGCATTATCTGCACCATATTACTCTAGAAAACCAAAATACATAGAAGGACAAGGACCTGTTACAATTAAAGTAATTAATCCTTTTAAAGTACCTTTGGCTAATTTCAGGTTGTTTATTAATGATTCATCGGTAAACACAAAAATTACTGATTCTTTAGCTAGAAGTACCTCAAAATGGTACATTATAAATACTGAAACTGGATTAAAATACCTTGGAAAGAGAAATTTAGAGGTAGAAAATGAGCAAATTTTTGAAGATTTGGGTCTTTCTGTTAGTGTTAATCAAGTAGCAGCTCCTGGAGATCCAAATAATAATTCTGATTTAAGTAACGGATTTGTAAATGCAACATTGACTTTTTCTGATGCAACCAATCCTTGGTTATCTGGCGTACCAGATGGATCTGTAGCTTTACCTTCTTTTAACTGGATTAGGTCAGGAAATACAGGAACACCAGAATTCACAAACTTAAATGAGCATGATTTCTTTAGGTCAATCAGTGGTAGTAAAGTTGCAATTGATCCTAGAAAACAATATAGTAATATGATTGGTGCCACTTGGGCTCCTTTTGAATTATGTGCCAAAGCTGTTAAAAATGGATCAGTGCAAGCTTCTTATGGACCTGGTATTAGCCTAACACCAAATACTAATCAGGTATCTGAAGACAATCCATTATCATCTTTACAAGGTGTAGATGTAGTTTTTACAAATGATAAGTCTAAATGGACTCGTTGTATCGTTTTAGAAATGGGGGAAAATAAAGAGCAAAATATTGGAAATGTTTCAAAAGGAAATATAAGGGCTTCTGCTTCAGTTGATAAAAATGGTAAACCGGAATCTGGTAGTTTTGGATTAAGTTGGTTTCCTGGATATGCAATCAATGTTGAAACAGGCGAAAGATTAAATATTTGTTTTGGTGAAGATTCATCGTTACCTGATGAAAATGGTAATGATATGATTTGGAATCCTACAAAAAATTGGTTTGATAGAAATTCAAATGGAAACATTCCTGCCTTCGGTGGTAAACATCATGTTTATATTATGGGTGCTAAAGAACTTAAAGTTGGTAATAATGTATTGTTCAGAGGTCCAAGATATGATGAAGGTGCTACCTATAAAACTTTGTTAAATGTTGCTACTCCTTCTGATGAGCCAGCTACATTACAAAAACGTTATTTCTTATCACAGTTTATGTGGGTTACAATTCCAGTTATTAATCAAACTTCTAATTTACTTAGCATGGCTGATGGTTTGGTTCCTAATGAAGCAACAGTAAGAATTCGTGTAAAGCGTCCTTATGCTAAATTTACTGCTAATGTTGATACACCTTTAGTTAACGGTGGTCAGCCTTTATACGAGTTCAATACCAGTAGTATAGCCCCTAAGATAAATAATAGTAAAGCTGCAAATAAGGCAATGGATATGGTTAACGTATCACCAAATCCATATTATGCTTACAGTGGTTATGAAGATCCAGGAAATGCATTGGATAATAAAGTTAAAATAATTAACACACCTAAGAAATGTATTGTTTCTATTTATACACAAAGTGGGTTCTTAGTAAGAAGAATTCCTAAAGATGATGATTCAAAAACTTACATCGAATGGGATTTACGTAATGATGCCAATGTTCCTATTTCAAGTGGTGTATATTTAATTCATATTGAAGCACCAGGAATCGGTGAAAGAATTATAAAATGGTTTGGTGTAATGCGTCCAGCAGATTTCGATTCATTCTAAAAAAATAATATAATGTACCTTCATTTGTTTTGAAGGTACATTTAATAAATCATAATAAAATAAATTACTCGTATGAAGAAGTATATTTTACAAAGTTTGGTAGCCTGTTTCGGATTGTTGGCTACTGCTAATGCAGGTAACCCAGATAGGGCTGGTGGAGCTGGGGCAACTCAACTATTAGTAAATCCTTATGTTAGAGGTGTAGGTTTAGGAGGTTCAAATACCGCATCTGCGCGTGGTTTAGAATCATATTATTTAAATATTGGGGGATTGGCCTATGTTAAGAAAATGGAAATCCAAGCATCTCAAACACGCTATTTGGTAGGTACTGATATGTATCTGAATAATTTTGGTATTGCACAAGCATTAGGTGAAAATGGAAGCGGTGGTGTACTTGGTTTGGCGTTAAGTTATTGGGATATTGGAAGCATTCCAATTACTACAACTGAAGCACCTGATATGACTTTAGGTACCTATACTACTCAAATTTTGAATATGGGTTTAGCTTATTCAAAAACATTTTCAAATTCAATTACGGGTGGTTTGTTGGTTAGATATATTAGTGAAGGTACATCTAGTGTAAATGCAAGTGGAATTACATTAGATGCAGGTGTTCAATACCAAACCTCTTTGAATGCCGCTAAAAAAATTAAAAAGCAAGACTTTAGATTTGGAATTGCTGTTCGTAATTTAGGACCAGATTTTGCATACCAAGGTACTGGTTTAACAGCAAATACTACAGTAACTTCAACAGGAGCTACTCGCAAAACATTATTTGGATCACAACCTTTCAATATGCCTGCCCTAGCCAATATTGGTGCAGCCTACGATTTTAGATTAGATCAAAATGAGGAAAGCTACGACCATAAATTAACGGTTAATGGTAATTTTAATTACAATGCTTTTTCATCTAATATTATTTCATTAGGAACAGAATATGCATTTAAAAACATGTTCATGTTACGTACAGCCTATGCTCACCAAGAAGGTAATTTCAGTACATCAGATTACAGAACTCCTCAGTATGGTTTAAGTTTTGGTGTTGGTTTTAACTTGCCTATTAGCGATGCTGGAACTGCTTTATCAATTGATTATGCTTACCAGCCAACAGTTATCTTTAATGGTATCCATAGCATTGGCTTCAAACTTGCATTGGGAAATAACAATTAATTACATATATTTGTTTAATCATTTGAAACGTTCGGGTTATTAATCCGAACGTTTCTTTTTGTTTTAAAACGTATCAAATTTCAAATATAAAATGGCCAAAAAAACATTGTCGGCAACTCCGGCTTTAAATTATTTATCGAAAGATGGTTTCGAAAAATTGCAAAAAGAACTTCACGATTTAAAGTTTGTTCAACGTCCATTCATTTCAAAACAAATTGCTGATGCAAGAGATAAAGGTGATTTAAGTGAAAATGCTGAATATCACGCTGCCAAGGAGGATCAAGGACATTTAGAAACTAAAATTTCTCAAGTCGAATCACTTTTAGCAATTAGTAGAATTATAGACGAAACTAAACTAGATAATAGTAAAGTTATGTTGCTTAGTAAAGTACTTGTATTGAATCATAATGTTAAAAAAGAATTTACTTATATTATTGTTTCTGAAAATGAGGCAGATTTTAAAATTGGAAAAATATCTGTAAAATCACCAATTGGTGCTGGTTTAATAGGAAAAAAGGTAGGAGAATTAGCAGAAATTGCGGCTCCTGCAGGAACAATTAAATTGGAAATATTATCCATTTCTTTTAGTTAGTGATTGTATGGAAAGTATATTTTCTAAAATAGTAGCTGGGCAAATTCCTTGTTATAAGGTAGCGGAAAATGACTCTTTTTTGGCTTTTTTAGATATAAACCCACTTGCAAAAGGTCATGTTTTGGTTATTCCCAAAGTACAAGTTGATTATATTTTTGATTTGGATGATGAAACGTTCATTCAACTTAATTTATTTGCCAAGTCAGTAGCAATAGCTATGAAAAAGGCTATTACATGTAATAGGATTGGAGTAACTGTTATTGGATTAGAAGTGCCACACACACACATTCATTTGATTCCAATAAATGAGGTAAACGATATGAATTTTTCAAATAAAAAAATCACTTTAAGTAATCATGAAATGCAAAAGATTGCAAATTATATAAACACTTTTATATAAGAACTTTAAGTTTAATTTATTACTTCAAATGGCTGTTCAGTTTATGTTAAACAGCCATTTAATATTTATTTAAATCCAATAGTTTTACGCTCCTCTGTAAAGTTAGGATCAACTTTAAATTCCTCTACATCTTCAAGTACCAATTCGTAAATCATTTCTTTGGTACGTTTTTCAGTTTCGGTTTTTGCCAAACGCAAATGTTGGTTTTTAATAGCTTCTTCTATTACTTTCCTTACGCTACGTGCATTTCCAAAAAACTTATTACGGGTTTTGTATAAAAATTCGCAATACTGTTTAATATGGTTTGAAGCTTCTTCAGTAGGTTTAATGCCGTTATTTAAAAGCATTTTCAATGCAATATCGTGTAACTGTGGTGCATCGTAATCTTCAAACTGCATTTCGCGGTCAAACCTGCTCTTAAGACCAGGATTGCTTTCTAAAAAGCGTTTCATATTATCGGTATAACCAGCTACAATTACAATAAAGTCACCTCTCGAATCTTCCATTTTTTTCAAAATGGTTTCAACAGCTTCTTTACCAAAATCGTTTTCTCCGCCTTCGCTTAGAGCATAAGCTTCATCAATAAATAAAACGCCACCCATTGCTTTGTTAAGCACTTCAGTGGTTTTTAACGCAGTTTGCCCCACAAAACCTCCTACTAAATCTTGCCTATCGCATTCTACCAAATTACCACGTTCTAAAATGCCTAATGCTTTATAAATTTGAGCTAAAATACGTGCAACAGTGGTTTTCCCTGTACCTGGATTTCCAGTAAATACTGTATGTAACGAAAACGACTGACGAACATCTTTACCAATTTCTCGGTAAAAACGAACCAATTTAACCAATTCATCAATTTCGGTTTTAACTGTTTGTAAACCAATTAAACCGTGCAATGCATTTAGTGAAGCAGTTAGCAATTCTTCATCAATTGGAATATCGGTAATTGATTTATGTTTAATTCCAAAAACTTTATCAATATCTACAGTTTCAATAGTACTTAGTACATCATTGCTCAAATCATAAGGATTAGGCGATTGCATTAATCGTAAACCCATATTCATTTTACATTCGTCAATTAAATTATTTACATAACGAGCATTTCCAAACATACGGTCTCTATCGCGGTAAGCATCAACCAATTTTTTAAAAATCAATTCTTTTGATGCTTCGTTAAATTTTATACCACGTTTTTGGGTTGAGTAATCAGCAATTGCTAATAACTCTTTTGGTAAATAATCTGGAAAATCGTAAAACATTTGAAACCTACTTCGCATACCTGGATTACTTTCTAAAAAATTATTCATTTCATCAGGGTATCCAGCAGCAATAATGGCTATATCCCCATCCCCATCACTCATTTCCTTTAGTAAAATTTCAATGGCTTCTTTACCAAAATCTTTGCTATCATCGTTTTTACGAGCTAATGCATAGGCTTCATCTATGAATAAAATTCCACCTTTTGCACGTTTGATAATTTCTTTGGTTTTAGGTGCAGTTTGTCCAATATATTCTGCTACTAAATCACTTCTATCAGCCTCAATAACATGGCCTTTACTTAACAAACCAAGTTGGTTGTAAATTTTTCCTAGCATTTTGGCAACGGTAGTTTTTCCAGTCCCTGGATTTCCTGTAAAAACTGCATGTAAGTTAATTTTTTCAGAATCGTCAAAGCCTTTTTCTTTTCTAATTTTTAAAAAATTAAGGTAAGTAGTATATTCTTTAACTTTCTTTTTTATTGAATCAAGCCCAATTAAACTATCAAGCTCCTTCATTATATCTTCAATATTTTCGGGAGCAGTCGCAACGGGTGCATTCTTTTCAATAAGTTTATTTACTTTTGGTTTTATTTCTTTAACCTTTGGTTCAATTAAAAATTCGGTGCCTACATCAAATAAAATACTAGCCACCAATTGATCCATAAAAATTATTTCAATGGTATAATAATCTAAACCCCATGTACCTTTTACATCATTTCCCCAACCAATACTACACTCAAATTCAGGTTCAGCTGAATCAACAAAAAATATTTTTTCAATTGTTCCTTTCAATTGACCTGAACGTGTTTTAAAATTAAATATCAATTCACATGGCCATTTTTCACCAGTAGTTACCAAATTTTCGGCCATCATTTCTAGCCAAACATATCTTGTTTCTTTGGTATCGAAAGCACTTAAATAATTGCGTTCAACTTTTGGAACATTAATTTCAGTTCCTTCATACAATTTATTGGATTTGATATTAAAATAAGGATTTTCGGTTTCAGTAACCAAACCAACATCTACAATATAAAACTCTTTTTCAGCAATAAAAACACCATCAATCCAAGCCTCCCAACGATATGTACCTTTTTTCCAATAAGTGCCAGGAGTTTTTACACCCCAACCTTCTCGGATATAAACAATATTTTCGTCTTTTTTTATGGTTCTATCAGCTGATAAGGTACATACTTCAGCACCGTCTTCTTGCTTTACACACTTTAAACTAATTTTTAAATCCCACTGTTTTTCGTCAAATAATTTATTAAAAAACGAAAGTTCACAGTAAATAAATGTGCACTCCGTCATGTCGTACACTTGCCTATATTTCTTTTCATTGTTCGCAAGCCATTCAGTACTACCAAATATTTTTAAATCGCGAAATTTATAATGAACAACTTTATCCTTAGCCATGACTATAGTTTATTTTTTTGCTAATTAACGAACATTTTAATTGCATATTATTATTCAAAAATAAGTAATATTAAATTTTACAGAATACTTACCTTAATACATTAATATTCAATTGCTTTATTTTGTACACTTAAATCCAATTTTTACTATTGAAAAATAAATATAAAAATATTCTCTAAAATATTTTGAAATATAGTTTTGTTTGCTACATTTGCACTCCCTTTAAAAGAGCATTTGGTGAGATGGGTGAGCGGCTGAAACCACCGGTTTGCTAAACCGACATACGCGTCAAAGTGTATCGAGAGTTCGAATCTCTCTCTCACCGCACAAAATTTGAAGGGGCGAGTAGCAATACTTAGTTCAAAAAGTTAGCAATTTTGAAAAACTTGCAAACGGGGTGTAGCGTAGCCTGGTATCGCGCCACATTTGGGATGTGGAGGTCGTAGGTTCGAATCCTGCCACCCCGACCAAAAAGCTTAAGTTGTAAAACTTGAGCTTTTTTTTTGATATGATAGATTTCTCATTTGAATGAAATTTTTTTGTAGTTCTCAAACGGTAATGATTGAAAATTAAAAAAGTCGTTTTAAAAAAATTAAGATTTTAAGACATACTTCTTTATGAGCATAAACATAAGTTGATTTATGTTAAATTATTAAATATAATTATTGGATAAGTTTTGGTGCAAAAATTAATACACCAACAATAATTGCTAAAATTGATGCTACCAAAACGCCTGCCGCAGCTAGGTCTTTTACTAAACCTGCTTTTTCATGTTTTTGAGGATGTAATAAATCAATGGTTTTTTCAATGGCTGTATTTAAGGCTTCGGCACATAATACCAAACCTATTGCAAAGCACAATAATACCCACTCAGAAATAGTGACTTTGAAATAGAATCCTGCTATTACTACTACTATAGTTGCTATTAAATGAAATTGGGCATTTCCTTCATTTTTAAATAACCAAAAAAGGCCCTTTAATGCAGGGCCAAATGATTTGATTCTATTAGTTATAAATTTTAGCACTTTATTTTTTCCATTTAATAA
The DNA here is from genome assembly GCA_013298895.1 of Bacteroidota bacterium. Lineage (GTDB taxonomy): Bacteria > Bacteroidota > Bacteroidia > UKL13-3 > UKL13-3 > JAAFJM01. The sequence goes on along the minus strand of JAAFJM010000002.1, from coordinate 260,776 downwards.
GCTCGCCAAGCCAAGACATTGCTTTAACTCTTTTTCTGTGCTTTAAACTAAATTTTTCAATGCTGTATTTTTTTAAATGGTCTATGCTTTCATCAATTGAATCTGTAATTAATAAATGCCTTAAATCGTCAGGAGATACAGTTCCTTTTTCAATCATGTCATTGATTAAATCAATTAAGTTTTTCCAATATTCTTTACCAAAAATAATGACTGGAAATTCCTCCATTTTACCTGTTTGAATTAAAGTAAGTGCTTCAAACAATTCGTCCATTGTTCCCCAACCACCTGGCATTATTACAAAAGCATAGGAGTATTTTAGCAATAAAGTTTTACGCACAAAAAAGTACCTAAACTCAACCGATTTTTGCACATAAGGATTTTCTGATTGTTCGTGAGGCAGCACAATATTACAACCCACTGAACGTCCATTTGCTTCAAAAGCACCGCGGTTAGCAGCTTCCATAATTCCAGGCCCTCCACCAGTCATAACAGTAAAGCCAATTTTACTAATCTCTGCACCCATTTTCATGGCTTCTTGGTAGTAAAAATGATCTTCTTTAAACCTTGCACTACCAAACACAGTTACGCAAGGCCCTACAAAATGTAAAGCTCTAAAGCCTTTTAAAAATTCGTACAAAACTTTAAAAGAAAATATAAACTCTCTTCTCCTGCTTCGTGGACCTTCTAAAAACCTGCGTTCACTATTGGAATATTTAGCCCTTAATTCTGAAATGCTCTTTTTTGCCATACTTTTTTTAGTTGATGGTTGTTAGTTGACAGTTGATAGACTAGCATATTTAATAAGTGATGATTGAAAGTTGTTAGACTAAACTACTAATAATTTAAAATAAAACTATGATATTAAATTTTATATCTAACAACTGACAACCATCAACTGACAACTTATAAGTTACCTCTATTTGCTTGTTCGCGTTCTATGGCTTCAAATAAGGCTTTAAAGTTTCCTTTTCCAAAACTTTTAGCACCTTTACGTTGAATAATTTCGAAGAACATAGTTGGTCTGTCTTCAACTGGTTTGGTAAATAATTGTAATAAATATCCTTCATCATCTCTATCTACTAAAATACCTAACTCTTTTAATGGTTCAATATCTTCTTCTATTGGACCAACACGGTCTAATAAATCATCGTAGTAGCTACTTGGTACCTTTAAAAACTCCACACCACGAGCCATTAATTGTTTTACAGTCGAAACAATGTCTAGTGTAGCAATGGCAATATGCTGAACACCTTCACCTTCGTAAAACTCCAAGTATTCTTCTACTTGGCTTTTCTTTTTACCTTCCGCAGGCTCGTTAATCGGGAATTTAACATAGCCATTTCCATTGCTCATTACTTTACTCATTAAAGCAGAGTATTCAGTACTGATGTCGTTATCATCAAACGAAAGGATATTTTTAAAACCCATTACATTTTCGTAGAAACTCACCCACGGATTCATTTGATTCCAATCTACATTTCCTACGCAATGGTCAACATATAATAAGCCTGTTGGCTCCGGATTATAAGCGCTTTCCCACTTAACAAAACCGGGCATAAACACACCATTGTAGTTTTTACGTTCAATGAACCAATGTTCCACTTCGCCATAAGTTTTAATACCACTCATGCGCACTTCTCCATTGGCATCAGTTAAAGTTTTTGGTTCTAAACTAGCTACTCCACCGCGTTTGGTAGTTTGTTCAAATGCATCGTAAGCATCATTTACCATCAAAGCTAATACTTTAACACCATCACCATGTTTTTTATGGTGCTCTGCAATTGGCGAATCAGAATGCAAAGGCGTAGTAAGCATTAAGCGCATTTTGTTTTGTATCAATACATAACTTACTCTATCTTTTACACCAGTTTCAGGACCAGCATAAGCCAAGCTTTGAAACCCAAAAGCTGTTTTGTAAAAATGGGCTGCTTGCTTGGCATTTCCCACATATAATTCAATAAAATCAGTTCCGTGTAAGGGTAGGAAATCTGATGTTTGAGGTAACATTTCTGTTGTTTGTTCGGTATTCATAGTTTTATAATAAATCTATTATTTCTTGTTTGTTTATTTTTAAATTATTGGCAACTTCAGTTATTATAGAATTGAGTGTGCCAACTTTAATTGGTTTATGGTTAGGAATTGTTATATGAAATTCTTCATTATTTAATTTATGTGTTAACCTAATATGGCTCCCAAGTTGTCTTGTTTCAATAAAACCAAGTTTTTTCAAAACCTTTACCAGTTCTGAACCATTAACATCTCTAGGGATTTTCATATTGCAAAAACTTCATCCTTTACAAAATGAAGCCTAACCATTTTTGGCATATTATTTTCTTCAAAATGGCAGTTTATAGCTTCTTTAATTTGAACTTTTAAATCCTCTAGGTCTTCACCTTGAGTAAATATAGACTCCCCAATGGCTTTGGCTTCATAGCCGCCATCAACTGATTCTTCTACTAAAAAAATTAGTTCATTCATGGTATTATTCTTTTATTTTTCTGATCTTCTTGAGTTTGATTTTCCAACTTTCAATCGACAATTTTGCTTCATCAATGTAAATTGATTTACTTTTTTCAGCTTGTTTAACCAATTCTTTCCAGTTTTTATCTTGATCAAATTTTTCAATTTCAAAAAAATCTAAATTTTTAAGAAATTGAAACAAGTATTTAGCTTTCTCTTCATTCTCAATTTTTAACAAAAAATCCATTGCCTTATTTTTTATACAAAAGTATTTGGTTTTATAATATATTCAGTATTAAAAAGAATATTATAGCGGTAATGTGTCCTACTGAATTGCGAACGCGGTGCGTTCGTAATTGGTAAAGTTCGATAAAATTGTCTACATAGTTCTAATTGTCTAATAGAAAATCCACTTCCATATTCAGGTTCTAATTGTTCCGCTAGAGTTTTAATTAAATACTCTCCATAAACCGCTCTTTCTTTTCCGTCTTGTTCTTCTTCTAAAATACGCTTACCAATACTCCAATACATTAACACCCGCTCATTGTCAACAGCCCTAATGGCTTTGTCTTTCGAAACGGATATAATTTCTTTTATATCTCTCAGTATGAATAATTTTGCTTGCAAATGGTTTTGGTTTATTTGTTGTTTAGTATCTTAGGTTTGCTTAAACAAATTGGGTGAAATTTCATTCAAAACCCAACATCCAAAATTCCTTACTCTACCCAAGTTTTATAATAACCAGGGTCTTCCATTTGCATAGCAGCTTCAGTAATTTTTAACGGATAAAATGGATCTATCATTACGGCTAATTCTTTGGTTTCTAATTTACCAATCGATTTTTCAACCGTTCCTGGATGTGGACCATGCGGAATACCTTTTGGATGTAAACTTATCATACCACGTTCTACATGCTTGCGGCTCATAAAATCGCCATCAACATAATATAAAACTTCATCGCTATCTACATTGCTATGGTTATAAGGCGCAGGAATTGATAGCGGATGGTAATCGTATAAACGAGGTACAAACGAACAAATTACAAAATTGTGTCCTTCAAAAGTTTGATGAATAGGTGGTGGCATGTGCACACGACCTGTTATTGGCTCATAATTATGAATACTAAACCCAAAAGGATACTGAAATCCATCCCAACCTATGGCATCAAAAGGATGTGTGGCATAAGTGTATGGGAAAATCATATCTTGTTTTTTAATTAAAACCTTAAAGTCACCTTTTTCATCAAAGGTCTCATTTAGTTCAGGTAATTTTATATCGCGTTCGCAATAAGGCGAGTGCTCTAATAATTGTCCATATTGGTTTAAATAACGTTTTGGTGGACGGATTGGAGAAAATGATTCAGTAATAAAAATCCTGTTTTGCTCAGTTTTAAAATGCAATTGGTAAATGGTACCTCGAGGAATTACCAAATAATCGCCATATTCAAATGAAATTTGTCCATAAACTGTTTTTAAAACACCATTTCCTTCATGAATAAATAATACTTCATCAGCATCCGCATTCTTGAAAAAATAATCTGTCATGCTTTTGCGAGGCGCAGCCGAAGCCAAATAAACATCGTTGTTAAAAAGCGTATAAACACGACTTTTTAAATAATCGTCAACAGGTGCGGTTTTAAAAGTTAAAAAACTACGGTTTTGTAAATTTTTTTCAATGGCAGCCTTAGGCCCAATATCGTATGCCTCACCAATTTCCTTAACCAAAGTAGGCGGATGGCAATGGTAAACCAAAGAGTATAAACTACTAAAACCTTCGGTTGAAACCAATTCTTCTGAATAAAGTGAGCCATCAGGCTTTCTAAATTGTGTATGTCTTTTAGCGGGTACTTGTCCTTGTTTGTGGTAAAATGCCATTGTTTTATGAGTGTTAAAGTCTTTATGTTATAAGTGTTTAAGTTTTTAAGTTCAAAGTTTTGTTTTCTTAGTTCTTCTAGTTAAATTTATGTCTTTAAATACCTAATCAAGCCTAAAGTAGTATTGGTAAGATCATTTGTTAGTTGATAACATTTTTCAAATTCAATTTCATCAATGTATTTTCTGTCAGATAAAATATACAACATACTTCTGATTTCCATTGAAGAAGCAGCTGAATACTCCAAAAAACGAATAAACTCTTTATTACTATATCTTCCAAATCCTTCTGCAATATTGTTCATCGTAGATAAAGCTGCTCGTTTTATTTGGTCTTGAGTAGAAAAATCTTTGTTTTTCATTTGATTTTCGCAAATATCAAAGATTAAATTCACCAACTCTCTTGATTTCTTCCAGCAATCTAAATCTTCAAAACGGTCAATTTTACTCATAAACAAAAGCTACATAAACACTTTAACACTAAAAAAACATTAACACTTCTTAAACTTTAAAACTTTTTTGAGCCAACAAAATTATGTTTTTTTGTGACTTGTAATAAACACTTATTTATTTCAGCTAAAATTTACCATTAATGTATAAAAATACTATCCTTTTTATTGCTGCCCTTTTTGTTATTGCCTGCGGCAACAATACAAATAAAACCGCTTCCTCTGCCAATATTGATTCAGTAGCCATAAAAGCTGGTGTTCAAGAGATTTCGATAAAAATTCAAGAAAATCCGCGCAATCCTGAATTGTATTTTGAAAGAGGTGAAAAGTATTTTGCTGCCGATATTTTAGAAAGAGCCGAAATTGATTTTAAAGATGCTTGTACCTTAGATTCAACCAATCCAAATTATTTTTATATGCAAGCGCGTTGTAATTATGGCTTAAATCGCTCATTACTAGCTGCTAAAAACTATGAAAAAGCAATTGCATTAGCACCAGAATTTATTGACGCAAAAATAAAACTTGCTGATTTATACTACATTACAAAAGAGCACGAAAAGTCAATTAATTTAGCCAATTCGGTTTTGGCATTAGATAAAACCAAGGCTTACGCTTATCACATTAGAGCCATGAATTATAAAGATGTGGGCGATACTGCTAAAGCTATTTTAAACTTCCAAAAAGCCATTGAATTAGATAATAACGATTTTGATAGCCACATGATTTTGGCAAAAATTTTAATGGCTCAAAATAACAGATTGGCTTTAGAATATATAAACGCAGCCATTAGAATTAGACCAAACGATGAAGATGCGTTTTTTGCAAGAGGAACATTTTGGCAAAGCCAAAAACAATTCAAAATGGCTTTAAGCGATTACAAAAAGGTAATTGACAAAAACATGAATTATTACCAATGCTATTACAACGTAGGCTATATTAATTTTGAAACTGGTTTTTTAAAAGAAGCTATTCATAATTTTGATTTATGTGTGCGAATGATGAACGATTATTTGCCAGCTTACTACATGCGCGGCCTTTGTTACGAAATGTTAAAAGACAAAGAAAATGCTAAACTAAACTACGAATTTGTTTTGAAATACAGCCCACAGTATCAATTAGCAATTGAGGGAATGAAAAGAATAAAATAATAATCTAAAATTGGTCAAAACATTTTTTTAGTATTGCAGTTTAAAAATTATAACAACAAAATATAACATGACACTACAAAAAGGAAATAAAGCACCTTCGTTTTCATTATTAAATACTGAAAAAAAGGAAGTTAAATTAGAAGATTTTAAAGGTAAAAACCTAGTGGTACACTTTTTTCCATTAGCTTTTACAGGCGTTTGCACAGCACAATTGTGCACAGTGCGCGATGCCATTACTATGTATAAAAACGATAATGCCGATGTGGTAGCTATTTCGGTTGATTCTTTATTTGTTTTAGATAAATTTAAAACTGAACAAAACTTATCATTTGATTTGTTGTCGGACTTTAATAAAACAACATCGGCTGCTTATGGCGCATTGTACGAAACTTTCCCTGCTTTTGGTATGCAAGGTGTTTCAAAACGCTCAGCTTTTGTAATTGACAAAGAAGGTGTTATTCAATATGCTGAAGTATTAGCAAGTCCTGGCGATTTGCCTAATTTTGAAGCTATTAACGCTACTTTAGCTGAATTGAACTAATACTTAGTTAGCTAATAATAAAAAAACGCAAGTACCAAAAATGCTTGCGTTTTTTGTTTAAATCATTTAAATGTCAGACTAATATTACCACAATAAAAATACCATAATAAAGTGTTTTCAATAATTATCAAAACAACATTTATTATGGCTTTAAATGGAATAAGTTATACTTTTAAAAACAAATCATAAACCTCGATTCAGAATTTATTACTAAGTTTGTTTTTTACATTAAACACCAAATTGATTGCAACAAATTAGTAAACGTAAACAACCTGTAAAGGTAAGCCCGCACTTAAGGCATTATTTGCAAACCCACGGTCGTGGCATTAACTTGCCAATTCAGTATCCTCACTTAAAAAATTTTAGTGACAGCATAGCACTTTATGATAAAAAAGGAAAAGATACTTTATGGGAAACTTGCCTTTATCCGCAAAGCGATACAGAACAAATTCATTACGATTTATTAAAAATTTATGCTTTGCTTAAAACAGGCGGAGATGTTAATATTTTAGAGCATTTGGCCGTGGAGCGAATTGATTATTGTTTGTATGGAAATTCAATGCCTTTTAGAATCAGGATTATTAATAAACTGAACGATAATTTTGATTATTTTTATGTAAAAAATGCTGATGCATCTAGGATTTATGGTTTAGAATTAGAGCATTTGTTATCTCCAAATCGTATAAGCTATTTAGTTAGTGGCGATACATTAATTGAAGAACACATAGTTGGGGTTCCTGGTGATGATTTTTTGAAGCTTTATTTTAACAAAGAAAACTTCAATGCAATCAGGCTAGCTAAGGAATTCGTAAAATTTAACGAGCGTTGTTTTATTAGGCTTTTAGGCGATATGCATTCTAGCAATTTTGTTATTCAGGTTATCCCCGATTTTGAAGAAATTCATTACAGAATAAGAGCAATAGATTTTGACCAACAAAGCCATGAGGGCAGGAAAAATGTTTACCTGCCACAGTTTTATAAACAAAATAAAGATTACGTGGAACTAGCAACTCAATGTTTAAGCAAAGAAAGCATTTACCAATACCAACGCGAAGAACGTTCAGTAATGGTAGCAAGGCTTAAAGCAGCTCGTTGGCCAATGTTTAATTTGTTAAATGCAATGAGTAAAGATGCTATTTCTACTCCTCAAAATATAGAAAAGCTTAAAAACGAATTAGCTATTCACTATAAAAATCAAAGGTTTTTAAAGGCTAAAAATATGGCTGATATTTTGAAAACTTGCTTATTGCAATTGTTTAAATAAATAAAAATCAATTAAGCATATTTAAAATAGGTTTTATTTACTCCTTAATAAAACCTATTTTGCATGCCGATTATGCAAGTTCAAAAACCTTATTTAGTTGGTATAACAGGTGGAAGTGCCATGGGTAAAACCCATTTTTTAAATTCACTAAAAAAATTATTTAGCACTGACGAGTTGTGTGTTATAAGCCAAGATAATTATTATAAATTGGCATATGAGCATATATTAGATGAAGAAGGGAATATTAATTTTGATTTACCTGAATGCATAGATTTAAATGCATTTGCAAAAGATTTAGAAAAATTACATAATAATGAAACAATATATCGTAATGAGTATTTGTTTCAACATGAAAATCAGGTAGGGCCCCTTTTAACATTTAAACCAGCTCCAATAATAGTGTGCGAAGGACTTTTTATTTTTTACTCGGAGGCTATTAGAAAACAATTTGATTTAAAAATATTTATTCAAGCTGATGAGTCAATAGCATTAAACAGAAGGCTTAAGCGAGATTCAGCTGAACGTAATATTCCAACTGATTATATTCATTACCAATGGAAAAATCATGTAATGCCTGCATATCAAAAATTCTTACTTCCATTTATGCCTCAAGCGGATATCATAGTAAATAATAATGAGCATTTTGAAAATAGTTTAAATGTACTTGATGATCATTTTAGAATGATAATAGGTAAACAAGATAGAGCAATAGCTAGAATTTAGTATTAAATTAAATTTAAATTAGATGGCATTATATGTAGCTGAAAGCACACTGAAAGGTGCAGGAAAAGGATTGTTTACCGATGCAAAAATTAAGCGTGGCGAACGAATAATTGAATATATTGGGGATGTTATCACTTGGAAGGAATGTGAGCGTAGAAACAATGAAATTAAAGATGGAGTCGGTGCATACTATTTTTATATAAGTGAAAAGAAATGTATTGATGCGCAACATCACTTAGATAGTTTGGCAAGATATTGCAATGATGCTAATGGATTTACTAAAATTAGTGGACTTAAAAACAATGCGCGTTTTGAAATAATACGTGGTAGGGTATATATCATAGCAAGTCGCAATTTCATTCCAGGTGATGAAATTTTTGTGGCTTATGGAAAAGAATATTGGCAAGCATTAGCTGAACAAGGTTTCGGTCCAAAAGACTTTGGGAAAAAGAAAAAATAGACTTAAATTTAATTAATTTAAAATGTAGTTAACTTCAACTACAAATCAACCAAAAAGGCATTACACACTTCTTTAATTGTTTGTTCAACAGGTTTAAATTTAAAATTGAGCGTTTTAATTATTTTATTATTGTCATAATAAAATTGTTTCTGCGATGCTCTTGCAGTTTCTTTTGTTAAGCTAAATGTCGATAATTTTAAAAAGCGAACTATGGCAAATACACGCCATGCCACTTCACTAAGAAATGGAGTTACGGCTATTTTGGGCGGCTTTACCTCTAGGTATTTGGCAATATTGAAAAATAAACTTTTTATACTAATGCTTTCACTCACTAAAATATAGCGTTCACCAAAAATATTTTGTTCCATTAATTGAAGACAAACTTTAGTAATATCTTGTACGTCAATATAGCCGTTTACACCATTGGTATAAAATGGCATTCCTTTGTAAATAGAGTTAAAAAGAACCACAGAACCTTTTGTGAAATCGCCATAACCTAATATAACGCCAGGATTAACAATACATACATTCAAACCTTCTTCTTTGGCTCTCCAAACTTCCATCTCGGCCTTGTACTTGCTAATGGCATAATTGCTATTTAATTTTCCATTTTCCCATTTGCAATTTTCGTTGATGGTTGTACCATTCAAACTACGACCAATAGCCGCTATAGAACTGATATAGCAAAATTTTTCAACCTTATTAATGAGAGCAAGATTTACCATATTGGCAGTTCCTTCTACATTGGTTTTGTCCATTTTAGTTTTATCGGCTTGGGCAAAACTTACCATTGCTGCGCAATGATATACTTCAGTAACACCAATAAATGCTTCTTGAAGTTGTGGCAAATTTAAAATATCGGCTTCTACCCAATTCAAAGATTCGAATAATGCATTTTTAGCATCAATTTTGAAATGTTTGAAATAATAATTAAATATTTTGTTAAACTCAGCCAAACTAGCTGTACTTCGCCTAATTAGCTTTATTTTTTTACCTTGTAAAATTAAATAACAAGCCATGTGGGCACCTAAAAAACCTGTTGAACCGGTAACTAAAATCACTGTTTGTGGATATGTTTATTTTATATGCCAACAAATTAATGAGTTTTGAGGCAAATAGCTACTATGAATTAAGCGATTGTTTAAAACTAAAAGTAGATAAAAATAATAACCATGGAATTTTTAAAACCTATACCGAAAAGCACTATCGATTTTTTAGCCTCAAACTGTAGCCAAAAGAGTATTTTTTATAGCACCACATTTACCAATAATGCAGATAATTTAGATAATGTTGATATTGCTATTGTTGGAGTTTGCGATGATAGATTAAGACCTGAATTTAGTGGGTCGGCATTGGCTGCAAATGCTGTTAGAAAAGAATTTTATCAGTTAATTAAGCATAGAAATGATTTTCGCATAGTTGATTTAGGAAATATTGAAGCAGGTAACACTTTAAGCGATACTTATTTTGCACTTAAACAAACTATTGCAACACTTTTGAAAAAGAATATTATGTGTTTAATAATAGGTGCCAGCGAAGATTTTGTTTATGCTCAATATGCTGCTTACGAGGAAACACATTTTAATATGAATGTATTGTTTGTAGATGCAAGAGTGGCCTTGAAATTTGATGACGATAATCCCGAAAATAACGGATACATCAGTAAAATAATTGCACATCCAAAAAACTATTTGTTCAATATTGCGCATATTGGGCATCAAAGTTATTTTGTAGAACCTGAAAACTACGATGCGTTTGAGCGAATGAACTTTGATATGCTTCGAGTAGGAAATTTTCGAAATAAAATTCAAGATATTGAACCTTTTTGCAGAAATGCAGATATGATGGCATTTAATATTTCGGCAATAAAAGCAGCCGATGCACATGGTCAAAATATGCCATCAGCCAATGGTTTTATGGGCGAAGAGGCTTGTCAAATTGCCCGTTATGCAGGAATGAGTAATGATTTGAAATCATTTGGTATTTATAATATAAATCCTACACATGATTTGAATAATTTAACTAGTCAATTAGCAGCTCAGATGCTTTGGTATTTTATAGATGGATTTGGAAATAGAAAGGTAGAATACCCAACCAAAGAAAGTAATGACTTTATGGTTTATTATACTAGTATTCAAGAAACTTATGAAATTACTTTTTATAAAAATATATTGAGTGAAAGATGGTGGATGGAAGTGCCATATCCTAAGGATAGAAGCGATAATAAGGGCTCATTTATGGTGCCATGCAGTTATGCTGATTACCAAATTGCACTTTCTAACGAAATACCTGACAGATGGATAAAAGCTTTTCAAAAATTGATTTAATTGGATAAGTACACCTTTTTTGACAACGTATTTGATGTGGTGAGGCAAATTCCGTTTGGAAAGGCTACTAGTTATGGCGCCATAGCTAAGTATTTAGGTAGTGCCAAAAGTAGCAGAATGGTGGGTTATGCCATGAATGCTAGCCATCAATTAATCCCACCAATTCCTGCTCACAGAGTAGTGAATAGAAATGGTTTGCTAACAGGAAAACACCATTTTGGAGAAAATTCCATGCAAGAACTATTGGAGGCCGAAGGTTTTGTAATTGAAAATAACCAAATAAAAGATTTTGATAAACACTTTTGGGATCCAAATGTGGAGTTGGCTTTGTAACAACTATTTTATTGGCTATAATTCTAATTTGTGAATTCTTTCAATTGGAATTACTACTCCTTGTTTTAAAATAACTCGTTCTTCTGTTAATCCCCAAACAGTGGTATCAACCATGCGCTTTTTGGTATTGTCTTCAAAATATATTTTTATTTTAAAATGCTCTAAATTTCCCAGCGAAAGTGCTTTGTTTAAGTTATCGGTTCTGTCTTTAATTTTCTCAGCATCTTTTAAAACTTCTTGGTGCGGGAATTTTAATGTTTCGATTGCTTCTTTTTCAATAATTTCAAATGTAGTATCCATAATTGATTGAATGTATTTTTGTTTAGTTCAAATGTAGAATTTGTGTTGGTATTAACTAATTATATTTAAAATATGTGCCATAAAAATTTTATTGATAAATGAATCAAATATTTAAAATTTAAATAGCGTATTTTTAATAAAAACTTATTTGTTTGCGTAATGTTTTAAATTATACTTTCATAAAGGTATTAATTAAGTAAAATTTTTGTCTTGAGTTTCCATAAAAACATATCGTTTCCACATGTAATGCAGCTAATAAGTAGGGGCGAGGGTGAACAATTGGATTTTAAAAAAACCATTTCTTCGGCCAATAAAATTGCTAAAACCATGGCTGCTTTTGCTAACCACAAAGGCGGAACTTTACTAGTTGGCGTTAACGATAATAAAACCATTTCAGGCGTAAAAAGCGAAGACGAAAAATACATGCTTGATTTGGCCGCAAGTTTTTACTGCAAACCCGAAATAAAAATAACTTTGGTAGAGTGGGAGATAGGCGGTAAAACTGTTATTGAATGCATTATTCCTGAAGGAAACGACAAACCTTATTATGCCAAAGATGAAGATGGTAAATGGTGGGCACATATTCGTGTAGCCGATAAAACTTTATTGGCCAGTAAAATTGTATTAGATGTATTAAAACGACAAACTAATAATACCAATACTTTTATTGCATACAGTAAGCACGAGCAAGGTTTATTGCAATATCTAAACACCAATAATAAAATTACTTTAAAGGAAGTGTCAAAATTACTGAACATAGGTCGTTGGCGAGCACAAAAAATGCTGATTAATTTAGTAAGTGCCGGCATTTTACGCTCGCATACCACCGAAAAAACAGAATTTTTTACTTTAAGTTAGTTTTCTTAAATTATCGAAAAGATACTTTTAAGTTATTGATTGTTTAACACTGCCGCACACCAATTATTGGTAACCACTTTTTGTTGTAAATTTAGGCCAAAAGCTTGGCAGCAATTTAACAAATCAAGCAAATCAGATTCATAAAAACCGCTTATTAAAATTATACCATTTGCTTTAACATGTTTGCTTAATTGCTCAAAACTTTTTTGTAAAATATTTTTGTTGATATTGGCTAAAATGATATCGTATTCGGTATTGGGAACTATGCTTAAATCGCCTTTTTGATAATCGATATTGGTTATATTATTCATGGCTGCATTTTCGCCCACATTTTCAAAAGCCCAATCGTCAATATCGTTGGCAAAAATGGTGGTAGCTCCTAATTGCGAAGCTAAAATAGCCAAAACCCCTGTGCCGCAGCCAAAATCAAAAACGGTTTTATTTTTAAATTCCATTTTAAGCATTAATTCCATAATACTTTGTGTGGTTTCATGGTGGCCAGTTCCAAAAGATGTTTTAGGTTGAATAATTATTTCGTAAGGATATTTTTGTTCAATTTGATGAAAAGGCGCTTTTATAATTAATTGATTGCTTACTATTACAGGCTCAAAACTACTTTCCCATTGTGCATTCCAATTTTGTTGAGGAATGGTGTTTTCAATGATTTGATTTTGGGATAAACTATAATTACTTACAATTTCTTTGAATAAATTTTCATTGTATTCACTTTCTAATAAATAGGCTTCAAAACCAGTTTCATTTTCCAAAAATCCTTCAAAGCCAATTTCGGCTAATTCAGCTATTAAAATATCAGTTAAATCGGTACCGCAGTTAATTTGGAAAACTTTGTAGTTAGTCATAATAAAAAATTGAGTATAAAAAATTTAGAAACAGAAATAAATTGATAGGATATTTATTTGTAAAAAGTTACCTAGTTACATAGTAGCCAATAGTTCATTAATTTCAGTTGCTAAGTTTGCAATTTTTACTTTAACCTCATTAATCATATTTGGAATTGAATCAGTACTAACGCCATTTTTACCAATTTTTTCAATTTCTTTTAATTTATCAAAAAGTTCACTTGCGCCAATCATTTGTATGGGAGCTTTCATTTTATGAGCTAATTGGCCAATTGCTGTATAATCTCCAACTGCTAAGTGGTGGTCAAATTCATTCACTTCAATAGCTGTAGTGTTTATAAATAAATCTAACATTTCTCTAATAAACGAATCATCTCCGCCAGAAATCTCTTTTAAATAGGTAAGGTCAATATTGTTCATTTTTTTTTAATAGCTTTGACGCAAATAAACAATAAATTTTAAGTTTTTTAAAAAAATGTTTGGTATTAGTTTAATTCCGATTATTCCGCTTAGAAGTGAGCCAAGTAGCAAGAGTGAAATGGTTAGCCAATTGCTATTTGGACAAAAGTATATCGTGTTACACACACAACCTAATTGGTTGAAAATTGAAACCATTGACGATAAATATATAGGATGGATTAACGATACGCAAGCTGAGATAATTAACGAATCTGATTGGCTAAGTTTGGAAAATCCCAAAGTTGTTTTAGAATATCCTTTTTTAAAAATTTTAGTAAATGAAACTCCAATGTGCATTAGCACAGGAAGTATCATCTATTCTTCCACTCAATTTAAGGTGGGGGGATATAATATTATTACCAATTTGGTTGAAACGAATAAGCATGTAAGTTTGGAACAAACAGCTTTACAATATTTAAATACTCCCTATTTGTGGGGCGGAAAAACTCCATGGGGAATTGATTGTAGTGGCTTTACTCAAACTGTTTTTGCGCAAAATGGAATATTCCTGAAAAGAGATGCCTACCAACAAGCTGAACAAGGCGAAACCTTGGCTTTTTTAGAGGAATCTAAAATAGGTGATTTAGCATTTTTTGATAATGATGAAGGTAAAATTAATCATGTAGGAATACTGTTAGAAAATGGGCAAATAATTCATGCAAATGGTAAGGTAAGAATTGATAAAATAGATAATTATGGCATTATGAATTCTGAAACTCGAAAGTATAGCCATAAGTTGCGAATTGTTAAGCGGATTATTTGACGAGTGTAATGAAACTGTATGGATAAAGCCAAAGTTATTAAAAATTTGATAGCGATAAAAATTTCTTACTACAATCTTTCTTTTTGGAGAAATAACTTTTAGTTAAGAAATAAGTTGTTTTTTTGGGTAACATAAAAATAAATATTTGTAATACTGATATCAACGTTAATTATGTGAATTTCTTTAAATAAATACAACAACTTTTAATGGTTATTCTAATAGCTACAAAGTCAATGATTAATTTAATTTAAACTTCCTATTCAAAATAAACCAAGCTAATAAACAGCCAATAGTATTGGCTATCATGTCCATAAAATCGAACGAACGATTAGGAAAAACAGTTGCTTGTAGTATTTCAATAATTACTCCAAACACAGCACCAATTATAAATGCAGGGAAAATGATTTGAAAGTTACTTTTCGAAACATTATTTTTTTTAGTCGCAATGGCTATTAAATACGTTTCGGTACCAAATAAAAATAGGTGAGCTATTTTATCTATTCGTAATAAACTCGAGAACTCAAAATGTGGTAAATTATTACCATTAGTACCACAAAGACAGGTAACAATTATAGCCCAAATATAAGCCGGTGCATATGTTTTTATATGTTTAAAAATCATGTCCAAATATATTTATTAAATGGCATTTGTGGTATTGTTTTAACCATAATGTTAAATAATTAATTACTTAACATTAACGTGATGTAGGAGTGTGCAAAATAGCAGAAGTTTGTAAAACTTTTTTACATGAGTAAACGTAAATTAAAATTGGCTGTTGTTTCCGATATTCACCTAGGAACATATGGTTGTCAAGCTAAGGCAGTTAATAAATACCTCAAATCCATAGACCCTGAAATACTTGTACTTAATGGCGATATAATTGATATATGGCAATTTAGTAAACACTATTGGCCCCAAAGTCATACCAAAGTGGTACAACGAATTTTTAAAATGCTTGCCAACGGAACTAAAGTTTATTATTTAACGGGCAATCATGATGAAATGCTGCGAAGATTTACTGATTTTAACTTAGGGAATATGCAATTGCTGAATAAACTTGTGTTAGATTTGGATGGAAAGCGTGCATGGTTTTTTCATGGTGATGTATTTGATATTAGCATGAAACATAGCAAATGGTTAGCTAAATTAGGAGGGAAAGGCTATGATTTGTTAATTATTTTGAATAGCATAGTTAATTTTATTTCTGAAAAAATATTAGGAAAAGGAAGACTTTCTTTTTCAAAAAAAGTAAAGCAAGGTGTAAAAAGTGCTATTAAATTTATTGATGATTTTGAAGAAACAACTATTCAATTAGCAATTCAAAAAAAATATGATTATGTAATTTGTGGTCACATACATCAGCCAAGTATAAAAACTGTAACCACAGATTTAGGAACAGTAACTTATTTGAATAGTGGCGATTGGGTGGAAAATTTAACAGCCTTAGAATACAATGAGGGCATGTGGCGACTTCATCATTATGTAAAAGAACCAGAAACAGAACAAGAAAAACAAGAGCAAGAATTAGAAGAAAAAGAACATAGTTCAATGCTTAACCCTGACGAACTTTTTTATCAAATTATAAGTAAATAAAATTAACAACCACAGGTTCTTAATTTTTTAACTTTACCATCTGGGTATAATATTTCATATGCCTTGTGTTTTTCGTTAATTTTGATGGTAAAATTTAATTTTCCTTTTTTCCAATACTCTTTCTGAATCAGTGCCCCATTATCAGAATAATAAAACCAAATACCAGTTTTTAAGTCATTTTTTAACTTGCCTTTAGTTTTTAATATTCCATTTTCATAATATTCTTTTACTTTTTTCGTTTGGTTTTGACCATTTGATATTTTAAAACAAACTATAAAAAAAACAAAAAGAATAAAATGTTTGACTGTTAGATACATATATTATTTTATTTACTAAGCAAAATTAAAAACATTTTATATTTTAGCACCCTTATTTGAAAAAGAATTATAGTGATAGCACACATTCAAGGTAAAATTAGCGAAAAGACGCCAGCATATATTGTAGTAGATTGCAATGGAGTAGGATATGGAATTCAAATTTCATTAAATACTTTTGAGCAAATTAGTGCTTTAAATGAAGTAAAACTTCTTACACATTTAAGTATCAAGGAAGACTCTCATATTTTATATGGTTTTGCCGATGAGGACGAAAAGCAGTTGTTTTTGCAGTTGATTTCAGTTAATGGTGTTGGAACCAATACCGCTCGAATGATATTGTCATCATTAAAACCTTCCGAAATAAAACATGCTATTGGAACAGGGAATTGGACTTTATTGAAATCAATCAAAGGCATTGGACCAAAAACAGCACAACGATTAGTTATTGATTTACAAGATAAATTAAAAATGATTAATCTAAATGAACCTCAAAATACAACAAGTGGGGTAAGAAACACCATGATAGAACAAGCGCTATCGGCCTTAATATCACTAGGTTTTGTTAAAAATGATGCTGAAAAAGTATTGGTTAAAATTCGCCAATCAAACCCTGAATTTACAGTAGAACAGTTAGTAAAACAATCACTTAAACAATTATAGTTTTTTATTTTAAAGAAAAGTTTGAATATTAGCCGATGGATAAACTCTACATTGTTAAGTAAAATACCTAAAATACATCTATCTCATATAAGCCTTTTTGCTATTTTAAGTAGTATGGCTTTTGGTCTGGTTTCTGCCGGGAGTGTTCGTTCTATGCGCCAAAATAAGGATTTTAATATCCTTCCTCCTGATAGCACTAATAAAAAGGACACCACCAACAAAAAAATTAAAATGCCTTTTCCAATTAAGGATAAAAAGCCTTGGGAAATTAACGGTAGTAAAAATCCTTTCGATTTAAATGATCCTCCTAATATTAAATCCGTTTATGAATTAGATAAAGAAAAGAATAAATACAATTTCTCGTCTAAAGTAGGCGGTTTTAATACTAAAATGCCCGCAAGTGAAAGTATTAAAGAGCGTTTAAAAAACGAAAATAAACGAGCCAATAAACAGTATTTTAACCAAAGGAGTCAAGCCAATAATTTTGCAAAAGGAAGTAGTTTAATACCTCCCATCATGATTCCTAATAAAATATTTGATAAAATATTTGGAAGCTCAGTTATTGATATTAGACCAAGAGGAAATGCAGAATTAATATTCTCATACAAAGGAAACGAAGTTCGTAATCCTGCTTTTTCATTACGTCAGCAAAGTACCTCACAATTTGATTTCCAACAAAAGATTCAGTTAAATGTAGCTGGTTCGGTTGGTGATAAAGTTAAGGTGAATATGAACTATGATACCGAAGCTACATTTGAATTCGAAAATCAAATGAAGTTAGACTATGCAGGTAAAGAAGATGATATTATTAAAAAAATTGAATTAGGAAATGTTAGTTTACCTCTAAACTCTTCTTTGATTCAAGGAAGCCAAAGTTTATTTGGTGTTAAAACTACCATGCAATTTGGTAGGTTAACTGCTACTGCTGTAGTGTCTCAACAGCGTGGCCGAAGTACCGAAACAGAACTTCAAGGTGGAGCTACCAATACAAAATTTGATGTTCAGTCAAGTGCTTATGATATGAATCGTCACTTTTTCTTATCACAATATTTTTATCAAAATTTTGATAATGCAGTAAGCAATTTACCAATAATTAATAGTAGGGTTAATATTACTAGGGTAGAGGTATGGGTAACAAACAGAACAAATGCATTTGATAATACCAGAGATGTTTTAGGTTTGGCCGATTTGGGTGAAGCAAGTCAACGTGTTAATAAATATTGGACAGTTAATACTAATAGTTCCGATACATCCTTAGGTAATCAAGTTAACGGAATTTGGGGCTACTTGCGTGGTAGAGGAAATCTGGCTACCACTACGGGTGCCATTACCAACCCTAATGTAGCCGCAAGGTTAAATGAATCAAAGAATGTATTGAACCAAATATATGCCGATGAAGCCGTTAATGGACTTAAGCCACTAAGCCAATACATGTTGGTTGGTCAAGCGCGTTTATTAAATCAAAACGAATATACTTTCAATTCAAGATTAGGATTTATATCGTTAAATCAAGCTCTGAATAATGATGATGTATTGATGGTTGCCTTTTCTGGAAATATTGGTGGTGTTGAGTTTCAAGTGGGGGAGTTTAGTTCTGACAAAGCGCCTAATCCAGTTACTCCAAATGTGTTGTTTTTGAAAATGATTAAAGGTCCATCTCAACGACCAGATTTACCATTGTGGAAGTTAATGATGAAAAATATTTATTCATTAGGTTCTTTTGGAATTCAACCGACTAATTTCAGGCTAAATATTGTTTATGCTGATGATCCTTCTGGAGCCGACTTGAATTATTTACCAGTTAAAAATGAACCATTAATCAATGATCAGGCATTACTAAATGTATTTAATTTAGATAAAATGAACTTGCAACAAGAGCGCGTTCAGGATGGAGTTTTTGATTATGTTGAAGGGGTAACTGTTCTTTCTCAATCAGGCCGAATTATCTTACCTTCCGTGGAGCCTTTTGGTAAGTTTTTGAGAAATAAATTTGTTAACAATCCTGCACTTGCCGATTACTACTGTTTCTCTGCTTTGTATGATAGTACTAAATTTGCTGCCATTCAATTGCCTCAGTTCGATAAATTCTTTTTACGAGGCTCCTACCAAGGTCAATCAAATAATGAAATTTCGGTAGGTTCAACTAACCTACAGCCTGGTTCTGTTAAGGTTACTGCAAATGGTGCTCCATTAACAGAAAATGTAGATTACACGGTAGATTATAGTTTAGGTAGAGTAAAAATTGTAAATACTGCATTGCTTAATTCTGGAGCTGCTATTAAAGTATCTAGTGAAGGAAATAGCTTGTTTAATGTTCAACAACGTACATTGGTTGGTACAAGGTTAGATTATAAAGTTCATAAAGACTTTTTATTGGGCTCAACCTTTATTTATATGAATGAAAAGCCATTGACAAGAATTGTTAATGCAGGCGAGGAGCCTATTTCTAATATGGTAATAGGAATAGATGGTTCATATAAAAGAGATTCAAGATTTTTAACCAAGATGGTTGATAGGCTTCCTTTTATTACTACTAAAGCACCTTCTTCA
The DNA here is from genome assembly GCA_013298895.1 of Bacteroidota bacterium. Classification (GTDB taxonomy): domain Bacteria; phylum Bacteroidota; class Bacteroidia; order UKL13-3; family UKL13-3; genus JAAFJM01. The sequence goes on along the minus strand of JAAFJM010000002.1, from coordinate 240,840 downwards.
ATTGCTTTTAATGGAGAGTATGCACAATTAATTCCGGGTATCAATAGTGCCTTAAGTGATGGCGGTACTGGCTACATTGATAACTTTGAAAATGCAGAAATTCCTTTTGATTTAAAGACTCAAAATAATTGGTTTTTAGCAAGTACTCCTCAAGGACAACCGGATATGTTTCCCGAAGGAAATTTGTTTAACACCTTACAAAATGGAAGTAAAAGAGCCAAGTTAGCATGGTATATGATTGCTACAAGTTTTCATAATTCCAATGATCCATTTATGCCAACACACATAAAGGATAATCCTGCTACGATTTCTAATCATAATGTTAGGCAGGTTTTGGTTACTGATATTTTTAAAGGAAAAATGATTCAAGCAGGTTTACCTAATACTTTACCCACCTTCGATTTGTCATTTTATCCTAGTGAAAGAGGGCCTTACAATTACAATGTAAAAGATTTATTATCGAACGGACAAATTGATAATCCTCAAAGTAATTGGGGAGGTATCATGCGCAAAATTGATCAAAATGATTTTGAGCAATCAAATATTGATTACATAGAAATTTGGATGCAAAATCCTTACGAAGACAATCCTTTAAGTAACAATAAAGGGGAATTATATATTAACCTAGGAAATGTAAGTGAAGATATTTTAAGAGATAATAGAAGAGCGGCTGAAAACGGCCTAGCTAAAGAGGCTGGAGCAGAAGCTATTGCTGCCGCTACCGATAATACTGTTTGGGGTAGAGTTCCTAAAAACCCTGTAATTAATTACGCTTTTGATGCTGATGCAAATAGAAGGTTAAGGCAAGATGTGGGATTAGATGGATTGGATGATGAAACAGAAAGAACTTTTTTTGATTCAGTTTATATAAAAGAAGTTGCCAAAAAATTTGGTCCTACCACTACTGCTTACAATAAAGCTGTTGAAGATCCCTCGGCCGATAACTATCATTATTATTTAGGTGGAGATTACGATGGTGCTCAATTGGGTATATTGGCTAGGTATAAAGAATTTAATCAAACTCAAGGTAACTCACCAGTAATTGGACAAGGAAGAGAAACCGCATATCCCACTGCTGCCACTAATCAACCAGATGTAGAAGATATAAACAAGGACTTTACCACAAACGACATAGAAGCTTATTTCCAATATAAAATTGATATAGCTAAAGATAAATTTGTTATAGGAAAAAATTATGTAACCGATAGTGTAAGAAGCGTAGTTAAATTTGCTAATCTTGATGAAAGAGAAGAAACTTGGTATCAATTAAAAATACCAGTTCGTGAATTTCAAAAACAAGTAGGTGATATTACAGATTTTAAATCTGTAAGGTTTATGCGAATGTTTATGCGTGGCTTTCAAGATAGTACAGTATTGCGTTTTGCATACTTGCAATTAGTTAGAGCTGATTGGAGAAAATACGCGGGTAATTTGGAAACAGGGGGCGAACATAAACCTGTTGATCCAACTGATAATACCCAATTTGTGGTATCTACTGTTAACGTAGAAAAAAATCAGAATAGAAGTCCTATTGCTTATACCACACCTCCAGGAATTGATAGGCAAGTTGATTTTAGTTCTCCTCAATCTGTTCCTTTAAATGAACAATCGCTTTCATTGTTAGTATGTAATTTAAAAGATGGAGATGCCAGAGCTGCCTTTAAAAATGCAACTGTTGATATGCGTCAATATGCTAAGTTACGCATGTTTGTGCATGCCGAAAGTGCACAGTCAAAAAATGGTGATTTACGTGCCTTTATTCGTTTTGGTACCGATATGGTAAACAATTATTACGAATATGAAATTCCTTTAAATTTATCTACACCGGGAACTGCTGATAAAGCAAATGTTTGGGGTAACGAAATGGTGATTACCTTGGAAGATTTGGTAGATGCAAAAATTGCCAGAAATAATGCAAGTTGGGCATTCACTTTACCTTATTCTGTTCAAAAAGGAAATGCAAAAATTACTGTAGTGGGTATGCCTGATTTTAGTCAGGCTCGTGTTTTTATGCTAGGTATTCGTAATCCTAAAAAAGAAAATGGAAGTATAACGGATAATGGATTACCCGTATGTGGCGAAGTGTGGTTTAATGAATTGCGCATGACTGAATTTAATGTTAGAGGAGGTTGGGCTGCTAATGGAAGATTACAAGCTAAATTAGCCGACTTTGGTAATGTGCAACTTACAGGAAGCATCATTACCAATGGATGGGGTGGAGTTGATAAGAAATTGCAACAACGTGCGATGGATGATACTTACAAATATGATATTTCATCAAATTTTGAATTAGGAAAATTCTTTCCTGCCAAATCGGGTTTATCTATTCCGTTTTTCTTTTCTTATGGTAATACCATCATTCGCCCATTGTACAATCCTTTAAACATGGATACCAAGCTCCAAAAAGAATTGGATCAAACCACCAATGAGGATAGAAAAACATATATTTCCCGAGCTACGGATGATTATTCTTCACAGCGTGCATTTAATTTTACCAATGTTAGAAAAAATAGAATTGGAAGCAAAAAGGCCTATCCTTGGGATTTAGAAAATTTAACTGCTACCTTTTCATTTAGTGAAAACTTTAGACGCAATCAGCAATATGAAAGTTATTTATTACAAACCTATCAAACTATAGTAGGTTATAATTATACTTTTACCAATAAACCTTTTGAACCTTTCAGCAAGTTGATAAAATCAAAAAATTTAGCATTAATAAAGGACATTAATTTTAATTTTTTACCATCTAATTGGGGTGCCCGCATTCAAGTTGATAGACGTTATGGTGAAACTATTAATAGAACCAATGATAATACAGGAGGAAGTGTTTTTATACCTGCCTTTTACGATAAACTGTTCACCATGCGTAGAACTTACGATTTAGGTTGGCAGTTTACAAAAAGTATAAGATTTGATTATAATGCCATTGCTGATGCTCGTATTGACGAACCTAATGGAAGAATAGATGAAACACAACAAGCTAAGCGAGATTCTATTTTTAATAATTTATGGAAAGGTGGCCGCCTAACTCAATTTGATCAAAATGTGAGAGCTAGTTATAATGTGCCAATAAACAAATTACCTTTATTAGACTTTATCAGTCAATCAAATTATAGTTATTCAGTTAATTACCAATGGCGACAAGCACCGCCAGCAGCTGATAGTTTAGGTAATACAATTCAAAATTCTCGTCAACAGCAAGTTAATGTTGGGGCTAATTTTACTGTATTGTACAATAAACTTAAGTTTTTACGTGATATTAATACACCTCCTCCTATTAGTAAGCCTAAACCCAAAGCTACAGCAAATAGTAATGATAAAAATAAAAAGGGTGACAAAGAGGAGGTAGATAAAGAGGAAAAACCAGCTAAAGAATTAAATCCTGTTGTAAAAACATTCTTTAAATTATTAATGGGTGTGAAGAATTTGAATGGTTCATACACTATTTCTGATGGTACTATGCTTCCGGGTTTTAGGCCACGCCCTGACTTTTTCGGTCAAAATAGTGATTTATCAGCACCAGGTTATGGCTTTATTTTAGGTGATCAAGATCCTAATTATAGATTTGATGCAGCTAAAAATGGTTGGTTAGCTAACGATTCAAGAATGAACAATCAGTTTGCTCAAAATTTACAGGAAAAAATTTCAGGTACTTTAACGCTTGATCCAATTGAAGATTTAAGAATTGTTTTAAACGTTGATAGGTCAACTCAAAAGAATACAACTTCCATATTTAGATTCAATGATGCCGATAACAGCTTTAAAGATTTTGGTTTTCAAGAATCAGGTTCGTTTAGTACTACATTTAGTACAATAAATACTGCTTTTAGCGTTGATAATGCTCAAGGCATTTCGCAAGTTTTCAAACAATTTGAAAACAATAGGAAGGAAATATCCGAACGATTAGCCATTGAAAAATTTGGAAGCACACAAGGTTTATTACGCGACAGTTTTGATTATATTGTAGGATACAGTAGGTATAGTCAAGATGTGTTGATACCTGCATTTTTATCTGCCTACAGTGGTTCTAGTGCTTCTAATGCTGAACTTTCAGCATTTCCAAAAATTCCTATTCCTAATTGGTCTGTAAATTATAATGGATTAACTAAATTAAGTTTTGTTAAAAATTGGGCATCTAATATTGCATTAAGTCATCGTTATTCATCTACTTACACAGTAAATAATTTTTTAAGTCCGTCTACTATACCACTCGATACAGCTGCAGGTCAAACTGATATTCAATCGCAATATGTGATAAAAAATGTTTCAATTGCTGAACGTTTTGCACCATTAATAGGAATAGAGGTTACTTTAACAAATAATTTAACCACATCTTTCAGGTATATTAAAGATAGAACTTTAAACTTGGCACTTGGTTCACGACAACTAAATGAACAACTAGGTGAAGAGCTTTCGTTTGGTGTTGGTTACAGAGCTAAAAAACTAAAAATTCCTTTTGGACGAAGTCGTCAATTAGTTTTGGAAAATGATTTAAACTTTAGGTTAGATTTTTCAATGAGGGAGAATGTAACTAAAATTCGTAATTTGGATAGAGAGTCGAATGAGCCTGTTTCTGGTCAAACAATTTATAGTTTACGACCTACTATTGAATACCAAATTAATGAAAAACTTCAATTAAGAATTTTCTACGATAGACGACAAACCAATCCACTTACTTCTAATCAATATCCTACCGTAATTTCAAGTGGAGGCTTTAGTTTAAGGTACACTATTCAATAATTATTTTGTTGATTTATAGCTGTTTAAAATATTTAGAAATAATTAAGTTGCAAATTGTATGTATATACATATAATTTGCACTCGAATTAATAATGACACTCGAAGAACAGTTAAAACAAAAAGAATTTAAAACAAAGCGCCAACGTGCTTATTTAAATGTTGTTTATACTGCTAGTGTTTTAAACTTGGAGCAAACACGTTTATTCAAACCATTTGGGCTTAGTTTACAGCAATACAATGTATTGCGTATTTTAAGAGGACAAAATGGTACACCTGTTTCAATAGGATTAATTCAAGAAAGAATGCTCGATATTCAATCAAATGCATCGCGTTTAATTGATAAGTTGGAAGATAAAAAGTTAGCAATTCGTAAAGTTTGTCCTAACGATAAACGACAAATGGAAATAACCATTACCCAGGAAGGTCTAAAAGTATTATTAGAACTTGATGAAGTAATTGTTTTAAACGAGTCGAATATTCAATTAACAGATGGTGAAGCCGACATGCTAAATGATTTGTTAAACAAATTAAGAACAAACCAAAAAAATAAATAAAAACCTAAACAAAAAATAAAAATGAAAAAGTTAATTATCGCTGCAGTAGCAGCATTATCATTAGCAGCGGTTGCATTCAAACCAGCAGCAAACACATCTTACAAAGTAAGTGCAGAACAATCTACTTTTAACTGGCACGCTAAAAAAGTAACTGGCGAGCACATGGGTACAGTAAAATTTGCAACTGGTACAGTTGAATTGAATGGCGCTAAATTAGTTGGTGGTAGCTTTGATGTAGACATGACATCTATGGCTTGTACAGACCTTCCTGCAGGCGAATGGAACGACAAATTAATGGGTCACTTAAAGTCAGCTGATTTCTTTGCAGTTGATAACTTTAAAACAGCTAATTTAAAAATCAAATCTGCTTCAGCAATTAATGGTGCTAAAGCTGGTGCTGATAACTACAATGTAGTAGCTGATTTAACTATTAAAGGTATTACTAAAGAAGTAAAATTCCCTGCTTTTGTAGTAGTTAAAAAAACTGGTGAAGTAGTAGCTAATGCTAACTTCGATATTGATAGAACTGCTTACGACATTAAATATGGCTCTAAAAACTTCTTCGAAGGAATTGGCGATAAAGCGATCGATGATAAATTCAATGTAAAAATTAGAGTTGTAGCTACTAAATAATTAGTTGTCAATTTTGTAAAAAATAGCCCGATTCCATATAGATTCGGGCTTTTTTATTGCAAATGTTTTTTTAGAAAATTAATATAGTAATACTGCTATCATTTTGAAAAGCATTAAGTAATATAATATAAATTCGAATCAACAAATTTTAAAAGGTTATTAAATAACTTCTATGAATAAATAATAAATTCCATATTGCACTAAATAGTAAAAAAAATATATGTTTGTTATAAAAAATAACAAGTATGAAACACTTATTTACCAAGACAATATTTACATCAAGTATTTTATTTATTACAAAAGTACTATTTGCACAAAATGATGCCGCTTCATTTTTAAAAGCAGGAAAAGAGGAAGCCAATAAATTAGTAAACGGCTATTTACAGCCCATTAGCAGAGGTCTTTCAAGTGGTATAAATGACGCTTGGTATAGCACTGCGAAACCATTAGGGTTACTTGGCTTCGATATTAAAGTGGGTTTTGGTGGGTCGTTAGTAAATAACGATTCGAAAACTTTTACTCTAAATAGTATAGGTGCAAATACTGATTCAAAAAGTAATTTTTTGCTTACTCCCATAAGTGGTGATGTTAATACTAAACAGCCTACAATAATGGGTGATGGCAATAGCTCTAGGTTTGCTATTTCTACTTTAAATCCTTTAGATAACACACAACGTTTATATATTGATACTATTAATTCATTTTCAGGTACTGGAAGTTTTGCATCAGTTGGCACAACTCCTTTTATTCAGGTTAGTTTAGGTATTATCAAATCAACAGAAATTATGGTAAGACTTATGCCTATTCAAACAGGCGATTTTACTTCTAATGGATTTGGATTTGGGGTAAAACACTCTTTATCTCAATGGATTTGGGGAGTTGAAAAATTGCCAATAGATATTGCTGCAATTGCTACATACAATACAAATAATTTGGAACTTACTTTTGGAGAAAATTTTTTAAACGCCAATTCCTCATTACCAGGTTCGCTGCCTAGTTCCGATTACAAAAATTCTCAAAAATTGACTATAAAAACATCAGGTTACCAAGCTGGTGTAATTGTATCTAAAAAACTACTTTTTTTTACTCCTTATCTTGGAGTAACCTATCATAGTGCCACATCAGATGTTGCTATGAAAGGTATTTTTCCAATAAAATCATTGCGAAATAATAATGGGAATATAGAGGAATATACCGAAAATATAACTGACCCCATTTCATTTTCAAGCAAAGCAGCGCAAGCCTATAAAGGTACTTTGGGTTTTAGATTTAAGTTAGGTCCGGCAGCTTTTGGTGCTGAGTATAATCATTCATTTGCCAATGAGCAATTTAGTACCTTCAATGCTACTTTTGCAATCAATATTCAGCAGCTTGCACCTATTCCTAAATTATAATAATTAATTACTATAATTTTTAATAAAGACTGCTTAAAATTAAGTAGCCTTTATTGTTATGAAAGATATTACAAATATACAAGACATTGATTTATTAGTTGACAGTTTTTATACAAAAGTAAAAAAGGATACTACCATAGGTCCTTTTTTTAAGAATACTAATTGGGAACATCACTTACCAAGAATGAAAGAATTTTGGTACTTTATATTATTGGATAAACCAGGTTTTAAAGGTAATATATATGATTCGCATAGTAATAGAAACATAAAATCACCTCATTTCGATATATGGCTTACCCTTTTTTGTGAAACTGTAAACCAAAATTTTGAGGGTGTTGTTTCAACAAAAGCTATTGATAAAGCTAAAGAACTCTCTATGTTATTTAGCTGGAAACTAGAACAAACAGAGGGTAAATAGTTAGGTTTATTATCGTAATTGTGAAAAATTATAATTATGTTAGCACCAAATTTTAAACTCTTGGTGAAACAATTACTGTGTGTAATTTTTATCGTTTTTGGTATTTGCTTTATTAATAAAATTAAGGCACAACCTACTGTGCTTGGCACCAATGCAAAAAGGTATAATTTTTACGATAGATTTAACTTAAATAATTTTGGTAAATTAAGACAATATAGATTTCAAGCCGATAACAATGCAAATAGTGGAAGTGCAATTTGGGAGTTTCCAACTGGGGATTCTATCTCTCCTAACTACAATATTGTATGGCGGCCATATGCCGCCAATCAAACTATCTTCTCCTTCGATTCTATTATTTCTCCAAACTCAACCCCAACGGTTGGAGCCATGTATAACAATACAGCAGGAGGCTTTGGTAACGGAAACTCAGGTAAACTACCTGCTGTTGTAGCAAATAGGTATTATACTTTTAATATTGGAGACTCAACTGGGAATAATTACATGGCCGTTTGGGAAACTAATTTTAATCCAACTGCCATTTCTGTTAGTTCTCAATCTCCAAATACGGTATGTACCAATGGTGATTCCGTTAGTATTTTATTAACGGCTAATCAGCTTTTAAATAGCACTGAAAATGTATATTTACGTTATTCATCAAATGCAAATTTTGCATCTTCTAGTCTTGTTCAGGCTCAGTTTGTGGGATTAAATGGCTACGCTAAAATTCCAACACCTATTGTTATAGGTACGGTATATTTCTACGTATTTACTTCAAAATATAATATCAATAAATTAGCCCCTAATGGTGTGGTCAATCAAACTTATTGCGATTTAAGTTCATTAAACATAAATAATAATTTTAATAATAATTATAGTTATAACGTAATCAGTGGTACTATTCCAAATGTTGATTTTTCTACAAGCAATTTTTGTTTAGGTGGCTCTACTTTATTTACTAATAACACCACCATTTCTAGTGGCAGTATATTAAACTATAATTGGGTATTTGGAGACGGCAGCACCAGCACTAATTCAGCATCCTCATTTACCAAAATTTATAGTAGTGCAAATAATTATACCGTAAGCTTAACAGCCACAAGTAATTTAGGTTGTACCAAAACTATTTATAAAACAATTACCATTAATCAACCACCCATTACTAGTCAAATTATATCAGTTTATTAATTAAAAATATATTTGAAAAAGTACATTTACATATCATTATTATTTGTGTTAGCCTTTAATTATAAAGGCTATGCGCAGTATTTTGATACAGTTTGTGTAAATGAAAATAATGTTCGTTACAAGGTAAATGAAACCATGGGGTCCTCATATAACTGGCAAGTTACAGGAGGTGCAATAATTGGAGGGCAGGGCACAAGTAATATCCTTGTTAATTGGGGGAGTTTAGCTGGTGTTTTTACACTTTCAGTTACTGAAACAAACGGTGCAAGTTGTGTAGGTGAAATGGTAACAGACAGTATTCTAATTCAAAGTAAACCTCAAGTTGTTATTATTGGTCCAGATTTAGTTTGTGCCGACTCATTAATTGCAGTCCAAGCTTCTGGAAGTATTAATTATGTTTGGAGCAATGGAAGTACAGGAAATGCCATTGTTGAAAAAATACAAAACACTAAAACTTATTATGTAATTGGTGAAAATAATGGCTGTAGAAGTGATACTGTTTTTAAAACAGTTACTGTTATTAGTAAGCCAAATGCTGCTTTTACAGCGAACCAAATAAATGATTGGATAATTGGCGATGAAATTCAATTTACTGCCACCGATTTAACTATAAATAAATGGGTTTGGGATATCAATAATATGCCAATGAATCAAAATCAACCAACAATTAGTTTTATTCTCAATTTAATAGGATTGAACACTATTAAACTAACGGCATACAATAGTTTTAATTGTAGCGATACGTTTTCAATTACCAATAATGTGGTGAATAAACTTGACCTCTACATTCCTTCTGCTTTTTCACCAAACAATGATAATTTAAACGATATTTTTGAGCCTATCGGTTCTAATTATTCCGATTATTTTATGCAAATTTTTGATGCTTTTGGTGGACTTATTTATGAGGGGACAAATAAAGGCTGGGATGGTACCTATAATGGACAATTAAGCGCTTTGGGTAATTACACATATAAAATAACAGTTACCACTGCTAGCGGAAGAAAAAAAGCAGTTGATGGTAACGTGATTTTGGTAAGATAATTTTTAAATTAATCCGTTACTTCAATCACTTTTTCGGGATTAGCCAAAGCAAATAATTCTATTTGTTTCAAAATAAAAAAATTCTCTTTATATTTTTTAATAAAATGGATGATTTCATCAAGGTTGTCTCTTGGAACTTCAACAGGAATATATCCCATGCCAATAAATTTACCCTTACTCACATAAATAGCTGAAAACTCATTTTTAGTTCGTCCTTTGTCAATTATTAAGTAACTTTCTTTATTGCTTAATTGAACTATTAAATCATTTACTTTTGCATTGTATTCATATAGGGAGATGGGTTGTTTGCAATCGCAGTTTGAGTTAATACAAACTTGCTGAACACCGCAAAATTGAGGACATAATTCAAATACCTCCACCATTTGTTGAATGTGTTCAATAGCTTCTGTTTTTGAACTGTATTCAATTAGCGGTTTGGTATGTCTATGTTTTCCAATAATTTCAATTCCCAATCTAATTATACCGCTTCTATCTATGTAGTCGTATAAACCATATTTGGCATCATATTTTTTTTGTGCTTTATTAAACGCTGGCCAATGAGCTTTAATTTCGTGCGATTCGAGTATAAGAGCCAAAAGTTCTGTAGAGGTTTCCTCAAATGAAAGGCTATGAATTTCTCTTAAAAAATCTTGCTTCTGTTTATTGGTTGAATTGTTTGAAAAGTGGCTGCTTACCCTACTTTTAATATTAATAGCCTTGCCTATATAAACTATTTTTCCTTCTTGATTATGAAAATAATATATGCCAGGTTTTGAAGGTAGTTTTTCAAATTGTTGTTTAGGTAAATTAGGAGGCAATGACTGCTCCTTTGAACCTTTTTTAAGCATTTTTTCAATATCTCCATTGCTGTCTTGCTCAAGTAAAATTTCAAATAGTTTTACTGTAGCCGCAGCATCACCTTTAGCCCTGTGCCTATCGAACATTGGGATATTTAAATACCCACATAAATTACCTAAACTATAGCTAGCATAACCTGGAATAATTTTTCGGCTTAACCTAACAGTACAAAGTTTGCTGGTATTAAGTTGAAAGCCACATAACCCAAGCGAATGTTTGATAAATGAGTAGTCAAAATTAACATTATGTGCTACAAAAATATTGTCTTTGAGCAGGGTGTAAATTTGATGAGCCACTTCGTTAAAATATGGAGCAGTAGCTACCATTTCGTTGCTAATACCAGTAAGCGATTCAATAAATCGGGGTATTTCCATTCCCGGATTTATTAAAGTTTGGTATTCGTTAATTACTTTTTCACCATCAAAAATAAAAATACAGATTTCGGTTATTCCATTGGTTGAAGCGTGCCCGCCTGTAGTTTCAATATCAACTATTGCATACATATTAGGCTGTAATATTAATCAAATATATTTTAATTTAAATATCACGTTTAAAATTTAGAAAGTTTTTAAAATGCATGTTTTTATAAAAATAGAAATATTGGCATTTAATTAGTTATCTTGTAAAAATACCAATAAAATAGGGTATGGTGGCGTAATGGATGATGTGTTTGAAGCCTTAATTGGTAGTTATATTGAAAACAGGATTGGTATTGTATCAAATTTTTTAACTAATGGGTTGGCAAATAAATTAAAAGACAGCCTTGTTTTACTTAATAAAAATAGTTTGTTATTAGCCGCTGGCACAGGTAACTCTCAAAATCCAAATCATAATTTAGCTATAAGAGGTGATGCCATTTATTGGTTAGATAAAAATAATAATAACCAAGCTGAAAATGAGTTTTTTATTCAAATAGAAAATTTTATTAAATACCTAAACATGAGTTGCTATGCAGGTATTACAGATTACGAATTTCATTATACACTTTATGTAAAAGGAAGTTTTTACATCAAACACATCGATCAGTTTAAAAACGATACAAGCAGAGCTTTTTCTTTAATAAGCTACTTAAATATAGACTGGCAATCTCATGATGGTGGTGAACTTTTGGTTTATAACAATCATAACAGTAACGCACAAATCATTGAGCCCAAACAAGGAACAACTGTTTTGTTTAAAAGCAATGAAATGCCTCATGAAGTATTAGTTACCCAAAAACAGCGCATGAGTATTACGGGTTGGTTAAAGAAAAAGTAGTTAGTCATCATTCATTTATACCTTTTATCTTTTTGCTGCCTCGTTCCAACAATAATTTGGGCTGTTATTTTATTATTAAGCTATATTAGCTGCGCAATTAATCAATAAAAATTTATGAAGCAGTTTTTCAAATTTATGTTTGCCAGTATGTTAGGATTTATAATAAGTGGCGTGGTGTTGTTTTTTATCCTAATAGCAACTATAGCAGGCTTAGCCTCAAGTGGCAATAAGGAAGAAGTTAAAGTACCCAATAATTCCATTTTAAAATTGGATCTTAACTATTTGATTCCAGAAAGAACAACTGAGAATATTTTAAAAAACTTTAATTTTCAAACTTTTGAAAGTAAAGAAGATGCAGGCTTAGATGATATTTTAGCTAATATTAAAAAAGCCGCTGCCGATGATAATATTAAAGGTATTTATTTGGTAATGGGCATTAATATGAACAGCTTTGCTACTTTAGAAGAAATAAGAAATGAACTGATTGAATTTAAAAAAACTAAAAAATTCATTTTGGCGTATGGCGAATTAGCCGACCAAAAATCATACTATTTAAGCTCTGTGGCCAATAAAGTGTATTTGAATCCTGCAGGCGAGTTAATATTAAATGGTTTATCAAGCAGTGTAGTTTATTTAAAAACCATGTTCGAAAAAGTAGGCGTAAATCCTGAATTGATTCGTCATGGTAAATTTAAATCGGCAGGCGAACCTTTAATCGCTGATAAAATGAGTAATGCAAACAGAGAACAAATTAGCTCTTATTTGGGTAGCATTTATTATACCATGGTTAATGGAATAGCATCTGCACGAAAAAAATCAAGTACTGAAATAGAAAATATTATTAACCAATTATTGATTCAACATCCGCAAGACGCAGTAAATCTTGGTATAGCTGATGGTTTAAAATACGATGACGAAATAGAAACTGAACTTAAAAAGCTGGCGAATACTTCAAATGAAGAAAAAGTGAATATAGTTACTTTTGGAAAATACAGTAAAACGCCTAAAATAAATATCTCAACTAGCGAAGATAAAATAGCTATCATATACTGTGATGGAGAGATAATTAGTGGCGAAAGTACAGACGATGCAATGGGTAGCGAAACTATTGCTAAAGCCATTAAAAAAGTAAGATTGGATAATAATTATAAAGCCATTGTTTTACGTATCAATTCGCCAGGAGGAAGTGCCATGGCAAGCGATGTAATTTGGCGCGAAGTAATTTTGGCTAAAAAAGTAAAGCCAATTGTGGTAAGTATGGCAAGTGTAGCGGCTAGTGGTGGATATTATATAGCTGCTCCAGCTGATGTAATAGTAGCTGAACCAAATACCATAACTGGTTCTATTGGTGTATTTGGATTAATGATAAATGCAAAAGAACTTTTGAATAATAAAATTGGAGTAAACGTAGAAACTGTAAAGTTTGGAGAATATGCTGATTTAGGTTCCATTGATAGGCCTCTAACACCTGCCGAAAGAGCAATTATTCAAAAAGGTGTTGATAGAATTTACGAGGATTTTATTACCAAAGTAGCTGAAGGAAGAAAGCTAAAAAAAGAACAAGTAGATAGCATTGCACAGGGAAGAGTTTGGGTAGGATTAGATGCTAAAAAGATAGGGTTGGTAGACGAATTTGGTGGTTTAGATAAAGCCCTTGAAATAGCTAAAAACAAAGCAAAACTAACGGATTACAGAACAGTAAGTTTCCCAGAATTAAAAAACCCTCTTCAAAATTTATTTTCAGATGTATCGGAACAAGCAAATATGTATTTTGCTAAAAAGAGTTTAACACCTGAGCAGTTTAAGTTAATTAACAGTATTGAAAAACTCATGCATTACCGCGGTGTACAAGCCCGAATGAGTTTTGATATCAACGTACAATAGTTGATTAACTTTTTCCTTGATATTGTAAAAATACAATAAGGGCTCTATACCATTTATGGTAGTAACAATTATAATTGGCGTTCTAATTGGATTATGTACCTTCTTTTTAATGATTGGAACTGTTTCTTTATTACTTTCTTTTTTTATAACTAAAGTATCAGTTGCATTTTGTGCCGTTACAACAGCAAATGTGTTTGTAAATAAAAGTAAGCTACAAATAATTAACCTAATCGAATATATTCTAGTGGATTTCTTAGTTTGTTGTTCTAAAAAAAATTATGGTAAATTTTAATGGAAAATTCTACAAAGTACTGATTTAGTCCGATTAAAATAACAAACCTGCAAATTAAACTTAACTTTTTATCAAAACTTCCTTCAAAATTCAAAATTTTTTATTCATTATTCAGTGTTGCTTTTTCGTTTCGGCTCCGTTCAACAACCTATCAACTGACAACAAACAACCATCAACTAACAATACTAAACTCTTTCAAATATCAATGCCACACCTTGGCCTACGCCAATGCACATAGTGGCTAAACCATATTGTACATTTTGTTTTTGCATTTGATGTATCAATGTAGTTGAAATTCGTGCCCCACTTGCTCCAAGTGGATGCCCAATGGCTATAGCACCTCCATTAACATTGATAATGCTTGGATCAATTTCCAAATCGCGGGCACAAGCCAAACCTTGAGCTGCGAAAGCCTCATTTAACTCCACTAAACCAATTTGATTCATGGTTAATCCTGCGCGTTTTAACGCTTTTTGAGTAGCAGGAATTGGCCCAACACCCATTATAGAAGGATGCACACCAGCCACCCCTCTACTTACCAAACGAGCTAAAGGTTTTAAATTGTATTTTTTTATAGCATCTTCACTTGCTAAAATCAAAGCTGCAGCACCATCGTTTATTCCACTTGAGTTTCCGGCAGTTACTGAACCATCTTTTTTAAAGGCAGGTTTTAGTTTGGCTAATTCTTCCAAGCTACTCAAACGTGGATGTTCATCTTTACTAAAAACTATGGCATCGCCTTTTTTCTGTGGAATGCTTATAGGAATAATTTCATTTGCAAATACATTAGCTAAATGAGCAGCATGGTATTTTTGTTGCGAAGCAAAAGCAAATTCGTCTTGCGCTTGGCGCCTAATTTTCCATTGCTCTGCTACATTTTCGGCAGTTTCGCCCATTGAAAAAGGATGGTATAATTCCGATAATTTTTTATTAGTAAAACGCCAACCGATTGTTGTATCATAAATTTCTGGAATGCGGCTGTAAGCAGTTTCGGCTTTAGCCATTACAAAAGGTGCGCGGGTCATGCTTTCGGTACCTCCAGCAATATAAATATCTCCATCGCCACAAGCAATGGCACGGCTAGCATCAGCTATACTTTGCAAACCAGAAGCACATAAACGATTTACTGTATTACCTCCAACTGTAATTGGTAAACCAGCTAACAAAGCACTCATTCTAGCCACATTTCGGTTATCTTCACCTGCTTGATTAGCAGCACCAAAAATTACATCTTCTATCTCATTAATATCAATATTGGGATTGCGTGCAATTAAGGCTTTAATCACTTCTGCACCTAAATCATCGGGGCGGATAGAACTTAGGGATCCTCCAAATTTTCCAATTGGAGTTCTTACTGCATCTATAATAAAAACATCTTTCATAATCTGTATTTTAAAACTAATTTTAGCTAGGCAAAGCTAATGCTACTTTTCATTTTTAAAAATTTGAATAAAGATTTATAAATTGCCACACTTTTTAAAACAAACAAAACCATGATTCAACGTATTCAAACCGTATATTTAATTGCAATTATTGTATTAACATCAGTAATGTGTAGCGGAAGTTTATTATCGCTAAAACAATCAAATCCAACTAATGGCGTGGATGAATATGATTTAAATATATTTTATTTTAAAGTAACCGAAGTACAAAAAAGTATGACAGGTGGTCAAGCAACACAAACAAGTGTTATTAAATCCATGTCAATTCAATATGGTTTAATTGCCATTGCGGCTATTTTAATTGGATTAACTATTGGTATTATTTTTTCTTACAAAAACCGCGAAAAACAAATGAAATTAACTCGTTTAAACTTTTTAGTAATGGCCATGTTATACTCAGCAGTTTTTGCAAAAGCCATCAATTATATCCCTGGATTTGAGTTTAGTAAACTAATGCCATACAGCACTTTAGGTATTATGTTGATGATATTTAATTTTTACCTTAACTGGCGCGTTTTGCGCTTAATCAAAAAGGATGATGATTTGGTAAAAAGTGCTGATAGAATTAGGTAATTGATTGGCTAAAAGCTGATTTTAATTTAGTAAAATTGGCTTATGGCTCAAATTGTATATATTGTAAAAGTTTTTAGACCATTTTTTGTAATCAATAATTACAATTTGATGATTTTAAAAAATAACATTTAACAATACACTTATTTGAACTTTAACGAATTTAATTTTGACGAAAGGCTTTTAGACGGTCTTTATTCAATGGGTTACGATAAACCCACACCTATTCAAGAACACGCCATTCCTTTAATTTTAGCAAACAAAGATTTAATAGCTTGTGCGCAAACAGGAACAGGAAAAACAGCCGCTTATTTACTTCCTATTTTAAATAAAATAGTAATAAATCAATCGAATAATTTAAACACACTGATTATTGCACCTACACGCGAGTTGGCTCAACAAATAGACCAACAAGTAGAAGGTTTTGCTTACTTTTTAGGCATTAGTTCTATTTCGGTTTATGGTGGTGGCGATGGTGCAGCTTTTGAGCAACAGAAAAAAGCCATGCGCGAAGGTGCAGACATTATTATAGCTACACCTGGCCGATTAATTGCCATGCTTACTTCGGCTGGTTCGGTTGATATGAGCTCATTGCAACATTTGGTATTGGATGAAGCAGACCGTATGTTAGACATGGGTTTCTATGATGATATCATGCGCATTATCAATTATTTGCCAAAGCACAGACAAACGGTTCTATTTTCGGCCACCATGCCTCCTAAAATCAGGAATATGGCAAGCCGTATTTTAACCAATCCTGAGCAAGTAAATATTGCCATTAGTAAGCCCGCAGAAGGAATTTTACAACAAGCTTATATGGCTTTTGACACGCAAAAAGTGGCATTGGTTAAACATATTTTAAACGAAAAAGAACACAACAGTGTAATAATTTTTGCCAGTACCAAAGAAAAAGTAAAAGAGTTAAACAAAGAATTGCAACGCTCTGGCCTTTCTATAAAAGCATTTCATAGCGATTTAGAACAAGGTGAGCGCGAGCAAATAATGCTTGCCTTTAAAAATAAAGAAGTTCAAATTTTAATAGGAACCGATATTCTTTCACGAGGGATAGATGTAGATGGAATTAGCTTGGTAGTAAACTTTGATGTTCCACCTGACCCTGAAGATTATATACACAGAATTGGCCGTACTGCTCGAGCTGAAACTACTGGAACAGCCATTACATTTATCAATCCAAAGGATCAACGCAGGTTTTTTAGTATAGAAAATTTAATTGGAACTGAAATTCCAAAACTGCCACTACCTGAATTTTTAGGAGAAGCGCCATTATACGAACCTGAGAAAAAAATGGATAAACCTGCTGGTGGTTTTAAGAAAAAAACTGGCTTCAAAAAGAAATTTAAACCTAATAACAAACCTAAAACGCAATAAAAAAGTATAATCCATTATACTAAAAAAATATGGGACAACAGAAATTAAAACGATTTGCTGAATTTATAACTTTTCCAAACTGTTTTGATTTTCCTTATCATTTAAAAGGAAAATGGAAAACAGAAGTATTTAAAAACAACAAGCCTTTGGTACTTGAATTAGCTTGCGGCAAAGGCGAGTACACTGTAAATTTAGCACAACAAGACCCTGAAACCAATTTTGTAGGAATTGATATAAAAAGCAATAGAATGTGGAAAGGTGCAGGCATTTCGCAAGAACTTGGATTAACCAATACTGGCTTTGTGCGAATGTCTATCCAAAAAATTAACATGTTTTTTGAGCCAGGCGAAGTAGATGAAATTTGGATTACTTTTCCTGACCCTTTTCCAAAAGATAGACACGAAAAAAATAGGTTGACCCATCCAGAGTTTTTAACTCTTTACAAAAATATTATCAAGCCAGATGGTATTATTAATTTTAAAACTGATGACGATGGTCTCTTTGACTATACACTAGAAACCTTTGAAAATGTGAATATTAGGCCAATTGAGGTGATTAAAGATGTTCACAACGAACCTCATAATTATGACAATTTAAGAAATATTACTACACATTATGAAAAGCTATTTTCGGCCAAAGGCCGCAAAATAAAATACTGTAAATTTAGACTCGATACTTTAACTTATAGTCCTAAATTAGAAGCTATTGAAAATAATATTTTAGAAATAAGTCAAAATAAATAACCAATAAATGCGTTATTAAAATACAAACTTGTTAAACATGATTTAAAAAGCTTTGTACTTTTAAAAAATTATATATTTTTGTTTGCTATGAAATTAATAAAGCTGTTAGCTGTTTTTATACTAATTACATTAAACCATTTACATGTAAAAGCCCAACAAATAGAGATTGGAATGCTTTTGGGGACATCGCATTATATTGGCGATTTAAGTGATGAAAAATTAAATTTTAGCAATACTTATTTTGCTGCTTCTTTATTTGGTAGATACAATTTTTCTAACAAAGTAGCCATTAAGGGAATGGCTGCATATGGCCGAGTTAGTGGTGCTGATCAGCAAAGTAGCTTATCAGAATCAAAAATCAGAAATCTTAATTTTTATTCTGATATTTATGAATTTAGCTTACACTTTGAATACAATTTGCTTAAAAATGATTTAAGAAATTTGCATTCACGTCCGTTTATTCCATATATATTTGGAGGAATTGGTGTATTTAAATTCAATCCTAAAACGGAATATGTTAACCAAGCTGGCGAAAAACAAGTAATTGAATTGCAACCTTTAAAAACTGAAGGTCAAGGCTCCACTGTTTATAATGATTTGAAACAATATAATTTAACTGAAATTGCTTTTCCCTTTGGTATTGGATTTAGAACAAGAATTAGTGATGCCTTTTATTTAGGTTTTGAAACAGGTCTTAGGTTTACAACGACTAATTACTTGGATGATGTAGGCGGTAAATATGCTGATAATTTGGTTGTAAAATCTAATAGTGGAGAAATTGCTGCTTTATTGGCAGATAGGTCTTGGGAGGCTTATCCAGAACTAGGCACAGGTCATTTTGATGATGGAGCACCAAGGAGTAACAAAAAGATTTTTGAAAATGATATTTATATTATTTCTGGTGTAACCTTAACATACATAATTAGGTCAAAGGGTCAACCATGTCCAACATTTTTTAATTAATATAATTCATTGAAAAAGATTTTTTTATTTTTAGCACTTGTTAATATTTTAAAGTTAAACGCTCAAAGTGTTGATGTTGGAATTGGTTTGGGTGTTTCAAACTATTGGGGTGATTTGGCTCCAAGTGTGGCTTTTAATGAAACACATGCTGCCGGAACTTTATTCGGAAGATTAAATTTTAACAATACATGGTCATTGGTTGGCCAGCTTTCGTCATTCAACGTAAGTGGAAATGATAAAAACTTTGAATTTAATAAATCACGTAATTTAAATTTCACAAGTAATATAAGAGAATTAGCAGGTTTAGTAGAATACAATTTTGTGCCATTTGGTTATGGTGTATTGGATTACAAAGTTACGGGCTATATTTTTGGAGGGTTTTCTTATTTTCAGTTTAATCCGCAAACAACTTATAATGGAGAAACAGTAACACTTAGGGATGTTAAAACGGAGGGTGTTGGTTATAATAAATATTCATTTGCTATACCTTTTGGTGTTGGTGTTAAATGGATTTTTGCGAGAAATTTTAGTCTTGAAGCCAATTATAATATCAGAAAAACATACACCGATTACATTGATGACGTGAGTGCCCAATACCTGGACTACTCTGCTGGAAGTTTAAGAACACAGCAAATTGCTGATAGAAGCTATGAAATTTATGGAAGTAATATTTTCCAAAAGGGAACAAAAAGAGGAAGCGATAATTACAACGATTGGTATATGACTTTCACTGCTAGCATAGCTTACAGAATACCAGGAAGAATAAAGTGCCCATCTTTCTTTTAATTATTTAAAAGCCTCAGTTTCAATTTTAATATTTTTATTTAGTTCAGCTAAAAATTGGCGTCTTGGAATATTGGTAGCGCCCATGCTCATTAAATGAGGATTTTCTACTTGGCAATCAATCATGTGAAAGTTGAACAATTGTAGATATTGGCATAAATGTATCATAGCCATTTTACTGGCATTACTCATGGTACTCACCATGCTTTCGCCCATAAAACATTTACCTATTGCCACTCCATATAAGCCTCCAACTAATTGGTTTTCGAACCAAACCTCTACACTGTGTGCGTATCCTTTTAAGTGTAAAATATTATAAATGTCCTCTATTTCTTCACTAATCCAAGTGCCTTCGGCTTTTAAGCGTTCGGTTCTACAAAGTTTTATTATTTCAGGAAAAGCTCTATCAATGGTACAAGTAAACTTGTTACTTTTAATAACTTGTTTCATGCTTTTTGAAATATGAACTTGGTTAGGATAAAGCACAGTTCTAGGATTTGGGCTAAACCACATAGGAAAATCACCTTCATTAAACCAATGGAAAATACCTTTTCGGTATGCTTTTAAAACTAAATCAGGACTCATTTGCCCACCAACAGCCAATAATCCATCTTTCCTTCTAGTATAAACCGATTCAGGAAAAATATCGTTTACAACATAATACAACATGTATTTTTAAAGTTCTTTTCTAAGCCTTGCTACAGGTAAATTAAGCTGTTCGCGGTATTTGGCCACAGTTCTGCGTGCTATGTTGTAACCTTTGTCTTTTAGAATTTCCATTAATTTTTCGTCAGGTAAAGGTTTGTGTTTATCTTCCGAATCAATGGCTTCTTTTAAAATATTTTTTACTTCATGGCTGCTTACTTCCTCGCCATCATCGTTGGTAATACCTTCGCTAAAAAAGTATTTTAATGGAATAATTCCCCAACCTGTTTGGATATATTTACTATTAGCCACACGGCTTATGGTTGAAATATCATAACCTGTCATGTCGGCTATGTTTTTCAAAATCATAGGTCTTAGTTTACTATCATCACCATCTTCAAAATACTTGTGTTGGTATTGTAAAATGGCATTCATGGTAGTTAGCAGAGTATTTTGACGTTGCTTAATGCTATCAATAAACCATTTTGCTCCATCTAACTTTTGCTTAATAAACATCACGGTATCCTTTTGGTCTTTGGTAGGCGCAGCACTTTTTTCGTAAGCCTGCATGGCTTCCATATAAGTTCGGCTTATGCGCAAGTCTGGCGTATTACGGCCATTTAAACTTACACTTAACATGCCTCCATCATCGTTTAAAGTAAAATCAGGCATAATGTATTGCGCAGCTTGCCCACCGTAACTATCGCCTGGTTTAGGATTTAACTTAGTAATGATACCAATTATTGACTTTATTTTTTCATCATCTAAATGAAGTTCTTTAGCAATTTTTTCATAATGCTTTTTACTAAATTCTTCAAAATAATTTTCTAAAACTTCTATAGCTAATTCAATAGCTCGGTTATAATAATCTTTACGTTTTAGCTGAATAATTAAACATTCTTGCAAGCTGGTAGCACCAATTCCTGGAGGATCTAATTTTTGAATTTTAGCTAAAACATGCTTCATTTCATCTATTGAAGCTTCTACATTTTGAGCAAAAGCCAAATCATTAATAATAGCTTCTAAAGGCCTGCGCAAGTAGCCATCATCATCAATAGTTCCAATAATTTGATTGCCAATAATTTCTTCTTTTTCTGAAGTAACTACTGCACTAAATTGTTCTAATAAAGCATCATGAAAAGTAGATGTTTCGGCTAATGGCGAATCTTTACGTTCTTCGTTACCTTCATCACTTAAATGAAAACCATCAGGTTCATATTCATCATTAACATACTCTTTCACATCAAAACTTTCGCTAGCCAAATAATCCTCTACGCTTGAATCTTTATCAAAATCATCCGTATCTTGAGTTTCGGTTTTGGGGTCTTCACTTGGCGCAGCATCGGTATCTTTGTTGCTAAGCAAGGCAGGATTTTCAATCATTTCTAAATCAATACGCTGCAAAAAATCTACAGTATTAAGTTGCAATAACTTAATGAACTGTATTTGCAAAGGCGATAGCTTTTGCTGTTGTTTTTGATATAGGCCTTGTTTTAACATGTTATATTATTTTCAAAAATATAAAATTCCCTGTTAAAAATTGTGCCAAAAACTAAATATTACCAACAATTAAAACATACATGACTGCATAAAATTGACAATGAATTGGAAAAAATTTTATAAATAAAAATTCAATTTAGCCAAACTAGCTTTTTGGAAGCTTATTATTGTAACTACAATTATTGTAAAAATGAACCCAAATAAACCATTAGCTGAACGTGTTAGACCTCAAAACTTAGACGAATATACTGGCCAAGAGCATTTAATAGGGAAAGGCGCTATTTTACGCGAAGCTATTCAAAATAAAAGCATTCCATCTATCATATTTTGGGGCCCTCCGGGAGTTGGTAAAACTACTTTAGCGCGCATAATTGGTTATGAATTAAACTTACCTTTTTATGGCTTAAGTGCCATTAATGCTGGAGTAGCCGATGTAAGACGCATAATTGATGAGGCTAAAAAAATTGGAAAAGTTTTATTGTTTTTAGATGAAATACATCGTTTTAACAAAAGCCAACAAGATGCTTTACTTGGTGCCGTTGAAAATGGAAGTATTGTATTAATTGGCGCCACTACAGAAAATCCAAGTTTTGAAGTAAACAACGCATTGCTTTGGCGCTGCCAAGTTTATATTTTAAAAGAACTAGAAGCCGAGCATTTACAATTAATAATAGATAATGCTATAGCTAAAGATGATTGGTTAAAAAGTAAACAAATTGAATTTAAAGAAACCGAAGCGTTGTTTTTACACAGTGGTGGCGATGCTCGAAAATTACTCAATATTTTAGAGTTAATTATTAATCAAACCAATAGCACACCAATTGTAATTAATAATGAAAACACTACTCGCATTTTACAACAAAAAATAGCGAGTTATGATAAAAATGGTGAGGAACATTACAATATTATTTCGGCATTTATAAAATCAATGCGCGGTAGCGACCCCAATGCTGCTGTTTATTACCTAGCACGGATGCTTGATGCGGGCGAAAGTATTGAGTTTATAGCAAGGCGCATGTTAATTTTGGCAAGTGAAGATATAGGCAATGCTAACCCAAATGCTTTGCTTTTAGCCACTAATTGTTTTCAAGCTATACAAATGATTGGTATGCCCGAAGCACGAATTATTTTGTCGCAAACAGTTGTATACTTAGCAACTTCGGCTAAGAGTAATGCCAGTTATTTAGCCATAGATGAAGCATTAAGCACAGTAAGAAAAACCGGGAACTTACCTGTTCCACTGCATTTGCGCAATGCGCCAACCAAGCTAATGAAGGACTTAAATTATGGTACTGATTATCAGTATGCACATGTATTTGAAAATAATTTTGTGGAGCAAGAGTTTTTACCTGATGGCATAAAAGGGCAAAAGTTTTATGAACCAGGAAATAATCCACGCGAAAACGAACAACGCCAATTTTTAAAAATGAGGTGGAAGGAAAAATACGGCTATTAATTATTTGTCAATTTTATTCTTGTGTCCAATTAGCTCTATCCATTGGGCTAAATTGCCATGGTGCTTGATTATTCTCTAGGTTATTAAACATGCTATTAAGAGAATTAGGTGCTTTGGTTTCTTCCATTACTTTATACCTGCGCATTTCTACAATGATTTCCATTGGGTTGATGTTTATAGGACAAGCCTCTACGCAAGCATTACATGTATTACATGCCCATAATTCTTCTTCACTAATTAAACTGTGTAAATTTTTATCATCAGGAACAAAAGTACCTTTATTGGCATCAATGTTTTTTCCAACCTCCTCTAGTCTATCGCGTGTATCCATCATAATTTTACGAGGAGAAAGTAGTTTACCTGTTTGGTTCTGTGGGCAACTACTGGTACATCTTCCACATTCGGTACAGCTGTAGGCATCCATCAAATTTTTCCATGTTAAATCGGTTACATCTTTTACTCCAAAACTCACAGGAGGTTCGTAACCTTCAGGGGGCGTTGCACTTGGGTCAAGCATAAGTTTTACTTCTTGAGTTACCGATTCCATGTTGTTTAGATTGCCTTTAGCGGTTAAATTGGAGTAGTATGTATTAGGAAAAGCTAAAATTATATGAAAATGCTTACTAAATGGCAAATAGTTCATAAAAAGAAAAATACCTATAATATGAAACCACCAAGCTATGCGTTCAAAAGCTATTAAGGTATCGGTTGAAAAAGTATCGAAAATTGGAACCAATAGCCAAGAGCTAATTGGAAAGGAGCCTGCATGAATATAATGGGCTGCTCCGCGCATTTGTAAAATTTGGTCGGCAGCATTCATTTTTAATAATGCTCCCATTAAAACTATTTCTACAAATAATATAGTAGCTGCATCTTTGGTGGCAAAACCCTTTAATTCTGGACTTTGAAAACGAGGTAATTTTAGAATAAAACGTCTGCTTAAAAATACCACACAAGCTATAAGCACACCAAATGCTAAAATTTCGAAGAAACCAATTGCAATATTGTAAATTGGTCCAAAAAACGAAAGAGCTCTGTGGGTGCCAAAAACTCCATCAATTAATATTTCCAAAACTTCAATATTAATGAGCACAAAGCCTACGTAAATAATAAAATGAAAAAAAGCTGCCACAGGTTTTGTTCCCATTTTACTTTGACCAAAAGCAACACGAAGCATTGTTTTTAATCGAGCGGGTTTATTATCTGTACGATCTATATCTTTACCTAGTAAAATATTACGTCTTATTTTACCTAAGTTCTTTACAAAAAAATACGTGGCAATTCCTGCAATTATTATAAAAAGTATCTGAGCTATCATATATAAGATTTGAATTAGGGCAATAATAATAATATTTAGATAAAGATATAAGGTTAAATTGAAAAAAAATAAAGCAAATGGTAAAATGTTTTGTCCCTGAAAATGAATAGTTTTGAATTGTTTTTTTATTTAAAATGAAAAATAAAATAATATTTACTTGCACAAAAGGCAAAATAAATTACTTTTGCGCTCCCACAAAACGGTGCAGTAGCTCAGTCGGTAGAGCAAAAGACTGAAAATCTTTGTGTCGGGGGTTCGATTCCCTCCTACACCACACAAAAAATTAAAGGCTTATAAGTTTAAACTTGTAAGCCTTTTTTATTTACTTAAAATTTCCTTTTTCAACTTTTAAAAACTTTATAAATGATTCATAAATAATCAAAGCATTTTTATTGAAAATATATTTATGTTTTTTGTAAGGTCAATTGTTGTTTTCAAAAAAGTACTCATTACTATTTTAACAATTTTCAATGTGTAAATCCTTATTGCATTACTTAAAATCAATTTTTTAAAATAGTTTGACGAGAACTTAATGAGTTGATGTAAATAGAAATTTGTTTGAGTTAATACTTTAATTACTAAAATTGGCAAAAGAACTATTTATTTTATATTGCCAACTTTTAAAAAACAGGTATGAAAAAATACGTTTTACTAACTTTGACTTTTATTTCAATTGGCTTGTTCCAAAGCCATAAAACAGACGAGGGCATGTTTCCTTTGTCGGAACTTAAAAATATTAACTTTAAAAAGGTGGGTTTAAAAATTAAACCTATTGAATTGTATAACCCAAATGGAGTTAGTATAGTTGATGCTATTGTACGAGTGGGTGGCTGTACAGGGAGTTTTGTAAGTAACGATGGTTTAATTGTTACCAATCACCACTGTGCTTTTAGTTTTGTAGCGGCCATTAGCGATACCGTTAACGATTATATAAAAAATGGCTATTTGGCCCGTTCTCATAACCAAGAAGCGCAAGCCAAAGGTTTGGTTTGTAAAATAGCTGCTAGTTACGAAGATGTGTCAACCAAAGTATTGCAAGGCACACAGGGCACAGCCGATGCTGCCGAAAGGTTGAAAATAATTGCCAATAATTTAAAAACCATTACCGATGCGGAGAATAAAGCCAATCCAACTTTAAGCTGCGAAATTTCGGAAATGTTTACCGGTCGCACTTATGTGTTATTCCGCTATAAATTATTGAAAGATGTACGCTTGGTTTATGTGCCTGCTCGCAGCATAGGCGAGTATGGAGGAGAAAAAGACAATTGGGTTTGGCCTCGCCATAGTGGTGATTTTGCTTTTTTAAGAGCCTATGTTGCACCTGACGGAAGTGCAGCTGATTATTCGCCAAACAATGTGCCTTATAAACCAGCTAAACATTTGGTTATAAATCCTAAAGGTGTTAACGAAAACGATTTTGTATTTGTATTAGGTTACCCAGGCCGTACTTACCGCCATCAACCAGCTGCATTTTATAAATACCACGAACAATATATGTTGCAATACATCAGTAATATATACGATTGGCAGATTGAGGAAATGGAAAAATTGAGTAAAGGCAATCAAACTTTGGCTATAAAATATGCTTCACGCATAAAACAATTGGCTAATACTACCAAAAATTTTAAAGGCAAATTACAAGGATTTAGAAGGACAGGTTTAACAGTTAAAAAATACAAAGATGAAGCGGCTTTGCAAGATTTCTTAGCTAAAGATGAAGTTTTAAAAGCTACTTATAGCAATGTTATTCCGCGGATCAATGTTTTGTATGACGAAATTTTAAAATACGCACCTCGTAATTTATGGTACGATCAAATTTACAGTGTAACACCAATGTTATCAATGGCTGCGGCAATTGATAATTTTAAAAATGCTTACCAGTTGTTAAAAAATGATGCAGAAAGAACCGATTTTAAACTAAAACAAGGTTTAAAATTGAAACAAGCATTATCGGTAGCATTTAGCAAATATGATGAGCCTTTTGAAATGGCTGCCTTTAAAAAAATGCAAGCCGATGCCAAACAATTTAATAAAGACAACAAAGTTGAAACTTTTGAAAAAAGCATCAATGCTGATGAATTGTACAGTAAGACTATTTTTAAAGATACCAAAATGATTGAAAAATTGGCTAATGAAGACTTGGAGAAGCTTTTTGCTTTGCAAGATCCATTGTTGGATTTAGCAGCTAGTTTAAATAATGAGATTAATTTTTATGATGAGCAAGATAAAAAACGTGAAGCCGAATTGAATTTATTAATGGCTAAATATGTAGATGCAAAATCGGTATTCCAAAATAAAAATTTTGTGCCTGATGCCAATGCTACCTTACGTTTTACTTATGGATATGTAAAAGGTTATTCGCCAAACGATGCTGAATATCATGGTCCATTTACCAGCTTGCGTGGTGTGGTTGAAAAAGAAGATGGTGTTGATTATGAGTTGTTACCTTTAATTAAAGAACTGTACGCAGCTAAAGAATATGGCGATTTGTTAAAACCAAGCTTGGGCGATTTACCAGTTAACTTTTTATATAATTTAGATACAACAGGCGGAAATAGCGGAAGCCCTGTAATGAATGCCAAAGGCGAGTTAGTGGGGATTAATTTTGATAGAGCGTATACCGCCACTATTAACGATTACGCTTGGAACGAAAGCTATAGTAGAAGTGTGGCGGTTGATATTCGATATGTGCTTTGGGTGTTACAAAAAGTGGCTAAAGCCAATGAGTTAAATGATGAATTGGTTAAGAAATAGTTGTATTTTACCGTATAACAAAAATTTTACTTTAAAATTGATACCTAATTTTTATTAAATAAACTAAATACCTTATTATCGCACACACAAATAAAACAAAAATGAAAAAAATAATTACAACAATAGCAGCAGTTGCCATGAGTACTTTGGCTTTTGCACAATTAGTTCCAAATGGAAGTTTTGAAACAGCCACAGGTAATAGTGCTGATGGTTGGGTTAGTACAAGTGGAAGAACAAAAGTTCGAACAGCTTTCAATATAAGTTCAAATGGAACAACATTTTCGTTAAGTGCAGCAACAGGAACTAATTTTTTAGGTGTTTTAAATGATTCTCCATCGGTTAATGGAGCTATAAAAATTGGTCGTGTTAGTAACACCATGGTTATGAAAAGAAGACCAGCAGCGATGAAATTTAAAATGAATTACCTTACAAGTGTAACAACGGAAAGTTTTTTTGCTTTTATAACTTTTTTTCAATCCAATGATGGAAAAAGAGATACTTTGTTAACTGATTTAGTTGCTTTATCTCAAAGAGGTCCTTTATTGGGTTCAGTAGCTAATAATAAAATTGGTTGGTTGCAAATATCAAAACCTATAAATTATGCATATTGGGATGAAAACTTTTTGGGTGCTCTTTCAGATAGTTGTATTGTTGAATTCTTCTCAACTGGAAATATGGCTTCGGGTTCTACAGCAACAACAACATCAACAGAATTGATGATAGATGATGTTGAATTTACATCTTGGGGAACCGGTTTGGAAACTACTGTAACAGCTGTAGATCAGTCAGATTTATCGAACTATCCTAACCCATTTAATTCTGTAACAGCAATTAATTACAGCCTTGCCATTCCATCATCAAATACTAACTTAACTGTTATAGATATCAATGGAAAACAAGTATTTACTAAAGATTTAGGCAAACAAGTTGCTGGCGATTTTACAGTTAACTTTGATGGTTCCGATTTAAATAGCGGTATTTATTTCTATACAGTAACTAGCGATAACAACCGTCAAACTGGTAAAATGATGATTAGTAAATAATCATTGTAAATATAGTTAATAACTAAAAAAAGCCCAATCAAACTCAGTTTGATTGGGCTTTTTTTATCCAATTAATATTTGCAACTGAATAAATTATTCAAAGCCTAACTGTTTTATTATTTGCTCTATTTGCCAATCTTCTATTGGGTTATACTCATCTTTTAAATTTCCACCGTAAAATTTTGTCATTCCTTGCCAAAAATAGGCTGTAAAATTACCTCTATAGGTTTCTAATAAATCGTATGTTGTTCTGCCTGTTTCTCTATAAATCAGCTTTATTAGTATTTTGCCTTGACTTACAGTTAAGCCTTTCAAATCGTCCATAAATTGGTCTTTAATATTAGCTTCTGTTTTCTTTAAGTATGCCTTTCTGGCCTTTTCGGTAGGTAAAAGCTGTAGGTTTTGCTCTAACATTTGGTACCTAAAAGCAGCTAACTTTGCATAAGGAAGCGCCTTTTTTACATTATAAACCAAACGTTGGTATTTTTTTTCGTATTCAGGATCTTTTTGGGCAGTAACTATAAAGTCAGGAAGGGTAACGTTTTTTAAAGTATCCTGAGCTTTAATAGTTATTGAGCCAAATAAGAATAAGTAAATAAAAAGGTTTCTAATTTTCATAAAAATACTATTGAAAAAATAATGCCAAAAGTATTCTAATTCAACGAAATTTCAATTTGATGCTGTTTAATTAGCTCTTTCAATTTTTTAATTCCGTATCTAAATCTACCTTGAACAGTATTGATATTTTCGCCAATTTGATCAGCTATTTCTCTAAATTTTAAATTGCCCCAATGTTTTAAAATAATCACTTCTTGTTGTTCACTGGGTAATTGTAAAATTAAACTACGTAAAAGTGTAGCTTCTTTTTCAGCTTCAAAATCTTCGAAAGGAGCGCGTACTTTTTCGTCTGCATAATTGTCAAAATACGAATAACTTTCGTCTTCCGAATCTGTACTTATAAAGTTTGAGAAAAGAAACTCTCTTTTTTTTGAATTTTTGCGTAAGTAATCAATTGAAAAGTTATTGCATAATCGCATCAAATACTGTTTAAACCTTCCTGTTTCAGTATAACGGCCATCGTTTAAAACTTCAATAATTTTGATAAAAACATTTTGGAAAATTTCTTCCGCAACATCTCTATGTTTTACTTTTTGTAAAATGATTGAAAAGCCGGCATTTTTATGCCTTCTTAGCAATGTTTCGAAACTACGCACATCGCCATTAAGATACATCAGTATCAATTCATCGTCACTAACTTTTGAGGTTTGCATAATTGTAAGCATTAATTGGTTCAGTAGTTTTTTAGCAAACAGTTATTATTAATTGGTTAGTGTAAAGGTTTATACTTTATAGGCGATGAATTTTAGTTTTATTGTTTAATCAAATTTACTAACAAAAGTCATATTATCAAATTTTCGTCATAATATTTTTTTATTTTTTTAAAACTTGCTCATTATGAGGGATTTTTAATTTTTATTTCAACAGTAAATTTTTCCATTCAACACATTTAAGTAAATGTTTAATACTAAAATGGAGTACCGTCAATAAAATTTTAGTGCAATTCGTCAGTTTAATTTACAATTATTGTACAATGAAAAATTATAACTACTCAGTAGCCGAAAGATTAATGCGCTATGTGCAAATTGATACCACTGCCGATCCTAATAGTACTTCAAATCCAAGTAGTGAAAAACAAAAAGATTTGAGCCGAATTTTATGCAATGAATTAATAGCATTAGGCTTAAATGCTGAAACAGATGAGTTTGGTTATGTATATGCAACTATACCTTCTAACACTGATAAAAAAGTTCCGGTATTATGTTTTTGTTCTCACGTAGATACTAGCCCAGATTGCAGTGGAACCAATGTAAAACCTATTTTACATAAAAATTGGAACGGAAGCGATATTGTGATGCCCGATGATAATTCGGTTGTGCTATCGGCTAAAAACCATACTTATTTGCAAGAACGAATTGGTGATGATATTATAACTGCTAGTGGTTTAACTTTATTAGGTGCCGATGATAAAGCGGGTGTGGCAATTATTATGGATTTAGCTCAATTGTTATTAACTCACCCAGAAATTAAACATGGCGATATTAGAATATTGTTTACACCTGATGAAGAAATAGGGCAGGGGGTTGATAAAATTGATATGAAAAAACTGAATGCCGATTTTGGTTATACCTTAGATGGTGGCGAACGTGGACATTTAGAAGGCGAAACCTTTAGTGCTGATGGTTGTAAAGTAATTTTTCATGGAATAAGTGCTCACCCTGGTTATGCTAAAAATAAAATGGTAAGCGCTATAAAAGTAGCATCCTATTTTACTACATTATTGCCGGCAGATACCATGTGTCCTGAAAAAACTGATGGTTACGAAGGTTTTGTTCATCCTGTTTCAATAGAAGGAACAGTTGAGAAAGCTACAGTTGGATTTATTGTTCGTGATTTTGATACCGCTCAATTAAAAGAACACGAAGCATTATTAGCTCAATTGGCTCAGCAAGCAGTTGCTAAGTTTGAAGGTGCTACGTTTGAAATAAAAGTAACTGAACAATACCGTAACATGAAAGAAATTTTAGATCAATATCCGCAAGTAATGGCCAATGCTGAAGATGCTTACAAACGAGCGGGTTTAAATTTGGTAAAAACCAATATTAGAGGTGGAACTGATGGTTCAAGACTTTCGTTTATGGGTTTACCTTGTCCTAACATTTTTACTGGCGAAATGGCTATTCATAGTAAGCAAGAATATGTGAGTGTGCAAGATATGCAATGCGCAGTAGATGTATTGGTGGAGTTAGTACAAGTTTGGGAACAGAAAGCGTAAAAGTTCATTTCAAAAAAGGGTCAACAATTTTTAAATTGATTGACCCTTTTATAATTGACCATGAAAATATTTATCAAAATAGGGATAATAATTATAACAATATTATTGTTTGTTTCTTGCAACTGCTGTAATTGGAACATTCCAAATGAAATGATTGGTAGTTGGCATGCAAAAAGTACTAAAATTACAGTTCGAACAGAACCCCAATTGATGCATTTTAAGTTTGTATCAGAAAAAGCTGATGTTAATATAGAAATTAGAAACAATAGATATGTGAATGGAAATATAGGAATGGCCAAATTTGAAGGTGGGGTTATTGAAAAAAATTATGGTTTACCACCATCAGTAACTGGAATAGCTTATATTATTAGATGTGGTAAAATTGGTACAATTTTCAATAATGACCCTTTAGAATCTAAAAATGTAGAAATATGGCTGAGCCCTATTAAAAATGGAATTATAGAAGCAGAGTTAAGGTGCGATAAGTTTCCGATGGCAGGTATTAACTTTTTAAAAAGCAACGAATAAAACTAATGGTCAGTTAATAAAAGTTCATTTAAAAATTCGGGGTAAACTTTTTCCCAAAAATTAGTAAGCATATTATTGTAAGCATCTTTGCTAGCATTTTCAGGTGTTAGTTGAAAGCCTTTGATTTCTTTTAGCGCATTTTTATAAATTTCTTGGTTATTTCGTGCATCCACTATGCTGATATCCATATTGATATTAGATTGTAACATTTTACCCCACATTACACCTAAATCAGTGGTGTTGGCTATTATTTTTACTTCGTAATCTGCATTTTTTCTATCGGTAACAAAGTTACATCCACTCTCTACCAACTTACGCTTAAGCAAAGGCTCAATGATATTAAATTCCAAAGTTTTCCCTAAAATTTGTTCTTGGCTATTGGTGTATATTTTTATGGGTTCTACTACCAATCTAAAATTGGTACTTGGTGCATCAATATTGGTTAAAATACCTTTTAATAATCCATTTAAACTATCGGTTTTAATTATGGTGGCAATATCTACCATTATTTTTACTTGTTGAATGGGGTCTTTAGCTAAAATTTTATTTAATGAAAAAGTAGCCACTCCATCTTGATCAGTTTCTGCACTATTTCCATAATCAAATTTGGTTTGATTGGCTTTTAAAGTTAGGGGCACAAAGGGCACTAAAGAGTTGTTTGAAGCAAGTTTAACGCTAGCAGTAAAAGGATTGCTGATGGGTTTACCAATTTTACCTTTTAGTTCTACCACATCGGTTTTAACTTGCAGTTTGTATAACTGGTTTTGAATTTGATTCACAATTTCGTTTACCAAGTAAACCTGTTTGCCTTTATATTCAGTTGCTACATCTTCATTTATATAATTTTGCAAAGCACCTAAAGCTTTTATTCGCAAACGCATTATTTGCATAAAGTTTTCTTTAATGGAAAGTTGGTCTGCATTATCTAAAAAGTTAATCGATTGTTCAATAGCAGCTTGCAGTTTTCTGCGTTTAGCAGCCTCATAATCACTCTTCGAAAGTTTGTAATAAATGTAAAAATCGGTTTTGTTTTCCCAACTATCTATTACTTCAAAATCCTCTACCATTGCTTGGGCATTCACTTGAGTTTCAGTAGCAAAAATTTGGTTATAATTAGCATTGTTTTGATATTGAGATAGAATAGAATTGCTTGAAACTATCACTTTTATTTCGCCAATCATATCGTTTAAAGCGCGCTTTTTGGCCATTTGCTGGAAATCGGTTGGGTTTAATGTTTTGTTAGCGTAACCAATTCCAATATAATAACTTGGGTTTACAGGGCGTTGCTGCACCCAGTTAGGCTGTTTGTTTCTATCCTTGCGGTTAACTCCATTTTTTGAAGTGCCACACGAAAGGATAAAAAAAACAGTAATGGATAATATAAATAGTAGTTTAGTTTTCACTTTAATACGGTATAATTTTGTTGTTATTCAAACATTGTACCATTATTGGCTATGCTTAAATATTGCTCAAAATTATCAATAGTTTTAGTAAAAGCAAGGTAACAAAATTACTGTTTTGTATAAAACATTTTTTTCTAATGCCCAGGTCCACACATATTACTACTTACCTCGGTTTCGTTAATTTGAGGGCTTACAAATGGAATACCTAAATTCAATCCTCTAAGGATAAATAAGCACGCAAAAACGATGGCGAAAACAGGCATTAATAAATTGGCTTTTTGCCTAAATTTTAAATTGATAATTTGCCCTAACATGGAAATAGTAAACATTACAGGTAATGTACCTAAGCCAAATGTAGCCATAAACAATGCGCCTGAAAGTGCCGATTGAGTAGCCAATGAAGCAATCAATGCAACATATACAAACCCACAAGGCAAAAGGCCATTTAAGTTACCAATTAAAAAAAATGAATACGAACTTTTGCTCGTAAATAATTTACCATACCATTTATTACCCCAAAAATTGATGTTGAATTGATTGGCTATTTTAGGTAAAAATAGTTTGATTAAAGTAATCACTAAAATGCTAATTCCAGCAAAAATGCTAATGGATTGTTGTAAGCCCGCTAGCTTAAATTGAAAGCCAACTGCGCCTATTATGAGCCCTAAAATGGCATAAGTAAAAATACGTCCTACATTATACATGAACCTAGAAAGCCATAAATGGCCTTGCGTATTGCTGTGCCTTGGCAATGCAAACGCAATGGGGCCACACATGCCTGCGCAATGCAAGCTGCTTACCATTCCAGTTATTAATGCAGTTAAAAAAAGCATGGTTTATTTTAAATCGAAATTTTTCTCTAAATAATGTTTACCTGAATTATTGGTCCAATTAAGTTTACCAACCCAATTGCCTTTTTCAAAATTAGTAATATCAATGCTAGTAGGAATTGAATCACCAATTTGTACCTCAAAGGTTTTATCTTTGGTTTTATTTGCCAAGTATTTTAGGTTTAACTGTGCATTGCTAATTGGTTTATGAGCTATGTTTTTTAAACTTAAAACAGTTTGGTTATTTACATTTATTACTTCAAATAGTATTAAACTATCAGCACCTTTATTTTCATCAATAGTAGCTTGGTAGTTTTCACCTTTTTCGTAATAATCGGTTTCAATTAATGCCACGTCTTGTTTTACCATTTTTACAATCATAAAAACGATGAAACACATAAATAATACAGTAAGTGCTACCAATTTGGTTCCCCAGGTTATTTTCATTTTTTAGTTGATTTATTTTGGCCAAAGTTAATTAACAGGAGCCACAAAATTTGATTTTACTTGTTCAATTAATACACCATTGCTTTTTACATTAATCAACACTTTGTTTTGATTACTAGTTATGGTTTTAGGGTCAATTTCAATAAAGAAACTGGTTTTTCCCAATTCGTCTTTTGGTATTTTTATGATTTGTTTATCAATCAATTTGATGGTGCCTTTTGGTTCAACTAATTCTAGTTCAATTGGAATAGAGTCAAAGGTTTTATTTACAAACTCAATATTGTATAAGTTACTAATATTGCCATTGGCTTGTGTTTGGTAAAGCATTCCAGCAGTTCTGTTTAAAGTAGTTTCAATTTCTTTACGGCTAGCTACCAAATAAACCAATAAAGTTAATAAGCCAACTAAAACAACTGAGTAACCTACATTACGTAAAGTAAACTTAAAGGTTTCGTTATTATCAATTCCGTTTTTAGAGTTAAAGCCTATTAAACGAGTTGGTTTATTTATTTTAACCATTACTTCATCGCAGGCATCTACACAAGCTGTGCAATTGATACATTCTAGCTGAGTACCGTTCCTGATATCAATACCAGTTGGGCAAACTTGAACACATAATTTACAATCAATACAATCGCCTTTTG
This sequence comes from Bacteroidota bacterium, assembly GCA_013298895.1. Taxonomy (GTDB): domain Bacteria; phylum Bacteroidota; class Bacteroidia; order UKL13-3; family UKL13-3; genus JAAFJM01. Next base: position 205,293 of record JAAFJM010000002.1, on the reverse strand, counting down.
GAGCAGGAGTAGCAGTATCTTTTTTACTTGCTTTTCCACGCGGTTCACCACGTAAATAATTGTATGCAACTACTATGGAATGTGGGTCTAACATTAATCCTTGTAACCTGCCATAAGGACAAATAATTACACAAACTAACTCACGTAAAAAAGCAAAAACAAAATAAAATACAGTAGAGAAAATGAGTAATGAAGCAAACTTGCCAATATGTGCCAACGGTCCATCGGTAATAAGCAGTTTCATTTGGTCAATACCAATAATGTAAGATAAAAATGTATTGGCAATCAAAAATGAGATTAAATAAAATGCTACATGTTTACCTCCTTTACGCAGTATTTTTTCAGTATTCCACTCTTGAGCAGCTAGTTTTTTTTGTTGGTTAAAGTCACCTTCAATTAAATATTCAATTTTACGGAACAGCATTTCCATAAAAATGGTTTGAGGGCAAGCCCAACCGCACCAAATGCGGCCAAACAAAACAGTAAATACAATAATAAATAATATGAAAGTAAGCATCAATAAGGCAAACAAGTTTAAATCTTGTGGCCAAAAAGGCATTCCAAAAATGATGAATTTTCGCTCTAAAATATTAAATAACAATAACGGATGTCCATGAAATTTAATAAAAGGAGTGGCAAAGAAAATAATGTATAAAAACCATGCAAAAAGCGTTCGGTATTGGTATAAACTTCCTTTTGGTTTTTTTGCAAAAATCCAAAGACGTTTTCCATCTTTATTTACATTCGATAAACTATCGCGGTAATGCTCGCCATCTAGCGCCTTTGCATCTTCTACTTCGTGCATAATCTTTTTATAAATGCTATTGGTAAATTAATTTTAGTGATCACTAAATTTTAATTCTATCCTAAAAAAATGAACCACATAGACACATAGTTTTTATAGCTTTTTTGAGCATTCTATGTTTCTATGTGGTTATAATGTATTTTATTTTAATGCAGTTGCCAAACTATCGGGGGCTACTGTTGTGCTATCGGTTTTTGCTGTTTCACTTTTTTCCTCCACTTCAGTTCCTTGTGGCGCTTTAGGAGATGGAGGATTGGTACCGCCAATTGATTTAATATAACTTGCTAATTGAGCCATTTGTAAACCATTTAACGATTTTTCCCAAGCAATCATACCCTTACCAGTTACACCATATTTGATGGTTTTGAATACATCGCTAACTTGGCCTCCATGTAACCAATATTCATCGGTTAAATTAGGTCCTACATTTCCTCCACCATCTTCTCTATGGCACACTGCACATTTAGCAGTAAAAAGTTCTTTACCGGCAGTTAAATCTTTAGCATCGGTCATTAATTTAACATTGCTTTCGTCTATGGAATTACCTACCTTCTTTAAATAGGCAGTTTTAGCTACTTCTGCATCTGCTAATTGTTGTTCGTACTCTGCTGTTTGTAATTTACCTAAATTGTCAGAATAGTGATACCAAAATCCATAGAGAATTGCAAATACAATGGTAGTGTAAAACATAAAGTTAAACCATGGTGGAGTAGGGTTATCTAACTCTACAATTCCATCAAAACTTTCATCTAATAAAAGCTTTTTCTCATCTTTTAACGAGTGTAAAGAAAACAACTTTTCAACGGTTGTTCTTTCTTCATCGGCTTTTACCAATTCAGGGTTGTTAATTCTGCGTAATGCGGTTAAGGTTAAGTACAATAATCCTACTATGATAAGGATTAAAATACTAATGATAACACCCATTACTTTTAAATACAGCGTATCAAAATCGCCATAATCAAACGTTGCGGCTTCGGCTGCCATGCTTCTATTGCTTAGCAATAAAACTATACTGGCTAAAAATACTTTTGTTTTCATTTTGTTAATCAATTTTTTGTTAAACATTATTCAAGCGGTTTATTGCTCATTTCATCAATGTATTCTTTTTTTGTTTTAAATAGCCATAAAGCTATTAGTACAAAAAAGGCTGTAAACACTAGTAGTGAGAACATTTGATAAATGCCTATACCGGTTACCTCGTGCAATAAGTTACGAAACATATTTTTATTTAATTATTGGTTAGTTAGCTGCCGAATTAGTTAATTTTATATCAGTACCTAAACGCTGTAGGTAAGCTATAATTGCTATTAATTCTTTATCGCTTTCAATTTTTATTTTTTCACTTGCTAGGTTATCGCTAATGGTTTTAGCTTGCGCTTGCAAATCTTGTAAGGCTCTTTCTTCGTAGCCTTTTTCGTAAGGAACACCTAACGTACGCATGGCATTAATTTTATCCTTAATATTGGTTACATTCATGCTTTGTTCTGCCAAGAAAGGATAAGCTGGCATAATAGAACCTGGCGACATGGTTCTTGGATCTATCATGTGGTTATAATGCCATGAGTTTGGATATTTTCCACCTTCGCGCATTAAATCAGGCCCAGTACGTTTTGAACCCCATAAAAATGGATGGTCATATACATATTCTCCAGCTTTTGAGTATTCGCCATAACGCTCAGTTTCGCTTCTAAACGGACGAATCATTTGCGAATGACAACCCACACAACCTTCGCGTATGTATAAATCGCGACCATGCAATTCTAATGGAGTATATGGTTTTACACTGGTAATGGTTTGAATATTTGATTTAATTAAGAAAGTTGGCAACATTTCTACCGCACCACCAATTAAAACAACAACAATTGATAATACCATAAATGTCATTGGTTTACGCTCTAAGGCTTTATGCCAATATGAAGCATGACCAGTAGGAGCATAATTGCTTTCTAATGCTGGTGCTTCTGCATCTTCATTAGCTACTAATTTACCAGCAGTCATGGTTTTAACAATATTGTAAACCATAACAATGGTACCTGTTAAATAAAGTGCACCACCTATTGAACGGAACACATGTAAAGAAAGAATTTGTTTGGTTGTATCTAAAAATTCGTATTTTAATTGACCAGCTTCTGTAAACTCTTTCCACATTAAACCTTGAGTAAATCCACTCCAATACATAGGAACTGCATAGAATAAAATACCTAAAGTACCAATCCAAAAATGGAAGTTAGCTAATTTAGTAGAATGTAATTTAGTTTGGTAAATGCGAGGGATTAACCAATATAAAATACCAAAGGTCATAAATCCGTTCCATCCTAATGCACCAACGTGTACGTGGGCTACTATCCAATCAGTAAAATGCGCAATAGCGTTTACATTTTTTAACGAAAGCATCGGACCTTCGAAAGTAGCCATACCATAAGCAGTAATACCTACCGCAAAGAATTTCAATACTGGTTGATCGCGCACTTTATCCCAAGCACCACGTAAAGTTAACAATCCGTTTATCATACCACCCCACGATGGAGCAATTAACATAATAGAGAAAGCTACCCCTAACGATTGAGCCCAATCAGGTAATGAAGTATATAACAAATGGTGAGGACCAGCCCAAATGTATAAGAAAATTAATGTCCAAAAGTGTAAGATAGATAATTTGTAAGAATACACTGGTCTATCTACTGCTTTAGGCAAGTAGTAATACATCATACCTAAGTATGGAGTAGTTAAGAAAAATGCTACTGCATTATGACCATACCACCATTGTACCAAGGCATCTTGTACACCTGCATAAAACGAATAACTTTTGAATAATGAAATGGGTAATTCGAAAGAGTTAACAATATGCAAAACAGCTACCGTAACAAATGTGGCTATATAAAACCAAATGGCTACATACATGTGGCGCTCTCTGCGTTTTATAATAGTACCAAACATGTTCCAGCCAAATACTACCCAAATTAAGGTAATAGCAATATCTATTGGCCACTCCAATTCGGCATATTCTTTTGAAGTAGTAATACCTAAAGGCAATGTAATAGCCGCAGCTACTATAATTAATTGCCAACCCCAAAAATGAATATTACTCAATACATCGCTATACATTCTACTTTTACATAAGCGCTGCAACGAGTAATATACACCCATAAAAATGGCATTACCAACAAAAGCAAAAATAATTGCATTGGTATGCAGTGGGCGAATCCTTCCGAACGAAGTGTACTGATTTCCTAAATTGGCAGCGGGCTCATAAAGTTGAATGGCCACAAGCAAGCCAACTAACATTCCAACAATACCAAAAACCATGGTGGCTATGGCAAAGTTTCTTACGATTCGATTATCGTATTGAAATTTTTCTGTTTGCATATAGTGAGTATAATTTTATTTTACTCAACAAACGTACTTTCAATACCTGCGCTTTAATATGACTATAGGCAAATGCTATTTTGAGAGATTTTAGCCCAAATAGTGACTAGGGTCATTAATTTCCATATAAATATTTAATTGATTCAATAGTTTTCTTTGGTTTTTAGGTGTAATTGATTTTAAGGTCTATTCTTAAAAATTCACGAATTTTTTGATTATTGTTTAAATTCATTCATGGAACCTTAAAAAGGAAAAATTTTAAATTATTTATCATTTAAACCAACACCATAACCAAATAAAGCGGCCACTGCAGCTAAAGGAACAATTAAAACTGCTTTTTGCCAAGTTGGTCTTTCATTCCATTTTTGTTCAGTATCAAAAGGGTCAAAAGCTAAGCCAATTCCCATAGATGCGGCTGCTTGCACACAATCCTTGGTGAAAAAAGTTTGGTATAATCCGATGATAATAAAACCAATGTAAAGAAACTTGTTAAAAGGTGTTTTCATATTTTTTAAATTATTGAATACAATTTTATTGTCTCTTTTTCTACCTTCAAAATAAAACTCCATACATGGCAATTCTCTCTTATAAAAGGACTAAAAAGTTGTTGATTGAAAAATTGATTTTGTTTTATCAATAAATACTGAATTAATACATCACATTTTTACTATTCTTTGACAATAATATAGCTTTAAAGAGCCTACTTTTGCGGCCGTAATGAAACACACAAATAGTAAATTCATCATAAACTTATTGCTGCCTTTGCAGGTATCTGTTTTGTTGTTTTTTATTGGTTTCAATTTTGTTAATTTTAACTATAAAACAAATACACCCAATTTAAATAATGTTAACACTAAAACACATTATTTAAATATTCAAAATTCGCATCATCAAAATGTGCCTGTAAATAAAAACAGTAATCAAATGGAATCTCCAAGTATTAATTTGGAAGAAGAAGATGATTTTTTTACCGCTCAATATTATCCAGAAATTTTCTGTTTTGAGGTTTTACCAACTTATTTGGTTAATGTAATTGATGAAGAAAAATTTATTGAATATTACCATCCTGAACTAACCGTTCCTCCACCTAAAATAAACTCTTTCGAGTCTTTTTGTTAATTTTTACAAATTACAATCGCCACTTTCAAAATTCGTTATTGAATATGGTTTCCATTTTGAATTAAATCAATATTGGTTATTAGTATTTTTTAGCAATAAATAGGTTTTTAGATTCATCCCACTTTCAAAGTCTTATAGCGTAATTGCCAATGTAATAAATTATTTAATAATCATTTTACATTGGATTATTTAAATAAATAATGCTTTACTAATGGGATTTGTTTGTAATAACTTTCTATTATGAAATGGGTAGAAAACAAACTTGTAATTGAAAGATTACACTCATTAAATTAACAAAAAGAAGCCAATATACTTTTGGCTTAGTCTTTATCCTTTATCACAAACTAACTTACAATCTCATCCAATAAATGAATAAAATTGCATTGCAATTGAGTTCGGTTGCGTTATTATTTATAGCAGCCTGCTCTACTACAGAAACCAAAGAAAAAGAAGAAAAATTTCCTATTGCTCAACCATTGGTGGTTGATACCTCATTTAGCAAAGAATATGTGGCCGATATACACGCCATGCATAATGTTGATATTCGCGCTCGTGTAAAAGGTTTTATTGAAAATATTTATGTAGATGAAGGAAAGCCAGTAAAAGCTGGTCAGCTATTATTTGCTATGAGCAATAATCATTATAAAGAAGAGTTGAGTAAATCAAATGCTATGCTTAAAAACGCCCAAGCCGAAGCCAAAGGTGCTGAACTAGAAGTTAAAAACATGCAAACTTTGTTGGCAAAAAAAATTGTTTCTAAAACTGAATTGCAAGTAGCGGAAATAAAATTAGAAGCTGCCAAAGCTAGGATTGATGAAGCAAAAGCAAATATGGCTACTGCTCAATTAAATTTATCATTAACTAGAATTAGTGCTCCATTTGATGGGATTATCAATCGTATTCCAAATAAAATTGGAAGTTTGATTGACGAAGGAACTTTGCTTACTGAGTTTTCGAACAATAAAGAAATTTTTGCTTATTTTAATGTATCGGAAAGCGAATACTTAAACATGACTGCAAGCAATAAAAATGCCCACAGCAATGAAGTAGAATTGGTAATGGCAAATAACCAACTTTTTCCGGGCAAAGGAAAAATAGAAACAGTAGAAAGTGAAATTGATAAAGAAACAGGTAATGTAGCTTTTAGAGCTAGATTTTATAACCCTAACGGAATATTGAAGCAAGGTTCAAGTGGTAAAATTATTATTAAACAAGCGCTGAAAAAAGCCATGCTAATACCTCAAAAATCTACCTTCGAAATTCAAGATAATATTTATGTTTTTGTTGTTGATAGCGACAATATAGTTCACATGAAAAGAATTATACCAAAACTACGCATGAAGAATGTTTACGTTGTGGATTCAGGCTTAAATCCAAACGAAAAAATATTATTAGAAGGCATTCAATTGGTAAAAGAAGGGGAGAAAATCCTAACACAGTTAATTCCTTCACGACAAGCTATTAAAAGCATCAATTAATTAATAAATAAAAAACAACTTAAATGGTTTCAAAGTTCATACATCGTCCTGTTCTATCAATTGTTATTTCATTATTTATTTTACTATTGGGTGGCTTGGGTTTAACTCAATTGCCTATGACCCAATTTCCGGATATTGCGCCACCAGAAGTAAATGTTACAACAAAATACACCGGTGCCAATGCCGAAGCATGTGTAAAGGCTGTGGTAACACAGTTAGAACGTGCTATTAATGGCGTGCCAGGAATGGCTTATATGTCGTCAGTTTCTGGAAACGATGGTACAAGCGTTATTCAAATTATTTTTAAATCAGGAACCGACCCTGAAATTGCTGCGGTAAATGTTCAAAATAGGGTAGCTTCTACCTTAGATGAATTGCCCGAGGAGGCTATAAAAGCCGGTGTTATTGTAGAAAAAGTTCAAAATAGTATGTTGTTATACTTAAATATTTTAAGTAATAATGAACAAATGGACGAAAAATTTTTATACAATTATACTGATATCAATTTATTAGCTGAGTTAAAAAGGATTGATGGTGTTGGTTTTGCCGATATTATGGGTTCTAGAGATTATGCCATGCGAATTTGGCTAAATCCCGCTAAATTAACCACCTATTCTATTTCGACAGATGAGGTTATTAAATGTTTAAAACAACAAAATATTGAAGCTGCTCCAGGAAAAGTAGGTGAAAGTTCAGGCAGGCAAGCCCAACAGCTTCAGTACGTATTAAAATATACTGGTAAATTTAATACCCCTCAAGAGTACGAAAACATTATTATAAAAAGCAATGAACATGGTGAAGTTTTAAAACTAAAAGACATAGCTACTGTAGAATTTGGTTCGCAGGAGTATGACGTAATTTCGAAAGAAAACGGAAAACCATCGGCTGCCATTTTAATCAAACAAAGACCAGGTAGTAATGCAAGTGAAGTAATAAAAAATATTAAAAAACGCATGGATGAACTAAAAGTAAACTTCCCTGCGGGCATGGATTATACTGTTAGTTACGATGTTTCTGCATTTTTAGATGCTTCCATTCATGAAGTAATTAAAACTTTGTTAGAAGCGTTTATTTTAGTTTCAATTGTTGTATTTATTTTCTTGCAAGATTGGCGCTCTACCCTTATTCCAATTCTAACTGTTCCGGTTTCGTTGGTAGGAACTTTCTTTTTTATGCAGTTAATGGGTTTTTCTTTGAATTTAATTACCCTTTTTGCAATGGTTTTAGCAATAGGAATTGTAGTTGATGATGCCATTGTGGTGGTTGAAGCTATACATTACAAGATGGTTAAGTTAAATGTAGGTGCTAAAAAAGCAGCTTCAGAAGTAATGCCTGAAATTAGCGGTGCTATTATTTCTATAACATTGGTAATGTCGGCTGTTTTTATTCCTGTTTCATTTATATCTGGTCCAACGGGTGTTTTTTATCGTGAGTTTTCATTAACCATGGCTGTATCTATTGTATTTTCAGGAGTAATAGCTTTAACATTAACGCCAGCTTTGTGTGCTATTATGCTAAAAAATAACCATCATCATAATGATGAAAAAAGTAAAAATTGGTTAACCAAATTTTTTGATGGTTTCAATAAAAAATATTCGGCCTTGGAGGGTAAATACCAAAGGCTTGTTTCGTTAGTAGCCAATAGACGTGTGGTTACTTTTGGTATTTTACTTGTATTTGTTTTTGGTACTGGCTTATTTGGTAAAATTATAGCTACAGGTTTTATTCCAAACGAAGATCAAGGAACCATTTATGCCAATATTTTAACTCCCGAAGGTGCAACACTTGAACGTACAGAAAAAATTGCAGATGAAATTCAAAAAGTAGCGGCAAGTATTGAAGGAGTGGCTTCTGTTTCTACATTGGCAGGATTTAGTGTGCTTTCGGAGGGTGTAGGTGCTACTTACGGCATGAATTTAATTAGTTTGAAAAAATGGAAAGAACGTAAATTGTCAGACAAAGAAATCATACAACAGTTAAATGAAAAAACAAACTATATCAAAGATGCAAAAATTGAATTTTTTACGCCACCTCCAGTTCCTGGTTATGGTAATTCAAGCGGATTTGAACTAAGATTGCTTGATAAATCGGGTAAAGGCGATTTAAAGGCACTTGAAAAGGTAACCAACGAATTTGTAAAAGAACTGAATAAACAGCCAGAAATTATAAATGCTTTCACCACATTTAATGCAAGCTTTCCTCAGTTAATGGTGAATATTGATTACTTAAAAGCAGCACAGAAAAAGGTTGTAATTGAGGATGTATTAAGTACTTTACAAACCTATTTAGGTAGTGAGTATGCTACAAATTTTATTCGATTTGGACAGTTGTACAGGGTTATGGTTCAATCATCTCCTGAATATAGAGCAATGCCCGAAGATATTTTAAAAATGTTTGTAAAAAACAAGGAAGGCGAAATGGTGCCTATTTCAGAATTTGTAAGCATAACCAAAACATACGGACCCGAACAAGTTACTCGTTATAACATGTATACTTCTGCCATGTTAACTGGCGAGCCTGCCAAAGGATTTAGTAGTGGTGATGCCATAGCAGCCATAAAAAGAACTGCTAAAGAGAAATTACCAAAAGGATTTGATTATGATTGGGCAGGTTCGTCAAGAGATCAAGCCAATGCAGGTAATGAATCCATCATTATTTTTGCCATTTGCTTGTTATTTGTGTACCTATTGCTATCAGCTCAATACGAAAGTTTTATTTTACCGCTGCCTGTTCTTATATCGTTGCCAACTGGAATTTTTGGAGCCTTTTTGTTTTTATTCATGATGGGTTTAGAAAATAACATTTACGCCCAAATTGCCATGATTATGTTGATTGGGTTATTGGCAAAAAATGCCATTTTGATTGTGGAATTTGCTTCACAAAAACACAGCGAAGGTTATACTCCTTTACAAGCCGCAATTGAAGGAGCTACCTTAAGGTTAAGGCCTATTTTAATGACTTCGTTTGCATTTGTGGCAGGATTAATTCCATTGATGCTTGCTAGTGGAGCTGGGGCTATTGGAAATAAAACCATTGGTTCTGCATCGGCAGGAGGTATGCTATTTGGAACCATTTTTGGCATTATTATTATCCCAGGTTTGTATGTGGTATTTGCCACCATTGAAGATAAATTGAATAAAAAAAATATCGCCCATAAAAACAATTATTAATTTAAAAAACAATCATAAAGATGATAGAGAAAAGAGTGCAATATTTATTATTTAATAAAATGAGGTTAGCCATTTATGTGGTGGTAATTGTATTTGTGGGGTGCGCCCCCAAATACAAGGCTGCCACTGTTAAAGAAAAGGTTTTACCCAAAAGTTATAATACTTCAACCGATAGTTTAAATATTGCTAATATTAATTGGAAAAAATATTTTTCAGACCCTACATTGGAGTTACTTATAGATTCAGCCTTAGTCAATAATTTAGACTTGCAAATGGCACTTCAAAAAATTGAAATTTCGCGTGCGGGTGTTAAATTAGCTAAAGGCGCTTTATTACCTCAAGTTGGTTTAAATATTGGTGGTGGAGTACGTAAATTTGGTTTGTATACTATGGATGGAGCTGGAAATATCTCTACCCAAATTACTCCAGGCCAAATTGTTCCCATCGATTTACCAGATATGAATATTGGTTTGCAAGCTTCTTGGGAGCTTGATATTTGGGGTAAATTAAGAAACCAACGCAAATCGGCCGTTTCCAATTATTTAGCAACCATTGAAGGAACCAATTTTATTATTTCAAATTTAATAGCAGAGGTTGCTACCGCTTATTACGAACTTCTTGCATTAGATAATGAATTGGATTTGGTACAAAAGACCATTTTAAAACAGCAAGATGCGCTGCAAACTGTGAATGCCCAAAAGGAAGCTGGATTAGCCAATGAACTGGCATTGCAGCAGTTTTCAGCTAATTTGTTGCAATCAAAAATTTTAGAAAAAGAAACGTTACAACAAATTGTATTATTTGAAAATAAAATAAATTTTTTAATTGGTAGATTTCCTCAAACAATTAGCAGAAATAAAGAGTTGCTGGCTACCGAAATTGCGCAAGATTTTAATGCAGGTATTCCTTCGCAATTATTGAAAAAAAGGCCTGATATTCGTAAATCGGAATTAATGGTTCAGGCAAGTAATTTTGATTTAAAATCGGCTAAAGCCGCTTTTTATCCAAATTTAAATATTACGGCAGGCTTTGGTTTTCAAGCATTCGACCCACAGTATTTATTTCAAGCACCTGCATCTTTGGCCTACAATACGCTTGGAAATTTAGTTGCTCCTGTGGTAAACAGAAATGCCTTAAAGGCGCATTTTAATACAGCAAAAGCAACACAACTTAATGCCATTTTCGAATATCAAAAAACAATACTCAATGGATTTGTAGAGGTTACCAACGAGCTTTCCAATGTTCAAAATTTGAAAGAAATGAATAATTTAAAAAAACAAAAATCGCAAATTTTGAATCAATCAGTTGAAGTGTCCAATCAATTATTTATGGTTGGAAAGGCCACTTATTTAGAGGTGTTAATTGCTCAACAAGGTTCATTGCAGGCCGAATTGGAGTTAATTATAAATAATAAGAATTTGAAACTAGCAGGTGTTAATATTTACAAAGCTTTGGGTGGAGGTTGGAAATAATTAAATTTGTTTTCTGTAAATAATTCATTTTAAACAAAGCAATGGAGCCATTCAAAATTCAACTTATTGAGAGCAGTTTAGTTATTATCAGCTACTTTTTGGTGTATTATATTACAACAACATTTGTAAATAATTCACTTAAGAATACCCATTTACAGAGGGGTAGAAGAAAAATGATTATTAAGTCGGTTCATATTTTAAGTTTCTTAACTGCTACCATTTTGCTTTCGGCTATTTGGGGGCTAAAACAAAGCGAAATTGCTGTTTTTGTAGGAACACTTTTAACAGCATTAGGTATTGCTTTTTTTGCTCAATGGTCATTGTTGTCAAATATTACTTCCAGCTTATTGTTGTTTTTTAATCACCCTGTAAAAATAGGCGATACCATTAAAGTACTTGATAAAGATTGCCCGTTTGAGGGCGAAGTAATTGACCTTACTTATTTCTTTGTTCATCTAAAAACAACTACTGGCGAACTAATTACTATTCCAAATTCTCATATATTCCAAAAATCAATTTTAACGATTGAAAAGAAGTAAGTTGTTTTTAAATATAATATGAAACGAGTTTCACTAGTTACCTTAATACTCATTTTGTCAACTCCAATAATTATAGCTCAAAATTATGATTTAGGCAGTTGGAATATTGTCAATTTAAAATTGAATGTAAACAACAAATGGAGTTTATTTGGCGAATCGCAGTTACGTTCCTTAAAATTCTATAATAATTTCAATTATTACGAATACAAGGCAGGGTTTAATTATAAGTTTTATAGTAATGCCACATTTACCTTAGGTGCAGGAAGTTATCAAACCTATAGGGAAGGTGGAGATTTTGTAACTCCAAAAAATAACAATGAATTCAGAATTTGGCCGCAAATTGTTTTATTTCAATCGTTAGGAAAATTAAAAATTGAGCAACGATATCGCACAGAATTAAGGTTTACTTCCAATGGTTATAGAAATAGGTTTAGGTATAGATTAGGTTTGTCTTACCCATTTGGTAAAGAAAAAAATGACTATAAACCTTTTAAAGTTAGTACAAGCAACGAAATTTTCTTTACCGATAATGAGCCCTATTTTGAAAGAAACAGAATGCAAGTTGCATTTAATTACAAACCATCAAAATCAACCACTTTGCAAGTTGGTTATTTACACCAATTCGACTATAAAATTAATGATGAAACAGGAAGAGATTTTTTGCAAATTGGGTATTTTATAGAAATATTTTAAAGCCAATTTGGTTAAATGAACAATAATTGCTTGAATTATAATACTACTTTAAGTAAACAATGAATCAATCACTTATAAAACTTTACTTGAAAGCTATTGTTAAACAACTATTAAATCTATTATTTATGAAAGTATGCAGCGTGTTATTTTTTTTATCATTGTTTGGTGTAAACCTTTTTGCTCAAACACCCAATAAAAATGAGGAGCAATTATTTAACTCTGGTGTTTTAATAATGGGAAACGATAGTATTGAATCAGTTCCAATTATTTACCAACGAGATAATATTCCTTTTGTAAAAGTTATAATTGATGGTAAGGAATATCTATTTTTATTTGATACAGGTGCCTCAGGATGTTTTATCTCTAGTGAAATTGCTGGCAAGGTCAATATTGAAAGTAGTTTGCCAATTGAAGATGCCGGTGGAAAAGAAAATAATGCAAACGTAGTTTTTAAAAATATTAGTATTGGTAAAAGTTCATTTAATAATATAGTTTGCTTAGTTGCTAATACTGAAAGATTGGCAAATTTAGGTTGTGTAAAAATTGATGGAGTTATTGGAACAAGTTTAATTAAACTATGTAATTGGAAATTAGATCCAACTAATCAAACAATTTCATTTTCGAAAACAGCATTTAAAAAGGAAATAAACAGCACCGAATGTAATATTGAATTTACTGATTCTCGTCTTCCATTGGTTCAATTAAGTTATGACCAAATAGCTTTTTACGCGCTTATTGACTCAGGCTTTTCTGGTTACTTTCAATCGAATGATGATGTTTTATGGAAATCGAAAAAGTATAAAAAACTTAAAAGAAAGGTAGGATTTGGACAGTATGCACTTGCCGCATTTTCTATTCAAAATTCATATGTATCAAATTCGAAAATAGATTCATTCAAAACACAATCGGGATTTATTACAAATATTCCTGCTACCATTTGTAGTTGTAAACCAACTATTGGTTCTGCATTGTTAAAAAGAAACGTATTTGTATATAATTTTTTAGAAAAGAAAATGATATTTACGCCTGTAAACTACGACACCACATTAACCAATATTTTTGATATTGGATTTGGCTTAAACGACTCTAACCAATTGGTAATAAATTTTGTTTGGGAAAATAAAGAAACTAAAAAAGCCGGATTTAAAATTGGGCAGCAGGTTTTGAAAATTGATAATAATGAAATTGGAAAATTAAGTAACGTTGAACTTTGTGATTTAAAGAAGTCATTACAATCTAAAAATGAATTAAGAGTTACCTTACTAATTGGTAAAAAGGATAAAGAATTTATTTTGTTAAAACAGCCTTCACATTTACAATAATTTCTTATATAAAAAATCCCTTTCAATTTTACATGAAAGTGATTTTAAATAGTTTAGGAACACCAATTATTTTTTATTAATCACAATTATTTTGTCTGTTTTTTGAACACCATTTAGCTTGTAACCAGTTATGTTAGGTGAGGTTCTATATTTATCTGTACAGCATTTATTTTCATGGTTTAAAGCTTCAATTTGTATCAATGTAATGTCATTTATAATTTGAGAATTTGAGTTTATCACCTTATAACTATAATCTGATAAACTTTTTCCTTCTTGTGACTCATCGTAAATTTGTATACCAATCTCACTGTTTTTTAAATAATTAGAATCAATAAATCTGATATTTTTCTTATTATAAAAATATGTTGTATCAATTACTTTATCAAAAAGGTTAGTTTTGCTTGATTTGTACTTTATTAAATAAGTTGAGTCCAATTCCATAATTTTAAATCCCAAGTTAGAAGAATCCATATTCATTTTAATAAAAATCGTAGTACTTGCATTATAATTTGTGCAGTCAATACCACTTGCTCCAAAACCGCCACAACAGCCATAAAAAAATATTGAAATTACTGTTATTAACCCTAAGAATATTAATTTTTTCATTTGATTATTGTTTCAACACAATATTAACTTGATCAATTCAATAAAAAAAATCCCTTTCAACATTACTTGAAAGGGATTTTTTATTTTTAGTTGTTATAATAACAATTCAACAATCTATCAATTTAACAATACAACTTATTTGTACAATGGGAACTTAGCCATCCAAGTATTGATATTTTTTCTAATATCGGCAAGCATGGTTTCGTTTTCATTATTCATTAAAGCGGTGTCAATATAGTCAACTATTTGTTCCATATCGGCTTCCATCATACCACGAGTGGTAATGGCAGCAGTTCCTACGCGCATGCCGCTTGTAACAAATGGCGATTTATCATCGAAAGGAACCATGTTTTTATTAATAGTAATATCGGCTTTGCCTAATGCAGCTTCGGCTAATTTTCCAGTTAAGTTTTTGCTACGCAAATCAATTAACATCAAGTGATTATCGGTTCCACCAGAAATAATTTCATACCCACGGCTTACAAATGCACTGGCCATTGCTTGCGCATTAACTGCTACTTGTTTTACATAAGTTTTGTAATCATCAGTCAAACATTCGCCAAAGGCTACTGCTTTTGCTGCAATTACATGCTCTAAAGGTCCACCTTGTGTTCCAGGAAAAACAGCACCATCCAAAACAGCACTCATCATTTTTAACTCTCCTTTAGGTGTTTTTTGTCCAAATGGATTTTCAAAATCATTACCCATCATCACAATACCGCCACGAGGTCCACGTAAAGTTTTATGAGTAGTTGATGTAACAATATGGCAATGTTGAATTGGATCGTTCAATAATTTTCCAACAATTAAACCAGCTGGGTGAGAAATATCGGCTAATAAAATAGCACCAACACTATCTGCAATTGCACGTAAACGGGCATAATCCCAATCGCGGCTATAAGCCGAAGCACCACAAATGATCATTTTTGGTTTTTCAGCATGTGCTTTTGCTTCTACTTTATTCCAATCAATTAAACCAGTTTCTTGCTCTACTCCATAAAACGAAGGAACATATAATTTACCTGAAAAATTAACTGGCGAACCATGCGTTAAATGTCCACCGTGCGAAAGATCGAATCCTAAAATTTTATCTCCTGGGTTTAAGCAACCTAACATTACTGCTGCATTGGCTTGCGCTCCTGAGTGAGGTTGAACATTGGCCCAAGTAGCGCCAAACATTTGTTTTAATCTATCAATAGCTAAGTTTTCAACTACGTCAACAATTTCGCAACCACCATAATAGCGTTTTCCTGGTAAGCCTTCAGCATATTTATTGGTTAATACGCTTCCCATAGCTTCCATTACTTGTGGGCTAGTAAAATTTTCAGAGGCAATTAACTCAATGCCATGTTCTTGGCGGCTTTTTTCTTGATTAATTAAATCAAATATAACGGTATCTCTTTGCATAGTTTTTCTAAATAATATTTTTACGAAAGTATATTTTCAAACCTAATAACTTACATGATTTTTTGCACCACTGGCCATACCAAAACAAAAGCCACTACTACAAACACAATCCCAATAATATGATTCAGTAATTGTTGTTTTTTAATTGATAATAAGTGTTTCACTTTATTAGCCGAATAGCAAATAATAAATTGGTGAAAAAACATGGCGCCCAAGGTAACACTAAAAAAAACCACTACTTCTAATAGGGTAGGTAGGTTACTTTTAATAAATGCAGCTAAACCCAACCAAAACAAAAGTGTTAAGGGGTTTATGCTATTGAGCATAATGCCTTTCATTATATAAATAAAATTACCGCTTGCGGGTGGTTGTATTTCATTTGGATCGTTTGGTTTTTTAAGGTAAGTACTTATACCTAATATAAGTAATGCCACAAAACCTACCAAACGTATTTCAGAATCGAGCTGGCGTAATTGATTTTCCACGAAACTTGCAGCAAATACGCAGAGGGCAATAAACAGCAAATCGCTAATAACCATACCCAAGGCAATTAATAATCCTTTTTTATAACCTCTATCAATACTAGTATGTAGTAATGAAAAAAAACCTGCGCCAAATGATAGCGAAAGTATTAGTCCTGTTCCATACCCTTTTAAAATAGTTTGAATCAAAATAGTTTTTGGTATATTAAAGTTGGCAAAATAATAATTACTTGCAAAAACCACTAAGTATTCTTTTTAATTATTTAATACCCACCTAAATAATAGTTAAATAAAAAATTTGCGGAATATAAATGAACCTATACATTTGCAACCTTATTTCAAAAAAACAGAAACGTGGGAGAGCATCACAGTAATCATAATAAGCTATCAGTAGCTGGACTTTTAGTTACACTTGGAATTATTTTTGGCGATATTGGAACATCACCACTTTATGTATTAAATGCCATAGTAGGCGATAAAATCATTTCGAAAGAATTAATTTATGGCGGCCTTTCTTGTATTGTTTGGACATTAACCTTACAAACTACCATCAAATATGTATTGATTACACTAAATGCTGATAATAACGGTGAGGGTGGAATTTTTTCATTATATGCCTTGGTTCGTAGGCGAAGGCCCTATTTAATTTTCCCTGCGATTATTGGTGGTTGTGCTTTATTAGCCGATGGGGTAATTACTCCACCTATTTCGGTTTCATCAGCCATTGAAGGTTTGCGATTGTTAAAATCAGATACCATTAATTTTTCTGAAATTCCAACTGTACCTATAGTAATTGCTATTATTAGTTTATTGTTTTTAATTCAACGTGTTGGTACATCTATAGTTGGTAAAGCATTTGGTCCAATTATGTTTTTATGGTTTGGTATGTTAGCTGTTTTAGGTGTTGCTAAAATTGGTTCTCACTTAGATGTATTAAACTGCTTAAACCCATATTATGCTTATAATTTGTTGGTTAATTACCATGAGGGTTTCTGGATTTTAGGTGCAGTTTTTCTTTGTACTACAGGAGCTGAAGCTTTATATTCTGACTTAGGACATTGCGGAAAAAACAATATTCGTGTAAGTTGGATTTTTGTAAAGTCAGCCTTATTATTAAACTATTTTGGACAAGGTGCAAATTTATTAAGCCACGAGGGCGAAACATTAGCTCAAGCTGCTATTAATCCTTTTTATAGCATTATGTCGACCGAGTTTTTACCATACGGTATTGCCATTGCTACTATGGCTACTATTATTGCCAGTCAGGCTTTAATCAGTGGTTCATTTACTTTAATTTCAGAAGCAATTAGGTTGAATGTTTGGCCAAAAGTTGCTTTAAAGTATCCAAGCGAAATGAAAGGTCAGCTTTATGTGCCTAGTGCAAATTTAATTTTATGGGCTGGCTGTATTGGAATAGTATTGTATTTTAAAGAAGCAGGAGCTATGGAAGCCGCTTATGGTTTGGCTATTACCATTGCTATGTTAATGACCACTTTATTACTGGTTAATTACCTTAGCCATATAAAGGTAAATAAATGGCTAATTGCATTATTGTTATTAATTTATGTAGCCATTGAAGGGTCGTTTTTAGCTGCTAATTTATTGAAATTTACACACGGAGGTTGGGTAAGTTTAGTAATTAGTAGTGTGTTTATTTTTGTTATGTGGATTTGGTATAAAGGCCGTAAAATCAAAAACAGATTGACTGAGTTTGTTCAGTTAAAATCATATATTCCTATTTTAGAGCAATTAAGTAAAGACGAATCGGTTTCTAAGTTTGCCACACATTTGGTTTATCTAACCAGTGCTGACTTACAAAACGAAATAGAATCAAAAATTATGTATTCTATTTTACAAAAACAGCCAAAACGTGCCGATATTTACTGGTTTGTGCATATTCATGTAGATGATCAACCTTATACTATGCAATATAAAGTTGACCATATAGTGCCTAACGATATTATAAAAGTAGAGTTTAAATTAGGCTTTAGAGTAGAGCAAAAAATTAATTATTACTTTAGAAAAGTAGTAGAAGAGTTAGTTTTAAATGGCGAGGTGGATGTTACCAGTCGATATGCTTCTTTACGAGGACAAAACATTACGGGTGATTTTAAATTTGTAGTTTTACAACGCCATCTATCAAACGAAAACGAACTTTCGGCATACGAGCAATGGATTATGGATGTGTACTTTACACTCGATAGGTTAAGTTTATCGGAGGCCAAAGCATTTGGATTAGATACTAGTTCGGTATTGATTGAAAAAGTACCATTGGTTATTACTCCACTAAAAGAGTTTAAGTTAAAACGAATTTACTAAAACAAAAAAGGCTGCTTTTATAAAGCAGCCTTTTTTGTTTGATAAAACATTTTATTGTTTAAAAAGTTATAGAATGTGTGTTACAAAAAATTTTAGCATGCAAGTATTTACTATGCAACAAACGATTTATGGCCATAGCTACAATAGCCTTTGTTTCGGTTCATATTGTTATGTTTGAAGTTAAACGCAGGTATGCTATTGATGTAATTAAAGGGGTTAACTTTCCTTTTGATGATTTGTATTTTTACATAAAAAGTAAGCTAGGCTTGTAGTGTTTTAATCAATAACTTCCATTAAGGTTTCTAACTTCATTCCTCTAGAGCCTTTCATAAATACATTTGAATTCATTAATTTATTTTCTGATAAATACACTTTACATTCCTCTGTAGTGCCAAAACTTACATAATTGTTTTTGGTATTTTTAAACAAATCACCACATAAAAATACATTTGTTAAGCCAAGTACTTCGCAAAAATGAACTAAGTTTTGATGCTCCTCTTCAGCATATTTTCCTAATTCAAACATATCGCCAAGTATGAGTACTTTATTGCCAAATGGCATAGCTGCAAAATTTTTAATGGAAACTTCCATACTACTTGGATTGGCATTATAAGCATCTAAATAAATGGTGTTTGATTCTTTTTTTATTACTTCTGAGCGATTATTGCTCGGTTTGTAGCTCTCAATTCCTTTAGCAATTTGAGAAATACTTAATCCAAAATACAATCCCATGGACACTGCTGCTGTAATATTATCAAAATTGTAATCACCACTTAAATTGCTATTTATTTCAATTGGTGAATTTTCAATTGTAAAATTAATAGTTGGCTGTAAATGACTAGCGTAACAAGTGTGAGATGCTTCCTTAATCTTACCTTCAAAATTAGCAGCATAAGTAACTTTATTTTCTAATTGCCTTGCCATGCGCATCAACCATTCATCGTGCATGTTTACAAATGCAATTCCATTATTTTTTAGTAAATGATAATATAGCTCAGAGTTTGATTTTGCTACACCTTCCATATCGCCAAAACCCTCAAGATGGTCTTTACCATTATTGGTAACAATTCCATGGCTTGGTTTGGCTATTTTGCATAAAAACTCATTTTCACCAATATGATTAGCGCCCATTTCTATAACTGCTATCTCATGACTGCTAGTTATTTGTAACATGGTTAAAGGTAGGCCAATATGATTGTTAAAATTACCTGGAGTAGCTAAAACTGTAAATTTTTGTTTTAAAACCGATGTGATTAATTCTTTAGTAGTGGTTTTTCCATTGCTTCCTACAATGGCTATAACTGGAATCTTCAAAGTATCCCTATGAAAAGTAGCAAGCTGTTGCAAGGTGGTCAATACATCATTTACCAAAATATATTGCTCACTCATTTTATATTGTGCTTCATCAATTATGGCATAAGCTGCTCCTTGACTTAATGCTTGGCTCGCAAATTGATTTGCATTAAATTTTTCTCCCTTTAATGCAAAAAACAAACTATTAGCCGCAATTTTACGTGTATCAGTGCAAACAGTAGGATGTTTTAAAAATAATTGATGTAAATTGGCTATATCCATTTTAATAAAAAATTATGAAACTACTTCAAACTTTAATTTATAAATTTGAATCAACAAATAACCATAATTTATGCGTAAATTCATACTTGCTATTATTTCACTATTGTTTATAAACTCAATAATGAATGCTCAAAATGTATATTTTACTTTAGCTAATACCGCAAAATTTTTAAAAAGAAACAACACAGATACTTTGAAATACCCATTTGTTGGTGGTTTTCAAAAACCGCAATTCAATAAGATGGATTTAGATAATGATGGACAAAAAGATTTAGTGGTATTTGACGGCATTGGCGACAAAGTATTTACCTACCTTTGGAAAAATAATAGTTGGGTTTATGAACCTTCTTACGAAAAATTCTTACCTAATATTTCGCAATGGTTAAAAATAATTGATTTTAACTGCGATGGAAAGGACGATTTACTTACAGCATCTGGACCAGCATATGTATTAAATCCAGGAGAATATGTAAAATCAAACTCCATAAGGTATTTGCAAAATATTTCCACAACTAATAATCTGAAATTTAAACAAAGAAGTAATTGTTTAACCTACATAAATAGTGCCGATTTTGAAGACTGCTTGGAATTTACCCCAACTGATATTGGAGCAATAGAGGACATGGATAATGATGGCGACCCCGATGTAGTTTATATGCCTTCAGGATCCAATTATTTTGATTTATACAGAAATAGAAGACCAAAAAATAATTGCGATTCAATAAATTTCGGATTTGGTGTTAATTTTTGGGGACATGTAGGTTATAAGGTAAACACTCACGGATTTAACTTTGGATTAGATGCCTATTATTTAGGCAAGGGTGGAAAGCATGTAAGCAATTCGTTTGCTGTATTTGACACTGATGCAGATGGAGATAAAGATCTTATTTATGGGGATGGATTTTTCAATACATTGATTTTTGCAAAAAACGGTAGAGAGTCAAACTCTTTGTTAAGGGACTCCTTTGTAACTGAAGACACCATTTTCCCTAGGAATACTTATCGTCCATTAGATTTATCATGGCCTACCCCTTATTTTCAAGACTTTGATAATGATGGAATCACTGATCTAATCATCACAACGAATGAACCTGCAGCTGTTAAAAACACGAACCATATCAATTTATATAAAAACACAGCAACCAGTAATAATACTGCTGCCAAATTTCAATTTGTGAAAGAGAATTTTTTAATAGATGAAATGATTGATTTAGGAGGAAACTCCAAGCCAGTTTTTGTTGATATCGACAATGATGATGACCAAGATTTAATTGTTGCAACGCAGGGGAATTATTCAAGTACCAAAAATAATTTTGAGCAATTGTATTTATACAAAAATATTGGAACTAAAATCAATCCTGTATTTAGTTTGGCAGACACCAATTTTGCCAATATTCAAGCGGATGTACGTTTGCCATTAACCAATGTAATTCCAACATTTGGTGACTTAAATAATGATGGCAAAAAGGACATGATTTTGGGTTGGTACAATGGTTATTTAAACTATTATGAAAATACTTCAACAACCTCTACTATAAACTTTACTAAAAGAGATAGCAATTACTTCAATATAAATGCCGGTACACAAATAGCCCCGCAGTTAATTGATTTAAATGCTGATGGAAAACTTGATTTAGTTATTGGAAAATACAATGGAACATTGGCTTATTATCAAAACACTGGAACAGTTACAGAACCTTCATTTAATTCTACCCCAACTATTGATTCATTAGGAAAATTAAGTGTGCGATCAAGAAACGAAAGTTATGGAAATGCCTATCCATTTGTATTTGATTTGGATAATGATGGCATTTACGAAGCTTTAATTGGAAGTTATAGCAAAAGTGTAGTTTTATATACTGATATAAGTGCTAATCCTGCAATAAAAGCACGTAGAATTGCTAATATATTTAAAGATGATGCAAACATGGCTGCTGATAGTATTTCTCAAGGGGTTTATACCAGTGTTACCATCGCAAATATTGATGCTGATGCCAGCCCTGAGGTGTTAATTGGAAACCAACGTGGTGGATTTAAATTTTATAAAAGTACTATTTTAGGGAAAATAAGTTTATCAACTACCAATGATTTAACAGAACAAACATTTGAAGCCAAAATTTATCCTAATCCAGCCAAAAATAAATTAACTATTGAAACCGATTTATTGAACGAAAAAGCGCAAGTAAGTATCATCAATATTTTGGGTGCTACAGTTATTAATCAAGCAATGGCCCGCGGAACTCAATCAGCAAACATTGAGCTAATAAACCTAAATGCAGGAGTTTATTTTGTAAAAATCCAAACTGAAACTGGCAAACAATTGGTAAAACGTTTAGTAATTGAATAGTTAAATTTGAATTATAACTAAGCTGAACAAAGCCATTGGTTTACTTGTAAACTTACTTCAAAACCCCTAACAATCCCAATATTCCACCTGTGTGAATACACAAAATTTTACTATTAGGTTTAAAATAATCTTGTTCTGCTAAAGTAAAAACGGCCATCATCATTTTGGCGGTATAAACTTGATCTAATAATATACCTGTTTTACTAGCAAACTGGGCTATAAAGTCCATTAGTTTAGGATTGCTTTTGGCATAGCCTCCTTCATGAAATTGATGATGAATTTTATAATAATCTTGTAATTGATTTTTTAGCAATTCTTCATCAATATTTTCAGCACCTTTCAAAACACAAATTCCTTCGGCTTTGGTTGTTAATTGTTGGTCTTTTATAGCTTGAGCAATTCCTTGCAAGGTGGTGGTTGTACCTACTGCGCAAAATATATGCTGGTAACTATCGGTTAGTTCAGTTACAATTTCTTGACAACCTTTAGCACCTAAAATGCCTGCACCACCTTCATTAACAAAATAAGCATTTTCATCTTGTCCAAAATAAGTTTTAAATAATGTATCTTTATCCTTATAGCTGGTTCTATCTGTATAAATAAACTCCATTCCCCAAAGTTTATTTAAAGCCAACATTTGGTTGCTTACGCCTTCATCACCCCTAATAAAAGCGGTAGTTTTAAAACCAAACATAGCACCTGCACAAGCCAATGCATTTAAATGATTGCTGTAAGCACCACCAAAACTAACCAAATGTGTTTTATTTTTTTGTTTGGCATCGGCTATTGTATGTTTAAGTTTTCTCCATTTATTTCCACTTATAAATGGATGGATTTTGTCATCTCGTTTAATATAAACCGAAATTTGTTTTTGTTTAAAAAGCTTAAAATATAATGGTTCAATTGGTGAATTTATTTCTATCATTTAGGTTTTTATAATAACTGCAATAATAACACAAAAGCCATTTAACTTAAGTTAAATGGCTTTTGCAGTAATTAATAATTTAAATTGTTAATTAGTTAGTTTAACAAACTTTAAAGTTTGAAATTCTAATTTATTATTAATTAATTCTATAATATAAATACCATCTTTCAGTGTATTTATACTAATTGAACTTTCAGAATTATTAATTTGACCATTCAGCAATTCTTGTCCACTTATTGATTTAACTCTAAAGTTATATTGTTCACCTAAATTTTGAATCATTAACTTATCAGTTGCTGGATTAGGATATAAAACCAATCCATTCACTATTTTTTTAGTTTCAACTGTTGATAATGCTTTTGGTTCACTAATCATTTTAGACAAAGAACTATATATATATGAATTGTCAGGTTGATAATTTGGAAAAGGCGTAATATAATTACAATCATTACTATTTGGTATATTGATGATATAATTGATACCAGGTGTTGTTACAGTAACGCCATTTAGCATACAAGGTAATTTAGATAATTGAGCTGTTGGTGCTGAATTAACATCATATTTTGTAGAAGAATTAACCGGTGTTGTAATAATTAACTGGTTGTAATAAAATTTCCAATTAGAACCATTACTTGCCCAAATAATATCCCATTGTTTATTATTCAAAAAGCTATTCGAACCATTGGTAATATTTAAGTTATCAAATAATTTACCTGTGCCACTCATTCCTATGGTATTATTATTAAAATTATTACATGCAATAGAAATGTAATGTTCGGCAGCTGAATAACCAGTTGCAAAATTGTTGTTCCCTATAGTAGAAGTAAATAAGAATGGATTGGACTTTGGTGCTATTATGATTGCTTTTTCTAAACCATCAAAATTATTATTACTTATTTTGCAACTTGGTAAAACTGTAGGACTATAATTTTGATACTTATCACAATAAGATTCGACTCCGATTTTACAACTATAAAATTTATTGTTTCTTATCAAATAAGATTGATATTTATCTACTTTAACAGCATCAGTAACATTATTAAATGTATTGTTAAAAACATATAAATTCTTAGAGGTATAATCACCATTACCAATACATAAAACTGCCCTATCAAGTGTTAATTCTCCTCCACTAAAAAATTTATTATAATCGATGTTAATATTATCAGACTCTTTTATAATAATAGCATCTAGCTCACTAAGAATACTTGGATTAGTGTTTACAGTTGTTATTCCATTTACACCATAAAAAGTATTTGAGTATAATGCAATATTTTCCGAATTGATAATATTTACATAACTATTCGAAATAGGAACTCCACTATTTAAATAATAACGTGGATCTGCTGAAGTAAACATAATAGTACTATTAGGGTAAAAATTCTGAGAATTAAACACACAGTTTTTAACTATAATATTTGAAACAGATGAGACGTTATTTGCAAAGGCAATAGATGTCCAATTATTGGCAAAAATACTATTGTCGATTGTAATGGACTTTGGATTATTACCAAATACAGCAACTCTAGCATCATTAATAACCGAGTTTTTTATCACTAAGTAACCTCCATCTTTTACATGAATACCTGTCCAAATTACAGTAGAAGCTGAACACTTGTTAGACCTTAATTCACTGTTTTCAATTATTAAAGTAGAACCAGAATTAACGGTTATTTCTGAACCACTATTCATTAGTATTTTAGCATTATTTATAGTTAGTGTCGCGTTATTACTAATCTCAATATTTTCCCTAAATTCTTTGTCAATGTTTATTGTTGTATTTGAATTGTAAATTTCATTTTGACTATTAACATAAACTGGAACATCTGTATACCTAACAAAAACAGGCAATTCCGTAACAGTAATGCCACCTGATAAGCAAGTTATTTTTGCTTCTCCAATTTGGGGTGTTATTATTTCTCCTTTTTTACCTATAGGTATTGATGGGTAGTTATTGAAATTATTAACCATTGTGTTGTTGGAAGTTTTACACCAAACAGCACATACAAAATCGGTAGAATTAGGTTTAACAAATTTATACATTAATACATTTGGATTGCCTGAGTTTAATTCGGAATCATAAACATAATCATTCAATGTTTTCAACATACATTGAATGTAAAAGTATGACGGTTTTGGAGTTATAGCCTTGTTATAGTTTACATTAAATAGACCCGTTTTGGAAAACTGATGGGTGCTAAAGTCTTCATCCAATAATGTATAACACATGGCCTTATCTATTCCTGCAGCAGCAATGGCTAAATAACTTCTTAACAGCCATCTGCCTTGGGTTTCCATTTTTCTCACACCTGTTTCGCTTTGTGGAGGTACAGCCCTGTTTCCTTCTTTTGGATTACTTGTAGTAATTTGTCCATCAAATGTTGAATAACCAAATTCACTTAACCAAACTTCTTTTCCGGGTAAATACTGATTTCTATAATTTACTATGTTAATTAATTTATTCTTCAAATCATCATCTTCAGGACTTATACCTATTTCTTTAGTGCCAGAATAAACTTTAAATGAATAATTATGCAAATTAATAACATCGGCTGGGAATATACTTTTATTACCAATTGATGTTCTATGGTATTGACTCCATAAATTCATGGTTTTTATATATTTCAAATCCAGGGAAGCAAGCCCACCCATTACCATTTTCATAGTTGTGTCAGCATTTTTTACACCTATTCCATTTGTAGGTGAAACTAGAGTAGATAAAGAAATTTGTTTATTATCGTAATCAATATTACACATAGCTGCAAATTCAAAAGGTGAGAAATAAATATATGGTTTGTCTGATTTCCACCACTTATCTTGCTCATTTCTGTTTTCAATATATTTTACATAATTCAATCCTTTTTTTATGGTTTGTGAGGAATTCAATCTAGCATATCCAGTATCTAAACTTGAGTTTTTGCCATACCTAAAAGCAAATTGAAATAAAAAATCTGCGTGACTTTTATAGCTATCAGACTCTTCCGAATTACCATTTAATGGAAAAATAGGCTTAAAATCCCACTCATACTTTTCTAATTTAGGATTATGCAATTTTCTTAACCATTCAGGCGATTCTTGAATACAAGGGAATATATTCACTCCTCCCTTTTTCCAATAGGCAAAACCATGATAAGTCTCATAACTTATTGGATCCCCATCAAAATGTTTTCCATCATAAGCAGGGTTTAACTGGTACAAATTGTTTGGGTATGTCTGTAATGAATCACCAGTATCTGTTGTATGAAAATCATGAAAATACCTTACATTTTTAAATTGGTGTAAATCACTAACAGTCTCATTAATCGAAGCATTTACACCCATCATGTCACTCATTTTAGGCCTAGGATGTGCTACAATTTCAGGTATTATCATATCGGTATTAGAATACAGAAAACCTTCCAATTTCAACTCTGAAATTTTAAAACCAGCACCTTGTACATTTATTCTTAAGTACCTAGTTGTAAGATTTACATGGTTTACGGTGTAGGTATTTGTATCAGCACTTGGATTTGAATTAAAACTTATAGGACTGCTCCAATTGCTCGGATCTCCAGAACTAAATTTTATGAAACAATTAGCATTATAAGAGTTTTCCTTATATTTAATTTTTCTGATTGTGTATTCATCTTTTAAATCTAATATAAAAGTAAAATCGTTAGTGAATGTAGTATTTATAAAATTAAAACTATTATTTGAAGTTTCATCTCCATCAAACAACAAATTTGGATTCAATTTATCATTACCCACAATTGAATACAAAGGAAACAACATATTGTCTTCATTAAGTGAATTGTTTTTAATAATATTATTGTCATAGTCTTTTCCAATTTTATCAAAATCATTTTGAATAATTTTGATATCCTGTAGCGTATTATTAACAAATGTAATATCAGGTTTTTCATCATTATTCAAATCAGCAATTTTTAAAAATCCTCCTGTACCTATGCCATTTACTTTTTTAGCTTCTATGAACGAAAATGATGTTTGTGTTTTTACGTTTTTATAAATGATCAATTCTGAACCTAATACTACTAAATCATTTCTGTAATCATTGTCCATATCGGCTATCGAAATTGATTCACTTTCACTGTCAATATAAAAATCGGTAGTCAATTTAGTTAATATTAAACTAGGTGTTCCAGCAGTAATGGCTGCCATATTGATATTATAAATTACTAATTTATTATCAGTTGGATCTAAAACAACTATTTCATTTCCGTTTGCTGAATTATCATCTAAATTACCTATTTCAATACTATTTGCTACCAAATTTGATGTAAATTCTTTCCCATGATAATAGCCCAAAAGGTTGAAGTTAGATGCGGATATGAGGGATTTGGGAGTAACAGATGTATCATAATTATTTAAAAGTAATTTGAAGTCATTTTTTAGTTTTATAAAAATATCCATTTTGCCATTTCCATCTACATCGCTTATTTTCATACAACTACTTTTCAAATCAGATATTCCTAACGAACCTATACTTAAAACAATTGGAGTAGGGTTAAAATATAAATTACTCAAATTCCAAACAGATGTGTTCTTTGAAACACTATCCAAAGTTGTATTTAAATAAATTAAAACCGTATTTGTATTGCGTAACATGGAAACTACGTCTTTATAACCATCACTATTCATATCTACCAATTCTATTTGCTGTTCAAATAGTTGATTTATTCCTGACAAACTATAATTTAATTCCATAAAAGAACGGCCACCAAAATTATGAAAACCACCACCTCTATTTGCATACAAATAGATTTGACCGGTGTTAGTAGCAATAACTAAATCTGAATAACCTGGTCCATCACCTGTCAAATCTGAAACTTTTACAGAAGTTGCAACACATCTTTTTTCTAATTCCAAATTGCTAAAAGTGGGACTTGCAAAAGAAGCGGCAGATAAATCACCGCTGTTATGAATATTATTTTTTATATAAATTTTTGATGAGTCTAAATAGTAGGTTTCTAAAGTTAAGATATCCTTTTTGCCATCATTATCTAAATCAGCACATTCCACTTGAGTAAAAATACTTGTGGAAGTAGTTGATGGCATTGAAAAAATTGGCTTTGTGGTTTTTGTTTCATTTAGAATTAGGTTCATATTTGAACCCGCTCCACTAAATAACAAAATATCATTCTTGTTATCATTATTAATATCGGCTAACTCACAATTATAAATACCTCCTAGCACATTAGAAACAAAAACACTTGGTTTAAAGTCTAATTTATAAGTTCCTGCAACCTGCTTTCTTAAAATTTGCTTTTTAAAACAAATTTTACCATTGTCATTTACATACAAAATATCCTTTTTACCATCTAAATCATAATCTTCAATACTTATTAATTGATTAATGTTTTCCACATCAATTGTTATTGGAGACAATTTAGTTGTGTTGAAAATAGCAATTTGATTTAAATTGGGTATGTTAGTTATAATTTCATTATCACCGTTATTATCATAATCTGCAAATATCAAATTTTCAAATAAAGCGTCTGACTGAATATTTAAACTATGTGACGAACTACTAATAGTATAACTTGATGTAGATAAAGGAGAAACTAGAGAATTATTAACCAAAGTAAAAATTTTATTTTTTTCCATTATTACAATATCTGCAACTAAAGAACCAGCAATATTAGTTACATAGAAATTACTAAAGTTAGGTAATGAATTTATACTACTTGAATAAACTATATTATTTGGTGTGCTTGATATTGTTCCTGCATTATTAATATAAATAGAAACTGTGTTCGAATTTCTTATTAATGCTATGATGTCTTTATCTCCATCACCATCCATATCTTCAACTTTTATTATTTTTTCAGTTGTAAAACCAGAAAGTTTTGAAACACCAGTTGTTGCTAGAGTATTTGATGGAAACGAAATATTTCCAAGAGAAGAATTATTATAAAAAATATACAAATCACCTAAGTTGGTAGCTAATATTATTTCTGGTTTTTTATCATTATTCAAGTCAGCAGTTAATAACGATGTAGCACAACTTCTGCTATCAATATCAATAAACTTGTTTGTAAAACTTGTACTTGAAATTACCCCTGAATTGTAATTACTTTCCTTTATTACTATTCTTGAAGAATCCAAGTATTTTGTTTCGTAAGTTACTATGTCATTCTTTCCGTTTCCATCAAGGTCAGTTGTAGCTATTTTGTTAAAAAAAGTAGAGTTATATCCTGCAATTTCAGAATTAGTATTTGAAAAAGAGAGATTTTGGGCTTTATTGTTGCTTACAAAAAGAAACAATAAACCAATTATTATGATTAATTTTTTTTCCATAATTACTAAGGTAAAATTGAATAAAAGTTTAAATAATTTCCATAATCAATAACTAATTTATCCAAGATATTCATATATCCATTTCCATCCAAATCAGGTTTTTGTAAATCGAAGTCAGGATAATCATTAAAGTCCATATAACCATCATTGTTAATATCGCCATTTATTAATAAATACACAGTAGATGCTCCGTCATTTGAACTTATAAGATTATCTCCAAATGCTTGGTTTTTATTAGTAGTAAAATTATAATTAATTGTAGAGGATGAAGAAACGGAAATAGTCCCACTAGAACATGTTGCTAAAACAAAACTTGTGTGAGTCTGATTACCAATAGGGTCAGAGGGATTAACTATAATATAATAATCACCTGGAGGGATGTTCGTAAGGTTAATATTCATAGTTCCATTTTTCTTTAACACTCCCTCTTGTGATGCCGCTACAACAGCAAGATTGGTTTTTTCTCTTAGCTCTATTCGTATTACTTCAACATCATCAGGTGTTACTGTCGTTGATGTAGGTGATGTAGTTGATCCATTTAAAATTACAGAGGGAATTCCTGCATTATAAATTCTGGGGTTCATAAGGCCATTTTTTAAGTAATAACCTTGAACAAACATTGTCAAATTTAAAGTAACGTTGTAAGTGGTGGTTGGAGGTACCAACAAATTTGTTTTTTTTGCGTTACTTGCATTTGAAATAAATACAAATAAACTAGCAAAGGTGCATAGTAAAATAATTTTTTTTTCATGTTTTTAGTTGTTTAAAATTGTAATAACAAATGAATTATTATTAATTTTCAATTAATTAACAAGGTTTTAAACACAAGGCAATAATCAATACAATTTTTATTTAATGCAAAAGCCCTTTAACAAGTATATTTTAGCCATCATAGCAGTTTTGCAATTGGTATTGTTTTTTGTAATTAAAAACGATCCTTTTCATGGCGATGCGGTTACCTCTACAGCAAGGGCTGCGTTAAATATTTATAATAATAATTTACAGACTATTTGGTATCCCGCTAATTTTGATCCAGGACATCCTACTTTGTTTCCATATTTATTGGCTTGCTGTTGGATGATTTTTGGAAAGTCGTTAGTAGTAAGTCATTTTATAATCATACTTATTTCCTTTTTTATTCTTTTTGTTACTAGAAAAATTGCCTTGCATTATTGCCACGAAACCAAAGCTAATTTAGCTACATTGTTAGCTGGGTGTTATTCTGTTTTTGTGGCTCAGCAGGCATTATTACTTAATACACCGTTGTTTTACTTATTTGTATTATTGGCATTTTATTATTTAATAAAACAACAAAAAGCAGGTTTTATAATCAGCACTGTGTTAATGGAATTAAACCATTTACAAGCCAATTTTTTCTTATTGGCTTTTGGTATTATTTATTGTTACCAAGTATTTAAAAACAAAGAAACCATTGCCCAATTTTTTAAAAACGGACTGTTGCTTTTTCTTCCAGCGGTAACGGTTTTAGGTATTTGGTTGTACGTTCATCAACAGCATTTTGGTTGGGCTTTTTTATCGCCCAATTATACCGAACATAATGATATAAAAGGAATGAAGCAGTTTATTCAAAGTGTATTCCTAATTATTTGGCGTTTGGTTGATAATGGTGTGTTAACTGTTTATGCTTTGCTTATTTATTTGTTTTTCAAACAAAAATTAAACAAGGAATTGTTTATTTTTAGTGCTATTATTTTATTGGTAAATAGCCTATGCATGGCGGTATTTTTATACAATACCATTGGCCACAGGTATTTTATGATTAGCCAGTTTTTATCTATTATTTTGTTGATAGAAGCAAGCAATAAAAAACAACTCAAATGGATTGTAAGTTTGGTTTTGGTAAGTTTAGGCATTGGAAATATTATGTATTACCCAGGTAAGGTAATAGCAGACACCAATTTGCAATACCGTAATTTTTTTAAATTAGAACAACTAGTAAAAAATGATTTCGATTCGATTGCATTTTATTCATACGCCCCTATTAGTTCAAGTGCCGATATACGTTATTTAGATTTGGACAAAGGTTTAAAAATTGGTTCGTTAAATGATTTGAATTTAGATACCATTCCTGCTTTGCTTCAATCGAATGTAAATGCTGAATTTACCAAGACCCAACGTGATTTTTTATATCATAATTGGTATGGAAATAGTTATGAAAATGGGGCTGTTTATGTAAATGTATTTTTAAATCCAAAATATTATTCAAAACCAAGTTGGTTTAAATTAAGACAGCCAAGTTATTTTGAGCAAAAATTACAAGAGTTAAAGTATAAAATAAGAAAAGAATAATGAAACAATTTAGGATTTAGCAAGTTTGTGTTCATATAAACCAAAACCAAAAAATGAAAAAAATTTTATTAGCAATGTCATTAATTGTTTTAGCTACTATTGCAAAATCACAAACCAGCTGTTGCACTATAACCGTTAGCAGTCAAAATGCAGCCTTAGCCATGAACGACAAATTTGCATCTAAACACGATGTGCCAGCACCTTTCAAGTTAGAACAACCAAAAGGCGAAGTTATTTCATTTGCCACCAAAGAGGGTTCAAACGGAAATGCTTATTATATTAAATCTTCAAAGCCAACCCATAAAGTATTATTTGTATTTCACGAATGGTGGGGATTAAACGATTACATAAAACAAGAAGCTGAAACTTTTGCTATGGAAATGGGAGATGTAGATGTGTATGCAATTGATTTATACGATGGCGAAGTAGCAGCCGATGTTCCAACCGCACAAAAATTAATGTCGGGTTTAAAACAAGAACGTGCTTCTGCTATAGTAAACGGAATTATAATTAAAGTTGGAGCTGACAAATCAATAGCCACTATTGGATGGTGCATGGGTGGTGCTTGGAGTTTGCAAAGTACTTTATTAGAAAGTAAACAAGCAAAAGCTTGCGTAATGTATTACGGAATGCCAGAAAAAAGCATTGAGCGTTTAAAAACTTTGAATTGCGATGTATTAGGTATTTTTGCTAAACAAGATCAGTTTATCAATGCTGATTTAGTTAAAGCATTTGAAGCTAATATGAAAAAAGCTAAAAAGAAATTAACTGTTTACAATTACGATGCTGACCATGCTTTTGCTAATCCTAGTAATCCTAAGTTTAACAAAGAATTTTCGGCAGATGCACATGCAAAAGCTTTGGCATTTTTAAAATTGAAGTTGAAATAATAATTACCAAATAATAAAAAACCGAAGCTTTTTAAACTTCGGTTTTTTTATGCCTTAAAAGTTTATTTTTGAGTTATGTTTTTCAATCTATTTCCCCGAATTGTAGTTTTCGAAGTTAATTTAACTCCTCCGCAAATTATGTAGGCTATTCATGATAATATGAATGCTAAAAACACCAATACAGAGTCTGTATTTAATCAAAAAATGCTTGAAGGTACTACCTCTGGTAAGCAATTTGATGTAAATTTAAAAAGAGGTTTTATGGATAATAAACAAGTTCAAATTTATTTACATGGTGAAACCAAACTATTGGAAAATGGACATTCAGAAATTGAAATTAGCTGTTATCCATTTATAGGGTTAGTACTAGCTGTGATTTTTTTACCATTTCTGCTTTTTACATGTTTGTCTCAGTTTACAAACATTTTGATTGATAGCAATATGAATTTTAAAATAGTAGTAATTTCGTTTTTGGTAATTTTCTCTTTAGTCGCATTGAGTTTTTACTTTATTTACGATTTTAATAATTCGCTAAATTTCCTCAAGCAAGTTCTTTCGGTTGCAGAAAGTCAAAACAATGAAAAATAAACAGTAAGAAATTAATTAAAAAGAAAGTTTAATAACTAAACAGAAGCATTATTTCCAAACTTTATTTTTCTATAAAATTTAAAAATAGCAGTATTGGTTAAAGTTCTTATCAATTTTACTTTTAGCCAAATTATAGGATACATCAACCAATTTTTGATAGCAATTGTTAGCGGGAAATTACTCCATCCATAATGAATATACTCCTTGTATCCAAGCATACGCTTGTGGTAAGTGGCACCTTGAATATCGTAAAAAGCAATAACCTTATCTAAATAAAGAGCTTTTTCCGGCTGAGTTTTAAAAAATGAAGCAAACCAAGTAGTATCAGCTACTAATTTATAGGCTGTATTATAATAGCCTATTTTTTCAAAAGCACTTTTGTCTGTAAATGTAGCTTGATGACAAATAGGGTAGTGCGAAAAGAAATCGCTGTATTTAACAGGTTTGCCATTTATATAGTTTAC
Source organism: Bacteroidota bacterium (assembly GCA_013298895.1). Classification (GTDB taxonomy): domain Bacteria; phylum Bacteroidota; class Bacteroidia; order UKL13-3; family UKL13-3; genus JAAFJM01. The sequence continues at coordinate 171,119 of JAAFJM010000002.1, read as the reverse complement.
ACCAGTTGGTTCATTTACTGTTTGCACTTTGGCATAAATAAGTTCGCAGTTATTAAAAGTATTGTTTTTAAAAATATCAGCAAGCACTTCATTATTGTAAAATGAATCTCCTGCATTTAAAAAATAAACCCATTGTCCTTTTGCTGCTTTTATGCCTTTATTCATGGCATCGTAAATCCCTTTATCGGGTTCCGAAATAATGGTTCCTATATTACTGGTAAATTGTTGAGCTATTTTTACAGTATTATCTTTCGAGCCACCATCTACTAAAATGAGTTCAAAATCTTTAAACGACTGATTGATGGCAGATTGCCAAGTATCGTAAAGAAGTGTTTCAGCATTATAAGTAACCGTAATTAAGCTTACTAAAGGATTTTGCATGTTTTGATTAACTAAAATTTAGGGCAATTACATTTTTTATTTCGTGCAATTCCTTTTTTGCTTCCACAAGCACTAAATGCGCATAAAAGCGAAATGCCAATTAATATAAAAGCGATAATTTTAGTGGTTTTCATGCCTGCAAATTAAAAAAATAATTGTTTTGCCATAATAAATTACTTTTGCGGTCATAAAAAATGACCGACCCTAAACTCAATAAAGAAGAATTAACAAGCAGCTATGCCAAATACAGCAAAGTATTTGGCTTATTGGTTCAGCTTATTATTTTCATGCTTATTTTTACCTTTTTGGGTAATTGGATTGATAAACATTTTGCACATAAAATCCCATATCTAACCGTTATTGGTGTTTTCATAGGAATGACAATTGGATTTTACAATTTGATTAAGAACTTCATAAAAGAAAAGTAACTCATCTATGAAAACAATTATACAATTTTTTTTGCTAAGCATTGGATTAGGCATTTTTATAGGTTTGTCCACTTTTTGGAGCATTAATTCACTGAAAATCAATTTAAATATTAATGATGCTATTATATGTTTGACATTTTACTGCATTGTAACGTGTTTAGTGTTTTATATCAGTTATTTGGGTTTAAAAAAAGGTCCACAAAATTTTGTGATGCACTCCTATGCAGCCCTAGCAATCAGATTTATAAGCAGTTTGTTCTATGTTTTGTACTATGCTCAAACCCATAAAACGTATCAATTATCTTTCATTTTTTACTTTATGTTGCTTTTTATTTTATTTATTGTGTTTGAAATTTATATCCTTACAACTAAATTGCGCCACCATTAAGGACGAAAAGAAGAACCAAATGACCTATATAAACAATTTGAAATCAATAAACTACACCATTAAAAATGCTCTTTTAACGATAGTGTTTTCTATCGTTTCAGTCATTTCTTTCGCAAATCAACCTCTGGTTAGTGAACACACTGATTCTACAGTTGTTTCAGCAGAAAGCGAACATGCTACTGCTGCTCACGCTGAAGGCACACATGAGGAAAATCATGGTGAAGAAAAATTTGATGCAAACAAAACAATAATGGAACATATTGCCGATGCACACGATTGGCATTTATTTGGACATACTAGTATTCATTTACCAGTAATTATCTATACAGACAAAGGTTTAGAAACTTTTTCAAGTGGTAAATTTAATCATGGCCATGATGCTTATAAAGGTAACTACACTTATAAATTAGTTCACGAAAAAATTAAAGTTGTAAACGAAGCAGGCGAAATAGATGAAGAGGCTAGCAAAAAAGTATTAGACTTCTCTATCACAAAAAACGTAGCAACTTTATTTATAGCTGTAATTGGCCTATTATTAATATTTTTAACTGTAGCTAAAGGTTATAGCAAAAGAGGAATTGGTGCTCCTAAAGGCTTACAAAGCTGGATTGAACCAATCATTATTTTTGTTCGTGACGATATTGCTAAACCAAACTTAGGTGATAAATACCAAAAGTTTATGCCATATTTGTTAACTGTATTCTTCTTTATTTGGTTCATTAACGTAATTGGTTTAATTCCGTTTTTCCCGGGAGGAGCTAACGTAACAGGTAATATCGCAGTAACTTTAGTGTTAGCGGTAATTACTTTCTTAATAACTAACTTTAACGGTAACAAAAACTATTGGGGACATATTTTTACACCTCACGTACCACTTTGGTTATACCCATTAATGATTCCAGTTGAAATTATTGGTATCTTTACAAAACCTTTCGCTTTAATGATTCGTTTATTTGCAAACATTACAGCAGGACATATTTTAGTGCTAAGCTTAGTTTGTTTAGCATTCATCTTTAAATCGTATGCAGTAGGTGCAGTAGCAACTCCTCTTATTGTATTTATTAGCGCTATTGAATTATTGGTTGCTTTTATCCAAGCATTTATATTCACTATTTTGTCGGCTTTATTTATTGGAATGGCCGTTCAAGAACCTGAACATGGCGAGGAAGCACATCATTAATCAATAAAAATAAATTTTAAAAATTTCAAACTAAACTAAATAAAAACTAAAATGACAGGAAGTATCGCTGCAATCGGAGCTGGACTAGCCGCAATCGGAGCTGGACTAGGTATTGGAAGAATTGGTGGATCTGCTATGGAAGGTATGGCAAGACAACCAGAAGCTGCTAACAAAATTCAAACTGCAATGTTAATTGCTGCCGCTTTCGTTGAAGCGGTTGCTTTATTCGCGGTGGTTGTTGCTTTGTTAGGAAACGGAGCTAACTAATTAATTAGTACCCCAAAAAGCCCGGTTGTTTTAAATCGGGCTTTATTTTATTTGAAAAAACTTTTATAAAATTATATATACAATGGATTTAGTAACCCCAAGTATTGGTTTGATTTTTTGGAGTTCGATAGCATTTTTTATACTATTTTTTGTATTAACAAAATTTGCTTGGAAACCAATTACCAAAACCCTTAAAGAAAGAGAAGATAGCATTGATGAGGCTTTAAAATCGGCTGAAACTGCTCGTTTACAGTTGGAAAGTTTAAAAACTGATAACCAACGTTTGTTAAACGAAGCTCGTGCTGAACGCGATATGTTATTAAAAGAAGCAAACGAAATTAAGGATCAAATTTTAGCTAAAGCTAAAAGTGATGCTAAAAGCGAAGGCGACAAAATGATAACTGCAGCTAAAGAGGCAATTGAAATGGAGAAAGTTAACGCCATGAACCAATTGAAAACTCAAGTTGCTAACCTTTCAGTTGATTTAGCTGAAAAAATATTACGTAACAAAATGGAAGACAGAAGCCAACAAGAGGTTTTTGTAAATGAAAGTTTAAAAAATATAACACTGAACTAGTATGTCGGATTTTAGAGTAGCCAGTCGTTATGCAAAGTCATTAGTTGATTTAGCTATTGAACAAAACCTGCTAGAGGTAGTTTGTGCAGATATGAAATTATTTAAACAAACTATTGAACAAAATCAATCACTTGAAAACTTGCTTAAAAGCCCAGTTATTAAAGGTGACAAAAAATTAGCAGTTATTACTCAAATTTTTGCTAGTTCATTTAATAAACTTACTCTTTCATTTATTTCAATTATTGTGCGTAAACAACGCGAAATGATATTCCCTTCAATTTGTGATGCGGTTATTGCACAATACAACGAAATAAACAAAATTGCTACTGCTTCAGTGAAAACCGCAGTAGAAGCTTCAGCTGAAATTCAAGCTGAAATTAAAAACTTTTTACAACAACAAAGTGGTAAAAACGTAGAACTTAAAATGCATGTAGATCCATCATTAATAGGCGGAGTTATGATTCAAATGGAAGACCGTTTGTATGATGCAAGTATTTCGGGTAGCTTACGTAAAGCCAAACAACAGTTATTAAACACATATATCTCAAAATAAACAAAAATTAATTATGGTAGAGATTAGACCTGACGAAGTATCAGCAATTATCAGAGAGCAATTAAGCAACTTTAAATCGGATGCTGAATTACAAGAAGTAGGAACGGTACTTCAAGTGGGCGATGGTATTGCCCGTATTTATGGATTAACTAAAGTTCAATCTGGAGAGTTAATCGAATTTGCAAATGGTGTACAAGCAATTGTATTAAATTTGGAAGAAGATAACGTTGGAGCTGTATTATTAGGCTCTAGTGATTCAATTATAGAAGGTGATACAGTTAAAAGAACTGGTAAAATTGCATCTATTAAAGTAGGTAATGGCATGGTTGGTCGTGTTGTAAATACTTTAGGTTTACCAATTGATGGTAAAGGACCAATTGCTGGTGATTTATATGATATGCCTTTAGAGCGTAAAGCTCCGGGTGTTATTTACCGTGAGCCAGTTAAAGAACCATTACAAACAGGTATTAAGGCTATTGATGCCATGATTCCTATTGGTCGTGGACAACGTGAGTTAGTTATTGGTGACCGTCAAACTGGTAAAACAGCAGTTTGTATTGATGCCATTATCAACCAAAAAGAATTTTATGAAGCTGGAAAACCAGTTTATTGTATATACGTAGCTATTGGACAAAAAGCATCTACAGTTGCTCAAATTGTAAGTACTTTAGAAGCTAATGGAGCAATGAAATACACTACAGTTGTTACAGCTACTTCATCTGATCCAGCTCCAATGCAGTTTTATGCTCCAATGGCTGGTGCTGCAATAGGTGAGTTTTTCCGCGATTTAGGAAATCCTGCTTTGGTTGTTTATGATGATTTATCAAAACAAGCAGTAGCTTACCGTGAAGTTTCGTTATTGTTACGTAGACCTCCAGGACGTGAGGCATACCCTGGTGACGTATTTTACTTACATAGCCGTTTATTAGAGCGTGCTGCTAAAATTAACGCTACCGATTCTATTGCTCAAGCAATGAATGATATTCCAGATTCAATCAAACATTTGGTTAAAGGTGGTGGATCATTAACTGCTTTACCAATTATTGAAACACAAGCTGGTGACGTATCTGCATACATTCCAACTAACGTAATTTCAATTACCGATGGACAAATTTTCTTAGAGTCAAATTTATTTAACTCTGGTATTCGTCCAGCTATTAACGTAGGTATCTCGGTATCGCGTGTGGGTGGTAATGCGCAAATTAAATCAATGAAAAAAGTAGCTGGTACTTTAAAATTAGATCAAGCTCAATACCGCGAGTTAGAAGCTTTCTCTAAATTTGGTTCTGACTTAGATGCTGCAACTAAAGCAGTATTAGCTAAAGGTGCTCGTAACGTAGAGATTTTGAAACAAGGTCAATTCTCACCTTTACGTGTTGATCAACAAGTAGCAATTATTTACTTAGGAACTAAAGGTTTATTAAGTAATGTTCCAGTTAATAAAGTGCGTGAATTCGAAGCTGAGTTTTTAAGTTATATGGAAAATAAACATAAAAACACGTTAGATGATTTGAAAAAAGGATTATCGGATGATGCTGCAGCAACTATTGAAAAGGTTTGTAAAGAATTATCAGCAAAATACGTAGGTTAATTATAGTAAAAAGTTAATAGGTTGATTAGTTAAATGAGTACTTACACTTAATTAACTAATCATCTTTTTAACCAATCAACTAATAAAAAATGGCAAATTTAAAAGAAGTTAGAATAAGAATAGCATCAGTTACCTCTACACAACAAATAACCAAAGCCATGAAATTGGTTTCGGCTACTAAATTGCGTAGGGCACAAAATGCAATTACTTTAATGCGCCCTTATGCAGTAAAGTTAAATGGCATTTTAAGTAATTTGTCTGATAGTATTGATGTAGATTCTTTAAAAGTTTATTTCGATACTCGTCCTGTAAAAAATGTATTAATAGTTGTTATTACTAGTGATAGAGGTTTATGTGGTTCATTTAACGCGAATGTTATTAAAATGGCCAACAAAACTATCAATGAAAAATATGCAGAACAAAAAGCTAATGGTAATTTAAGCGTTATCGGAATTGGCAAAAAAGGACATGAGTACTTTTCAAAACAGGCAGTTAATTATATTGATACCTTTAAGGACTCATTACTAACACCTAATTCTGAAACGGGATTTGCTATAGGTGAGTTTATTTTGAATCAATACAATTCAGGTAAATTTGATGCTGTTGAAATAGTTTATAATCAATTTAAAAATGCTGCTACTCAAATTTTAAGTGCAGAACAATTTTTACCTATTAATACCGCAAGTTTAGCTACTGACAGTGTTAAGAAAAACGATTATATTTTTGAACCAAATAAGGAAGAAATTTTATTGGAATTAATTCCTCGAATTTTGAAAACACAATTATTCAGATGTATGCTAGATTCTTTAGCTTCAGAACATGGTGCTCGTATGATTGCTATGGATAAAGCTACTGATAATGCTGGTGAATTATTGAAATCATTAAAAGTGGAATACAATAGAGTTCGTCAAGCTGCAATTACTACCGAAATTTCGGAAATTGTGGGTGGAGCTGCTGCATTAAGCGCTTAAAACAACAATTTTAATTATAAAAAAAACCTGCATTTTAAGTAAATGCAGGTTTTTTTGTGTCTATACTTTTTTGGCTTCAAACTTATCAAGCTCCATTAAAAAATCGCTGTACGAATTCATAAAATAAATATAAGCATCGTAAGGGCTCTCGTATGGGCTGAAATATTTATGAACATCACCATCGCTCCAAAACTTGGTACACATATAGTAAAAATGATCACTGGTTAGCATTTTTTGCCAAGTATCAATAATGGCTTTATCGGCAGTAGCATAAACTCTTTTTTCAATAGAGTAAATTTTAGCTATGCTTTCATCCTGCATAGGGTTGCCAAGCCAAGCAGATAAATCTCGCTCCATATCAGCCCAACTTGTTAATTCGTGTGCATCGTACACATCTCTTGTAGGATAAGCAGCCACTGTTTCTGAAGGAGTTTTAAAAGAAAAATCTTTATGTTTTAAAATATACTCAGGCATGTGCCACATAAAATCAAAAATACCAGTTTCGGCCCATTGGTGTTCGCCAAAAGTTTCGTAATCCATAAATAAATTAATTGTTTCACCATGTCCCGCAACTTGATGACACCAACTAGCAAACTTATCGGCTGTTAATGGCCAACTTTCCCAACCACGGTTACTAAATCTAAATGCTATATCATCACTTAGTTGATAATTTTTAAGCAATGATTTTATTTTAGTAACGTTTGGTGCTTGGTATAAATAATTGGGGGTTCTCCCTTTTAAAAGCCTATCTACCCCTTCACAAATAATGCCTTCGTAACCTAAATCTTCAATGAATTTGGCTAATTCATTATTATACTGCAATTCAGTATTTCTAAATACTTTAGGCGTATAGTTAAAATGTTTTTTTAACAAGGCTTTGTGTTTATCAACTTGCTTTACAAATTCATCTTTACTAAAAATATAAGCCAACGAATGATAATAAGTTTCACTTATAAACTCCACACAGCCAGTTGCTGCAAGGTCTTTAAAACTTTGCAATACATCAGGGCGCCAAGTTTCAAATTGCTCCAAAGCCACACCACTAATGGCATAACTTATTTTAAATTCGCCATTATGCTTTTTTATTAAATCAAGCATTAACTTATTAGTAGGCAAATAGCAGCGCTCGCTCACCTTATCTAACACTTGTCTGTTTTTTTCATCATCGTAATAATGATGGTTATTGCCAATATCAAAAAAAGTATATTCCTTTAAACGATATGGTTGATGTACTTGAAAATAAAAACAAATTGATGGCATAGGAGTATATTTTTGAATTGTGAATTGTGATTGATGATTTGTGAAATTATTGTATTGTTTAATTGTTGTATTGCTGAATTGCTACTCTATTAACTTTATTAACTAACCAACGCTATTAACTCATAACAGCTTCATACACTTCCATTACTTTTAAGGCTGTATTTTCCCAAGTAATGTGTTTTAGGTCTTCGTTTGCTTTATCTACCATTTCGGTGCTTAATCCATTATAATCAAGCGATGCAATGATGTATTGAGCTAATTTATGAGTATCCCAAAAGTCTATTTTTAATGAACTACTTAATACCTCTCCTGCTCCACTGGTTTTACTCATAATTACAGGTAAACCGTATTGCACAGCTTCTACTGCACTTAGACCAAAAGGCTCACTCATGCTAGGCATACAATACACATCACTTATTGCTAGCAGTTCATTTAATTTTTGTTTATTTAAAAAACCTGTAAAAAAGAATTTATCGCCTAAACCAAATGAGGCAATTTTTTCGATTAATGGTTTGTGTAAATCGCCACTGCCAGCCATTACAAACTTTACATTTTTATGGTGTTGCAATACAATACGTGCAGCCTCTACAAAAAATTCAGGACCTTTTTGCATGGTTATCCGTCCAAAGAAAATAACTAATTTATCTTTATGCGGACTATCTTTTACAGTATGTTTTACTGTTTCAACACCATTGTGAATGGGAGTAATTTTATATTCAGGAATGCCATAATGATGATGACAAATACTACCAGTATAATGACTTACAGGAATAACCCTATCGGCTAACTGCATAGCACGTTTTTCTAAATCATATACCCAATTTCTGCTATCGGCCCCCGAGCGGTCGTATTCGGTTGAATGCACATGCAAAACCATTGGTTTACCTGTAAGCATTTTTAATTCAATGGCGGGCAAAAAAGTCATCCAATCGTGTGCATGTATTACATCAAACTCTTGCGTAAGTGCATACTGAACCGAAATACGCGAAAATTCGATGGCCTTTTTTATTACATCGCCAGCGTATAATGCATCTATTTCAAAGGGTTCAATATTATTATTATAAACTTCGTAAAACTTTTGGTTAATTGACTCGTGGTTATCTATTTTGGCATAAGGGTTTACACCCGCGTTAACCTGATGTGAATTTAAACCATAATCACCATGTTTACTTGGTTTACTGAAAATATCGCGCAATTGTTCCCTATTAAAAGCATTTAAACCTATGAGTTCAATATTGGGTATTTTAAAATCAGGAACACTTTTGGGGATAATCATTTTTACATCAGCCAAAGGGGAAAGTGCTTTACATAATCCCAAACAAGCTACACCCAATCCACCACTTATTACTGGCGGAAATTCCCATCCAAACATTAATACTTTAGGTCGTTTTTGCATGTAGATATTTTAATTCAATTTTATTAAATTACTTCAAGCAATATATTTATTTCTATTTCAAACTACAAAATGTTTTAAAAATATTATAAAATAAAACAACTAGCTATTTTGCCTATGGTTGGTTTTTTCCAAGATGCTATCCTCAGAGTTGTCTATGGTTGGTGTTCTCACCTACCAAAACAGTTAAATGCAAGTTCTAAAATGAATAATAGAAACAAATGAGTATTTATAATTTTTAGCTTAATAAAACGAGCTATTTTTTAATATTAAAAAGGTTGGTGAAAACACCAACCGTAGGCAAAATTTTATTTTATTAATTCATAAACATTATTAAAATCCTTAACTCGAAGTATACCATATTTCAAATTTGTATATACTGTGTCTCCATATTTATTATCAGAAATAGAAACGCTATCGTATGTATAATTTAGGGTGTTAAGCTGTTTTAATTGAAAAAAATAAATATAACAACTATCATCTATTTTATCTGTTTCTAAATTATGACATATATATTGCACTTTAGGCACATTAGTTTTTATCGCAAAATATTTAACTTCAAAAAAGTCAGTATCACTTGCTGCCATTTTAAGGCTGTATTGTTGTAAATTATATTTGTCGCAACTTCCTTCACCTGCTTGTTCATTTGTAATTGTTTCTTTTAAACCTTGGCTTTTAAAAAGTAAGGTGTCTTCACCATTTTTTAAAAATAAACGTGTGCTGGTATCACTGTAAGGAATGATGTATGGTAAGTAGCTTTTATCTACTCCCTTTTCAATAGGTTTGCTTTCAGGGCAGCCTTAACCACATACATTTATTAATAAAATGGTGAAAAGTAAAATTGTAAATGTTTTGGTTGTTTTCATTAAAACAAACATTGGTTATTTTAATACCAATAGCAACACTGCATTTGTGGTATTTTACTTTAAAAACACAATGTACTATTTACTAGTAGTTTATATTTAAAATTGGCTTAAATAGTATGGTAAATAATACTTTACAAAATGTGAGTAGGTAAAAATATAATAAAATGAAACAACTAACTTATAATTCTTGATAACTTAATTAGTTATTTTTTTATATAAATGTTTTATTGTGTTGGATTTTGAATTAAGATATTTACAACCATGCTAACACAAACTAAATACTCTAGTAAATTTTACCCCGATGCAGTTACAGAGGTAAAAAAAGAAGGTAATTTCTTTATTTTTATTACCAGCGAAACCATTTTAGAAGCAAGAGTAATGACCGATAAAATTATTCGTTTTAGGTATGCTGCTGATGGTTTTTTTCAAAAAGATTTTAGTTATGCTGTTAGTAAATATTTTGATGAAAAATTGGTAGAACTTCATTTTTATGAAGATGATGGATTTTATTATATCCAAACGCAATCCATTACAGCCAAAATAAGCAAGGAAAACATGAAAATTACCATGCTTGATAGGCAAAATAATATTATTAGTGAAGATGAAGCAGGTTTTCATTGGCAACATTACTTGGTAAAGGGTGGTAAAATAAATTATTGCAGCAAAAAAATTCAACCCGATGAGTACTTTTATGGAATGGGCGATAAGCCCACCGAAATGAACTTACGTGGTAAATATTTTGAAAACTATGGTATGGATACTTATGGTTTTCAAAAAGACCAAGATCCATTGTATAAAAACATTCCGTTTTTTATGGGTGTGCATAGCAAAGGCGAAATTGGATATGGTATATTTTATGATAATTCTTTCCGTACCATTTTTGATTTTGGTAAAAGTAATGCTGATACCTTAAGTTTTTATGCACGTGGTGGCGAAATGAATTACTATTTCATTTACGGACCCGATTTGTTAAAAGTGGTAGAACAATATGCAAGCCTTACAGGTACGCCTGAACTGCCGCCAATGTGGAGTTTAGGTTACCATCAATGTAAGTGGAGTTATTATCCCGAAAGTAAAGTACGCGAAATAACTTCTGAATTTAGAAAACGTAAAATTCCGTGTGATGCCATTTATTTAGACATTGATTACATGGAAGGATTCCGTTGTTTTACTTGGAGCAAAGAGTATTTTCCTGATCCTAAAAAAATGATCAGCGAACTTTCGGCTGATGGTTTTAAAACGGTTGTAATTATTGACCCAGGAATAAAAATAGACAAAGATTATTGGGTTTGGCAAGAAGCTATTGCCAAAGATTATTTCTGTAAAAGAGCAGATGGCACTTTAATGGAAGGCGATGTTTGGCCAGGTAAATGCCATTTCCCTGATTTTACCAATCCTGAAGTGCGCGAATGGTGGAGTGGTTTATTCAAAGGTTTAATTGAAGCAGGCGTGCGTGGAGTTTGGAACGATATGAACGAACCTGCTGTTTTCGAAATTGGCACTTTCCCTGAGGATGTTCGCCATGATTACGATGGCAACCCATGTAGCCACCGAAAAGCGCATAATGTATATGGTATGCAAATGGCAAGAGCTACCCAAAAAGGTATTAAACGCTATTTACAACCATTGCGTCCGTTTGTAATTACTCGTTCAGGATACAGTGGTTTACAACGTTATTCAAGTGTATGGACTGGAGATAATATAGCTACTTGGGAGCATTTATGGATTGCCAGTCAACAATGTTTACGATTAAATATTTCGGGTGTATCGTTTTGCGGAAGCGATGTAGGCGGATTTATAGGCGAACCTGATGGTGAATTGTATACACGTTGGGTTCAATTAGCTGCTTTCCATCCGTTTTTCAGAACACATAGCGCTGGTAACGAAACTAAATTTGACCAAGAACCTTGGAGTTTTGGAACCAAATACGAATACATTGTAAAAAAATTCATTCACCTACGCTACCAATTATTGCCATATATGTACACTGCATTTTGGCAAAACAGTACGTTTGGAACCCCCATATTACGTCCATTAGCATTTATTGACCAAACCGACACTGAAACCCTTTTCCGCAATGATGAATTTGCAGTTGGCGATCATATTTTGGTTTGCCCTGTAATGCGCCCTGGAATTACCGAACGAACTGTTTATTTGCCAAGAGGACGTTGGTTCAATATTTGGAACGATCATGAATATAATGGAGGTAAGGAACATATGGTGGGTTGTCCGCTTGATAGAATGCCTGTATTTATTAAAGCCGGTGCAGTTATTCCACAATGGCCAAAACAACAATATGTGGGTGAATTAGAAGTTTTGGAAACAACCTTACATGTATATTTTAATAAAGAAAAAGAGGTAATTAGTTACCTTTACGAAGATGCGGGCGACAATTATGGCTACCGCATGGGTTTATATAACCTACATAAATTCTATGTAAAAGGAAACAGTAAAAACTTAATCCTTTCTCATATTTTAGAGGGTGCTTTTGAAAGTAATAAAACGTTTAAAGTGGTTGTTCATGGATTGCCATTTACTTGCACTGAGTTTGTGGTAGATGGAAAGAGCCACAAAGTAACTGAAAAGAACTTAGCAGTAGGTACAGTTAAGTTTAAAATAGATAGAGATTTTAAACGTGTTATTTTAAGATAAATTCTTAATTTATCTTTTATATAAATCATAAAATCCGTGGCATAACTAAGTTGTTACGGATTTTTTTTGAAATAAAATTTAATTGAAAACTGAACAGATAAAAACGTATTAAAAGTTTACTTTTGAAAACTATTTTAAACCTCTATTGTTTTAAGCATTAAATGAAACATAACCACCAAATTGTTAGATTAATTGAAGAGTTTTCAAAAGCATCAAACCATGTTTTAGACCACGTAGAACTTCAAAAAGCAAAGGCAAGATACCAACAAAGCTTGTCTAATAATTTTGATACGTTTTTTGAGCAATTAATAAATATTGGAACCTTTGCCAAATTTGCCTTTGAAGTAAGAACTGCTTCAAAAGCAGAATTTGAAACATTTTTAAATAAAAATACTTTTCCAGTTATTTATTTTAAAAAATCACATAAAGACTTAACACCTGTTTTACTAAAACATTTTCAAACTCAAAGTTACCAAACTATTGCTTTTGAAGATACTGAGGAAAAAGTTACTCATTTCAACAACATAGCTGAAATAGCCAACGAAGCAAAAACCATTAACCAATTGATTTTAGAAAATGATTATCAAAATCAAAATGGAGAAAACGATAGTATTTTATTTATAACTGGCTTTCATATTGGGTCAATGTTAAACACAGAACATAAAAAAGGAATTACTCCTTTTCAACGATTTGTAAGTTTACTTAAAGCCGAAAAAAGAGACATAAAATACATTTATTTCTTTGCTATTTTAATTGCAATTATCAATTTAGCGTTGCCACTTGGTGTGCAGGCTATAGTTGGTTTAATATCTGGAGGATTGTTACTAGAATCGGTTATTATTTTAATAGCCTTGGTAATTGCTGCCACAGGTCTTTCTGGTTATTTACAAATTCAGCAATTAAAAATGGTTGAAATATTACAGCAGCGTGTATTTGCCAATGTAACTTTTGAATTTGCTTGGCGCTTGCCACGCATTAAAATAGAAAGTTTATTAAAGCACTACACACCTGAAATGGTAAATCGTTTTTTTGATGTTTTAAACGTTCAAAAATCGTTGCCTAAAATTTTGATTGATTTAACAGCCGCTTTAATACAAATACTATTTGGCTTATTGTTACTTTCACTTTACCATCCTGTGTTTATCGGTTTCGGAATCTTTATTTTAGTTATCATCCTAATCATATTTTATACCACAGGAAAAAAAGCACTTGAAACCAGTATTTACGAATCGAAATACAAATACAAGGTAGCTTATTGGTTGCAAGAAATTGGTAGAAGTATAACTTCCTTTAAACTCGCTGGAAACTCCAATTTACCTATTCACAAAGCAGATAATTTACTAGCTAATTATTTAAAATATAGAAACAAACATTTTAGTATTTTGGTAAAACAATATGCTGCCATTGTATCGTTTAAAACATTAATTACTGCTTCTTTATTAATTTTAGGTAGTTTTTTGGTAGTAAATAGGCAAATAAATTTAGGACAATTTGTAGCTGCGGAATTAATTATTGTGTTAATCATCAATTCGGTTGAAAAACTTATTTCTACCCTAGAAGTTGCTTATGATTTACTAACTGCATTAGATAAAATTGGTCATGTAACCGATTTAGAAACCGAAAGCAATGCAGGCCGTGAATTACACGATTTAGAAATTGAACAAAAGCTACTTTTAAAAACAAATAACCTAAGTTTTAAATACCCAAGCAGCAAAAAAAGCACCTTAACCAATATAAATTTTGAAATTAACAAAGGTGAAAGAATAGGAATAACAGGCCACAACGACAGTGGTAAAACTACTTTTATAAAAACACTTTCAGGTTTGTATTGCAATTTTGAAGGTTCATTTACATTAAATGGAGTTTCATTACGCGAACTAAATATTGACTCATACAGAGGAATAGTTGGCGATAATTTATCGCAAGACGATGTATTTGAAGGAACCATTGAAGAAAATATTGCAATGGGTAGAGCAGGAATTACTTTTAAAGATGTAATGGATGCAGTAGAAAAATCGTGTTTAACTGAATTTTTAGCACAATTAGAAGAAGGATTGCAAAGCAATGTAAATCCTGGTGGAACCAATTTCCCGAAAAGTATTATTCAAAAAATATTGTTAGCACGCAGTTTTGTTCAGAAACCTAAATTATTAATTATTGACGACTTTTTTTATAATATGAACCAAAAAGAGAGTGCCACTTTGGTAAATAATATTTTTAACAATAAAAATTGGGCAATAGTCATTGTTTCATCGCAAGCAGGTATTTTACAAAAATGTGATCGTATTTATTTAATGCAAAATGGCACATTTACCCAAAACGATACCTACCAAAACTTGAGTCAAAACAATGCATTAAGCTCATTTCTAAACTAATATTCCACTCCAATTTATAACAACAAAATGGATCAAAATCCTTATAATAATACACTAAACGAGTTTAAAAATAGCAAACTTTACACCGTTCAATTAGTAAATACTCCTAAAAAGTTCAAAACCATCAGAAATTGGCTTATTGGCATTTTTTCATTGGTGTTTTTAAGTTTGTTTTTGCCGTGGCAACAAAACATAAATGGAAAAGGAAAAGTTACTCCTTTTGCCCCCGAAGATAGACCACAAAATGTTCCATCTATCATTGGTGGAAGAATTGAAAAATGGAAAGTAGTAGAAGGTCAATTTGTAAAAAAAGGAGATACTTTAGTTATTATCAGTGAGGTAAAGGAAAAGTTTTTCGACCCTGAATTATTAGCAAGAACCCAAAAGCAAATTGCAAATAAAGAAGAAGGTTTAGAGGCAAAAAACCGTAAAATTATTGCTTTAGAAAAACAAATAGATGCGCTTAAAAGCAGCGTTGCCATTAAACTTAAAATGGCCAAAAACAAGATTTTGCAAGCACAGTTTACTGTGAAAGGAGAAAAAGGAAATTTTGATGCAGCAAAAACAAATGAAGAACTCTCGCGTAATCAGTTTGAACGTTTAAATGAACTGTATAAAAAAGGATTGGCTTCTTTAACTGAAATTCAGAATAGAACCAATAAAATGCAAGAAGCTAAATCGAAAGCGATAGAAAGTGAAAACAAATACGACAAAGCAGAAAACGAATTAATAAATGCGCGAATAGATTTAAATTTTATTGAGGCTGAGTATTTAGATAAAATTTCGAAAGCAGAAAGTATTTTAGAGGAAACAGCTGGCGAACTTTTTGAAAGTCAAGCCGAGTTAATCAAGTTAAGAATTGAATATAGCAATTTATTGTTAAGAAGTGGATTTTATGCCATTAAAGCTCCTCAAGATGGTTATTTGGTGCAAGTGTTAAAAGCGGGTATTGGCGAAACCATTAAGGAAAATGAAAACTTAGCAACCATTGTTCCAGCTAATACCAAAACTGCAGTTGAAATGACTGTAAGAGCTTTGGATATGCCACTTTTATATAAAGGTTGTAAAGTTCGTATACAGTTTGATGGCTGGCCTGCTTTGGTTTTTAGCGGATGGCCAAGTTCGAGTGTTGGAACATTTGGAGGATTGGTGCAAGCTATAGATAGAAACGCTGATGAAAAAGGTAATTTTAGAATTTTAGTAGTGCAAGATCCTAATGATGTGCCTTGGCCTGAATTAATTCGCGCTGGTGGAGGTGTTTATGGTTGGGCTATGCTTAACAAAGTGCCCGTTTGGTACGAGTTATGGCGTCAGTTTAATGCTTTCCCTCCCGATTTTATGGACGAAGCCAACCAAATGAAAAAAGATGCAGATACCAAAACCAAAAAGGATAAATAACCATGAAAATAAAATTGATTCCATTTGGGTTTTTATTTTGCATATGCAATGCAATATCAGCACAAGATTCCTCTGTATTTTCATTCCAAGATTTTTATTCACAGGTATTCAATTACCATCCTGTTTCAAAACAAGCTAATTTATTAACTCAAAGTGCCAAAGCTGAATTATTAGCTGCTCGCGGAGCTTTTGACCCAGTAATTAGTACCAATTATGAAAACAAAACTACTGATGGAAAAAACAGCTATACTTACTTTGAACCTCAAATAAAAATACCAACCTTAATTGGGGTGGATGTAAAAGCAGGTTACGACCAAAGCGATGGAATAGCAGTAAATAACGACCGTGTAAAAATTTTAGAAAATAATGGACAGTATCTCCCGCAATACGGGCAATACGGAATGCTTTATGCTGGAGTAAATGTGCCCATTTTAAGAGGTTTGCAAACTGATAGCCGCAGAGCTACATTGCGTCAAGCTCAATATTTACAAGGACTAAACGAGGCAGAACGTGTTAAAGTAATTAATAAACTGCTTTTAAGTGCAGCCAAGGATTATTGGGAATGGCAATTAGCATACGAAAAACTCAAACTGATGCAGCTTAGTTATAATTTAGCCGAAAACCGATTCAACTTTATTAGCAGCCGTATAAAAGGTGGCGAAGACAAACCTATTGACAGTGTAGAAGCATTGATTGAACTAAAACGCAGAGAAACGCTTCTGTTGGAAACAGACGTTGAATTTAAAAACGCGAGTTTGAGCATCAGCAATTATTTATGGAGCAATAAAAATGAACCTTTACAGTTGAAAGCATCTGTTTATCCATCGGCAATTGGAACTGAATTTAAAAAGATAAGTAGTGACTCATTGCAGCGCATGGTTAACTATACCGAAGGTAATCATCCAGAATTGATGAAATTGCAGTTTAAAAATAAGCAATTACAAATAGATAGAAAGTTGGCCATTGAAAACATAAAGCCTCAACTAAATATTGAATATTATCCTTTTCAAACTTATAGCAAAGGCACTCAAAATGATGTAAACAATATTTTTAACCGACAATATAAGTTTGGAGCAAGTTTTTACAGCAGTTTGTTTTTACGTAAAGAAAGAGGAAAACTGCAACAAGCCAATTTAAAACTAAAAAATATTGATTTTGAAACCCAATTAACCAAACGTGAATTGGTGAATGAGGTTTTTGCTAACTATAACAATCTTCTGAACTTAGAACAACTTATCGGTATTCAGGAAGTGTTGGTTAAAAATGCTTTCACACTGCGCGATGCAGAGCAAACGAGATTTGAAAATGGAGAAAGTTCACTTTTTTTAGTGAATACCCGCGAACGTAGCCTAATAGATTCCCAGATAAAACAAGCTGAAATTAAAAGCAAATATGCAAAAGCTAAAGTTCAATTACAGTGGGCAAGTGGAATTAGGCTTTTTTAAAAAAATATTATTAAATGGAAATATCTCAAAAAAGGCTGATTTTAAAAGCAGCCTTTTTGTTTGATAAATTTCGTTTTAACTAAAATTCTTTTAAAGGAGTAATTTTGTATTGCAATATTTTTTATAATTAAAGGTTACCAATAAAAATTAAATATTTTTATTAGTAAAACTTATCTAATAAAACCTTTTGCTACTAAATATTCAGCAATTTGAACAGTATTAGTTGCGGCTCCTTTGCGTAAATTATCAGCTACAATCCATAAGTTTAAGGTGTTTGGCTGGCTTTCGTCTCTTCTAATTCGGCCTACAAAAACTTCATCTTTTCCATCAGCAAATAAGGGCATTGGGTATTCAAAATTGGCAATATCATTTTGTAAAATTACTCCCGAAGTTTTGGTTAAAATATCGTGTACCTCTTGTAAATCGAAATCATTTTCAAATTCAATATTTACACTTTCGCTATGCCCGCCTGTAGTAGGAATTCTTACACAAGTAGCAGTAACTTTAATGGAATCATCGCCCATAATTTTTTTAGTTTCTTTCACCATTTTCATTTCTTCTTTGGTGTATCCGTTATCTAAAAAAACATCTATTTGTGGAATGGCATTTTTATCAATTTGGTATTTGTAAGCCATTTCGCCAACTATGCCATTGCGTTCGTTTTCCATTTGCTGCACCGCTTTTACGCCTGTACCTGTAACCGATTGGTAAGTAGAAACAACCACACGTTTAATTTTATATTTGGCATGTAATGGATTTAAAACCAATACCATTTGTATGGTTGAACAATTTGGATTGGCTATAATTTTATCGTTGCTAGTTAATACATGAGCATTTACTTCTGGAACTACTAATTTTTTGGTTTCATCCATGCGCCAAGCCGATGAGTTATCAATAACAAAACAACCAACTTCAGCAAATTTTGGAGCCCATTCTAACGAAACACTTCCACCAGCCGAAAATAAAGCCACATCTGGTTTGGCATCTATGGCTTGTTGCATAGTATGTAAGGTGTATTCCTTATCCTTAAAAAGTATCTTTTTACCAGCAGATTTATCGGAAGCAACTGGAATAAACTCAGATACTGGGAAATTTTTTTCGGTTAATACTTTCAATATAACAGAACCCACTAAACCTGTGGCACCTACTACTGCAACTTTCATATTTTTTCTTTAGTAAATTAATGTGAGGCTCAAAGGTAAATATTTTTAGGCTGTAATTGCATTTAGCTGAACTACTTTTTATAAATAGTTACCTTGTTATCCTGAAAGGTATAGATAAGGTCCTTTGCTAAGTAAGACCATTTTATTTTATTTAAAATTTGAAAAACCGGGCGGTTAATGCCAATTTTTAATTCAATTGCGTTTATTTGATTATCAGAAGTTTGTAAAATATAGTTGCTGTTAAGTTGAAACGATGCTGTTTTACTGAATTTATATGTTTTTACATATGAGGCAAAAACATCGAATAACAAGGCCGTGCTATCATTTGCTATCATAACCTGTTTGGTATTTTCTAATAAAGTAGTTGGCACAAAATCGGTTTTAATTATTTGTCTAATATTTCCACTGGTTTGTGTAACGGTTCCATCTTTACTCATTTTTTTTAGTTGTAAATCGCCCAAATCAAAAACCCAAATGCCATTGTCGTAACTGCGTGCAATGGCTGAAGCCTGAGTAATATCTTGTTTGGTTAAATCTAATTCACCTCGGTAAGCAAGGTTATTATCTAAAAATAAAACGCGATTTATTTCTTTGTAAAACACATAAATTTCCATTGGATTACTAGCATCAATGCTGCTAATATTTCCATTGTAGTTATAATTTAAAGTAGCTAAAACTTTGCCTGATGTATTGTATTTATATAATTGATTGCTAGGAGATACTACGTATAAATTGCCCAATTCATCTGCTTGAATAAACTTGGCATTTAACACAAACTCGTTCACTAATTGGGTGCTGTCTAATATGGTTTGTGCATTTATATTGCTTGTAAATATCAAGGTAAAAACAACCATTGTTTTTACCGATAATGAAACAAAATGATATAATGCCTTAGTTTTCAATATTATAAATATAATTGGCCGAACTATCGGTAAAACTTTTTATAGTAACCTCTTTTTCTCCTAATTCTAAATAAGTATTGTAATCAATCCAATCTCCTAAATTGATATAATTTGATTGGTTATTCAACTTGTAAATCATAGGTAAATGCCTATGCCCAAAAATGAAATAGTCAATATGTTCGTGTTTTAAAAAATTACGAGCATGTTGAATTAAAAATTCGTTTTCTCCATAAAATGCATGGTTATCACTATAAGTTTCTTCTTTACTTTTTTGGCTAAAATAATTAGCTAAACCAATGCCAATATTTGGGTGGAAAAATGCAAATAAACGTTGGAAAAAGTAATTTCTGTAAACTGAAAGTATAAACTTAAACTTTTGTTGTTTAGGTCCTAAACCATCGCCATGGCCAATGTATAATTTTTTGCCAGCAATGGTTTTAATAATGGGTTTGGCATATACTTTACAGCCAATTTCTTTTTCTAAATATCCAAATTGCCATAAATCGTGGTTACCATGAAAAACATGAACAGGAATGCCATCTTCTACAAACTCAGCCAATTTTGCTAAAAGTCTTACAAATCCTTTAGGAACCACTGTTTTGTACTCAAACCAAAAATCAAAAATATCACCAACTATGTATAGTTCATTACATTGTGGTTTTATGCTGTTTAAAAATGAAACAATACGTTTTTCGCGTACTGCACTTTCTTCAAAGCTAGGAATGCCTAAATGAAAATCGGAAACAAAGTAAGTTTTTTTTTGCGCTTCCATTATTCTCTAAGGGTATCATCAATAATAAATACAAAAACCTCAGTAGGGCCGTGCGCTCCAACAACCATGGTATTTTCAATATTAGCAGATCGGCTTGGGCCAGTAATAAAACTTAAAAGTGAAGGAATATTTTTACCGTAACGATTTTTTACCAATTGCATTCCATCTTTAATTTCCATTACAAGTTGTGAACGTTTGCCAATTACAATATGGACAGAAGGCCAAATTGTTAAAGTACGACTATTAGCAGTGGAACTAACCAATACAGTACCAGTTCGGGCAATCAATGCTTCGCATGAAGTAATGGAAGCTTGAACTTTATCCAATTGTTCTCTTTTATGAGTAAAATTTATACCCGTATCTTTTAGCATATCTTGCAATTGGTGCTCCCAACAAAAAAAATGTTTCCATTTTCTTTGTTCCAAAAGTGTTATCAGTTTATCTAAAAAATCAAATTGACTACTGCAATGAACAAATTCACCCTTTGCCTCGGTAAATTGTTGTGCAAAAATTTCCAACAAACTCAAATCACTACTTGGTTGTGTATAAATATTGCTATCTAAATCAATATTGGTAAATTGATTTTTGCTTTTAAAAGTAAGTGCTTGACGTACTTTTTTTAATATTTTCTCTTTGGGTGTTACCTGCTGATCCACTATGCGCAATGTAATATTTATTTAGCATACAATACAAGTACCTTAAAAGGTATACTTAAAAATTGTTTTGCTGTCACATTCCTTTTAAAAATTCACCTAAACTTATCATTGTATAAGCCTATAAATTACTTTACTTTGCAGCCGAAAATTTAGAAAGCATTTTTATACTGTGTCGAAGAAAATAATCATAAAAACTCCTGAGCAAATAGAAGGAATTAAAGCAAGTTCTATATTGGCAGCCAAAACATTAGAAACAGTGGCTCCATTTGTAAAAACAGGGGTAACTACCAAATACCTAAACGATATTTGCAACCAATTTATGCGTGATAACAAGGCTATTCCGGCTACTTTGGGCTATAGAGGTTATCCTGCAGAAACATGTATTTCGGTTAATGATGTAATTTGTCATGGTATTCCAGGACCTTATGTATTGCGCGATGGCGATATTTTAAACATTGATGTTACCACCATTTTAAATGGTTATTATGGCGATACTTCAAAAATGTATACAGTTGGCCTAGTTAGCGAGTATGCTCAAAAATTAATTGATGTAACCAAAGAAAGTTTGGCTATTGGGATTGGGCAATGTAAAGCAGGTAATAGAATTGGTTTTATTGGCAATGCCATTGATAAATACATAAGTGCTTTTGGTTATTCTGTTGTCTACGAATTTTGCGGACATGGTGTTGGTATTAAATTTCACGAAGAACCCGAAGTAGGCCATTGCAGAACAGAAGATTTAGGACCTGAAATGGTTCCGGGAATGACATTTACCATTGAACCTATGATAAATGCAGGAAAAGCAAGGGCTAAAGTTGATAAAAAAGACAAGTGGACTGCCAGAACTATTGATGGCAAGTTATCTGCCCAATTTGAGCATACCATTTGCATTACCACTTCAACTCCATTGGTTTTAACCGATATTAACAACGAGTTTCCAGTACCAACCAGCATTTTTTAACAACAATATTTTTAGATAATATGAAATTTTATAACCACAAAAAAAACTTTTTAGCTATTGAGGACACTGAATTTTCTAGCTATAAAAACTCAAAATATGTTATCCAATCAGCTCCTTATGAATACACTTCAAGTTATTTGAGCGGCTCTGATAAAGGCCCTGAAGCAATTATAAAAGCAAGCCAATTTGTAGAACTTTATGATGAAGAATTAGACCAAGAAAGCTACAAATTGGGAGGTATATGTACTTTACACCCTATGGATTTTAAACGTAAAGTTGATGCAAAAGCGGTGAAATTAATTGAGGAAGAAACTGCTAAATTAATCAGTGATAATAAATTCCCGATTACCTTAGGAGCAGAACATACCATTAGCTTAGGTTGTATCAAAGCAGTAAAAGCTAAAACGCCAAATGTACATGTATTACAAATAGATGCTCACAGTGATTTACGCGAAAGTTATAACGATAACCCTTATAGCCATGCAAGTGTTATGTATCGTGTGCAAGAATTAGGTGTTCCTTTAACTCAAATTGGCATCAGAGCTCAGTGTATTGAAGAATCTAATCTAATTAAAGAGTCAAGCCACATACATACTTTTTATGCGCACCAAATTCGTAATAACCCCAATTGGGCAGATGAAGCATTGGCAACACTTGGCGAAAATGTTTATATCAGCATTGATGCGGATGGATTTGACCCAAGCATAGTACCCGCTGTAGGAACAGCAGAACCAAACGGAATGCAATGGAACGAAACCATCCAATTTTTGAAAAAAGTAATTGCTTCAAAAAATATTGTTGGTTTTGATGTTGTTGAAATTGCCCCAGTAAAAGGCAATATTTTAACTGAATACACAATGGCTAAATTGGTTTATAAACTAATTGGTTATTTAACACTTAAAACAATATAATTTCTAAAAAACCTAAGCCTTCATGTACGCATCGTTAAGTGATTTATTAAGAGACCTTTTTGGTTTGAATATTCCATTGCCCATTCAAACCTTTGGTTTAATGCTTGGATTATCGTTTGCAGGCGCTTTTATAACTGCTGTTAACGAGTTAAAAAGAAGAGAAAGTTTAGGTTTATTAAAACCAATAAGAACTAAAGTTTGGATTAATAAAAAAGCCAGTTCAACAGAAACTTTTTTTGCAATTCTCTCTTGGTCATTTATTGGTTTTAAGTTTTTTGAAGCTTTAACCAATTACGATTCTTTGGTTCAAAACCCGCAAGATTTTATTTTATCAATGCAAGGCAGTTTTGTAGGATTAATTATTGGCGGTGCTTATGGATATTATACAATTTACGCGGCTAATAAAAAATTAGGCGATTTAGAACCAAAAGAAATTGAAAGAGAAATGTTTCCGCATAACCACATGTGGAATATTTTATTTATTGCAGCTATTTCAGGTATTTTAGGTGCTAAGATTTTTCATAATTTAGAAAATATTGACGAGCTAATTGCCGACCCAATTAATTCTTTGATATCATTTAGCGGATTAACTTTTTATGGTGGATTATTAGTAGCTGCTGCAAGTGTAGTTTTTTATGCACGCAAAAATCAAATTGACCCCATTCATTTGTCAGATGCTATTGCTCCAGGATTAATGCTAGCCTATGGAATTGGCCGAATCGGATGTCATTTAAGTGGCGATGGCGATTGGGGTGTTATCAATTCAGCATACCATTTAAATGCAGCTGGTGAAATGTTTAAAGCAGCTCCAGGTTATTTCGAATCGAGTGTTTTGCCGCTATACAGTGATTATTATGCTCACGAATTTGGTGGAATTCAAAATGTAAGAGCCATTTATTTTGAAGGATTTAGCTTTTTACCTGATTGGTTTTGGGGTTTTAATTACCATAATAATGTTATAAAAGCAGGTGTTCAAATGAGCAATTGTTCAGGAACTCATTGCTATATGCTTCCAAACCCAGTTTTTCCAACTGCTTTGTATGAAGCTATAGTTTGCATTTTAATGTTTGCTGGACTTTGGAAATTTAGAGCTAAGTTTACCAAACCTGGAACTTTAATTAGTTTTTACATGATTGTAAACGGAATTGAACGTTTTGTTATTGAAAAAATAAGGGTTAATACTACTTATAATATTTTTGGTTTTCACCCAACACAAGCCGAGCTTATTTCTACTTCTATGATAGTGGTAGGTATCATTATGTTTTACTATTTTAGTAAACGAAAAACCCAAAGCATAGCGTAAATTTGGATAACATAATCCATTCTGTTTTTAACCAAACTTTTAGGTTATTGCCTCAAAAAGCCATATTTTAGGAAAAGAAACAAACACTTATTAATGGTGATTTGTATTTGGTTAATATTAAAAAGTATTATAATCTAACCTTTGTATCTTAACTTTATCAATCCAATTAGTTTAAAAATTATAAATTATCCTTTTAAGATTTCAATTAAAATTCTAAATTGCTTTGAAATAATATAAGTGTGAAAAAAATCTACTATTTGCTTTTTATTTGTTTTGTAACCATTTGGGAAATGCACAAAACACTTATACTTGGGCGGTAGATTCAGGTAATTTTTTATCACCTAATAGTTGGCTGCCTGCAAGGAATTTCCCAGATACAAACGATGTTCTTATTTTTGACGGGAACAATTTAGCTATTTGTACGGTAAACAACATAAGGACACAAACTATTGGAAAATTAGTGATTAAAAATAATGCCAAGGTTAATTTTGCAACTGCAATAGCAGAAAAAGGCATTGGGGAATACGAATTTGGAGTTGATGGTAGAGGTCCTAAAGGTACTAAATATTTAACCCAATTAAAAAAATATGATATTATTACAGATTCGTTATACAGTATTGGTTTACATATAAATGGAGTAATAAATGATAGTCTTACTAGTGGAGGTGACGTTTTATATAACAATTTTGTATTTGATACTGTTTATAGGTCTTTTTATATTCAGCCCCAATTAAAAATTACACAAAAAAGCAGCACTACACCAAGTTTTGAAATTACTACAGGTGCTGCATTACAAATTAATTGTAGTGCACCTAGTTTATCCATTTTTAAAGGGCCAGGAGCCTTTGCCAATATAGGTGGTGCTTTGGATATTGCTCCTTTTGCATTAACCATAACTAGCTCCATGTTAACAGCTATTGATTCAAATTCAATTCGTATAAAAAACAATGGAAAAATAACTATTTCTGAAAAACAATTTATCAGTATATTTAGATTACTTGATAATACCAATGAGGTTGTTTTCGATTCTGGAGCTATTTATGAAGAAAAGGAACTTACTCGTTTAAGTTATAATGCTTCAAAGAACCCTTTTACTTTTTTAAGCGGAAGCACTTTTATTTATAATGGAGTTGGTATTATTCGTAATTTCACAGGTCATTATTATAATGACCTAAATTTTAGTAATTTCATTTATAAAAATGATGTAGTATCACCAAACTACACGTTAGCTTTTGTAAACTGTACAATGGAAAACCTACAAATAGATAGCGGCAATGTTCAAGTTACAATTAGGGACAATTTAATAATAAAAAAAAATATTACAGTAAAACCAATGGCATCTGTTGTTTTTAGTCCTGAAATTAATTTAACAGGAAAAATAACATTAGGAGGCAACACCTTACAAGAGATAAAAGGCGAAGGAAGTATACAGTTTAAATCTGAATTGCCAAATAGGTTAGATATTACTTTAGATAATAATTTTGGTTTAAAATTAGGTAAAGATATAAATATTATCAACTGTAATTTAATTCTTAAAAATGGAGCATTTGACCTTAATAACAATAATTTAACCCTAGGAATGGACTCAATTAATAGGGGGAACCTTTTAGCTAGCAATGGATATTTAAAAGGAAATGGTGTAGTTACAAAGTGGTTTCCATCTAACAATTTATTCACCCAGAATTTAGATTCAAATATTTACCCGTTTGGTTTTGGAAACCAAAGACGTAACATTTGGGTTGTTGGAAATTTTACTCAAAGCGGAACTATAAGCATCTCACATAACAATATAGGGGGCATGTTTAGTTTTACTGATCCATTTAGTGATAGTAATACCACAGTAAAAAATAGACAAAATTATAACTGGCAAATAGTCACAGCTAATGGTTTAAAAGGCAATAACATAACCATAAGAGCCCAAGGAAACTTAGATAGTGGTTACATAAATTTACCTACAAATATTAGACTCACTTTGGCTAATGGAAAAGCACCAGGACTTGCACAAAATGGAATAGGAACACCTATCGCACCAATAGCAACCCGCACACAACTAAATGATGCTGAATTAAACAACACCTTCTTTTTAGGAGCAAATACAACCATTTGCATTCCTCCGCATCCGCCAACTGCTAACAATACAGTAATTTGTGAAGGTTCGAGTAGTACTTTAAATGGAATTGGTATAGGTACTATTTCTTGGTACACTGACTCAATTGATGGAATTTTTTTAAAATCAGGAACAAGTTTTAACACGCCAATATTGAACAAAATAACTACTTATTATATACAGGATAGTACATGTGGGGCAAGTAAAAGAAACAAAGTTACTGTATTAGTGTTGCCAAAACCAAAAATTGGTTTTACTTTAAATGATGGTAGTCAATGTATTAACAATACATTGGTATTTACTGATACTTCAGCAGTTGGCCAAGGAAACATTAATAGATTATGGAAATTAAACAACTTAGATACATCAACCAACATTAATTTTACTAAAAATTTCAATAATGCTGTTAGTTACATTATTCAATTAATTGTTACTGATGATTTAAATAATTGTAAGGATTCACTGTCAAAAACATTTAACATTTATCCGAAACCACAAATAACCATTAGCGCCAATTCCACCATAATATGCCAAGGAGAAACCATTAAACTTAGCGGTAATGGTGCAAAAACATATAATTGGAATAATAATATTATAAATAATGAGCCTTTTAAACCATTGGTAAATACCAATTACAAACTAATTGGTATTGATAGCAACGGTTGTATTGACTCTGCTTTTATTAATATAGTTGTTAATGCAAATCCAACTGTAAATATACTTGCAAGCCAAAATCCTGTATGTGCCAAAACACCCGTAAAACTTACCGCTACTGGTGGTAATTTATATTTTTGGACAGATGGTATTATTAACGGAGAAGTATTTGTACCTTTAAGTAGCAAAACTTACAGTGTAACTGTATTAAACGAAAAGGGTTGTTCAGACACTGCAAGTATTAAATTAGATGTTAAACTGTTACCAAATGTAGCAATAACAAAAAATAAAACAATATTAACCGCAACTCAAACCGAAGCTAATTACCAATGGCTAAATTGTAATACCAACTCAATTATAGCCAATGCAAATGGTCAAAATTATACTGCTAAAGTAAATGGAAATTATGCAGTAATTGTAAGTCGGTTAGGGTGTAAAGACACTTCAATTTGCTTAAATATTAATTCAGTAGGAATAGTAGAAAATGAAATACTAGCATTCAACGTTTACCCTAACCCTGCTAGCAACAAACTAAACATAATTACCAATAATATTATAAAAACTGTTTTGATTTATAATGTAACAGGTCAGTTGGTAAAAGAAATAAACTATGAAAATAATAATTTGAAAAAAATTTCTTTAACTATTGATAATTTAGCGCAAGGAATTTATTTTTTACAAATAATTGATGAAGTTAATGCTAAACAAACAAGTAGGTTTATAAAAGAATAAACAAAATCTACGCCACAAAAAAAAGGGAACATTTAAAAACAAATGCTCCCTTTTTTCTTTTTTAAAATTATTCCATTCCTCTAAACAGAGGCGTTGTGCCCCACGGAATGCGCGACAAGATTAACAATAAACCTAAACCATAATAAATTAAACTACGGTTGTGTTTAACTGCATCTTCATATGCTTTCTTGCTTTTTATTCTACCAATTTGAATTAAAGCCACAGCAATTATATTGGTTATAGGATGCTCTATTACTATTAATCGCATGTATTTATCTTTCATAAACACACCAGCACCTTGAGCCAAAGCATTTTGCACATTAGGGCTCACAAACCAAAGTATTATTCCCAATAATAACATTGTGTGTGTTAATGCAATTAAAATAGTAGCTGCAGTATTATCTTCTTTCCCAAATGGTTTATTGCCAAACTTGCCATTTAATGAACGAATTATTGCAAAAAGTGCTGCAATTAAAAATGCCCAACGCAACCAACTGTGAACCATTAATAAGTAATTGTATGTCATATTTTTTTATTTAATTAGTATACAAACATAATATTGCTTGCAATTAAATTTTAAAGATTAATAAACACTTTTATTAACCTTTGAGTTTTTTTGTATTTATTTGTAATTAGTTGTATTTATTCGTTTTAAATGTTAGCTGGCTATTGGCATCAAATACCATTTGTAAGAATAGTTATTCCTATGAGCATTGGAATTGGAATCAACATGTTTTTCCCAATACCAATTGCCACTTGTGTTAGTATATTTTCAATATCATTACTTTTACTTTTAATAGTTTGGAAATTCTATAATTATAAACTTAACAATTTGTCATTTGGTATTTTTTTAAATTTCTTATTATACACTGCCGGTGTAGCCATTCACACCAGTCACAATCATTTAAATTATCAAACTCATTTTACAAAAACTAATGGAGAGTATTTACTTCTAGACATAAATGAACCTGGACAAATTCGGAAAAATTCAATTAAGTGCAGGGCTAAGGTTTTAAAAGTAGTTAGTAAAGGTTACAATCAAGCAGTTGATGGAAATATTATTTTATATTTTGAAAAAGACTCTTCATTATTACCTCAATTGAGTTATGGAACTAGATTATTAATAAAAAATAAATGCCAAGAAATTAAAGGACCGCAAAACCCCTATGAATTTAATTACAAGCGTTATTTAGCTTTCAACCAAATTTATCAGCAAGCTTTTTTATTAAAAAATAACTTTATCGTAATTGATAAACTTGGTGGAAATCCTTTATGGAAAATCGCTTATGAAGCGCAAGGATTTTTTAACAAAACACTGCTAACTTATGTTAAAAGTAATTCTGAAATTGCCATATCAAAAGCACTTCTTTATGGTTATGACGATGATATTGACTCTGATTTAGTTAAGGCATACTCCAACACAGGAACATTGCATGTATTAGCGGTTAGCGGAATGCATGTTGGTTTGATTTTTTGGTTAATCAATTTGGTACTCAAATATTTTGATAAGAAAAAATACCAACGCATTATAAAAGCCATCATCTCCCTACTAATAATTTGGGCTTACTCGCTGCTTTGCGGGCTTTCACCATCTATTTTACGTGCCAGTGTTATGTTTAGTTTTGTTGCCCTTGGCAATACAGTAAAAAACAAGCCAAACATTTATAATACACTAGCGGCATCGGCATTTTCATTACTGTTATTCGATAGTAATATGTTAGCTAGTGTAGGTTTTCAATTGAGTTTTTTAGCAGTTTTTGGTATTGTAACCATGCAAAAATATTTTAAACATTGGTTCACTTTTAAATATTGGATAAGTAATGAAATTTGGAATATTATTTCAGTTTCTATAGCTGCGCAATTAGCTACTTTCCCTCTAGGATTATTGTATTTCCATCAGTTTCCAGTTTACTTTTTAGCAAGTAATTTGCTTATTATTCCTATAACAACCGGGATTATTTTTGTAGCTATAGCCATGATATTTGCAGCAGGTTTAGCACAACTTATTCCTTTATTTACTTATTTAGCATTTGGTTTAGGATTTATGGTAAAATGGCTTATCTATTTTACTAATGTCATTGTGCTTTGGCTCGAAAAGTTGCCATTTTCTTATATTACAGGTATTCAAATTACCGAAATAGAGACCATTCTTATATTTATTGCAGTTGCTTATACTTGTAATTATTTTATCACTCGAAAACAATATTTAGCCAAAAATGCATTAATATTTTATATCCTAGTTTTGATAGTAAATACATATGAAGATTTCAAAACTGAGAATCAAAAATTTATTACCATTTATAATATCAATAAAACATTTGCCATGCAAATTGTGGATGGTCAAAAAAGTACTTTAATAGCCGATACTTCACTAATTAATGATAAGGATAAGTTCCATTTTCATTTACAACAACATATTTGGGCAAGTGGTATAACAAAAGTAGACACCATTAATTTTAAGAATAATTTACAAATTAAAATTGACCAGCTAAACATAAATATTGGTAACAAAATACGGCCCAATTACACCAATATTTTAACCGAAAAAATTTATATTGACACCAATTTATTGGCAGTCAATACACCTGTTATTATAAGTTCTAAATTAAATAATCTTCAATCTCAAAGTATTGTGAAATTTTTAAAAACAAAAAATGTTTTGACTAATAATGTGCTTGAAAATGGCGCAATTACCATTAATATTGAACAATAAAAATAAACTGAATAGCCATGAATGATTTAGTAATTTATAACGTAAAAGAACGCGTTGGTTACATTACCCTTAACCGCCCCGAAAAACGTAATGCATTAAGTTTTGATTTTGTACAGCAAATAAAACGCGTGTTTGTGCAAGCCGAAAGTGATGAAAACTGTAAGGTGATTGTTATTAAAGGTAATGGAGATGCTTTTTGTAGTGGTGCCGACTTAAGTAGCTTACAAACCATGCAAAATAATACCTATGATGAAAACTTAGCAGATAGTAAAAACTTAATGGAATTATTCGCCATGATTTACCAATCGAGAAAAGTAGTAATAGCACAAGTAGAAGGTGCGGCATTAGCTGGAGGATGCGGCTTGGCTACTATTTGCGATTTTTGTTTTGCTACTAACGATAGTAAATTTGCTTATACCGAGGTGAAAATTGGTTTTGTGCCAGCTATAGTAATGGTATTTTTACTACGCAAAGTTGGCGAACAAACAGCTAAGCGAATTTTACTTACAGCAGAAATCTTGACAGCAGAACAAGCTAAAAGTTTTCAGTTAATAAACGAAGTAGTAAACTTTGAAGAAATAGAAGAACATGTTTTCAATTTTGCTCAAAAATTGTGCAAAGGCGCATCGGGTCAAAGCTTGGCATTAACCAAACAAATGATTGATGAAGTACAAAACAGAAGTTTAATTGATGCATTAAACTATGCTGCAGAAATGAATGCTTATGCACGCCAAACCAATGATTGCAAAAAGGGTATAAATGCCTTTTTAAATAAAGAAAAGTTAGTTTGGTAGGGATATACTAAAATACTTTATTAGTTTGGTTAAATGAATGTATTCAAAAGCAATAAAAAAGCAAGGGGAACTTTTAAATATTAAATGTAACAATTTCTCAATCATAAATACAAACTAATTTTAGCCTTAGTACTTATTTGTTTTTATTTCATGTTGCCAAAACTTTTGTAAAAAATATTACCCAAAATAAAACGTGGTTTAAAAAATAATATATCCAAATCCTGCGCATAACTTTATAAAAATAGAAAATGTAGAAAACATAAAATACCAGTCGGTGGGTATTTACAATTACTTAGGAAAACTAGTAGTAGAATTAAATTATACCAAAGAAACCATTGATATTTCGGGCTTAAACAATAGGATTTGTTTTGTGAAAATTTATCATTCCAATGGCATTATTGAAACAATAAAATTCTTAAAAAATTAGCAGTGTAATTGGTGATTTTTGATGGCAGATATTTGATAGAATTTGGTTATTTAAAAAGGGTGCCCAAAGCAATCTCATAAACAATAAAAGTTTCGTTTTCAATTTTGAAAGCAATAACCCAATCATGAAAAAAAATGCAGCTATAGTTCTTTTGTCTGAATTTTGAATATTTACACAATTGATATTGAACATTTGGATTCGAATAATCTGCAATGAATTCAAAAACTTTTTCAATAAATCTATAACCGCTTCCTTTGGTGTTTTTGCTTTCTACAAAATTAGCAATTTCGAATAGTGTATCTAAAGCATTTTGCTTATACAAAACCTCCATTTAAGCCAATTTATTTTTCAAAAAGGTTTTAGCATCATTGGCATTTAGAGGTGTTGAGGTATTTGGATTTGATTCAAAATATTGATCCCATTCTGCATCAGTTAAAGGTCTTCCAATTCCTAAAGCTAAATCTTTTGATGTAATTTTTATATTGTTTCCAATTGATTTAGCAAACGTAAGAGTTGCAATATATTCATCAAAAATATGTGCATGTTCTTCTGTATCAATTTCAATTGTTCTTATTATCATGTTTCAAATATAAAAAAAACTATAAACTAAAACTCGTACTTAATTTAAACTTTTATGGTTTTATTTGAAGGTGAAAGATTTGACAATTAGAGTTAGACTATTTAAATGATGATTTATAAAACAATATTCTTTTTACCCTTTTTATTATTTGGCAATTTTGTAAAAAGTCAAGTAACAATTTCAATAAATTCGAAAAAGAAAATTGATACTCTAACATTTCAAATCAATCAATTTGAAAAAATAATATTATTGGTTGATGCAAATAATCGAGTATCAAGAATTTGTAATATCAAATACGATAAATTGGATGGATTTCAGTATTATTTGAATGAAAATTATTTGGATTCTTTAGTGAAATTTTCTAACGATTTGCCAACTAAAGAAAAATATATTAATTTAAATACAGGAGTATTAAATGAAATTTATAAACCCAATGGTGAATTGTCATTAGCTTATAATACAAATCTTTCAATAAGAAATAAACCAACTACTCCTTTCGGAATCAAAGAAGCAGGATTCCCTTCACTTTTTCAATATGATTCAATGGGCAATCTTTACAATATAGGTGAAATAGATAGTAATTATAATTACAATGGTGAAAGTTTAGATCTAGACAGTGAAAGAAGAATCGTTCAAGTTAGAAGTTATGTGAATAATATTTCTTTGATTTTGCTTAATCGATTGAGAAGTATTCAAATTAGAGATTTAAATTTTACAGACAAAAGATATTTTTTAGAAATTATTAGCAATAATAATTACAGAAAAGTGAGTGATATAAAGATTTATAAAATCAGCTCTACTGAATCAAACGATTTCAACTTAATAACAAACTGGCAGATCAGAAAAAATGGCAAAGTAAAAGGTGTTAAACCTAACTCAAAATTGGTGTTTTAGATTTTATTCAAGTTATATTTGCCCAAGCATGCAATTCATCCGCACTCATAAATACAAACTAATATTGGCCCTTGCTCTTATTGGTTTTTATTTGATGTTGCCCAAACCTTTGTTTAAAACCAAATACAGTTTGGTGCTTTTTGATGAAAAAAATAATTTACTCCAAGCTCAAATTGCACCTGATGGACAATGGCGTTTTCCGCAAGCTGATTCGGTTCCCGAAAAATTTAAAAATTGCCTTATAACTTATGAAGACAAAAGGTTTCACTACCATTTTGGAATTGATTTTTTAGCATTGGCGCGAGCCATTAAACTAAATTTTAGCAAACAAAAAACCATCAGTGGAGCAAGTACCATAACCATGCAAGTGGCGCGAATGGCCAATAAAAGCAAACGCAATATTTGGAACAAAGTATATGAAATGCTGTTGGCTGTTAGAATTGAATGTGGCTTTTCGAAAAATGAAATCATCAATTTATATGCTGCACATGCGCCTTTTGGAGGAAATGTAGTTGGATTGGAAGCTGCTAGTTGGCGTTATTTTAATAGACCAGCTCATTTATTAACTTGGGCCGAAGCGGCTAGTTTAGCTATTTTACCCAATGCCCCTTCTATTATCCATCCATCAAAAAACAGGAATTGGCTGTTGCGTAAACGCAATCAATTATTAGATCAATTATTGGCTGAAAAAATTATTGATATAGAAACCAATAAATTGGCAAAACTTGAACCCATTCCTGATAAACCATTACAGTTAGCGCAAGATGCACCACATTTAATTCAATTTATTGCCAAGCAAAATAAAAAACAAAAACTACCCAACAAAGCCATAACCACTAGCATAAATGGATATTGGCAAAAACAGGTTAACCAAATACTGTTTTTACATAACAAACATTTGGCAGCCAATGGTATTAACAATGCTTGTGCTTTAATTATTCATGTGCCAAGCGGAACCATTAAATCCTACATTGGCAATATTTATAAACCCAACGAAAATACTTACGATAATTTTGTAGATATTATACAAGCGCCACGCAGCCCGGGCAGTACTTTAAAGCCATTTTTGTACGAAGCAATGTTAGAAGACGGCATGATATTGCCCAATACTTTAATTAACGATATTCCAACTCAAGTAGCTGGCTATTCTCCACAAAATTTTGATTTAGGTTACAGTGGTGCAGTGCCAGCTAACAAAGCACTTTCAAGGTCGTTAAATGTGCCAGCTATCCGCATGTTAAATGCTTACAAATACCAGCGTTTTTACGAACGTTTAAAAATGTTAGGCATTACTACTTTAACCAAACCATCATCGCATTATGGCTTAGCATTGATACTTGGAGGTAGCGAAAATAACATGTACGAATTAGCCTCCACTTACGCAAACATGGCTAGGCTGTTAAATAATTATGCAAGCAATAACGGACATTACAATAACGATAATTGGTTCAATGCCCGATATGATTACAAGGCTTTGAGTAATAAACCATTTATGGAACTGCCTACATTTGGCAAAATGAATGCAGCAAGTGTGTATCAAACTTTTGAAGCCATGGACGAAGCCATGCGCCCGGGCGATGAAGCCCTTTGGCAACAATTTGAAAGTAACCGAAAAATAGCTTGGAAAACAGGCACCAGTTTTGGTTTTAGAGATGCTTGGAGTATTGGTGTAACGCCTGAGTATGTGGTAGCTGTTTGGGTAGGTAATGCCGATGGACAAGGAAAACCAGGGTTAATTGGAGTGCAAGCCGCTGCACCTATTATGTTCGATATTTTTAAAATTTTACCACGTACTACTTGGTTTAATCCACCTTTTGACGAAATGAAAAAAGCAATAGTTTGCCAGCAAAGTGGTTATAAAGCCAATCCAAATTGCTGGCCGGTTGACACCATTTACATCAATAAAAAAAACGACAAAACTGCTGTTTGTCCTTACCACGAATTGGTACATTTAGACAAAAGCAATACTTTTAGAGTAAATAGCAATTGCGAAAGTGTTAGCAATATGAACCATGTAAGTTGGTTTGTATTACCTCCCGCTGTAGAGTATTATTACAAAGCATCGCATCCTAATTACAAAACTTTGCCTCCATTCAGAAACGATTGTAACGATGGCAATGCCAAGCAGGTAATGGATTTAATTTATCCTAAAAAATCGAACCGACTGTTTATACCTGTAGAGTTAGATGGGAAGACCGGAAAAGCCATTTTTGAAGTAGCTCATAAATATGCGCAAGCCAAAGTATTTTGGTATTTAGATGACGCTTACATTGGCACCACCCAACGTTTCCATCAAATGCAAATAGCTCCCAAAACAGGCAAACACGCATTAACTGTTACCGATGAAAATGGAAATAGCCTACAAGTAAATTTTGAAATTTTGGGAAGGCAATAGATGTTTTTACAAATCCCCACTTTTATTTAAATTTTGTAAATTATTTATTTGGATAAACTTGGAATAACTTTTTTTAGTTACATGTTTTTGTTAGTTAGCTTTGTTTTTTCCGATTCATTGAAACAACAAAGCTCCTAATTATTAAGCTAGAAACTTTTGAAGAATTATTTTTTTTAAAAACCACACATAAAAAAAGCTACCTCTTTTTGAAGTAGCTTTGGTGGGCCCACCTGGAATCGAACCAGGCACCTACTGATTATGAGTCAGTTGCTCTAACCGAATGAGCTATAGGCCCAAATCAAATGATTATTATTTGATTTTTTAGGGAGTGCGAAAGTATGTAATTTGTATTATTCTTGCAAATAAATTTTATAAAATGTTAAAATATAAAGCTATAATTTTTGATTTAGGCGGTGTAATTGTAAATCTTGACCAAGATAGAACAATTAGAAGTTTTAAACGACTCAATATTGATTTAGACGAAGTAAATGAAAAATTGCCCATTTTTAAAGAATACGAATTGGGTAAAGTAAATACCGAAACATTTGTACAAACCATTAAAGCTGAACTTAAAGGTAATGCAAGCGATGTAGAAATTACCCACGCTTGGAATAACATGATTTTAAATGTGCCTACGGATAGAATTGAAATTTTAAAAGATTTAAGAAAAAATTACCAATTGTTTTTACTAAGTAACACCAACGAATTACACATTCAAGAATTTAAAAAAATATTTGAAAAAGACCATCCAAATGAAGTTTGGGAAAATCTTTTTGATAAAATTTACTATTCGCATCAAATAAATTTGCGCAAACCTCATTTAGAAGCTTGGCAATTTATTTTAGATGAAAATAACCTAAAGCCCGAAGAAACTATATTTATAGACGATACTAGAATGCACTTTAAAGCAGCTGAAGCAATGGGCATAAAAAGTATTTGGACAAAAAGACCTATTGGACAATGGTTTGTAGATGAAGTAAAACAGCTCGAAAAACAATAATTTATAATTTAACCCTAAATTGTACATTGCAGTATGCTTTTGATTTTTGCAGCTGACGAAAAATCGCCACGATTACAATATATTTTAAATGAGGTTTTGTACAAACGCCTTCAAATAACTTATACTGTAACGGATAGCTTTAATTATTTTATGCGTTCTAAAATGCCTAAAATAAATTACTCCAACACCATTATGGAGCAATGCATAAATATTCCAGCTCACACACTTTTATTTGAAGAAAATTTAAAGAGAATACCTGTAATTGTTGAAAAAAGCGAACAATTCATTCATACCTTTTTTAACTTAAAATTTGATACAGAAAAATTTGTAGAACCTCCAAAACAACATTTACCATTCGATATTTTTAGCGCTAGTTTTTATTTATTAAGCAGATACGAAGAATACATTCACCCTCAATTCGATTTACACAATAGATTTAAAGCTGAGGAGAGTTTGGCTCTTAAGAATGGTTTTTTACAAATTCCTTTGGTTGATTTATGGGCAATTGAACTTGGAAAAATTATCAATAAACAGTATGGCCAAATTAATTATACGCTAACTAATTATTCTGAACTCAACACATTTGATATTGATTTTGCCTATAAATACAAAGGATTGAGCAAATTTAGGTTTTACAAAAAAGCATTGGGTAATTTATTCAGACTTGACTTTAAGGAACTTAAAAAACAATTTGATAAATCCCTAAAAGATGAATTTGATACTTACGATTTTATTTTTAAAACGCTAAGCAATAAACCGTCCCATTTCTTTTTTTTACTAGCTGAAAGCGAAAGTACTCATGACAAAAATTTACTTCCAGAAAGTAGCGAATATCAAAACTTAATAAAAAATATTGCTTCTAAATTTCCAATTGGAATTCATCCATCATACCATGCTAGTTCAAGCAAAAAAATACTTTTAACTGAAAAGACTGAGTTAGAAAATATAAGTAATACTACCATTAATACAAGTAGGTTTCATTTTTTAAAATTTAAACTGCCTGCTAGTTTTAATCATTTGATAGAAAGTAATATATTAGAAGATTACAGCATGGCTTATGGCAATAAAATTGGCTTTAGAGCAAGCACTTGCAAAGGTTTTCAGTTTTTTGATTTGATAGAAAATACAACAAAAAACTTAGAAATATTTTCACCTTGCGTAATGGATGTTACTTTAAAAAATGGAGAGAATTTCACGCCAAAAGACGCCAATTTAGCTATTCAAAAACTAAAAACTGAAGTTAAAAAAGTTGGTGGAAACTTTATAAGTATTTGGCATAACTCCAACCTTACCAATACTCCTGAATGGGAGCATTGGCAAGCGGTTTGGGTAAATATGGTGAATGAATAATTTAGTCAGCTTTAGTTTCTTTTTCAAAAACACGTTTGGTACCTTGGTACATTTCGTATTGGTGAAACTTACATTCTAACGGGCCGTTAAAAACCAATAACCTTTGAGAAGTTTTTAGCCTAATACTTTTCATAGCTTCTTGATTTGATGATAAAACCCAAGCCTGCCAACCAGAAAAATCTTTTTTAAACTTATCGCCAATCATTTTATAAAAAGCATTTGCTTCTTCCAAGGCCAAACGCTCGCCATAAGGTGGATTCATTATTAAACAGCCTCTCTCGGCATTAGGTGTTAGGTTTTCAAAAGGAGTTTTATCTAATTTTATTACGCCAGTTAATCCTGCTTTGTCTACGTTTGATTTTGCAATTTGCAGTGTTTCCCACGAAATATCAGAACCGTTAATGGTTAATTTAATATCTTTTATTCTAGCTTTTCCTTCTTGTTTTACTTCTTGCCAAAGTTGATGGTCGTAATCTAACCACGACTGAAAACCAAAACGTTTACGCAAGTAATTAGCTGGAATATTTTTAGCTATCATGGCTGCTTCTATTAATATGGTTCCACTTCCACACATGCCATCCATCAAAGCTTCTGAACCATTCCAACCAGTCATTTTAACAATAGCAGCAGCTGTTACCTCATTTAAAGGTGCTTTATTTGCATCCTCGCGGTAACCTCTGCGGTGCAATGAGTCGTTACTTGAGTCTAACGATAGCGTGGCGCTGTCTTGGAAAATATGTAAATTTAAACGCAAATCAGGATTAACAATATCAACATTTGGGCGTTTGTTAAACTTAGTTCTAAATTGGTCAACTATGGCATCTTTAGCTTTTAAAGCTATGTATTGCGAATGATTAAAATAATCGGAACGCAATAAACCATCAATAGCCAATGAACCATTTACATCTAAAAACGTGCTCCAATCAATATTACCAATTGCATCATAAAGCTCGCGGTCGTTTCTGGCTTTAAAACTATAAAAAGGCAAAAGTATTTTTAGTGCCAAACGAGAATGTAAATTAACTTTATACATTAATCTTTTATCGCCTTCAAAACTAACTGCTCGTTTTAAGCGCTGCGTGTTTTGTGCTCCAAGTTCTTGTAATTCTTTTTCTAATAAAGGCTCCAAGCCTTGTTGCGTTTTGGCAATCATTTTAAATTGCCCTGAAGTAATGTTTTTCAAAATTTTAATGTTTTTAAATAACTACTAACTCCTATAAATAGCTAGTAATAAGCTTAAAGTAAATTTTTTAAGCCTGCAATAATAACTAAAATTTATTGGAGGAGGCTAAATATTATTTTTTAAAGGACTGTATTTTCTGAAGTTCTTCTACATCCAACTTATCTTTGGTTCTATTATTTCCAATTTTAGATAACACCAAATGATTTATATGAATAAAAGGTATTTTTATATTTTCAATTTCAGCAATTACTTTTTCTTTATCAGCTGTTTCATAATCAACACCTGCCACTTTTGTTAACACATCAACTTTGTAGGGAACTTCCCAAAAATTAAAAGCCAATGCATTAGTAAAATCCATTTTACCTATGGTGTTCAAATCATCCTTATTGAATCCCATCTCAATCAGCACTTTTATCATCTTATCTCTATTTTCGTTAGCGGGTTTCACCCATAAATCCATATCACCAGTCGTTCGGTTGTAACCATGAAAATTTACTGCATAGCCACCATCAATATAAAAGAAACATCGCCCTTTATTAGATTTTGGATTAATAAAAGATGCTTATCTAATAAAATATTCATAAATATTTACAATTAATTCTATTTGAAAAAACAGGTTTATAGTTCTTCAAATCATAAGTTTGCACAATCATTTCATGTAAATGAATAAGCCTTTGAATAGGTGAAATACTTGCCCAATATGCCCTCATACTATCCTCTTGTTCTTCTAAAGTGGAAATGATAATTCGATTGGTTTTTTCATTTAATGCATTTTCCATTTCTAATTGTTTTTAACAAAAGTAAACAATGTATCAGATATTTCATTTAATAAAACGATAACTTTTAATAGATTAACTGTAAAATTGATAAAACTTTCTGTTCTTTTGCTCGTAAACAAAAAATACAATGAAAGAATTTTACACCATCTTACTCTTAACACTTTCAAATACCTTTATGACCTTTGCTTGGTATGGTCATTTACAATTTAGCAAAATAGAATGGCTAAAAAATACTGGATTGATTGGTGTTATATTAATTAGTTGGTTGATAGCTTTGGCAGAATATGCCTTAATGGTTCCTGCCAATAAAATTGGTTACGAAAAAAATGGAGGCCCATTTAATATGTTTGAACTAAAAACCATTCAAGAGGTGATTTCGTTTACTGTTTTTGTTTTAATCAACTATTTTGTTTTTAAATCAGATAAATTAGCTTGGAATCACTTACTTGGCTTTGCTTTAATAGTATTAGCTGTTTTTGTGGTTTTTAAAAAGTGGTAGTTTTTTAAAGCAGCTGGCAGCTAGCTTCTGGCCTTTAAAAAATTATAGTTATAATCTTGTAGCTTTGTAATCTCTAAATCTTCAAATCAAAAATCTTTAAATTAGTTATATGAATTTACAAAACAAAATAGCCGTTGTTACTGGTGTTAGTAAAGGAATTGGCAAAGCTGTTTGCGAACAATTATTAGCAAATGGTGCAACTGTATTTGGCTTAGGTCGAAATAATAACGATATTTCAAATTCAAATTACACTTTTATCAATTGCGATGTGCGCAGTTTCGATTCAGTTCAAAGTTCTTTCAATCTAATATTTACAAAAACCAACCAAACCATTGATATTCTGATAAATAATGCAGGATTAGGTTATTTTGGTTTTTTGGAAGATATGCCTATTGAACAATTTCATGAAATGCAAGAAA
Source organism: Bacteroidota bacterium (assembly GCA_013298895.1). Classification (GTDB taxonomy): domain Bacteria; phylum Bacteroidota; class Bacteroidia; order UKL13-3; family UKL13-3; genus JAAFJM01. The sequence goes on along the minus strand of JAAFJM010000002.1, from coordinate 130,200 downwards.
CCAACTTAAATGGTATTTTTTATTGTTGCAAAATGGCTTTGCCAAAAATGAAACTAAATGAAGGTGGACATATTATCAATATTGCTTCAACAGCCGCTTTAGAAGGAATGGCACAAGTAGTTGGTTATTCGGCTAGTAAATGGGCTGTAAAAGGTTTTAGCGAGTCGCTTTTTCGCGAAGTACGCGATTTCAAAATAAAAGTTACTTGTATATATCCGGGCGCAGTAAAAACCGATTTTTTCAGAAATAGTCCGGGCGTAAAACCTCACGATTATATGTTAATGCCCGAAGATGTGGCGGCTAATTTAATCTTCGCATTGCAAATGCCAGACAATTTTCATACAGTAAATCTTGAAATTAGACCATTGCAACCAAAAGGACCTAAAAAATAATTAGCTCGAAAACCTATATTATAAAGGTATCTTCAATACGTCTTGAAAAAATGTGCAACATTAATTAAAAATAAATAGGCTAATATTTTGTTAAGCATTATTTTTACCGCAAAAATCAAACATAAAATATGCCAACTTTACGTTTCAATGCTTTAAAAACTGCCCTCAGCAGAAATCCAGTTCTTACCAAAGCCCCATCTGAAAAAGTATCAGATTTTTACAACAGCAATGTATTTAACGACAGTGCCATGAAAAACTTTTTAAGCAAAGAAGCTTACGAAGCAGTTTCAAGAGCTGTAAAAATGGGTGAAAAAATTGACCGCAGCCATGCTGATGCAGTCGCTTCAGGAATGAAAAACTGGGCAATGAGCCGTGGAGTAACGCATTATACACATTGGTTTCAGCCATTAACTGGTGCTACAGCCGAAAAACATGATTCCTTTTTTGAACCAACCGAAGATGGTCGTGCTATGGAAAAGTTTTCGGGAGGTGCTTTAGTTCAGCAAGAACCAGATGCAAGTAGTTTTCCGAACGGAGGTATTAGAAATACTTTTGAAGCGCGTGGCTACACCGCTTGGGACCCTTCATCGCCAGCATTTATTATGGAAGAAAATAATGGTAAAACTTTATGTATTCCTACCATTTTTGTTTCATACACAGGCGAAGCTTTAGATTTTAAAGCACCTTTATTAAAAGCATTACACGCAGTTGAAAAATCAGTTGTGAGTGTTTGTGCTGATTACTTTGATAATAACGTTACTAAATCATCAGTTAGTTTAGGTATTGAGCAAGAATATTTTTTAATTGACGAAGCTATGTTTTATGCTCGTCCTGATTTAATGTTAACTGGCCGTACTTTATTAGGCCATGCTCCTGAAAAAGGACAGCAATTAGAAGATCATTACTTTGGTTCAATTCCTCCAAGAATCCACGATTTTATGGTAGATTACGAAACTGAAGCATACAAATTAGGAATCCCATTAAAAACCCGTCATAACGAGGTAGCGCCAGGCCAGTTTGAGTGTGCACCAAATTTTGAAGAAGCAAATTTAGCAGTTGACCATAACCAATTGTTAATGGATTTAATGGAAAAAGTGAGTCAACGCCATGGTTTAAAAGTTTTATTACATGAAAAACCATTTGCAGGTGTTAACGGAAGCGGAAAACACAATAATTGGAGTTTAATTACCAATACAGGTGTAAATTTATTAGCTCCTACCAAAAACCCAGAAACTAACTTACAATTCCTTACTTTTTTTGTTAACGTAATTAAAGGTGTAAGCGATAATGCTGATTTATTACGTGCATCAATTGCTACTGCAAGTAACGACCACCGCTTAGGTGCAAACGAAGCTCCACCAGCAATTATGAGTATTTTTATTGGTAGCCAAATGACCAACGTGTTAGATTCAATTTTAAACGATAAATCGAGTACTAAGGTTAATACCAAATCAAAACAAGCTATTAATGTTATCAAAATACCGGATATTTTATTAGATAATACCGATAGAAACCGTACTTCGCCATTTGCCTTTACAGGAAATAAATTTGAATTTAGAGCGGTTGGTTCAAGTGCTAATTGTGCTAATGCAATGATTGTGTTAAACACAGTTATGGCAGACCAATTAAACAAATTTAAAACTGAAGTAGATGCTTTAATTAAAAAAGGAAAGAAAAAAGAAGAAGCTATCTTAAGCACTTTAAAAGCTTACTACAAAGCATCTAAAAATATTTTATTTGAAGGAAATGGTTACAGTGATGAGTGGGTTAAAGAAGCTGAAAAACGTGGTTTATCAAACGTAAAAACTACTCCAGAAGCATTGAATGCGTACGTTTCTAAACAATCGGCTGATTTATTTACTAGAAATAATATTTTTAGCAAAATAGAATTAGAGGCTCGTTACGAAATTATGCAAGAATTATATGTAAAAAAGATAGACATTGAGGCAAAAACATTATCTCAATTAGCTACATCACATGTAATTCCAGCAGCAGTAGAATACCAAAGCAAATTGGCTACCAACGTACAAGCGTTAAAAGGTGCAGGCCTGAGCAAAGCTAGCTACGAAACACAGTTAAAAACAATCGAAACTATTTCTAAACACATCAAAACCATTAGCGATAACGTAGAAAAAATAATTACAGAAACCGAAAAAGCACATCATGCTACTAATACACATAAAGCAGCAGTTGCATTATGTCACAAAGTGAAACCATTATTTGATCATGTTCGCTCGTCAAGTGATGCTTTAGAGTTTATGGTAGATGATACTTTATGGCAATTACCTAAGTATAGAGAAATGCTATTTATTAAATAATTTTTTTGCATTTTATGCATTTTAAAGCAGCCATTCAATACTAATTTGAATGGCTGTTTTGTTTAAAAGCACTCATTTATAGATAATTAAAAAAAGAAAAGTTGCAAAAAAAAACATTGTTTAATACGCTAAAAACATTAAAATTGCGTTTGTACTAAATCAAACGCAAAAAGTATTTACACATGAAACAAAATTACATGATAAAATTAACTGGATTTGTATTAATATTATCTGCTTTATTCTTCGCTTGTAAAAGTGGTGGAGGAGATATTAACGAAGCTCGAAAAAAGTTCAAAGACCTACAATATGCAGCAGCTGGAACCATTTATCAAAAAGTATATGGTACCACTAAAAACAAAGATATTAAGAAAGAAGCAGCTTTTTATGCAGCAGAATGTGCAAGATTATCAAACAATTGGCTTGTAGCTCAAAATTGGTACACCAAATCTGTTCAGCAAGACCCAACCAATTCTGAAGCAAAATACCGCCAAATTCAAGCTTTGAAATTTTCAGAAAAATATGTTGAAGCAATTACTGAGGCTAATAAATACAAAAAAGATGTTGGTTCTGATCCTAAAATTGACTTAGAAGATTGTGGAAGTATTAATGCACAGAAATGGAAATCAGAAAAAACACGTTTTGTTGTGGAGAATGTAGCTAAATTAAATACTAAATTTAGTGACTTTGCTCCAATGTATTTTAGAAAAGACCAATTAATGTTTTCGAGTGATAGACTTGAAGTTGGTGTAAGTGGTAAAGACAAATATGGTTGGTTTAATAATGGATACTGTGATGTATACACAACAACATTGAAATTAAACAAAAAGAATAAAGAAATTATTGAGAATTATAGCCCACCCATTTTAGTTGACAAGAAAAATGTGAACGGAAAATGGAACGATGGTACTGTTTGTTTTGATGCTAAATATACCACCATGTATTTTACTAAATGTAATTATGGTGAAAAAAATGATGGCAAGGGAGCACATTGTAGAATTTACGAATCTAAATTGAGCGGAACAGAGTGGAGCGTTCCAGTGCCACTTCCTTTTAGTACTGATTCATTTGATTGTGGTCAACCATTTTTAAGTAAAGACGGAACTACATTATATTTCTCAAGTAATATGCCAGGCAGTATTGCTAAGCCAGTAACTAGTGCAGAAAATCCTGAAGGTGCAGAATTAAGTAAAGATTTATACAGCGTTAGTTACAGCAAAAGAGGAAATGCTTGGGGCGATCCAGTTAATTTAGGTCCAGCAATTAATACTGATGGTGACGAAGGTTTTCCTTTCCAACACGAAGATGGAACCTTATACTTTGCCTCAAATGGCAAATGTGGTATGGGTGGATTAGATATTTTTTATTCTAAAGGACAAGGTACCGATTGGAGTGATGCAATCAACATGAAAGCACCAATAAACTCGGGTGGAGATGACTTTTCAATTATCTTCTCAAAAGATAAAGAAAGTGGATTTTTTGCATCTAACAGATTGAACAGCAAAGGTGGAGATGACATTTACAGATTTACAAAAACACCATTGGTATTTACTTTGAGTGGTGTGGCTAGAAGTTCAAAAGATGGTGCAATTCTGAAAAATACAACAATCCAATTTACCAATAGCAATGATACCATTAAGTTGGTAGTAAAAACTGACGAAGTTGGTTCGTATAGAATTCCATTAAGAGCTGGTACAGACTATGATTTTTATGGTTCAAAGCCATTACATTATGATAGTAAGATTTACGGAGCAACAACCAAAGGACTTGAGGTTTCAACTGATTTAGTACAAGATTTATCTTTAACGCCATTAAGTTTAGATATATTCACAGTTGAAGGAATTTATTATGGCTTAGATAGTGCTGACATTAGACCTCGTTCGGCAGAGATTTTAGATTCGCTGGTATTAGTAATGAATAAATATCCAATGTTAAAATTTGAATTGGGTTCACATACAGATTGTAGAGCTGATTCTTCATACAATATCAAATTATCGCAAAGACGTGCTGATTCATGTGTTGGTTATTTAATTCGCCATGGAGTTGACTCAATGCGTTTAGTTTCTAGAGGATATGGAGAAAATGCACTTGCAGTTCCTGAATGTAATTGTGAAGGTCCAAACGAAAGAATTGAAGGTCAAAGATGTTCGGAAGCCCAACATCAAAAAAACAGAAGGACTACTGTAAAAGTTATTGATATCAACTATGTAGCACCTCCTAAACCGAAAACAGCAGATCCTGTTAAACCTGCTCCAGGCCAAAGAGTAAGACCAGGAAGCCAACCCCCACAAAGGAGATAATTTATTCATAAAAAAACCGGTAACTATGTAGTTATCGGTTTTTTTATGTTCCAAATTTTCAATTTTTTAAAACATAAAATAGGAAATTATTTTAAAATAATGTGGTACTTTTGCCTATCTTTTTATGAGTGATTCAATCAAACACGAGTGCGGAATAGCCCTTATTCGCCTACTTAAACCGCTGAGTTTTTACCAAGAAAAATATGGTTCAGCGTTATACGGTTTAAAACGCCTTTACCTTTTAATGGAAAAACAACACAACCGCGGCCAAGATGGCGCAGGAGTGGGAACCATTAAAATTAACGCTTTGCCAGGCGAAACTTATATCAATCGTCAGCGCGCTAATGGAAGCAATGCCATTGCCGAAATTTTTGAAAAATTAAATAAAAAAGTTAGCAAATCAGGAACCAAAGAACAGTTACGCGACCCTGATTACATGCGCTCCAATGTGCCTTTTATGGGTGAGTTATTACTTGGTCATTTGCGTTACGGAACACATGGAGGCAATAGTGTTGATTTATGCCACCCGTTTATTAGAGAAAATAATTGGATGAGTAGAAATTTAATGCTAGCGGGAAATTTTAACCTTACCAATGTGGATGAATTATTCAATGTTTTGGTTGAGTTGGGGCAACATCCAAGCGAAAGAGCTGATACCGTAACTATGTTGGAAAAATTTGGCCATTTTATTGACGAAGAAAACCAACGTTTATTTACCAAATACAAGCTAGATGGACACAGCAACCAGGAAATATCGAGTTTAATAGCCAAGGAATTAAATATTGAAAATATTTTAAAACGCTCATTGCGCGATGCTGATGGAGGTTATGTAATGGCTGGTCTATTAGGACATGGTGATGCTTTTGTGGTTCGCGATCCTAATGGAATTCGTCCTTGTTTTTATTATTGTAACGATGAAATTACTGTTGTTACTAGCGAGCGTCCTGCTATTCAAACAGGTTTCAATATTCCGATTAGAGAAATAAAAGAATTAGGTCGTGGTAATGCTTTAATTATTAAGAAAGATGGAACCATAACCGAAACCAATATTATTCCACAAGCCGAAAATAAAGCATGTTCGTTTGAACGTATTTATTTTAGCCGTGGAAATGATAGAGATATTTACAAAGAGCGCAAACAACTTGGTTATTTGCTAGCCGACAAAATAATGAAAACTGTAGATTACGATTTTAAAAATACAGTTTTTAGTTATATACCTAATACAGCTGCGGTTTCGTTTTATGGAATGGTAGATGGTATAAACGATTTATTAAACACCAATAAAATTGAACAAATAAAACAGTTAGGCGCAAATATTACCGATGAAAAACTAAAAGAAATTTTAGAATTACATCCGCGAAGAGAGCGTGTAGCGGTTAAAGATGCCAAGTTAAGAACATTTATTACCGATGATACCAACCGCGAGGATATGGTAGCTCATGTGTATGATGTTACATACGGAATTGTAAAAAACCATGAAGATACCCTCGTGGTAATTGACGATTCAATTGTGCGTGGTACTACTTTAAAAACGTCTATTTTACGTATTTTAGATAGATTACATCCTAAAAAAATAGTGATTGTTTCGTCTGCTCCGCAAATTCGTTACCCTGATTGTTATGGAATTGATATGAGTAGGTTAAAAGATTTTGTGGCTTTTCAAGCCATGATAGCTTTAGTAAAAGAGCGTAAACTAGATGCTAAAATTAACGAAGTTTACCGAAAATGTAAAGCACAAGAAAATCTGCCAAAAGAGGAAATGAAAAACTATTTGAAAGATTTGTATGCATTATTTACTCCTGACGAAATTTCGGCACAAATAGCTAAAATTGTTACTCCTGATGAAATTACTGCTGAGGTAGATGTTATTTTCCAAAGCATTGAAAACTTGCATCAAGCTTGCCCTAACCATCGTGGCGATTGGTATTTTACAGGAAATTACCCAACTCCAGGCGGAACCAAAGTAGTAAATAAAGCATTTATTAATTATTACGAAGGCAGCAATGCCCGAGCATACTAAGCGTTTTATTTAATTAATTATACTAAAGAAAAGAGGCTGTATTTTTATATGGCCTCTTTTTATTTTGATAGCAACTATTAAATTCGTTTGATGGATTTTGAAATAATTGAAACTGAACGTCTTTTATTGCGTGTATCAGGTATTGAGCAACTTAATTTTGTGTTTAATAATTACTCTGATGAAGAATTGAGCACTTTTTTAGGAGCATATACCGATACTGCATTAGCTACAGATAAGGAACGTTTTAAGCAAGGTTTTACTTCGTATAATCGATCGGTTGTTATATTTCATTTGTTAAATAAAGTCGATAAAAAAGTAATTGGTGCATGTGCTTTTCATAATTGGTTTGCTATCCATCAAAGAACCGAAATAGGTTACGACATAAAATTGGAGGAACATAAGCAACAAGGTTATATGACAGAGGCTGTTAAAGCTATTATTGGTTATGGTTTTACTAAAATGAATTTAAACAGAGTAGAAGCATTGGTTAGTCCTAAAAATATTCCATCATTTAAATTAATTGCCAATATGGGCTTTAGCCAAGAAGGTGTTTTGAAAGAACACTATAATGTAGATGGTGTTTTAGAAGATTCTTTGCTTTTTGCACTTTTAAAAAGTGAGTATTTTAAAACTAATTCATAATTGCTTTTGAAATAATAATAATCCAAATTATTATTAAACAAATAGTTAGAAGTTTGATTATTTTATCCATAAATAAAATAATTCGAATACATTTTTTTAATGTAGGGTTTAAATTTTCAGATTCGTAGAGGATTTTCTTTATTTTGTTTTTGTCGAAATTTTTTGAACTATAGCAGGTGGTTGGAATTTTGAAATTGAATTTATTAGCTATGTAACTTTGTAAAGTCACTACTGTGATGCCACCGATTATAATTAAACAAAAAAGTATAATAAGTATTGTAAATAAAAAGGCACCAAACATTACAACTGCTTAGTTAAAACATAACCAACTGCTAAAATCAACAATATCATTACAATACGAATTAAGCTTTTTATAAGCAAACTAATATAGCTTAACATGGCAAAAGCCAATGCTGCTATTCCAATATACAGCATTGTTTTATTGTATTCAAATCCTGTTTCGGTTATCCATTTTCCAAAAGGGTAACTGGGTTTTAAATGCTGCATTTTTACATGATAATATTCCATAAAAGCCATTGCGCTTATGATGGGTGCAGCTATCATTAATGCAATTGAAAATGCGTTGGTTAAAAGTGATTTAAGCATGCTTTGTAATTATAAATAAATGCCACTTCATTGTAAATAAAGTGGCATTTGTAAATTATTGAAATATAGTGAATTATACTAGTGCAGCTTCTACTTTGGCTATCAAAGCATCGGCTTCAAGATGATTTTTAGCTAGTAAACTTTTTGCTTTAGCAATTAATTCTTCTGCATAAGCTCTGTTTTTTAGTTCTTTAGCATTCACCAATACATTGAAATACGCACCACGTACAGCAGTTTTAACACAAAGCACACCAACACCAGCATCGGTAATTGAATTTTGATTTCCCTTTTCAATCATTGCCGCTAATAATTCTAAAGTTTCAAAAGCTGTTTCCATAACTTTAAATGGAACTTGGCAAGCATATTTGGTAGCATTTTCAATGGCTAAAACCCTTGCTGCTTTTTCTTCTTCGGTTGCCTTTGGCAATCCAAAACCTAGCATTATTTGGTTAAAAGCATGGGTATCTTCATCTACCGCTTTTAAAAGTTTATCTTTAACAATTTGTCCTTTATCGGCCCACTCGCTGAAGTAGGAAACTTGATCTTCCCAACCACGTTTTCCAGCCGAAAGATTAGCCACCATAGTTCCTAACGAAGCGCCTAAACTGCCTACATAAGCGCTTATTGAACCTCCGCCAGGAGCAGGACTTTCGCTTGCTGTTTCGTTAGCAAAGCTGCGTAAGTTCATTCCTATTAGTTTCTCCTTGTTGGCATCGCGTAGTTTGTATTCAATAATTTTATTATTGGCATCAAACGGTGCTAATTCATCTAAACCAAGCGATTTAACTGCAATTTGAATTAACTCTTCTTCGCTAACTCCTACAGAACGTTTTTGTTTAATTAAATAATGACGACCAGCAGCCAACATAGCCTCTAATGGAATTAATCCCACTAATTCTGAACCAGTTACGCGCATGCCACGCTTTTCGGCACTTTTACAAACTTCATCAAACGCTTGGTGAACCGAAGTAATTTTATAATTGGTTAAGTTAATACTTATTTGAGCAATTCCGTATTCTTCAATAAACCAGCCAATAGCTTTGCAAGCTTTTAAAGTGCCTGGAACTCGCACTTCGTTTCCTTCTGCATCCTTTACAATTTTACCAGTAATTGGATTTCCTTCACGCAAAACACGGCCTGCTTCTCTAATATCAAAAGCTACCGAATTGGCCAAACGTACCGATTTAGTATTTAAATTCACATTGTAAGCAATCAAGAAATCGCGGGCGCCAATTACAGTTCCGCCTGCTTTTTCGTTAAACTCAATTGGGCCAAAATCTGGAGCCCATTCAGGTTGTTTTATTTTTTTGAAAAAACCTTCGTATTCGCCTGCTCTAATTACCGAAAGATTGTTCCTTTCTTTATTTGGTTGTGCGTATTCGTATAAATAAACGGGTATGTTTAATTCTTCACCTACACGTTTTCCTAGTTTTTTAGCATATTCAGCAGTTTCTTCCATGCTAATTCCACTAACTGGAATTAATGGACACACATCGGTAGCACCCATACGAGGATGTTCACCTTTGTGTTTGGTCATATCAATTACTTCAGCAGCTTTTTTTATAGCCAAATAAGCAGCTTCAATTACTGCATTTGGTTCGCCTACAAAGGTTACAACGGTTCTATTGGTAGCTTTTCCCGGGTCCACATCTAACAATTTTACACCTTCTACAGTTTCTATTACATCTGTAATTTGTTTAATTACAGCTAGGTCGTGGCCTTCGCTAAAATTAGGAACACATTCTATTATTTGGTTCATATTATGTTGTTTTATTAAATAGTAATAATTGATAAAATAGTATGCGAAGCTAATAAAATTTTTGAAGCCTAAAGGGAGAGATGATAAAACCTAATCTTGTTCGAAATAAACAACTGATTATAAATACTATAATTGCATTGAGTGTGTTTAAAATGGAGTATCTATGTAGGGTAAAATATCTATTTTATAAGCAATTTTAAACTCCACAAATAAGAATAGAATAAGTATAACAATAATTATAAAATACATATATTCTAAAAAGAAAACTGCATCGTGGGCAAATTTTCCTAAAGCATTGTGTAATTTAGAATGATGAACATGTTTTAAATAAATAAACGTGCCATTGTAACAATGAAAAGGTGAGGCATTGTCTTCGTCTCTAGTAAAAATATTCATAAGCATATCCTTTTAATTGCTTTACTTGTTATGTGAGTTGCGTTTTTTCAAATGTAAGGTAATGGATTTATAATTTTAAAATTAAATATTGACATTAGTAATTTTTTTAAATGACATTAATTGTTTTTATGTTGATTTATTGTAATTTTTAAGTGTGTTTTCGAAGTTGTATCGATTAGCATAAGAATAAACACAGTTTAAATCTAATTATTGTAGCGTTTATGAGTTAATTTTTACTTTTGAATAATTTATGGAAAAATAGATTTTAATTATTTTTCTGAGTTCTTTTAATTTTAATTCTAAAATTATGATGCTGGAAGTTACTTAATATTTGATAAAGTTTTCAATTTTTAAGTCTATCGGAAAAGTGAAAATTATTTGGATAACATTAAAAATTAAATTATCTAAACTCGTACAATTTGGTATTAAATATATAGTGATTTCAAATAGCACTTTGAAATCAACACATCTAACAATTAACTTAATGAAAACGGAAGATTTTAACCGTTCTAAAACATAATGACAAATATGAATTATGGAGATATAAAGAAGGTGAAGCTGTTTCTTTTGTGAATCAAATAGTATTTATTAATCTTAAAAAAATACTTATTGACACTTTGGTTTTTGACTATATTTATGGATATGCTACAGACAAAGAAGTGTTAATTTTAGTTTTAATTCTTTTTAAAGGAAATTACCTCATTAATAAAAATGAAGAGATTAAATTCGAGTATAATAGAACTAATAAAGTATGTAGTCAATATAAGTATTATTCAGTTCCGATTGATTATTAAATAAAGAATGCAAGTTGATTAAATTAAACTTAGTAAAGACAGCATTAACTTTGAAAATTTCGGTTTTAAATTCAATAAAAATTATTAAAACTTTACAAACGAAAATGAAAGCTTTACGATGGTATTCAAAATACATGTAAGGTAATAGAGAACGATGAATTAGTTTACAGATTTCAATCTTTTATGTTAAACAATAATGAGATTAGTTGTTTAAATGAAAATCCATCAGTGGTTGTTTCCAGTTTCTTTGGCCGGTTTTTACTTTGGCACCCAGCACGTTTAAAATACTATAAATACCAAAATAAGTGCGGTTAATGTATAAGGCATGTTGCGAACCCCTGCCTTCTTTGCTTTCGCGCAATTCTTTCATATTGGTAACTTCTTCGCCTAGAGCGTAAATTTTATCAATATAATCGTTATTGCTAAAGTCAAACTCATCGGTTACAAATGGCGTACTCAATAAAGTTGTCATTCTGATAAACGCATCGGTAATTACGTCTTGCGTGCGTTTATCATCTTTTTCGCTTACAATTTGTTGTTGCAACATAATACGCTTGATACTTTCTTGGCTCTTTAAAATTTCGGGAACCAATAAAGCAAAATAGTTATAGTAAAAATCTTCAGGAATTTCCTTTACACAACCAAAATCAATTACGCCTAAACTACCATCGGCTTGCATCAAAAAGTTACCGGGATGAGGATCTGCATGTACTGCTTTTTGTTCATGTACTTGCATATCGTAAAAATCCCACATGGCTTGCCCAATTTGGTTTCTTATTTCTTGGCTAGGATTTGTTTTCAAAAACTCTTCTAAATGTAATCCTTCCAACCAATTCATCACCAATACTTTATTGCTTGAATATTCAGGATAATACTTGGTAAACTTAATATTCGGAATATCTGCACAAAGCCTCGAAATTTCTTGACTGCGCTGCAATTCTAAATCGTAGTTGGTTTCTTCCAACAGTTTGCTTTCTACTTCTATGATGTATTTTTCAAACTCTTTTTCGCTTAAACCAATTAACCTAAAGGCAATAGGTTTTACCAACTTCAAATCGCTTTTTATGCTTTCAGCAACTCCAGGATATTGAATTTTTACTGCCAATTTCTGATCATCTTTTGTTGCTTCGTGTACTTGACCAATACTGGCAGCACGCGTTGATTGCATGTTAAAGGTATCAAAAATTTGCTGTGGAGTTTTGCCAAATTGTTTAACAAAGGTTTGCACAATAAGCGGACCCGAAAGCGGTGGAGCAGAATATTGCGCCAAAGCAAACTTATTGACATAAGCCCTTGGCAATACATTTTTTTCCATGCTTAACATTTGTGCCACCTTCAAAGCTGAACCTTTTAGCTCGCTTAAAGCATTGTACACATCTTCCGCATTATCCTCGTGCAATTGCTCTTTGGTCATGCTTGGATCAAGCATTTTTTTTGAATAATGTTTAATATAGTTTCCACCAATTTGCGCACCTGTTTTTACAAAACGCATGGCACGCTCTACTTTGGTTGAAGGAATTGAATTTTGTTCCATTTATGATTTAATTGATACTGGTTTTGCCACAGATTGCACTGATATCAATGATTGATTTTTCTGTGTTTTTGAGATAATTAGCATCCATTATCTGACACCAATTTCACTGAGTTTTTTTTTGTTATTAAAGCCACAGACTATACATATATAACTTTAACATTTTCTGCGTAATCTGTGCAATCTGTGGTTATTTACTACCTGTTTTGAAATAAGAATTTTCCAAAATCTAAGGCAGCATCTAAAGCAGATTTACCCATTAAATCGAACGCTAAATTAACTGAACGCTCTATTGATTCATCAGTTTTTTCAAAGCCCTTGCTGCTATCGTTTAACCAAAAAGTAATTACAAACAAAAAGTTAAGCCATAAACCGCTCACATATTTTTCGTCTAAGTACTTACGTTCTTGAATTTCGTTGGTACCAACTGCTTCTGATAAAATGGGTTTCATGTTATCAACAAACACTTCGTGAAGTTCATTTAAATATTTAGGCCATCTTGGTAATTTTACCAAATCGCGGTTTTTTAAGTATACTGCAAAACTGCGGTAGTTTTTAGCTTCTTCTATAAAAGCAAAAAACACAGCTAATACTTTTTCACGAGCTGAATATTGTTCCCAAGGCTCTGCATCAGCACAAGTTTTATAGGCATTTTCAAACCAAATTTTATAAATATCGGCTTCTAAACCTTCCAAACTAGAGTAATGGTTATAAAACTCTTTTTCTTCCATGTTTATTGCCTTGGCAAATAAGTATACACTTTCGGGTGTTTTGTTATGCTCTAAAGTGTGGTTAATGTATTGTTTTATTAAATCGTTGCTCATACTATTAAAGACAAGTGTTAGTTAATTTAGTTTTGAAAGCTAACAAAAGTTTGGTAATTGCTTATTAATCAAACCATTTTAGCTTGTTGTTTTTGTGTTAAAATAAATAGGTTTCGTTTCCTTTTATTAAAGTATAAATGGCCATATCGTAAAAAGAATCATTGAATAAAATTCTATCTTTAAATTGAGCCTCTTTAACAAAACCCAACTTTTCCATTAAGTAAATAGCGCTTCTATTTTGAGGATTAACTTTTGCTTCAATACTATGCAAATTCATGGTATTTAAGCCAAACTGAATAATGGCTTGAACAGCTTCAATGGCAATATTTTTACCCCAATATTCTGTAGCCATTTCTCCTCCAATTTCTGCTCTTAAATTATAGGTATCTATCATATTAAAACCGCATGTTCCAATTATTTCTTGGTTTTCTCGCAAAATACCTGCTCAGCCTATAGCTTGCTTATTGTTATAAGCATTAATGGTACGTTCGGCCAACGCCTTAGCATCTTCTTGGTGCTGCATATTATCCCTAGCAATAAAAGTATTTACTCTTCCGTTTGAACGCATATCAAAAATACGCTTGGCATCTGCTAACCTTATTTCCCTTAACGTGAGTCTATCGGTTTTAATTACCGGGAATGAACTAAAAACGTCATGATTAAATGTTTCCATACTTATTGTTTGGGAACAAATGGCCTAGTTATAATTCTGATTGCCCGTTGATAGCTCACATAATTCCACATCCAATTAAGGAAAACTACCAGCCTGTTTCTAAAGCCAACCAACAGCATTAAGTGAATAAACATCCAACCTAACCAAGCTATATAACCTTGCATTTTTATACCAAATATTTCGAACACTGCTTTGTGCCTACCAATAGTTGCCATGCTTCCAAGGTTAAAGTATTTATAAGGTTTGGGCTGTTGGTTATTTATTATTTTCAATAAATTATTTCCTAACAATTTGCCTTGCTGTTGCGCTACAGTTCCCACCATTGGATGTCCGTTTGGAAAAGCTTCATCAGTGGTCATGTAAGCTATATCGCCAATGGCAAATACATTGTTTAAGGTTTCAATTCTATTATATGCATCTACTTTGTATCTATTGCCACGCACCACTAAATCGGCAGAAATACCCGGAATGGTTTTACCTTTAACACCTGCACTCCAAATTACCGTATCGGTTTTTAAAATTTGGCCATTGCTTAAAGTTAAGTTTCCTGTTTTTGCATCGTAACTTTGCACTGCGGTATTAGTTTGCACATGCACGCCTATTTCTTCTAAAAACTGTTGTGCTTTTTTTGATGAAATTTCGCTCATGGCAGCTAACACCCTTGGGGCAGCTTCAATTAAATGCACTTGCATTTTATTGGCATCTATTTCTTTGTAATCAGCAGGAATTACATTCTTTTTTATTTCAGCCAAAGAGCTCGCAGTTTCTACTCCAGTAGGGCCACCACCTACTACCACAAAGTTTAAAAATCGTTCAATATCGCCTGTTTTACTTTCGCTCAAAGCTTTTTCAAACTCTTGTAAAATATCGCTTCTTAAATCCAAAGCATCAGGAATTGATTTTAACTGCATGCAATGTCTTTCTAACTCGGTATTACCAAAAAAATTGGTTTGCGCTCCTGTAGCTATGCATAAATAATCGTAAGTAAAATTGCCAATATTGGTAATCACTTCATTTTGAGCAGTGCTTACTTCTTTTACTTCGGTCATTCTAAAGGCCACATTGGGCATACTGCCAATAATTTTTCGGAGTGGATATGCTATGGCATCAGGACCTAAACCGCCCGAAGCCACTTGATACATTAAAGGTTGAAAATTGAAATAATTGTTTTTATCTAAAACGGTAATTTTTATGGGTTTGTTGTTTAACTTTTTAATCAGTTCTAACCCGGCAAAACCTCCACCAATTACTATTAAATGTGGGGCTTGCATACTTTGATAATGATGCTTCATATTGCTATGCAATAATTAATTGTGCACTACAAAGGATAGCAATATAAATGACCTTACCTATCTATTTTGATTAATATTTATCAAGTAAGGCTGAATCTGTTTTTAATCAATAAAAACGAATTATTTTAGCTATGAATGTAAGCAATTTTGCGAATTGGAAATTAAGATTTTATATTTTTTGGCATTTAGGTTTTTAAAAAAGATAGATTTTGGATATTGCTACTTTAAAAAATTGGCATAAGAATTGAAATGTGTTTGAACAACGAATAAATTGAAAATTATTTTTTATTCGAAAAATGTTTTATTTATTGCAAACCAAATTATAAAAATTATGAAAAAGTTTATTTATGTATTTGCTGCCGTATTAGTAGTAGCAGCTGTATCTTGTAAATCGAAAAAAGGTGCTAAAACCACTGTTGACAAAGAATCGGGAATGGAAGTTTTAAACTTACCATGCGATGAGTATAGAAGCTCAACAGAAACTGCTTTTAGAGCCACTCAGTCACAAAAAAGTTCTGACTTATCGTTATCTCGCGAAAAAGCTTTGGTAGTAGCCAAACAAAGATTAGCAGGTTTGGTTGAAACAAAAATCAAATCGGTAACTGATAGATATGTAGACGAATACCAAACAAATGCCGGTTTAGAGATGAAAGGTAAATTCAATAACTTAACCCGCGAAATCATCAACCAACAACTAAACGATGTGAAAATTCTTTGCGAAAAAACAGTTCGTGAAAAAGATGGTTCGTTTACAACATATGTAGCTGTAGAAATGAATAAAGATGCTTTAAAAACTGCTATGGAAAGCAAACTTTCTGACAAAGCTAAATTAGCAGTAGATTACGACAAAATGAAATTTGAACAAATCTATAACGAAGAAATGAAAAAATTAGACGAGAAATAAGTCTAACATTTTATAAAAATAAAAGCGACTACCCTTTAAAGTAGTCGCTTTTTTTATGCAATAAAACTTTACTTTTGTTTTAAAATTATGGCAGGAAACTCGTTTGGAAATATTTTTAAAATAACAACTTTTGGCGAAAGCCATGGAAATGCATTAGGTGTAGTAATTGATGGTGTTTTACCAAATATTGAATTTGATTACCAATTGGTTCAAGCTGATTTGGATAAACGTAAACCAGGCCAATCCAAAATTACTACTGAAAGAATTGAAGATAATGAATTTGAAATACTCAGTGGATTATTTGATGGAAAAACAACCGGTGCACCATTAACCATTATTGTAAAAAATAAAAACCAACAATCATCCGATTACGATCATTTAAAAGATGTTTTCAGACCCTCTCATGCTGATTACACTTACCAACAAAAATATGGTATTAGAGATTACAGAGGTGGAGGCCGTCAATCAGCACGCGAAACAGTGTCAAGAGTTATGGCAGGTTCTGTTGCCAAAATGATATTACAAAAAGTAGGCATACAAATACACGCATTCGTAAACCAAATTCATTGCATTAAGCTAGAAACACCTATTAATGAAATAGATTTTAGCTTAATTGAGCAAAACATAGTGCGGTGTCCGAATCCAGAAACTGCCGATAAAATGATTGCCTTAATAGAACAAATAAAAGCCGAAGGCGATTCAATTGGTGGAATAATTACTTGCGTTTGCAAAGGCGTTCCTGCAGGATTAGGCGAACCTGTTTTTAATAAACTACATGCTGAACTAGGAAAAGCCATGCTGAGTATTAATGCTTGCAAAGGTTTTGAAATAGGCAGCGGCTTTGAAAGTGTTATGCTCAAAGGCAGTGAACACAATGATGAATTTGTATTCAATAATGACCAAATTACCACGCAAACAAATCATAGTGGAGGCATTCAAGGTGGTATTAGTAATGGCATGGATATTGTTTTTAAAACAGCTTTTAAACCCGTTTCTACCATCAAACAAAATCAAAACACCATCAATTCTACTTTTGAAAAAATTGATTTTAAGGCTGAAGGTAGGCACGACCCATGTGTGGTTCCAAGAGCAGTTCCTATTGTTGAGGCAATGGCTGCATTGGTTTTAGTAGATTTTTACCTTTTCAATAAAGTTTACTATTAACAAAACTGCCTTATATCTATTTTGCCCTTTTTAGAATTTTACTCACTTCATACAAAGCACAGTTTCAAATTCAAAAAATTAGTACTTTATTTACAACCTTAAATAATTGTAAATGAAGAGAATTTTAATTGCAACCTTTTTATTATTTTCAATAAATAGCTTTGCTCAAACAGTAGTGCCTTGTATTACAGATGAACTTTACGTAAAATCAATACAAGAAAACCCATTATTAAAAGTTGAAGAAGAACGTGGTAATGAACTTGCACGCCAATATGCATCACAATTAAGTTTGTCAAAGAAAGGAACAGTTATTTACATTCCAGTTGTTTTTCATATAATACATAAATATGGTTTCGAAAACATCTCGCAAGCGCAAGTAAATGATGCTTTGAGAGTTATGAACGAAGATTTTAGAAAAATGGCAGGAACTAAAGGAGGGGCAAGTACTGATAGCCGATCAGTAGATGCAGAAATAGAATTTAGATTAGCACAAATCGATCCTAATGGAAATCCAACTGATGGTGTAAATAGAATTTTTAACACTTCAGGAACAGATAACGGAACCGATGCTACAAAAGCATTAAGCTATTGGGATAGTAATAAATATT
Source organism: Bacteroidota bacterium (assembly GCA_013298895.1). Classification (GTDB taxonomy): domain Bacteria; phylum Bacteroidota; class Bacteroidia; order UKL13-3; family UKL13-3; genus JAAFJM01. The sequence goes on along the minus strand of JAAFJM010000002.1, from coordinate 111,980 downwards.
TTAACGTTTGGGTGGTAAATGTAATTAACAGCTCATCTGCACCATCTGGTTCTATTATTTTAGGTTATGCGCAATTCCCAACCTCTCGTCAACAAAGACCAAGTACCGATGGTATAATAGTTAGAGCTGACCAAGTTGGAAATATTGGTGTGGCACAAACAAGCCAAGCAGGAAGAACAGTTACGCATGAAGCAGGACATTGGTGTGGTTTATACCATCCATTTCAAGGAGGTTGCGTTGGTGGTACGTCAAGTAATTGTGCCTCACAAGGTGACCAAGTTTGTGACACCCCTCCTGTAGCTGCATCAACTAGCGGTTGCCCAAATAGCCAGAATTCATGTACTAATGATGTGCCCGATTTACCAGATAATATTAAAAACTTTATGGACTATGCTGACGGAACCTGCATGGATATGTACACAGCTGGCCAATCAGTAAGAATGAAAAGCTTGATGCAAACATACAGATCAAATATTTATTCTTCCAATAATTTAAGTGCAGCTGGTTTAAATGCTGATGGTACATACAAAACTTTAACAGCATCAACTATTAAGGCTCCATTCTTAATTGATTTCAATGGCAATACACCATATTGGATTATTGAAAACTTTATGAATGAAACTAACGGGTGGAAAGTTAATTATCAACTTGGTTCAAATGATGGTACATGTATGTATATAAATAGCTTTGCAAATGGTGCAAACAGTATTTTAAATACCCGTGACGCATTTCATACGAGCAATATTGATATAACAAGCTTAACAAGACCTACTTTAAAATTTAAAATAGCACATGCGAGAAGAGTAAGCGCTGCTACCGATCAAATTAACTTATTTGTATCCGACAATTTTGGAAGAACAGAAATTTTAGCGAAAACTTTTACAGTTACCGATATTGAAACAGCTGATGTGCAAGGAACTGCAGCATTTATACCTACTGCAGCTCAATGGAAGACACTTAATTTAGATTTATCACCTTACAAGACATATACTAACTTTAGGGCACGATTTGAATTACAATCACGCAGAGGAAACAATACTTATATTGATGATATACAAATTGGAGAATTCGTGAATGGAGTTGATGATATAAAAAGTAAAATTAACTTAGCAATTAATCCAAATCCAAGTAACGGCATTTCAGTATTATCTTTTACAAATATTACAAAATCAAACACTTTAATTAACATTTTTGATGTAAGTGGTAAATTAGTAAAAAATATAACTGATAATGAATTGCCTGCTGGTGAGCATCAAATTGAAATTAACTCAACAGAGTTAGATAAAGGAATGTATTTTGTAAAAGTAACACAAAATGGTAATAGCTATACCATTAAATGGTTAGTTAATTAATTTAAACAAAAAAGAGGCAATAAATATTGCCTCTTTTTTGTTTAATAACCTTTCAAATCAATTTCATTTATTTCATTTATTTCTATTTGTTTTTTTATCTTTTTTAAAATGACACCAAAATGATGAGACTCTTCATCACTAACTAAGTTGATAGCTTCGCCAGGATTTTCTGCCCTGCCAGTTCTGCCAATTCTATGAATATAATCTTTTGGAGAGCGAGGTAATTCGTAATTAATTACATAAGGTAAAAACGGTATATCAATACCTCTACTCATTAAATCTGTTGCAATAAGCACATTAATACTTCCTTCTTTAAATTTTTTGAGTGCGGTTTCTCTTGCTCCTTGACTTTTTTTACTGTGAATGGCTGATGCCAAAATTCCGTTAGCATTTAATTTATCAGAAACAGCATCTGCCCTATGAACAGATGAAGTAAAAACTAACACTTGATTCATGTTATTTTTTGTGATTAAATACCGCAAAAAAGGACCTTTCTTATCATCATTCACATGATATGCTATTTGATTAATTATTTCTAAATTTTGCTTAGTCTCTTCTATAATTATTCTAGTTGGATTATTAAGTAATAGTGGAATAATCGTATTTACATCTGTGCTTAATGTAGCTGAGAACAATAGATTTTGTCGTTTGGGAGGTAATAATTTTAGAACAGAATCCATTTCTTCTTTAAAACCTAAGTTTAGCAGTTTATCAGCTTCATCTAAAACAAGTACTTCAATACTTGATAAAAAAACAGCATTACTTTTTACCAATTCCAATAATCGACCTGGAGTAGCAATTAAAATTTCTACTCCTTGCAATTTAATCATTTGCGGATTGATAGATACCCCTCCATATACTGCTAATGTTCTAATATTTTGTTCTGTATGTTGATTGATCGTATTAAATACCTTTTCAACTTGAATAGCAAGTTCACGGGTAGGAACAATTACCAATGTGTTTATATGACGATTTTTACTAATAGGTTTGGTTTGCAATAATTGTATAGTTGGCAAGGCGTAACTTGCGGTTTTTCCAGAACCAGTTTGTGCCACTCCAATAATATCATTGCCTTTTAAGATGGCAGGAATAGCTAACTCTTGAATTGGTGTTGGCTTTATATAAAATAGTTTTTCTAATGAATATAATATGTCATTACACAAACCAAGTGAAGCAAAATTCATAATTAAAATTTATTAAGTGGTGTCAAATATAGTGAAACAACAAAGTTTATAGCTACCCAAGGCGCTACTATAAAAAAAAGCACTCTTCAAAGGAGTGCTTTTAATTTTATTTCGACAATACAATTATTTTTTCTGCTTGCTTTATGTAAGCATCATCTTTATCTTCAGTAGCTAACTTTAATACTTGATTAGCTGTAATTCCAGCACCTTTTTTATCATTTAACTTTAATTGAATTTTTGCTTTCAATAAAATAATCCAATACGCATTGGGATAATTTTTAATTGCCTTATCTACCCATTCATGAGCTAATTTCAAATCCTTATTATTTTCATAGTAATAAGTTGCTGCTTGAAAATAAGAACGATTATCATTGATAACTGTATTTTCAATAGACTTCATTATTTTACTATCTATTTCAGCCAAAATAGGAATATTTACTTTTGTATTATCCCAAGCAAGTTCAATATTACATGAATTAGCAGCTAAATCAGTGAAGTTGATGGTAAAAGTTTCTACTTTATTTACTAAATTCATAGTTGGAACTTTTACACGCAAAATTTCATTTTCAATTTTATAATCGGCTACATTTCCACCTAAGTTCAAATCCTTATAAAGCATTATTTCCCAAGTGTCTTTATTTGGTATTGTATACAATGCATAAGTTCCTGCTTTTACATCCATCCCTTGAAACTTGATATCCTCACCGAAAATAATTTTAGTAGACGAATTAGCACCAGTACGCCAAACTTTTCCGAAGGCAACAACATCTCCAAAAACAACTCTTCCTTTTACACTTGGTCTAGAATATTCAATGGTAATTTCAGACAAAGCAAATGATTGTTTAATACTCTGAAATGGACTTGCAACCGGTATTTTTAGTTGTTGTGAAAAAACAGTTAAATTAACAATTGAAGCAATTATTAAAAGGGTAGTTTTAAGTTTTGTAAATAGCATATTTTTATAAGATTTATTTATTAAAAGCAAATATATAGAAATAGTATGCACAAATAGGTAATAAACCATTTCAAAGCGCTATTTTTATGTTTTAATTGTTATTTTGCACCTCATAATTGTGAACATAAACTCATTCATAAATGAAAAATATTAAATGCTTAAACATGGCAGTTATAGTAACCATGTTATTTATAGCCAATTGTACTAATAATACCCCCCCGAAATCAAGCTCAACTGATACAAGCAACAATAGTACAAGTATTTATAAGCAGGTAAGCCCTATGTTTAATGCAGATTCTGCATATTATTTCATCAAAAAACAAGTGGAATTTGGACCAAGGATTACTGCAAGTAACGAAAGTATAAAATGCAGTAAGTGGATTGTTAACCAATTTAAAAAGTATGGTGCAGAGGTAATTGTGCAAGAAGGTTCAGTTACAAATTGGGATAAACGCAAGATTAATATTATTAATATCATTGCTCAAACAAATACAAAAGCTACCAAAAGAATATTAATTACAGCGCATTGGGACAGCAGGCCTTATGCTGATAATGACCCTATAGAATCAAATAAAAACAAACCGGTTTTAGCAGCAGATGATGGAGGAAGTGGAATAGGAGTAATGCTTGAATTAGCTAGGGTAATCCAAGAAAATAAACTTGATATTGGTGTTGATTTCATTTGTTTTGATGCAGAAGACTTGGGAAAACCTGAGTATGAAGATTCTTATTGTTTAGGAACACAATATTGGGGTAAAAACCAATTACCAGTTAATTATAAAGCTAGCTATGCTATTAACCTAGATATGGTAGGAGGAAAAGGAGCAAAATTTGTTTGGGAAAAAAATAGTATTGACCAAGGAGAAGCTACCTTGCGTAAGGTTTGGGAAAAAGCTGCCCTATTAGGCTATTCTGATATTTTTCAATATTTGCAATTAGGACAAATTACTGACGACCATGTATACGTGCACAAATACACTCAAATTCCCGCCATTGATTTAATACACTTTAACCAGCAAACTGGTTTTCCTATTTGGTGGCATACTGTAAATGATGATATGACAAATATTGATAATAACACCTTGAAAAGTGTTGGTCAAACATTATTGGAAGTAATTTATAGCGAAAAATAATTTAGTCAAATTACTGTCATTCTGTAATTATTTTTATGCAGTTGTATGTTTTTTATTGTCTTGCTTATAAACCAATAAAAAAACACAGCTATGAACATTTTAAAACAACCAAACAATAACTTGGATGAGTTAGTGTTTGAAAACAGAAACAAAGCTTACGGTGCTTATGTATTACGCAGCAATTATGACAAAAATCTAAAGCGTAGTTTTTTAATCACATTTGTAACTCCTTTATTAATTATTCTTTTTTCAATCGTTTATAACAAACTTCATGGAAATGAAGTGGTAATAAAACCAACCGATAAGGATACCGATTCTCTTGTAGTAATTGAGGTGGTATTAGAGAAAAAGAAATTTGTAGAAGAGGTAGAAAAAGCCATGACTAAGCAACCAAAAGTGGAGGGAAATAACCAAAACTACCAAGTTGAACGTAACCAAAATATACATACTGAATTAAGCGATTCTATAATTACCCGTGCACCATTTGATGGACCGGAAGGCCCAGCTATTGGTAATATTTTACCAACATTACCAACAGGCCCAGGCGGAGCAAAAGGTGGAGAAGGAAATGATGAAGAATATAGTATTGGTGATATTGAAAAAATGCCTGAGTTTAATGGCGATTTATATGAATATTTGGGAAATGAATTAAAATACCCAAGTGTAGCTTTAGTTAATAATGTGGAAGGTAAAGTAATGGTATCATTTGTAATAAATAAAAACGGAGAAATATCGGATATTGAAATCCTTAAGAAAATTGGGTTTGGTTGCGATGAAGAGGCTGTTAGAGTTATAAAAAATATGCCTAAATGGAGTGCAGGAGAACAAAATAACAGAAAAGTAAATGTAAAAATGGTTCTACCAATAGTATTTGAGGTAACTAATTAAACAACTGACTAACGGAAGCCTTCACTTAAAGCGAAGGCTTCGGTTTTAGCAAACTTTTGAGTACATTTGAGCAGCAATGCAAACAAAACAATTTAAAGAAATCAATTCATTTATTTCAAACATGGTTGGATTAGAAAGAAGATTCCTAAGTTTTGACTGCATTGTTGTTACTAGATTTATGAAAATAGTTTTCTTTATTATTTTCTTTCAATTTTCCAATTCAATAAATGCTCAAAGTTTTAAAAATAATTGGACTAATTTTAAATGTAAGTCATGGAGAGTATGTTTTTATAATAAAACATATAAATTTCTTGACGAAGATGTATGTGGGCAATTAGAATTTATTAATAAGAAAGATACTTCTCTAAAAGTTTGTTTTACAGTTTTTGATTCATCTAAATTTAAAAAAACATTTTCATCAAGATTGAAAAATTGGTTAAAAATTCAATCTTGTGTTTGTTTTGGTCCCAAATCAATATCTTCTTTTTATTTAATGAATAATTTTTACCTAGTACAATATTGTACCAGTTGCTGTTTTATTGAAAATAGTGATTGTGATTCCTTAAGGATTGACTTGTTGAATTACAGAAGTATTGTTCAAAAGTAATATGGCAGAAACATATTGAATTTAATTAATTTACTTTTGTGTAAGAATGCAAACACCACATTTAAAAGAAATCATTTCATCTTTACCCGAAACTCCAGGTATTTACAAGTATTTTGATAAAGATGGAACGCTTATTTATATTGGCAAAGCTAAAAGTTTAAAAAAACGAGTAAGCAGTTATTTTAATAAAAACCACCACGATAGTCGCAAAACTGAAATGTTGGTTAGCCGCATTTGTAATATTGAATTTACATTGGTAGAAACGGAAATTGATGCTTTAATATTAGAAAATTCTTTAATCAAAAAATACAAGCCGAAGTTCAATATTAGCTTAAGAGATGATAAAACATATCCATTTATTTGTGTAAAGCAAGAACGTTTTCCAAGAATTTTTCCAACTAGAAATCATATAAAAGATGGAAGCGAATATTTTGGTCCTTATGCTTCTGGAAATATGATGTATACCATTTTAGATTTAATAAAAACCATTTATCCACTGCGAAATTGCAATTTCAATTTGTCAGAAAAAAATATAAATGAATTTAAATTTAAAACGTGTTTGGAGTTTGATATTGGCAACTGCAAAGCGCCTTGTGTGGGATTGATGAAAGAACAAGAATACACTCAAAATATAAAAAATATAAAAAGTATTTTGCGAGGAAACTTAGGAGAGGTTAAAACTCATTTGCGCCAGTTTATGCAAGCTGCATCCGAAGAACTTAAATTTGAAGAAGCCGCACGATACAAGCGTAAGTTAGATGCTTTGGAAAATTACCAAGGAAAATCAACCATAGTTTCTAGTATTTTGGATGATGTAGATGTATTTAGTGTGGTTAGTGATGAAAAATTTGCCTTTATCAATTATTTAAAAGTATCGAATGGAATCATTATTCAAACGCAAACTTTTGAGGTAAAGAAAAAAATGGAAGAAACCGATACGGAATTATTGAGTTTTGCCATTGCTGAGGTTAGAGATGAATACCACAGTACTAGTAAAGAGATCATCGTTCCGTTTGAGCTAGATTGGAGTACCGAAAAAATAGAAATCACTGTTCCTAAGGCAGGCGATAGAAAAAAGTTATTAGACTTATCACTAAAAAATGCACTTTATTACAAAAAAGATAAATTAACCAAATATGAGGCTGTTAATCCTGAGCTGAAAGTAGATAGGGTTCTAACTCAAATGAAAAATGATTTGCGTTTAAAGGATTTACCACATCATATTGAATGTTTTGATAACTCGAATTTACAAGGTACTAACCCGGTTTCGGCTTGTGTGGTATTTAAAGATGCAAAACCAAGTAAAAAGGATTACCGTATATTTAATGTAAAAACGGTGGAAGGTCCTGATGATTTTGCCACCATGGAGGAAGTTATTTATAGGCGCTATAAACGTTTAATTGAAGAGGAGCAACCATTACCAAACCTTATAATAATTGATGGAGGAAAAGGTCAATTAAGTTCGGCTATTAGCAGTTTGGTAAAACTTAATTTATATGGTAAAATACCTGTTATTGGTATTGCCAAAAGATTGGAAGAGTTGTATTATCCTGACGATGAATTTCCATTGTATTTAGATAAAAAATCGGAAACGTTAAGAATTATTCAACACTTGCGTGATGAAGCCCATAGATTTGGAATAACAAACCACAGAAACAGACGTAGCAAAAATACTTTTGTAACCGAACTTGAAAATATTAAAGGTATTGGTCCTGAAACTGCTAAAATGCTTTTAAAGGAATTGAAATCGGTAAAAAAAATTCAGGAGGCAAGTATGGAATTATTAAGCGATATTATTGGAGCAGCCAAAGCCAAATTAGTTAAAGATTACTTTCAGCAATAATCTTTTTATGCCTAAAATATAAAAACAATGGAAAACCAAAGGCAAAACCAATAAAAACTATTAAAATTGGGTACATCCAATAAAGTTTCATTTTTAGTCTGGTTCCTTCAACAATTACAAAAAAAGTTCCAACAATGGCTCCTGTCCAAAAATCAATGGTTAAACTTTTAGCATAATAACTATCTACCCAAGTGCTTTGAATAAATTCGATTACGTTAAAATTACCATGCTCGGCCATGGTGCCCAGCATAACATAATAAAAGGTAATAGAACCGCCAACTACAGCTAATAAAAGATAAAAATAAGAGGTATAAATTTTATTCATAATTGGTATTAAACTTTATATATTTTTTGTTCAATAAGTCTCATAATGGCATCGCGTTTTTCAAGGCTAATGGCTATTTCGTGCTTATTGTCCAACATAATGAATCCACCATCACTTTTATTAATTTCAGTTATAAAATCTAAATTAACAATGTATGATTTATTTATTCTGATGAAATTGCTACAAGGCTCTAAGGCTTCTTCAAACTGTCCCAAGTTTTTACTTACAATAAATAATTGATCGTTTTTTAAAACCACTTCTGTGTAAGATCTATCTGCTTTCATATAAACCAATTCGCACAATTCAATTAGCTTGACACCCTGCCCAACTGTAATGGCAATTTTTTTAATACTTTGAGCGTCTAAATTATTTTTTAAAGTGCTTAAAACCTGCGTTTGCCCTCCTGTTTTTTCTTTTCTTTTTTGAAGTCTTTTAATAGCTTTTATTAAGTTTTCAGAGTTGATAGGTTTGAGTAAATAGTCTGCAGCAGAAAGTTTAAAAGCATCAACTGCAAATTCACTATAAGCAGTAACAAAAACAATATCAAAAAAAAGCTCCTCTTCTTTAAAAAAAGTAAGAATTTCAAGTCCACTGTGTTCTGGCATTTCAATATCTAGGAACACCACATCAGGTTTATGTTTATTAATAGCTGTTATACCACTGGACAAATCATTGCAGCGTTCGAGCACCTTAATGTCCGGACAATTGTCTTGTAACATGGCATAAAGTAAGTTTTGTGCCATTTTCTCGTCATCAATTATTATTGCGTTCAAATTCATTTTTTATTAGACTACTATAGGTATTTCAATTATTACTCTTGTTCCAATAGGTATTTTGTTTTCATCAAATAAATCAACAATATCAACACCCGTTTTTTTACCTTCTTGCGATAGATTTAAAATTTCTATTCGTTTTTTATTGGCATTGGTAGAAAATGATTTATGTGATTTTGCCTTAATCAAATTTATCTCTTTACTTTTCCCTCTGCCAACTCCATTGTCTTCAATGGTAATTGTAATTAAATGCTTATTGAGGGTAAAATAAATAAATAATTTCTTTTCGCCTTTCTTATGAAGCAAGCCATGTTTAACAGCGTTTTCTACATAAGGTTGAATAATCATTGGTGGTATTCTAATATAATCTTTAACTATACTTGAATCTATTATAAAATTATAATCAAGCATTTCATTTAATCTTACATTTTCTAAACTAAGGTATAGTTCTAACGCTTTTATTTCCTCTTTCAGAGTAACAGCTTCCTTTTCACTCATTTCAAGTACAAGCCTTGTTAAATCACTAAATTTCACCAAATAGTCTGATGCATTTTTTTTGTCGTTTGTATATATAAAGCTATGAATAGTGTTAAGTGCATTAAATATAAAATGAGGATTCATTTGAGTTCTAATGCTTGTTAAAAGCGATTGCCTCAAATCTTTTTCTAGCATCACCTTCTCAATTATAAGTTTGTTTTTATACTTTAAATTTTTTATACGTATAAACATAATGAGTAATGCGATACCAGCACTTAATAAAACAATAAGTACAATAAACCACCATGATTTGTAGTAGGGAGGTGCGATTCTAATTTTCACTGTTTCACTATTTGCTCCGTCTGTATTTGCTAATTTGATTTCTATGTTATAATCCTGTCCAGGTAACAAACTAAAATTTATAAATCCTTGATTTGCATTAACAACTTTCCAATCATCATTCGAGTTCAACCTGTATTTTATTAAAATTTCCTTAGGAAGTTTATAGTTAATAATGTCAAAAAATATGGTAATATTATTATCAGTATGATTAAGATTTAATAAGTCATTGTTATGCAAGTTATTGACAAGTATTTTGTTAATATAAAGAGGTGTTTTATACGATTTATTGAATATAATTTTATTGCTTAGTTTTACAATTGTATTCATGTCAGTAGCATAAATATAGTTATTGTCACCTTCTATAAGTTCTAATGATTGGGTGGGGTAGTTGATGTTTTTTGAGAGATTTGTAATTTGGTTAGTTTTTATGTTGAAACTATATAAACCGTAATTAGTATTAAGTATTAAATGGTTACCACTAATACAAAAATTATTTATTGATTTTAGTGATTCATTATTAATTAAAGTTACTTTATTGGTGTCTGTAATTATGAATAAACCTTTATTTGTTTGAGATGCAAAAATAGTATTATTATAAATTAACATTTGTTTAGCAGAAATTGGATTGCCATCGTATTTTATTGTTCCAATTTTTTTATTGCTTAACCAATAAATGTTATTGATACTAGATGTGATAAAGAGTTTTCGTTTTTCAAAATATTGAATTTTAAAAAATCGTTCATTTGATATTAAATCAATTCTTTTTCTGCTTTGTTGTTCTTTAATTGAAAAAGGCCAATTAGCCACTGCTTTTTCTATATCACTACCATTTGTATTTACCACTGAAAGTGTATTAGCATTAACAAAAACATATTGGTTATTATATTCAATTATGCTTTTTGCATTATGAATTTGAGGAATAGTTTTAAGTGAATAGTTGTCTAAATTAATTACTGTGTGGTTTAATGTAGAAACATTTAATTCGTTTGTTTTAGGATTGTAATAAATATTTTCTACATTTTTTATTTCCGATAAGTTAATTAGTTTTATAATCTTTAGGGTTGATTTATTAAGCAAATAAATTTTTCCATTTTTAGTTCCTAATGCAATCATGTTTTTCTCTTTAATTAAGCATATGGAGGTAATATTGTCTACTCGTTCTAAAAATTGTTTGATGTTTTTACTTTCAGGTATAATGAAAACTCCGCTGGTTAATGTGCTTACCCATAAATTTCCTTGATTGTCAATTATTTCATCACTAAAGGAGTAATCTTTAAAAAAAAGTTCGGTCCTATTCGTTTTTAAATCTTGGATTACTATTCCATTATAGGTATTGCAATAAATTTTATTGTTAATTTTATTAATGGTAGTTATATCGGCAGATGAATTTTTTGAAGAAAGGAAGTATTGCCACCTATTATTTTTAAGTTGATATACTGTTCTTTTATTAATGTCAACTCCAAGGATTTTATCATCAATACATTTTAAATAGATTGATTTTTGTGCATCATAGCATTTTGAAACTAAAGAAAATATTTTATTTTTATATACATATATGCCATTTTTTGTATCAAGTAATAAACCTAATTTGGGATTAAAGCTATATGAATAAATTTTTAAATCCTTATAAAAAGGAATTTTGGTTATTATATAATTATTTATATCTACTTCGTTTAACTCATTATTTTCAACAAAATAAATATGTTTATTTCCATAAGTTAAACCTGATTTTCCAAAGAAGTTATAATTAGGTTTGTCATTTAATAAATTGAGGGAGTCGTTTTTAACATAAAATATTTGTCCAATAAAATTTGAACACCATATTATGCCATTATCATCTTCTAAAATGTTACTTAACTCAAAGCTATTCATTTTAGGATGAGAGTAATATTTGGAATTATAGCCTGAATATTTCGTAATTCCCTTATCATGGCCTATCCAAACAAATCCTTTTTTGTCAAGAAACAAGTCATAGGTTTGTTTTGAGGGCAAAATATTCTCATTTTCTAACGAAATATAGGCTGGGTATTGAGCAATTGCTTGGAACGAGAAAAAAGTTAAAAAAGATAAAAAGTGCAAATGATAAAAAATAATTTTTGGCGATTTCATTCTTATTTGATCAAACTTTTTATTTAAATGAACTGAAAGGAAAGAAGGCTTTAATTGTTGTTTTTAGCACTTAATTTTTTTAAAAATGTTTGAGTACAGTCAAGTAGCATGTAATGGACCTCTTCAAAATCAATTTCTGTACCATAATAGGGGTCAGGAATAGTATCTTCATTTTGTATCATGCTATCAAAATGCCTCATTAACACTACTTCTGCTCTAGCATTGTCTGGGCGAAGTTTCATTATATTTTGAAAATTGGTTTTATCCATAGCAACTATATAATCGAATAACAGAAAATCTCCAGAATTAAATTGCCTAGCTTTATGTGTTAACTTTAAATTACTTATTCTTAAAGCGGTATTACGTGTACGAATATCTGGCAGTTCTCCTAGGTGATAAGAAGCAGTTCCTGCAGAATCTGCTTTAAACTTATCATTTAAAAGTTGTTTGTTAACATGTTGCATAAATAATGCCTCTGCAAGTGGAGATCTGCAAATATTTCCTAAACACACAAATAACACTGAAATCATAATTACAAATAAAGTAATTTTAATAAATATAATTGATAAATTATTAAAACGAAAGATATGTACTTTTTCAGAAATGTTAAATAAAAAAGTAAATTTTAAAGTGTTAGTCAATCGAATTCATATACCTATGTTCTATTTAAAATCATTCAGTATTTTAAGTACTTTTCCAAAGTTATATTGCTGCACCAGCATTAGGCTTTTATCGTTGTTTAAAAAAGCCCAATAGCGTTCGGTGTCATAACCAATTTCTTTACCAGTTGCTTCGTCTATAACCTTCTTGGTGTGCTTATCAATGGCTTTGGTATATAGCACTAATTGTTTTACAGCACCAGTAGTTTCGGTAATTACTATGTTACAAATTGGCGCTACCGTTTTTATACTATCAATTAATGATTGGTTTTGATTTTCATCGTATCCATCAAAATTGAGTTGTTTGAATGAAGCAATGTAGTATTTCAAAAACTGCACATCAGTAATGGGTTTAACTTGGTTGTTGGCATTTAGTAAAATAGGTTTTTGTATGTTTTGATTGTTTATTAAAAAACTCTTTGAAACTTCATGGTAATTAAATGCTATTGATTTAATATTTTCAGGATTATAGTTAAATACAGTTCTATCGCGCCATATCAAACTATCGCTTATAAAGCGAGGAGTTAAAAATCCGAAAAAACCTGGAATATGCACTGCATAAGGTTTAGCCGAATTTTCAATTAACATATAAGTCCCATTTTCTTCGCGCGTAGCCGAGCCAACATAAATGGTTTTTACAATCCCACCTTTTGAGTGAAATTCAGCTTTAATACCTCTGGTAGCTAAATCACCCACAGCGGTATTGTGTTCATTTTCGGGAATTGGTCTCAATACCTTCATGGTTTTTACTGTTTCTAATAGCAACTGAATTTTGCTAAAATCAGCTAATTTATTGCCATTTATAATCCATGTTTGTGGGCCAGTTTTTTCTAATATTGTCGACATGCCATTTCTATCAGCAATAAATATTTTATCAATCGCGGCTGTGTCTTCAATGCTAAAATCAGCTATATCTTTAAAGTTTACACCCCAAGGTTTTTTATTTATAGCCCAATAAGCAACTCCTGCTATTACCAGTATTATTAAGGTTAAAAGTGTTTTTTTATTCATCATCAATATTATGCGTATTTGCGTTTTCTATAAAAATTATTAGCTACGGCAAAAATTAAAACCAAAATAATGGGAAGTCCAATATTTATAAATTGCCAAAATAGTTTTTCCTTTTTAATTTTAGCTTTGTCAAGTAAGCGTAAAGTAACTTCTTTGCTTCTTACTTCTATAATGCCACTGTCATCACACAGGTAATCTACACAATTCAATAAAAAGCGTTTATTGCCAAATTCTTGGTTGGCATACCTATCGTATCCTAATGGAAATACTTGGCCCTTGCTAGCACTGTATTGGTTTCTAATTACATCTCCATCCGATACCACAATCATTTTATTACTTGCTATTTTATCTTTATAGTCCAAAACTGGATTTTTGGTTTTATCGTACGAATAAGCAAATAATGATGAAAACTCACCTTCTAGTAATACCGCCATTGGTTTGTAACCTCCTGTTCTAAATAAGGCTTGGTCTGGCTCTAATTTAGCCATTTCTATATCCACTCTTGCTGGTGCTGGCACTGCGCGCGAGTATTGAGATGATGCCAATAAAATAGTTTTATTGATTTTTGAATTTGGTATGGTATCAATACTTGCTGCAAACTGAAACCAAATAGGGTCAACTCCACGAACAATAGGGTGGGAGCTAGTAGGAGGAACCAAAGGAAAATAAAGCCAAGGTACTAATTTTTGTTCAGGTGTTCCATTACGCATGCCACTCAAAACGGGTATGGTATTACACTGAATATCTTGAATGATATTGTTATTAATTCTTACCCCAAATTTAAACAATAAATCATCCAAATTTTGATTATAGCTTATTGAAAAATACTGTGGAGAGTTACGCAAACTGTCCATTTCGGCTAATTGGCTTTCAATAAACCAAACCAATTTACCGCCATGCATTACATATTGGTCTAATTTAAATTTATCAAAATCAGAAAAAGGTAAAGTAGGTTTTGGAATAATAATGCCAGCATATTTATTCAATTCTTCAGGAGGTACTTGGGTTAAATCTACATCATCTATTTCGTAGTATTGTTTTAACTCGGCTTTTCCATCTATAATATTCCATTTATCAAGTTCGCCATGGCCTTTTAAAAAGGCTATTTGCTTCACTTTAGTTTCGGTTACTTTGCGCAATGCATTGGCTATTTCGTATTCTAACTGCTCAATAGAAGTGTTTAAAACTGCTTCTGGCGCTTGACCAAACTGACTTTTTAATAAGTTTATAGGAATTTTTTTATCGCCATAATAAAGCACAGCACCTGGCACTATTATTTTTTGGCTAAAGCCATCTTCCTTCTTTAACTGAATGCTGGTAGCTTGTAAACCAATATCGCTTAGTTCTTGTAAAATTTCATTGCTTTTTTTATTGGTTTCGCTAATCAATGGGTCAATAAATTCATATTGAATATTGTTATTGGAGTAAATTTTAAACTCATCCAACATTTCTTTGGTAGCTTTTTGCAAACGCTTAAAACCTGCAGGAAATTCGCCTTCTAAATATACTTTTATCAATACCCCATTTTGGGTTTTAGCAGCTAAGTTTTTACTTGCTTTGGCTAAGGTGTAGCGTTTTTCTTTGGTTAAATCTATTCTAAAAAAATAATTACTAAGTATGGCATTCAATAAAATAACAATGACAAGCACCATTATTAATTGTAAATACGATTGTCTTTTTTTATTCATGGTAAATAAAGGAAAGTAAAATTAAAACTTACGTGAGCTAAAAACAGTTTTAGTAGCGTAAATAAATACGATGATAAAACTTAAAAAGTATAGCATATCGCGGCTATCAATAACACCTCGGCTAATGCTTTGGTAATGGGCATTGATTCCGAGTCCTGCTACCAAACTATCCCACGAACCAAACAATTTAAAATCGGCTATTAACTCAAAAAGGTTATAGAATAAATAACATAAAATCATGCTTACTATAAACGAAACAATTTGGTTATCGGTTATTACCGATGAAAACAAACCAATGCTAACAAAACAACTTGCCAAAAAGAACAAGCCAATATACGAACCCCAAGTAGCTCCCACATCCATATTGCCTTTAGGCGCACCTAATTGGTAAACTGTATAAAAATAAATTAAGCTTGGAATGAGTGAAAACAATACCAATACCACACCTGCAAAGTATTTAGCTAAAATAATTTTTAAATCGCTGATGGGTTTGGTAGTTAATATTTCAATGGTTCCATTCTTTTTTTCTTCGCTAAAACTACGCATGGTAATAGCCGAAATTAAGAATAAAAACAACCAAGGTGCTAAGGTAAAAAGTGCATCTAAGTTGGCATAATTCATATCAAACACATTATTATCGGGTAACACCCAAATAAATAATCCGGTAGCAATTAAAAACACAATAATTACTACGTAAGCAATTAATGAGCTAAGAAAACTGCGTATTTCTTTTTGAAGTATTGAGTACATTTAGTTGATAGTTGTTGGTTGTCAGTTGATAGTTGTTCATTGTTGTGTAAAGACGTTGCATGCAACGCCTTTACCTTATAAATTTTATTTTGTAAGTAATATTTTTTTTTGTGGACGATAATATAAGCTCATTATTGTTTATTTTTTCAATATTAGTTTGGTATGAAAATGTTGTTCCAGAAATGGTGTTATAAATTCTATCGCTGGTAAATATATTATCAGTAATTTTCCATGTTCCAGATATATTATAAGTTTTATAAATAATGCCTAAAGTTCCATCTGAGTTAAACATAACCTGATCGCCAATACTTTGCGAAAAGCCATTATCAACATAACTAACAGTCCATTTGCCAACTAGTAAATTAGCTTTATCTTCATTTACATTTGCTACTTCCAAATAGGTTTCTCTTTTGCAAGAAACAGCACCAATTAGCATAAATAATATAACTATAATTTTTTTCATTACTAAAACGATAATTTAAGTCCAAACATCCAAACCCTTTGGTTTAAAGGTTCTGGTATGCCTAACGATTGATTTCTAATATTGAGTTGAATACCGATATTTGACTTATTTAAATAACCTAAACCTAAATCAAAATACATATTATTATTGAGTTCATTTTGTTTGTATTCGACTGTTTCATCTTTTGCATTTTTATAACCACCACTTAATGGAATGGTTAAACCATAATCAAAATTTAAGAAAGTAAATTTACCTAAAAATAAATTATTGGTAATGTAAACAGGCATTTGTAAAACTTGTACTAGTCCCGAACCTCTGTTTACATATTCAATTCCTGAGCCAATACCAATATCATAGTTTCGGTACCAATTGGCTTTAAAGGCATATTGAGATGAAAAAAATGCTTGATTATCAGTAATCCCAAAACCTAATTTAGCTTGCGGTTTCCATGTTAAGGTATTTGATTTTGAAAGTAAATCATTATTTTGATTCCACTTTGCATCTTCGTTCTTTGCAATTAATTGTTTTCTATATTCGATAGAATTTAAAGTTTTAATATATAAATTTTTTACACTGTCACTATAATTGAATGAGTTATTACCGTACAAAGTTTTTATTTCTAATACGGTATTTTGCATAGCACTTTTAGCTGAATCACTCATTAACTGTAATTCAAGTTTACTTTGCGCAATGGTAATTTTGCTTACCAATAAAATGATTATTAAATAAACTGTTTTTTTCATTTTTAACTTAATAATTAAACTTAAACACTTCGCACTTAAACACTTTAACTTACTTAGTCAAACTTTGAAATACTTCTTCTAACGAACGCTCTTCCAAATTCATACTGAGTATTAACCAATTGTTTTCAGCTGCCTTTTGAGCTAATTTTTCTCTTATATCCGTTTTAGAAATAATTGTAAAACCATTTTTATCTGTTTTCACAGTGATGTCTTTTTCTAAATTTTTAATATTTTCAATGGTTGGATTATTCTTAAATTGAACTGAAATAATATATTCTTTGCTAATAGATTGTTGCAGTTTTCCAATTTTATCATCCGCTACAATTTGACCTTTATTTATAATTACCACTCTGTCACACATGGCTTCAACCTCTTGCATAATATGGCTCGAAAGGATAACCGTTTTGTTTTTACCAATTTCCCTAATTAAGTTCCTAATTTCACTCATTTGGTTAGGGTCAAGTCCACTTGTTGGTTCATCTAAAATCAATACACTTGGATTATGAATTAAAGCAGCGGCTAAACCCACACGTTGCTTATAACCTTTACTCAATTGGCTAATTTTCTTTTTACGTTCTAAGCTTAAGCCTGTTTTGGTAATCATTTCTTCGGCAGCCTCGTTTGCTCCTGAAGTAATGCCATAACTATTAGCTATAAAAAGTAAATATTCTTTTACAAACATATCGGTGTAAAGTGGGTTCAGTTCAGGTAAATAGCCCACTTCTTTCCTTATGTTGATGCTGTTTTCGTTGATTTCGGTTCCGTTTATAAATCCTTTTCCACTAGTAGCTGGTATATAGCTAGTTAGTATTTTCATGGTGGTCGATTTTCCTGCACCATTTGGTCCTAAAAAACCTAAAATTTCACCTTTATGCGCTTCAAAACTAATATTGTCTAAAGCTTTTTGGCTGCCATATATTTTTGTTAAATTTTCTACTTTAATTGTCATGTGTACTAATTACAAAGGACAGCGAAAGTAAGAAAAAGGTTGGTTTCAAATGCAATAAAAAAGGCACTAATTTTTAGTTAGTGCCTTTTTTAGTTTTTAAACTTTTAAATAGTTTTACTCAATCAATATTTTTTTGGTTATAAATCCTGCTTGGGTATTTATTTTTACTATGTAAAGGCCTTTCGGAATTTGTAAGTCTTCAATATTTAATTCTATTGTAGTTTGTTTATTTTCAGGCTTTTTGGTGGTAATCAATCTGCCAGTTATATCAGTTATTGTGACCTCTTCAATGGTTTGATTACTAGCAATATTGACAACCTGAGAAGCTGGATTAGGGTGAATTTGAGCTGTTGTTTTGTTTACTTCTGGTGTACCAATTATGAGTTCATTTACTGTAAATGCATTTGCTTTTAAAATGGCACCATCGTTAAAGTTATAGTATCCAATTTCATAAAGACCAGGCAATGTGGCTAAATCAATATTAATTTCGAGGTTAGCTTGTATAGCTGATGTGGCAGTTAAACTTAATGTTTGAATATCGTTTGTTGGGCTGCCTTGTCTTATAAAATAAAAGCTTGGGCTACCAGTAGTGAAATTGGTATTTAAACCTGTAATGGTTACATTTAATGTTTGACCTTGTGTTCCATTATTTGGAGAAACTGTAGTTATTGATTTGTTATTTTGAACTACTGTAAATGAATTGTTTAGCATCACCACTCCATCAATTTTGTTTTCAACTCCAACCGAATAAACTCCTATTGGAGCCATTGGACTAATAATGATGTCGGAACCAAGCAAATTATTGTTGGTTACAGTGTTCAATATTTCGTAAAAGTCGAATGATTCAGTTCCTTGTTTAAAAAATTTAAGGGTGTTACTTCCGCTGCTAAAATTGGTGTTTAATCCTGTAATAGATACAAGTAAAGTTTCTCCTTGCATTCCCGAATTTGGTGCAATGCCAATTAAAGTGGGTGTTGATGAGGAATTATTTACTGTAAAGCCGTTAGTTAAATTAACAGTAGCGTTTTGAGGATTTGTTACGCGCACAGTGTAAGTGCCTGCAACAGCGCTTGAACTTACATTTAATAAACCTCCCATTAGGTTATTACTAATTACAGTTAAATTACTAATGGTTAAATTACTAGTACTTGTTCCTTGCCTAATAAAAGTAACGGTATTGCTTCCTCTTGAAAAGTTGGTTCCTATTCCTGTAATTGATACTGGTAAACTTTGCCCTTTATTGGCGCTATTAGGGCTGATACTTATGGATTGAGAAAAACCCAATATAGCAACTAACAAGAACACCAATGTTAAGGTAGATTTTATTTTCATAGTTGATTTGTTTAATTCAAATTTAAGTAAATATTTTTAATAGTCTCAAAATTGTTCAATAAAAATGTATCGCTATTTATATTTGGCATTTCTAAATTCAATTTTGTTGCAGGTAGTTTGTTTTTTAAAAGGTCCTTATTCAACTTTGCCTTGGCTATGGTTAAATAGTAGTTTTTAAATTGAGTATTTTCGGCATCAAATTTAAATTTTAAAATATTGTTAAAAGCCTCATCATTATTGCCTTTGTTAAATAGTGCAGCACTTTTATTTAGCAAAGCATCTGGCTGAAAAGGCGATATGGAAAGTGCTTCATTATAATATTGTAAAGCCAAATCGTGGTTGCCTTGCATTTCGTTGGTGGAAGCTATATTGTTTAACACATGTATTTGATATGGATTGATTTGATATGCATTTTCAAAAGCTTTTTTAGCTTCTGCCTTGTTGCCTAATGCCGAATATGCCACACCTGCGTACCAAGGCAATGGAATAGAAAAATTGTCAATAGTGTAAAAGTTGTTTTGCGCTTTTTGCGCTTCTTTTAACATTAAATTCCAATTGGCTTTATTATGCGCTACCAACATATTATGTGCATGTGTTTCAGCATTTACTCTATTAAAAAATACATTTAAGTTAAAAATACTAATTACAATAATGGCTATAAAAACCGTTTTAGGGTTTAAAGCAGTGGTAGTTTTATCTTTAAAATATTTGTTATAAATTATTGATAATGAAATAATTAAAAAAAATTGATGCTCGCTTCTTTCTAATGGAAAATCAACTAAAGCAATAAATAAATAACCAATTACAGCCATTAAAAAACTTGCCTCTATTATTTTGTTCTGAGTATTAGTAGCAGCTTTTATATTTTTTATAGCGTAATAAATAGCAAGCGTAAAAATGCCTATGTAAATTAATAAACCCAATATGCCTAGCTCACTCCAAATCCATAAGAAATCGTTATGAGGCCTTTGAAAAGTAGTATAACCATCGCTTATTAAATAATTGGTTTGCATAAAATGGTGTAAGCCATATTTAGGAAAAAAAAGTTGCCAATTACCTGCCCCAACTCCTGTAAGCGGATTTTCTTTTATCATTTGCCAAGTGTTTTGCCAAAGTAAAGTACGTTCTACAATAGTGTCGTTATTGCTAAGTAGGGTAAGTTTGTTTTTGAGTAATATGCCTGCAATGCCTAGCATAAACAGTAAAATAGAAAAACTGCTGTATTTTAATTTTGGAGATAAATTTAAACCATTAAATACCACAAATATACTTACACCTGAACCTAATAATAGGGCTATTAAAACGGCTTTGGTTTGAATAAAAACCAACAGTCCTACAAGTATAATAGTGAGTAGTATGTATAAATACTTAATGGCGTTTTGAGAATTTATAATTAAATAATTTAAAAAAGGTAAACACAAAAACATGATAGATGAAAACAAGTTTTTATGTCCAAAAAGGCTGTTGAGTTCATATAAATTTTTGCCTTCTAAAAGTTTTAAATTTCCTTTTTCAAATAATTCAAATACTTGATAGCTGCAGGCAATTAAGGCAAAAATACTTACCGCTTCACTGATGTTTAAAAGGGTTATTTTATTGCTTTGCAATAAGGTAGTAACCATAAAAAACAAGCAAGTAGTCAATAAAAATTTGCAAGTGGTGTAAATGGTTTCCGCTGCATTTTGGGTGTAGGTATATGAAAGTAAAGATATTATGGGTAACACTATTAATAAATAGTGTAATGGCGATAACGTTATTTTTTTTATATTATCAATTAATAACATAATAGCTGCTAATAAACAAAATGTATTTAACCAAATTTGCCTTGATAACATGGTTGTATCTACTATGGCACTCCAATGAATAAAAGGAATACAAGCAATAATAATAAATAGGAGGTATTTGGAAATTGTATTTGGCATAGGCAATAATAATATTGTGCAAGATTATTTTATCATATCTTTATCAATACAGGCAATTGGTTTATTGTGTAAGCTGTATCGTTAATATTAATGGAATTTATTTCATACTTATCGCATGCACAGCAGCCCGTTCCTTTTTCTATTGTTTTAACTTTTAAGTTATTAATTTTTATAAACTTATTCTGCCTTTTATCGCTTATGAAACTATTGTAATTTAATTTGGACCCTTTAATTTGAGGATTCATTTTTTCGTTTATAAAGGTGTCACTCGGTACTCTTGAATTGGCTGCTAATAAATCTTTATATAACAGCAAAGTGTCTAAATCAGTTATATTAAAATTATTGACTGAAGTATCAAATTTTATTATAGGAATGGACATCCATTCAATTCTTGGTTCTGCTAAACATGGCGCGCACTCAATTCCCTCACAACTACAGCTTGTTATACATCCCAATACAATAATTCCAAATACCCATTTTATCATAAAACGAATTTAATTGAAAACCTGAGTTTTTATAACTCTTTTCCAAATATCTGCTCCCTAAATACTTAAAAGCGACTTTTTGCCGCCACAATTCCCCACCAAATTTTAAATTATCGGAACGGCTTTATTAACCGACTCCGCCTTACATAAATGCGACATTGTTAATTACTTTAAACCATTATGTGAATATAAAAAAGCCTCATTTATGCACAAAAGTGGAGGAAAGTGGAGAAAAGTGGATTTTTGTTTTTATTTTTACACCGTTATAACAAAATAAATTAAGTGCTAAACCTACACGGTGAATATGAATGTAAACTAGATGCCAAAGGCAGGCTGATAATCCCTGCGGCATTGAAAAAGCAACTTCCTGCGGAAGCCAAGGATGCATTCTTTATTAACCGTGGTTTCGAAAAATGCTGCGTATTATATCCTTCTAATGAGTGGGATAGCATAGCAGGTGAGATAAATAAGTTGAGCGATTACATTAAAAAAGAACGCGATTTTAAACGTTACTTTTTGCGTGGTGCAAGCAAATTAGACATGGATTCTGCAAGTCGTGTTTTATTGCCAAAATCATTGCAAGAGTATGCTGATTTAAAAGGTGATTTGGTTTTGCTAGCTTATGGAAACAAAGTGGAAATATGGAGTAAAGCTGAGTACGAAAACATGCTTAATGCCGAACCAGAAGACTTTAGTGCTTTAGCCGAAGAGGTAATGAGTAAAAGGAAAAATGAGGAATAAAATTTTGAATTTTAAATGTTGAATTTTGAATTAAATACAACATTTAAATCATTAACTATCAACTGACAACTATCAACTAAGAACTAAGATGTACCATAACCCAGTAATGTTAAACGAGTGCTTAGATGCATTAAATATAAATCCTGATGGGGTTTATGTAGATATTACCTATGGAGGTGGTGGGCATAGTGGCGCTATATTAAATAAGTTAAGCAAAAAAGGAAGGTTGATTGCATTTGACCAAGATGAAGATGCGAAACGAAATTTAATTAAAGATGAACGCTTGGTTTTTATTGATCAAAATTTTGAGTTTTTGAAAAATCATGTGCAATACCAAGGTTTTGATAAAGTAGATGGTTTGCTTGGCGATTTAGGTGTTTCGTCTCATCAGTTTGATGAAGGTGAACGTGGTTTTTCTATTCGTTTTGATGATGCTAAATTGGACATGCGCATGAGTCAAACGCAATCTTTGAGCGCTCATACGGTTATAAATGAATACAAAGCCGATGATTTGGCTAACGTATTATATAAGTATGGCGAATTGCATCAATCTCGAAAAATGGCTGCCGATATTATTGCTGCTCGTAATGGTAAAAATATTGAAACAGTTGGTGAGTTAAAGCAAGCATTGATGCATCACGCGCCTAAGTTCAAAGACTTTAAATTTTTTGCTCAGGTGTTTCAAGCCATTCGCATTGAAGTAAACCAAGAGTTAGCTGTGCTAGAAAAAATGCTTTTGCAATGTGGTAGTTTAATAAAGCCAGGAGGTAGGTTGGTAATTATGAGTTACCATTCGTTGGAAGATAGGTTAGTTAAAAACTACATGAATAGCGGCAATTTAATAGGCGATTTGGAAAAAGATTTTTTTGGAAATATCAACAGGCCATTTAATCCATTAAATAAAAAAGCAATAGTAGCAACCGATAAGGAACAAGAAGAAAATAACCGATCGCGAAGCGCCAAATTAAGGATAGCAGAACGATTGAACAAATAAATAAACCAAGTGAGCAATAAAGTAATTATAGGCGATGAGCCTGAAATTAAAGAAGATAAAAAGCCAAGCACCCCAAAAATTGAAGGTGCTTTTAAGCGTTTATCTGATATTGATTTTAAGCTCAACCCCAATCAATTGATTGGTCAAATGCCATTTATACTTTTTTGCTTTGGTTTGATAATGGTGTTGATATGGAGTAGTCATAACAACGATAACTTGAATAAAAAGATAGATAAACTAACGAAAGAAAATAAAGAATTACGCAATCAGTATATTATCAACTTAAGCGAAATAATGAATGCCAGTAGGCAATCAAACATAGCAGAAAAGTTAAGAGAATTTAGTAGCCTAGGTAAAAGAACCAAAGATACTGATTATGTAAAAGAGGCAGTAATACCTCCAACCAAAATAATAATAGAATAAAGAAAACAGTAAATAAAAAATGGCAATTAACGCACGCAAAACAATATTAATACGTACCCTAGTCGTTTTCGGCTTAATGGGCGTGTTTGCTGCTGCCATTGTGTTTTATGTTTATAAATTACAATTTGTTGAAGTTAAACATTGGAAAAAAGAATCGGCAAAATTTTCGGTAAAGTCAGAAAAAGTAAAAGCTATCAGAGGCAATATTTTTGATTGTAACGGTGCTTTACTTTCTACTTCATTGCCCATTTACGATTTGGCCATTGATGCCACTGCACCAGCATTTTCGGTAAAAGATACTTTTGATAAATATGTTGATTCGCTTGCCATTATGTTCAATGCCGAGTTTCCGCAAGCCACAGCTAGTCATTATAAATTTTTATTTAAAAATATCAGGAATAAAGGATTAGGCTATAACTTAATCAAACTCAATGTTTCGCATCAGCAATTGTTACGCGTTCAAAAGTTTCCATTGTTCAGAATGGGTAAAATATCAGGTGGTTTGTTCATTATTCCTAAAACCAAACGTGTAAAACCATTTCAAAATTTAGCTTTAAGAACCATTGGTTTTGTTAATAATAATTCGGATGATTATGTAGGCTTAGAAGGCTTTTTTAATGATTACCTAAAAGGCAAAGATGGATTGCAAATGATGCAACGCGTTACAGGTGGTGTTTATGTGCCCATTAATAATGAAGAAAAAAACGAAGCTGAAAACGGTTGCGATATCATTTCAACCATTGATATAAACTTACAAGATGTTGCGCAACAATCGTTGTTAAAGGTTTTAAAAAGTAATATGGCTATGCGCGGCACTGCTATATTAATGGAAGTGGAAACTGGCGAAATTAAAGCCATTGCCAACTTAACACGTAAAGCTGATGGCACATACGAAGAAAGATTGAATGATGCCATTAGAACTAAAATGCAGCCAGGTTCAACCTTTAAGTTGGTAACCATGATGAGTTTGTTAGATAATGGTTTTGTAACTCCAAAATCTTTGGTGAATGTAGAAGGTGGAAGGGCAATGGTGTATGGCAGACCTGTTGAAGATTCGCATAGTTATTCTGAATTAAACATGCAGCAAGCTTTTGAAGTGTCGTCAAACATTGCATTTGCTAAACAAATAGCCAAGTATTATGATTCAAATCCAAGTAAACATTATGATTATTTAGATGGTTTAGGTTTAGATAAAAATTTGAAATTGCAATTACATGGAGCGCAAGCACCACAATATTTAAAACCTAGTAGTAAGTATTGGAGTAAAAGTGATTTATCTGCTATTAGCCGTGGTTATGGAATTTCACTTACGCCATTGCAAATGTTAACTATTTACAATGCTATAGCTAATAATGGCAAAATGGTGAATCCATTTTTTGTTAAAAAAATAATGAATGCAGGCCAAGTGGTTAAGGAATTTAAAACACAAGTTTTAAAGGAGCAAATATGCAGTGAAGCCACTGTTGCTCAACTTAAAAACATGATGCAAGGTGTTGTTAAAAATGGTACTGCGTATAATAAAGAAAACGGCAATTTGCCTTACACCTTTGCAGGTAAAACAGGAACTGCCATTATTCAACGAGGAGAAGATTATTACCAAGGCGGAGCAAAAGTATACAGAGCCTCTTGGTGTGGTTATTTTCCTGCTGAAAAACCAAAATATAGTTGCTATGTAGTTATCATTCGTCCGCAAGGCAGTATGATTTATGGAGCGCAATTGGCATTGCCTGTATTCAAAGATTTGGCCAATAAAATTTATGCTACTGCTACTAATATTCATAAAGATGTAAGAGAAACTTATACTGGTTTTTCGAACGATTTGCCAGAAGTAACAAAGGCTTATAAAGATGATGTAAAAACCATACTTGATAATGTGGGCATTTCATCGCATGTAAATGATACGGTTGATGATATGGGAAGTGCATGGTTCAATGTTTCACAAAAGGACAATGCATTGAGTTTATTACCTATGGTAAGCAAACCAAAACAAATGCCTGATGTAAAAGGAATGTCGGCTAAGGATGCTACTTATTTATTAGAAAGTAAAGGTTTACGAGTAAGCATTATGGGTTGTGGTAAGGTTAAGCAGCAATCAATAAAGGCGGGTGCTATTTACAATAAAGGTTTAAAAGTAAATTTAATTTTAGGATAATTTTATGTCTAAAACATTAGAACAAATATTACATACAGTAAAAACTATTTCTGTTCAAGGTAACTTGAATATGGAGGTTACACTGCTTACTTACGACTCACGAAACGTATCAAGTAGCAGTGTGTTTTTTGCTGTAAAAGGTACTCAAGTTGATGGTCATAAATTTATTGGTGATGTAATAACTAAAGGTGTTAAAGCCATTGTTTGCGAAGTATTGCCAACTGAATTAAATGCTGAAATCACCTATATTCAAGTAGCAAATACCAGTGAAGCCATGGCTTTAATGGCAGCTAATTTTTATAACCATCCTTCTAAAAAATTAAAGCTTGTTGCGGTAACAGGTACCAATGGTAAAACTACTGTTGCTACCTTATTATTTAGTTTGTTTCGTAAGTTTGGTCATCATGTTGGGTTACTTTCTACTGTTCAAAATCAAATTAACGAAACAGTTATTCCAAGCACACATACTACTCCTGATTCTATTAGAATTAATGAGCTTTTAGGGCAAATGTTAGCTGCTGGTTGTGAGTATTGTTTTATGGAAGCAAGCTCGCATGCTATTGATCAAAATAGAATTAGCGGATTACATTTTGCAGGAACTATTTTTACCAATATTACCCACGATCATTTAGATTATCATATCACATTTGATAATTACATAAAAGCCAAGAAAAAGTTATTTGATGATGTGAATGAGGATGCCTTTGCCTTGACTAATAAAGACGATAGAAATGGCATGGTAATGTTGCAAAATACCTATGCATCAAAATACACTTATTCATTAAAATCAATGGCTGATTTTAAAGGTAAAATTATTGAAGCCGATTTTGATGGAATGCTCATTAATATAAATGGTGATGAGGCTTGGTTCAGATTAGTTGGTGAGTTTAATGCTTATAATTTATTGGCAGTTTATGGAGCAGCTTTTTTACTAGGAAAAGATAAACAAGAAATCATTACGCATTTATCAAGTTTACATTCAGTAAATGGTCGTTTCGATTTTATGAAATCAGAAAGCGGCATAGTAGCCATTGTTGATTATGCACATACTCCTGATGCTTTAAAAAATATTCTTTCAACCATCAATGGAATAAGAACCAATAACGAACAACTGATAACAGTAGTTGGTTGTGGTGGAAATAGAGATGCTGCTAAACGTCCGGTTATGGCCGATGTGGCAACTAAAATGAGCAATAAAGTAATTTTTACTTCTGATAATCCTCGAAACGAAGACCCAGAAGCAATATTAGATGAAATGCAAAAAGGTGTTGACCCATTGCATTACAAAAAAACGCTCAGAATTAGCAATAGAAAAGAGGCAATTAAAGCTGCTGTAAGTATGGCTCAAAAAGGCGATATCATTTTAGTAGCTGGTAAAGGCCACGAAACTTACCAAGAAATTCAAGGTGTAAAACATCATTTTGATGACAAAGAAGTGTTGAAAGAGATGTTTGAATTAATGAAATAAATAAAAAATTAGAACTATAAAATAACTAACAATATGTTGTATTACTTATTTGACTATTTGAATGATACCTTTAATATTCCTGGTGCTGGGGTGTTTCAATACATTTCTTTCAGGGCAGCTATGGCTATTATATTATCGTTAACCATATCTATGATTTATGGTAAAAATTTAATTGCAAAATTAAGAAGATTACAAGTGGCTGATGAAATTAGAGATCTTGGTTTAGCAGGCGAAAAAGCTAAAGTAGGCACACCTACTATGGGTGGATTAATTATTTTAGCTGCTATTTTATTACCTACTTTATTGTTTGCTCGCATCAATAACGTGTATATTATTTTGGCAGTAATTACTACCATTTGGCTTGGTTTAGTTGGATTTTTAGATGATTATATTAAAGTATTTAAAAAGAACAAAGAAGGTTTAGCAGGTAGGTTTAAAATAGTTGGACAAGTTGGTATCAGCGTAATTGTGGCTACCACATTGTATTACAACCAACATGTAAAAACCAAAGATTTTTATAAGCCACAAGATGTAACCACTGAGTTTATAAAAGCCAATAATTTACAACAAACAGTTATTGATGGTCAAATTATGTATTCGAAAGATGAGAAGGCGACCACTACTACTATTCCATTTTTTAAATCAACTGAGTTTGATTATAAATACTTATTGACTTGGATTTGGGATGGATTTGAGCAATACAATTATTTGATATTTTTAGTAGTTGTAACATTTATTATAACTGCTGTTTCCAATGGTGCAAATATAACAGATGGTATTGATGGACTGGCAGCAGGTATATCGGCTATTATAGCCCTAGTGCTCAGTATTTTTGCTTATGTAAGTGGTAACTTGGTTTTCTCTGAATATCTAGGTGTAATGTACATTCCTAACCTTGGTGAAATGGTAATTTTTGGTGGTGCATTAGTTGGAGCATGTATTGGATTTTTATGGTACAATGCTTTTCCTGCTCAAGTATTTATGGGCGATACAGGTTCATTGTCTTTAGGAGGAATCATAGCAGTATTTGCTATTATGGTTCGTAAAGAATTATTGATTCCAATTTTATGCGGTGTGTTCTTGGTTGAAAATTTATCGGTAATACTTCAAGTGTATTATTTTAAATATCAAAAACGCAAGCATGGTATTGAATATGCTAGGGCAAACAGACTTTTTAAAATGTCTCCGTTACATCACCATTACCAAAAATTAGGTTTCCACGAATCGAAAATTGTTACCCGTTTTTGGATTATTGGAATCATGCTAGCAATCATCACCATCATTACTTTAAAAGTACGATAGGAATTTTGATTTAGGATTTTTGAATTGTGATTTATACAAATACTAACCAAACTAAGAACTAAGTACTTAAAACTAAGAACTAAAAAATGAAACGAATAGTAATACTTGGAAGCGGAGAAAGTGGAACAGGTGCAGCCATCTTAGCTAAAAAACAAGGCTTTGATGTATTTGTGTCAGATAAAGGAGCAATACCTCAAAAATACAAAGAGGAATTGTTGCAGCATGCAATTGCTTTTGAAGAATTACAACATACTGAAGCATTGATTTTAAATGCTGATGAAATTATAAAAAGTCCTGGTATTCCAGAAAAAAATGAGCTTATAAAAAAGCTTCGTTCTTTGAATATTTCTATTATTAGTGAAATTGAGTTTGCAGCTCGTTACACCAATGCATATATTGTTGCTATAACTGGAACCAATGGCAAAACTACCGTAACTTCATTGGTATATCATTTATTACAAAAAGCAGGTTTAAATGTAGCCTGTGGAGGTAATATTGGTGTGAGTTTTGCGCGCTTAGTTGCCGAAAAACAATACGATTATTTTGTGTTAGAAATAAGCAGTTTTCAATTAGATGATATGTATGAATTTCATGCAAACATTGCTGTATTAACCAATATAACACCCGATCATTTAGACCGATATAATTACGAAATACAAAACTATATAAACTCAAAATTCAGAATTACACAAAATCAAACTGCCGCAGATTACTTTTTGTATTGTGCCGATGATGAATTAACAACCGCAAACTTGCAATCAACAAATATAAACGCACAAATGGTTCCATTCTCGTTAAACCCTAGTCTTGCAGCTGGGGCAACTGTAATGGATGGAACCATGTTTGTGCAATTATCAAACAATCAATTAAATCCATTCACAATGTTAACACAACAACTTGCACTTAGAGGTAGGCATAATGCCTATAACTCGCTTGCCGCTGCCTTAATTGGCAAGGCATTACAAATTAAAAATGAAGTTATTCGCGAAGCGCTAACCGATTTTAAAAATGTAGAACACCGTTTAGAAAATGTAGCCTCGGTTGATGGCATACAATTTATTAACGACTCCAAAGCCACCAATGTAAATGCTGCTTGGTATGCTTTAGAATGTATGGACAAACCAGTAGTTTGGATTGCTGGTGGAACCGATAAAGGCAATGATTATACCATGCTTAAAGATTTGGTAAAAGAAAAAGTGCGCATCATTGTTTGTATGGGTTTAGATAATACTAAAATTCATGAAGCATTTAGTAAAGATGTAGACATGATTGTAAATACTACCAGTGCTAACGAAGCTGTAAAAGTGGCAAAACAATTGGCTAAAGCTGGCGAATGTGTTTTGTTATCGCCTGCTTGCGCTTCATTTGATTTATTTAAAAATTATGAAGAACGTGGCCGTATGTTTAAAAATGCGGTTAGAAGTTTATAGTAATTTGATAAACATAAATTAATAGGTTTTACCAAAACCAAATTGATTATAAAAAGTAAAAATGAGTATTATACAGTATTTAAAACCAAAGGGAGACAGAGCCATGTTCTTCATCATATTGATTTTATCATTATGGGGATTATTGGCTGTTTATAGTTCTGCCAGTTGGTTGTCGTACAAGTATAAACATAGTACCATTTTTTACTTGTTCCAGCATGGAATGTATATATTTATTGGATATACCATTATGCTGTATATTCACACCATACATTATAAAAATTTCATGGGGATATCACGGTTTTTGCTCTATATATCCTATGCCTTGTTAATTGCTACCATCCTTTTTGGCGTAACTATTAATGGGGCAAAACGATGGCTTTCGTTTGGTTTTTTTACCTTTCAATCGTCTGATTTTGCTAAGGTAGCAATTTTGCTTTATACCATTAGAACCTTAGCTAAATACAAAGATGAATTGGACGATTTGAAGAAAGTAATTTATCCTTTATTGGGTCATATCACTTTAACTTGCGTATTAATTGCAAAAGATAATTTAAGTACCGCTTTGGTGCTTTTTATGACTTGTATTTTGGTAATGTACTTAGGGAGAGTTAAAGTTATTTATTTAATTAAAATTGGCGTTGTCGGTTTGGTTTGTGCTTTTTTATTTGCTATGTTTTTATTGTTTGCTCCCCCTAAATTAATTGAGGGAGTTGGGCGATTTGAAACATGGAAAGGAAGGATTACAGCATTTACCAATTTTGAAAATAATTCGGCTCAAACAGGAAGAAATAAAGTTAAAGAAAAAGATAGTTTTCAAGCTGATCATGCTAAAATAGCTATTGCTACAGGCGGTTTGTTTGGGAAAGGTCCTGGACAAAGTGTAGAGCGTAACTTTCTGCCCGAAGCTTATGCCGATTTTATCTATGCCATTATCATTGAAGAGTATGGATTATTTTTAGGCATATTTATGCTGTTTTTATACTTATGGTTTATGTATAGAACCATCAATATTATAAAAAAAGCGCCCAAAGCTTTTGGGGCATTAATAGCAGTTGGTTTGTCCTTTCAGTTGGTGCTGCAAGCATTAATAAACATGGCGGTAGCAGTTGGTTTATTTCCTGTTACAGGTTTAACTTTACCATTGGTAAGTAAAGGTGGAACCTCACTCATTTTTACATTTATAACATTGGGATTGATTATGAGTGTAAGCAGGTATATTCAAGCAGATAGCATGGAAGAAGCAAATAGTAATGTGGATTCAAAAAATAATAATTTTATAACAACTTAGGTCTATTTATAACAAACTATTTTATTAAAAATGAATAGCAAAAAGAAAATAATAATTAGCGCAGGAGGAACAGGAGGCCATATTTACCCTGCCATTGCGGTAGCACAAGCATTGCAAAAAAGACTCAACAATGAAGTGGAGTTTTTATTTGTGGGCGCTAGCGATAGAATGGAAATGGAAAAAGTTCCTAAAGCGGGTTATAAAATAGAAGGATTGTGGATTAGTGGATTGCAACGCAGGATTACGTATAAAAATTTATTGTTTCCTATTAAGGTTGTTTTAAGTATTTTAAAATCGTTTGGAATTATCAATAAGTTCAAACCCGATGCAGTTATTGGTTTTGGAGGTTATGCAAGTAGTGCGGTCCTTTACGCAGCATCGTTAAAAAAACTGCCAACTCTAATACATGAGCAAAACTCGTATGCGGGTATCACCAATAAAATATTAAAAGATAAAGTAAATACCATTTGCGTGGCTTACGATAATATGGAGAAGTTTTTTCCAGCTAATAAGTTGGTAAAAACGGGTAATCCAATTCGTCAAGATTTGTTGGATGTGTCGAGCAAAAAACAACAAGCAATGGAGTTTTTTAAGTTAGATGCTAATAAAAAAACCATTTTGGTAATAGGCGGAAGCTTGGGAGCAAGAACTATCAACGAAAGCATTTATGAAGGATTAGATAAAATAAAAGAAGCCAACGTAAACCTTATTTGGCAAACAGGCAAAAACTTTGATAAGGCAGATAACATCCAACTCCCGATAGCTATCGGGACAACATTCAACATTCAACATTTCATTTACGAGATGGATTTAGCTTATGCAGCAGCTGATGTTGTAATTTCGAGAGCAGGGGCACTTTCAATTGCAGAATTAGCACAAGTGGCTAAGCCTGTTATTTTGGTGCCTTCGCCTAATGTAGCTGAAGACCATCAAACAAAAAATGCAATGGCCTTGGTAAATAAAAATGCAGCTATTTTGGTAAAAGATGTAGATGCAAAAAATAACTTGGTTAGTGAAACGTTAAACTTAATAACCAATGAAAATAAACAAGCTGAATTGGTTAATCAAATAAAAACATTTGCCATGCCTAATGCAGCCGAGTTAATAGTAGATGAAGTAATCAAATTAATGAAGTAATTTCATGGATTTAAAAAATATAAAAACAGCGTATTTCCTTGGTATTGGTGGTATAGGCATGAGTGCCATTGCACGATATTTTAACCATTTAGGTATAAAAGTAATGGGTTATGATAAAACGCCCACAGCTTTAACCAACGAATTGATTAAAGAAGGAATTGATATTCATTTTGATGATAATGTTGAAAAGGCTATTAACTATCAACTGTCATCTGAAAACTGTTTGGTAGTGTTAACTCCTGCTATTCCTGCTAATCACCAAGAGTGGGCTTGGTTTAAAAATAATGGATTCAATATTTTAAAACGTTCACAGGTTTTAGGTTTAATCAGCCAAAATCACCAAACAATTGGAGTAGCTGGTACTCATGGAAAAACTACTACATCAACTTTAATTGCCCATATTTTAAAACAAAGTTCAGTTGATTGCAATGCCTTCTTAGGTGGAATTTCAACTAACTATAATACCAATTTATTGTTGGCTAATAATGGTTCAATAAATAATCACCAAATCACTAAATCAACAAGTCAACAATTTGTTGTAATTGAAGCTGATGAATTTGACCGTTCGTTTTTAACATTACATCCAAGCATTGCCATCATCACTTCAACCGATGCTGACCATTTGGATATTTATGGCGAACACCATGAATTGAAAAAATCGTTTTTAGATTATACCAATAAATTAGTAAGTGGCGGAACGCTTATCATAAAAAAAGAACTTGATTTAATTGATGATTTATCAGTAAATTATCTTACTTATTCTATTCAAACAGAAGCGGATATTTATGCTAAAAATATAAAAATTACCAAAGGTGATTATACATTTGATTTGGTTTATAAAGGAACTGAAATAACTGGTTTACAATTAGGGATACCAGGCTTGCATAATGTTGAAAATGCAGTAGCAGCAAGTGCAGCTTGTTTAATGAGTGGTGTAACCGAGAGTGAATTACGTGCTGCATTGCTTGGTTTTAAAGGTGTTAAGCGTAGGTTCGAATACATTATAAAATCAGAAAATCAAATTTATATTGACGATTACGCCCATCATCCTGAAGAGTTAAGGGCAATTATTTCGTCAGTTAAAAATATGTATCCTGAAAATGAAATTGTAGTGGCTTTTCAACCTCATTTGTTTTCTCGTACCCGCGATTTTGTGGACGGATTTGCAGAAAGTTTATCAATTGCAAACGAGGTATTTTTGTTGGATATTTATCCTGCCCGCGAATTGCCAATTGAAGGGGTTACTTCAAAAATAATTTTTGATAAAATTAATTGTAAGAAGCATTTGGTAAGTAATGCCGAACTGTTGGAAGCAGTAAAAACCAATCAACCAAAAGTGTTTTTAACTTTAGGCGCAGGCGATATTGATTTATTGATAAAACCAATCAAAGAAATTTTAGAGAAATAGAAAAATCATTTCGTTCGAAAGCTATCGGACGAAACGAAAAAATGTAATAAAATAATGAAAGTTCAATTTTATAGCCACCAGTTTTAACTGGTGGTATGGAGGTAAAATAAGAATAATAATGAAGTGGATAAGTGATAGAAAAATCAAAATGTTTAAAAAGTTAGGCCTGATATTTATTTGGCTTGTGCTTGGCTGCGGTTTGGTTTTTGCGGTTTCATTTACCAAAAATCAAGAAAAAGAATTGGCTGTAAAAAAGGTTATTATTCAAATTTACCCAGAAAATATTGAGTTTTTTAACCGTAAAAAGGTGGTAAAAACCATTACTGAAAATGGCAATTTAAGCGATATAGCCAATGCCAAGGTGCAAGATTTGAATACCAGTTATTTAGAAAAAAAATTAACCGAAAATACTTTTTTGAAAGAAGCTAAAGTGTATAACGATTTGAGTGGGAATGTATATGTTAAAATTCACCAACGCGAGCCAATATTAAGGCTTTATCGCTATAATGGTGTTAATTTTTATATGGATAAATTTGGGGTGAAATTTCAAACATCTGATAAATTTACAGCTCATGTGCCCATTGCTAATGGTAATATTTTTGAAAGGAGTAAGCCAGGCGATACAGTGTATAGTTTTGTAGCTAATGAACTATATAAAATAGCCTCTTATGTTGATAAACAAATATTTTGGAAAGCACAGATAGAACAGATATTTGTAACAAGGGATAATGAGTTTGTTTTAATTCCAAAAATTGGTAACCATCAAATTTTATTTGGTGGTGCTAACGAATTGGAAGCCAAGTTCGAAAAGCTTATGGTTTTTTATAAAGAAGGCCTAAGTAGAGTAGGGTGGAATAAGTATAAATCCATAGATGTTAGGTTTGATAAACAAGTTGTTTGTAAATAATAAAAAAAAGTTTTTTCAATAAAATATAAAAAAATGCAAGTTCAAGAATTAAAAATTGTAGTAGGGTTAGATATTGGAACCACAAAAGTTTGCGCAATTGTTGGTACAAAAAATGAACATGGCAAAATTGACATTCTTGGCATGGGTAAAGCCGAGAGTTTCGGTGTAATCCGTGGTGAGGTAAGAAATATTGATAAAACGGTACAAGCTATTAACGAGGCTATTGAAAAAGCTAAAGAAAGCGTAAGTAAAAATCCTCAATCAAAAATTACTAAAATTGAGATATCTTCTGTACACGTTGGTATTGCGGGTCAGCATATTAAAAGTTTGCAACATCGCAATAGCATCAGTCGTATAAATACTGAAGATGAAATTAGTAAAGAAGATGTGGAGCGCTTAATTAAAGATACTCACAATTTGGCACTACCTCCAGGCGATAAAATTATTCATGTTTTACCGCAGGAGTTCACTGTAGATGACATTGTAGATGTTACTGAACCTATAGGTATGACTGGTGTTCGATTGTCAAGTAATTTCCATATCATTACTGGTCATATTGATGCTATAAAAAATATTAACAAATCAGTGGTACGTGCTAATTTATCTGTTGCGGGTTTGATTTTAGAGCCTATTTCAAGTGCAGATGCTGTTTTGGCCGATGAGGAAATGGAAGCAGGCGTTTGTTTGGTGGATATTGGCGGTGGAACAACTGATGTTGCCATTTTTAAAAATGGCATCATTCGCCATACTGCAGTTATCCCTTTTGGTGGTAATATTATTTCTGAAGATATAACAGAAGGTTGTCAAGTATTGCGTAACCAAGCTGAATTATTAAAAACAAAATTTGGTTCTGCATTGGCTGAACAAAATAAAGACAATGAAATTGTTACTATTCCTAGTTTTAGAGGTCGTTCGCCAAAAGAAGTTTCAATAAAAAATTTAGCGTTGGTTATTCAAGCTAGGGTAGAAGAAATTTTCGAATCAGTATTATATGAAATAAAAGCTTCAGGTTTAGAAAAGAAATTGAATGCAGGTATCGTTATAACTGGTGGTGGTTCTCAATTAAAACATTTAACAATGTTGGTAGAATTGGTAACTGGCATGGATGCACGTATTGGTTATGCCAATGAGCATTTAGGAAAATCGCATATTGAAGAAATTAAAAGCCCCATGTATGCCACAGCCGTTGGTTTGGTTATTAAGGGTTTTGAGGGTGTGAATTTTGATGATGAGGATATTAAAGAAGATGTGGAGCCAATAAATAAAAAAGAACCTAAAACAGGTGGTTTATTAAAAGGCTTGGTTAAAAAATATAATAATTGGATGTTTAACGATGAAGACATGAAAGACTTTTAGTTTTTGTGTTAAAATAAATGAAAGTAAAAATCGCGCTTAGCAATTGTTGATTTAAATAATTGTTTTGGGCTAAAATATAATACAATACCATGGAAACAAGATTGAAATTTAATTTACCTAAGGAAAAGTCATCCATTATTAAGGTGATTGGCGTTGGTGGAGGCGGAGGAAATGCTGTAAATCACATGCATGACCAAGGAATAAAAGGGGTAGATTTTATTATTTGTAATACCGATTTGCAAGCTTTAGAAGCAAGTGCAATTCCCAATAAAATACAGTTAGGTGCAAGCTTAACCCAAGGTTTGGGTGCGGGCGCTAATCCTGAAGTTGGTAAAAAAGCTGCTATGGAAGCCATTGAGGATATTATAGATATGCTTGGGGTTAATACCAAAATGCTTTTTATTACCGCAGGTATGGGTGGTGGAACTGGAACAGGTGCTGCTCCAATTATAGCTAAAACCGCAAAAGAAATGGATATTTTAACAGTTGGTATTGTTACTACTCCATTTAATTTTGAAGGTAAACGAAGAAAAACTTTTGCTGACGAAGGTTTAGAAAACTTAAAACGTTCTGTTGATTGTTTGCTTATAATTAGCAACGATAAAATTAAAGATATGTATGGCAATCTAGCGCTTCGCGAAGCGTTTGGACATGCCAATAATATTTTAACTACTGCCGCTAAAGGTATTGCCGAAATTATTACACATCCTGGTTATATCAACGTGGATTTTGAAGATGTAAAAACGGTAATGAAAACTAGTGGTGTTGCCTTAATGGGTAGTGCTATGGCTGAAGGTGAAGATAGGGCTTTAGTGGCTGTTAAGTCAGCATTGGCTTCACCATTATTAAACGATAATCAAATTCTAGGCGCTAAAAACATTTTATTAAACATTTCATCAGGAACTGA
The DNA here is from genome assembly GCA_013298895.1 of Bacteroidota bacterium. Classification (GTDB taxonomy): domain Bacteria; phylum Bacteroidota; class Bacteroidia; order UKL13-3; family UKL13-3; genus JAAFJM01. Next base: position 74,477 of record JAAFJM010000002.1, on the reverse strand, counting down.
AGAGGTGTTAATGGAAGAGTTTGAACAAATTTCATCATACATTCAAAACGAAAGTGGCTTAACTGCAGAGTTAATATTAGGAACTAGTTTCGATGAAACCTTAGGAAACAAAATTTCAGTTACTTTAATTGCTACTGGTTTTGATAGCAAACCACGCGAAAATAAAGTAATTGTGGGTTCTACCATCAGTGAGAATGTTCCTCAAAATACGGTAATAGTAAAACCTACAATTGTAGATACTAAGCCCGAGGTAGTGCAAGTAGTGCAAACCAATCCTAATCCGTCACCTATTAACACAATTAACAATACAGTTGAGGTAAAACAAACTGAACGTAAGGTAGAAGAGCCAATTAGAATTAATTTGCTTGAAGAAGAGCCTAAGGTTGAAGATGTGAATAATGAAGAATTACGTTTTGAATTAAGAGTAGAAGAAGTACAAGAAGAGGAGATTGTTGAAAACAGCTCAATTGAATTGAAAATTGATGAATCGTTTATGATTACTGATGCTATTGATTTTGTTGAAGATAGACAAGCCTTTGAAATGCCAACTTTTATAGAAAGTAATCCTGCAACTACAACTAAAACGTATGGATTAAATGACGAATATGAGGTAACTTCAAATACGGAACAAGATAAAAAAATTGAACGTCAAATTCAACGCATTAAGGAGTTAAAAAATTTAAATATTACCATTAATAATCCTCAAGGTTTGCGTGACTTAGAGAAAGAGCCAGCATATTTAAGACGTAATAAAAAATTAGATGATGTGCCACATAGCTCTGAACCACAAATATCGCGTTTAAGTTTGTTTGAAGATTTGACCACTGGTAAATCAGAAATAAAAACCAATAATTCTTTTTTACACGATAATGTAGATTAGTAGATTTTATAATAATGGAAAAGCCTTGTATTACGTAAGTTTTACAAGGTTTTTTTATTTGCCTAAAAATACCGTTTGTGTTGGGTATGCAAATTGACAATTATTTTGCTCTACAATTTCTAGTATTTGCACATTGATTTCTTCCTTAACTCTTGCCATGGCATCATAAATATTTGATTTTACAAAATAAATAACCAAAATATTCAGTGAGCTGGAGTCGAAATCAGTAAAATGAACAGTCATTTCATCACTTGTTTCGGTATTTTTCTCAATCACTGTTTTTATTTCATCAATTATTTTTAAAATATTTTTTGATTGGCTACCATAGGTTAATTGTAAGGTAAATTTTACCCTTCTTTCGTGACTCAAACTAATATTATTAAGCGTTGAATCAACCATTTTTTTGTTAGGAACAGTTACCAAAGTTCTATCTAATGTTCTTACACGAGTAGTTCTAAATCCTACACGCTCTACTACTCCTTTAACATCCGAAATTTCAATTTGATCGCCAACTTTAAAAGGTTTGTCTAGGTAAATAATAAATGAACCAAATAGATTGGCTATGGTATCTTGAGCAGCCAAAGCTATGGCTAAACCTCCAATTCCTAAACTAGCTATTAGTGCAGTAATATTTACTTCAAAGGCTAAACCTAAAGTAATAAAAAAAGCAAAAATTACTACAATTATTTTTGATAGTTCTTTTAAAAACCTAATCAAATCAAGGTTTACGTGTTCAATATCGCTTTCAATTAAAACATAAGCAATAAAATCGGCAGCTTTTAGAACAAGCTTGGTAATAACAGTAATTAAGGCAATTTCAAAAGCAGCTTCAAGCACCCAGCGAACACCAAATTTTTCTATTTTATCAAAATTCCACGCTTCGGGAAAGTTAAGTCTGTTAAAGGCAATAAAAATGATAATTAATGAAATTAATTGCTCAAAAGGTGTTCTTATTAATTCTAAAAATTTATCGTAAAATTCGTTGTTGGTTATGCCCTTAAATATGCGGAAAGTTTGTTTACTTATGATATTAGCAAACAAACGTTTCAGCAAAAAGCCAAAAAGCAAAATGGCTGCGCAAACAAGGTATTCGCGCAGCGGATTTTCTAAAAATTTTATTTCCAGAGTTTCTAACATTGATTTAATAAATTGAGTTATCTCTACAATTTAAAAGTTAAATAATTTAACAATTCAATTTTTTATTTCCTTAAGACTTCTTTTCTCTACTTAAAATCATTTAATTCATTGAGTAATGAGTATGATATTTAAGGATCTAAATAATAATAAATTTATTTAATATAAAAAAAGTAATTTTATAACTTATAAGGAGTTGAGCAAATAATAAACAAACTTGAGGGAGTGGAAAATAGTTCATACATTTATTCAGTTGTTTAAAACTTATTAGTCCCAAACAACAAATGCATTTGAAACCTCACTTATTAGCGTATGTTTTCTTGATGCGTCAGTTAATATGAAGCGTAAATGATATGCTCCTGTTGCAGGTTTAGCCCCTATTAAAAATGGAATTGAAGGCTGAGGCATGGCAATTGTGGAAATTAATTCACCAGATAAATTTAAATTAATTAACGAACTTGGCAATGGATAATAAGCGGATGGGGTATTATTTCCGGGTTTTTGAAACGAAATATGTACCTCTCCTATACTATAATTGGGATAATTGTTTAAACCTATTTCGCGCGAGCCTGGTAAATCAAAACTTTTTACTAGCAGAGAAATAAAACTTCCAGAAGACACGTTAACACCCACATGCCCAATATACCTGAGTTGCTTTTGATTGTCAAAATTATCAATAATGGTAAATTTATTGGTACAATTTGTAGTAGCCATTATTTGGCTAGCTAAAGCTGCTGTAGTAGGAATATTCCCCCAAGATGGAATGCTATGTGGGGTGTAGGTTATTGCCATATCTTTTTTTGATTGGCTAACCATACCAAAGGTTGGTGTTAATACACTTGTATTAAATGTAAACGGTATGGTATGTGTATTACTAGGATTAATTTGATAATTTACATTTGGAGGCATAGGAGGACCTTGAGGTGAAGGTGCTGGCCCAAGTGCATAATCCAAATTATAGCTTCCTGTTGAGCCATATAGAGCGAGTATTTTTGGGTTTTCTTGCGGGTAATTTACCGTAGCGTTAATTGGTTGTCCCATTTGACTTGTTAAATCTTGGGTAGGTCCAGAAGGCTCTCCCATTAATAATAAGTCTGGTTGAGGGTTAAATGGCGTTTGTATGGTTAAGGTAATAGTTGATGGGCCGCCACAACCCACAATTAATAAAATTGTTAGAAAAAGTGTATTGTATTTTAGTTTCATTTTTTTACAATCATAGAGGAAAATTAATGAATTCACAAACTGGGATAATTCTCCTATTGTTAATAATATTGTGTATTTAGCAATTGTGTTGGGAAAATACTTAAATAAATTCAAAGAGCGCCTTACTAACTTTAACTACACTATTTGTCGCACCTTATAAGTTCGCAAAGCCCTCCTCCAAACTCTGAAAGTATCTTCCAAGTCTTAAAAATGCCAATTATTTGAATAACCAATTATTTACCTGTAGTTGGTTTTTAACAACTACAGATAAATAAACTAAAAACTATTCAACTACCTATTCTCATTTCACCAAATTAACCAAAGCCATTTCTAAACCTTTTTTCAAAAAGCCTGTATGTTTAGGATTAAATTGATGTAAGCGCATCATAGCTTCCCAAATAATTTTTGATGAATCTTTAAAAATAGCCTCATCAGTTGTATCTACTTCATCATTGCTTTGGCAATATGCAAATACGCGAGCCATTCCGCAATTAGCAATAAAATCAGGAATTACAGCCACTCTATCATCAGTATAATTAGCTATTGGTCCCATAAATATTTCTTGGTCGGCAAAAGGCACATTAGCACCACAGCTTATTACTTCTAATTCGTTTTCTACCATTCTATCTACTTGCTCTTGCGTTAATAAACGCGATGCAGCAGCAGGTACAAATATTTCAGCTCCAATATCCCAAATTTTTGAATTTACTTCTTCAAAACTCAACATATTTGGATGCACCAAAGTATTACCTTGTTTGTTTAAGAAAAGGTCTTTTATTTCTTCTTTCGAAAAGCCATTGTTATTAATTAAACCTCCGTTTCTATCAATAATACCAACTATCATTACACCATATAAACTTAAGTAATAAGCAGCAGCAGCTCCTACATTACCCCAACCTTGAATAATGGCACGTTTCATGTTTACATTTCCTCCCCAAATACCATAATAATGGCGCACAGCTTCAGCTACACCAAAACCTGTAATCATATCGGCTGTAACTAAGTTTTTGTCATCAGCAGGAATAAAACGTAGGTCGGTTAATTTTTTTGAAACTCCTTCGGTTAAATTAGCTATACGTTTTTTAGTTGATTCAGCATTCACTTTAAAATGACCATTTACCACACCTTCTTGAGGATGTAACAAACCTAATTTTTCAGTAATTGGAATTACTTCGTGTATTTCATCTACGTTTAAATCGCCACCAGTACCGTAGTAAGTTTTAAGCAATGGCATAACTGCTTTATACCAACGCTCTAAAACACCTTTTTTACGAGGATCAGCAGGGTCGAAGTTAATACCACTTTTAGCACCACCAATAGCAGGTCCTGCAATGGTAAATTTAATTTCCATTGTTTTGGCTAAGGAAGTAACTTCATGTTTGTTCAAACCTTTGCGCATACGAGTTCCTCCGCCTGCAGCACCACCGCGTAATGAGTTAATAACTACCCAGCCTTCAGCTTCGGTTTCACTGTCTTTCCATTCAAAAACAATCTCAGGTTGTTTGTCTTCGTATTTTTTTATTAATTTATCTAATTGCATAATAGTTCTTAGTTTATAGTTCTTAGTTTCTTAGCTCTAAGTTTATAGTTGTTAGTACTTTGTTGTTTGTATTTGGTAATTTTTCAATCTTTTAATTTCCCAATCAACCTGCTGAAATTTCCGTGTAAAGCACCGCCAATGCTATTACTTACCGCTCCAGTTACCGATTTTAGAATATTGATTTCGTTCCTTATTCTTAACACACCTAAAAAAGCAAATATCAACGCTTCTTTGTAATTGATGGTTAAACTATCTGGAATTATAATTTGAGTTTTAGTTGATGCTTGAATGTTTTGAATTAAAATTTTATTATGTGCTCCACCACCTGTAACAAGTAGATTGTCAATATTTTCCGTGTTTATGACTTTGGCAATTTGTTGAGCTACATGTAAGTTGATAGTAGCCATTTTATCGGGTATTGAAATGGTTTCAAATCGATTTAGGATAGAAAAAAATGATTGGTTAAACCATTCAATTCCTAACGATTTGGCGTTATTTTTTTTGTAAAAATCAATGTTATTCAGTTCCATTAATAATTCATCATGGATACTTCCACTTGCAGCAATTTTACCATCCTCATCAAATGGTAAATTGAGCTCATTTGCAAATAAATTAAAAGCCATATTACATGGAGAAATATCAAAAGCTTTTTGGCAATTTCTAAAACTTATGTTTGAAAAACCACCTAAATTTAGACAGGCATCGTAATCGGCAAATAAAAATTGGTCACCAATTGGAACCAATGGAGCACCTTGTCCGCCAAGAACTATATCCATAACCCTAAAATTATTTACAACTGGTAAACCACATTCAGCGCTTATGCCTGCCCCGCAACCTATTTGGGCGGTAAAGCCATTTTCTGGTTGATGAAAAATAGTGTGCCCATGAGAGGAAACAAAATCAACTTTAAGGTTATGCTCGTCAATAAATTGACGTGTTATTTTTCCTAAATATCTACCGTAAAAGGCATCTGTTTTAGGAAATAAATGAATCGGTTGTTTGTATAATTGAGATAAACGTACCATCCAATTTTGGTCGTAAGGAATGGTTTTAGCCTCTTTAATTGTATAGCTCCATTTTCCATTTTCAAACAAAAATTCGCAATAAGCTATATCCACTCCATCCATAGAAGTGCCACTCATTAAGCCAATTACATTGTATTTTGTCACTTTTTTAGTTGAAAATAGGGTGTGCGAATATATTATATTAAAGGCTTTTAGGGGCTATTTTATATCATTCAAAAATAAAATATTTAAGTATTTGTTTTTTTAAGAAGAATTTAATTATAATTGTCTAAGTAAAATTAATAAAAATTTCATGAAAAAAATTATTACAAAACTCAATTTTAAGTTCTATTTCTCGTTATTGCTTTTGCTTTTTATAAGTGGATACAATAATGACTTAAGGGCTCAAGTTTCGAATTATGTTTTTACAGCAAGTTCTGGAACTTTTGTACCACTAGTTGGTGGTACTACAATGACTTTATCTGGAGGAACCACAGACGATGGGTATTACAACAATATTCCATTAGGATTCAACTTTAGTTACGATGGAGCTACATATAATACGGCTGCAGGCTGTACAAATGGATGGTTAAGTTTAATTGGTTCTATGACAGAAAATGCTTGGGGCAATAATTTAAATTCAGGAATTGCACTTGCAAGACCTGTATTGGCTCCATTATGGGATGATCATGATGGTTCTGGGATTACTTTTAAATACAAAACAGATTACATCGCTGCTACTAGTGATAGTGTTTTCACTGCTGAATGGTTAGATGTTGATTGGGCGTTCATGGGTGGTCCTACTATGTCTTTCCAAGTTAAATTATTTAAAAACTCAGGAAATATTCAATTTATTTACCGTCAAGAAATTACTCCTTTAACTTTTGGTTCTGCTTCTATCGGTATAACCAGTGTAACAACAGGTGCGGGTAAATTTCTTTCATTGAATAATTCTGGAATGACTCCTACAGCTAGTTCAACAGTTGAAACAACTGGTATTAATGTTAAACCTGCTACTGGTCAAATATATCAATTTGCGCCCCCAACTCCTGCTGCTCCAGTTGTATCAACAGGTACTAAAACCAATATTTTAACAAATACCGTTACACTTTCTGGTTCAATCGTTGGAAATACATTTCCAGCGATTACAGCAAGTGGCTTCGTTATTGGAACAAGTGCAAGTCCAACAATTGGAGGAGTTGGTGTAATTGATTCTATAACCTCACCAACAGCTACTGCAGGTACTTTTACAAAAGATATTGCTGGATTAAGTAATGCAACAACCTATTTTTACCGTGCTTACGCTATTAATAGTGTAGGTACAACTTATGGTGCAGACAGCAGTTTTACCACAAATGCAGGTTCAACGATTGCCTCAATTAATAGAAATGCCCCTAGTGGAGTTACTACTAGTTCTGCATCTGTTGGTGGTACTATATTGAACAATGGAGGCGACCCTATAACAGTAAGTGGTGTTGTGTTTTCAACTTCTTCAATGCCTAGTATTGGGGGTGTTGGAGTAGTAGATTCTGTTACAACTCCAAATGTTCCTAGTGGGTCATTTAACTTTGTTTTAGGAGGTTTAACACATTCTACAAAATATTATTACAGAGCATATGCCATTAATAGTATCGGTACTGCATATAGTTCTCAAGATAGTTTTACAACAGCCCCAATAGTTTCAATTTTACCATACAGCGAAAATTTTGATGCTCCAACAACTATTTGGACAACAAATACGATTAATGCCGGTACTAATTCTTGGGAAAAAGGTACACCTACAAAAACTTTTTTAAATTCAGCATTTTCAGCCCCTAATTGTTTTGTTACAAAATTATCAGGTAATTATCTCGGAACTGAAGATTGTGGTTTAACCTCACCTCAATTCGATTTTTCAGCTTTAACAGTAACTCCTGTTGTTAGTTTTAAGCATAAATTTGATGAATCAAATGACATTGGCTGGGATGCTGGTGTAGTAGAAATTTCAATTAATAATGGTGCTTGGACAAGATTAGATAATACTACAGGTACAGGGCCTAATTTTAATACAGCAAATAGTACAGCATGGTACAATACAAGTGCGGCAAATGGAACTTTAGGTGCCAATAAGTTCAATAATTTAAGTACAGCTTACTCTTCTCACGTTAATGGTTGGATTACATCTGTTACCCCTTTAACAGGTGCAATGGGTCAATCAAATGTTAAATTTAGATTTCGCTTTTGGGCAGATGGATTTGTAGATGAAGGTTGGGCAGTTGATAATATTGAAGTATTCTTACCTGTTAGTCCTACAGTTTCAACCAGTAATAGTTCTAATATAACTTCTAATACAGCCACACTAAGTGGAAATATTTTATCAAATGGTTTTAGCGCAGTTACGGAAAGCGGAATTGTTTACAGCACAACACCTGCTCCAGTTCGTGGTGGTATTGGTGTGGTTGATTCAGCTTCAAGTCCTTTAGCTACTTTAGGTATATTTAATAAAAATATTACTGGTTTGAGTAATGCTACTACCTACTATTACCGTGCTTACGCTAAAAATGCTGTTGGAACAACCTATGGTGCTGATAGCGTTTTTACAACTAATGCAAGTTCAACAATTGCTTCTATTAATAAAAATGGAGCCACACTTATTAAACCAACTAGTGCTGTTATTGGAGGTACCATAGTAAATAATGGTGGTGACCCAATAACATTAAGTGGTGTTGTTTACTCAACTAATCCTTCACCAGTAATTGGTGGAGTTGGAGTTGTCGATTCAATTACAACACCTAATATTTCTTCTGGAGTATTTAATTTTACATTAGCAGGTTTAACCCATTCAACTAAATATTATTATCGTGCATATGCTATCAATGGTATTGGAACTGCATATAGTACACAAGATAGTTTTACAACTGCTCCTATTGTTTCAGTAATACCATATAGTGAAAATTTCGATATCATTTCAAGCAATAATGGATGGGGTGCAAACACTGTTTCAGGAACAATTAATCCTTGGCAATTGGGGACTCCTGCAAAAACAATTATTAATAATGCATTCAGTGCACCAAATGCATGGGTTACAAATATAACTGGTAATTATGCTAATAGTACTAATGCAGCATTAACATCTCCTCAATTTGATTTTTCTACTCAAACAGCTGACCCAATATTAAGGTTCCAACACAAGTTTCGCACTGTATCAGGAGTTGATTTAGCAGTAGTTGAAATTTCAATTAACAATGGCGTTTGGACTAAATTAGATGATAATTTTGGTATAGGTGCAAATTTCAATAGTACAAATGGAAGTATAGCATGGTATAATGGTCCAAATAATTTTTGGGCATCTACAGGTGGACCAATTTTTACTGGAAATGCCACATTGTACGCATCACAGTCAAATGGCTGGATACAAAGTACAACTAGGTTAACTGGTGCAGCAGGCCAGTCTAATGTTAAGGTTAGAATGCGTTTTGAAAGTACAACATTTAATTTCTTTGGAACTGATGAAGGTTGGGCTGTTGATAATATTGAAGTATTCCCTCCTGTAGCTCCAACAGTTGTTACTGGTACTAAATCAAGTATTACAACCAATAATGCAACGCTATCGGGTAATATAATTAGTAATGGAAATGCAACAATAACTGAAAGCGGTGTTGTATATAGCACGTCACCATCACCTGTAAGAGGTGGTATTGGAGTAATTGATTCAGCATCTAGTCCATTAGCAACAACTGGATTATTTAGTAAAAATATTATTGGACTTACAAATGCTACAACTTATTATTATCGCGCTTATGCTAAAAATGGTATTGGTACTAGTTACGGTGCTGATAGTACATTTACTACTAACGCAAGTGCTACTTTAGCTTTGATAAATAGCAATGTTGCAAATACAATTGGTACTACTGTTGCTACTGTTGGTGGTACAATTGTAAATGATGGAGGTGCTCCAATAACAGTTAGTGGGGTGGTTTTAAGCACATCTTCATTACCTGCAGTAGGTGGTGTAGGAGTTATAGATTCAGTCACAACTCCAAATGCCGCTACAGGTAGTTTTAATTTTAATATGATTGCTTTAACGCATACTACAAAATACTATTACCGTGCTTATGCTGTTAACAGTGTTGGTACTGCATACAGTAGTCAAGATAGTTTTGTTACTTCTCCGATTGTTTCTAGTTTACCATATGCTCAGAATTTTGATACGTTAGGAAATAATGGATGGACTAGTGTATCTCTAAACTCAAGATATAACTCATGGGCTTTAGGAACACCAACAAAAGCCTTTATGAATGGTGCTTATTCTGCACCAAATGCATATGTTACTAATTTAACAGGGAATTATGGTGGATTCGGAGATGAAGAAGCTGCTTTGGTTTCTCCTCAGTTTGATTTTTCTACAATAACTTCAGATCCAATTTTAAGATTTAGAAATAAGCATAAAACTAACAATGATCCAGGTTGGGATTGTGGGGTTGTTGAAATATCAATAAATAATGGTCCTTGGACTAGATTAAACAACCAAACAGGAACGGGAACTAATTTTAATACTTTAAGTAGTTATTCTTGGCATAACTTAACAAACACTAGTGGTTTTATTTCATCTGGAAGTAAATTTACAAATACAACTGGAACGTATGCAAGTCAAGTTAATGGTTGGGTTCAAAGTGCAACTTCTTTAACAGGGGCTGCTGGTCAATCAAATGTTAAGTTCCGTTTCCATTTTGCCGCAGATCAATTTGGAACAGATGAGGGTTGGGCAATAGATGATATTGAAGTTCTTACTTTAACAACACCAACAGTTATTGCAAGTTCTATTAATTTGACTCCTAATCCTGCCGGAGCCGAAATGGGCGTTTCATTTACTGTAGGTAATGGACAAGAACGAATTGTAGTAGCACGTTTGACAACAACCTCAGCTATTGCTCCTTACGATACAGTTATGTATACAGCAAATTCTGTTTTTGGTAGTTTAGTTACATCAAGTTTAACTGGTGCAGGTAATTACATTGTATATAAAGGTTCAGGTAATACAGTAAATGTAACAGGATTATCTAATTTTACAGATTATACTTTTGATGTTTACGAATACAATGGTAAATATATGCATAATAAATTTTCTGCAGCTAATTCAAATAACAATATTACACTTCCAGTTAAATTATTATCATTTAATGGAATTACTAAAAATAGTGACGTAATATTAAAATGGGTAACTGTATCTGAAATTAATAATAAAGGTTTTGAAGTGGAAAGATCATTTGACGCTAAAATTTTTAAAACTATTGGTTTTGTTAAAGGTGCAGGTAATAGCAATGCCACAATTAACTATAACTTACTAGATGCAGGTGTTTTAAATAACTCACCTTTGGTTTATTATCGTTTAAAACAAATTGATTTTGACGGAACCATAAGTTATTCTCAAATCATAAGAATCAGTGTAAATGGTGAATCAAAAAATTCGGTTGCTGTTTTCCCTAATCCTTTCACAAATGATTTTAATATTTCTTTTGTATCAAATGTTGAAGGTAATATTACTTACGACATTCTAGATATTCAAGGAAAGGTTATTGTTTCAAAAAATGAATTTGTTGTGCAAGGCTCAAATACAATAGTTATTGATAATTGTAATAATTTTAATAATGGAATTTATTTTGTTCGTTTCAATATTAATGGCGAAACACAGGTAATGAAATTATTTAAATATTAAGACAAATAGTTACAAACTAAAAGGGCAACTCAAATTTTGAGTTGCCCTTTTTTTGTATGCCCTTTTTGATAATTTAATATTGCAGATATAATAAATTTATTGAAAGGTTAACGAGTTTTATTTGATAAAAAAGCTTCTCCAACCAGTAAATCTTCGGGCGTAGTTATTTTTATGTTTTTGTAATCACCAGCTATTAAGTTAATAGCGTGTCCGTTTGATTCTAAAACACTTGCATCATCGGTAAAGTTAATATGATCTTGCGCTGCATAAGCCTCTTTAATTAAATTGGCTTTAAAAGTTTGTGGAGTCTGAATCAGGTAATAATTATCTCTGTTCACATTTTTATTACTTAGTAGTTCAACTTTTCTTATCGAGTCTTTTAAGCGGACTGCTGCTACTGCATTTCCTTTTTGTGTAGCTTTGTCAAAGCTTAGTGTTATAATTTCTTTACTTATAAAAGGCCTTACTCCATCGTGAATGGCTACTAAATCATTATCGTTACAGTGCTGTAAACCATTTTGAACCGATTCGAAACGAGATGCTCCACCAGCTACTATTTGGTGATGAATGGTAAATTGATGTGTTAGGCATAATTGGTTCCAAAATTCTATTTGGCTTTGAGGTAAAACTAAAACAATTTGGTTGACTCCACTATTATAAAATGCTTCAATGGTGTGCATTAAAATAGGTTTTCCCGCCAATAGTAAAAACTGTTTGGGTAAATTGCTTTCCATACGCGTTCCGCTTCCACCTGCTACTATCAAAGCTGTTTTGTTCATGGTTTTGTTTTTCATTTTAGATTTAAATAGCCAAAATTAGGTTTATAAAAAAGACCAACAACTAATTAAATAGTGTTGGTCTTTTTGTGTTTTATACAAGCATTGCTGCTAGCAATTTTTTATTATTAAATAGTTCCGCTTACTGCTTTTTGAACTAAATCAGCAGCTTCTTTTAATACAATTGCTGAGTAAACTTTTAACCCACTTTCGTCAATTAATTTTTTAGCAGCTTCAGCATTTGTTCCTTGTAAACGAACAATTATTGGAACAGGAATATTGCCAATTGATTTGTAGGCATCCACCACACCTTGTGCTACTCTATCACAACGAACAATACCACCAAAAATATTAATTAAGATAGCTTTTACATTTGGATCTTTTAAAATAATACGGAAGCCAGCTTCTACTGTAGTAGCATTAGCACTTCCTCCTACGTCTAAGAAATTAGCAGGATCTCCACCTGATAATTTAATAATATCCATAGTAGCCATAGCTAAACCAGCACCATTAACCATACAACCAACGTTACCATCTAATTTAACATAGTTTAAGTTAAATTCTTTAGCTTCTACTTCAGTTGGATCTTCTTCTGCAGTATCGCGCATGGCTGCGTAATCAGCATGACGGTATAAAGCGTTATCATCAATATCTACCTTACCATCTACCGCTATAATTTTATCATCACTTGTTTTTAAAACTGGATTGATTTCAAACATAGCTGCATCTGAATTGGTGTAAGCTTTGTATAAAGCAGTAACAAATTTTACCATTTGTTTAAATGCCTCACCTTCGCAACCTAAGTTAAACGCAATTTTACGAGCTTGAAAGCCTTGTAAACCTACTTTAGGGTCGATAGTTTCTTTATGAATTAAATGTGGAGTATGCTCTGCAACGTGCTCAATATCCATACCACCTTCGGTACTGTAAACTATAATGTTTTTGCTTTGACCTCTATCTAACATTACACTCATGTAATATTCTTTAGGTTCGCTTGAGCCAGGATAATATACATCTTGCGCTACTAACACTTTGCTTACTAATTTACCTTTTGGTCCGGTTTGAATAGTAACTAAAGTACCACCTAATAAGTTGCCAGCAATTTCTTTAGCTTTATCAGCATTTTTAGCTACAGCAACACCGCGTTGTTCTTTTCCAATAATACTACCTTTTCCACGTCCGCCAGCATGAATTTGTGCTTTCACAACCACAAAATCGCTTCCGTATTGTTCTTTTAACTTTAATGCAGCTGTGTGTGCTTCATCTGCTGTTTCAGCAACTATGCCTTCTTGCACAGCAACTCCAAACGATTTTAAAATTTGTTTGGCTTGGTATTCGTGTATATTCATTTTGTTTTAAATGATGATTATTTTTTATGGGTACGAAAATAGTAGATATACTTAATTACACAACCAAAATATTTGGCATTTTAAGTGTTAAATATTAGTTTTTTGAAATGAATTGGTTGTAAATAGAACATAAAAAAAGTCATTCTAGCTAAAGAATGACTTTTTTTAGATAATGTTATTTAAGCAATTGCTTTGGCCGTTCCCATTGCTTTTAAATGCAACAAGTGGGAACGAACTGCGCTTAAAACTGTAGGAAATTCTTTGTATTTAATATCAAATTCAGCGCAAGCTTGTTTAACAATTTTGTGGATTTGAGGGTAATGCACATGGCTAATACGTGGGAATAAATGATGTTCTATTTGAAAATTTAAACCTCCCATAAACCAAGTCATACTTCTACTTTTAGTAGCAAAATTTGCAGTTGTATTAATTTGGTGAATAGCCCATTCAGTTTCAATTTTCATAGAAGTTCCATTGGTATCAACAAATTCCATATCCTCTAAAATATGAGCTAATTGGAAAACAATAGCTATAACTAATCCACATACAAAAACGCTAATTAAATAACCAATAATGGTAGGTACTAAACCAGCAAAAAATATAGGAAGTACTAAAAATAAACCTACATAACCAACTTTAGTAACCCAAAATATGATATGCTCTTTAACATCCATTTTACGTAGTGGCGTGTAATCAGAAATACGACTAGCAAAATATTTTTTGAAATCATTGAAAAATACCCAAAAGATATAGGTTAAACCATAAAGTAAAAGTCCATAAATATGCTGAAAACGGTGAAACCATTTGCTATCTTGGTCTGCATGAACACGTATAAAAGGTTTGATGTCAATATCATCGTCCATACCTTCAATATTTGTGTAAGAGTGATGGTTAATATTGTGTTTTTGTTTCCATAAATAGCTGCTTCCGCCCATTATGTTCAAGGAGTAGCTCATAGCCTCGTTAATCCATTTTTTAGTAGAATAACTTCCATGCGCACCATCGTGCATTACATTAAATCCAATTGCAGCCAAATCAACACCTAATACAATACAAATAAGCACACTTATCAAATTAGATTCAGGTGTAAAAAACACCAATGTAATGTAACAAGCAGCTAATACAGATAATAAAATGGCCGTTTTGGAATATAGTTTGTAATTACCAGTTGGCTTAATGTTTTTTGTTACAAAATACTCTTCAACGCGAGCTTTTAATACATTGAAAAATTCAGGGTTTTTGTTGTCGAATTTAATTTTAGTCATTCTATATTAAATAATATGCCGCAATATGAATAAAAAAACATGTAGAAACTAAAACAATTATCATGTAATTTATTTAGATTGATTTTAATTAAATGTGTTAAAAGTCCATTCTAAAGCGCTCTCGCTTAAACTGTTGAAAAGCTAATGGATTGGCTCGTAATTCCTTGTTATCAGTGCGTCTAGCTATAATATCAAGCGCTAAATACAGCGCATTTCTTAAACTACTTTCATCTGCTTTGTTTTTTCCAGCAATGTCGTATGCCGTTCCATGGTCGGGCGAAGTGCGAACCGCACTGAGGCCAGCGGTATAATTTACTCCATCAGTAAAAGCAAAATATTTGAATGGAATTAAACCTTGGTCGTGGTACATTGCCATAACACCATCAAACTTTTCGTATTGTTTTGAACCAAAAAATCCATCTGAAGGGTAAGGTCCATATGCCATTATGCCTTCCGTTTGTGCTGCATTGATGGCTGGTATAATGATATTTTTTTCCTCCACACCTATTAAGCCGTCATCACCTGCATGAGGATTAAGGCCTAAAACTGCAATTTTGGGTTTTGGGCAATTAAAATCGTTTTTCAACGATTGATTCATTGTTTTTATTTTACTTAAAATAAGTTCAGTACTTAATTTTGAAGCCACATCTTTTAATGGAACATGTCCTGTAACTAAACCTATTTTTAAGTCTTCACAAACTAAAAACATGAGGTAATTATGGTTATTTAATTCCTGAGCTAAATATTCGGTATGTCCTTTAAATGGCAACAATTCGCTATTAACTAAATTTTTATTTAAAGGCGCTGTTACTAACCCATCAATTTTACCTTCTTTTAAATCTTGGGTAGCTACTTCTAAACTTTTAAATGCATATTTTCCACCAATTTCATTGGCCTCGCCAACTTTAATTTCCACTTCTTCTTCCCAACAAGCTATTAAGTTGATTTTTTTTGTGTTAACTTGATCTGGGCTTTTAATAATGTTTACAAAAAACTCAGGCATACCAATTATTTTTTTCCAAAAGCCAATTACCTTTGGTGAACCATAAATAATAGGTGTGCAGTAATCGCAAATTCTTAAATCGCTTAAGGTTTTAATTACTATTTCTGGTGCTATTGAGTTAATGTCGCCAAATGTAATACCTATGATGGGAAGTTTGCTCATTTTATTGATTTTTTGGTAAAGTTATTGATTTTAATTAAAGTTATTAATTATTATAATGCTTTTAAACTGGCAATGGTAGCCGTTGGGTTATTGGATG
The DNA here is from genome assembly GCA_013298895.1 of Bacteroidota bacterium. Taxonomy (GTDB): domain Bacteria; phylum Bacteroidota; class Bacteroidia; order UKL13-3; family UKL13-3; genus JAAFJM01. Next base: position 58,369 of record JAAFJM010000002.1, on the reverse strand, counting down.
AGAATACGTAATTTCCTGCTACCAAAACATCGGCACCAGCTTTAAGTAATTTAGGTGCAGTAATTTCATTTACACCCCCATCTATTTCTATAAAGCAATGGCTGTTTTTTTGAATAATAAAATTCTTTAAATCTGCGCATTTATTATAAGTGTTTTCAATAAATTTTTGACCCCCAAAACCTGGGTTTACACTCATCATACAAATTAAATCAGTATCGGCTATAATGTCTTTCAATAAATCAATGGGTGTATGTGGGTTAATGGCTACACCTGCTTTCATACCTGCTTCTTTAATGGCGTAAATGGTGCGATGCAAATGGGTGCAAGCTTCGTAATGTACTGAAAGAATATTTGCGCCAGCATCTTTAAAATCGGTAATATAGCGTTCTGGTTGAACAATCATTAAATGAACATCTAATGTTTTGGTGGCTAATTTTTGTAACGATTTCATTACGGGGAATCCAAACGAAATATTGGGAACAAAAACACCATCCATTACATCTATGTGAAACCAATCGGCCTCACTTTTATTAATCATTTCAATGTCGTTTCCTAATTGTGCAAAATTAGCTGAAAGTATAGAAGGTGCAATAATGTGATTTGGCATAATGCTCGCAAATATAATTTTTAATTGATAAGGCGGAAATTTTACTTCTATTCTCTAAATAGAAAAACACCTACTCCAATGTTTAAATTGATAACAGTTTGGTTATAAGAAATATCTCCTTCTGAAAATGTTTCTTTTGTGTTATTATCTATAATAATAATATTATTTGGACGTGCAGTGCTTAGCAAATAATTTCCTTCAATTTCAATAAAAAATTTGTTTTCTATTGGAACATAAATTCCTGCTCCAAATCCATAAATAGGATTTATACTTGAGGTGCTTTGTTGTAAAGTAAGCGAACCTACAGTGTTAGAGCCAGTTATTTCTGCCGATTTTGACCTTCCAAATCCACCATATGCTTTGATAAATAGGGGAGTTTCTTTGCCTTTTAGCATAATACTTCCAATAAAAGCATCAGTTTCATATTTTTTGTTTGTTTTAGTATTTATTGTGGTAAAGGCATTATTAAAGCCTGCATATATGTTTCCTTCTTCTATCCCATTAGTAAAATTTAAGTAATTTATACCTAAGCAAAACGCATCAACTATTCTAAAATCAGCATACAGTTTATAATTATATCCATTTGCTGCATATCCATTATCAATGTAAAGTCCATAGCCACTTGCAAACTGACCCATTGGCAGCGCTAAACCGCCTTGTACTCCAATCTGAATTTCGTGTTTTTGAGCAATAACCATGTTACTGAGGCAAATAGTAAAAAGTAAAGATAAATATTTTTTTAACATACAAATGCAATTATAAGCATCTTGCAGTTTACTTTAAATTTTCGGCTATTCGTATAATTTTAATTCTTCTGTTTTTTTATGCATTTAACACATTTTTTTGTTTATAATTCATTTTATTTTTATTTGTAAAATATTGTTAATTAGTTATTTATGTGCGACAAATTGTTTTTGAAATCGCAGACTAATTGTTGAAAATAAATAATCCATGTCCAATCTTTTGTTGAAAGCATTTTATTAATGCTTTATTTTGTAGTTGAACAAATAACAAATACATGAAAAACACTTTACTAATTGTTTCTTTTTTGGTATTAATAATTGCTTGCCGACAAGAAATTGTGGTTCAGCGTCCCATTCCTACCACTACAAACACCACCAAACCAAACACTGAAACTTTAAATGGATTAACTGCCCCTGAAAATTTTAAATGGCAGTTTTTACAAGATTATTTAATAACCCTAACAGCCGATACCTTAATTGATAATGTTTCATTTGCTTTATATAGCGATGATGCAAAACTAGTATATAATGGATTATTTAATTTTGGATATACATCATTCTCTGTTCGTGTTCCCCGCGATGTGAAATATTTATTATTGGTTTCCTACAATTCTAAAATAGTTCCAGCACAAACTATTAACCTCCAAAACCCAACTTCGTATTATAATGATAAAATAGTTATTAAAAGCATAGTACAAGCCAATAAATTATGGACAAAAAAATCAAATGATTTAGCTGATAAAAGTGAATACAGCCAGTTATTTAAAAGTGGAGATATAACCTTGTTATGGAGTAAAAATGAATATTTATATACCAGAACTTTATTTGAAGATTTATGGCCAAGCACAGCCGACTACGATTTTAACGATATGGTAGTTGATAATTTAAATACATTAAATTTCAGAACCGCTGGTAATAAACCTGCTGGTGCTACTAGGCCTATTGGTATAGGCAATAAAGTGGTAAATCAATTAAAAGGAACTTATGTAGTACAAGCCAATGGTGCAGGATTTAATAATGGACTTGCAGTACAATTATTTGGAGAGTATTACAATCAAGATGGTAGCATAACTCCAATTAATAATTTGGGTAACTATATTTCAAATTGTAAGTTTACTAATAGTAGTGGAAAGGCTAACTCTGGTGCAAATTTGGAAATTTTACCTAATGGCGATGTTGTGTTAGTTTTGTTTGCTCGCATCAATGATGTTAAAGCTTCTATTTATCAGAATACGGATGCCAAAACAGCTTTTGGATTAGGAGATACTGTATTTTTCACCATAGATTTAAATACAGAAATAGATAAAGATTATTGGCAAGGTAAATTATGTACTTTTAGATATTCGCATCCTTTTTTATTGCAAAATGGTGATAGAAGTATGGAAATTCATGTGGCAGGGGAAAAACCAACATTAAAAGCCAATACTGCTATTTTTGGTACAGGAGAGGATAACACAAATTTAAGCACTGGCAAAACTTATTTAAGCAAAAAGAAAAATTTGCCTTGGGCTCTTTCAATGCCTTCTAGTTTTGTTTGGCCAACTGAAAAAGTTGAAATGGTTAAAGCATATCCTAACTTTAGTGCTTGGGTTTTAAAAAATGGGGTTAACATCAACGAATGGCGCTACAATAAATTAGATTCATTAATAAAACAGGTTAATTAAACAGTTAATTTTAATTATTCACAAGGGGTAAGGTTCAAAAATCTTACCCTTTTTTGTTTTAGGTTATTTTAGTTTTACCCAATCATCCCTTATTTCACTAAATTAAATATTTGATTTAATGATTAACAATCAAATGTTATTACAAGAAGTTTTTGAATTAAAATATTGGGTTGCTTAATACATTTTCGGGTGATAAAAAGCAATAATTTTGACAAATAACATAATAATGTAACTTTGGCAAAACATATTTTATGTATTTAAAACCCAATAGTACCATAGCAATAGCTGCCACAGCAAGGCATATCGACAAAGATTCCATTAATAATGCCAAACAAATTTTTGAGAGTTGGGGCTTAAAAGTATTACTAAGTAATTATCTGTTTGAGCATGAAGATTCATTTGCAGGTAATGATGAAATACGCGCATTGGGTTTGCAGCAATTATTAGATAATCCCGAGTTGGACGCTATAGTTTTGGCACGCGGAGGTTATGGAACGGTGAGAATTATTGATAAGATTGATTTTACTAATTTCAGAAAAAAACCAAAATTAATCGCTGGATTCAGCGATGGTACAGTTTTACATGCACATGTTAATCAAAACTTTGGAATACAAACTTTACATAGCTGTATGCCAATTACCATGCAAGGCAAATATTTTAATGAGCAAACTAACCAAAGTTTTAAAAATGTATTGTTTGGAAATGCAATAAATTACCAATTTGAGCAGCATTCACTTAATAATTGTAATCATGTAGAAGGGGAGTTAATTGGTGGCAATTTATCGGTATTGTTTAGTTTATTGGGTAGTCCTAGCGATCTGAATTTGGATGGTAAAATACTTTTTATAGAAGATATTGGTGAATATTATTACCATATAGATCGTATGATGCAAGGCCTTGATAGAGCTGGGAAGTTCAAAAACCTAAAAGGTCTTTTGGTTGGAGGTATGAGTGATATGAATGAAAATGCAGCGCCATTTGCATTTAATAAAAACTGTTATCAAATTATAAATGAGGTAGTTGGTAAGTATAATTTTCCTGTGTTTTACGGCTTCCCTGCCGGACACGAAAATTTGAACTTATGCGTTAAACTAGCAGCTAATTGTAAAATTAATTTTGATAAGGAGCATGTATTCTTTAATCAAGAATAATTTATTTTGAATAACATCCAGTATTTTAATTTAAGATGGTTAAAAACAAAAAATATACATCAAAAATCACACATCAAAAATCAAAACTATGTTAATAGTTTAACTTGCCAAATGGCAATCAATTTAATTACTTGCACCCAATGAAAAAAATATTACTTTTTGTACTAATTATGACCATTTTTAATGGATTTTTATTAGCACAACGTCCAACTAGTTTTTCCTACGATCCTAATGTATTTATAACAGAATTTGAAAGTTTCATGCGCAGTGGTAAAAGCGATGCCAAGGATGAAGCAGAAAATTTTGCAGCCAATTATAATACAGGAAAATTTAGTTTGCCTCAAAAGCAGCAAATGGTAAAATTATGTAATGAAATGTTGCAAAAACAAATGCAACCAAGTGTAGAATTTTACTATTATATGCAAACTGCAAATGCGTTAGTTACTAACAATCAAATAGCTAAATTTGATAATTGGCACAAAACTTTAATTAGTGCACTAAAAAAGAATAAAGATGAATTCAATAGGTTTTTAAATGTATCGAAAAACGTTTTTGCTGAAAACGTAATGCTTCGAGTTGGCGTATCTACTTGGGTTATCAATGCGCAAGATGTTGATTTGAAAATGGAAGGACAAGCTACCTTTATTTTTAAAAATCTTGATTTAATATGTTATGGTACTAGCGATACATTAGAAATTCTGAAAACAAATGGAAAGTATTATGCAGGCACTAATCAATTTGTAGGTAAAGGAGGGAAAATAGATTGGAGCAGAGTTGGACTTGATACATCTAAGGTATATGCTAAACTCAATAATTATTTTATCAATTTAAGCGATGGACTACTTACTGCCGATAGTGCCATGCTTACTTATAAAGATAGGTTTAAAGAACCAGTTATGGGTAAAGTAATTGATAAACCTTTGGGAAGTAGTCAAGGTGAAAAATCAATTTATCCTCAATTTGAAAGTACAACACAAACATTTACAGGTTTAACTTATGGAAAAGCCAAATATAAAGGTGGTTTTGGTTTAAGAGGTGCATTGGTTGTTGGTAAAAGTTCAGGTAATCAAAAAGCAGAATTATACTTTTATTTTAAAAACAAACCAGTGTTGCGCATTGCAAGTAATGAGTTTTTTATGCGTGATAATAAAATTACCAATGATAAAGTAGAGTTAACTATATTTTTAGATAAAGATTCTATTTTTCATCCTCAATTGAAATTTACTTATTTAATAAACGATGATAAAATTAGCCTTTACCGAGATACCAAAATTGGCATTAGTGCTGCACCTTTTGTAGATTATTATCACAATCTTGAAATATATGTAGATGAATTAAAATGGGATATTAATAATCCTAAAATTGATTTGAAAAATGTGGCAGGCGATGACCCAGCTAAGTTTCAATCAATTAATTATTTTAGAGATGTAATTTATGAACGTATACAAGGTATGTTGGATTACAATCCTTTGCAGAGAGTAAAGCAATATTGTGAAAAGTATGATGTTAAATCATTTAATATTGAATCATATGCTCAGTTTTATAAAAGCGATTTAAGCGATATAAAATTAATGATGATTGATTTGAATGATAGGGGTTTTTTAAATTATAACGAACAAACCAAAACGATAAATATAAAACCAAAACTTAAAGATTATGTAAATGCCCATATAGGACGAACGGATTATGATGCCATCAGTTTTAAATCTGTTATTAGTGCAATTCCTAATGCAGCCATTAGTTTAATTAATAATGACTTAATTGTACAAGGTGTTGGTAGGTTTAAATTTAGTGATTCGCAAAATGTAGAGGTAACACCACGAGAACAAATATTAACTATTAAAAAGAACAGAGGAATTGAATTTAATGGTAAGCTTAGGGCTGGAAAAGCCGATTTTTATGGAAGTAATTTTTCATTTGATTATACCAAATTTGATGTAAGGCTTAATAATGTTGATTCACTTAAATTTTTATATCTTGACGATACATTGGGTTATCTAGCCAATGTAAAAAGTGTAATTCAAAATATTTATGGAACCTTAGAAATAGATTATCCTTATAATAAAAGCAGTAGAAAAAACTACCCCGGTTATCCTAAATTCACAAGTGAAGTAGGCTCAAAAGTATTTTACGATTACCAAACTACGCAAAATGGAAATTATGTAAAAGACCGATTTTTCTTTGCCGTTGATCCATTTAAACTAGATAGTTTAAATGATTTGAATTTATATACATTAGCATTGGCTGGTACACTTGAAAGTGATGGAATATTGCCAGATATGAGGCAAGAAATATATTTACAGCCTGATAAATCTTTAGGGTTTTATATTCCTAACGATACGAATAATTCGTATATGTTATACAAAGGTAAAGGCTCTGCAAAGTTTGCTTTGAGGTTAAGTAATGAAGGTTTAATAGGTGATGGTGATTTATATTATTTAGCTTCCAAATCGCATAGTAATAAATTTAATTTATTGTTGGATAGCATGAATGCAGATTGTGAATATTTTAAAAATGATAGAACAGCATTATTTCCTACAATAATAAATTCTAAGAATGTATACAATCATTGGATTCCTTATCAAGATACGATGTTCATTTTTAATAAAGGGGAACCTATAAAAATAGCATATGAAAAAGCAGAATTAAGAGGGACTTTAATTTTAACACCTCAAGCTATGAAAGCGAGAGGAAGTATGACAATAGAGGATGGAGAATTAATAGCCGATTTGTATGAATTACGTCCTGTAGAAATATTGAGCGAAAATGCTATTTTCCGCCAACGCTGGCCGGGTGACACAACTAAAATAGCTTTTGTAACTCAAAAAGTTAATGCATATGTGAATTTGGAAAAACGATTTGGTGAGTTTACCTATTTAAATCCAAATGAAATTAATAACCAATTTGCTTATAATTTATATGAAGGAAGTTTTGAAAAAATGAGATGGGAAATGGAACCACGAACCATGGAATTTACCGGAAAAACTTTTGAGCAAAATGCCGCCAATGCAAGCTATTTAATATCAAAACGACCAAGCCAAGATAATTTAACATTTAAATGTGCAAGCATGAAAATGGGATTAGGCGATTATTTAATGAAAGCAAGTAAGATTCCATTTATTCAAGTAGTTGATAGTAAAATATTGCCCGACAGTGGAAAAGCATACATTGGTAAAGATGCAGAAATGAGTGAGTTGATAAATGCTAAAATTAATGCAGACACTCTTACTAAGTTTCATAAAATAGAGCAAGTAACTATTAAAATTAACGGCAGAACCGATTTTAGAGGTCAAGGAAATTATATTTACTTAGATAAAAATAAAAAACCACAACGTTTTTATTTAAGCGAAATATACGCTGAAGATAAAAAGTATTTAGGGGGTAAATCAAATATACCTGATTCTATAAATTTTAATGTTGGAACCAAACTAGCCTTCAGAGGAAATGCTATCTTACATTCATTCAATAAAAATTTAGAATACAACGGTTTCTTTAAACCATTACACGAACTTTATTTACCAAAAACTGATTGGTTTAAATCGGCTGCTGTAATTAATCCTGATACAGTATATATTGATTTATTGCCACCTTTAACTAATTTAAATAGGGCAGTTTTAAATTGTGGTTTTATCCTTACTGCTGATTCTACTCACGTTACACCAGCCATGTTCTCGCGTAAACGTTCAAATAACGATATTGAACTTTTAAAAGTAGAAGGTACCTTTACCTATAACGATAAGTTTGATGAATTCAGAATTGGTCCTTATGCCAAAGTGTTTGGACAGCCAGCTAAATTGGGTAATTTTATGGCAGTAAGCGAGAGTAAAAAAGCCATTTATGGCGAAGGTAAGTTCAATTTCAATCTCGATATTCCTAAATTTAAGTTAATTACTGCCGGAAACGGTTCATTTAGCTTAAGAGATACTACTTTTAACATGAATATTGCAGCAGTAGTTGATTTTGAAATGCCTGCCAATGCCTTAAAATTAATGGTTGACTCTATTACCGACCAATCGTCTTCTAATTCAAACGATTATTTTAAAAAAGAAATTTTGAATATAGCCATACCTGAAATGGTAGATGAAAAAACTTTGAAAAAAATGAGCGATGAAGCCAGCGATGAGTTGGAAGGAAAATTAATAAACGATTTATTCAAAACATTTTTTATAACAGACTTGAAATTTAAATACGATATCAATACCCGTTCATTTATAAGCGAAGGTGATTTTGGGGTAAGAAGTATTGATAAGTACTCAATTGAACGCAGATTGCAAGGTAGAATTCAAATACTTAAAACCAGAACCAAAGAAGAGTTTGTAATTTATTTGCAACAAAATAATGGCAGTTGGTATTACTTTAAATATTCAAAAGGAAATTTAAGTATTTTAGGTAGCGATCCATTATTTAATGAAGCTCTAAAAGCTGGAATGGATAAATTAAGTGGCGATGGATTTACAGTGAGGTTAGCAAGTATAAGCGACAGAAATAAAATAATGAGAGCCATAAAAGGCAAGTAATTTTTTTATAATATTAAAAATTTGTAAACTTGACCTTGTAAAAAAACAATAAATGATCATAACAATTCTTATAATTTTAGCCTACCTTCTAGGGTCAATTCCCACTGCAGTTTGGTACGGAAAAACTTTTCATAAAATAGATGTAAGAGAGCATGGAAGTGGCAATGCTGGTGCCACAAATACTTTAAGAGTTTTGGGGAATAAAGCAGGTTTTGTAGTTTTATTTATCGATCTATTAAAAGGTTTTTTAGCAACAAGTTTATCCTATTTTTCAGATTTTGAAATGGGAAGTCAAAGTTATTTTAACTTTCAAATGGCATTAGGAATTACTGCAGTCATAGGTCATGTGTTTCCCTTGTTTGCAGGTTTTAAGGGTGGCAAAGGAATTGCAACTTTATTAGGAATGGCAATTGCTTTAAATTGGCAAATTGCATTAATTTGTATCATTGCTTTTGTAACTATTGTTTGGATTACAAAATACATTTCAGTAGGAAGCATGAGTGCAGCAATTTTAGCGGCATTGCTTTCTTTTTTTCCTTATTTTTATTATAATAATGTAATTGCAAATTCTTTTTTTTGTACAATTGCTATTTTAGTAGTTTATACCCATAGAGCAAATATAAAAAGATTGAAAGCGGGTAATGAAAATAAATTTGCATTTAAAAAATAATATTTAAAAATATGCAAACAGAAAAAGAACTAGAGGTAGATGTGCTAGATGAGATAGATAATGGATTGAAAGTAGTACTATATAACGATGATGTAAATACTTTTGATTGGGTAATTGAATGTCTTTGTGATATTTGTGACCATGATGAATTGCAAGCAGAACAATGTGCCATGCTAGTTCACTTTAAAGGAAAAGCTTTAGTAAAAAAAGGCGAGGAGCAAAAGTTGAAAAGTATTTGCCAAGCTCTATGTGATAAAGGTCTTTCTGCTGTTATTGAGTAGGTGGTAAATTGTTAGATTGTTTAAAAATAATTAGGGATTGTAATCTTCAAACCTTGTAACTTTCCAACCATCCAACCTTGTAATTTTTTAATCGTGTAATTTTTCAATTTTTTAATCTTTCAATCATAAAATAAAAATAAAAAAATATGTTACAAAAAGTAGTTTCAAATGCTGATGAAGCAGTTAAGGATATAAATGATGGTGCAGTCATAATGCTTGGTGGTTTTGGACTTTGTGGTATTCCTGAAAACTCAATCAATGCCTTGGTAAAAAAAGGTGTTAAAAACCTTACTTGTATAAGTAATAATGCTGGTGTTGACGATTTCGGAATAGGATTGATGTTAAAAACGCGTCAAGTAAAAAAAATGATTTCGAGCTATGTAGGTGAAAATGCAGAGTTTGAACGTCAACTACTGAGTGGAGAATTAGAAGTTGAGTTAATTCCGCAAGGAACTTTGGCTACTCGCTGCTTGGCTGCAGGTTATGGCATGCCTGCTATTTTTACACCTGCAGGTGTTGGCACTGAAGTGGCAATTAGTAAAGAAACACGCGATTTTGATGGAAAAACTTATTTGCTAGAACATGCTTTTAAATCGGATTACGCTATAGTTAAAGCTTGGAAAGGCGATGCTCATGGGAATTTAGTTTTTAGAGCTACTTCTCGTAACTTTAACCCTTTGATGGCAATGGCCGGAAAAATAACAATAGCAGAAGTAGAGGAGCTTGTTCCTGTCGGAGAATTAGAGCCTGATGTGATTCATACACCTGGAATTTTTGTAAACTATATATTTAAAGGTACTGATTACGAAAAACGAATAGAACAATTAACAGTTACTAAACGATAGAAAATAAAAAAGGCGGCAAATATTAATATTTGCCGCCTTTTTTAAAACTAGTTATCGTACTAGTTTTATTATTTTCACCTTATCCAATATTTTTATTATAGGGTAAACAGGGTCAATTTCCCACCATTTCGCTGCGAAATTAGGCCTAGCACCAGCATGGTGATGGTTGTTTTGAAATAACTCACCAAGCATTAAAAAATCAAAAATTAATGTATTTTTCGAATGGTCGTTTTCATTAAAGTTTCTATATCCATATTTATGTCCAGCCCAATTTACAATGGCTCCATGCATTGGTCCCATTAAAAAATGAATAGGAAGTAATAAATACATCCACCAACTTGTGGCAAAATAAACATAAAATATAACGTATCCTGTTCCAAATAATAATCTGCTAGTCCAAGTATTTGCCATCCAATCCACAGTTTTCCACTCTGGAAAATTTCGGTCAAATTTGGCATCAAACTGAAGTTTATTCTTATGAATTCCACTGAAAATTTTGTAGGTATATTTCATCATACTCATTACCTCTTTGAAAAAATGTGGTGAATGCGGGTCCTTTTCAGTGTCACTATAGGCATGATGCATTCTGTGCATTATTGCATATGGTCTGGGTGTTAAATAAGATGCGCCTTGAGTAAGGTAGGTAAATAAATAAAAGAACTTCTCCCAAAATTTATTCATAGTGAACATTTTATGAGCTGAATATCGGTGCAAATAAAATGTTTGAGAGAATAATGATAAGTACCAATGTGATACAAAAAATATTAATATATACATATTTAGTTAATCAAAAAATATATTGGATGCAAAAATAAGATTGAATAAAATTTAAACAACTCCTTATGGAGCCACATATGATGAGTTTAATCAAAAATTTAGTTGTTGGTTAATATGTTTTCCAAAATACCATACTAAAAATTCCAAGTAGCATAATAATTTTAGCAATAAAACTCAGATGAGTAAAATGTTTTTTTGTATCGGCATTCCAAAGTTTGAATAATAAATAAATGGAAGGAATAATAACCAATAAAGAAATATAGGTAATAAATTGAAATGAAGCTAAAGGCCCAACGTTGCTTATTGCTGGAAAAAGTATAGTAAAAGAGAGGCACATTAAAATAAAACACAATTGTAAATAGAACAATATTTGTTTGGTGTGTTTTATACCCAATTTAATTGGCAAAGTATTGGCATTAAATTTCGAATCACCTTTAATATCTTCTGTATCTTTTATAATTTCTCTAATCAAGTTACTAAAAAAGGCAAAAATTGAATAGGCCAAACAGCCTAAAATATTAGCCTTTTCATCAAATGGAATTAAAATAAAAATAGTAGAAGCGGTCATAATAGCGACTAAAAGATTTCCTAATAGGTAACTTTTTTTGAAATATTGAGAATACATCCATAATAATAAGGAACACACAAAAACTAATATTGCCACCCTATATGAAATTTGCCATGCAAGCACAAAAGCCAAAACATTAAATCCTGAATGTAACAAAATGGCCCACCGTCTACTAATTGTTTTACCTATAATTACTGATTGTGGCTTATTAACCATATCAAGTTTTACATCCATGTAATCATTAATAATATAACCAGCCGCAGCTGATAAAAAGGTAGAGCAAAGTAATAGTATAAATCTAGATGAAAATAAATTTTCTAACCCTATGTTTGGTGATAAAAAGTAGTAACTAAAACATTGAGTGGAGGAGATTATTAAAATATTTTTGTAGCGAATTAGCTTCCAAAAATCGAAAAAGGATTTAAAAAATGAATTAGTTGCCAATTTCTGTAACCCCTCCGCTTACAATAAATTTCATAAAATCTGTTGAGTTACCTTCATATGGTTTGATTTTTGATTTTTCTACAAAAAACAAATTCCCACTAAAAGCATAAGAATGAGGAAAATAGACACCAACTAGTCCAGGTAAATGAATTTCAAACAAATCATCTTGTGTAATAAACCCTGGTTTGTAAATACCATCACCTAATTCCACTATTACAGGTTTTGAAAATTTTTTCTTTTCACCAACAAACGCTTCCATTAAGTCTTTTACAGAAGTGTAAATTATTTTTATGAAAGGAAGGCTTGATAAAAAGTCATCAAGTAGGTTGAAAATTGGTTTTGAAATAATGCTAGAACCAAACCAGCCAATAAAAGTTACTCCCACAATTACAATTGCAAAGCCAATTCCTGGAATATCAATTGGAATAAATCTATCAATGGAAATAACAATGCTTGATACTACATAATAAGTTAAAATTATTGGAAGGCATACAAGTAGACCCTTTAAAAAAAAATTTATTAACTTTTTTATTCTGTATGCAAATCCACGTTTTAGGTTTTCTTTTTTCATGTTTATTTTGTTTGCAATATTATACTAATAATAACCTTTTCTAGTCAATTGTAACTAATTTACTTGTAGCATCCCAAATTATTATACCTGCTGCCACAGAGACGTTTAGTGAATGTTTTGTTCCAAATTGGGGGATTTCAATACAATTATCTGATAAATTTAAAATGTCTTGACTTACTCCTTCCACCTCATTCCCAAATACATAAACATTTTTTTTCAAATAATTAGGTTTGTAACGTAATAAATTCATACTGTTTTGAGCCTGTTCCACAGCGTTAATTATGCAGTCCGCCTCTTTGAGCATTTTAATACAATTTAAAGTATTTTCGAAATATTCCCAAACTACTGATTCTGTGGAACCTAAAGCAGTTTTTAGTATTTCTTTATTCGGTGGAATGGAAGTAATACCACATAAAAAAATTTTTTCCACATTAAATGAATCACAGGTTCTAAAAAACGAACCTACATTTTGAGCACTTCTTATGTTATCTAAAACTACAATAATTTTATTTCGACTGATGTTTTTGTATTCTGAAATGCTATTTCTGTCTAGTTCGTTTGATGTAAGTTTTCTAAATTTCATGTTGTAATAAACTGATTTTTTTACATTTAATAATTTATTTATTTAATCTTTTAATTAATTTGTTTTATTCTTGCACCACATAACATAACCAATTAATTCAACAAAAATATGTTTAAAATTTTAAAAAATTTAACACTTACTATACTGTGTTACGCAATAGTTGCAAATGTATCAGCCCAAAAAAATGTAAAGTGGAGTGCTGATTTGTCTATGGGTATACCTGTAACATTTTTCTCCATTAATTCTGACCTAACTGGAATTTATCAAGCAGGATTACGCTATTCAATAAATAAGAATTGGTCAGTTGCAGGAAGATTTGCTTCTAAATCTTTTTTTACAAAAACTGGTAATACCCCAGGTGTGGTTTCACTTGATGGAATTTATGCAAAGGATGTGGCGAGTTATCGTAACTCCTTTTACGATATAAACGGATACATTCAATACAATTTTGGTGGATTGTTGGGCTTGAACAAACCTACAACAAAATTTTCGCCATATGTTACCTTAGGTGCTGGCTTACAGTTTTGGAAATTAAATACTACCTATATAAATGGTGTTCAAACTTCAATGAAAGAATTTGGTGACAAACCTATGAGGAATTACCAATTTGGATTGGGTCTGAGGTATTACTTAAATCCATCTATTGACCTAGTTGTTTCTAGTGAATTCAATTATGTAGAAACATATTGGATGGATGGGGCTTATGCAGATAAAAAATTAGATACTTATTTAAATAATTCATTCGGTATTTCTTATAAAATTGGTGCAAAATCAAATAAGAATTTAATTGATTGGGAATTCAGAAATACAGAATCAGAAGATTCACCCAAAAAAGATTACGCTCGTTGGAGTGCTGATTTAAACTTAGGATTACCAATAATGTTTACACCTATAGGATACAGTCCTACCGTTATGGGAGGTTTAGCGGCTAGATATTCTTTCTCAAATTTCTTTTCTTTACAAGGAGCATATCATTATGGCCAATTTTCTGGAAGTCATGATGTGGTAAATCCTCCTTCAGGAACAGTTTTAGATGCTAGCTATATAAAAGACTTTTCAAATAGTATGAATCAATTGACCGTTAGAGGTTTGTTTAATTTACGTAGATTAAAGTCTGAACCTGAAAGTTTAAATAAATGGAATTATTATGCAGTTGTAGGTGGTGGTTATTTATTCTACACAGTCGACAATACTTATGCTAATAACTCAAAAAATGAATTAGTTTACAATAAAGGAACACAAAATATTGTAGTTGGTGCTCAAGCAAGAAAACATTTAACATCTACATGGGATTTCTTAGCTGGGGTTGATTTTAATTACAATCAATCAAAATGGTTAGATGGTGCAGCTAACAAAGACAATTTAAATCACCATTTTTATATCAACGCAGGTATTTCATACAAATTCAACACAAGCAACAATAGAGAATTAATTGATTGGAGTTCTTCAAGCTACAAATATTCAAAAACTTCTAAAGATATAGAAATTGAAAAAATACCTGTAATTGAAAAACCAGCAGTAGTTGATTTACCCAAAGTTGTTGAACAAACACCTTTAGATACTGTAAAGGCTATAATTGAAACACCAATGCCAGTTGTTCAACCTGAAGTTGTGGTTCCGATAGAAGTTCCTGTAACCAAAGTTGAGCCAAAAGTAGTAACTCCAATAGAACCTATTATACTTGAAAATAAAGAAGCAGTGACAGAACCGGACGGAAAGTATAATGTAGTAGTTGCTTGTTATGGTTTAAAACACCTTGATTTAGCAATGAAGTTCAGAGACACCATACGTAAAAAAGGATTTAAATCTAATGTATATCGCTCAATTGGTTCTAAATACTATAGAGTAATGACAACTAGCACAGATGATAAAGGTTCCGCTCTACAGATTTTGAAAAAATCAAAAGCGCAGATAGATTCTGACTCATGGTTTTATTTATACAATAAACAATAATATGTAGATAAAAGCCCCGAAAGGGGCTTTTTCATTTATTAGGAAATAGTATTTTAGCATTTCGAAATATTAGATAAAAAACATGAAAAAATATCTTGTAATTTTACTTTGTTTAGCTGCTCAATTTGTTAGAGCACAGCAAAACATAACAGACAGTAAAGATAAAAAATTAGCAAATACTGACAATGAAAACAAGTTCTCAAATGCTAGCTTAAGTAGATGGTCTCTTGGACTTGGACTTGGTGGAACATATACTGTGTTTGATATAGAGCAAGATGTTGTAAATCCTGCATTTGCCTTGAACGTTAAGTACTCCTTTGGACATGTAATTGGCTTAAGGTTTCAAGGAATGTATGCTACTTATTCTGGAAAAGGAACTACATCACCTAAAAGTGAATATGGTTTTGTTAATAATATTTCACAACTTGGATTGCATTTAGTAGCTAATGTTGGTGGATTAAATTTTAGAAAAAAGAATCCGAATACCATTGTTTATTTGTTTTCAGGGTTTTCAATAGCAATCAACGATGCTAAAAGAGATAAAAATGAATCTCAAATTTTAGCACAACTTCCTGGTCAGAAAATTTTTTCTCCAACATCTGGTAGTTACACAGGAGTTGATTTAACCATACCTTTGGGTTTAGGTACTAAGTATAAAATAAATGATAAGTTTGATATTGGAATAGAGGGCGTTGTGAATATTGCAAAAACTGATAAATTTGATATTTACGAGCCATTTGTTAATCAAGGTTTCCCGGATTTTTTTGGATCAATGATGGTACATGTTGGTTATAATTTTACTAACGCTGTAAATTCTAAACACATGGATTGGGTTAATCCAATGGCTGTAATTTATGATGACTTGGCAAAAAAGGCGCAAAAGTCAGTAGAAGCTGCAAAAAGCGATGGTGATGGTGATGGTATACCTGATTATCTTGATTTGGAGAAAAATACAAAACCAGGCTACAAGGTAGATGTAAAAGGAATTACACTTGATAGTGATGTTGATGGTGTACCAGATACAGAAGATACAGATCCTTATGGCTTCAACCAAATGTTAAGCGTATATTATCCAGCAGAATCTTTTCAAGTAAAATCTTCAGTTAATGTTATGAGGTTTTCAGATTCTATACCAGAAGCCGATTTCATTACCTTAACAACTGAAGGATATGGATTACCTGTAATTACTTTTGCACCAAACAAATATGACATTCATGTAGAACAATATCCACTTTTGCAACAAATTGCTCGTATTATGGCTATTGATTCAAATGTAATGGTTGCTGTAATTGGTCATGCTGACGAAAATAAGCCAGATATGACTCAATTTAATGTAGCTGAAAAGCGAGCTTTGGCTGTGAAACGTCAACTTACCAAAATATATGAAATTAAAGAAGATAGAATATTGGTATTTAGTGAGCGTGATGCATTTGTAAAAAAATATAAAATGCAAACTGAAGGACTAGACAGAAAAGTTGAGTTCAGATTAATTAGAAAACCGTAACCTTAATTTTATAAATTCAAAAGCCCTTGTAATTTAGTTACAAGGGCTTTTTTTATTTAAAACAAATTGGTTGTTGCTAATTTAATGCATTAAAAAATGCATTTTTGTAAACTGTTGTTAAAGTAAATAAATATGAAGTTTGAAGAATACAATATTGCCGATGAAATTAAAAAAAGTATAGCAGAATTGGGCTTCAGGCGTCCAACTGATATTCAGTTTAAGGCCATTGGTCCCATTTTAAAAGGCGAAGATGTATTGGGTATTGCACAAACAGGCACTGGAAAAACAGCAGCTTTTGCCATTCCGATTATTCATTTGCTATTGCAACGCAAAAAAAAAGGTACTTATATTAAAAGTTTGGTTTTATTACCAACACGCGAGTTAGCTGTACAAATTACCGAAGTTTTTAAAAATATAGCCAAATACACCAACCTGAAAATAGTTTGTTTAATGGGCGGAGTGGAGCAAGACAATCAAATTTTTGATTTAACAGTTGGTGCTGATATAGTTATTGCCACTCCTGGTCGCATGTTCGATTTGCAAAGTCAAGGTTATATTGATTTAAGTAGGGTTGAAATGCTAGTGTTGGATGAAGCTGATAAAATGCTTGATAAAGGTTTTATTAAAGATATTCATGATATTATAAAGCGTATTCCGCGCGTGCATCAAACATTATTTTTTTCGGCAACTATTAACCGACAAATAAAAACTTTGGCTTACTCAGTAGTTGGTGCTAATCCAATTCGCATTCAAATTTCGCCTAAAAATCCAGTTTCAAAAAATGTGAGCCATGCGGTGGCTTTTGTTGAAATGGATGACAAGCGCTTTTTCCTAGAACGATTAATAAAAGAAGCTCCCGAAAGTAAATTTTTGGTTTTTGTAAGAACCAAAGTGCGTGCTGAAAGGGTTTTTACAGCTATGCAACGTGTAGGCATTGAAACACTTACTATGCATGGAGGGAAAGAGCAAGAAGATAGATTGGCTGTTATGACTGACTTTAGAAATGGTAAAGTAAAAATATTAATAGCCACGGATTTAAGCGCCCGTGGTATTGATATTGAAAATGTAGATTATGTAATTAATTATGACTTACCCGACTTACTAGAGAACTATGTTCATAGAGTTGGAAGAACAGGTAGGGGAGTGAAATCGGGAAAAGCGGTTTCGTTTAGCAGCAAAGAAGAAGCTAAACTTTTAAAAGATATTGAAACTTTTTTAGGCTATGAAATTCCTCGTTTAGAGGTTGATAAAGAAACTTATGTTGAAACCTTAGATTTTAGTGACGATGGAAATAAAAACTGGAAAGCTTTAATGAAAGATGCAGCAAAGTTTGAAGTTAAAAAGAAAAAGTAACTGATTTTACAACTAAGTGTAAAATTTTTACAAATTATTAAAAACAATTAAATCTCTTTTGCCGTAATACTCGTATGTATTTTTAATAAAGTTATTTGCTATTGGCATAACTATTGTTAAAGTAATACTTACAAAATATGATAAGTTATATCTTAATTGTTTCCGCAACGTTTCCCTTTTTAGCTCTTCTAATTATTAGGTTGGCTATTTACTTTTTTAGTCAAAAACATACTCAATGTAAAGTTTGTAAGTCGTTTGATACAGAGCGCATAGAACGTGGTTTTTTTATAAAAAAAGTTTTGTTTATGAGTAAAACACATAAATATTGGTGCCGAAAATGTTGGAATAATTTTTATGTAATGCCCTAATTGTTTTGTTCTTATTTTTAACTTTATTTGTATTTTAATATTTTAAATATGAAAAAAGTTGTTTTTACAATTCTAATTGGTATTTCAACACTTATCCTTCTTGAGTCGTTTGGAACAGCAAGTTTAGGGAAGATTGATGGTACTGAGCCTGGGTTTACAGGTTCGCCTGGCGATAGCTTAAAAAATTGTACCAAATGTCATGGTGGCAATGCTTATTCTGTATCAGGTTGGATTACTTCTAATATACCTTCAAGTGGTTATATACCAGGTAACACTTATACGATTACGGCTAAAAATACTTCATTAGGTCATAATAGATTTGGTTTTTTAGTTTCCCCACAAAAACTTAATGGTGATTTGCTTGGAACATTAGTAATAAGCGATACTGTAAAAACTAAATTAGTCGGAAATAGTAAATATGTTACCTACAGAGCTGCAAGTGTTGCTAGTCAAGATTTTATGTCTTGGACTTTTAATTGGATTGCACCAACAGCAGGTACAGGAGATGTGGTATTTTATGGGGCATTTAACTCCAATCAAGATGGACACAAAGGTGGAGACGTAACTCAGCTTTCAACCTTAAGAGTTAAAGAAAACGGAACTGCATCAATTGCTAATTTTAATAGTAATAAAATTACTGTTTCGGCTTATCCTAATCCAGCAAGCAATTTTATAAATGTTAATGTTGCACTTGCTCAAAAAGGTAATTTAGTTATTAAAATGGTAAATTTAGAAGGGAAAATAGTTTACCAATCAACTGAAGAAAATATTAGTGGATTAATTAATAAACAAATAGAAACTAGTCAATTGGCAAATGGAGTTTATTTTATTCAAACACAAATTGGCGAAAATATTGCAACTAATAAAGTGGTAGTTTTTAATTAATTTTCTAGTTTAACAAAATAAAAAAAGGTGGTTCAAATTAGTTTGAACCACCTTTTTTATGGGTATTACTTTTATAATTATTTTCCTTTATTAAAACCTTTCATTACTCCGCGCTCCGAGGTTTGTATAAACTCTAAAATTTCATCTCTTAAAGGCGATGGCTTAATTGCATCTTCTACTTGCGCCATTCCTTTGCTTACATTGTTATTATGAATAAAAATAACACGGTAAGTATCTTGTATGGTATTTACTTCTTCTTGTGTAAATCCATTGCGTTTTAGCCCTACCGAATTTACACCTTCGTAACTTACCGGATAACGGCCTGCAATTACATAAGGAGGAATATCTTTTGTAACCATACTTCCACCTTCTATCATTACATTTCGGCCAACTTTTACAAACTGATGAATAGCCGAAAGTCCGCCAATTCTTGCATAATCAGCAATGGTTACATGCCCAGCTACTTGAACGCCATTGGCTATAATTACATTGTTTCCTACAATACAATCGTGTGCTAAGTGCACATAGGCCATTAATAAACAGTTGCTTCCAACTTCTGTCTTGTATTTATCTTTTGTGCCACGGTTGATGGTAACACATTCTCTAATGGTAGTATTATCGCCAACTATGGCAAAAGTTTCTTCACCTACAAATTTTAAATCTTGAGGTACAGCACTAATTACAGCTCCCGGAAAAATGCGGCAGTTTTTACCTATTCTAGCACCAGGATATATGGTAACATTGGGTCCAATTTCGGTTCCATCACCAATTTCCACATTATCGTAAATGGTGGTAAACGCACCTATTACTACGCTGCTGCCAATTTTGGCGCGTGTATCTATTTGAGCTAAGTTTGATATCATTTTAAAAATTTTAGCCTTTGGCAGCTAGCTTTTGGCTATTTTTATTTTGTTATATTAAAAATTATTTTTTTGCTATTTGTGCCATTAATTCTGCCTCGCACACTAACTTATCGCCAACAAATGCTGATGCTTTCATCACGCAAACACCTCTTCTTACTGGAGCTATTAACTCTAATCTAAATAAAAGAGTATCACCTGGAACAACCTTATCTTTAAATTTAGCATTGTCTATTTTCATAAAGTAGGTATTGTAATTTTCAGGATCTTCAACTTGAGAAAGTACCAATACACCACCTGCTTGAGCCATGGCTTCAATTATTAACACACCTGGCATTACAGGATTTCCGGGGAAATGACCTGGGAAAAATGGCTCATTAAATGTTACATTTTTTACCGCTGTTAAATAACTTTTGCCCATTTCCAAAACTTTATCTACCAACAAAAATGGACTGCGATGAGGCAACATTCTTGCTATATCTTGTGTATTATATAGTGGTGGTTTGTTAGGGTCGTATTTAGGAACATTTACTTGGCTACGTGTTTTTTTAATTAATGCTTTAATTTTTTTACCAAAAGCAATATTAGCCGCATGGCCTGGGCGAGCTGCCATAATTTGAGCTTTTATGGGTGTGCCAATCAAGGCTAAATCTCCAACTAAATCTAGTAATTTATGACGTGCAGGTTCGTTATGAAAACGTAAATCTACATTGTTTAAAATACCTTCTTTTTTTACCTCAACCTTTGGCTTGTTAAACATTTTAGCCAAATGGTCTAGTTCATCGTCTTTTATTATTCTATCTACAATTACAATGGCGTTATTTAAATCACCACCACGAATTAAGTTGTTGTTATACAACATTTCTAACTCGTGTAAAAAGCAAAAAGTACGGCACGATGAAATTTCAGATTCAAACTCTTTTAAACTAGTAATAGAAGCATGTTGGCTTCCTAAAACGGGCGAGTTATAATCAACCATTACAGTTAAACGGTAATCGTCTAAAGGCATGGCTATCATTTCTACTTGTCTATCTTCTTCGGTATAATAAATGTTTGAAGGTAGGGTAAAGTATTCGCGCTCTGCTTCTTGTTCTAAAATTCCTGTTTCTTTTAAAGCTTTTATAAAAAACTGAGAACTTCCGTCCATAATTGGGGTTTCATCAGCGTTTATATGAATAAGGCAATTGTCTATTTCTAATCCTGCCAACGAAGCCATAACATGCTCAACAGTATTCACTTTGCCACCATTTTGCTCTAAAGTTGTACCACGACTTAAGTCGGTAACATTATCTACATCGGCATCAATAATGGGTTTGTTGGGTAAATCTATGCGTTGAAATTTTATTCCGTGGTTTTCGGGTGCTGGGTTAAAAGTCATGGTAACTTCTTGCCCTGTGTGTAATCCTACACCACTTAAACTCACTGCTTTTTTGATTGTTGTTTGTTTCATTTCTACTGATTTTCAGCTATAAAATTAAAGGCTTTGTTGTTTTTAAAACGGTTTCAAATATAGCAAATAGCCTTGTTTGGTCAAATGTAATTTTTAAGCCTTAATTTATGGGCTTTTGGTTAAAAATAATTGTTCTAGTTCAATGGTTCAAACTATTATTTTGGCTATTTTTGAATAAACTTAATTCTTTATTTTAGGTTTAATACTTTATTACTTATGAGCAATAAATTAGAACGTAGAAATTTTTTAGGCCGACTATCGTTGGCTTTTTCAGCTGCATTGGCCGCTCCCATTCATGGTTTTTCTAACTCTTTAAAACAAACTTATAATGCTTTGAACCCAAACCCTATTTTAAAAATTAAGCCTTTGGGTTTTCAGTGGGAAACAGCCGACCCTTTTCTGTTTTGTGTGCACCACGAAGATAAATTTCCGAAAGGAAACGAGTTAATGGGTCCCGATAAAACCCTGTTTCAAGGGCGCCACATGGGTGATGATTTTATTATAAAAGATGGTTTTAGGATGTATCATGGTAAAACCGTTCCTGGTTTTCCTGGCCATCCGCATAGAGGTTTCGAAACCATTACTGTGGTGCGCAAAGGCATAGTTGACCATGCCGATTCAATGGGTGCAGCAGGCCGATATGGTGATGGCGATGTGCAATGGATGACAGCTGGAAAAGGGGTACAACATTCAGAAATGTTTCCATTGATAAAAAAAGACCAAGAAAATCCTATGGAGCTGTTTCAAATTTGGCTTAATTTACCTGCAAAAAAGAAAATGGTAGAGCCTCATTTTAAAATGCTTTGGCGCGAAGCAATTCCTAATTATGTATATACTGATGGCAATAAAAAAACAACCAAAGTAGAAGTAATTGCAGGTAAAATTGGAAAGTACAAAGCTACAACACCTCCGCCAAATTCGTGGGCGGCCGACCCTAAAAACGAAGTAGCCGTTTGGAATATAAAAATGCAAGCAGGTGCAGTGTTTACTTTGCCTAAAACTTCTGTGGGAATAAACCGAACCATTTATTTTTACGAAGGCACTACTTTAAAATTAGCCGAAACCAATATTAACCCATACAGCGCAGTGGAACTTTTGCCAAATGTTGATGTAGCGCTTTTTGCAGGTGATACTGAAGTAAGCATTTTGGTTTTGCAAGGCAGACCAATTGGCGAGCAAGTAATGCAATACGGGCCTTTTGTAATGAATACCAAAGAGGAAATAAACCAAGCTTTTGAAGATTACCACAAAACACAATTTGGCGGCTGGCCTTGGCCAAAATACGACCAAGTACACGACCGCACCAAAAGCCGTTTTGCCAAACATGCCGATGGAAAATTGGAGGTGAAGGGGTAGGGTATTTGTTGATTTTTGATTGGGTGATTTGTTGATTAAGTTAATTAAGTGATTGGGAAGTAAGTATTCTAAACCTTTTAAACATTATAGTTCCTTCTTAATAAATTTTGTTTAAAATAAAGCACTTAGTGCGGAACAAAAACCAAGCATGGTAAAGTTTCAGCACATGGTGCGGGAGATTGACAATAGTAAAATAAATATGGAGAAACTTATTTTAGTTAATCCCTTTGTTAAATAGCATTTTGAAAACCTATCAAATGCCATTACTTATAATCTCATATGTAATTGGTTAATAGATCTATTCAGGTTTAATTTGTCCGCGTGTTAAGTCTTCAAAAAATTGAGTCGGGTTATTCACAAATTTATTAGCATTTGATTTTTCAATATTACCTATAAGTTCTTTCATATTAGGTTCAAAAAGTCTTGCTTGTTTGTCCATAAGTAGGCAATTAAATTTTGCTGCAATTTCAAAAACTATTTCAATGATTTTGGTGTCAAGTCTGCCAAGGTCAAGTCTACAACTAAGTACTTGTATATAATCGGTTTTTTCGTCAAAACATGCACAAATGTCGTTTGTTGAAGTGTTTCCAAACCTTCTTAATCCCTCACTATTTCTTGTCCATTCTTGAATTTCTCCAAATTTCAAAAGAAATGGTGTCAGAATTTGCAAACTTATTTTTATGTCTGCCCACCAATTAATCGTAAATGCATCTTCAAATTCAAATTCATCATCAAAGTCAGTGGTTGTATTCAAATAATTTTCCCAACCTTCATTATTAACTTTTAATTGAAATGGAATTTTCCCGAACTTATTTATCAAAGATTGTCAAGGTAAAAAATATATATTATACTGCCAAATTGCCATTGAATTATTCTTTATTTTTGGTTTTAACCTGTTGCCAACTGATTTAAATTGGAAGTTTCTCAACTAAAACCTTCCAATATTTCTATTACTTTACCTCAAGCCAAAAGTGCTTTTTGATTGAAAAAATGAGTGGGATTATTCCAAAAAAGAAATGTATAAATGTGAAGTGAATACGACCATAATCGTGGTAGCTAAGTACTAAAAACATAATGTTTCCTACTATACATAAAATCAAGTAAATGTATTTATTGATGATGTTCATTTTACAAACGGATTATACTATGCAAGGTAATTGTTTTTACCTGAGTTTTTTGATTGATAAAATTTTATTTTGAATAGCAAAAACAACAAGTTGGTATTAAAGAACTTTAAGCATTTTTTTTAATTTTTAAAAATTTGGTTTATTTGCGAATAAAAATTTTAAACATGAAAAGAATTATTTTATTACTTGTGCTTTTAAATACTTTTAGTGCTTGGGCGCAATCAACCTTAAATTTATTTACACAGGAAAGCGAGAAATTCATACTTTTTTTGAACGGAGTTCAACAAAATGCAAGTTCTCAGAGTAATGTAAAAGTTGAAAACATTACCGCTAGCGTACAAAAACTTAAAATAGTTTTCGATGATAAGGCCATTCAAACCATAAATGAAAATATTTATTACGAAGCAGGAAAAGAATACACTTATAATGTTCGTAAAAAAAACACAACCGCTAATAATGTTAAAAGAATAGATGGAAAATCGACCACACCGATTATTTATGTAGTTAGATTACTTGATATGAAACCATTATCGAGCAAGTCAAAAGTAAAAAATAAACAAGTTATTGAAAGCACAAAGGAAGTAGATGGTGGTAATAACAGTTTGGAAACTGAAACAAACGATAAAGTAACCACAACCACCACAGTTACAAAATCAAATAATACATTAGGCAACGAAAATGTAAACTTAAACGTTGGAATAAATGGAGTAGGAATAAACATGAATATTAATGGATTAGATGCCACGGATAAAACAGTAGTAACTAACACAACAACAACAACTACTAAAACAATCACAAAAAATGTTTCAACACCTGTAAAAACTTCAACTCCTAAAGTTAATGAACCAGTTTGTGCGCCAATGACTTTAAGTACTTTTAATGCCCTAACTAGTCAGCTAAAAAAGCAAAGTTTTGAAGATAACAAACTTCAAATAATAAGACAAGTTTTGGCAAGCAATTGTATAAATACAGTGCAAGTAAAACAATTAATTGGTGAGTTTACATTTGAAGAAAACAAATTAAAAGTAGCTAAAATGTGTTACAAAAAAACTACTGATAAAGGTAATTATTTTACCCTAAATGACTCTTTTTCGTTTAGCAGCTCGGCTGATGAATTAAACGAGTTTTTGCAAAGCAAAGGAGCCGTTAGCGAAGACAGTGAATAGGTTTTAATAAATTAACATTTGGCCTTTACTTAGTATTTGGTTGCTAAATATAAATTTACCAACACTAATATTAAACCCATATAATACTTTGGCTTAAAAAGATGATTAAGCTAGACAAGCTAATAAACTAGCTTTTATGATTGTTGGGAAATTGATTAAAAGGTTATTGTTGTTAGCTAAAACTGCTAATCACTTCAACAAAATATTATTAATAGTTACCAAGGTATTAATGTAATCTTATATGTTAAAAAAGCGACCCTTCATAGAGTCGCTTTTTTATTTTACTTACATTCAGCCACATTACAAAGTCGGTAAAAGGTAAGTCCTTTTCGGGCTTTTATACATTTGCTATTGCCATCTATTTTCCATTTGGTATGGAACTTATAAATGGTTTTATAGTTTTGCAACACTATTTGGTTGTTGATTACCTCGTAATTGCCCATTACATCTATTGGTTTATTAGTATTAGTATTATCTATGTAATGAAAGGTTTTGTCTTGGTTCAATGATAAACTTAAAATAGTCTTACCACTACTTTGGTAACTACATACCCCATAAGTTCCCGCTACTGATTTCATATCCAATTTTTGTTTGGTTTTAAATGAAAAAATGATGGATAGAACCAAAATGCTAATTAATATTTTAAATGTTTTCATAAGCTGTGTTTTTTAGTAATTCAATGATAGTGAGTTTTATTGGAATTATTTTTATGAAAAGTATTTTGTAACCTAAATAAAAAGATTTGATTTAGAAATGGGCGATATTTTAAGTAGAAAACTTTAGTAAAATACCTTTTGTAATTTGTTATAAAATAAAGCAAATTTGCACAGCAAAAAAATACAATGGCAGTATATAAATTTAAATTAACTTTTGAAGATTACGAAGATTCTTATCGAGTAATTGAAATTAAATCGAATCAAACTTTTTTAGAGTTCCATAAAACTATTTTAGAATCAATTGGCTTTGACGAAAAGCAGTTGGCTTCTTTTTATATGAGTAATGATACTTGGCGCAGGGAACAAGAAATTACTTTGGAAGATATGACTGACGATCCTGAGAATCCAATTCCAGAGATGAAAACTTCTAAGTTGAGTCAGTTTGTAAATGACCCACACCAAAAAATTATTTATGTATATGATTTTATGGCTATGTGGACCATGCATTTAGAATTATTTGGAATTGAAATTAAAGAAAACCCAAAATTTACTTATCCTAGAATTGGTAAATCGGTGGGATTAGCGCCTAAACAATATGATAAGGTGCAACGTTTTGGTTTGGTGGATGACAATGAATTTGATGAAATAACAAAAAACTATATTGATAAAACAGATGATGTTGGAAGCGAAATCAGCGATGATGAAGCAGATGAATTTGGTCTTTTCTCAAAAGATTCAGATAGTGGTGATGACGATGCTGCTATTGAACCTATTGGTGGTTTTGATGAATATTAGTATTTAAAATAATAAAAATTGAAAATGCAGGTTTACAATTAAACTTGCATTTTTTATTTGTAAAATGGTATTGTAATATAAAGCTTAAATGAAATTGAATTTAAAACGCCCCCTTGTAATTTTTGATTTAGAAACTACAGGAATAAGCATCTCTACTGATAGAATAGTAGAGATGGCAACTATAAAAGTAAATGTAGATGGAACCGAGGAAATAAAAACCCAAAGATTTAATCCTACAATACCTATACCAGCTGAGGTTTCGGCCATACATGGTATTTTTGATGAAGATGTAAAAGATATGCCCACCTTTGCCGAAAAAGCAAAAGAGTATGCCGAGTATTTTAAAGGCTGTGATTTTGGTGGGTTTAATTCTAATAAATTCGATTTCCCTATGTTGGTGGAGGAAATGTTAAGAGCAAATGTGGAATTTGAAACGGAAGGACGAAAATTTGTAGATGTGCAGCGCATTTTTCATCAAATGGAACAACGTACTTTAAGTGCTGCCTATAAATTTTATTGTGATAAAACATTAGAAAATGCCCATAGTGCCGAGGCTGATACCATTGCTACTTATGAAGTATTAAAGGCACAGTTAGACAGATATGAAGTGTTGGGTAATGATATGGAATCGCTTCACAAAATTAGTGGACAAGCTAATTTGGTAGATTTAGCAGGACGAATTGTATTGAATGATAAAGGACAAGAGGTATTTAATTTTGGGAAGCACAAAGGTAAAATGGTTAGCTATGTGTTTAAAAATGAACCTGGTTATTACCAATGGATGATGGATAACGATTTTTCGCTAGATACTAAACGCAAATTAACCCAAATAAAAATGCAAGGATTTGGTAGCAAATAGCACCAAAATACAATAGCTAAATAGTACAAATAAATTCAAAAAAGCTAGCAGCAAAAGGCAACAAATATGACAAAAACCGAAAAAATCATGCTATTTACATTAGCAGCCATCAATTTTGTAAATATCATGGATTTTATGATAATGATGCCATTAGGGCCTAATTTGATTAAAACATTTAATATCACTGCATCCGATTTTGGTATTTTGGTTTCATCGTATTCCATCAGCGCCTTTATTTCAGGCATTATCACGACTTTTATTATCAATAAATTTGAGCGTAAAGATTATTTAATGCGCATTTTTATTGGTTTCTTAATTGGAACTTTTGCTTGTGGTTTAGCTCCAACTTATCAAACATTATTGATTGCAAGATTCGCAACAGGGTTATTTGGTGGGGTTTTAGGCGCCATTATTTTAGCTATTGTAAGCGATGCAGTTCCTTTTGAGAGAAGAGGGCAGGCCATGGGAATAATTATGGCTGCATTTAGTTTGGCTTCGGTTTTAGGAGTTCCATTTGGAATTTTTATAGCTACTCATACCAAACAATATGATTTTTTAGGTTGGCATGCACCCTTTTTATTTTTGGCAGTTTTAGGCATTCCTGTTTATTTTTTGGTACGTAAATTTGTACCAAGGCAAACAGCAGCGGTGCAATTGGCTGCCAAACAAATGGATGTTGGCAAAAACATTGAGGCTATTTTTACCAATAAAAATAATCTTCTGGCCTTGCTTTTTGGTGTGGTTATGATGATGGGACACTTTTGTATCATTCCATTTTTGAGTCCATACATGGTTAGCAATGTAGGCATGCGAGAAGAAGATTTACCTTTAATTTATTTAGTGGGAGGAGGAGTAACTATTTTTACTTCGCCATTAATTGGAAAGTTAGCTGATAAGTTTGGAAAATTGGTGATGTTTATTGTCTTAGCTTTATTATACACCATTCCTGTTTTTTTAATAACCAACCTTGATCCTCATCCATTGCCATTGGTTTTAACTATTACTGGCGTATTTTTTATTTTTTCAGGAAGATTTATTCCCATGCAAGCCATGGTTACAGGTGCTGTTGACCCCAAAATTAGAGCAAGTTTTATGAGCTTTAATAGCTCCATTCAACAGTTAGCTAATGGTGTTTCGGCTTTCTTGGCAGGTTTGGTGGTTACTACGGTTGATGGGAAATTGGTTAACTATAATTTATTAGGATATTTTAGTGTAGGAATGGCTTTGTTGAGTATTTTAATAGCACATAAATTACGTTCATCAAATGGAAGCAAGTTTTAAATACGATTTTATTATAATAGGTGGTGGTATAGTTGGTTTGTCCACGGCTTACCAATTATTGCAAAAAAACAGTAGTTTAAAAATAGCAATTTTAGAAAAAGAAAATCATGTAGCTGCTCATCAAACGGGTCATAATAGTGGTGTGATACATTCAGGATTATACTACAAGCCAGGTAGTTTAAAAGCAAAAAATTGCTTGCAAGGTTATCAAATGATGATTGATTTTTGCGATGAAAACAATATAAAATACGATTTATGTGGTAAGTTAGTGGTTGCAAGCGATGAAAGCGAAATTCCTGAACTTGATAAGCTTTACCAACGCGGTTTAGAAAATGGTTTGGCGAAAAATACCATAATTGAGCAAGATGGAATTAAAGAGTTTGAACCTAATTTGCGGGGCGTAAAGGCTATACATGTTCCTTACACGGGTATCATTGATTATAGCCAAGTTTGCGAAAAATTGGCTGAAAATATTACGGAACTAGGTGCTGAAATTTATTTGAGCCATAAAGTTGAAAAAATTGAAAACTATACAAATTATGTGGTTATTAGCACTAGTCAAAAAGAGTTTGAAGCTTCGCAATACATTAATTGCGCTGGATTATACAGTGATAAAATAGCAGCCTTAACCAATAAAGACATTGATACCAGAATCATTCCTTTTAGGGGTGAGTATTACATGTTAAAGCCCGAAAAAAGGGCATTGATTAAAAACTTAATTTATCCGGTTCCAGATCCTAATTTCCCGTTTTTAGGTGTGCACTTTACCCGTATGATTGATGGTGGGGTAGAGGCAGGGCCAAATGCTGTATTTGCATTTAAGCGCGAAGGCTACCATAAAAGTGATTTTGATTTTAACGAAACAATGGAAAGTTTAGCTTGGCCAGGTTTTAGAAAAGTTGCAGTTAAATATTGGAAAACAGGATTGGGCGAGTTTTACCGTTCGTTCAGCAAAACTGCATTTACCAAGGCTTTGCAAAAATTAGTTCCAAGTATTCAGGAAGGTGATTTGGTGCCTGCAGAAGCTGGTGTGCGTGCGCAAGCTTGTGATAAATTTGGTGGTTTGCTTGATGATTTTAAAATAATAGAAGAACCTAATGCCATTCATATTTTAAATGCGCCAAGTCCTGCAGCTACTAGCAGCTTAAGCATAGGTAAAACCATTGCCGAAATGGCTTTGGCTAGGCTATAATTTATTCTTTATTACAAATTCAAAATTTAGTAAATGGCTAAAACATGCGGTTATATTTGTCCTCAATGCGAGGGGAGAGGTTTTTTAGATGACTTTTCTGATTGCAATTGGTGCACCGATAATCCAATGTTAAACAAAACTGATATGATAGAAATTTACCATAATAACCGTTGCGGTAAAAGCCGCGATGCATTAACTATCCTAACTGAAAAAAAGGTAGATTTTAAAGTA
The DNA here is from genome assembly GCA_013298895.1 of Bacteroidota bacterium. Taxonomy (GTDB): domain Bacteria; phylum Bacteroidota; class Bacteroidia; order UKL13-3; family UKL13-3; genus JAAFJM01. The sequence continues at coordinate 27,912 of JAAFJM010000002.1, read as the reverse complement.
ATTGAATATTTGAAAAATCCTTTAACTGCCAGCCAAATAAAAGCTCTTTTAAAAAAGCTAAATATCAGTGCATTTGAATTGATACGAAAAGGAGAAAGTATTTTTAAAGAAAACTATAAAGACAGGCAATATTCAGAAAACGAATGGATTGCAGTTCTTGAGCAAAATCCCATTTTAATGGAGAGGCCAATTGTAGTAAATGGCAACAAAGCAATTATAACTCGCCCACCGGAAAAAGTTTTGGAAATTTTATAATAAAAGTTGGTTCAATTAAACCAACTTTTATAAATCCATTGCATTTGCTATTAGTTCAGCTACATCAAGTACTTGAACTTCTTCTTCTTTGTTATTATGTTTAATGCCATCGCGTAACATAGTCATGCAAAACGGACAAGCAGCAGCAACAATATTTGCTTTTGATTCCAACATGTCATCAGCACGCTCCATGTTTACTTCTTTTTTACCAGTTTCAGCCTCTTTAAACATTTGAGCACCACCTGCTCCGCAGCATAAACCATTGGCTTTAGCACGTTTCATTTCTACTAACTCGGCATCCAACCTTTCAATTACTTGACGAGGTGCTTCGTATATATTATTGGCTCTACCTAAATAACAGCTATCGTGGTAAGTAATTCGTTTCCCTTTAAAGGCACCACCTTGAATACTTAATTTACCTTTTTCTAAAAGTTCATTAATTAACTCCGTATGATGCACCACTTCATAGCTTCCTCCTAATTGAGGATATTCATTTTTTATTGTGTTGAAGCAATGAGGACAAGCAGTAACAATTTTTTTTACACCATAAGCATTCATGGTAGTAATATTTTGCATGGCAAGCATTTGAAACAAAAACTCGTTTCCAGCGCGTTTTGCAGGGTCGCCAGTACACGCTTCTTCGGTTCCTAATATGGCAAATTTAACATTGGCTTGGTGTAAAAGTTTGGCTACCGCTTTGGTTATTTTTTGAGCACGTTCATCAAAACTTCCTGCACAACCTACCCAAAAAAGTACATCTACTTCTTCTCCATTGGCTGTTACCTCTGCTAATGTTTTTACTTTAAATTCCATATATAAATAAGTATTGTTTAAAAAATTGCAAATTATAATAAAATAACAAAATTCCTTTATTGGTATAAAATAAATTTATTGCCTTATCTTCAATTACTGCTTAATCCATTTTTTTGTTAATGAATATTGATCGGTATTTATTTTAATGAAATAAATACCTGCTTTTAAATTTTCGGTGTTGATTCTAATGTTTTTAACTAACTTATCAATATTGTTAACTTGAATTTCTTTTCCATTTAATTCGTAAAAAACTACCTGACGAATGGCTTCCGTTTGAGATGTAATATTTAGCTCATTTTGAGTGGTAGGGTTGGGGTAAATAATTACCTGATCGCCTTGGTTTAAGTAATTAATGGAAGTATTACTTACCGAGTAATTGTAACAAATACTATCATTAATAATGTTAATGCCGTTCACTTCACTTATCCATGCACATAATTTATAGTCACCAGTTTTATCAATGTTTATAGTATTAGAAAAACTTTTTACTGCATAAGAATTTGGTTGCAAATTGATAAGTGTTACTTCATCGGTGATTGGGGCTATGTTTTGTTCTAGTATTTTACAGCTAACAGAAAAGCGGGTAATTATAGATTCTCCATTATTTTTAAGTTTAATACTAATCGTATTGGGGCCTTTTTTGAGTTCAATTGGTAGTACAATAGAATCAATTTGTAGGGAAGTTGTTTTAGGTAGGATATAGGTTTTAATAACTGTATCGTTATTTGCATTAATATCCCCATTGGTTTTTACCCAACAGTTTAGTTTATAATTTCCTCCAATTGAAATATTTAAAGGCTTGTTAAAAGTGTAATAATAGCTGGATTTAGCAGCAATATTTAATCCATTAAGTTTGGTTGAAATAATCGAGTCAGCGTTTAATTGCAATGAAATAATTGCTGAATCGATGGTTGTTTCTCCATTATTAAAAAGTTTTATTTTTACGCTATCTACTCCTCTTACTAGGTTAATTGGATTCACTATAGAATCAATTGCTAAATCAATAATTTTATTAAGATAAAACGTTTTGTTCAAAGTATCGTTTTGAGCAGAATTATCGCCAAACGTCTTAACCCAAGTTTTTAGTTTATAAGTGCTTCCTGTTGAAATATTGAACGAGTTAGAAAAAGTATAGTAATAGCTATTTTTGGGGTAAATATTTAAACCTTTAACTAAAACTGAAATGGGTGTGTTTTTATCTATTTGGTAAGCAAATACAGCCGAATCAATCAATGTATTTCCATTATTTGTTATTTTAAATGAAACGGCATTATTTCCCCTAGTAATATATATTGGGTATAATAATGAATCCATTGATAAATCAACCACTTTGGTATTCATAATGGTATCTTTAGTAGCTAACCAAATTGTAGCATTCATGATTAATTTTTCATGATTTCCATTTGCATCTGCAATCCACCCATCATATAAATTATCACCAGTATCTCCAGAGCCATCATCGCATGGAGAACTATCGCCCAAACCTACAATTTTTCCTTTACCAAAACGAGCATAAGCCGCCATTACACCAATATTGCCAAACCCAACACTTGGAGTAAATACAACTCCTTTAACCGTTGCATTATCACTAGGGTTCAATGTCATGGTAGTTCCACTAAACCAAACAGCCTGAGTAACTTGACCCATGGGTCCATTCAAAATGGAGTCATTTGGTAAGTTTGGGATGTTGGTGGTATTAGGTGATACAGACAACGAATCGAAAATAAAACCGAAAGCGTTTGGTTTAACAGAATTATTTTTAATTAAGTCGTTTAATATTTGTTGCGAATCAAAGCCATCATTGTTTCTGTCAGAAATTGCATGATCAGAAACAATAAATAATCCTCCACCATTTTGCACAAAATTCATAATAGCATTTTTTTCAGCTGTGGTAAATAATATATTGGGTTCTACAATAATAAAAACTTTGTAATTAATTAAATCTTGTAGGTTAGAGGTGTTTCCATAACTAATTGTGCCATTGTATGGCAATGTTTCTACAATATACCCTTTTTTTACACAGTCAATTCCCCAAGCAGAAAGCGCCCCTTTCCAATAATTTTCAGTGGTAGTTGATGTAACTGTTGATTGGGCTGGAGTAGGAATTCGCTGTGCATTTCCTTCACTTCCACCTCCTATGCTTGCATTTGGACTCCATTTTATGTTATTTAAATCTTCATCTATTACCCAGTCTGCATTGCCAGCAGTTTCAGCTTTACTTGCATCAAACAATATTTTTATGGTTTGCGCATTGGTGTTAAATACGAAAGAAACTAAAAGTAATAAAAAAGTATAAAATTTATCCATGTAAAATATTTGAGTTACGATTTAAAAATTAAAAATTAGGACATCCTAATCTACGAGAAACTTTTTTGCCCATTCCTTTAAATTTAATCGCATCTAAGTTAATAACCAAACCCAAGTAACCCATATAATAGGTATCTGCTTTCTTGTTTTTTAAACTATTATACATATCCAATAATTCGGTATCGGTATGCCCATAACTTAAACCAAGTTGCCAATCAAGGTATTTATTTAAAGATTTACGTATATTAAAAACGCCTTTTATGGTTGAAACTGTACCTGTAATTTTTCTATTTAAAGTTCCGGTTTGTTCATAATAAATTGCTTCGTATGGACTAAAAACTCTTCCTGAAAATAAACCCATATTATAGCCAGCACCAATTCCCAAAAAAAAATTTGATTGAAGTTTAAATTCATACATTAACAATAATCCTCCTGCATTTATTTGAGTAAAATAATTAGCCACTATATAATTGAAGTTAATTTCCTTTTTGAAAAAAACAGAACTTGCCTCGGCCGATAAAGATAATCCCTTAATTAATTTTACTTTTAAACCCACTTCACCTAGTGAGCCAATTGTAGGCTTAAAGTCGAAATTAGTTTGAATAGGTAATCCTGCATTAAAGTATAAAGAATACTTATGATAATCTTTTTGAGCTACAACATTAATGGTTAAAATTAATGCGAATAGTGTTGTATAAATAGTTTTCATTTGCATTACAATAATAACTTTATAGTTTTAAAATGTGAAATATAAAGTCGGTTTAACTAATAATCAGGAAAATGCCAATTATATCAAGTAATTTTAAAGGAAATAAATGGAATAAAAATAAACATTTGGAAACCATTATTCCTGCTCTTTTTCGTAAAATTGATATTGCGTATGAACGAGAGAGAGTTGAATTGTCTGATGGTGACTTTATGGATTTGGACTATGTTATGAATAATAGTAAGAATTTACTAATCTTGTTTCATGGGCTTGAGGGTAGTTCAAATTCACAATACATCAAAGGGTTTTCTAAGTATTTTTCTAATCAAGGTTTTGATATTTGTGCTGTAAATTTTAGAAGTTGTAGTGGAGAAAATAATAGGCTTTTAACAAGTTACCATAGTGGGAAAAGTGATGATGTTGAATATATTATCAACCATATAATAATCAATAAAAATTATTCCAAAATAATATTAGGAGGTTTTAGTTTAGGAGGAAATGTATTGCTCAAATATTTAGGAGAGCAAGCCGAAAAAATTAACCCTCTGATCAAAACTGCATTCGCATTCTCAGTTCCAGTTGATTTAGCGGCAAGTTCAAAAGTTTTAAGTAAAAATTGGAATAAACCTTATATGGTTCGTTTCCTCAAATCATTGAACAAAAAATTAGTTCAAAAAGCAAATCAATTTCCCGATCAAATTGATTTAACCGATTTATATAAAATTAATAATTTTAAGGAGTGGGACACAAGATTTACGGCAAAAATTCATGGTTTTGAAAATGCAGATGATTATTACCATCAATGCAGTTCATTGCAATTTATAAATAAAATAAACATTCCTACTTTATTAGTTAATGCCCTTAACGACCCATTTTTGGCACCTAGCTGTTTTCCTTTTAATATTGCAAAAAACAGTAAACATTTTTATTTAGAAACACCAGAAAAAGGAGGCCATGTTGGGTTTGCGTTGAGTAGTATTAATGGGCAATACTACTCTGAACATGCTGCATATAATTTTACTAAAAAGTATCTTTAGCTAAGCTTTCAATCCAATCTTTTCGTTTACCAACTTTAAAATTAATTCTAACTGCTCTTTTTGATTGATATTGCTATTGTCAATTTCAATGGCATCATCTGCTTTCATAAGTGGAGAGTCATCTCTGTTGGAATCAATGTAATCGCGTTTGGTTAAATTAGCTAATACTTCTTCAAATGTGGTAGTATTTCCTTTAGCTTTTAACTCGTCAAATCTTCTTTGGGCTCTTACATTAGGATCGGCTGTAATGAATAACTTTAATTCTGCATCAGGGAAAACAACTGTTCCAATATCGCGTCCATCCATAATTATACCTCTTAGCTTTCCAAGTTCCTGTTGTTGTTTTACCAAAAAGCGTCTTACCTCACTTATTGAACTTACATTGCTTACAAAACCCGCTACACGTGGATTTACCCTAATTTCATTTTCAATATTTTCACCATTCAAAAATGTCTCTTGAATTTGAGTTTGCTCATCTATTTTAAATGTGATATTAATTTTTTCTAGTGCGTTAATTACATCTTGAATATTATTGAAATCAATATGATTTTGAATAAAATACAAAGTAACAGCTCTGTACATAGCGCCAGTATCTACATATTTATAAGCCAGTATTTTTGATAATTCTTTGGCAATGGTACTTTTACCACATGAAGAATAACCATCTATAGCAATAACAATAGCTTTCATTAATTTTTCTTTTTATAAAACTCTTGCAAGTTAGTAATTATTGAGAAATGATTTGTTGCATTTCCTGAATAAATAGATGATGAGCCATATGAAAATCTAAACTTACGAACTTTCAAACCAAAACCCCAACTAAAACCAGCCCACGAACGCGCATCGGGCAATGCCAATTCTCGTCTACGTAAATCATTATAACCAAATCTTAATTGGAATCCTTGCCCAAATACTAGTTCTGTATTAATAATTAGGTGACTCATTAAATAATTTATGGAAGTAAAATCCTCTTCAATTGGTAGTCCGGTTGACAAATCAATGTTCCTATTATTTTTTGTGCTATTCTGATAAAGTAACCCACCTATTTTTTGTAAATCGTGTGCTATTATTGATATACGTAATGGATTATGAGCAAATTTTTTGCTGTAACCAATTTGTAAATTCATTGGGTACTGTTGTCTTTCTGTTCCGGTATATGTTGAAATTTCATATCCTAAATTGTTAATTACAGCTGTAAAAACAGAAAGACTATCTTCACTTTTATAACTTGCTGCTATGTCGGCTGCCATGCCTGTGCTTGTGTATGATTCGATAACAGAATAAACAAATTTAGCAGTAGCGCCAATATTCCATTTTTTAATAATGCGTGAAGTTGATAAATGAATGGCAAAATCATTGGCAGCAAAACTTCCTAAATTGGTATTATCAATATCTTTTTTATCAAAAGATCCGTAATTAATATATTGAACGCCTAGCATTAATGGACCTGCACTCTTGGTATTGAAGGCATAACCAAAATATCCTGTGCCAATATTTGCCAAATAATTTTGGTAATTTAAACTAAGCTGTTTATCCATATTGGCAGTTAAAAGTGATGGATTGTTTATTACTAAGCTAGCATCGTTATCGTGTGTAGCAATTGCACTTCCGCCCAAGGCTGCTATCCTTGCATTTGAATAATTATTTAAAAATCCATAAGGAGTCATTCCACCTAATTGGGCTTTTAACGTGGTTGAAATAAAAATAAATACTACTACTATACTTTTCATTTAATTTTTGTTGTTATGATAAATAGCAATAAAAAACCAAGATTAATTGTTATTTATTTTAAGCAAATTGATTAACGATTATGCCTCAAAAATAGTATTGCTATCATAAAATCCTAAATTTATAATCAGGTATTATTAATTAAAAAAATTAAATTTGCTTTACAATTACTTAACATTGCAATATTGCAATGAAAATTTACTTTCGCCCAAAATTATACCACATAATATGTTTGGATTAGACCCAACCTTAACTTTTCTTTTAATTGCTTGCTTATTTGCAGCCTGCGCTTTCGAATTTATTAATGGTTTTCACGATACTGCTAATGCTGTTGCTACAGTTATTTATACCAATTCATTAAAGCCATGGGTAGCTGTAATTTGGAGTGGAATATGGAATAGTGTTGGTGTGTTTGCTGGTGGTATTACGGTGGCTATGGGAATTAGCTATTTAATACCAAGTGAAATGCTTGCTGACCAAAATATTTACCATAGTATAGCTTTAATTATGTCCTTACTTTTAACAGCAATTATATGGAATTTAGGAACTTGGTATTTTGGTATTCCATGTTCAAGTTCACATACTTTAGTTGGAAGTATATTAGGTGTTGGTTTAGCTTATTCATTTATTGCAGAAAAAAGTGGTACTTACGTTAATTGGCACAAAGCTTCAGATATTGGCTTGAGTTTATTAATTTCACCACTTATAGGATTTAGTTTATCGATCTTTCTAATGTATGTGTTAAGAATATTTGTAAAAAATAAAACAATTTTTAGAGCACCAAAAACAAATGATCCACCACCATTTTGGATTAGAATGATTTTGTTATTGACTTGCACCGGTGTTAGTTACAGTCACGGAAGTAATGATGGACAAAAAGGGGTTGGATTGGTAATGTTAATTTTAATAGCTATTGTTCCTGGATATTTTGCCATTAATGCCAAAGTTGATTTACCAAAAGTTAAATATGAAATAATAGCTATTAATAGTATTTTAGATAAAACAATAGTTGAAAAACTTTCAAAAGAGGATAGTTTAGAAATTGCTAAAGTGCAAGTTATCACTCATAAAGTAATGTTTATTTTAAACTCCAAGTCATTCGATAGTTTAACTACTCAAGAAAAATTTGAGGTAAGAACGAACGTTACAAGGTTGGCAAAAGATATTGATAAAATTAAATACAGTAAAACAATTGCATTGAGCGAAGAGGATAAAAATGGCTTGAAAGCATCAATTGGGGGCGTTAAAACAATTACAGAATATTCACCAACATGGGTTATATTTATGATTTCTATATCACTTGGATTAGGAACTATGGTGGGTTGGAAACGAATTGTAAAGACAATTGGTGAAAAAATTGGAAAACAACATTTGAATTATGCTCAAGGAGCTTCAAGTGAATTAGTTGCGGCTGGAACAATTGGTTTAGCAACAGCATTTGGTTTGCCAGTAAGTACCACTCAAGTTTTATCATCGGGTATTGCTGGTAGTATGGTAGCTAGTAAAGGTATTAAGAATTTGCAAGCTGGAACAATTAAAAATATTGCCATTGCATGGGTATTAACCTTACCTGTAACAATATTACTTTCAGGATTATTATTTTTATTATTCAGGGCAATGGCAGGTTAAAAAACAATTTCTTTACTTTTCATACTTAAAAATAATTTTATTCAAAAAAGGAACTTTTTCAAAAGAAAAGTTCCTTTTTTGTTAGGTGCCTATTTCATTGATGGGTACATTTTTTTTTACAAAAACAAGTACAAAATAAACGCCTTGATTACTTGTTGAAAACTAAAATTACTGATGCTTGCAAGCACTGAAAAGACTGGTGTTTCGAGTGATATTAACAATCCTGTGATTAACTTTTTGAAACATACTTAACCCATGCAATGTATTATTGTAGGAAGCTAAATATTCAAAATAAATTTAAATCACATTCAATGAAATGTATTTATGATTTGAATGCTAAACTTACTTTAATTTATTAACGGTTAATTTTAGAAAAAAAACAAAAAATGCAAAATCAAGACGAGTTATTATTGAGGGAAAACAAAGACAGATTTGTTATTCTACCCATTAATTATCCAAAAGTATGGGAAATGTATAAAAAACATGAAGCTAGCTTTTGGACTGCTGAGGAAATTGATTTGAGTGACGATTTAAAGGATTGGGCAAAATTAAATGATGGAGAACGTCATTTTATTTCTCATATTCTGGCATTTTTTGCAGCAAGTGATGGTATAGTTAACGAAAATTTAGCTGTTAACTTCATGAGCGAGGTTCAATTGCCTGAGGCTAGATGTTACTATGGTTTCCAAATTATGATGGAAAATATCCATAGTGAAACATATGCATTGTTGATTGATACTTATATTAAAGATCCAAAAGAAAAGGATAGATTATTTCATGCCATAGATACAGTTCCTGCTGTTAAAAAGAAAGCAGAATGGGCTTTACGTTGGATTAGTAATGGAACTTTTGCTCAGCGTTTGGTGGCCTTTGCAGCAGTTGAAGGAATCTTTTTTAGTGGTAGTTTTTGTTCTATATTTTGGATGAAAAAGCGTGGTTTAATGCCAGGTTTAACATTTAGTAATGAACTAATTAGCCGCGATGAAGGAATGCATTGCGAGTTTGCTTGTTTAATGTATAGTATGTTAAGCAATAAATTGAGCCAAGAAGAAGTTCATACCATTATTAGAGATGCGGTAGCAATTGAAAAGGAATTTGTATCTGAAGCATTACCTGTTGATTTAATAGGAATGAATGCAAAGCTAATGCAGCAGTACATTGAATTTGTGGCTGACAGATGGTTAGCAGAGTTAGGATATGCAAAATTATATAACGCTACAAATCCATTTGATTTTATGGAAATGATATCGTTACAAGGTAAAACTAACTTCTTTGAAAAAAGAGTTGGTGATTACCAAAAAGCTGGTGTAATGGGCGGAAAAGAAGGCCATGCATTTTCACTAGAAGAAGATTTTTAAAAATTATTGAACTTTGATTTAGGATTTTTGATTTGGAAATTAGTAATAAATTAGCCTTACAATCAAGAACTAAATTGTTCAATATAGCTGTAATTAAAGCATGTGATAGTTTGCCAAAAACTGCTGCAGGCTTTGAGTTGGCAAAGCAATTAATAAGAGCAGCTGGGTCTGTAGGTGCAAATTACAGAGCTAGTTCAAGGGCAAAATCTACAGCAGACTTCATTTATAAATTAGAAATTGTTATTGAAGAAGCTGATGAATCCATGTATTGGTTAGAAATTTTGGAAGAGTTAAACCTTTTAGATAAAACTATTACTCAACCTTTGATAAAAGAAGCGAATGAATTGGTAAGCATTTTTGTAGCTTCAGTTAAAACAGTAAAACAAAAGAAACATTGATTTTTGGTCTAAAATTTCTGTATTGATATTCATGTAAAATGAATAAATCAAAACAGAAAAATCCTAAATCAAAAATCCTAAATCAAAATTATTAAGATGTTTGTAATTAAAAGAAACGGCAAAAAAGAAAGCGTTAAATTTGACAAAGTAACGGCAAGAATTGAAAAGCTTAGTTACAGTTTAAGTCCATTAATTGATCCAATTGATGTGGCTAAAAAAGTGGTTCAAGGAATTTACGATGGAGTTCCTACTACAGAGTTAGATAATTTAGCTGCAGAAACTGCTGCTTCACTTACAACTAAGCATCCCGATTATGCTTTATTAGCAAGTAGAATTGCTGTAAGTAATTTACACAAAAATACCATTAAGTCATTTTCGGAAACAATGGAAAAACTTTATAACTATACCGATAAAGGTACATGTAAAAGAACACCATTAATTGCTGAAGATATTTATGAAATAATTCAAAAGAATGCAGAATTATTAGATAGTTCTATTATTTACGATAGGGATTTTGCTTTTGATTATTTTGGGTTCAAAACAATTGAAAAATCATACTTGTTCCGTGTAGATGGAAAAGTGGCTGAGCGTCCACAACATATGTATATGCGCGTAGCCCTTGGAATTCACAAGGAAGATATCGATAGTGTAATTGCTACTTATAATTTAATGAGTGAGCGTTGGTTTACCCATGCTACTCCTACATTATTTAATGCAGGTACTCCAAAACCTCAAATGAGTAGTTGTTTTCTTTTAACCATGAAAGAAGATAGCATTGACGGTATTTATGATACTTTAAAACAAACAGCTAAAATTTCGCAAAGTGCAGGTGGAATTGGTTTAGCAATACACAATATTAGAGCTACTGGTAGTTATATTGGCGGAACTAATGGAACTAGCAATGGTATTGTTCCAATGTTGCGTGTATTCAACGATACTGCTCGCTATGTAGATCAAGGTGGAGGAAAACGTAAAGGTGCTTTTGCAATTTACTTAGAACCTTGGCATGCCGATGTTTTTGCATTTTTGGATTTACGTAAAAACCATGGTAAGGAAGAAATGCGTGCACGCGATTTATTCTACGCACTTTGGATATGCGATTTATTTATGAAACGTGTAGAAGAAAATGGCGATTGGAGTCTTTTCTGTCCGAATGAAGCACCAGGCTTAAGCGAGTGTTGGGGAGATGAGTTTGAAGCACTTTATACTAGTTACGAAGCACAAGGTAAAGCACGTCAAACTATTAAAGCACAAGATTTATGGTTTGCTATTATGGAATCACAAATCGAAACCGGTACACCATACATGCTTTACAAGGATGCCGCAAACCGTAAAAGCAATCAACAAAATTTAGGTACCATTAAAAGCAGTAACTTATGTACTGAAATCATGGAATACACAAGTCCTGATGAAGTGGCAGTTTGTAATTTAGCTTCATTGGCTTTACCACGTTTTGTTATTGATGGTAAATTTGATCATAACAAATTATATGAAGTAACTTACCAAGCTACTTTAAACCTAAATAAAATTATTGATTATAATTATTATCCAGTTGAAGAGGCAAGAAACTCTAACATGCGTCACCGCCCAATTGGATTAGGGGTTCAAGGATTAGCAGATGTGTTTATTTTATTGCGCATGCCATTCGAAAGTGATTCGGCAAAACAGTTAAATAAAAATATTTTTGAAACAATATATTTTGCTTCCTTAACAGCAAGTAAAGACTTAGCTAAAAAAGAAGGTGCTTACGAAACATTTAAAGGTTCTCCGCTTTCAAAAGGAAAATTCCAATTTGACTTATGGGATATAAATGCTACCGAAAACTGGAATTGGGAAGCATTAAGAGCTGAAGTAATAGAACATGGTGTTAGAAATTCATTATTAGTAGCACCAATGCCAACGGCTTCTACTTCTCAAATTTTAGGAAATAATGAGTGTTTTGAACCATATACTTCAAATATTTATACTCGTAGGGTTTTAAGTGGCGAATTTGTAGTGGTTAATAAGCATTTATTAAAAGATTTAGTTCAATTAGGACTTTGGACTAATGATATGAAAAATAAAATAATTGCGGCAAATGGTTCAGTTCAAAATATTGCTGAAATACCAGCAAATATCAAAGAACTATACAAAACCGTTTGGGAAATTAAACAACGTAATTTAATTGATATGGCTGCCGATAGGGGAGCGTATATTTGCCAATCGCAGTCGTTGAATTTATTTGTGGATAGCCCTAGCAGTTCTAAGCTTACTTCAATGCACTTTTATGCATGGAAAAAAGGTTTAAAAACTGGTATGTATTACTTACGCTCACAAGCAGCTACCCAAGCAGTTCAGTTCACCATTGAAAAACAAGGTAATAATGATATGCAACCTGTAGTTCCTGTTATTGAAGTAGCTCCTACTTTAAATACTGTTTCTAATTCAACGGTACCAACGGGCAATAATATAGATGATATTACAACCGATTTCACAGGTCAAGTTTGTACCATGGAAGAAGGTTGTGTAACTTGCAGTAGCTAATTAATTAGTTCATAAATTAGAAAAGGTGCGGGAGTTGTAAAAACTTTCGCACCCTTTTTATTTTAAATATGTATTCCCAATAAATAATGAAATACCTATTGCTCAAAAAATTGTTGAAAGTTGGGATATTTTTTCGCTTACATGCTAATATTTGCTAGGTTTTAATACATTTGCAACGCAAAAAATATTATATGAAATTTTATAATTTACTTATCAAATACCGTTTTTGGGCTGGAATAGCCTCGTTGATCATTGGTCTTTTACTTCAGTTTGCTGGCTTAGGCGATATTTGGGCAGCCATTATATTTTACACCTTAGCTGCTATTGCTATTTTTACGCATTTTTTTATTGGTCCACTACGCCTGATTCAAGACCCAATGGAGAATGGTGATGTAGAAGCTGTGGAACGTATTTTAAATACTATATGGTTTCCTAATTTATTGTTCAAACCTATTCGTAGTTCGTATTACACTTTAAAAGGTAATTTGGCTATGGCAAATAAAGATTTTGATTCAGCCGAAAAACTATTGAAAAAAAGTGCTTCTATTGGCAGTACCTTAGCCGAAAATAAAGGTTCAACTGATGTGCAATTAGGTATGATGGCTTTACAAAAAGGCAGCTACAAGGAAGGTGAAAAATACATGAGAGAAGCCTTAAAAGGTTCGTTAGACAACGAAAGTCAAGCAATGGCTTTATTGGGTATGGTTCAAATTTATATGAACAAACGCGATATCAGAGCTTCGAAAGATTTTTTAAGAAGGGCTAAAAATTGCAAAGCTAAAAATGAACAAGTAGTTGCTCAAATTAAAGATTTAGATAAACACCTTGCCCGTGTTCCAGGATAGCATCTGATTTTTGATTTTTGAATGCTGGGTTTCAAACTTCAAACTCAGTACTTTGAACTTAGTACTTCGAACTCAGAACTTCGAACTTCGAACTTTACGCTTACTTAACTATCACAGTACCAATTTTCTTGGTAAGTTCATTGCGTTTTTTTGTCAAATCCATGTGTACACGCTGATGAAGTTCAAAATCTTCTTCAGTTAATTCGGGTTTAAGTTCTTTTTGATTTTTTACAATCAATTTATTGATATACTTAATTTGTAAGTGTAAAATGGCTGAGTCAATATCTGCTTTTGTATCTTTAAAAAAGGAATCCATTTTTACAGCAGCACGCTTTTCCCAATTAGGACTTAATATATACTCACGAGCAAGCATATCAGCTGCTAAAGCTGTTATCAAAGGGTTTTGATGATTGGTGAAAAATTTATCATCTACAATCTCGCCACGCTCTATAACTTGGTAAGTTTCATCTAAAATTAGTGTTACTATTGGATGGTCAATTTCAATTTCTTTTTCAATTAATTGCCTTAATAGATAGCTAGCAGCGGTTTCGGTTTCATTAACGGTTTTATTGGCAAAATTGATAATCAAACGAATCAAATCACGTTCTTGTTCATCAAAAATAGACGAATCGTTTAAGGTATCTTGTAAATCGTCAACATAACCTTGTTCTGGTATAGGCTCAAAACCTTCAAATGAATCTTGGCTTTCAGCATTTCTTTGTTGCTGCTGTTGTTCCCTATCTTTATCGGTTAAAAACTGCTTGCGCAATTTATTTAACTCTACCAAAAGCACTTGTTCGTCAATGCTCATTAACCGAGCGCATTCATTCACAAATACCGAACGTTTTATGCTATCAGGAATTTTACTAATGCTTTCTACAATATCGCGGGTAACAGTTGCCTTTTTAATGGGATCATTTCCGGCATCATTCAGCAATAAATTTACCTTAAATACTATAAAATCTTGGCGTTGGGTTTCTAAATATTCTTTAAAAGCATCGCTGCCTACTTTTTGGCTGTAACTATCAGGGTCATCTCCATCCGGAAAAGTTAATACACGAACATTTAAACCTTGTTCCAACAGCATGTCAATACCTCTAATACTGGCTTTTATACCTGCCGCATCACCATCAAAAAGTACGGTAACATTTTCGGTAAATCTTTTTATAAGCCTAATTTGTCCTTCGGTAAGCGATGTGCCACTCGATGCAACCACATTTTCTACACCCGATTGGTGCATGCTTATTACATCGGTATAACCTTCTACCAAGTATACTGAATCTTGCTTACGAATTTCATTTTTTGCAAAATATAAGCCGTAAAGCTCATTGCTTTTATGGTAAAGTATTGTTTCGGGCGAGTTTACATACTTTGGGCTATTGGGTTCTTTTTTTAAATACCTGCCCGCAAAAGCAATTACTTTTCCATTTAAATTATGAATTGGAAAAATAACACGACCACGATAAGCATCAAATTTTTTACTGTCTTCCTTATGTTTAACTAAGCCCGAGCTAAATAAAAGTTCTTCGCTAAATTGATTGGCTACTGCTTTATCAAAAAAGGCCGACCAACTATCTAAACTAAAACCAAGGTTAAATTTTTTGATAGTATCGTGCCTAAAGCCACGGTTTTCAAAATAGCTTAACCCAACAGCTTGACCTGTTTCATTTTGCCATAAAATATCCTGAAAATAATCGTTAGCCCAGTTATTTAATATTTGTAAACTCTCCTTTTCATCTCGTTGTTTGCGCTCTTCATCTACATTTACAAACTCTTGCTGTGGCCATTCTACGTTGAACTTTTCAGCTAAATGTTTTAAAGCAGGAATATAGCCTAAGCTATCATGTTCCATCACAAAATTTACCACATTGCCGGCTTTGCCGCAACCAAAACATTTAAAAATGCCTTTGGCTGGACTAACTGAGAAGGAGGGAGATTTTTCGGAATGGAATGGGCAAAGCCCAGTTAAATTGGCCCCTCTGCGTTTTAAACGCACATAGTCGCCAATTACTTGTTCAATATTTGCAGCTTGAATTATTTCGTCTATTTTAGCTTGAGGTATCAACTTTTCAAAAATAGCTTATTTGTTGAATTGTTCAATGGTTTTATAGTCTCAAAATTATTTGTAATATCTCAATTTAAAAAAATTACTAAAGAGAAGCTGGATTCGAAAAATTTGTTACCAAATCCCCTTCAATTGGTTTCTGTTATTCAACTCCTTCAGAGTTGTTTTTATTGGATGTTTTGCCTTTCACCGAGCGAAACTCGGTGCTATTTAAATTAAACACCTTCGGAGTTTTGCAAGAATAGTTTAAAGAAATCTTATTTCTAATTAACCAATTTAGTTAGTAATTTGTGTTTTGCTATGTCAACCATTGAGGAATTGAAATACCGCCCTAATGCTAGCCTTGGATTAGAACTAAACGCAAAAAGCCAAGTGAAAACTTGGGCTTTCTTATTGGTTTGAGTACTTAATTAAATTGTGGTTGTATTTATAAAAGCTTCCAACTAACAACCATTAACTTTCAACTAATCCTCTGGTTCAACCTCCACAAAAGTGGTATCAAACTCTTTTTTGTTATTGATTGATTTTTCCAACGAAAGCAATAAAGAAGGAAGTAATAACAAATTCATCAACATACCAAAAATTAATGATAATGATGTTAATACACCCAAGGCAATAGTTCCTCCAAACGAGCTTGCCGCAAATATGATAAATCCACCAAAAAGTGCAACAGCTGTGTAAATAATACTTGGTCCAGCTTCGGTTAAACTTTCAGGAATGGCAATGCTCATATCCCAATTATGTTTTTTAAGGCTATGCCTATACTTAGCCAAATAATGAATGGTAAAATCAACCACAATTCCATAAGCAATACTAAAAATAATAATGGTGGATGGTTTTAACCTGATATGGAAAAAGCCCATAATTCCTAAAGTAACAATTAAAGGAATGATGTTTGGCAATAACGAAATTAGCATCATGCGCCATGAAGCAAATAAAAATATCATCATGAATGAATTAAGCACCAAAGCCCAAAATACTGAACTCAATAAGTTATTGATTAAATAATCGTTTCCTTTTAAAAATATAGCGCTGGTTCCAGTAAGTTTTACCGAGTATTTATCTTTATCAAAAATAGAATCTACCTTTTGTTGCACCATTTGATGGATGCGTTTAATATCAGTTGAACCAACATCGGCCATTTGAATACTAACCCTAGCCGTTTGAAAAGTGCTATCCACCATTGATTTTAATAAATTAGGCTTACCTGCTTGTTGTTTGGGTAAATAGTTTACTATTTCACTAATAGCCAATACATCGGGCAATTGATAGTAACGTACATCGCCATTATTCATGCCTTGGTTGGCAAATTTTAAGAAATCAACTACAGAAGTAGCTTTGCTAAACTCAGGAATTTTAGCCAATTCTTTTTCTAATCTGTTAATTTTTTGAAGCGTTGCATAATCCTTAATGCCATTTGGACGTTTGGTATCAATGGCTATTTCATAAGGTAAAATACCTTTCAAGTTCTTTTCAAAAAACTTTAAGTCTTTGTACACCTTATTTTCTTCAGGCATATCATCTACCACATAACCTGTTCCATCAACCATTAAAGCACCGCCAACACTGGCTAATACCAATAAAATAGTTGAAATATAAATGGCCTTACGTTTGTTATAAACCAAGTAATTACAAAACGCTAATACTTTATTTAAACGCTTAGCTTCTAAATGTTTGGTATGTTTAACTTTGGGAGGTGGTAAATAACTGTAAACTATTGGAATAAACACCAAACTGATTACATAAATTAGCATGATATTGATACCAGAAACAACCGAAAATTGGTCTAAAACAGCGCTTCCTGAAAAACTAAAAACGCAAAAACCAATGGCAGTAGTAATATTGGTTAAAAATAACGCTAAACCATTTTTGGCAATTAACTCTTTAATGGCCTTAATTTTATCGTTATGTTTTAAAAACTCTTGATGGTACACATTGAGCAAATAAATACAATTTTGCACCCCAACTATTACCATTAAAGGCGGAATAATACCTGTAAGTAAACTTATTTTGTAACCAAATAAAGCTATAGTACCAACCGTGCAAACTACCCCAACTATTACTACTACTAGCGATAAAATAACAGCACTAATAAACCTAAAGAAAACAAAAATAAAAATGGCAGTTACCAAAATAGATAGGTAAATAAAAATCTTAATTTCATCGGCCACCTTGCTACTCATAACAGTGCGCACGTATGGCAAACCGGAATAATGCATTTCGCAACCATATTTTTTACCAAATGCGTCAGCAGCTTGTTCTATACTGTTAACCAACGGAATACGTTCTTTGCTGTCTAGCTTTTCTTTTTTTAAGGTAATGGCTAAAAGCGTAACATTGCTTTCGGGGTTGTATAAAAATCCGTTATAAAATTTCAAATCTGCAACTTGGTTTTTAAAACTATCAAGTTGACTTTGGTTTTCTATTTTGCTCTTAAGTAATGGCTGTAAACTAAGCGTTTGTAAGCTATCGTTTCGTAAAATGGTTTGAATATTGCTTAAGGATACAACTTTTTCAATGCCATCAATTCCTTCTATTTGTTTGGTTAAATTACTCCAATCGTTAAAAAAATTGTATTCAAAAATTTTGTCTGACTGAACACCAATAACTAAAACGTTTCCATCTTCGCCAAAAGTATTTTTAAACTTTATGTAGTCAATATAATCGGGGTCATCGGCCGGAATTATCTTAGCAAAATCGTAAGTAAGTTGAACTTTACCGGCATAGTATCCAAAAAATACGGTAGTAATTGCAATGGCTAAAAGGCTTTGCCATCTATATCTTAAAATAAAATCAGCTAATTTGCTCCACATAAAACTTGCGCAAAATAAACAAATAATTGAGGCTTACCATTTGATTTCATATAATTGTAAAATAATTATTCAAATGAAACGTTTGAGAAATAGTTTTTATTAATTTGCCTTATAATGATTAAAAAAATTTGCACCACGCTATATCTGTTTTTACCCATTTTTATTATAGCTCAACCTGCTGGTGGCCTAGGAACTTGGCGCGTTCATTTGCCTTATTGGCAAAATAAAACCATAGCTGCTATTGGCAGTACAGTTTATGTCGGATCATCAAGTTCAGTTTTTTCATACAATGAAGTGGATAAAGAACTAGAACGTATTTCAAAAGTGAATGGACTTTCAGACGTGGAAGTTAAGTTATTGCGCAGCAATCCAAATAACAATTTACTTTTTATTGTTTATGAAAATGGAAATATTGATTTACTCCAAAATGAAGTAATTACCAATATGCCACAAATTTTTCAACGCAATGTAATTGGCAAAAAATCAATTAACGATGTAACCTTTTTTAACGGAAAAGCCTATTTGGCTTGTAGTTTTGGTATTGTAGTAATTGATATTAATAAAAAACAAATCACTGATTCGTACCAAAATATTGGTGTTAATGGAAGTAATATAGAAATTTTAGATGTAGCCATTTTAGATAATTTTATTTATGCATCTACCTATAATGGTGTTTACAGAGCTAAATTAAACAGTGGTAACTTAAGCGATTTTAACTTTTGGAGTTTGGTTAAATCATCTTCTAAAACTAATAAAATAGAAGCTTATAATGGAATGCTGTATGCCGAAATTGACAGTGTTTTAAATACCTTTAGCAATAGTACTTGGACAGCAAGTAATGATTCTGATTTGAACAATGTACTTGATTTGGTGATTAGTAATAATAAATTAATTGTCACTACCTATTTAAACGTAAGTGAAATTGCTGCAAATAATGTAATAACCAAAACCGGTAAAGCTCTTAAAAACTCCGCAGTCCAACTAACTAATAACCGATTTGCTTGTGTTGATAATTTTGCGGGCATCCATCTTTTTCCAGGTGGAGAGTTTAATGGTTCTGACTTTGTTTATCCAAATGGGCCATATAATAAAATTGCAACTGATTTTAAATTTATCAAAGGAAAAATATATGCTGCTAGTGGCTATGCACCCTATTTTAACGAAAGTTTTAGTCACAACGGATTGTATATTTTTGATAATAATATTTGGACTAATACTAGTCAAGGAAATGCAATTACACCTGACTCTATAAGAGATATTTTGTCAATAGCATACGACAATATAAATGAAAAATTATACGCAGCTTCTTATGGTTCAGGATTGGTTAAAATGGATTTGACTGGCCGAGTAGAAGCGGTCTATAATAAAAACAATAGCATTTTACAAGAGGCATTTGGAGGTAGTTGCCGTGTTCCGGCATTGGCTTTTGATGCCGATAATAATTTATGGTTTACTAATCATTCTAGTGGTCAACCATTGTGTGCGTTAAAGTCAGACGGAACGTTGCAATGTTTTTCAGTAGGTAACGTTTTTGGCGGAAGTAATTATGTTACTGCCATTGCCATTGACGATATGAATCAAAAATGGGTTGCTCATTCGCGTGAGGGCGGCTTACTTGTATATAATAATGGATTAGATATTAATAACGCTAATGATGATGCTTATAAAGTATTGAATAAGGATATTGGAAATGGTGCATTAGCAAGTAATCAGGTTAATTGTCTGGCTAAAGATAAAAATGGGGAAATTTGGGTCGGAACCAGCGAAGGTTTAAGTATTTTTAGTAGTCCTGAAAGTGTATTTGATGGTTCAGATAAAACATCATTTGATTCTCGTCAAATTGTAATAAAAACAGGCTTGGTTTATTCCAATTTTTTGGGCGGAGAAAATGTAACTTCCATAACTGTTGATAAAGCCAATAGAAAGTGGATTGGAACTAATAATGGTGCTTGGTTAGTATCAAGCGATGGATATACTGTAATTCATAATTTTACTACCAAAAACAGTTCATTAATAGATAATAATATTTTGAGTATAGGTGTAAATGATAATACCGGAGAAGTTTTTTTTAGTACTTTAAAAGGTATGGTTAGCTTCATGGCTGATGCTACTGAAGTTAAGGGAGATTATAGTGCAGTAGATATTTACCCAAATCCTGTTCGCCCTAATTTTATTGGAAATATTTCTATTAAGGGTTTAGCAGAAGCAAATGCAAACGTAAAAATTACAGATATAGCCGGCAATTTGGTAGCAGAAACACAATCTTATGGAGGTTTTGCAACTTGGGATGGTAAAAATTTTGCAGGTTCAAGAGTTTCAACTGGGGTTTACTTAATTTTTTCTGCAAGTAAAGATGGAACTAAATCGTTTGTAGGTAAAGTGGCATTTATCAATTAATTTTTTTCAATTTTAAAATATTCATAAATTAACTTTAAGCAAATTGGTTTTTTGCCATTTTGTAAATCAATCTTATATATTCGTACTTCATAAATTTTAGAAAATGCAAATTAGTGTAGCGCAATTAGCGCAATTGTTAAACGGGGCAGTAGTTGGAAACCCTGATATATTGCTTCATACGGTA
Organism: Bacteroidota bacterium; assembly: GCA_013298895.1. GTDB lineage: Bacteria > Bacteroidota > Bacteroidia > UKL13-3 > UKL13-3 > JAAFJM01. The sequence continues at coordinate 6,854 of JAAFJM010000002.1, read as the reverse complement.
GCAAAAATTGAAGATGGCAAAGAAGGAGCTTTGTCGTTTTTAGCTAATATGAAATATGAATCGCATATTTACGATACCAAATCAAGTGTGGTTTTGGTAAATAACGATTTTATCCCTAGCCAAGAAATAAAAGCTACTTTAATAAAAGTAGAAAATGCGTATGCTTCGTTCACCTTATTGTTAGAACAATTTGCAGCTTATGCCAATAAAAAAGAAGGAATTGAAGAAGGTGCGGTTATAGATAAATCGGCCGAATTAGGCTCAAATTTATATGTAGGAGCTTTGGCTTATATTGCCAAAGGCGTAAAAATTGGAAACAGTACGCAAATTTATCCTACAACTTATATTGGTGATAATGTAACTATTGGCGAAAATTGCATCATTTATGCAGGTGTGAAAATTTACAATGATTGTGTAATTGGCAATAATGTAATTATTCATTCGGGCACTGTAATTGGTAGCGATGGTTTTGGTTTTGCGCCATTGGCCGATAGATCGTACAAAAAAATTCCGCAAATTGGTAATGTAATTATTGAAGATGATGTTGAAATTGGCAGTAATTGCAGTATTGACAGGGCAACAATGGGTAGCACCATTTTAAGGAAAGGTGTAAAATTAGACAATTTAAACCAAGTGGCTCATAATGTGGAAATAGGTGAGCATACTGTTATGGCTGGGCAAAGTGCCATTGCTGGAAGTACCAAAATAGGTAAATATTGTATTTTGGCTGGTCAAGTAGGAATAGGAGGGCATTTAACCATAGCCGATGGTACTGTACTTGGTGCTAAAAGTGGCGTAAACAGTAATGTTAAAAAGGAAAATCAAAGATTATTCGGTGCACCTGCTTTTGAGTATGCAGAGTCAATTAAAGCATCAATTGTTTATAAAAAATTACCACAATTGTATAAAACGGTAAATGAGTTAGAAAGAAAAATAAATGAAAAATAATTTTAGACGGCTGTAACTTTTTTTATTTACAAATCGTTTCAGTTGTAATTTTAACCCAATAGGCTTATTGAATGACTATTACTGAGTACAATACATGCGTTAAAAATTATGCTGATGCGGTTTACCGATTCATTTATAAAAATATAAAAGATGAGGAAAGGGCTAAGGATATAGTGCAAGACACGTTTGAAAAAATGTGGCTAAAGGTCGATAATATTATAGCTGAAAAGGCTAAATCGTATTTATTTACCGCTGCCTATAATACCATGATTGACTCTATAAGAAAAGACAAACATAAAGCAACCTATGAGGAACATTATGATGACTACTTAACTACCAATAATAATTACAACGATTTGAAAAAAGTGATTAATTTAGCTTTTAGTAAATTAAATGAAATTCAAAAAAGTGTAATAATGTTAAGAGATTACGAAGGTTACTCGTATGAGGAAATTGGAAAAATTACTGGGCTTAACGAAAGCCAGGTTAAAGTTTATATTTATAGAGCTAGGCTAAATTTAAAAGAATACATTGGTTCGCTAGAAAATGTGGTATAAAGCGGTTTTAAACAAATAAGGAACATGGAAATAAATATTAATAATTACGAAGAGATTATAATTGACTTTTTGGATGGAAAGTTGGATGATAATACTATGGCTAAACTATTTGTATTTTTAGACCAAAATCCTGCTATTAAAGCAGAGTTTGATTTGCTTAACACTAATCAAACTACCTTACCTGCTGAACCAATAGCTTTTGATTTTTCTGGCTTGCTTAAACAAGAAAAAATAAATGTAGCCGATTATTCTGATAAGTTAATAGCTCTTTTAGAAAACGATTTAACTCCAGAAGAAACAAAATCATTAGAAACAGAAATTAAAACTTACCCTGAATTAGCTGCTGAATTTGAGCTGTTTAAGAAAACCAAATTAGTTCCTGAAAATGAACTTGTTTTTGCTAATAAACAAGTTTTAACTAAAAAAGGTAGCTTTGCCATTATTCCATTGTTTGCTCGTTATTCAGCCATTGCTGCAGTTTTTATTGCGGTGGTTATTTGCGTTTATTTCTTTACCAATAATAAAGGTGAGCAAATGGCCGATAAAGTAGATACTACCATTGCCAAATCAAAACAAGATTCTATAAGTGAAATACTTAAATCTAAAAATAACGTACAAAATCAGTTAGAAAAAGAAACTGAACGAAAAATGTTGGCATTTGGGGGAGTTAATGTAGCTAGTGTTCAAAAACAAAGCAAAAAAGCAGTTTTACCAGCAAATAAAAATCCACAAAACAAAAAACCAATAAAAGAAAATCCATTAAATGGCGGCAACAATCAATCAGTTGTGCCAAATAACAATACTCCTAAAAAAGTAGTAACTGATAATGGCGCAGGAACAACTAATTTAGCAAATGCTGATTTGCCTAAAGATAAAAATGAATTTACTGTTCAACCTAAAGTAGATGAAACTCCAATTGGAAATAACAATAATGAGCCAGTGTTAGTTGCTAATACTTTTGGAAAAGATAAAAATGTTGATTTAAGAGATTATGTAAAAGAGCAACTAAAAATTACGGCTAAATCAGAAGTAATTGCAGTAAATAAACCATCTGATTCAAATGAAAATATTACCTTAGCTGAGTCAATAGGTTTAAATGTACTTTCACTTTTCAATAAAGTTTCTAATCGTGATGTTAAAGTTAAAAAAACTTATAATAACGATGGCGAAGTAGAAAAGGTAAGATTTGTAGCTAGTGGGTGGTAATTTATTCGTAATCAATCATACATAACAAGAAATAGGAAGCTTCAAAAGTCTTAAATTGCTAGTCAGTTCGAGCGAAGTCCGATAGCTATCGGACGAGAACTTAATATGCACGTTTTCAAAACATTTCGAATTCGCTCAATGTGACAAAAAACAAAAAAGGTTGAAACATTTGTTTCAACCTTTTTTGTTTAAAATCTTTAAGTAAGAGGAGCATATTAATTGCTACTCATAATGGCAATTCTTATTTTTATCAAACCCTCGTCAAACTGCAACTCAGTTTGTTCTGTTTTGGTAGGAATTTGAAACCTATGAAATGGATTATATCCCACATCTTTATAATCTTTCCAAGTTAATTTGGTTTTATCGCCACCAATACGCTCAAAATAAAATGTACTGCTCGAGGTCATACCTCCATCATTTATATCTAAGGCAGTAGTTAATTTTTCATTTGGAATACACTCCACTATTTTTAAATAGCCTTTTCCCAATAAGTTACCTCTAAAATAATAACTAGCATTCAATCCTGAAATATTTTTAGAAAAAAACCAAGCCATTGAAGTATCTACGTTTTTATCCCAAGGGCTTAATTTGGCAATGTTCTGTATGTTATTTAAATAAGCAAATGTTTCATAAATAGGTTTATCAATTACAATACTTCTTTCCACTTTAAATTCGCGAGGAAAAAATAAAGAAGCTAAAAATATACCACCTACAAATAGCCAAAAGCCTAAAAATACTTTAAATAATTTCATATTGTATAATTTATAAAGCCAACGCAAAATGATTTTACGTTGGCTTTGAGTTGTTTGTTATTGATTAAATATAATTAAATGGCAAAAGCTTGGTCTATAATAGCAGCTTGTTCTTTTGCATGTACTTTGCTAAATCCTGTAGCTGGCGATGCACTGCTTTCGCGGCTTATGCGTTTTAAATGCATATTGTTATCCCAACGTAACAAGTATAACCAAGCACCCATATTTTTAGGCTCTTCTTGTACCCAACAGAATTCAGCACCTTTGTATTTTTCGTAAATAGCTGCTAACTGAGTTTCTGGCATTGGATACAATTGTTCTACCCTAACTATAGCAATGTCTTTTCTATCATTTTTTTGTTGATATTCAAGCAATTCATAGTAAATTTTACCTGTACAAAGCAATACACGTTTAATCGATTTTTTAGTTACAAACGAATCATCAATTACTTCTTGGAAAGTTCCATCAGTAAATTCTTCTAATTTACTAACACAAGCAGGGTGACGTAATAAACTTTTTGGAGTCATTACTACCAATGGTAATCTGTAATCGCGTTTCAATTGTCTGCGCAACGCATGGAAATAATTAGCAGGACTGGTAATATTACAAACTTGCATATTCCAATTAGCACATAATTGTAAAAAACGCTCTAAACGTGCCGATGAATGCTCTGGTCCTTGACCTTCATAACCATGAGGTAACATTAAAGTTAAGCCACTATAGGTTTTCCATTTGGTTTCTGCACTTGCCAAATATTGGTCTATAACTATTTGCGCTCCATTGGCAAAATCGCCAAATTGTGCTTCCCAAATTGTTAAATCATTAGGCGTAAACATACTGTATCCGTATTCAAAACCTAATACAGCATACTCACTTAACAACGAATTATAAAACTCAACATTTCCTTTTTTGTCTTCACCTAAACTATCTATCACATTATGAGCTAGCTCGCTATCTTCTTGTTTAATAATAGCATGTCTATGGCTAAATGTACCACGTTCGCAGTCTTGGCCAGTCATTCTTACGTTATGTCCTTCGTTGCTTAAAGTAGCGTAAGCCATTAACTCACCCATTGCCCAATCGTAATTATCATTTTTTATCATGTTTTTACGATCATTGAATAATTTTTCAATCTTGCTAAATGCCTTAAATCCTGCAGGAATTCCAGTTATTTTATCTGCTAATCTTAAAAATAATTCTTTACCAACTGCAGTATTTGTTTTTACTTCAAAATCTTCGCGTTTAGCCGATCTAAATCCTTCCCATTTATCGGCTAAAAAGTTCTTAGCCTTAGATGGTTCAGATGCTTTAGCACTTTCTAACTTTGCTTGTAACTCTTTTCTAAAATCAGAATCCATTTCCTTGGCCAAATCAGCTTCTACACTTCCTGCACTTAACAGTTTTTGGTTGTAAATTTCTCTTGGATTTTGGTGCGTTGCAATAGCTTTATACAATAAAGGTTGCGTAAATCTTGGCTCATCACCTTCGTTATGTCCATATTTTCTGTAACCTAACAAATCAATAAATACATCACTATTAAATTGCTGACGGTATTCCATGGCCAATTTTACAGTGTAAACTACTGCTTCTACATCATCTGCATTCACGTGGAATACTGGGCATAAAGTAGTTTTAGCCACGTCAGTACAGTAAGTTGATGTTCTTGCATCAATATAATTGGTAGTAAATCCAATTTGGTTATTTGTTACTATATGAATACAACCACCAACTGAATATGCTTTTAAGCCCGCCATTTGAAGTACTTCGTAAACTACACCTTGACCAGCTACCGATGCGTCTCCATGTATCAATATAGGAGCTACTTTACCAATATTTCCACTATGGTTTTTATCTAATTTTGCTCTGGTTAAACCTTTTACTACTGGGTTAACAGTTTCTAAGTGCGATGGATTTGGCGATAAACTTAGTTTTACTTGTTTGTTTTTTCTAGTTGTTAAGTGTGATGAAAAACCTAAATGGTATTTTACATCACCCTCAAATATACCTTCGTCTTCAGCACTTTTGCCTTCAAACTCTTTAAAAATATCCTCGTACGATTTCCCTAAAATATTAGCCAATACATTTAAACGACCTCTATGTGCCATCCCTAATACAAACTCTTCTACACCAATTTCAGCACCAAATTGAATAACTTCATCTAAAGCCGGTATCAATGTTTCAAGACCTTCTAACGAAAATCTTTTTTGACCTACAAACTTTGTATGAATAAAATTTTCAAATACTGTTGCTTGGTTCAATTTCGATAAAATATGTCTTTTATCTTCAAGGTCTAATTTAGGGGTATTTTTAGTACCCTCCATTTTACCTTGTAACCAAGTCAATTTCTCAGGATTTCTTATATAATCAAACTCTGCACCTATACTTTGACAATAAGTAGCTTCTAAATGAGCTATTATTTCCTTTAACTTAGCTGCACCAATTCCAATTTCAACTCCTGCATTAAAAGTTTTATCTAAATCACCAGCATTTAAGCCAAAGTTTTCTATAGCTAAGTTAGGCGCATATTTTCTTCTTTCTCTAACAGGATTTGTTTTGGTAAATAAATGCCCACGCGAGCGGTAGCCTTTTATTAAGTTCAAAACATTTATTTCCTTCAATATATCTTCCGATAATTCAGCACTGCCTGTGCTCACACTTTTACCGTTAAATTTTTGTTGGCCCATTTCAAAGCCCTCAAAGAATTTTTGCCATCCAAAATCCACCGATTCAGTGTCAGCTAAGTATTGCTGGTAAATATTGTCAATTGCCGCTACATCAGCATTCGATATATAAGAAAATTTATTCATTGTATATTATATATAGTGTTGTTTTGTTGCAAATATAATAATATAGCTAATAATGCATTTATAAGTAACAGTATTAAAAACTGATTTTAGGTATAAAATAAATATAGATACACTATATATACATCAAACAAAAAAGTATATGTCTTAAATTATATATGCAACATATAAACCTATTCGAATCCTTACAAGATTTATTTTTTAGGAGCTAATCCAGCTATCAGCACTAGTTTTTCCGTTTCACTTCAAAAGCTAGTTGCCTCTATCTGGGCTAATTATCTAATTTATACTAATAATTAGCATATATATAATACGTACATAACATAAGTATAACATGTTTTAATCGGTATGCTACCAAGTAAAATGTAAGCCAACCTGGAGATAAATAAAAAATAAGTCCTTGAAAATAAGGTATAATGGTGGGAGGATAAATAAAAGAGTTGCAAACTTAGTGTAAGATCATACATTTGCACCCCCTTGAGAGAGGGAAAGTTCTAAAGAAGTGAGTAGAGAGAAATCGTTGGAGTATTAATAAACACTAGCGGAGACGAAAAAAATAATTAAAAATAAATCTTGCATAAAGAGAA